>CAWIPU010000004.1:0-533352 GCA_963838115.1 uncultured Chloroflexia bacterium
TCGAGCGGGTGGCTGAGTTGACGGCCAACGGCTCCAGCGCGGCTGAGATCGCGGTGAAGCTCGGCCTCAAGCCACGCTGGGTGAGAGCACTCCGGGCAAGGGCGAGACAGGAAGGACTGCTCCCGACGACCGCGCGAGGTCCAGAAACCTAGGGCCCCAACGTGGGCGCGACGGTCGGACAGGCTACCGCGCAACGTTCATGTCGCTCAGCATCCGGTCATGGGCAATCACGACGCGAAGACCTGGGGCCGGATCGGCGGACTGACCGCCTGGTCTCGCAACGGGCGCGACACGATGCTGTCGCCCGCCGTCAAGGGTTTCGCCGCGAGGTTCGCGCGCGAGGTGGATCCAGCTGGGGTCCTGCCGCCCGAGGAACGCGCACTGCGGGCAGAGCGGGCGCGTCGAGCGTGGATGCTCAAGCTCGGCAGCCAAGCGGCGCAGGTACGCGCGATTAATAAGGCCGCCTCGACGGGTACAAGCGTCGACGCGGCCGAGGAGATCGTCGATGCAGACGACGAGCCCCGACCCTCAGGCTAGCACCCCGCCGTCGTCGAAGAACTGGCCCTGCGACCCCGTCGGCCAGGCCGCGCTGAGGTACATCGACCTCTTCGCGGGTCGGACTGACGACTTCTTCTATTACTCCGAGATCGACGACGACGACACGCCGGCACGCCGTCCCCTGACGCCCCGTGACATCGTGCGCGGGCTTGAAGGTTCAGGCCCGACGATCTCCCTCCTGTTCCTCGATGGCCCCTTGGCCCGCACCGGCGCGATCGATGTAGACATCGACGACGGGTGGGACACGACCTGCACGATCGCCCGCGTCCTAATCGGCCAGGGCATCGCGTGCGCCGTCGAGCGCAGCCGCCGCGGTGGCCATCTCTGGATGGTCGTGCGAGTTGCTGCCCGCCATCACCATTCGGCAGGCTCTCCAGGTCGCGATCACCAGGGCCGGTCAGGATCTTGGTAACCCCAAGATCGAGCTTCGCCCGGCCTCGACGAGAAGCTCTCGCCCTACGGCGGCAAGCAGCTTCGAGGCCCGATGATGCCGCACCCGGTGATCGGGGACGCCTGGCCCCTCCTCGATCCCTTGACCCTGGAGCCGCTGGGGGCCGACTGGTGCGAGGCGGTCGTGCGGTTCCCGGTCGCGGATCCCAACGCCATCACCCGGTTTGCGTCGGCCTGGCGGCCGCCCGCCGAGACGCGTAGTCGGGATCGGGAGGCCGAACCGGCGAGCCTATACAGGGCCGAGCAAGGTGGCCGCCTACAACGCCGCGATGTCCGTCTGGGCCGTCCTCGACCTCTACTTCCCGGGCCTCCTGCGGGGCAGATCAGCCCGCCTAGCCCGGTGCCCGTTCCACGACGATCGCCACGCCAGCCTCTCGATCTACGAGAACGGCACAAAGGTCAAGTGCCACGCCGACGGCTGCATCCTCGCCAGCCGTGGCCCCGAGACCGCCTACGGTCTCGCCCTCCTCTGCAAGGAGGTGGGCCGGTGAGCGTGACGGACGAGGTCCTCAGCGACGCTGGGGTGAACAAGCCCCCGAAGGAGTCCGTCGCCACCCGGATCGTAAAGATCGCCCACAAGGCCAGGGTGACCCCGTTCCGAGACCCCCACCACGTCCCGTACGTCGCCAAGGGCCGAGAGGTGTTCTCGTTTGACGGGGGCGGGGTTCGGTCTCTCCTGGGTCGGCTCCTCTTCAGGGCCGAGTCCCGTGTCCCTGGCCGCACCGCCCTCGACGATGCCGTCGAGGCCCTGCGCTCGGAGGCCTTATACGGGTCCGCGTCGAGCCCGTCTACCTTCGGGTCGCCTCCGTGCCAGACGGCATCGCCATCGACCTCGGCACGCGCAACTGGACCGCCGCCGTGGTGACGGCAGGGTCGTGGGTCGTCAGGCCGCACCCCGTGCGGTTCCGCCGGCCGCCGACCCTGGCGCCGCTCCCCGTGCCGGTGCTCGGCGGCGACCTCACGGTCCTCCACGGCCTTCTCAATGTCCGCCACGAGGACGACCACGGCTCGTCCTGGGGTTCCTCCTTGGCGCTCTGCGCCCGCAGGGACCATACGCCGCGCTCGGCCTGTCGGGGCAACAGGGTAGTGCCAAGTCCGTGAGCGCGAGGCTCCTGAAGCGCCTGATCGATCCGACCACCGACGGCAATGGGTTGCGGAGCCTCACGAAGAACGAGGCCGCCTTCTGGACGGCGGCGTCGAACTCCTGGCTGCTCGTCTTCGACAACGTCAGCGGCCTGACCGCCGAGCAGAGCGACCTCCTCTCGCAGTTGGCGACCGGCGGTGGCAGGACCGCCAAGCGCCTCTACACGGACGGTGACGAGTTCGTCCAGAGCGCGTGCCGTCCGGTGATCCTCAATGGCATCGAGCTCGGCGACCGGCCCGACCTCTCCAGCCGGACCATCCGCCTCGACCTACCCGTGATCCCCGAGGACAGCGGCTACACCGTCGAGGGTCGGCTGCTCGCCGAGTTCGACCGCGAGCATCCTCAATTGCTCGGGCGCTGCTTGACGCCCTCGCCGGGATCGTTGCCGGGGTGGACTCGGTGCCCGAGACCGGCTGGCGGGTCAGGATGGCCGATCACGTCCGCTGGGTAACGGCTGCCGAGCCGAGCCTCGGCTGGGAGCCGCGCTCCTACGAGGCGCTCTTCGCGAAGGCGCAGGACGCGCAGATGGCGTCCGCCGCCGAGGGCGTGGTCTGGCTGCCTCATCTCGCCGACCTGGTTCGGGAAAACGGCGGAGCTTATGACGGGACGGCCACCGAGCTGCTGCGGGCCTTGTTGAAGCGGGCTGACGCCAGCCCCAAGGACTTCGGCTGGCCGAGATCACCAAAGGGGATGGCCGACGCCCTGACCCGGTACGCGCCGTTGCTGCGGGCCACGGGGATCACGCATCGGACCGTCCCTGACCGGCACGCGAAGACCGACCGCCACCACTTCAGCACCGACGGGGATGCGGGGGATGCGGGGGTTGCAGCTCCTTCTGTTCCTGGTATGGAAGAGGAGAGAGAGGGGGGCGAGGTGGCGATCCCCCTTGGTAAGACGGCAACCCCCGCAACCCCCGCAACACCCGCGAAGACCAATCCCATGGACGACCTCGGCCTCAAGGCTGACCTGCCGCCAACGAGCCCTCACCTCGACCACACGCCCTGTCCCCCGGACCTCTACCGTGCACACATCCAGGACGTCTATCGCGACCCCAACGGCCCGGGCTGGATCTGCCCCGCCGGTTGTGCATACCCCACCGGCGACGCCTCAGCAGCCCTCGTGAACTGACGCGCGCCAAGGGTGAGAACCCGCAGCCCGCTCGGCCTCACCGGACCCTTGAGCGCCGCCTCGACCGGCAATCAGGACTTGAAGAGCTTGAAGCTCACCGAGTAGCGATAGAAAGTCACGTTCGGCGTGGCCGCCAAGGCGCGCTTCAACTTCTGGTCGTCCTCGAGGGCGATGATCACGCCTCGAACCGACTGGCCTTCGACCGCGAGCTCGTCGAGTACGTAGCCCATGTAGCGGAGCACCTGCCCAACGACGACGTCGCTCGCCCGCCCGCGTTTGAGCTCGACGACCAGGAGCTCCTTCTTGTCCTTGGCGACGGCGAGGATATCGATCGGCCCGGTGTCGGTCTGGTACTGCTGGCCGACCTTGGCGCCGTCCTCTTCGAAGATCACGTACTTCTTGCCGAGCTCCGTCTGGGCCCAGTTCTGCACCAGGAAGTCCTCGAGATGCTTCTCGAGCGCGAAGGTGGCCGCGTCCTCGATGGCGGCATCTGTGGCGACGATCGACGGTTGGGCGACCCCGCCGATCAGGTTCTTGATCTCGGCCTCGTACTGGGTGATGGTGCTGATCGTGCCGATCGAGCCGACCGAGCCCTTGAGGGCATCGGACATCGACGCCTTATTGATCGTCTCGTCGAGCCAGTGGACGGCACGGCGATGCGGGAGGTTGCCGCTGGCAACGTGGTAGTAGTCGCCCACGACTTCCCCTACCCGATAGACGCCGGTCCCGTCAGGACAGAGGACGACATCCCCCTTCAGGATCCCCTTGGCCACGGTCCACAAGAAGCCGCACGAGAGCCCAGCCGCGATCTTGGTCTTGCCTGGGTGCTGCGCGAGCCAGATGGGGATGAACTTCTGGTTGAATTTGTGCCACTGGTCAGGAAGATCCGCCGAGAGATCCTCGGTGATCCCGAAGTCAGCACCGATGAACCTGCCGACGAAGCACTCGGCCGCGAACGCGCTCCCAGCGCCCAACATGACTCTGAGTAGCCCGTCACGACGTCTCCCGGGATGAGCGCGTCCACTAGTAGTGCTCCCGGATGTAGGCGTATGCCCGGTCGTAAAGATCGCCCGCTGGCGGCAGACCGGCTCTGTTGAGGACGAGGCGGAACTGCCGCCGGACCTTGCGGTCGCCTGGCTGGCTCTCCTGCCAGTGGGCGCCCCATTGGCCTGACGAGGGCGTCGATGTCCTCGACGACCTTGGAGATGATGACCGGGACGCCCGGCGGGGCGTACTGCTCCAAGATCTGGGTGAGGGCACCCTTGTCAGGGTCGAGGACCTGGAATTGGTCGAGACGTCCATCATCCTCAGCCCGCTCAGCCTCGACCAACTGGCGAGCGAGATCGAGGATCCGCTTCAGGAAGGCGACCGAGTCCTGGCCCCGGTCACATGCGCCTGCCGCAGTTCCTCCAGTTGCTCCGACAGCGAGCGCCACACCGGGTGACCGCGGGCTGGCCAACTTGCCCTTCAGCCGCTTGGCGAGCGTGTCGAGCACCTCGGCCACGGTCGGGGTGACGACCGAAGGCGCGTTCGTGTCATCGAAGATCGTCAACTGGCGGAGCGCCTCGAACGTGCCGGCGTCGATGGCGATGGCCTCGGCTTCCGCCGGTCGACCGTCGAACTCGCTGACGTGCTCGCCGAGATCGCCCGCGTCTTCTCCCCCAGCCGATCCCACAACAGCGCGTCGCTCGTCCACGGTGGGGTGCACCGAATCGTATACCTGGGCAAGCCAGCGGTAGTCGTCCTCGACCGGCCGCAACCGTGACCGGCCAGAGGAACTCCCACAGGCGCCTCGCATCGGAGGAATACCGGGCGAATGCGCCCTCGCGTCGATCTCCGGCGGTGCGTCCTGGGCGGCCATCAGCGCGCGAAGCTGGCGCGGTCCGGTCGATGCCCACGAACGGCTCCAGCCGACTCAGCGAAGGCCTCTGCGAGGCCTTCGAACAACCGTCGACGTCGGTCGGCAGCGCCTTCCTGCCCCCGGTGTCCTTCACCGCGACGGCCTTCGCGAGCTCGTTGCCCAGGCCGACGTAGTCGACGATCAGGCCGTAGAGCTTCTCCTGGCCGGTGGTCGGGTTCGTCCAGCGGCGGTTGGTTCGGCAGACGGCCTGGAACAGCGTGTGCGGGCGCAGCGGCTTGTCGAGGTACATGACCCCCTCGATGGGCGCGTCGAAGCCGGTCAGCAGCTTCGCGGTGACGATCAGGAACTTCAGGGGGTCGTCGGGGTCGCGGAACCGCTCCTTGATCGGCCTCCTCGCGTCGTCGGTCGCGGTCCCAGTCGACCAGTCGTTCGGCTCGTCCTTGGCCGTGGTCATCACGACGGTCGCCTCCCCGCCGCGGCCCGCAGAAGCGGCGCGTGATCGCGTCGTAGTAGGCGACGCACAGTTCGCGGTCGAAGGCGACGACCTGCGCCTTCAGCCCGAGCGGTGCGACCTTGCCCGGTAGTGGTCGACGATGTCGGCGCACACCGCGTCGATCCGATCCGGGGTCTTGAGGATCGTGTCGACGCCTGGCGGCACGGCGGGCAGCAGCCGCTTCTGTCTTCGTCGAGCCCCTCCTCCTCGGCCAGCTCGGCGAACGCCTCGTCGAGCGCGTCCTTGTCGATGTGGAAGTCGACGAGGCGCGTGTCGACGTGGATCGGCAACGTCGCGCCGTCGGCGATCGACCGCTCGACCGAGTAGTGGTTCAGCACCCGCGGGGTCGTCGGGATCGCCGAACATCTCGCAGGTGTTGCGGTCGCGGTCGCGATCGGGGTGCCGGTCAGCCCGAAGAACTTGGCGTTCGGCAGCGCCTCGCGCATGTCGTCCCCGAGCCGGCCTTCCTGGGTGCGGTGGGCTTCGTCGACCAGGACGATGATGTTGGCCGGTCGTTCAGGAGCCCGGCGTCCTTGAACCGGAAGATGGTCGTGACGATGACGCCGCGCGCGTCCTCGCGAGCATGCGCCGCAGCTCGTCCTTGCGTCCCTGCGACTTGAGGCCGGGCAGGCCGGCCGAGCGTGAACTCGGACGGGTCTGCTCGATCAGGTCGAGCCGGTCGAGCACGATGAGGACGGTCGGGCGTCCAGGTCGCGCTGTGCGGAGCTCGCGCGCGGCGAACGCCATCAGCAGCGTCTTGCCCGAGCCCTGGTGGTGCCAGACGAGCCCCTGTCGCCGGTCGGGTCCGTGACCCGCTCGACGATGGCCTCGACCGCCTCGACCTGCGGGTAGCGCGGGATGATCTTCTCGGGTACCGCCCGCCGTCGACGACGCCGAGTACAGCGTGTAGGTCCGGAGGATGTCGAGCAGCATCTGGGTCGAGCAGCAGCTCGACGGACCGCAGACGACGCGAGCCCCGGCGCGGAGCGTCGTCGGTCGTCGCCCCACGGCAGCCAGATCTCGGCGGGCTGGCCGACGGCGCCGTAGCGGAACTCCTTGCCCTCGGTGGCAACGACAGCACGTTCGGCGCGAAGAACGCCGGCGTCTTCGACCTCGTAGGCGCCGTGGATGTCGCGGGCGCCGTTCAGCCACGACTTCCGTCGTCACCGGCGTCTTCGTCTCGCCGACGACCAGCGGGAAGCCGTTGACCCACAGCACGACGTCGTAGCGGCGCTCCTCGTGCCGGGCGGTACATCACCTCGGTCGAGACGACGAGCGGTTGCGCGCGGGTCTCGAAGTCGATGAGGCGGACTGGGACATAGTCGTCGGTGCCGACGTACTGGATCGTCTCGTGGCCCCGCAGCCAGCTCGTCATCCGCTCGTTGGCCGCGACCACCCCGTCGTTGACGCGGCGAGGATGACCGCCCGCAGGCTCGGCATGACCTCATCCGCACGCTCCGGCCGCTCAGCAACGATAACTCCCTGGAACGACCAAGCCGTGCCCGTAGGCACGGTGACCCGAGCGCGTGAGGGACCGTCGGTCCCGAGATGCGCGGACTAGAACGTCATGGAGGTGGACGGCACCCACAGGGTTGGTGCTGCCGCAGCGTCAGCTGTGGCCGTCAGCGAAGGAGCGCGTCTGCGCGACCGCCATCCCGATGCACGAACCCGAGGACTTGGCCACCGACCGCCGTCCGCGGGTCAGGGAGTGCAGGGTTGAGATGATGTGAGCCCGCGGGCGAACCTATTCGGCCGCAGAGCGGTCGGCCCTAGCCGACCCCGAGCGGATGCGGGAGCGCGAGGGGCCGCTGATCGTCCAAGTGAGGAGCCTGCAGGCGACGAGGGCGTCTGCCTTCGCAGCGGAGCATCGCGGAGCGGAGTCAGGGCTTGTGAGTGGTGGCCGGTCGTGGTGAGGGCTTCGTGGCCACGAGGGCTCCGAGGGATGCACCGTAGTACTGGTCGGCTTGACACAACGGGTGATGTCCGTGGAGCGACGACGGCATCAGCATCGGATCCACGAAGTCACGAACGGGGGAGACACGAGCTGATGAGAGCCGTCATGGTGGCCCTACTGGCCACCCTTGCTCTAGCCCTGCCAGCAGCAGGCCAACAACGCGATGTGGAGGAGCCAGGAGACGGCCAAGCCGTGTACCGGTACGGCTCGACGACCATCTACTGCACAACCACGGACCCGGAGACCAACGCTTTCCGGATCGTGGATTGTCCGGCGCCCGAGGGGGTTAACCTGCTCACCTTCCCGGCACCGGATCCGGCTGACTACGCCGTGTCGGTGGAGGACTGGGAACAGCACAAAGACGATGCGACGGACGCGTACGGCGTGGTCATCGACAAGGCTAAGTACCGCACTGCCAAGCAGCTGAAGCAGGGGGCTCGAGCCAAGGTGAAGTGGTACCAGGCCGAGATGGGCTGGCTCCAGTCGAACATGGCCGATCCCTGTTACGCCGACAACTGGGACGCGTGGTGGGCTGCCGTAGCGGAGATGGGCGCTGGCATCACGAATATCGAGCGAGGCCATCGCGTGAAGAACTCGGCCTTCGTGAATGCCGGTCTGGCGCGCGCTAGCGCCGGCTGGACAGCATTGCTTGCAGCGGATACAGACAGCTCTGCAGCGTGTGCGACACAGGATGCTCGATGAATGCCGGCGGGGTGATCCATCGACGCTTCGATTCGAGGCTCATCGGTCCTCTTGGACTCGTGGTCGCCCTGGGGGCGACGCTGCTCGTCGGTTCGCCCGCCGCAGCACAGGACGTCCAGCCCCAGCTGTTCTTCGAGGAGCACACGCTCTACCTGGACACAGCTGACGGGCAGCGGTATTGGTGCCAGGCGGTCGATCCGGGGACCCAGCGATTGCGGCTCGTGCACTGTCCGCCTCCGAGCGAGGTCACGACAGTCACGGTCCCAGCCTATGAGCCACCCAAGCCGGGCGTCGCCGCGGCTGCTTGGGAGCGCCACGTCGACAACGCCGTGGCGCGGTACATGAAGATCATCAACACCGCGAAGTACGAGAGTCTGAAGCAGCTGCGCCAAACCCTGAAGCGCCAAGTGAGATGGACGCGCCAAGAGCTCGTGTGGCTGCGGAAGCACGAGCCCGAGTCGTGCTATCGGGATGCGTGGCGAGGGTGGTCAGCGGCGGTTTCCGATCTGACGAATGCTCATGAGATGCAGCAATTCGGAATCAAGTTCGGAGCTTTCCTACCGACCTACGGTCCGAGCTTGATGCCCAATGTCGAGAGCCCTAAAGAGATCTATGACAGGGGCGTTAGGGAGAACGTGCAGGCTTGGGATGAGCTTCTGGTGTCCGCTCAGTCGCCGCGCGGCTCGTGCCTGCCGTAGGCAGGGAGAGTGGCTAAGGCGTGACCCAGAGGGGAACGCGTCGGACTCTTGCATCCGGGTCACCCATATCACGTATGACACCCCGTGTTACCTCTCATCACGCGTGCTACCGGTGATGCCGGCTGGAAAACAGCGCGCGCCTTTCAGCGTCGGGCATCAAGATGGCAGAGAGGCGCTCCCAGCTACGACTTGGTCGTCCTCCCCCGGTCTGGTCGTCCTCGGAGCACGAGAAGAGGCCCGGCCCCTCGCGGGACGGGCCTCTTCTCAGACTATGTGTCAACAGACGTTTGGTCCTCGTCAGTCGAGACGGGAGTCCTTGCCCGTGTTGACGAACTGGATACAGAGGCCCTGGTTATCGAAGCCGTAGGCCACCCAGCCGCCATCCTTGCAGTCGGCCTTGGTCTGGGCATCCGCCAGCACGTCGAAGCGCGTCCAGTCGAAGCGCTCGTCCGACTCGGCACCGAACACCATCCGGACCTCGACGTAGGCGTTCGCCGAGAACACCATCTGGGAACTGCTGGCGTTCTCGCAGACGAACGGATAGAGGTCGGCGAATGCCGGGTTGTAGTTGGGGTCGCCGCTGGCTTGGCTCGTGTCACCGTCGGTGCGGTACTCGAAACAGGCATAGAAGGCGCGAGGCTGGATGAACTCGAGCGTGGTCGTTCCGATGCCCTGGCTAAGCTGGTCGACGTGTGCCCAGCCAGCCGTCCGGTTGGCATCGTTGGTGCTGGGAGTCGGATCTACCGCGAGTGCGGAGCTTCCGATTGCCCCGGTGAGCAGCATGGCTGCGGCAGCCGCGATGAGTGTCTTGCGCATAGGAGCGAGCCCCCACTTTCCTTGGCGGTCGCCACGGACAGGCACGGCTCTTTGGGCAAGTCGCACGTGGCGACACGGGTGAACAACTAACGCTCGCCTAACGTCGAGGTGGGTGTCAAGAGCCAAACGGTCCAACGATGCCGTCATCCACAAGGCGCCGGTGAAGTACTCGCAGCTACCCTCACCCCATGACCGACCACAACGCCGACTCGCGCGCTGACCGACCGGTTATACGCGACTAGGCGTCACACCCAGGTACGACTTGGTCCTTCCGCCTGCATGGCAGGCGGTGCTGGGTGGGCCTCGCGGAACGGCCTCGAATGAGCGACCTCCCCACGCCAGGTCGGGAGGTCGCCCTGGTCTCAGGCGCCGGGCGCGCGATAGTCCGGTGCGAGTTTGGCGGCGGCGTCGACGTCCTCGGGGGTGAGGAGCACGACCGTGCGGGTCCGAACCGCGCCGGTGGCGGACGTCGTGAGTGCCGCAGCGGCCGCAGCGGCGTTGCCCGGCAGCTCACCGATGAGGATGACGTCGTCGCTCCCGAAGGCGAAGAAGACGACTCGAGCGTCCCGCCCAGCGAGGTGAACGTGGTCTTGAGTGTCTCGTGACGACTGGTCCCGCCCTCGGCGAGGAGTCCCTTTGCGCCCTCCGCCGTGAAGCTGGCGACGAACATGTACTTGGCCATGACAACCTCCTGCCGCGGGGCGTCCGGGGGGACACGCTCGGGCCGCGGTCCGTTGAGCCTAGCCGCGCGGTGGCTGGTGCACAATCGTCGAAACGGGCGCCACTGGCAGCGGCGCTGAACCGGACCGATACGGCCAAGTGGACGTCAAACCCAGGTCACGATGGCGCTGAACATCCTCCAGTCACGGCAGGCCGTTTTCGAACGAGACCGGCGAGGGCGCTGCTCGGAGGTGGCACGGTGGTCACGTGTGACACCCCGTGTCACCTCACATCACGGGTGACGCTGGTGATACCCCGCAAGGACGTGCACCTGGCAAAGGACATGGCCTGGCTCCGCCCCGGTGTTGCATAACCAACGTTGTATCGGATGTGCCCCGCACTTCCCCGTCAGGGCCGAGCCGCCGCAGCGCGAGGCGATAAACGCTCGGTTATGTAACGCGGGTCGGGTCTCTACCGGCCAAGGAGGCCGGGTCGTGGCGTGGAGCGGGCATGAACACGTGTGAGGGCCGGCGGGACGGCCGGCAATCGGACCGATGTGATGGATGCGGACGGTGACGTGGATGACGGGGGTGGGGGCTTTAACGGCTGATGGTTGATGGTGTTGGTGACCCCTCAGAGATCACCGAACGGAACCCGTGTCTCCGCCGGAATAGGTGGGATACGGACCGTGTCTAACCGGTTCGACCGAGTGATACACGTGGCACGAGGTGGTGACAAGACCCCCTGTTCGAACCGTGTTAGAGGTCATACCCGTATCACACGGGGTGGAGGGCTGGGTGGTCGGTAATCGCTGTGTCAACCGGGGGGTCCAGTGGGTCGCCGATGTCGTGCACGGTCGTGTCCATTCCGGGTGACTTCTGGGCCATGGGCGCTCCGCATTGACGCATCCACCCTTGAGGCGTTGCTGTAGCACGAAGCCATGCGGGCGCGACAGACCAGCCAAGGGAGAACCTTGAGCCAGAAGACAGTCCTCTACAGCGCTGCCACCAGCGAGGATGCTCAGAGCCAGTACGCTTCGGACGCCGCCAGGGCCGTCGCCGTTGGGTGGCAGGTCGCCGATGTGACGTGGGCGTCTGTGGTGCCTCGCCCGACCCTGGTAGTCACGTATCTGTTCGTCGAGCCCGCACTCCAGCCCACGGACACGTCGGACGCTCGGACGTCCATGCGGAGCGTCGCGAAGGGCAACAATCGGGCATGGGTGTTGGTTGCCATCGTCTTCGGGATGCTAGCCGCAGGATTCGGGTATCTGGCGCTATCGGACATCGGCCGAGGAACAATGTGGGCCAACTACACCGGGCCGGTCACTGCAGCTAGGTCGACCGCTACTCGGAGCCGGACACGCTCTTCTACATCGAGGACCCGGACCAACGGATGAGAGCGGTGCTCGTGTCTCGGGCTAACGGGATCTACATAGATGAGTGCTACTACGAACAAGGACGTGGCGACGAATGCTCTCGAGTCGAACCGCCTGCTGGAGCGACTTTCGCCGATGCCTTCGCCGTCGCACGAGGGCATGCCGATAGCCGCTACCGGTCAGCGGTGCTCTTCGGAGCCGTCGCTCTGGCGTTGTTCATCCTCGCCATCGTCGCTTTCGAGAGTAGGCGCCCGCTGCCTCCACAGACAGAACGCCGTCATCGCTGGCCGTGGCCAGGGGAGGGGCTGGAAGGCCGCGATGCTCATCGGGGCGACACTCGGCCTCATCTCCTCGGTGATGGTCAGTGCCGGGCCCGGCCCGAGCAACCGGCTTGTTTCAGGAGGGCAATATGGCCGGTGTCGGCAACGGTCTCTTCAGCGCCCTGATCTGGTTCCTGCTGGTCTACGCGCTGTTCCTCGTCGCATCGGCCGCGCTGGGAGTCGCAAGCTTCGTCCGTGGTCGCGTTCGGGAGTCCAGCGGTGGGCTCCAAGCCCATGCCTAGAGTGTCAGGTTTCCTGGGGGATGGAGCCGGCGGTCGTCCCGGAGGGACGACCCCGCGTGACCCCGTGTCACGGGTGCTACGGGTTTGACGGGGGGTGCTGACGGTTGATGAGCGTGAGGTGGGGCTCTTCATCCAGTCCCTTGTCGTGTCCCTCTCGTTGTCCTTACCCTTTTCTGAGGGAGGCCGAGAGGGTGTCCCTCAATCTGTCCCTTTGGTGTCCCTTCCACGCTTGAACGTGTCCCTCCACGTGTCTCCCCGTTGTCCTCATGGACACCGATGGAGGAAGGGACAAATCCCCCGCCCTTAAGGCGGGGATTGTCCCTTCCGGGTCCTCGTCTGCTATTGGGGTCAACGGCCCACTTCCCTTCCTTATTGGAATCATCGGATGGCGCCTCGAGTGCCTTCCTGATGGTCTCCTTCTTATGCTTTGCTGCGTCTTCGTCCAGTTCCTCGTTCAGCCGGGAAACGATGTGCTCCAGCTTCCCATCGGACCTTCCTCGGTCGAAGCTCTTGGATGTCATCGGCCAACACCGACTGGTACTCCCGTTCCCAGACCTCCTGGAGCTTATACTGCGGGTCTTGGTCATCCTGTGTCGCGGGCCGGGGTATAGGGGTCCACGTGTAGGAGACCAGCGCGACGACCCTGGTAGGGATAGTTGTTGGCCTTGCGGTTCCGCAGGAGGACCTTCCCGTCCTGTGCGGGGGTGAGCGACCACGTGAGCCGAGCGAGGTTGTGCCAAAACACAGAACCGAAGGGATACCTGGCGTCGTTCGCCTTGGTTAGGTGGGCCAGAGTCAGCACCGGGATAGCCAGGGTGTTGACGGCCACCGAGTAGCTGTCAGCCGCGTCCGAGTCCTCCGCCTTTCCTGGGGCTGCGACGGCCGCGCTGTCGACGATGGCGTAGGTGTATCCGCCATCCCGGGCGATGTCCCGCATGTCTTCTGCGTAGTCGGTCAGGGGACCTCGAAGGGAGAAGTGGAGGATGTTTTCTCGCGCCTCGGGGCCTCCAAGCGAAGAGACACGACGTGCCCACTCCGTCGGATGCATCTCGTGGTCGAGCAAGAGGACACGATATTCAGCGCGTGTCAGTTCCACCGCCCAGTAACTGGCCAGGGAGCCCTTGCCGACACCGCCAGGGCCGAACAGCATGGTGTGACCTTCAGGGTCCAGCCGGCCACGGCCCTTGCCAAGCCAGCTGAGAAGCAGCGGGGCAGGGGGAGCGTCGGAAATCTCGGAGAGGAGCCTCCCGCCATGACGCGCGACGAGACGGCGTGCGGCATCCTGCTTGTGCTTGGCGTCTGAGGTCTGCTTGCGTGCGATTGACGCGTCGATGTCGGCGTAGTCTCTCTCCGTGAGCACGAATGGGTTGGAAGGTGCGGCGCCCCCCGCGCTGTCGGGCGGTAGCGTTAGCGGCTCCGCAGGGCCGGTCACCTCGGGCATCAGGTCAGCTTCATTCGGCCCCTGATCCCGTGGTACTGCATGGACGTGTCGCGCTCGGAGAGGGGACAACAGTATCTGGCTCATCGTCGCCGCCTCCGCGCGCCCGGCCGAGAGACCTGCCGTTCAGGAGGAGAGGCAAGGAATTCATCGAGGTGCCTGCGACTGATGAGGACGCGCTGACCGGCGGTGGTGTGGCCAAGTCGGCCACTCGCGAGCAAGGTTCGGACTGTGGTCACGGAAACACCGAGCATCGACGCTGCTTCGTCCACGTTGAAGGCGAGTCGCGCGAAGGGGCGGTCGAGGGTCACGGTCTCGGCGGGTGCGGTCATGTATCGACCGCCGACGTGGCGGCTGCGCAACGTCGGGTGCGAACGCATGCGTGCTGGATGCTCGAGTCGACAAGGACATCGACCGTCACGACCATCAGCATGGCACAGAGGACGCCGCACGGCCGCCCAGCGAGGGCGGGAGCGTCTTGCGCGAGAGCGTGGATCGAATACGAACAGAACACGCCCTAATGGTCGTGGGCTGCCCTTGGCGGTGTCTAGAGGGCGCGGGGTTCTTGGTACCGGATGGACCACTTATCGGGGGTTATTGGGGGTTATTGGCAGCGGTCGGACCACTATCCGGGGTCTTCACCACCTGTCGGTCCGCTGGTCGGGACCCCAGCGTTCGCGGGAATCCATCTGCGCGACCGACGCATATATCGAGCACTCGCTGGCTGAGTCCCTTGGCCCGAACTCGCCGGACCGCCTCGCGCTCCCTGGCCAGGGTGAGCGAGGCGTGAAGCTCCTCGGCTTCCTCCGAACCGGCGAACTCGTGGTCCAGGACACGTCTGGCCGTTTGTTCGCTCATCCCCGCGCGCTCCGCGAGCAACGCATGAGGCGGCGGCCGGAAGCCCTCCTTCTCCAGCTTGATGAATGCATGGAGCAGGGCCGCCCAGTCGCGCTGCCAATCCTTCTCAGACTTGCGCGGGCGAGCCATCAGCCGACGCCGCCTCGTTCGAGTGCGGTGCGATCCTGACCCTGGTGGTCATCAAGGGCGTGCGCATAGACCTCGGCGAGGATGCGCGAGTCGCGATGACCGGCGAACGCAGCTGCGTCCGCCAGGCTGATACCCTCTTGCGCGATGAGTGCGGAGAGCGCGAGGTGCCGCAGTTGGTGCACGGTCATGCGGGTCTCGCCCCAGTTACGCAGTTGGAATCGCGACCAGGCCTTGTACGCCGTCCATGGGGCGGGCGGGCGCCCATCGGCGTCGGCGAAAACATACAAGGGCTGCGTGTCCATTCCTTCCTGCCTGCGAGCCGCCTCATCGAGAGCCATCGCCATGCGGGCCGTGATTGGAACATCGCGGAGGCCGGCGTCTGTCTTTGGTGGAGCCCATGTCCCGTCGCGTGCGAGCTGTCCGGCCACGTGGATTATGGCGAGGTCGCGATGCACCTCCGACCAGCGGAGGGAACGAGCTTCGCTGGTTCTGAGCGCTCCACCGGCTATCACGTGAAGGAGCGGCCACGAGGGGTGCTGCTCCTCCTTCATCTGGCTGAGGAGCGCTTGGACATCTGTGGTCGGCGGAAGCTGTAGTCGGGCACGAGCCGATCTCGGGGCTGCCACGAGGTCAGCGACGTTGGTGCCGACGAGTCGGTCCCTGACAGCGCGCTGGAGCACTGCCCTGACCTGCTTCCGGACAGCAGCGATACTTCGCGGAGCCAAGCCATCGTCCGCGGCTGCCTGCATGACCCGCTCGATGTGAGTAGGGGTCAGATCAGCGACAAGGAGATCGCCGATGGCGGGTGCAGCGTGGCGCAGGGCCCACGTCGCGTGGTCCACAGTGGCTGGCCTTGCGGTCCGGGCAAGGTTCGCTAGATAGTCCTGCGAGAGGTGTCGGAAGGTGACCTCGGTTGGGTCAAGTCCGGCGACAATGGCCTCGCGGAAGGCGGATAGGCTCGCCTCGGCTTCGCGCCGCAGGCGAGCACGCCACCGTCGCCGGATGCCCCGGCTAGGCCAGTCGAAGTCCGCGACCCATCCGCCCCGGCTGTTGTCTCGGTAGACCGATCCGGTGGGGACCCGTGTTGTTCTCATGCGTGTCACCGATGTCTTGAGGGGGAGTGGCGCGTCCGTTCGCTTTCCCTAGGCCATGGTGGGGACAGTGGTGGGGACGACATCTATCGCTAGGCCCACTCCAACATACCTCAGCACGCTCAGATTGAGCGTGCAATGGGAGATTTGTAAGGTCCCAGTCACGTTGGCGACTTGACTGGGGGTCAAGAGGCCGCTGGTTCAAATCCAGTCGCCCCGACCACATGCTGAGCGTGAAACGGCCCTCGGGAGTCATCCGGGGGCCGCTTCCTGTACTGGTGGTGGGAACGGTGCTGGGGATGAGGCGCTTGGATACGGACGGATCGCGAATACCAAGGATCGCTTGAGATGGCGAGAACCGGCACACCACGGAGGCGGCATTCGGTCCGGGCACCGTGACAGACGCTCATGTGCGGGCCAGATCGGCGTCGCTCATTCCGGGTACGAGGTTCGCACTCTGCTACCGCCTGAATGGGCCCACGCGCACGCTCGGTCGATCAGCGGCAGGAGCCCGCAATTCCACAGCTGGGCCTGACCGGCACGGAGCCGGGCGCCAATACCATCGACGGCGTCCGGCCCGTTCGCACCGCCAGCCTTCGGGCTCCCTGGCTGACCTCGGTCGGCGCGGCTGCCGGGGTGCGCTCCTATGCGACCTGTCGGTCGACACGTGCCTCGACCGGCTTCACGCTGAAGGCAGGATGGCCATCGAGCGCGGCGCAGCCTGCTTCCCAGCGGTGGGTGCCGTTGCAGAGGAAGCACCAAGCTGATGCTTGCGCCGGCCAGCCGGCCCTGCGCTCCTTCTGCCCGATGATCCGCCCGTGCTTGCCAGATGCGTGCTTACCCATGCGTGCGTACCTCTGTCGATCCCCTAGGTTGGGTCGTCGACCTAGATGTTCGCGGCGGCCATGCCCCTGGGTCATGGGCATGGCCCAGCAGAACAGAAGTCACGTACTTGCAGTGATACTGCAATCAGGGCACGCGGTAGCCGCAGGACAGGCACTCGAAGGCCGATGGCCGGCGGCGCCAACGCGCGATCACGAAGAGCAGCACGCCGATGAGGATGGCTACCAACGCGATGGTGGAGAGGTTGGCGATGTACAGGCCGGTATCACCGCCGATGAACACGAGGATGAGCGAGACGACACCGATCAGCATGAAGGCCCCCGACCAGAAGAGGTTCTCCTCGGCATCGCGGCGCACCGTCTGCAATCGCTGGTCGCCGCAATGGGGGCACAGCAGCCCACTCGCATCCCTGCCGGCATCAAGGGCCTCCAGGGCAGCCACTCGCCGTAGTTCCATCGAGCCAGGGTCGGCCGATCCGCCGACCTGGGCCCCGCAACGAGCGCAGAACGCAGCGCCGCGCCCGACGCTCGCCCCACATCTACTGCACAGCACCCTTTTCACATACCTCCACTACGGCACCATCATGCGACAGACATGACACCATCGGAAGGCGGCCATGGCGGCCGGTTCGGGAAGCGCGGAGTACCATCGGTCGTCGTGCATCCCAGTGACACCGCCCCCAGCGAACCCATGCCCAGCCAGCACCCCGACGTTGGCCTCGATGAGGCCCAGCGAACGGCCGCCGGTGACATGCCCCCGGCCGAGCTGCGTGGCGCCCTGCACAAGATGGCTGACATCGTGGCCGACTATCTTGAAGAGGTGGAGGGCTATGCGGTCTTGCCCCGCATCAAGCCGGGCGAGCTGACCGACCGACTGACGGGTCCGCCGCCAGAGGAGCCTGAGCCGCTGGAGGTCATCCTTCGCGACCTACGGTCCGATGTCATCCCCAACGTGACCCACTGGCAGAGCCCCAACAACCTGGCCTACTTCCCATCCACCGCGTCGGGCATCGGCATCCTCGGCGAGATGATCAGCAGCGGGCTCAACTCGAACGCCTTCATCTGGCGTGTGTCACCGATCGGCGCGGAGCTGGAGGCGATCACCATCGATTGGCTGCGAGCAGGCCTGGGCCTTCCCGACGAGTTCGACGGAGTCTTCAATGACACGGCTTCGATCAGCACGCTCTCCGGCCTTGCCTGCGCCCGCCAGCAGGCCACCGGCGATGCCTCCCAGGCTGGCCTCCGGGCCTCTCCGCCGCTGCGCATCTACATCTCATCGCAGGCCCACTCGTCGGTCGAACGGGCGGCCATGATCCTGGGCATCGGTCGAGACGGGGTCCGTGCCATCGACGTCGACGAGCAGCTGGCCATGGACCCAGTCGCCCTGCGCGCCGCCATCGCCGAAGATCGCCGTGACGGCTGGCTGCCGGCCGGCATCGTGGCCACCATCGGCACCACCTCCACCACCGCCATCGATCCGGTCGATGCCATCGCCGACGCGGCCGCGGACGAGGGCCTGTGGCTGCATGTCGATGCCGCCTACTCCGGCCCCACGGCTCTGATCCCGCAGATGCGCCGGCACTTCAAGGGCTGGGAGCGTGCCGACTCCATCGTCGTCAATCCCCACAAGTGGATGTTCACCCCGTTCGATTGCTCGCTGCTCCTCACACGCAACATGGAGATGCTGCGCGCGGCGTTGAGCCTGGTGCCGGAGTACCTGCGCACCTACGACGGCAAGGACAGCGGGCGTGACTATTCCGAGTACGTGCCGCAGCTGGGGCGCAAGGCCCGAGGCATCAAGATGTGGATGCAGCTGCGCTACTTCGGCCTCTCAGGCTTGCGCTCGCGCCTCCAACATCACCTCGACCTGGCGGGGGAGCTAGCCGCCCGGATCGATGCCGACCCCGACGCGGAGGTGCTGTACCCGGTCCCGTTCGGGACGGTCTGCTTCCGCATGCGGCCGGCGCGCTATGCCGGCAGGGAAGGGGAGCCTGCGGTGGCCCAGGCCATCGACCGCCTCAATGAGAATGTGATGAACCAGCTCAACGACTCGGGGGAGATCTTCCTCTCACACACCAAGATCGGTAGGGTGTTCGTGCTGCGCGCAGCCATCGGCAACCTGCGCACGGAGCGCCGGCACGTCGAGCGTGCCTGGGAGCTGCTTCGGGACGCCGCTCACCAACTGGACCACGAGATCGCATGATGCGTTCGGGCCGAGCCCTCGCCGGGGCGCTGGCTGGCATCCTGCTGTTGGCATCAGGGGCTCAGGCTGAAGGAGTCGGGAGCGCGACCTGGACACCGTCCGAGTCGACCACCGTCGCCACGCCGAGCCGCTTCCTCGTCGCTGGTGATGCCATCGAGTATCGGACCGAGGCCGTCTGGGACGGGGCGCAAGCCAGGGGCCTGAAGCGCTATACCGACAGCGGCTTGCGCTATACGCTTGAGACCAACGACCGCAGCGGCCGCTTGAGCGCCACGGGCTACTGGGCGACCAACCACCCCGATCCGGCCTTCGACCGCGACGACGACGATGGTGATGGCCGCTGGGAAGAGGCGGAGATCATCGCTGGACCCCAGACACGCCCTGGTCAGAGCTACGTCGCCACGGTGCAGTTCTCGCGCTGGCACGGCAAACAGCGGAAGGGTCGGTGCGAGTGGGCCTGGGACCGCAGGCTGGGCCAGACAGAGATCCTCTCGCAACTGTCACGTGAGTTGCTGGGCGAGTGGCAGGCCGAGCGCTATACGCTCACGTACGACGCGCTTCGCTTCCCGCGCCTGGGCAAGCGACCAGCGTTGGCCGATGACGTCGCCACCGCTCGCTGTCGCGACCCGCAAGGGGGCACCAACCAGGATGGCTTCGTCGTCACCTTCAGCCGGCCGCTCTCATGGGCCACGTTTCGCGACCTCGTGTCGGTTGGGAGCGGCAAGTGGACGGCCTTCGAGGCTATCGGCCGCAGCGCGCGTGACGAGCTCACCTGGACCTGCGGTGGGCCGGTCGATGGCGCCGTGCGCCTGACAGCCTGTCGCACCTTGGGTGTCCGACCGCACGGCGTCACTGCGGCGGCGGGATTCTTCGATAGCGTCGCCATCGGTCAGTTGCGCGATGACGCAGCGGTGGTCGCGGTCGATCCGTTGCAGGATTCGCTGACCGGCCTGCTCCTGGACGTAGGAGGCTTCGGGGTGGAGCCGCCCGGCCTGACCATCAACGATCGCTATTGGGACCGCGTCCTCGCCGAATGATCACGTTCCGTGCGAGTATTCGACTCGATTATTCGACACCCCACACCCACCCAGAGGAGATGACATGGCCCAAGTCCGACGAGCCGAAGCGAACTGGAGCGGCGACCTGCCATCGGGTGGCGGCGCGGTAAGCGCGAAGACCAGCGGTGTCTTCGACAACCAGGCCATCACCTGGCGTGCCCGTACCGAGGCATCCGAGGGCAAGACGAGTCCGGAGGAGCTGCTCGCGGCTGCCCATGCTGCCTGCTATTCCATGGCCTTGAGCAACGAGCTGGCCAAGGCCGGCTTCCCGGCCGAGCGCATCGACGTCTCGGTCGAGGTCAGTGCCGACAAGACCGACGCCGGCTGGACGGTCATCGGCAGCGCCATCAGCGTGCGTGCCAAGGTGCCCGGTGCCGATGCAGCCGCCTTCGCGGAGAGCGCTGAGGCAGCCAAGGGTGGCTGTCCCATCAGTCGCGCCATCAGCGGTTCGGTGGACATCACGCTCGACGCCACACTGGAGGGCTGACCAGTCCCCGTCCCGCGCGAGCGACGACCGATGCAGATGACTCCCTGGCTGACTTGGCTAGGGAGTCTTCACATTTCGAACACCACGGATTCACCAGTGCTCGAGTACAACTATGTCCATACCGCCGCGTATCTCTCTCGCGGTGCCAGCAGGATCCGCCGCGCCGTGTCGCATCGCGGACCCGACTCGAAAGAAAGGCAGGTATGGACAACCTGTTCCAGATCCGTATGAACCGTCGCCCGCGCACCATCGTCGCGATCGCGGGAGCGCTAGGCATCAGTGGTGCCGCGCTCATCACACCATCGACCGTCTTCGGCGCGCAAGGTGACAGCGATGTCGTCATCAACGTCATCGAGCGGGTCACCCCCGCGGTGGTGACCATCCAGACGCCGGTCGGCTCGTTCGCGTCAGCGTCAAGCGATCCCGGGGTCCCCAGCCCAGGCGACAGCGGTGATGCCAAGGGCGACACGCCCGCCGACGGCAGCGGCGACGCCCAAGGTGCCGTACCCGGCGACTCGCAGCTGCCCGGCGGGCTCGATCTGCCCGAGGGGTTCCAGCTGCCCGAGGGATTCGGGGATCCACAGGGCTTCAGCATCGGTGGCAGCGGCTCGGGTGTGATCGTCTCGTCCGACGGCCTGATCATCACCAACGGCCACGTGGTCGGCAATGCGGACAAGGTGAACGTCATCCTCGATGATGGCACCGTCCTTGAAGGCGACGTGACCGGCGTGGATACCCTCACCGATTTCGCCTTCGTCGATGTGGACGGCCAGGATCTTCCGACCGCAGCGCTGGGCGAGTCGTCCGCCATCAAGGTGGGGCAGCTCGCCATCTCCATCGGCAACCCACTGGGTCAGTTCCCCAGCAGTGCCGCGGTGGGCATCATCAGCGGCCTTGATCGCAGCATCGACGTCTTCGGCAACGGCTTGGGCGGCAGCCGCGTGAACCACCTCATCCAGACCGATGCCGCCGTCAACGCAGGCAACTCCGGTGGTGCCCTGCTCAACGGCGACGGCGAGCTCATCGGCATCACCACGGCGGAAGCCGGCATGAACGATGGCATCGGCTTCGCGCTTCCCATCGACCTGGCCAAGCCCATCATCGATCAGGCCGAGTCCGGCCAGTCCATCACGCGCCCGTATGTCGGCGTCGTATACCAAGAGATCGATGCACAGGTCGCCAGCGAGGAATCGTTGCCAGTGACCGAAGGCGCCTGGATCGGCGGCAATGCTGCGGACCAGGAGCCCGTAGTCGCGGGCAGCCCTGCCGATGAGGCAGGCCTCAAGCCTGGCGACATCATCACGGCCGTTGACGGCCTGGCGGTCGATCGCACCAACCCGCTGGACCTGCAGGTCCTGCGCTTTGCCCCCGGTGATCAGGTCGACCTGGCCGTCCTTCGCGACGGTGAGAGCCTGGAGCTCACCGCCACGCTCGGTACGCGGCCCGCCGACCTCAACGGCTGACCGAACCGACCCCAGCGGCCCTGCCAGTCGTCGGCAGGGCCGCTTCTTCGTGCGCAGGGTATTCGCTGGTGTCGGGTCTTCGTTGGCCCCGCCCTGCTAGCATGTCGCGGACCCGCCATTGCGAGCCGCAGGGAGACCCGCCGAGTCGATGCCCGCCACTGAGAACCTCCAGCGCGTGCCGCAGGTCGCGCTCGACCGCCTCCTTCACCAGGGGATCTTCACTACCGGCCTGTTCCTGGAGGTGTCGGAGACGCGGACCAGGCGGCTGTACCTGGCCGACCAGATCGGTGTCTCGATCAATGAGATCGACGATTGGCGCGATGAGGCGCTCCTGCTCAACCTCGCCAACTTCGGGTCCGATGAGCAGCGCATCCTGACGCAGGCCGGCATCGTGGGGCTGGCCGACCTGATCGAATGTGACGCGCAGCAGTTCCGGGACCGCGTCGACGAGGCCGCGTACACACTCGGCGTGGTGCCGCCTACCGATCTGGCCATCCAGGGCTGGTACGACCAAGCCCAGACCCTCGCGGAAGGCTAGTCCCGCGACCTCGCCGCTGGGCCTCCCGGCCCGCATCGTCGTCTTCATCGGCACGACCTTGGCCATCATCGCGCTGGCCGTGCTGCCCTTGCTGACGCCCTGGTTCATCCATCCGGCTCTGGATGCCGCAGGTTCGGCCGAGCGGCTGGCCATGACGGCCGCCCAGTCGCACACCTTCTCTGACCGCTCGGTCGGGGAGCTGGTCTTGGGGCCGGGGGCCTTCGACTTCACGGCTCCCGATGGGCGACCCTTCTATGATGTGGACGAGCGACGTCACCTCTCCGACGCGCGCACGCTGCTGGGCATCTTCCTCATCGCTGGTGGACTGGGCCTCATCGCCATCGCCGCCCTTTCCCGAGTGCGGGCGGGGCGTGCCGAGGTGTGGCTGACCGTGGCGCGTGCTGGGGCCGTCACGGCCGTCGGTGTGGTCGTCGTCGGCATCGTCGCCCTGGTGGCGTTCGACTCGCTCTTCACGCTCTTCCACCAGGTCTTCTTTCCCGGCGGGAACTGGTCGTTCGATCCGTCCAGTCAGCGACTGGTGCAGCTCTATCCGTTCGGCTTCTGGCAGATCGCGGCCGGCGCTCTGGGCGCGCTGGTCTTCCTCCTGGGCCTGGGCACATGGCTGCTTGGCCGCTGGGCCGCGCGCCGATCCGGCGCGAGTTCGGCAGCGTCCGCCACGGAGGTCTAGGCTCACCTCATGTCCGAGACACCGCTACTGCCTCTTGAGGCGGCCCTTGAACGCATCCTGGCTGGCGTCCTGCCACTAGGCGCCGAGTCGCTGCCGCTTTCTGCGGCACTTGGTCGGGTGCTTTCGGAAGAGACGAGGGCACTGCTGACGCTGCCACCGTGGGACAACAGCGCCATGGACGGGTTCGCGGTCCGCGCGGCGGACGTGGCCACGGCCAGCGTTGACGCTCCGGTCACGCTCCGAGTCGTCGGTGAGGTCGCCGCAGGGCACGAACCGACGCAGCGCGTGGAGCCGGGTACTGCCATGCGCGTCCTGACCGGCGCGATGCTGCCGCCCGGTGCCGACGCCGTGGTGCAGGTGGAAGACACCGATGCGGCTGAGGGCGTGGCGGCGCTACCGCCGTCCGTCGAGGTCCGAGCCGCCGTGGACGAAGGGCGGCACATCCGCCCCGCCGGCAGTGACATGCGACAGGGAGATGCCCTGCTCCCGGCGGGCACGCACATCGGCCCGGCCGCGATCGCGGTGCTGGCTGCGTCCGGCCACGCCCGGGTCAGCGTCCATCGGCGGCCGCGCGTGGCCATCGTGGCCACCGGCGATGAACTCACGCCCATCGGAGAGCCGCTGGGTCCGGCGTCGATCCCGGACAGCAACAGCGAGTCCATCGCCGCGCAAGTGATCGCCGCGGGGGCCGAGCCCGTGCGACTCGGCATCGCCGTCGATGACCCCGATGCCATCCGCGAGCGGTTGCTCGAGGGCGTGCTGGCAGCCGACGTCCTCATCGTCACCGGCGGCGTCTCGGTCGGCGCACACGATGTGGTCAAGGAGGTCTTTGCCGCCATCGGCCGGCTCGATCTCTGGCGTGTCGCCATCCAGCCCGGCAAGCCGCTCGCGTACGGCAGCGCCCCTCGGCCCGATGGCGGTCATTGCCTGCTCTTCGGTCTGCCCGGCAACCCCGTGAGCAGCTTCGTCACCTTCGAGCTCTTCGTCCGCCCCGTGCTTCGCCTCTTGCGCGGTGGACCGCCAGACGGTGGACGGCTGACCGTCGCGGCGACACTGACGGAGCCGGTCACCAAGTCGGCAGGGCGCCGGGCGTTCGTGCGCGTGCAGCTCCGGCCGGACCCCGATGCCACGGGTCGCTATCTAGCGCACCTGGCGGGCGGCCAGGGTTCACACGTTCTTTCCGCGCTCGCCCTCGCCGACGGGCTCGCGATCATCCCGGAGAGTGCGGCCATTGCCCCCGCCGGCATGCACGTGGAGGTCATCAGACTTGACACCGAAGTCACATGAAATCCTGGCCCGGCCAGCCCAAGCAGACCTCGCCGGTCACCCGCAAGGATCGTCGGGCGCTGAGCCATGTCGACCGGCTGGGCCGACCGCGCATGGTCGATGTGAGCGACAAAACGCCGACCGTGCGTCGCGCCACGGCAGAGGCCACGGTGAAGATGGACCAGGACACGCTGACCCTCGTCATCGACGGGCAGTCCACCAAGGGTGATGTCCTCACCGTGGCTGAGATCGCCGGGATCATGGCGGCCAAGCGCACCGCCGAGCTGATCCCCCTGTGCCATCCACTGCCGCTCAGCGAGATCAGCGTCGAGATCACGCCCGACCGCAAGGTCGGCGCCCTGGTGATCACGGCTGCGGCGGCCACGACCGCTCAGACCGGTGTGGAGATGGAGGCCATGACGGCCGCCTCGATCGCGGCGCTGACGGTCTACGACATGATCAAGAGCGCCGATCGCTTCGCCACCATCAACGGTTTGCGCTTGTTGGAGAAGAGCGGTGGCAAGAGCGGCAGCTGGCAGCGACCGGCACCCAAGACAGCCGACCCCGATGACGGGCCCACCAAGACGGTCAAGACGGTCAAGCGCGCGCGACCGCCGCGGAAGGGTCAGGGGAGCTGAGATGGCCGATGGCACCATGGTCGATGGCCTGCCTGCGCTGGCACTAACCGTCAGCGACGGCGTCGCCGCCGGCACGCGTGAGGATCGCAGTGGCGAGGTCCTCCTGAAGCGTCTGACCGCGCTCGGTTTCGAGGTGCGCCGCGACGTCGTGGCGGACGAGCCCGACGCGATCGCGCGTCTTATCGCGGAGACGGCCGACGGTGGCACGCGCCTGGTGGTGACATCCGGCGGCACCGGTCTGGGCCCACGCGACCGCACTCCGGAGGCCATCGCCGGCATCATCGACTACCTCGTGCCGGGTTTCGGCGAGGCCATGCGCGCGGAGGGCCGAACCCACACGCCGCTGGCGTCCATCTCACGATCGCTGGGTGCGGTGCGCGGCCAGACCCTCATCCTCTGCCTGCCCGGCAGCCCCAAAGCTGTCGCGGAATCGCTTGATGCGGTCGAGATGATCCTGGCCCACACGCTCGATACGCTGGCCGGGCGCACGTCGCACACGTAGACGACCGCCACACGCGTCGGCGCTCGGCGGTTCCTGAGCGCCCAACCGCCCACAAGCGCGCGGTCGACGCCTGAGCGTGGTGTACAGTCACGAACGATGCGCTGTCCGAACTGCGGGACGCTGGATGGGCGAGTCATCGATTCCCGTGATCTTGACGACTCCACCACTGTCCGCCGCCGCCGCGAATGCTCCTCCTGCCGCTCGCGCTACACCACGTATGAGCGCGTCGAATCGGCGCGCCTGGTGGTCATCAAGAACGACGGCTCACGCGAGGAGTTCGACCGCGACAAGTTGGCCGATGGTCTGTCGCGAGCGCTGACTCGCCGGCCGGTCGGAGAGGACGCCGCCGACGAAGCGGCCGACGAGATCGAGGCCACGCTCCGCGCCCAAGGCCTCAACGAGGTGTCATCGAGCACCATCGGCGAGATGGCTATGGACCGCCTGCGGACGCTCGACCACATCGCCTTCATCCGCTTCATGAGCGTGTACCAGTCGTTCGATGACATCGAGCAGCTCAAGCAGGAGGTGGACACGCTTTACGCCGAGCGCCCCGAGCGCGCACCGGGCCAGACGACCCTGCGCCTGGTGGCAGAGGATGGGGCCATCACGCCCATCGGACCGCGTGGCGGGCCGCGCCGGCGACCGACCAAGCGCAAGTAGGGAGTCCATGAGCGTCCTCGCCGACCGTGACATCCGCGCCGCCCTGCAGGAGCGGCGCATCCGCATCGACCCCTTCGACGAGGCCTGCCTCCAGCCGTCTTCGGTCGATCTGCATCTCGACTGCGAGTTCCGCGTCTTCCACAACCACCGCTACCCCTATATCGACCCGCGCCAGGAGCAGCCGGACCTGACCGAGGTCACCACCGTCGACCAGGACGAGCCATTCATCCTGCACCCGGGTGAGTTCGTGCTGGGCCAGACGCTCGAATGGGTGGAGCTGCCGGACGACATCGTCTCCAGGCTCGAGGGCAAATCGAGTCTGGGCCGGCTGGGACTGCTCATCCACTCGACGGCGGGCTACGTGGATCCCGGCTGGAAGGGCAACCTGACGCTGGAACTCTCGAACGTGGCCAATCTGCCCATCGCGCTGTACTACGGCATGCGCATCGGCCAGATCAGCTTCTTCGCCATGTCCAGCCCGGTCGAACGACCATACGGCACCAAGGGCCTGGGCTCCCGATACCAGGGCCAGTCGACCCCGACCGCCTCGGGCTCGTTCCGCGACTTCGAGGCCAACCGCCGCACAGCCAAGGGCGGCCCGCAGGGCTAGCAGGAGAACCGTTGACGATCGATGCGAGCGCCGACTGGCGCGCTGATCTCGGCGCTGGCACGACCATCGCGCTCATCCAGGCCGGCGTCTTCACCACCGACGCGGGAACCATCCTGGGACCGGTGCCCCGCCAGATGTGGGAGCACCTGGTGAAGGACGAGCTGGGTCCCGACCATCGCCTGACCCAGGCGCTCAACTGCCTGCTGATCGAGACGCCCTCAGGACGGGTGCTGGTCGAGACGGGCGTCGGCGAGCGCATGGATGACCATCACAGGGCGCAGCGCGGGGTGCGCGGCGAGCCCATCCTGCCGTCGTTGCGGGCGGCCGGCTTCGAGCCGGAGTCGGTCGACTTCGTGGCGCTCTCGCACTTGCACTTCGATCATGCCGGTGGGCTCCTGACCGCGTCTGGGGAGTACGCCTTCCCACGCGCGCGCATCGTGGCCCAGTCCGATGAATGGGACTTCGCACTGGGCACCAACGCTCGCCTCACCGCCTCGTACGAGCAAGCCGAGTTGCGGCTCGTCGAAGCCTGGGCTCGGCCTGGTTCGGCCGCTGGCGACGAGGAGCTCATCCCCGGTGTGCAGGTGCGGCGCACCAGCGGACACTCGGGCGGGCACCAGGCCATCATCGTGCGCGGGCATGATCACACCGTGGCGTTCTTCGGCGATCTCTGCATGCGCCCCTGGTCGGCCAATCCCAAGTGGGTCACCGCCTTCGACGACTTCCCGCTCACGAGCGTGGAAGTCAAGTCGGCCCTCTTCGCCGAGGCGGCAGATGAGGGCTGGACCGTGGTGCTCTCCCACGAGCCGCGCCAGCCAGTGGGGCGACTCGTCGGGGAGCGTGGTCGCTACCGCTTCGAGCCGACGCTGTAGGACTGCAGGGGTAGAGCGTCTCAGGCGGGATCGATGAGCAGGGGCTCGACGATGCCAGCGGCCATCTCATGGGTGACCGGTCCGTAGCGGATGTCGCGGATCACCCCGTCGGCGTCGATGAAGATGTGGGTCGGCAGCCCGAACCCGTGATAGGCGTCGAAGAGGGCACCGGTCGCATCGAACCCGATGGTGTAGTCGAGCCCATAGGTGGCGGCATAGTCGGCCACATCGGCGGGCGTCGTCTCCTGGACGCTCACCGCGACCATCTGGAGGCCGGCATCGGCATATGTCTGGTACGCATCGCGAAGGACCGGCGTCTCCTGCTGGCAGGGCGGGCACCAGGTGGCGAAGAAGCTCAGCCACACCGGGTTTCCGCGAAGCGCCTCAAGGCTCACGATGTCACCGTCGAGGTCGTGAAGCGCCACGGTCTCGCCGTTGACTGTGCCGTTGAGCTCGGGTGCTGTCTGCCCGATGGCCAAGCCGGTGGTGCGCTCGCCGGTCTGGTAGAAGTCCGAGCCGGGTACCTGTGCTGTCGGACCTTCCGGGGCGTTGATGGGCGCAGTGAGCAGGGCCAATAATGCTGCCGTGACGATCAGCACGACCGCCAGGATGAGCAGGTGGCCCAGGGTGAACGGTCCGATCACCGGCCGCCCCCAACGCGAACGCGCGGCGGATCCGGACTCGGTCACGCGCCGATCTCGATCCAGGTGCTGAAGTCGAGCCAGGCGAGCTGCTGTGAGAGCCAACCAAGCCAGTCGAAGATCATGGCCAGGCCCAGGATGATGATCAGCGCGCCGCCGATGATCTCGATGGAGCGGCCGTATCGCAAGAGTGGCCGAGTGAGCAAGGGCGCGCGATCGAACGCCAGCGCGACCAGGATGAAAGGAATGCCGAGACCCAAGGAGTAGGCGACCAGGAGACCCACGACCTGCGGGCTGGCGCCGACCGCCGCCATCAACAGGATGCTGCCGAGCACGGGGCCGATGCAGGGCGTCCAACCGACGGCGAAGACGCTGCCCAGCAGGAAGCCGCCGACCATGCCGCCTCGACGCTGCCTGGTTCCGCCATCGCCCATACGCTCGAGCGGCTTCCATGAGCGCGCCAGCGTCTGAAGCTTGATGACGCCCATCAGGTTCAGCCCCAGGATGACCAGGATGACGCCACCGATCTGGCGCAGCACCGCCAGGTTGTCTCGCAACGGGCCGGCGGCCGAGTACACGGCGATGCCGAACACGGTGAAGATGACCGTGAACCCCAGCACGAAGGCGAAGGCGTTGGGCATGGCGCGCCAACCGGTCGCTCTCGCTGGCGGTAGTGGCACGGGGCCTGGCGTCAGGCCACCATCCATCGCCAGGCCGCCGACCGGGCTGGTGGTCAGGATGCCGAGCTGGCCCAGGTAGGCCGGCACCACCGGTAGCACGCAGGGCGAGAGAAAGCTCAGCAGGCCGGCCAGCATGGCTGCCCCGAGCGTCACATCCACGCCTGGCCTCGCGGCATCAAGCTGAGGGGCGGGTTCGGTCGAGGAATTCGCGGACCTGGCGTGCGCTGATCGCCAGGTCGCACTCGTCATCGCCCACCCTGAAGACCGGGATGCGGCGCCGATAACGGGCTTCCAGCTCGGGGTCGGCGGAGATGTCGACGTGCTCGATCGTCACGCCAGGTTGGCCGGCTCGGCTGCGCGCCGCGAGTTCGTCGCGTAGCAGTATCTCGGCATCGTCACACAGGTGGCAGCCCGACCGGCGGTAGATGGTGAGCGTCTGACGGGCGGTCTTGTCGAGCATGGGTCGGTCATGATTCTACGGTGCGCTACGATTCCGGTCTGCGCCCCCGTAGCTCAGTGGATAGAGCGGCAGCGTCCTAAGCTGCGCGTCGGCGGTTCGAATCCGTCCGGGGGCGCCACTGCCATACCCTCGAAGAAGGGCCTGGCCTCGGGTCGCGTGTCGATCCCGACGACGACTCCATCCTGGATCTCCACGCGCCCGACGATGTGGCGCACGATGGCCTGCTGATGCTCAGGGGATGTCTCACGGATGACCTTGCCCATCGGCAGCAGCCTAGAGGCAGCACGGTCGAACGCGATCAGGTTCGACTCCACCGGCGGCGGCATCTCAGCCAGCTTCGTCGTGAGCTCGGCGCGCTGGTGCTGGTACTCGTCCACGTCGATCGTCTGCCACATGTACATCTCGTTCAGCCGACGCAGCGCGGCCTCGAGGCGTCCTCGCTGGAGGCTCGCGGCCTGGTCGGGGATGTGCCGCAACTGGCGGAGCTGCTCGCGTGTCAGGGTGACCAACTCGGACGGCGAGGTGTGGGAGGCGAGGTGCTCGATTACCGCGGCCTCGACGGCCTCGGCGCGGACGTGCGGGGCCTGGCAATCCTTCTCGCGCCTGCCAGGGCAGCGGTAGTAGCGGATGGGCTTGCGTCCGGTCCGCAGTAGCGTCTCACCGCGCAGGCGACGCCCGCAATCGGCACAGAAGGCGATGCGCTGAAGCACATAGGTTCGGTGCTGGCGGTCAGGTCGACCGGGCCTCCTGCGGCGTCCTGCGACACGCTGGGCGATGTGGGCTTGGGCCGGAGTGATGATGGGCTCGTGGGTGCCGGGACGGATGTCCGCGCCACGGCGGTAGACCGCCTGGCCGAGATAGAAGGGTGCCCGACGTAGGATGTCTGCCACGCTCTTCTCGCCCCACGATCGACCACGCCGGGACAGGATCGTCGAGCGGGGTCGTGATACCGCATGTCCCCGGCTAGTCGCACTGCCCGAACGTTGCTTGGATACGCACCGCATTGAGAGCACCGTTGGCGTCGCTGTTCGCCCGATGGAACCGCCTCAACGACGCGATCCAAGCGTCCCAACGCTCGTCTGTCCGTTTCTCGACCCACCGGGTCCCTTCGCGCTCAGCGACTTCAAGGGCTCGCATGGCCGAGCGCCACGGAGCGACCGAGTCCACCCAACAGTCGGTCGGGGCGAGTTGATCGAGGTAACGGAACTCTTCGTCGACTCGTGCTTCGATCCGCGCCAAGTCCTTGCGTAGGTCAGCCCACCTGTGGCGCTTGGTATTCCAGAGGATGTCGTCCGTGATCCTGTTGATGTCGTCAGCCGTCGCGTGTATCCGGTCGTCGAATGGCGCGAGGGTGGTGATGGTCCCCGGCGGCTTGTCACAAACGCCAGGATAGGCGTCGAAAAGCGCGCTTTGGGCGGCGTCGACTCCGGTCAAGTCGCTTGAGAGGTTCTTGACGGCTCGCTTGAGGCGCCGCGTATTCGCCTTGCGCTGCTTCGGGCTATTGGCCGCCGTGAGTGCAGTGCTGGCGACCCGCCTCGCGGATGAAACGAGCGACCTCCCCGATGCGACGAAGGCGGCTACCTGCTGGGGCACATCCGAAGGCATCTCGGCGAGATCGCCACCCGCCCAGTAGGCCATTCGGTCCAGTCGGCGAGCCGACCCGACCATGCTCGTGACGGACCCGCTCGCGACCGTCTCCACGAAGTCCGAGTAGGCATTCCCAAGGTCGAGGACCGTTGACCCTGCGGCCTTGCATAACTCGAATGACCACGTGTCGGTCGCGGGGACCTCCGCTGGTTCGACGATCGCCTCGCTCGAAGGCGAGGCATCCTCCTGTGCGGCAATCGGCGAAGCGGCAACGACCAGCAGCAGGCCTGCCAGCAGTGGACTCAGCCTCATCGTCTCTCCCCATATCGATGTGGTCGCTTGAAGACGGTCGCTCGTGCCAGCCAACCGGGTGTCATCTGCCGCGGCTGCACGGGCGCATCGCGCCGTCGAACGTCGGGGCCTGCGCCCGACTATCTCAGGAACCGATCGTACGCCTGCTGCCACCACCGAGCACTGGCCCTGTCTCCTCGCGGGTAGTCCAGCCGATCGAACGCCTGTTGTTCTCGATGGAGCGATCTTACTCAAGTTCTTCAGGATGCGGTTGTACTTGGAGCAAGGCCTGCCGACGACCATCCGAGGGAGTCTGGCGGCGTACTTTTTTGCGATCTTGGCGTGCTGGGCTTCATGCCAGCCGATGCGAGCGGTGTTCTTCCTCCACCACCATGCCATGTAGGAGGGAACTCGGCGAGGCGCGGTCCAACGCGGCATGTGCGCGACGTACAGCCATGACGACTTCACGCCCGTGATGACGCAACTGCCCGTATATGGGTTTCGGATAAGCGATGCCCGCGCCCGCCACCTCGTTTCCATACACGCGACTGCCCGATTCGAGTCGCAGTACTCGCGTGCTTGCTGGCGCATGCTTCGGATGAGCCGGTAGGGCGTCTTGCCGCTGACAGCGAAGTAGTGCACCCGAGTCGCCCCGGGGACAGAGGCGAGGTAGGAACTTGGCACACGGGTCATCCGAATGCGCGGCTTAATCACGATGGGTGCGATAGGTCTGGCGGTGGGCCTCGGCGTCGCTCGTGGTTTCTTCGTCTCCTTCGGCTTCTTCGTCGGCTTGGGCTTGGGGCTCGGACTGGGGCTCGGGCTGGGGCTCGGGGACGGAGTGGCCAGCGCCCGCACCAACGAGCCACATGTCGCGTACGCATCGAGGCCCGCCGTCGGGTCACCGCAACGGGCCATCAGGAACGCGATGGGGTCGGTCTCGCCGAGCACCTCCGGGTAGAGCCCAGACGCCGCCGTGAACTCTGCCACGCTCCCGCACCTGCGGACGGCATCATCGAGGAAGGTGGAGGCGAGGACGGCCGCCGGGCTGGCACTGGGGACAGGCTCCGATGAGGCCTCCGCCACGCTGTCGCTCGCTGCTGCATCGGCAGCCGCTGCGGAGAAGGCCATGTCGCACAGGGGATAGACCGGCTGCGGGCTTGGCCCCAATGCGTCCAGCCCGCTGACAATGGTCGCGGCAAAGATGAGGCAGGTGAGCGCAGCGATGGTTCGCATATGATCCGGTGCGGCGACGGTAGCAGCCCCTCCCGTGGAGTTTCCTGAGGTCGAAGGTCAGGGGTCGAGCAGGGACGCGAGGCTGCATGTGACCACTGCCGTTCGGCCAAGTCCGACCCAACCGGCGTGGGATGCTGCGAGTGCGATGAAGGGACCCGACGTCAGAGAAACGCGGACGTACTCCGGTGGTGACAGTCGCGAGGTTGTGGAGCGTTTCTCTCGCGACCGCCCAGAGGCTGAGCGCGTCGGCTGGGAGGTCGTAACTCATCGGTGGGAGCCACCGGAGCCATATCCCACGTTGGTGGTCACGTGCGGCCCTGAATCAGCAGCGTCATCGAGGAAGACCGAGAACCCTACGAGAGCGTCACGATTGCGCTCGTGATCGATCGCGGCACTCGTCGGGCTGGTTGCGTTCTGGGTCGTCGCAGCACCACATGAGCAGGGCTACGTCGGGCGCGGTGTGTGCGGTCCTGAAAGGAGCCGCGTTGTAGGTGCCAAGTACCCTATCGAGAAGACTGGCCCCGACAGTTACAGCGGAGTGCCTTCCCAGCTCGGGTTCGCCGGATATCTCTCATCTGAAGCAGTCGTTGAATGCGGATGGGAGTTCGTGGCTGAGACCCATGACGACGCGAGCAAGTGCTAGCATCGGCCTGACGCCAACGGCGTCGCCATCCAGAGCGTGCGAGGGACCTGGCCCTTTGACCACGCAGCGACCGACCGGCTCCCTCAGCCGGCACGGTGCTACCGCCAGGTGCGATGGTCGAAGGAGGACCAGCCCGTGATCAAGCTCAGCCTCGATGTCGAGACACCCCTGACCGAAGACGACCGCGACATCCTCGCGGGCATCAGCGTGATGATGCTCGCCATCGCCAACCGCCAGAACCTGGCGGAGCAGCATCTGGAGCAGCAGGACGCGGAGGAGGAGCAGGGCGAACCCATGCCCTGCGGCTCGCAGAGCAAGGACGACCCGACGCTGTACTGCGTGAAGGAGGTCGCACACCTCGGACGCCACAAGTTCCGGCCCATGAGCTTCACGCGCTCCGAGACCGGCTCGCTGAACTAGTCTTGCCCGCCACGGAGGCGGCTCACCACAGCCGCCTCCAGCCCTATCGAGAGCGCCCGAGAGTCCCGGCTCGATGACGGCGCGGCAACCACCCTGCGCGGGAACGGTGCCCCAGCCGGGTGCGATAGGAGCACGCCATGACCACCATGATCGTCAGCATGGGCGGCGACGGCATCGTCCACACCGACGCCAGCGAGCATCCCGAGCCGCGACCCATACCCGGCGCAGCGACGAAGCCTGAGAGGAGGTCCGGCGGAGCCCTCGTGCCAAGACTGTGCTCTGTTCGTGTCGCGATCCCCCTGTCGCACCCGATCCCACCCTTTTGGCCCTTGTCGCCAACCCCTGGAGGCGGTACTCCCATCACAACATGCGCCGGGTACCTCCCGGCGCCGCTGGTGCGCTCGAGATGGGAGGGGCCTCGTCGGTGAAGGCGACACGGACCAAGGCATGAGCTGGTACGCGTACACGCCCCTGGTGTGGCCTGTGCTGGCCTCGGCGGTCTTCATCGGCGCGGTCTCGGCCTACATGTGGCGGCACCACGGGACCACTGCCGGCGCCCGCCCGCTCTCCCTCGCCGCCTTCCTGCTCGCGGCGGTGTGCCTCCTGGTGGCCGCCGAGATCTCCACCACCGACCCTCGGGTGCTGGAGATGTGGTTCGTCCTGGCCGACTCACTCATGCTTCCGGCGGCGCTCCTGGCGTTGTGGTTCGCCTTGGAGTACGCGGGACTGCGAGGCAAGGTCAACCGCACTGTCGTCGTGGTGCTCGCCGTCTCCGCCGTCGTCCGGGCCGTCCTCATGCTGATCGACGTGCGCCTGGTGCTTGACGGTCAGGACCCGTTGGTGGGCGGCATCGGGCGGGAGCTGGGAACGCTCGGCGTCGTCTTCACCATCTACGTCATGGGGTTGCTCCTCCTCGGGACGGCGATCCTGGCGCTGCTCTTCATCCGCTCTCCGGCGCACCGCGTGCCAGTGGCGCTCATCCTGCTCGGTCACATCGGCGTCCGGATCGCCTACCTGTACGTTGCCTTCGGCAACGGGGATGCCTCGCGTGCCGTCCTCGGTGTCCTCGCGTTCGATGGCCTGGCCCTGATGTACGCCATCGCGCTGACGCGCTTCAGGCTCTTCGACCTGGTGCCGGTCGCACGCGAGGCCATCGTCAGCCAGATGCCCGACCCTATCTTCGTGCTCGATCGCTGGGACCGTATCGGCGCGCTCAACCCGGCTGCTGAGCGGATGCTGGGCACCTCCATCTCCAGCGCGCTCGGCAAACCTGCTCATGCGGTCCTGAACTCGATCCCGCAGCTGGTCCAGGCGGTCGCCGTGCCGGGCCTCGACTCGGCCGAGGTCGCGACCAGATCGGGCGACGCGGTACGGACCTGGGGACTTCGCGCCACCCCTCTGCACGACGGTCGCGGTTCGCCCATCGGGCGGCTGGTGATGCTCCACGACGTCACCGAGATCCGCCGGACCGAGGCGGCGCTCCTCCGGAAGGAGAGAGCGCTGACGGTCGCCCGCGAACGGGAGCACATGGCGAGGGACCTGCACGACAGCATCGGACAGGTCCTCGCCCACGCCGCGATGCAAGCCGATGCCGCCCGTCAGCTCCTGTCAGGAGGACGAGTGCCGGAAGCAGATGTCCTGCTTGGGCGCCTGGCAGATGTCGCCCGCGAGTCACACCGTGACGTCCGTGGCTACATCCTCGAGCTGAACGCCGGACCATCGGCTCAGCGGCCACTGGTGGATACCCTTCGCAACTACCTCGACCGCTTCAGCGAGCACCACGGGATCCCAACGGAGTTGCGCGTCGAGCAGCCTGATGCAGCGTTCGAGCTGGCGGCGGACGAGGCGACCCAGGTGTTCCACGTCGTCCAGGAGGCGCTGTCGAACGCCCGGCGACACGCGGACGCCGGCGTCATCGGGGTGCGGCTGGAAGCCGGCGTCCCAGGCCTGCGGGTCACCGTCGACGATGACGGACACGGTTTCGATGTCGACGCGGTCGACGGCGAGGGCTTCGGCCTGCGCTTCATGCGCGAGCGAGCGGACGAACTGGACGGTCGGCTGGTCCTGACTTCGCGGCCCGGCGAAGGGACGCATGTCGTGCTCGACGTACCGCGCTCGGCACACCATCCCACCGAGGCCTCCCAGGCGGAGGGACCTGTGGCGGTAGGAGGTGTGCCTTGAGGATCGTCCTGGCCGACGACCATCGACTCTTCCTCGAGGGCCTGGTCAACCTCCTCACGGCACAAGGGTTCGACGTCGTCGCGACGGCTGCCGACGGGATCGAAGCGGTCGCCAAGGTGGAGCAACACCGACCAGATGTCGTCCTGATGGACCTGCGCATGCCCCACCGCGATGGTCTCGCCGCGACACGGCTCATCAAGGCCCAGCGCCCGGAGACCCGCATCATCATCCTCACCACCTCCGAGGACGACGAAGATGTGTTCGAGGCCATCCGCAGCGGGGCTTGCGGCTACCTCCTGAAGACCGTCACTGGCGATGAACTCGTGGAAGCCCTCCACGGACTGATCGACGGGGTCCCGCCGCTCTCGCGTGGCCTCGCGGCCCGCCTGCTCGCCGAGTTCGCTCGCGCCCCTGGCCCGCCGCTTCCAGAGCGCCCGCCAGGATCCGTCGCCGGCGACCTCCGGGCCGACCGAGCCACGGTCGACCGACGAGCACGCTGTCGGTCTCACCAAGCGTCAGTCAGAGGTACTGCGGCTCGTGGCCGCTGGGCTCACCTACAAAGAGGTGGCCGTGCAGCTCGCCCTCAGTGAACGGACGGTCCGGTATCACATGTCCGAGATGATTCGACCGGCTCCACCTGCACCATCGCAGCCAGCTGCTTGCCTATGCTGGGCGGATGGGCCTCCGCACCGAGGAGGCCTGACGCAGCCCCGCTCCTCGTGAGCACCTGATAGCCTTGGCTACTCCGACCCTCCGGAGCCTACCCACCCTGTCGCTCTTCTGCCGTTTGTGACAGTACCGCGCCGCCTGTGTGGCTCCTAGAGTCGCAGAAGCGCGACTGCGCGAGCGCATGGGGTGCATGCCCGATGGAGAAGGTCACGGTGGCTCTCGGAGGTGACTCGCTGGTCCTCGCCGGCGTCGCCGCCTTGCTGGAGTCGGACGAGCGGTTCCGCATCGTCATCACCGACATCCAGGAGCAGGGCATTGTCGCGAGGCTGGAGGCCACCTCCGCGCACGTCCTCATCGTCGATCTGAACGTCGTCCCCCCCGAGGAAGCCCTGGCGCTGGTCCGTCGCTGCCACGACCTGACGCTCATCGGGCTCGACCCCGGCGGGGGCCAACTCATGGCGGTCTCGGGCGAGCGGACCCAGCATCTCGGCACGCTCGACCTCATCGGGCTCGTCGAGCAGGGCGCCGGCCTGACAGCATCTTGAGGCTGCCTATCCCTCGCTCAGCGACTACGTGGGCCGGATCGGCCATCAGCCCCGCCGCCACCGTCGTGACGCGAACGCCTATCCAGTAGCGACTCCATCACCACCCTGTCGTTTTTCTGCCGGAAACGACAGGGTGAAGCCGTGCCTCCATGTGCGTTGATAGGTGCTGAGAGAAGCGGGAGGCGCTGACACACGGCCCATACCCTGGCCGCCTGGACCGTGTCGAGCCACTGGCGGACCCGACCCGCCCATAGTGATGCCGCATGCGCGGCATGGGGGTAACGATGCGCAGGTTCTCTGCATTCCTGATGATCGCCGCGCTGGTCGCGGTACTGGTCCCGTCGGCAGCGTTGGCCGCGAAGCCACTCCCGCCGAAGATCACGCAGATCCAGGTGATATCGACCGGGGCGATGGTCGACGGGACACGAGGCATCGAGCTCTGCTCCGTGGCCATGTACGTGTACTTCGAAGGCCGGGTCGCTTCGGTGGCGTACGAGGAATACGAGGGGAGCGTGCTGGTCGACGCGGGAGACGCCTACCTAGCGAGGAAGGACCAAGGGGCGAGCGTGGCGCTCGGATGGGCCGACATCGGTACCCACGTGTACAGCTGGAAGGCGACCCTGCTCGACAGGAAGCGCAATCCGCTCGGTGAGTCGCAGACCGCTGTGGAGACATTCTCGTTCACGGGGGTGGGTGCCCCGCCAATGGCGCGCTTGTCGCGAGGTGGCTGCCCTAGTCCCGGCGAGGTCAAGGCCCGCCCTGCGAAGGGCGGGCCTCTCTTTGTGCCGGCCCTTGCCCTCGGTGAGACAATCCGAGCGCGGGAGGCGATGACGCGCGAACCAATGCCTTGGCCGCCCGGACCGCGCGGAGCCACTGGCGAACCCGACCCGCCCTGATGTGACGCCGCGTGGATGCGCGGCAGGGGAGTTTGTCATGACGAAACGCCTGATGGTCGGGCTGCTGGCCGCTGGTCTGCTGCTGGGGGATGCTGCCGGGGGTGGCGGTCGCGAAGGATGACGGCAAGTCGGACTGCAAGGACGACGGCTGGACCGAGCCGGTCCGCGAGGATGGCTCGGCCTTCGCCGACCAGGGCGACTGCGTCGCCTATGTGGCTGAGGGCGGCACGCTCATGACGCCGCCGACGTTCCAGAGCATCTGTCTGGCGTATGGAGGGCAGAATCAGGCGTCGTACCTGGGTTTGGCTCCTGCCTGCCTGTGGTCGGGCATAAGCCGCGATCCCTGGTTTGCCGCCAATCTGGACTTCCTACCCATCTGTCCCCCCGGGCCAGCCGAAACTGAAAGGGTCGGGGCTTGGTGGTCCAGCGTTCAAGACCCTGACTACCTTCTGCATGTGGTAGGACGTCCGCCGAGCGACACCGATGGGTCCGCCCTGGCCGTGAGGGCGGGCCCCTTCTCGTGGCTCGGTGCGGTCGCGAGGGTCCCGTGGGCCGGGCGCTTCCCGGGCCGGCTCTACGTAGCCCGTTTCGGTACCCGCCTGTCGGAAACGACAGTGGTTTCCCGCTCGACACGGGCGCATACTCGCTCGAGCGGGAGGCTTCGACGCACGGCCCAAACCCTGGCCGCCGGGACCGTGTCGAGCCACTGGCGAACCCGACCCGCGACATGCGATGCCGCGTATGCGGCAGGGGGATACCGTGAAGAAGCGCCTCATGGTCGGACTGCTGAGTGCCGGCCTGGTGGCGGCGATGCTGCCAGGGGTGGCATCTGCGGCGCCGAACGAGAACAGCGGCGGGAACGTGCGGGGACATCGGGTACATCATCGGCCAGTCAGCCCTCCCGACGATGAAGGCTATGGCCTCCGAAGCGGAGATGTCACTCGGTGAGTACATCGCGCTCTACTTCGAGGAAACGGGTGTGGCCTGGACCTTCGTCGAGTCGTGCCCGCCTGGCACACGCGTCGAGTACGAGTACTAGCGCTCGCTCGACCGAGCAGGAGAGGCCCGCCCCGCGAGGGACGGGCCTCTCCTTACGTCTCTGGCTGCGTCCCCAGCGTGCTTCGAGCACCGCGTCCGGGTCGTCGCTCATCGCCATCTGCTGCGCCAGACGCACGCCGTCGTCGGTCAGCTGCATCGCCTGCTTGCCATCGGCATTGACGTAGACCTCGACCAAGCCGCACCTCGAGCAGCCAGGATGGCGTCACTCGGCGTCGTGGTCGGTCATGCCGGAAGCGTATCGACTCGCACTTACGCCTCGCTTATCCGCCTCAGCGCCACGACGCTGCCGTCGTGGCTGACCCTGGGGGCATCTTCCACGGAGGCGCCGGCATCGACTCGGTGATCCACTGGAACGCCGGCACATTCATCGACATCGAATAGACCGACCGAGTACCCGACCGGCCCGTCCCGCGAGGGGCGGCCTCTTCTTGTGACGAGTCACCCGCGTCGTCCCGAGGCGCACACGGTCCCGAGCTGGCTTCTACGTAGTCATGTTTCAGTACCCGCCTGCCGGAAATGACAGTGCGCTTATCGCCAGATGGACCCCCATACTCGCTCGAGCGGGAGGCTTCGACGCACGGCCCATACCCTGGCCGCCGGGACCGTGTCGAGCCACTGGCGAACCCGACCCGCCCATAGTGACGCCGCAGGTGCGGTATGGGGGGTAACGATGCGCAGACTCTCTGCGTTCCTGATGATCGCCGCGCTGGTCGCGGTGCTGGTCCCGTCGGCGGCGCTGGCGGCGAAGCCGCCGCCTCCATCGATCGCCTCCGTCACGGTGCAAGGCAGCGATGATTGCTCCCTGCGCTTCTGGGCGGCCTTCAAGGGGAGCGCCTATGGGGTCCGGTTCACGCCTGTCGCGAGTGGTGAGCCGGGTACCCCGCGGACCATCCCGGTCGCCAGAAAAGCTAGCGCGGTCGGCGATTTCTGGGTCGTCGCCGACCTGGCGATCAAGGAGTACACCTGGAAGGTGGCCTTGGTGGACCGCAAGGGCAACGTGCTCGGCTCTGAGATCACGACCACCGCTGAGTGGTGGGTCAACCCCAATTCATGCCCGGCGTCAGGCGTCCTGGCCGGTTTTCCCGCATGGGCGTACCCGACCCCGACCTTCCAGAGCGTCTGTGCGGGCCTAAGCGGGGCGTATCTGGAGAACTATTCCGTCACGGCTCCCGCCTGCCGGTGGAGCGGTATCAGCTCCACGGACTACGATGCCGCCAAGGTGGAACTCAGGGGCTTCTGCCCGGTGTACACCTACGGCCAGTGGTTCGAGGAGCAGGACCCCGACTACTTCGGGTGCACATCGCTCAGCTGAGCGCCCCGACAACGGACAACGAGGCCCGTCCCGCGAGGGCGGGCCTTCTTCTTTGGATCCGGTCGGTTGCCGTGATTGTCCGGGGTGATGGCTAGGCCGGTTTCCCGTCCTAACGTCGGCTGGAGCCGACTTCCGTCCCCAGCCAGTACGCCGCCTGCGCCGCGTTGATGCAGCCCGTCCGCCGGTACAGCCCCGAGAGGTGCTGTCGAACCGTCGTCTCGCTGATACCCAGCTCGTAGGCCGCTGCCGTGGTCGAGCCGGCCGTGATGTAGGCGCGCAGGACCTCGAGCTGGCGCCGCGTCGGTCGCTCGTGGGGCGGGGAGAGGAGCGTAGTCACACCGCCTCCGCGTACCAGTCAAGCGTTGTGGCAGTTGGGGGTTTGGAGTCCGTCCGGGGGCGCCAAGAACAAATCGCTCTGCGCCGATCCGAAGAAGGGCATCGCCTCGGGCCGCAGCGTGATGTCTCACGACCGATCGGCCTTCGGTCGTGACCTCCTAAATCAGCATCGCGAGCAACTGATTCGCCCGGTTCAGGGTGGCGCGCTCGAGCGCGGCGGGGGGCGACTCCACGATCTCGGCGATATCGTCGAAGCTTCGCACCCTGTCGCTCTCGGGCGAAGTTGGGCGAGCTGCATGCGCGTCTCGCCCGCAGCAGGAGTGGTCCTCCCGGCGTGACCATCTGCTGCCGCCTTGATGCGCATCATCAGGGCAGCAGCGGCCGGCCGGTGAACGCCGCGACGAACGGCTCCGAGAGCAGCCCGACCACGATGATCGCCACGGCCGCGACATAGGTCCCGAGCGCCGCCGGCCAGCCCAGCGTGGCCACCGGAGCGGTCGCGTGCCGGAAGTACGCTGGTGCCAGCACGCGCACGTAGTAGACGATCGAGATGACCGTGTTGATGGCGGCGACGACTGCGAGCCAGAGGTAGCCGACCTCGATGGCGACGGCGAACAGGAGCAGCTTGGCCACGAACCCGGCCAGCGGAGGGACCCCGATGAATGACAGGAAGCTGACCGCCAGCGAGCCGAGCAAAGCCGGGCGCTCCCGTCCCGCACCATCGAAGTCCACCAGCGCCGTGCGACCCCGTAGCTCCACGATCACGCCGAAGGCGGCGATGTTGCCCGCGACGTAGGCCACCAGGAAGTACAGCAACGCCGGCAGGGCCAGCGTCGATGCCCCCAGGCCGACGATGGCCATCAGCCCGTAGCCGGTCTGGGAGACCGCGGACCAGCCCAGGATGCGCCGCACGTCGTCTTGCCACAGGCAGGCCAGATTACCCAGCGTCATGGTCGCCGTGGCGGCCACCGCGATGAGGGGCTGCCAGGCCACCTCCTCCGGGAGCACGAGGACCAGCCGGGCGAGGAACACGAAGGCACCGACCTTCGGTATCGCGGTGATGAACCCGGCGATCGGCGCCGGCGCACCCTGGGCGACATCCGGCACCCAGCTGTGCAGCGGGACCGCGCCGAGCTTGAAGCCGAGCAAGCCGAGGAGCAACACCAGACCCAACAACAGGGCAGGCCGTGCATCCTCCCCGCCGCCGGCGAGACCCTGGCTGATGCCCTCGAGGGTCGTCGAGCCGGCGAGGCCGAACAGTAGCGCCACACCCATGAGCGCAGCGGTGTTGGCGAGCGCTCCGATGAGGTAGAACCTGATAGCCGCCTCGGAAGAGAGCGGCGAGCGCCGATGGAAGGCCGCCAGGACGAACCCCGTCACGGACGACAGGAGGATCGCGACGATGACCTCCTTGAGGTCCGTGGCTCCGGCCATGAGGATGGCGCCCAGCGCTGCGAGCAGTAGCAGGGCGTAGTATTCGCCGCGGCGTGGATCCTTGCGGAACCACGGTACCGAGAGGAGGACCACGGTGGCCGTGCCCGCGAGGATGACCAGCTTGGCCCACAGCGCCGCGCCGTCGACCGCGTACGTGCCGGCGAAGGTGAGCCGATCCACGCCTCCGAAGAGCGTCACCGTGGCGATCGCCGCCACGAGGAGTGCCAGGAGCGTGGGTCCCGCCACCCACGCCTGTCGGGAGAGTGGGAGCGCGAGCGCGAGCAGCAGCACCACGACAGCACCACTCAACAGGACGAGTTCCGGTGTCACGTCCCCGACCATCGAAGCCATGTCCATGCTCATGACGGGTCTCAGCCGCCGACGAACGGAGCGACGAACGAGTCGATGACGTCGAGGACCCAGGCCGGCGCGACGCCGATGAGCACGACGAGAGCCACGAGGGCGCCGATCGCGCCCATCTCGACCCGCCCCAGATCAGGGAAGGATCGCCATCGCTCAGGCAGGGGGCCCAGGAAGAGGCTCCCGAGCAGCCGCAGGAACAGGCCAGCGGTGACCACGATGCCGATGAGCGCGATGAGCGCCAGGCCCGGGAAGACGCCCAGCGTTCCGGCGAAGATCTGGAACTCGGCGACGAACCCGGCGAGCCCGGGCAATCCCAGGCTCGCGAAGGCGAGCACGGCCATCCCGATGGTGAGCCCTCGGGTACGGTCCAACAGGCCGCCGTACTCACTGATCTCGTAGGTGCCACCTCGCGCCAGGATCGAACCGCTCAGCAGGAAGAGTCCGCCCGTGATGAGGCCGTGGGCCACCATCTCCAGCGTCGCCCCGTTGAGCGCGAGGCGCTGGGCTGCCTCCTGTCCCGGCGCGAACGCCCCGGCCACCGCGAGCCCGAGGACCACGTATCCCATGTGGTTGACGCTGGTGTAGGCGATGAGTCGCTTGAGGTTCGTCTGGGCGAGCGCCACGAGCGCGCCGTAGACGATCGAGACCACCGCGAGGACCGCGAGCGGGAAGGCGAACTGCTCGAAGGTGTCCGGCATCATCGACATCAGGATGCGGACGAAGCCGTAGGTGCCCATCTTGAGGAGCACCCCCGCGAGGATCGCCGATACCGGTCCCGGCGCATCGACGTGCGCCGGGGGCAACCAAGTGTGGAACGGTACCATCGGTGTCTTGATGGCGAAGCCGAGGAAGAAGCCTACGAACACGATTGTGGCGTAGAGACCTGCGCCCGCGAGCGGCTGTTGCCGGATGAGCTCCGCCATGTCGAAGGTGCGCGGGTCCGATGAGAGGTACAGCGCCAGGATCGCGAGCAGGAGCGGCAGGGAGCCCGCGAACGTGTACACGAAGAACTTGAGCGCGGACCGCGGTGCGTCGCCATGTCCCCAGGCCCCGATCAGGAAGTACATCGCCACGAGCGAGACATCCCAGAACACGAAGAAGAGGAACAGGTCCAGGGCCAGGAAGAGCCCGATGGACGTCCCTTCGAGGAAGAGCATCAGCGCGAGGTATGCCGCCGCGCGTCCCCGCATGTCCACGGGGTAGGCTATCGCCACGACGAAGAGGAGCGCTGTCATCGTGGCCAGCGGCAGGGACAACCCGTCCAGGCCGACCTTCCACGCGATTCCAAGCGACGGGATCCACGGGATGGTCTCGACCTGCTCGAACCCGCCGGTCCCAGCGAAGCGCGACCACGCCACCAGCAGCACGACGAGCGGGATCGCGGCGACCACCGTGGCCACGAGCTGGAGCCGCCGCTCGCCGTCGCCCGCGCTGACGTTCCGGGCCAGCCCCACGCCAACGGCGGCGAGGATCGGCAGGAGGATGGCGATGGTCAGCATGGGCCGGGCCTCCAGGGCGTCGATGGGCTGGACGGGAGAACGAACGTCATCGGGCGATCGCGAGCATGAGCAGGGCGAGCCCCAGGCCTGCCGCGATCAGCTGCAGGTACTCGTGGCTCATCCCGCTCTGGAGGCGGCGGCTCTCCCGGCCCGCGCGCCCCACGGCTCGACCGGTACCCTCGACCGCGCCGTCGACCCCGCGCTCGTCGGCCGCGCGTGAGACGTCCGCCGTCCGCAGCGTCCCGGCCGCCACCGCCCGGACGGCCCCATCCACGGTCACGACATCGCCCACGGCCACTGCCCGCGATAGCGCGCGTGTGAGCTGCCACACCAGTCGCACGCCGGCATCCACGACCCGGGCGTCAAAGCGCGCGAGGCTCACGGACAGGCCGATGGACCAGCGGGCCACGGCCGACTGGACGAACGGGATGAACCCGAGCCACGTGCGGGCCAGCAGCGCACCTGGGTCGCCGGCAGGAGCCAGAAGCGAGCCCCGCCTCGCGAGGGCAACGGCCGCCAACGTACCGATAGTGATCGCCGCGAGCGAGAGCAGCACCGAGAACACCTCGATGCCGTGGCTCGCATCGGCCAGCCATGCCGCACCGCCCGGAAGCCACAGCATCGACAACGCGCCGGTCGCCACCGCGAGCGGCAGCATCGTGAGGTCATCAGCTCGCAAGGAACGCCGTGAACGGCCGCTGGTGCCGTTCGAGCCAGGCCCCCACATCAGCAGCCCGAGGCGCGTGGCGTAGAATGCGGTGAGCGCCCCGGAGGCAAGGACGAGCACGCCGACGATCATCGACCGCTCTTCGGCGGCCGCCACGATCGCCTCCTTGCTCCAGCCTCCGCCGGTGAGCGGCACCGCCGCGAGCGCGAGGAGCCCGACGGCGGACAGCAGCGCCGTGACCGGGCGCACGCGACCCAGGCGCATGCGGGCGAGCCGGCCAGTGCCTGTCTCATGCATGGCGATGCCCGCGCCCAGGAACAGCAGCGACTTGAATGCCGCGTGGACGACGAGGTGGGCTCCGGCGATGGCAGGCGCCCCGGCGCCGATGGCGATGAACATCAGGCCGTACTGTGCAGAGGTGGACCCAGCGAGCGCGGGTTTCGCCTCGTCGTGCAGGGCCGCCACCGCGCCACCCGTAAACGCCGTGAGCAGTCCCACCAGCGCGATGGCCGGCAGGAACCAGGGGACGGCTCCGAGGAGCGGCGTGGTCACGATCAGGAGAAAGGCGCCCGCGGCAACCAGGGTGGCCGAGTGCAGCAGCGCCGAGACCGGCGTCGGACCAGCCATCGCCGCGAACAGCCACTGCGCGAACGGCACCTGCGCCGACTTGGCCGCGGCGGCCAGCAGCAGACCCAGGGCCACCAGGTCCGCGGCGGGTCGGTCAAGGGCCGTGAGGGCGTCGAACCGGAAGCTGCCGGTCGCTGCGAAGAGGACCCCTGCGGCGGCGTACAGCCCCAGATCCCCGATCCGCGTGGTGATGAACGCGGTCCGCGCGGCCGCCGGCGGACGGGCATCCCGCCAGTGATGCCCGATGAGCATCCAGCTCATGGCGCCGACGAGCTCCCAGGCGACCAGTATCATCAGGAGATCGCGGCTCAACACGAGCAGCTCCATCGTGGCCACGAAGACGAGCAGCAGCGGCACGAGGCTCCGCCGGCCGGCGGCCTCCGTCACGTACGCGTACCCGATGATCGGTGCCGCGATCACCGGGACCAACAGCAGCATCGTGGCCCCGAACCCGGTCGCGCCAAGGGACAGCGAGAGGACGGGCCCCCACCCAATCGTCAGCTCGCCGATGGAGGCGGCGACCGCCCAGCCGGCCGCGCCGATCGTGAGCAGGAGCGCTACCAGAAGCAGCCATCCCGACCCGCGACGAGGCAGCAGCCACCAGGCAGCGACGGCCGCGAGGAGCGGGACGAGTGGCGCGAACAGGATCATCCCTTGAGCTTCCGCAGCTTCTCGATGATGTCCGCGCGCCGCGCCCGGTAGACATGGGTGACGAGGGCGAAGCCGACCGCCATCTCGACGGCCATCACGGTCATGAATACGACGCCCAGCATCTGTCCTTGCGCGCTGCCGGCGGCGGAGAAGGCCCACAGCGCCCCGAGTGCCAGGAGGCCAGCGTTGATCATCAGCTCCAGGCCCATCATCAGCATCACGAAGGACTGCTGGCTGAGCGCGCCGTACAGCCCGATCCCGAACAGACCGGCCGCCACGATGAGGACCAGGTCGAGCGTCATGCCGGCCCCTCATCCGGTTGAAGGGGCGGCTCGACCGAGCCCTCCTCGGCGCTCCCGAACCGACCATGCTGGCTGGCGAGGACGACGACGCCGATCATCGTGGCCAGGAGCGCCACGCCCGCCGTCTGGAACACGAGCATCGAATCGCCCAGCAGCTCGATGCCCAGCTGCGCCGTCACGGGTGCATCCGGTGGTCGCGGTGCGGAGGGGAAGTCGGTGAGCAGGACCCCGGCGACGAGCACGACGAAGGACCCGACGCCGCCGAGCACCGCGCGTCGATGCTGGTGGACCATCCACATCGGGTTCAGCCCGGCAGGGTTCATCATGTACATGACCATCACGATGGCCATCACGAGCATCTCGCCGGCCATCATCAGGATGAGCACCATGCCCAGGAACTCTGCCCCCAGCAGGACGAGGATCCCGCCGACCGCGGCGAACGACGCCAACAGGTAGAACGCGGCCCGCACCATGGAATCGGTCCGGAACACGCGGTATCCCGTGACCAGAGCACCCGTGGAGAACACGACGAACAGCGCGTCGATGAGCGGCTGGGGGATCACAGGAGCGTGACTCCGGACACGAAGATGTTGAGCAGGGCCAGCGGGATCAGGACGATCCAGCACCGCTCGACGAAGGGCTCGATCCGGTAGCGCGCCAACAGGTGGCGCGTCGAGGCAAGGACGGCGAGCAGCAGGCCCGTCTTGAGCAGCATCCACAGCGGCCCCGGGAGCAGCGGTCCCCACCAGCCGCCAAGGAAGCCCGCCGCGCCCATCGCGGCGATGGCCACCAGCATCAGCAGCCGTGCCAGCTCCCAGAGCAGCCGCTGGATACCCGCATCCTCCACGGAGGTGCCGCCAGCGAGGTCCCGTCCGTCGGGGAGGTTCAGCGGCCCCCAGAAGCTGACCGCCAGTCCCACGACCAGGTAGATGGGCAAGCCGAGCGGTTGTCGGATCACGTTCCACGCGCCCTCCTGGGCCTCGACGATGGCCACGATGGAGAGCGATCCGGCGGGTAGGACGGTCGCCAGCATCGCCAGCAGAAAGGGAATCTGGAACGACAAGCCCACCGCGCCGTAGCGGTAGGCACCGAGAAGCGGGAACACGGAGTTCGGAGACCAGCCGTGCAGGAACACCGCAATCATGACGAACGCCACCGCCGCCGAGAATACGACGAAACCGGTGGACGGATCGGCGACCACGAGCCCGGGACCGAACGGGACGAGCGCGAGCGCCAACACCACAAGCCCCGCGAGGAGCGCGGGCGCCAGGGCCCATCCCCCGACATCCGGCCGCTCGGTGCGGGCGGAACCCTGCGAGAGCAGGCGCGCTCCCGAGCGAAGAGGGAGCACAGCCGTGCCAGCCACCAAGAGCCTGGTTCCGGCGACCGCATGGCCGACGCTTGCGTCAACGACCGCCACGAACCACGGCCCAGCGGTGATGAGCGCGCCCAGGAGCAGGACGGCGACGGCCCAGTCCATCAGGCCGCGACCGTCATCGCGCCGCCGCGCGCCGCGAATGCTTCCGGGCCAAGGTCAAGGCTCACCAGTGTCGTCAGGGCGTCCCCCCACTCGAGACCCTCAAGTGCCACGCTCAGGGTCGCAAGCACGGCGTCGAGAGGGTGGCGCTCGACCGTCATCAGGCCTCGGGGGCCTTCGAAGGCATCGAGGGGGCCGACGGTGAGTCTCGATGAGCGGGCCGCGAGGATGAGTGACTGCCGCATCTCCGCGATTCGGACGCGCCACCGCGCGGCTGCATCACCCGCATCATCCATGATGGGTCGGAAGCCGAGGTCCAGGTAGGCCTGGATCCCCGTTCGAGCGTCCTCCAGGATCCCAGCCGCCCGCCCGATCGGCCCGAGCCCTCCTTCGCGGAACGCATCGGCGGGGAGCTTGCCGACGCCGCCGGTGGGCCACCGAAAGAAGCCGGTCCAGAGGAGCCTGTGCTCGAGTGAATCGATCTGCGTCGAGTCCAGCGGCTCGCTCGCAGCCAGTCGGCACATCCGGCCGGCGAGAGCCTCCAGGCCGGCCGCATCGACTGCCACCGCCAACGCGCGCAGATGGCTCCGCACCCGGGCGAGCTCGAGATCGTGGACGCTGACTGGCTCGTGCAACACGCGGTCGAAGGGGTCGCCGCCGGACCAGTCGAGCACCCGGTCGGGCGGGATCGCCTCCACCTCGGAAAGGACATCCCCGCTGAAGCCCAGCCGCAGTCGGAGGCCGGCCGGCAGATACGGGAACCAGGGGCCCAGTGTGACCGGAAGCCGATCGAGCCGCAAGCCATCCCGGTCGGGCGCGAGCCCTGCCATCGGCCGCCCGTACGGGACACCGCCGGTCATGCCGGAGCCGCCCTGACCGTACGGGCCGACGCCGCGCCACGGCGCCGGGTCCTGGTCGGGAAGCAGCGCCACATCGGACGGCCTGCGCCCACTGAGCAGATCCTGTCCCAGCGCCACGATGCGATCGGCGTGTGGCGGACCGATCAGGGTCAGGCCCGGGATATCTGGCGCCCCCACACCCTCGGGCGTCACCAACCAGGCGATGGTGCGCGGATGCGGCAGCGTGTCGTGGAGCCGCAGCACCATCTCCACGAGCACCTCGGGGATCGCTCCGGCACCCACCAGCACGGCTGCCGCACGGGGCGTGGTCACCGGGGCGACCCGGTCATCCATCCGGAGGCGATCGAGGGACTCGCTCCCAGCCGCGCCGGCGACGAGGAAGACCGGGATCGGCGCCCGCGCACCGAAGCGCGCGAGCCGCTCCTTCAGGCCCATGTGAAGGAGCGCTCGCGCCAGCCGTACAGGACGCCGAGCAGCAGGATGCCGATGAACATCGCCATCTCCACCATGGCGACGGCTCCCTCGCGGATGAACACGACCGCCCACGGGTACATGAAGACCATCTCCATGTCGAACGCCAGGAAGATGAGTGCCATGAGGTAGTAACGGGCGTGGTATCGGTTCCACGCATGGACCTCGGGCGTCTCCCCGCCCAGGAAGGGGACGCGCTCGGGGGCCGTCGGCGGGCGTCCGGAGCGCGTGGTCCCGAAGATCCAGCTGGCCAGGACCGCGAGCACGGCACCGACGAAGATCGCGAGGGCGACCAGCAGCGCGAGCATGTCAGTCGGTCAGGGCGCGAGGGTCAGAGATAGTCTTCGGGGGCCTCCTGAAAACTGTCCGCACAGTCCTGGCTGCAGAAGTAGTACGTCTTGCCCTCGTGCTCGATGGTCGCGACCGCGTCCTCGGGCTTGATCTTCATCCCGCAGACCGGGTCGGTGACGAGCTGATCGTTGGCCATGGTGCGTGACTCCTTTCGAGTCGAGTCGGCTTCGCGAACTCCGGGTCGTTGGCCGGGGCTCCCGTGGAGGGAAGGACGGCTTCGATCGCCATGGTTCCCGAGACACATCCGGGGCCTGGCGGCATCCTAGCAGGGTGCCATGAGGCAGGGCGTTCTCGGAACATCGGTTTCGCCACCAGTCGCGTGCATGGTCATGTCGTGGTCCATGGGGCTACCCTAAACCCTCTAGTCGACTCGAATGTCAAGAGGTATCATCGAGGCATGAAGATCGGCGACGTCGCTTACCAGGCCGGACTCACGACCACGACCATCCGCTACTACGAGGACATCGGTCTCGTGCCGCCACCGGCGCGGGCGCCGAACGGGTATCGCGACTACGGACCGGAGGCTGTCGAGCGCCTCCGCTTCATCCGCGACGCGCAGGACAGCGGGCTCACGCTCTCGGAGGTGGCCTCGATCCTCGAGCTCCGCGGCCAGGGCGAGTCGACCTGCCATCACGTCATCGAGCTCATGGAGCGGCACCTCGCCGACGTCGACCGTCGGATCGAGCGCCTCCACGCGAGCCGTGAGCTCTACGCCGGGCTCATCGCCCGGGCCACGGGGCTGAACCCCGCCGACTGCACCGACCCCGACCGCTGCCAGACGATCGCGGCCACGGCAGACCACGAGCACCACGCCGAGCACTTGCCGCCCCATGCCTGGCACACCGATAGCCATGGTCATGGGGTCCCGAGGACGTCCTAGCGCGTCGCATCGCCCCTCGGGTCGAGCCGATACGACGGCTACGCCTCAGGACTCGCGATGGCGCTGACCGACTCGGTGTCGACGACCGTGATGACTCCCTTCATGCCGGCCTGCCAGTGGCCGGGATGGTGGCAGCCGATGAGCGTCTCGCCGGGCTCGTCGAGGCGCGCGAGGACACTGACCGTCTCGCCGGGTTCGATGGTGACCGCAGCCGGGATACCGCCGGGGCAGAGCTCGGCCTCGGTGTGATCAGCGGCATCGTCCATGTGGTCATCGGCCTCGTCCATGGGCCCCATCGACTCCTCGACCTGAGGCATGTCGCTGGCCATCTCGCCGCCCATCATCATGTCGTCGTCCGCCATGGCCTCGTCGTCATGGGCATCCGCCGTCTCCGGACAGGCGTCGTGCCCGTGCATCATGCCGGCGGCCATCTCGGCGCCATGCTCTTCTTGGGTCTCGAGGTCGCCGATGAGGAAGTCATGGGTGGCTGCCCCGGTGTTGGTCAGGACGAAGCGCACGACCTCTCCGGCGCCCACGCTGATCTCGGCGGGGTCGAAGCGCAGGGTGTCGTCCATGCTGATGGCGATGTCGCGCGGCTGCTCGGCGGTGCCGGTGCCGATCTCGTCCTGCGCCTGTGCCACGGAGGGCAGGGCAAGCGCGACCGCCACCAGCGTCGTCGCCAGCGTCGAGCGCAGGCCAGGTCGTCGGGTCTGCTGTGGAAACATGTCTTTGGTCATCTCCATCAAGCCTCGTTCGTGAGCCAGAGGTTGGGGGCACTCACGACCCCGGCCCGGGTCATCGTCTCGCGCAGGCCATCGGAGTCCATGAACGACTCGGCCGTCGCACGGTCGTCAAAGTCGTGCCAGACCGTGATGTCGTTCGGATCCTCCAGGCTGCGGTAGACGGCGTGAGAGCGGACGCCGAGCGCCTCGCGGTCAAAGGCGTCGTAGACCTTGCGCCATGCGTCATAGTCGGCGACCTGGTGACGAGCGAACATGCGGACCATCTGTGGCTCTCCCTTCACCCCCCAAGCTGGTCCTCGCGGTCCGGGTCATCGCCGGTCCGCGCTTCCAGCATACGCTTCGGGCGATGCGCAGCCACTGCGTCAAGCCCCGGACAGCGGCCAGTGCGACATACCCGGTTGGTTAATCGTCAGGGACGGTCGCTCGGAGTGGGATGCAAAGCCGTGACGGCGACATAGGACCGAGGGGGCAGTCCGTGGGCCGGTTGGCCACCACGAGCCGTGGCCGACCGCGGCGCACCTGGACTCGGACTGTGGCCGACGTCGTGGGCATGACCGCAGCCGGTCACGAGCGTCCCCGTGACGACCTCCTGCCCGGTCCAGACGAGCGGCGGCGAATCGTCAACCCAGTTGGCTCTCGACCGCTCGGCAGATCTCCTCGTCGGTGGCCCCGAGACGGCGTGCCTGGGCCACCAGGGAGATCGCCAGCTCGGCCAGGCGTCGTTCTCGCTCGACGTCGGACAGTGCGGGTGGGGCGTCGCTCACGGCGGTGCCACCGCCTCGCCGGGTGACGACGAGCCCCTCGCCCTCCAGGGCGGCATACGCGCGCATCACGGTTCCAGCGGCCACCCCGAGATCCGCTGCAAGTTGGCGGACCGTGGGCAAGCGCGTCTGCGGGGCCAATGTGCCGGACTGGATCACCGCGCTCAGCTGACGTCGCAGCTGCTCGTACGGTGGCGTCGGATCGTCCTGATCGAGTCGAAGCTCGACGGTCACGACTGGTCCCTCGAGCCGTTGCCCGGGACCAGGACGATGACCGCGAACCGCAGCGCGAGGGCGAGCGCGACGAATGCGACAGCAGCCAGTGCCCAGGAGCCCAGCCCGTAGGCGTCCGTGCACGCTTCCTTGCCGACGGCGAGCGCCGCCAGGTAGGCCAGACCAGCGAGGGTTGTTGCGACCGCCAGGCCGAGCGCGGCCACGATCCCCTCGACCGTCTGGCGGCGCAGGGCGTCGTCGACCCGGACGAGCTCGGGGTCGGCCCCGTTGCGCGGACGGCGCGTGGTCGCGACCACGCCGACCCAGGCCAGGGCCAGCACGGCCACGATGCCCGCCGCCATGCCCGCCGTGTAGTAGGCGCCGGGGAACGGCGTGGAGAGGTGCACTTGCGAGCGCTCGGACTGACTCTGCCCGTCCCACGACTGGGTCGTGCACGATTGGGTGAAGGCGCGCGCGAGCCCCGAGTCGTCCGGTGTGGCGACCGCCGTCGTCCAGGCGCCGACGACCGCCAGGACCAGCAGACCGCCCACCGCGGTCATGGCCAGGCGGCGCGGAAGGTAGTCGCCGACTTCCCGGCGCTCGAGCCCGGCGATACCCGCCATGCGAGCCCGCGTGTAGGTGAGGCGCTGGCCGATCAGGACGGCAGCGATCACCGTTGCCCCGGCCGCGGCGGGTGCCATGAACAGCCATTGGCCGTACCGGCCGAGCCCCGCGACGATGAAGAACACGACCACACCCGCCACGATGCCGAGGTAGCGCGCCCTCAGCGTTGCGCGCCGCAAGGCGGCCAGGCCGGGGTAGTGGCCCTCGTCGAAGATCAGGGTTCGCGACCGGCGGACACCGAGGACGAAAGCGGCGATGACGAGGCCGCCCGCGACGAGGAGCGGGAAGCCGAAGAGCAATCCTGGGCCGAGAAGGTTAGACACGGGATAGGGACTCCTTGTATCACTTAGCTGACACAAGGATGGATGTTCGCGATATGTTGTGTCAAGTGGCTGGTACAAGTCGGAGCGCTATTCGTCCGTCCTCACCGAGGACGCTAGCGCAGGGACCGCCACTGTCAGCCACACGTATGCCGACCCCGGCACCTACGAGGTCCACCTCACCCTCAGCGATGACGATGGTGGCTCGGCCTCGCAGGTGGTCGGGGTCCAGGTGACGGGGGAAGGGGAGAGCTGACGGCCCCATGTGGGACCGTGAGGCCCATCAGGGTCTGACCGTCATCGAGTCGGCTGGGAAGGCGCATCAACTACGCCATCGCGTACCACGCGAGCGTGTCCAGCACTTTGTCTTCCGCGCCCCCGAGCCCGTCCGGGGGCGCCAAGAAACGGCCGCTGCGCGCTGCGCCTCCTCATCGGTCCGCGACTGCGCTGGCGGCGTAAACGACCGTGGATGGCCGCGGGACTCATCACCCGGAGTCGCAGCGAGTCCTCCGGTCCACCCGCTCGGATGTGACGAGCTTGACCGGCCACTCCGCCACGCGGATGCCGCCGTCCCCGCCGACTCCGATCGGGTGCAGGTAGCGACGATGTGAAGAGTTGCGCTACCGCCCGAGAACCGAGGCTCAGCCTGCCGTGACAGGGACTTCTGCGTGGCCCCCGACGAGGATCTCCACCTGGTCGCCGGCGACGACGTCCAGATGTCGATCGACAGAGACCGGGTGTGTCGACACGATGAGGTTCTCCGGGTCGTACTGGGCCTTGACTCGGCCGAGTCGCTCGCAGTCTGCGGCCGAGAAGAGGTCGGCCAGGTCGAACGACGCTCGGCGAAGTTGGGGTAGTTCCGTTCCGCCTCCCACGGTGCCAGCGATGATCGCAGCATCGCCGCGTGACGGCCCACGGCGATGGCCCGGTCCGTGTCGGGGACCACGCTGTATGTAGCGGTCGCGAAGCCGGCCTCGAGTGACGCCAAGGCGCCGTGGCCGGGCGCCGCATCCGCGAGGCGACCCCCAAGGTGTCGCAGCTCGACCGAGAGCAGCGGCGAACCCGAGCCGGGGCCAACGGTCTGGATGAGAGCATCGATGGCCGCCGCAGGCAGGTCCCTGAGAAGCCACCCGTCGATGATGGCAGGCACCGGGCCGATCGGATCCATGTGAAGCTCGCCGGGACGTAGAAGGCGGAGCATGGTCGAATGTGTCGAACTCCGGGTCTAGCTCCCGCAAGGTACGAAGCAACTCGATGCCCTCGTCCTCTGTCGCAAGGCAGGCGGCCTCGATGAGCACGAACGCGCGGCCCCGCAGTCGCGTCGGCATCTCCGACGTAGGCGGCCATCGAGAAGGCGGCCGACCGACGTGACGGTATCGGGGATGTCGGCAGCCCACGCCTGCCACGCGGCGAGGATCCCAGCGGCGCGCTCCAGCGGCCAGAACAACGCGCCGGCGTAGAGCTCGCGGACTGGATACAGCGCGAGCTCGACGGCCGAGAAGATGGCAAAGCTCCCACGCCCACCGCGGAGGGCCCAGAAGAGGTCAGGCTCATTCTCGTGATCGACTCGAAGCCGGCGGCGGTGGGCGGACACGGTGTCGAAGGCAAGGACGCTGTTGCAGGCCAGCCTGTAGCGCTGAGCCATCCAGCCGAGCCCACCACCCAGGGTGTAGCCCACCACTCCGACGTCCGGCGAGGAACCAGCGAGCCCGGTCAACCCGTGGATGGCGGCCGCCGTCTGGAGCTCCCTCCACGTGACGCCGGCACCGACGCGTGCGCGGCGCTGCTCAGGGTCGATATCCAACGCGCGCATCCGGGAGGTGGTCACGAGCACGCCATCCTCGATCGTGCCCAGCGGCACCGCGCCATGACCCGTCCCCTGGGGCACCAGCCGCAGGCCGTGGCTGCGGGCGAAGGCGACGAGCTCGACGACGTCATTCGTTGTCTCGGGATAGGCGATGAGCGGGGGTCGCTGGTCGGCCGCGAGGTTCCACGCCAATCGGGCCCGACCCCAGCCTTCGTCTGTCTTGGAGACGACGCGACCAGCCAAACGTTCGCGCAGTCCGCGAAGGTGCTCAACATGCTGCTCGCGGCGCGCATGCTCCGGTGCAGCGATGGCTCGCTGGGTCAGGTAGTCGGAAGGAAGCAATCCACCAGTCTCCTCTGTAGCGCATGCATGGCTGTCGGCGCCGGGCGAAGATCGAACACTCCCCCGCCGGCTAGACCGTGAGCGCTGACCATTCCACACCCGCACCGACCGTGATCAGCTTGCTCCCATTATGGGGCCGCGAAATGGGTGTCGATCGGCGTTTCGGCGTGCTGTCACGTCGGTCGAACCCGTCAGTTCGGCGTGGACCTGCCCGAGCCGGAACGTCGCGAGGCGCCCAGCGCCGAGGCCATCCAGCGCATCCACAGCCGCAATGGGATCCCGCCACCGGAGATCCACGAGCTCAAGCTCCAGGTCTGACTCGCGGTTCTGGCATGGTCGGCCCCGGTGGGTACGGCTCTGGAGGGGCAGTCGGTCCACCGGGGCAGCGGATCGAACCGGGGACGTCGCTTCCGCGACATGGGGCGCTTGGCAGGGCGGACGTCACCAAGATCCCCAGCAACGTGCGCTGTGATGGTGCCTACGGGTGAGGTGTGGCGTCGCTCGGCTGGCTGTCCGTGATCGAGATCGCACCGGCGGCGATGAGGTCCCTCCGCCAGCGTTCGACCACGTCCCGATCCTGATAGGGGTTCCCGTCGAGCCAGGTAGCCACGTCGACGGTTGGGTAGCGCTCGCTGACCATCTGCGCCGTGGCACGGGCTCGGCGTTCCAGTCCGAGCTCCACCTGTGCTGCCGTCAGCACGAGCAGCGCCTCCAGGTTGTGCGGCTGGTGCTCGAGGACCATCTCCGCCAAGGCCGCCGCCTGGTCGACCCGTCCACCCATGAACAGGGAACACGCCTTGACTGTCGGGTACCAGGGCTTGTTGACGGCGGTCAGGCGCATCGCCGTGTCGGTCAGATCGATGGCCTTCTCCCAGTCACCCAGGTAGCGCCGGACGCTACCTTCTACGGCGAAGGTAACGTCGCACGTGGGGCGCTGGATCTCAGCACTCTCGATCAACTCAAGTGCCTCCGGCCCCCGGCCCTGGATCAGGAGCACGGCAGCCTCCACCATCTTCGCCAGCCCGGTCGGGTCTCCGGCCGCGAGCGCGCGGCGGGCCTGGTCTTGTGCCACGGCCAGGGTCTTGTCGCGGTCTCGAGCCCAGCCGCTGCTGGCGCCCATCCAGTTGGCGAATGACGAGAGTCCGTGTCCATAGGCGATATCAGGATGGCTGCGGGCGACCTTCCCGAACAGCTCCAGGGCCCGCGTCCAGCCCTCCGGGGTCGCGGTCGTGAGGTGGTACCAGCCGAGGTAGATCTGCTCGATGGCCTCGGGATCGTCGAGGTCCGCGTAGATGCCCGCGGGCTCGCCGACGATGAGATCCACCTCCAGCGCGCGACCCACCTCCTCGGCGAAGGCATCCGAGGAGGCAAAGAGGTCGTCCACGGCCACGGTCAGCTTGTGGCTCTTGACGACGTTCATCGAGGTGACGTCGAGGACTTCCGCGTAGACCCGCACGCTGCCGCCCGCCTGATGGATGCCGGTCTCGATGATGTACCGGGCGACGTCGCCGCTGCCGTCGCTGGAAGGCTCGGCCGAGGCGTCGATCACCTTGAGCTGAGGGATCCGCGCGAGTCGGTGGATCACGTCCCCACGCAAGACGTCCGCCATGGCACGCACGGGGTCATCCACCGTCTCGGCGTGGATGGGAAGGACCGCCACGATCGGGGACTCGAGCCTGAGCGAGCGCTGGCCGGACAGCACAGCGCCATCGCTGGGCAGGTCCGTGAACTCGTAGACGTCGGCACCTCCGGGGATGCCCTTGAGACGTTGAAGGCCGAGCGGCCTGAACCGAAGAGCGGGCTCATCGAGGGCGCGGTAGATCCGCCCAGAGACGCTGATGCCCCCGGGACGGGCGATCGCCTGGATGCGCGCGGCGATGTTCAGGGCATCGCCGAAGTAGTCGCCGCCGGATCGCGCCACCACGCCCTGGTCAAGGCCCATCCGGAAGCGAGCCCTGCGTGGATCCTCGCGCGTGGCATTCCTGGCCTCGATGTGGGTGGTGAGATCGATGGCTGCCCGCATCGCCGCCATGGCCTCGTCGAAGACGGCCATGAAGTTGTCGCCAACGAAGTTGACGAGCATTCCGCCATGCTCGTTCAACTTGTCCGTCACGAGCTCGTGGTACTCGTCCATCGTCGCTGTCATCGCGCCGAGGTCGTCGGCGATGAGCCGGCTGTACCCGACCACGTCCGCATTGAGAGCTACCATCTCGGTGCGCGTTTGGCTCATCTGCAGCGCTGCCTCTCTGACCGCGGTCAGCCCCCTGTCCCCGCGTGCATCCTACGACGTCGGCCGCGCATCGGCCACCGCTGCGCCACGAAGCCCGACCAGGTCCTTGCCGGGGCCCATCCCGCCGCGACCGGTGAGGGTGTAGGCTGCCCCGTCATGGACTTCGGTTTCACCCTCAAGGCCGAACACAGCATCGAACGGACCATCGCGCTCACGAAGCAGGCCGAAGCGGCCGGATTCAGCTATGGCTGGCTGTGGGACAACCACGTCCTGTGGCGGGAGGTCTATCCCATCCTGACGCTGATGGCCACGAACACCACGAGCATGCGCCTAGGCGCCTGCGTCACCAATCCCACCACACGAGATCCCAGCGTGACCGCCAGTGTGCTCGCCACGCTCGAGGAGGTCTCTGGCGGACGCATGGACCTGGGCATGGGCCGGGGTGACGGCGCGGTGCGCATGCTGGGGATGCCGCCCACGAAGCTGAGGACGATGGAGCAGGCCGTGACGCTCATCCGGGACCTCGTCGAGGGCCGCACCATCGAGCGAATGGGAGCCGTGCTCGACCTCACCTGGACGGAGGATTGGAAGCTGCCCGTGTGGGTCGCCGCCTACGGCCCCATGGCGCTCGCGATGACCGGCCGGGTCGCAGACGGGCTCATCCTGCAGTTGGCCGACCCGGACCTGATCCGCTGGATGGCCGGCATCATGCGGGATGCGGCAGAGGAGGCCGGCCGTGATCCCGCTTCGATCAAGATCCAGGCCGCCGCACCAGCTCACGTCGGTCCCATCAGCGAGGGGCGCGAGCGGGTCCGATGGTTCCCGGCCATGGTCGCCAACCACGTCGTGGACTTGGTCGCCAAGTACCCGCGCGAGGAGCTGCCGGAATCGCTCATCGGTTATGTCCAGGATCGCGAGAGCTACGACTACCGCCATCATGCTGAGGTCGGTTCCTCCAACGCAGCCTATGTCGAGGACGATGTGGTCGACCGTTTCGCCGTCATCGGCGAGCCCGATGAGCATGTGCGGCGACTCGAGGAGCTCAGCGCCGCTGGTGTCGACCAGTTCAATCTCTACCTCATGAGCGGAGATGAAGAAGCGCAGCTCGAGGCCTACGGCTCGACCATCATCCCCGCGCTCCGGGCGGCAGTCGGGGACACCTGCTGAGCCGCGACCCATCAACGGTCAGGTAGGTTCGCTGGGGTTCACCTGAGACTGTCCACCGCCGAGGAGGGTGCGCAGGGTATCGCGAGACGCGGACAGGATGAGCTCTTCACCGGCCTGAAGCCTGCGCTCCACGGGCGGATTGGCGTCGTACTCACCGGGCCCGTGCACGATGGCGAGCGTGAAGATGCCTCGCGCCAGGAGATCGCCAACGCTCGTGCCGTCGAGGGGTCCGGCGGCGGCGACGCGGTACTCCTCGATGGAGAACGAGATGTGGGCGCGTGACAGCGCCGCGTCGATGTAGTCGCTCACCGCCGGTCGCACCGCTAGTTCTGCGATCCGATGTCCGGCCATGGTATAGGGCGACACGATCCGGTTGGCGCCAGCGCGCTTGAGCCTGGCTTCAGCGATCGGCGCGTTGGCGCGACCCACGATGAAGAGCTGGCGGTTCAACGTTCTCGCTGACAACACGACATAGACGTTGTAGGCATCCTCGTCCATCGTGGCGATGAGGCCAGCCGCACGCTCGATCCCCGCTGCGAGAAGGGTGGGTTCATCGGTGGCATCACCCACCACGACCAGATAGCCCTCCTCCCGCGCACGCTCGATCGAGTCGGGCCTGACGTCGACGAGGACCACGGAGCGGCCACTGTCCCGCAGCTCGGCAGCGACAGTTGAGCCAACTCGGCCGTAGCCGCACACGATGTAGTGATCGCTCATGCCTGTGATCCGTTCCTGCATCTTCCTCCGCTCCCTGCGCCCGCTGCCGATCTCTGCCAGCACGACCTCAGCCATGATGCCGACACCGCCAAAGAGCAACGCGGTGCCCACCACCGCCGCAGCCATGGCCACCACACGGCCGCTCTCGTCGAGTGGACGCACCTCACCGTAGCCCACGGTGGTCAACGTGATGACCGTCATATACAGCGCATCCGAGAGTGACCAGCCTTCGATGGCCTCGAACAGGATGGTGAAGGTGACCATCGCCACCACGACCGCGATGAGCCACGCACGCACGTGCGCCCTGCCGATGCGGGTCCGAGCCGGTGTGGCTGCAGCCTGCCTCGAGGTCGCCCCCTTCAGTGGCGTCGGAAGCGTCACCTCCGGAGTCTAGTGCTCCGCTTGCCCGGTCGCCAGCAGAATCAGCCGCAGGCCGCGACCGGGCACCGCGACCCGAGGAGGCGACGAAAGGGTAGTACCCTCAACAGATAGCCATCAGATGTGGCCGATCGTCGAGGAGCACACATGACCGCGAACCCGCACTTCACAGCTGACGAAGCCCGATCGATCGGGACTGAGATCGGTATCGATTGGGGCACCAGTCCCTTCGACGTGGACGAGTTCCGGGACGGGCTCGATGTGGAGCTGGAACACGGCTCGCATGACCCGCAGACCAACGTCAGCGGAAGCGACCCGGTCGTGACGGGCAAGATCGCTCTCGCCCATCTCAAGGAGTTTCCCGACTACTACACACGCCTCCGGAAGATGGAGGCAGAAGCAGAGGCGGACTGGGCCCCGGACGACTGACGAACGCTCACCCCGGCCACCTGGACCGCTGCGTATGTCGACCAGTTGCCGGTGCTCCAAGGTCGCTCTTCCCTTTGAGCTCGCACAGCCTGCGTGAGTTCATGGCTCGGTGGGGTCACTTGAGAGAGGACCGCAGGGTGGCGGTGCCATGATCGAACCGGCCGACCGACCACGATGATGGACGAAACGAGCTCCCGCCCCAACCTCCTCCAACGCGGGTTGCGCCTCGAGTACCTAACGGTGGGTTGGAACATCGCCGAAGGGCTCATCGCGGTCGCGGCTGGGCTCGTCGCCGGAAGCGTCGCGCTCGTCGGCTTCGGGGTCGACAGCTTCGTCGAGACCATTTCCGGCATGGTCCTCATCTGGCGCCTCTCGGCCGAGGCGAGGGGACGGCTGGATGAGGAGGCGGTCGAGACCGTCGAGCGCCGCGCCGAACGGCTGGTCGGCCTGGCCTTCTTCCTGCTCGCCGCCTATGTGACCTTCGAGGCGATCCGTACGCTCATCGAGGGCGAAGCCCCGCTGGCAAGCCCCATCGGAATCGCCCTGACGAGTCTGTCGATCGTCGTGATGCTCTGGCTCGCTGGGGCAAAACGACGCGTCGGCGAGGTGCTCGGCAGTCGCGCCTTGATCGCCGATTCCAAGCAGACCTACGCCTGTTGGTACCTCTCGGTCGTGACGCTCGCCGGTTTGGCGCTCAACGCGGTCTTCGGGCTGTGGTGGGCAGACCCGTTGGCCGCCCTCGGTATCGTGGTGCTCCTGGTCCGCGAAGGATTCGAGGCGCTCCGCGGGGAAGACGACGACTGAGACACTGTCGGACCACCATATCTGTCCGGGTCGTGAACTCACCTCTGCTGGCGTCGACGTACACCTCGGAGCGGCCACCCTGGCCACGGAGGAGGATCTTCGACACCAGACGGCTCCCCTCGATGTCCAGGTCAGCTTCTATGCGGGTCCTCGCGCCGTGGGCACCCGCTCCGCAGCACGAAGCCTGCACCAGGCGCACGAGTGGCCGGCCCGGCCGCGCAGCACTCCTACGGCGTGATGGTGATACCGCCCCTGATGGCAGCTGCTCGGATGGTCAGGTCATCGACATGCGATGCCACCTGGATGGCTGCCCCGCGCCGACCGCCGCTCCGGATGCGCGGCGGACCTGTGTCCGTCCTGACCGGACCCCAGCAGCCATGCTTGTCACAGCCGAAACTCGACGCCTTGATGCGGGCACCAACGATGTGGAGGGCCTTGTCGATACGGGTCTGACCAACGCAGCTACCGAGGAATCCGAGCTGTTGACCGGCCGACGCCGCCGAGACGGCGTCCTGCAACTTGCCGCCGCCGTCCCGCCCGGGGATCTGACACTCCGCCATGGCCGCGACGTGGGCCGTGTTGAACGACGCCGATCGCCACTCACGGATGCTGCCGATGACGAACCCGCCCCGCAGCGTCAGTCCCCGCTCGATGCTGAGGTCGCCGACCGCGGGATCGATGACCAGCGTCGGTCGCTTGCTGCCGCTGCTGAGCGTCGCCGGTCCCGAATCGCGCACGCGAACATCACTGGAGGCAGCTGCGAGACGAACGCCCGCGATGTGGATGTCCTTGCGGATGAACGTCGTACCCGTACACGTTCCCCGCACCACGAGGTGATCACCCGGAGAGGCAGCCCAGACCGCGCGCTGGAGGGTGTTCCGCCCGATCAGTTTGTCGGTGTTCCACACCTTGCAGCGAGCGGGTGAGGCGGCCGTCACGGCGGGGGCGGAAAAGACCGAGAGCAACAAGGCAGTCAGCAGTGCGACCGTGAGTGCTTGCATGATCCGCCGGGCAGTCATCATCGTCGATCCCCTTAGCCGATACCGCGACTCCCTCTCGTGCCGCGTCCGACGTGACTATGCTGGCACACCACCGGGATGCCGACCGCCCCCAGTACCACCTTCTGGTGTCCGACCGCACCGCGTTCCCGGCGCCCGGCTGAGTGACTCTGGGCAAGTCGGCCGCCTAGACGTGCCCTCCGGCACTGGCCGATGGCCTGCCGTACCATGCATCGTCGAGTCGAGTCGTGACCGGGGCGCCAGCTCCGAGCGCGTGAGGCCGCAGCTGGCCCGACCGACAAGAGTCTCTAGATGAGGTGCACGGATGCGTACGATACGACTGGTTCTGAGTGGCGCGGTACTCGTGTCGCTGCTTGCGATGACTGGCGCTCCAGTCGGTGCACAGGAAGATGCGTTGGCCACGACCGCAGCGACCGGCACGCTGACATTCGTCGAGCCGGTGCCGGAGACCGCGACCGACGGTGACGTGGCCACACACGACGAGGCGACGACGCACGTCCATGAGTGGACCTCAAGCGATCCACGCTTGACCGGGACCGCCACATATACCGGCACCTGGCATCTATACAACCCACCGGCCGAAGACTGTGACGACCCCGACGCCATGGTCGGCGCCGTCTACGAGATCGTCAATGATGGTGGCGGCTGGCGCTGCGCGGGGATCCGCGCCCCGGTGCCAGGACCTGATGGCGCCAACAACGTGCACACGCTGGTCCTTCGTGGCACCGGCGGGTACGAGGGCCTGAGTGCGTACATCCTCATCGACTGGAGCGCCAGCCCGTTCGCCTTCAGTGCATTGATCACACCCGAAGGCACGCCGCTCGGCCCAGTGATGCAGGGATAGGCGATCACCCACGAGAACGACGGCATGCCCAGCCTCCGGGAACACCTCGATTCACCACAGTTCACCAACGACGACGGCGAGTCGACCGGCGAGACCGTCTTTCGCGTGGGTGGCAACTGGGTAAAATCGGGCGTCCCTCGCTGGAAGGGCTACCTGTTCTACGCCATCTGCCTCTTCGGCGGAACCGGGCTGATACTGACGTCGGGGTCGGACTTCGACCTGTTCGCGTTCTTTGGCCTCGTCTGCGTGGCCATCGGAGTAGCCGGCGCCGTCGAGACCGTCCGCGGGAAGCCGTTCACGAAGATCTTCGGCGGCTGACCGCGGAGGCCCCGGGGGCCGGCAGCTAGGTCGAGAAGTCGGTCGCGTCGATGACTTCATCTACGTGGTAGGGGATGGGCACGCCACGCATGAAGCCGCGGGAAGAGGTGACCACAAGATAGAGCTTGTCGGCCGACAGGATGGCCATGACGACCTCACGCCCATCCTGGCTTTCGATCTGGCCGACCTCATCCCGTCGCTCCACGCCATCGATGCTGTGCGTCAGTTTGAAGATGCGCCGCGGCGATGCCGGGAAGCCGTTGTCACGGGCGAAGCGAACCACGGCCTCACGGTATTGCTCCGCCTGCTCGGGGCTAGCCGCGCCGGGAAAGAAGTAGCACGGGATCTCGTCGGCCATGTGCCTATTGTGCCGCGCATGGCTTCAGGCCCGGCGGCGCTCAGCGTCAGCTACCGATACAGCAGCCCGGTGCGGTGCCGTCGGCCGTGACGAGCTCGTTGGCATTGCCCCCGACTAGCAGCTCGCATCTCCTCCGCGACGGCTCGAACATGCACGCCACTTCCCGATACGATGCCGCTGCTGGGTGCCGCGACCGCGGGCCGAGGTGAGATTCGCGATGGACAGGGGGGCAAGCATGGACATCGATGTCGCCGTCAACGCCTTCTCGCGCGTCCTGCCCGTGCTGTTGCTGGTGGGCCTGGGTGCGCTCTTCCGACGGCAGGGCTTCCTCAGCAGCAGTGCCATCGATGGACTCCGCAAGCTGGTCCTCAACGTGACGCTGCCGGCGGCGCTCTTCCTGGCCTTCCTACACGCCGAATTGGAAGCGCAGTACGCGGTCATCGTAGTGGCGGTCTTCAGCGCCTGTCTCGCGGTCTTCGCCCTGGGCCCATGGCTGCGCCGCACGGCCCACGTCGATAGCGGCGGCATGCCCTACTTGATGGCCGGTTTCGAGGCCGGCATGATCGGCATCCCCTTGTTCAGCGCGGTCTTCGGTGCGTCGGAGCTGTACCGCTTCGTGGTGGTCGAGCTGGGCCAGGAGTTCTTCGTCTTCTTCGTCCTGGTCCCACTGGTCCTGCGCTGGGCCAGCGGTCACGCTCCGCCGCTCATCGACTCGGTGGTGGGCTTCGCGCGAACGCCCGTGATCATCGCCATCATCGCCGGCGTCATCGGCAGCCTCCTGGGCCTGGCCGAGACCGTAGAGGCCAACCCCATGGGGGAAGCGGCCCTGACCACGATCGCCATGCTGGCGGCAGTGACGACCCCGGCCATCGCCATCGTCATCGGCTACTCGACCTCGTTGAACCTGAGCTCCCTGCGTGACCCAGTTCGCACGCTGGCGGTGCGGATGCCGATCTGGGTCGGGCTGGCGCTGGTCTTCAACATCGTGGTCATCGACAGCCTGTTGGGCCTCGATCGCCTCTTCCAGGCGGCCGTGATGACGATGGCGATCCTGCCTCCGGCGTTCGTGGTGCCGTTGTACATGGCCCGCGGTCGTGGCCGTGACGTCAGCGACGACCCTGACCATGATTACCTGGCCAACACGCTCTCGCTGGGCACCATCGCGACCCTCGTGGCGATCACCGTCGTAGGGGTCCTCTACGCCGCGTAGGCCAGCGGGGCGGCCCGATACCCTCCGGTCGGGCTGCTAGTGGCCGACGATGGTGGCGAAGCGCTGGTGGTACTCGGGCGGCTCCAGCGCGCTGCTGAAGTAATAGTCCACCGCGATGATGCTGCCGGCATCCAGCTTCACCAGCGCCACGATGTGGTCGGGCCCGTGGTCGCCGGCGGCGTCCTCGATGACGCCCTGGCCGATCCAGGTCTGCCCCTCACCCTGCACCCGGCGCCACTCGATGCGCGGCGGCTCACCGCTGCGGCTGCGGTACATGCCCATGATGCGATCGCGCCCCACGAACTTCTCAGCCATCTGCGGGCGACCTTCCACGGCACCCGGGGCGAGCAGCGATCCGTATGTGTCCAGGTCCCATTCCGCGAACGCGCGAAGGAACTTCCGGGCGACGACGCCCTCTTTCATGCTGGTCGTACCTCCTGTTGCGCATCCTAGCCGCTCGGCAGGCATGACGCGTGGACCGCGCGAGAGGGCGGACCGGCCCATCCGGCGAAACCCACATGGCCGATACCATGCCCATCACGATGACCGACACAACCGAAACCCCAGCTCCAGTCCAGGACGGTACGTCCAAGCCTTCGCGACCTGTTCGCAGCTCGCTCAAGACCTTCTTCAAGCCCCAGTCGGTGGCGCTGATCGGCGCGACCGAGAAGGCCGGCAGCGTCGGCCGTACCATCCTCTCCAACCTTATCGCCAGCCCCTTTGGCGGCACCGTCTACCCAGTCAACCCCAACCGCCCCAGCGTGCTGGGCATCCAGAGCCATCCCAGCATCGCCGCCATCCCCGAGAAGGTGGATCTCGCGGTCATCGTCACGCCGCCCAAATCAATTCCCGGCATCATCGAGGAGTGTGGCGAAGCGGGTGTGCCCACCGCCGTCGTGATCTCGGCCGGTTTCAAGGAGGTCGGCGAGGAAGGCGCCCAGCTGGAGTTGGACCTGGTGGCCAAGGCGCGCGAGTACGGCATGCGCGTCATCGGCCCCAACTGTCTGGGCGTCATGAGCCCCATCTCCGGGCTGAACGCCACCTTCGCCGCGGGCATGGCCAACAAGGGTCGCGTCTCATTCATCGGTCAGAGTGGTGCGCTCATCACAGCCATCCTCGACTGGAGCCTGCGTGAGGGCGCCGGCTTCAGCTCCATCATCTCGCTGGGCTCCATGGCCGACGTGGGCTGGGGCGACCTCATCGACTATCTCGGTGACGACCCCGACACCGACGCCATCGTGATCTACATGGAGACCGTGGGCGATGCCCGCGCGTTCCTGTCGGCGGTGCGCGAGGTGGCCCTGCAGAAGCCCATCATCGTGATGAAGCCCGGTCGCACCGCAGAGGCATCGCGTGCCGCGGCCTCGCACACCGGCTCCATGACCGGCTCCGACGAAGTCCTTGACACAGCCTTCCGACGCACCGGCGTGCTCCGTGCCGACCGCATCAGCGACCTCTTCTACTTCGCCGAGATCCTGGGCAAGCAGCCGCTCCCCAAAGGCCCGCGCCTGACGATCCTCACCAACGCCGGCGGTCCCGGCGTGCTGGCCACCGACGCGCTCATCCGTTACGGCGGCAAATTGGCCCCTGTGTCGGACGAGACCATCGCCAAGCTGGACCAAGTGCTGCCGGCGACCTGGAGCCGCGCCAACCCCATCGACATCATCGGCGACGCGCCGCCCGATCGCTACGCGGCCGCGCTCGACATCATGGCCACGGATCCCGACAGCGACGGTCTGCTCGTCATCCTTACGCCGCAGGCGATGACGAACCCCACCAAGACCGCGCGCGAGATCATCCCGTACACCACCAACTCGGACAAGCCCATCATGGCCTGCTGGATGGGTGGCAGCGACATCGAGGCCGGTGAGCGCATCCTGAGTGAGGCTGGTGTGGCCACGTTCCCATACCCGGACAGCGCTGCCCGGATGTTCACCGAGTTGGTCGCGTACAGCGAGAACCTGAAGTCGCTGTATGAGACACCGGGCCTGACGCCCGATTGGGTTCGTCGACCACAACGCAAGCGCGCGCGCCAACTCATCGAGCAGGCCCGCGCCGCAGGACGTACGACCCTATCCGAGCCCGAGTCCAAGGAGTTGCTCGACGCCTACGGCATCCCCGTGGCTGAGACCCGCGTTGCCGACACCGTCGACGAGGCCGTGGCTGCTGCCAACGACATCGGCTATCCGGTCGTGGTCAAGCTCGTCTCCCATACCATCACCCACAAGTCGGACGTCGGCGGCGTGCGCCTCGACCTGCCAGACGAAGCAGCCGTCCGCCAGGCCTTCTCGGACATCGAGACGGCAGTGGTCGAGAACTACAGCGCCAGCGACTTCGAAGGTGTCTCGGTGCAGCCCATGATCGATCGCAACGGCTATGAGCTGATCCTCGGCAGCAGCATCGATCCGCAATTCGGCCCGGTGCTCCTCTTCGGGCTCGGGGGCACGCTGGTGGAGGTGTTCAAGGACAGCTCGCTGGGTCTGCCGCCACTGACTGCTACGCTCGCGCGGCGCGTGATGGAGCGAACCAAGATCTATACCGCCCTCAAGGGCGTGCGGGGCCAAGGCAGCGTCGACATGGCGAGCCTGGAACAGCTCCTCGTGCGCTTCAGTGAGCTGGTGGTGGAGCAGCCGGCCATCGCCGAGCTGGACATCAACCCGCTGCTGGCCTCGCCCGACCGCCTGCTGGCGCTCGACGCTCGCGTCATCCTGCACCCAGGTGACATCGCCGATGAAGACCTGCCCACGCCGGCCATCCGGCCCTACCCGCGCAGATACGCCAAGTCCTGGAAGACCGAGACGGGTCTCGACTTCGTCATCCGGCCCATCCGGCCCGAAGATGAGTCGCTGGTGATCGACTTCCACGGCCGCCTCTCAAAGGAGACGGTCTACCAGCGCTACTTCACCAAGCTGGGCTATGAGCAGCGGGTCGCGCACGAGCGTTTGGTGCGCGTCTGCTTCACCGACTACGACCGCGAGATCGCCCTGGTTGCCGAGCGGCTCGATCCGGAGACCGGGAAGCTCTGCATCGCCGGCATCGCGCGGCTCATCCGGCTCAACAACTCCAACACCGCCGAGTTCTCGCTCATCATCGCCGACGACTACCAGGGCCACGGCCTGGGCACGGAGATGGTGCGGCGGCTCATCGAAGTAGGACAGCACGAAGGGGTCGACCGCATGGTGGCTGAGATCCTCGGCGCCAACGGCGGCATGGTCCGCATCTGCGAGGAGCTGGGCTTCAGCATCAGCATCGACGACGACGGGGAGACCGTCCAGGCGGAGCTGGCGCTCAGCTGAACTCGGACCACGCCAGACGTTGTCGGTGGCGGTGGCACATCCAGACGCATGCATGACCGCCGCCCACCCTCCGGTGCGGGCGGCGGCCGTCTCTCCATCGCGCGGTCGACCCTTGTCGCGCGGGAGGGTCAGGCAGCCACGGGATGCGCCACACCATCGTGAGTCGGCGTGGCTCGGGCGGCGTCCCCCACGGTCCTTGCCCACAGCGGGGCCCGCTCCAGCTCGCCGTGGCGGAGGCTGGGCTTCGGCGTCACCTTGAATGATCCAGGGGAGGCGATGACGTTGGCGCCCGCCTCTTGTAGCCGACGCCGGATGACCGCTCCAGCCGAGCCCGTGAAAGCCCGCGGCCAATCGAGGCGCGTATCAAAGGCTGCCGCTGTGATGCCGCGCAGGGCATGGGCCGGAAGGCGATCGAAGAACGCCTGCACGGGCGGCGTCACGCTCCGTCCCTCTGTGGGGCCGCCGACGAGCAGCAGATCACAGTGGTCCCAGACGGTGGCCGAGGCATCCTCAGCAGCCATCAATGACACCGAGCCGTATGCCGCCAGAGCCCCAGCGATCGCTTCAGCGATCTTCCTGGTATTGCCACTTCGCGAGCCATAGACGACGACGGACTTCACAGCGAATGACCTCCGGTCGAGGCGACACCGGCCCCGACTGACCTAGGGGCGGAATCGAGGCGGCACCGGGGGACGGACGCTCCACGGAGCAGTCTCGAATAGAGCACGGCGGATGCCGTGTGAGGTGGCCAGTCGATGGTAGCGGCAGCTCGGATACACGGATCCCACGACGACGAGGGCTGCAGTTGCCGCTGCGTGCTACTGGGCACGAGCGACGATCACCGACACGATACCGGCCTCCTTTCGTAACCATATCGTAACCGAAATGGCGATCGTCGTCAGATGCCGAACGTCCCGTCTGGAGCCGCCACTGCGGCTACTCCATCGAGGCGGACTCCACTGGCTTGGAGCGGTAGCGGGTGACGAGCTCACGCATCGCCATCTGGTTGCGTACCGGCGGCAGCCCCCGTTCCAGGAGCGCCAGGTCATCAAGCACCATCTCGCCGATCTCGTCGAAGGCCGAGGGGATACCGCCGGCGCGGTGGGCCTGCAGGACCATGTTCTCGACCGTTCGGGCAGGATGGTCGGCCGGCGCCGGCTCCTCGGGCCAGACGTCCGTAGCGGCCAGGAATCGAGCCTCCTCGACGTAGCGGACCATGGCGTCGAAGTCGACCACTGCCGCGCGGCTGGTGAGGACAACGCGTGCGCCCTTCGGGATAAGCTGCATGTTCTGGGCGTTGAGCAGGTGTGTGGACTCGTCGGTGACGGTAGCGAGCACGAACAGGAAGGTGCTGGTGGCCATGACCTCATCGAGGGATGCCGGCACCATGCCGGCATCGCGGATGACCGCATCCGGAAGCCAGGGGTCGAAGCAGCGCACCACGGCCGGGCGGAACGCCTCCAGCAGCGGCAACAGCTTGCGGCCGATATTGCCGAAGCCGAGGATGCCCATCTCCGAGCCGCGCAGAAGGATCGCGTCCTGGGTGGACTGGAAGACGTAGCGCTCACGCCCTTCGCGGAAGGCCCGGTCCTCGCGGCTGATGCCTCGCGCCAGGTCGATGGCCAGGCCCAGGGAGAACTCGGCCACCGCCTGTGCGTAGGCGGGCATGCAGGCCACGACGTTGACACCCTGCTCGAAGGTCGTCTGGTAGTCGACATTCTGGAAGAAGTTGCCTTCCACGTTGAGGATGCCGCGCAGCTTGGGCGCGCGTTCGAGCCGTTCCCGCGGCAGGTCAGGCTGGCCGATGATCGCCATCACCTCCGGGAGGCAGGCATCGATGACCTGCTCCGACGGATCGGCCTCTCCGTCGATGACCGTGTAGCGCTCGTTCAGGCGCCGCAGCGCGTCGTCGGTGAAGATGCGCTCGATGGTCTGGGGCGCTGGACGCAGCAGGACGACGGGCTTGTCAGGCATGCTGACCTCCTCGGGGCGAGTGCGGCGCCTCGGCTGACGCCACGTGATGATCTCTGCGTCGAGGGTACTCCAGCACCGCGACCACGGGAGCGCCGTCCTCGCTAGAATCGGCACGGATGAACGACACCGACCGAGAGCCGGGCCGCGAAGCCGACCGCCGTGGCAGGCAGGCACCGGCCATCCCCGAGGGCGCGACGATCGGCCCACCCGACTTCATCGGCGTGGGCGTCCACAAGGCGGGCACGACCTGGTGGTGGGCATTGCTGGTCGGTCACCCCGCGATCGATGGCGTGCCGCGCCGCAAGGAGCTGCACCTGCTCGACCGGATGAGGGACGAGCCCATCGCGCAGGAGCAGAAGGACTGGTACTACCGCCAGTTCCCGCGGCTGCCGGGACACCTGGCAGGGGAGTGGACGCCCCGCTACCAGGCGCTGCCCCGCATGCCCGCCATCATCGCCGAGGTCGCGCCGGAAGCGAAGCTGCTGACGATGGTGCGCGAGCCCGTGGAGCGCTACCGCTCCGGGCTCAACCAGTGGCACGAGGAGAACCGCCGCCGCTCGCTGAAGCGGGACGAGAAGAGTGGCAAGCGCGAGGCGCGCATGCGCGGCTTCTACGGCCGGCAGGTGGCGCGGCTGATGGCGGTGGCAGGGCCTGAGCGCATGCTGGTGCTGCAGTACGAGCGTTGCGTCCGCCAGCCGCTGGAGGAGTTCGCGCGAACGCTGGAGTTCCTGGGCCTGGAGCCATATGCTCCCGACCCACGCCTGCTCAGGACCCGCGTCAACCAGACGGTGGGCAACAAGCGCTCGGTCCCGCCGAAGGATGAAGCGGCACTCATCGAGGGCTACGAACCCGAGGTGCTGGAGCTCAAGCGGCTCATGCCCGACCTCGACCTCTCATTGTGGCCGCGCTTCAAGCACCTGGAGGATGCCTAGCTGAACCTCACCCAGCCCGGTAGCACCGCAGAGCCGACCCAAGGAACCCGTATCGAAGCCCCCTCGAGCCGGAGGACCTCAGCCTTGCGAACCCCCGCATCGCGATGCCGCTCAACGTGACCGTGCTGGCGGCCGCACTCGCCATCACGGTCATCAGCCCCGCGTTGGCCACCAGCGCGCAGCCGCCGATGGGCCTGCCGGAGGCATCGACGCGTGAGGCCGATCGCGCCTTGATCACCGCCGACGAGCTGCACGTCGCGCCGGCAGCCTAGGCCGGCGCGTCACCCCTGCCTCCATCGAGTCGTCACGAAGTCTGCGCTACATTGGCCGCGACCGTCACGCGCCGGGAGGCGATCTGCTGCCATGTTCCTCTGGCTCACTGGGCCGACCTGTCGCACCTGCCCCGCTTCGCCGCGGCACGTCCCATGATCGAGCAGCCGCCCCCGACCTCCGACTCGCCGCCCCAGCTGGATCGCCAGGATGTGCCACGAGGATGGAGCCGCCGAAGCATCATCGGCACGGCCGCGCTCATCGCGCTTTTCGTGGCCGTCGGGCTCTTCGCGGCGTGGACCGTCACGCCCGTCCCCGACGAGGACGAACTGGCACGGCCCGGGGACACCGATGTCGTGCTTGCCGGTGGCAGCCCGCTCTCATGGGATCCGGCCGTCATCGCCGATGGCACGTCGGCCCAGGTGCTGGCCCAGGTGTACGAGGGTCTGACCGTACTGGATGCCGAGTCGGTCGTACGGCCGGCCCTGGCGGAGTCATGGCGACTGGAGGATGGCGGCCGTCGACTCGTCTTCGAGCTGCGTGACGGGCTCACCTTCAGCGACGGCAGCCCCATCACTGCCGACGACGTGAAGCGCTCCTGGCTTCGTGTCATCGACCCGGCCCATCCGAGCCCGCTCGCGAGCGTGCTCGATGACGTCAAGGGCGCGGCCGCCTACGCGCGCGGCGAGGGCGACATCGAGGCGGTCGGACTGGATGCCGATGGTCGAAGGCTGCGCATCGAGTTCGAGCAGCCCGCATCCTTCTTCCCCGCGGTCGCTGCCGTGCCCACGCTGGCGGTCGTGCCGAAGGCGATCGAGCGAGCGGCCGCTGGGCCTGCGGACGGCGTGGAGATCGCGGCGTCCGGGCCGTACGTGCCCGTCGAACAAGGCGATGGCCAGATCCGACTCCGGGGCAATGACCTGTACTGGGCCGGACCACCCCCCATCGAGCGCGTGACGGTCGTCACCGACGACGGCGGCCGCAGCAATGTGGACGTCTTCGAGGATGGCGCCGTCGATTGGACCGGCATCTCAGCGGCCGACGCCAGCTGGATCCGCTATGACCGCGAGCTTGGACCCCAGCTGCGCTACACCGAGGACATGGCCGTCGAGTATCTCGGTTTCGACACCGTCGAGCCACCCTTCGACGACCCCGCCATCAGGCGCGCCGTCGCCATGGCCGTCGATTGGCGGCGGCTGGCATCGCTGGCCGGCGAGAGCGATGACGCACTGACCTCGATCGTGCCTCCCGGCGTAGCCCTGCGCGGAGCGGGCGACTATCTCTTGCGGTACGACCCCGGGGCCGCACGCGCCGAGCTGGCCGCGGCCGGTTTCCCCGGGGGCACCGGATTCCCGGATGTCTCGTTGGCGACCTATGGCGCCGGCCCGGCCGAGGCCATCGCGGCCGACCTCGAACGCGAGCTTGGCCTGCACGTCACCGTCGAGGTCCGGCCATTCGATGAACACTCGGCTCTGCTGGTGGCCGATACGCCTGATATGTGGACGTTGTCGTGGAGTGCCGACTACCCCCATGTCAACGACTTCCTGGGCCTGTTGCTGCGCTCCGACAGCAGTGCCAACATGGGCCGCTGGAGCGACCCCGCGTACGACGATCTCATCGATGCGGCCGCCTCCACCAGCGACAGCACGGAGCAGACCCAGCTCTACGATGCCGCCCAATCCATCCTGCGCGAGGAGGTGCCGGTCATCCCCCTTGACTACGGCGACCGCTGGTGGCTGAGTCGCGAGGATCTGCAGGGTGGGCAGATCTCCGGCGTGGGCATCGTCCGCTACGCCGGACTGGCATGGGGCGATCGATGAGACGTTGCCAGTGGGTGGGCGTGGCCACGCTGCTGCTGGTGCTGGCTTCGCTGCTGACCGTCTCGGCTCCCGTGGGGGCGGACCCGGATACGAAGGCGGCTATCGTCTTCGGCGTACCGCAAGCCCGCGGCGCGTTCGGCGAGACCATCGTCTTCAGTACGACGTTCCGATCGAGTCGGCCACCGCAGCGCGTCGAGCTGCTGACTCGGGAACCGGGTGACGACGAGGAGCAGGTGGAGTTCGCCAACCTGGAGAGCGATGGCAACGATGGCTGGCGCGCCAGCGTCCATCGCGCCGGTCACATCGTGCCCAACACCACCTGGGAGTACCGCTTCCGCGTCGTCACTGACGAGGGTACCGCCAGCGGACCAACGGCCACCCATACCGTGGTGGACGAGCGCTTCGACTGGCGAGTGTTGCACGGCGAGCGCGTGAAGGTCTGGTGGTACGACGGAAGCGAGGACTTCGGGCGACAGGCCCTCGCCATCGCCGAAGAGGCACTGGCGTCCGCAGCGAATCTCCTTGGCGTGTCAGACATGGAGCCGGTGGACTTCTACATCTACGCCGACGCGCGCGCATTCCGCGAAGCCCTGGGGCCGGCCACACGAGAGAACGTGGGTGGTCAGGCGCACCCGGCGATCCGCACGCTCTTCGGCCTCATCGAGCCCCGCCAGATCGGTTCGGACTGGCTCACAGAACTGATCACCCACGAGCTGTCGCACCTCGTCTTCCACGACGCGGTCGACAATCCGTACGAGTACCCACCGCGTTGGCTCAACGAGGGCTTGGCGGTGTATCTCTCGCGCGGCTATACCGACGGTGATCGCTCGCAGGTTCGGGGAGCCGCTGGTGGCGGCAGCATCATGCCGCTGGAGGGCCTCGGCGGCAACTTTCCGACGCGCCCGATCCGCAGCGGTCTGGCCTACGCGGAGAGCGTGGCCGCTGTCGACTACTTCGTGCAGACGTACGGCGAGGCGCACCTGGTGGACCTCATCAAGTCATTCGCCGATGGCACCGGGCTGGGTGCGGCCTTCGTGCGTGCCACGGGCTCTGAGTTCGCCACCTTCGACGCCGCCTGGCTGGCATCGCTCGACGCCAAGCCGCCGCCCGCCTATGGCCCGCGAGACGTGGAGCCCGGCCCAACTCCGGCTGCCTGGGCAGCCGAGGGGGCAGCCCTGCTAGGGTGACGGAGCACATGAGTGAGATCCGAGAACAAGTCGATGACGCCATCACGGTGTCGGGTAGCGCTGACGGCGCGCAAGCCCGGCAGGTCCTGCGCAACCCCAGGTTCCTGGCGCTCTTCGGCTCCCAGATCTTCACCCAGGTCGGCGGCAACATGGTGCTGTTCGGCCTCACCATCACCGTCTTCGGGCTGACCGACTCCAATACCTCGGTCAGCCTGCTGCTGCTGACGTTCCTGGTGCCGGCGGTGATCTTCGGCGCCATCGCCGGTGTCTTCGTCGACATGTTCGACCGACGCAAGATCCTGGTCGCCACGAACTTCGCGCGTGGTGCCCTGTTCCTGTTGCTGGTCTTCTTCACCGATCAGCTGGCCGTCATCTACGTCGTCACCGCGCTGGTCGCCACCTTGACCACGTTCTTCGCCCCGGCTGAGGCGGCCATGATCCCGCTGGTCGTCAAGCGCGCCCAGCTGATGACCGCCAACAGCCTGTTCATCCTCGCGTTGCAGGGTGCGTTCGTCCTCGGCTTCGCCGTCCTCGGCCCACTGGCACAGACGGTCGTGGGGACCCAGGCCCTCATCGTCATCGTGGCCGCAGCCTATGGCCTCGGCGGCTTGTTCTGCCTGATCTTGCCGCCGGCACCGGCGAGCGACGTCGGTGGTGCCAACTTGCAGTCGGCGCGAAGCGCGGTCGCGGCCACCATCGACCAGCTCAAGGAAGGCATCCGCTACATCCGTGACCACCACAACATCTTCTGGTCGCTGACCTACCTGGCCATGGTGGCCTCCCTGATCGGCGTCCTGGGCGTCATCGCCCCGGCGTTCACGCGGGATGTGCTTGGCCTCGAAGAGGGCCAGCTCATCGTGATCCTGCTGCCGCTTGGCATGGGCCTCGTCGGCGGCATCGCCATCTTGAACGTCATCGGCAAGTACCTGCCCCGACGGCGGCTCATCGAGGGCGGCATGGTGGCACTGGCGCTCTCGCTGGTGATCCTGGGCTTGGCCCAGGAGTTCATGGGCCAGTCTGGTGATGACGATCTCACCGCGCTGCTGGCGGTCGTCGTGGTGGTGGCCTTCGCGGCCGGGATCTGCTACGCCTTCGTGGCGGTGCCGGCCCAGACCTCGCTCCAGGAGGAGCTGCCGTCCGACGTCCGGGGCCGCGTCTTCGGCGTGCTGAACATGCTCGTGAGCATGGCCTCCTTCATCCCCATCATCATCGTGGGGCCGGTCGCTGACATCGTCGGTGCCGCCACGGTCATCGTGGTAGCAGCGCTCATCGTGGGCGTGGTCGGCATCCTCTCGGTCATCTTCGCCCACCCAAAGGTCGGCGGCTCCGCCCGGCCGCTCAACGTCGAGCCCATGGATCCGATGACCATCACATCCGCCTCGTCCACGCTCAACCGGCCCTTCCGCCTACGCTACATCCCTGGGGACGTGGATGCCGACGACGATCTGGAGGCTACCCGGCCCATCCACATCATCGCCAGCCAGGTCGTGCCTGGCCGCGCCGGACCGGCTCCGGAGCGACCTCCCGAACCATCCCGTGACTGAGCGTCCACGCATCGCAGTCATCTTCACCGGTGGCACCATCTCCATGCTGCCTGACGTCGCCACCGGAGCCGCAGTGCCGGCGCTCGACGGCCGCGCGATCCTGGCCCGGGTCCCGGCGCTCGAGGGGATCGCGGACCTCGACGCCATCGACTGGGGCCTGGTGCCAGCGTCGCACCTGCGCTTCGCCCAGATCCTGGAGTTGAGCCAGCTCATCAGCGGTGCCGCGGCCCGGCCCGACGTGGACGGCGTGGTGGTGGTCCAGGGCACCGACGTGCTCGAAGAGACGGCCTATGCCTGGGATCTGCTGCACAGGGGTGAGGCGCCAGTGGTGGTCGTGGGCGCCATGCGAAACGCCGGCGATGCCGGCTATGACGGGCCGCGCAACCTCACTGACGCGGTGCGGGTCGCAGCCGACCCACGACTGATCGGTGCCGGCGTCGTGGTGGTCATGGCCGGCGCTATCCTGCCGGCGGACGATGTCACCAAGACCCACAGCACCGCGCTCGAGACGTTCGCGGCGCTCAACCAGGGCCCGCTTGGTCACGTCGTGGGCGAGGACGTAGTGCTGGATCGCCCACGCACGGGACGACGTACGCTCGATCGGGCGCCCGAAGCTGCGGCCGAGCCAGTGGTGCTGTTGACGACGGTGGTCTCCACCGACGGTGACCTGCTTCGGGCCGCCGCCGGTGGCGGTGCACGCGGGATCGTGCTGGAAGCGACCGGCTCGGGCAATACCGACCCCGACCTGCTGGCGGCCGCCCGGGGGGCCATGGCCGGGGGCGTGACCGTGGTGCTGACCACGCGCTGTGCCGCCGGCCCTGTGGGGCCGTGGTACGGCTTCGATGGCGGTGGTCGCTCCTGGCACGACGCGGGTGCCATCCTGGCCGGGACGCTGAGTGGGCCCAAGGCACGAGTGGCCGTGGCGCTGGGCCTGGGCGCCGGGCTTGACCGGGCCGCTCTGGCGCGGCTGCTGGGGGCGACCGCCGATGCCTGAGCTCGTCGCCGATCGGATCATCATCGGCCGTATCGCCACGCTGAGCGGAGCGAGCGGCCTCGGCTGGGTGGAGGGCATCGCGATCGCCCGTGGCCGCGTGCTCGCCACCGGTCGTGCGTCGGAAGTCGAAGCCCTCATCGGCTCAGACACGACGGTATGGCGACTGCCGCCTGACCTGGCCGTGACACCATCCTTCACCGACGCCCACATCCACCTGGCATCGGCCGCGCTGGGCGCCGAGCAGCCCGACCTCACTGGTCTCGACCGGGACGGGGTGATGCGCGCCATCGCCGCCGTCCACGAGGAGCGCCTCGCCGCGGGCGACGCTGATAGCTGGCTCCTGGGGCACGGCTGGACGTTCCCCGCGCTGGGCGCCCATCCCGATGCCGGTTGGCTCGATGAGGCCGCCCCGGGCCGTCCGGTGGCGCTCTGGGCGCACGACCACCACTCACGTTGGCTCAGCGCACGTGCCATCCAGCTAGCCGGCCTGGCCGCCCGATCGGATCCGCCCTCCGGTCGCATCGAGCGCGACGAGGACGACCGACCTACTGGGCTGATGTACGAGGCCGCTGCCAGCCTGGTCGATGCCTCCATCCCACCGGCCACCGCGGACGATGTGGACTGGGCGGTGGGCGCCTACGCACGGACGCTGGCCGAGCTGGGCGTGACCTCGGTCCACGATCCCGGCGCTTTGGCGCCCGACCCGGGACTGCGTGGCGGTCCGGTCTACTACCGCCAGATGGCCCTCGCCGGGCGGTTGCCATTGCGGGTCTTGGCCAGCGTGCGCGAAGAGCAGCTCGAACGTGCCATCGAGATGGGGTTCCGCAGCGGCCGAACCATCCAGGGTGACGAGCGCGGCCGGTATCGTGACGGTTGGCTGAAGCTGTTCAGCGATGGGGCCCTCGGCAGCCGCACCGCGGCCCTGCTGGCCCCCTACGAGCGCGACGATCCGGCGGGGCCACCACCGGGCGGCGCCAGCGGCATGCCCGTGCGCTCCTTCGGGCAACTCGCCGATATCGCCGGGCGAGCCGCCGCGGCCGGCATCGCCAGCCAGATCCACGCCATCGGCGATGCTGCCGTGCGGACCGTGCTCGACGTCATCGAAGGCCTGCCGCTGGTGCCGGGCGCCATGCACCGCGTGGAGCACGCGCAACTGGTCGATCCGGCCGATCTCCCGCGCTTCGCCGCGCTGGACATCCCGGCTTCGGTGCAGCCGAGCCACCTCTTGAGCGATGCGTCTGCGATGCGTGGATCGTGGGGCCGGCGCGCGGCCACGGCGTTCCCTTTGGCAGCGCTGGCCGGGTCCGGCGCGCTGCTGCCCTTTGGTAGCGACGCTCCGGTGGAGCCGGCCGACCCCTGGCCCGGCCTCGCCGCGGCCGTCTGTCGCCGCGGGCCCGGCTGGCCGGAGAGCGAAGCATTCCATCCCGAGCAGGTCATCAGCCTCGATCGCGCGCTGCGCGCTGCCTGTCTCGACGGACCACGATCGGCCCACGTCGACGATCAGGGCCACCTTGACGTCGGCGCCCGCGCTGACCTGCTGGTGCTCCCCGCGGCCATCTTCGATGCAGCGCCTGACCCGGACCGGCTGGCCACCACTCGCCCCATGGCCACGCTGCTCGATGGTGAGGTGATCCACCACGGACCCGACATCGACCTATAGCCAGAGGCTACTCGCCTGAGGCCCAGCCCCGGGCGCGCTCGACTGCGCGTCGCCAGCGACCCACGAGGCGGTCACGTTCGGCATCGGCCATCCGTGGATCGAAGCGCCGCTCCAGCCGCCACGTCGCCGCGACCTCCTCGGTCGACGACCAAAAGCCGGTCGCCAGGCCGGCCAGGAAGGCAGCCCCCAGCGCTGTCGTCTCGGTCACGCGCGGCCGCTCCACCGGCACCCGCAGGATGTCCGCCTGGAACTGCATGAGCGCGTCGTTCACTGCTGCGCCGCCATCGACCCGCAGCGCACCCAACCCGCCGCCGGCGTCGAGCGCCATCGACTCCAGCACGTCGGCGACCTGGTAGGCCATGGCATCGACGGTGGCCAGCGCGATCTCGGCGGCGCCGGTGCCGAGCGTCAAGCCCATGATGGCGCCGCGAGCGTCGGGGTCCCAATGCGGCGCGCCCAGCCCCACGAAGGCCGGCACCACCACCACGCCGGCATCGCGATCGGCGCGTGCCGCGAGGCCCTCCACGTCGGCGCTGCGCTCGATGATCCCCAGGCCATCCCGCAGCCAGCCGACCGCGGCGCCGGCGACGAAGACCGCGCCCTCCAGCGCATAGACGGCCTCGCCCTCCTCACCCAGCTGCCACAGGATGGTCGAGAGCAGGCCGTGCTCGGAAGTGGCCGCCTCCGTCCCGGTGTTCAGCAGTGCGAAGGCGCCGGTGCCGTAGGTGCTCTTGGCCATGCCTGGCGTAAGGCAGGCCTGCCCGAAGGTGGCCGCCATCTGGTCGCCGGCGATACCGGCGATGGGCAGTGACGCACCCAGCACACTCGGATCGGTCTCAGCCAGGAGGGCCGATGAGGGGCACACCTGCGGCAGCATCGCCATGGGCACGCCCATCAGCTCGCACAGCCACGGATCCCAGCGCCGTTCGCGGATATCGAAAAGCAGCGTCCGGCTGGCATTGGAGGCATCGGTGAGGTGGGCGCGGCCGCCAGTGAGGCGCCAGACCAGGAGGCCGTCCACGGTGCCGAAGCAGAGCTCACCCGCCTCGGCCCGGGCGCGCAACCCCGGTTCCGAGTCGAGGATATGGGCGATCTTGGGACCGCTGAAATAGGCGTCCAGCGGCAGCCCGGTCAGGGCGCGCACGCGGGCCTCATGCCCTGCCTCACGCAGGGCGCTGCATCGGTCGGCGGTGATGCGGCTCTGCCACACGATGGCCGGCGCGACCGGCGCTCCCGTGGCGCGATCCCAGACGACGGTCGTTTCACGCTGGTTGGCGATGCCCACCGCCGCGATGTTTCCGGCGCCACCGGGGATGGCTGCCAGGACCTCGTGGGCGACGCCGAGCTGGCTGGCCCAGATGTCCTCGGCATCGTGGGTGACATGACCGGGGAATGGATAGCCCTGCGGGTACTCGCGCTGTGCCACCGCCACCGCCTCGCCGTCACGATCGAAGACGATGGCCCGCGACGATGTCGTGCCCTGGTCGAGGGCCAGGACATACTCAGCACTCACGGGTTCCCTCCCTTCGCCCGTCCGGCCTCACGCCGACGGAACGTCGTACTCACGGTGTGCACCCGCCAGGTAGGTCTCGACCTCCGTTGCCTGGCGTAGCGCATTCCAGCCCAGCTGGGCACCCATGATGGCGGCCACTCGCGGTGCTATCGCAGCCCCGCGGTCGCGTCGGGCCATCGACAGGCGCATGCGGCGCGCCAGCAGATCGTCGAGGGTGAGCGCCATCTCCTGCTCCACGCCCCACGCCACTTCCGCTTCCAGCTCCGGCGTATCGGGAGCCAGCGGTCGCAGCAGGTCACGCGCTTCACCCAAGCGGACCACATCGCGCGCCTGCGTCCCGTGGCGGTCGACCAAGGCCCGGGCGCGCCCCTCGCCAAGGTCACCGACCGCGGCCAGCTCGACCACCAGCGCTTCGAGCACCTCATGTGGCGCCGCGCCCAGCAGTGGGTGATCGGCCGTGCGGCTCGGTGGCCTCCCCACACCCCGGGCCTCGAGCGCGACATCGACCGCATCGCGCGCCATCAATCGGTAGGTCGTGTACTTGCCGCCAGAGACACGGATGAGCCCCGACGCCTCGCGATGGATGGTGTGTTCGCGGCTGACCCGCGCGGTGTCACCGCCTGGCGCGCCGACCAGCGGGCGCAGTCCGGCATAGGCGCCGACCGCATCCTCTGGCCGCAGGTCGACATCCAGCACGTGGTTGACGGTGTCGACGATCTGGTCGACCTCGTGGGCCGTCGGGACGGGCCGCTCGGGTGCGCCATCGTCCGCCTCGTCGGTGGTGCCCACGATCCAGTACCCGGGGTAGGGGATGATGAAGAGGACACGACCCGGGATCTTCAGCGTCATGCCCGTCTGCAGCGGTAGTCGCTCGCGTTCGAATACCAGGTGTGTGCCACGACTGGGCACCAGCTTGATGGTGGAGCCACCGAGCCGTGCCTCGGGGTGGCCCAGCCACACCCCGGTGGCATCGACGACCATGTCTGCACGGACATCGAGGTCCGAACCGCTGATGCGATCGTGGACGGTGAGCCCCATGACGCGCCCATCGTCGGCGGTGAGCAAGCTCCTGACATGGGCTCGTGTCACCGCCGCAGCACCGGCCGCGACGGCGCTGCGCGCCACCGCGATGCTGAAGCGCGCGTCATCTTCGACGCCATCGCTGTAGGTCACGCCGCCGCGCAGTCCCGCTCGGCGGATGGGCGGCACCAGCTCCGCCACAGCATCGGCACCGAGATGGTGGGCACGGCCGCCGTCGCGCGCGGCACCCAGCAGGTCGTAGAGCATCAGGCCGGCGCCCATGAAGGCGCGGCTGACGAGCGGATAGCCGTAGACCGGGAAGAGGAAACGCTCCAGGCGCACCAGGTGCGGTGCCAGGTGCATTAGGCGCGAGCGTTCGGCCAAGGCCTCTCGCACCAGGCCAAGGCGCATGTCCTCGAGGTAACGCAGCCCGCCGTGGATGAGGCGCGACGAGCGCGAGGAGGTCCCGACCGCCAGATCATCCTGCTCGACGAGTGCAGCCTTCAGGCCGCGAGAAGTGGCATCCAGCAAGACCCCGGAGCCGACGATGCCGCCGCCGATGACCACCAGATCCCATTCCTCGTCGGCCAGCCGAGCCAGCACGGCCCCACGTTCGACGAGTGGTTGACTGGTCACGCCGGATCCTGGGCACCATCCGATGCTACCCCGCCATCGGCGGCCCCGCGTGACACCCCCTCAGCGGGCGTCGCCAGCCGCCCGCAAGCGCTCCGCGGCATCCTCGGCGGTGATGTCGCGTTGCGGTTCGGAGAGCAACTCATAGCCCACCATGAACTTGCGCTTGGTGGCCTCCAGCAGCGGCGGCATGAAATGGGCGTGCACCTGCCAAGGCTCGCTCGGTCCCTCACCAAACGGGGCCTGGTGCCAGCCCATGGAGAAGGGCATGGGCTGATCGAAGAGGGCGTCGTAGCGCCGCATCAGCCGTTGCATCACCCCAGCCAGGGCGATCCGCTGCGATCCGTCGAGATCGGGGATGCGGGCCGCCGGCCGCTTGGGAAGCAGCAGCGTTTCAAACGGCCACACCGCCCAGAACGGCACCAACGCCAGCCACTCGTCGTCCTCCTCGACCACGCGCACGCCGGCGCGCTCCTGTTCCACCACATCGAGCAGCAGACGACGCCCGGTTTCCGCATGGTGGCGGCGCTGCGAGGCGTCTTCGCGCGCCGCCCGGTCCGGCAAGGCGGCACCGGCCCAGATCTGTCCGTGGGGGTGTGGGTTGGAGGCCCCCATGGCCTCGCCACGGTTCTCGAAGATCTGCACCCAGCGCCAATCAGCACCCAGCTGCAGCGTCTGGTCCGCCCACATCTCGATGACCTCACGCACGCCAGAGGGCTCCATGCGCGTGAGTGTCAGGTCATGGCGCGGCGAGAAGCACAGCACTCGGCAGGTGCCCGGCTGGGCTTCTGCCAGCAACAGCCCGTCCTCCAGCCGGTCATCACCGGCGTTGGGACGCAAGGCAGCGAAATCGTTGGTGAAGACCCAGGTCGAGGTGTACTCGGGGTTCCGTCCACCGCTGACGCGGGCGTTGCCGGGGCACAGGTAGCATTCGGGATCGTAGGCGGGCCGCTCGTCGATCAGCGTACGGCGCTCCTGGCTTCCCAACCAGGGTCGTTTGGTGCGCCCCGCCGACACCAGCACCCACTGATCGCTCAGCGGGTCATAGCGCCGATGCGGGCCGAGCGGCAGGGGCATCCTCAGAGGGCCCTGGACAGGAGGGCGGACTGCGGCCGAGGACGGCAGGCCTCCACCGGCTCACCCGAGCCGGCCAGGATGAGTTCGCCGACCTCCTCACGGAGGACCGCTCGTGCGTCCCCATCGAGGCCGCGATCGCTGATGACGATGTCAGCGCGGTCAAGCCGGGCGATGGTGCTGACTCCGGTGACGCCCCACTTGGTGTGGTCGGCCGTGACCACCAGCCGTCGTCCGGTCTCGATGAGCGCCTGGTTGGTCTCCGCCTCCAGCATGTTGGGCGTGGTGAAGCCGGCCCGCTTGTCGACGCCGTGCACGCCGAGGAACACCAGGTCGACGTTGACCGCCCGCAGCGCGCTGACCGCGAAGGGCCCTACCAGCGCATCCGAGGGCGTGCGCACGCCGCCACTCAGGATGATGGTCTGGTCACTGCGTCCGCCGTGATAGAGCACCTCCGCGGCCGGCACCGAGTTGGTCACGACCGTGAGCCGAGGGATATCGACGAGGCGGCGACTGACCTCGTAGGTGGTACTGCCGGCAGAGATGGCAACGGCCATGCCCGGCTCCACCAGCGCGGCGGCCGTACGCGCGATGGCCAGCTTGGCCTCGTGCTCCAGCGTGCGCTTGGTGTCGAAGCCCGGCTCATGCACCGAGGATTTGCGTAGCAGCGTTGCGCCGCCGTGGACCTTGACCAGGTGACCCTGCGACTCGAGCACTTCAAGGTCACGACGCACGGTCATGTCCGAAACGTGCAGCTGGCGCACCATGTCTGCCACGCGCACGGCCCCATCAGCCCGGAGCCGATCGAGGATGAAAGCATGGCGCTGCGGTGCCAACACGGTACGGGCTCTCCCTGGCTACTGAGGCGGTGGTGGTCGGATTCTGCCGCGAACTTCCACAGAAGTCAACGGATGGGCACAACAAGTCGGTGGTGAGGCAACTTTCAGGTTGACATGCTATCGCGATAGGGACACAATCCGTGCGAACCGTGTCGGTTTCTGTCGGACCGTAGGGAGGTCCGCAGTCACAGAGTGAGGAGGAATCACATGGCGTCCCCTGAATATCGTGCGCGTCGGCGGCTGACCGTCGCCGCGACGGCGTTGGCCACGGCCGCGCTGGCGTTCACAAGCATCGGCGTCGCCGCGCAGGGCAACGTGACGATGCGTTCGAACTACTCGGACCCAGTGCCCAAGCAGGCCATGCAGGACATGATGGACTACTGCGCCGATCAGACCGGCCTGTCCATCAGCATCAACACGCTGCAGCACGAGGACTACCAGAACACCTTCAGCCAGGCGCTGCAGGCCAGCCCGGAGGACATCCTGGCCTGGTTCGCAGGCTTCCGCATGAAGTTCTTCGCTGAGCAGGGGCTGTTCGGCTCGTTGAGCGACGTCTGGGCGGAGGTCGGCGACAACTACAGCGAGGCTTTCAAGATCGCCTCGACCGGCAACGATGGCGAGCAGTACTTCGTGCCCATCTACAACTATCCATGGGTCATCAACTACCGCCCCAGCGTGTTCGAGGAGAACGGCTGGGAAGTGCCCACCACGCTCGACGAGTTCGTCGCCCTGAGCGAGAACATCAAGGCCGCGGGCATGGTGCCACTGGCCTTCGCTGACAAGCAGGGCTGGCCCGCCATGGGCTTCTTCGACATCCTCAACATGCGCCTCAATGGGTACCAGTTCCACGTCGACCTCATGGCCGGCAACGAGAGCTGGACGGACCCTCGCGTCAAGACGGTGTTCGAGACCTGGAAGTCGCTGACCCCGTATCTCCAGGACGGCGCGCTCGGTCGCGACTGGCAGGAGGCCGCCCAGGCCGTCCTGAACAAGGACGCGGCGATGATGTTCATCGGCACGTTCTTCGGCGAGCAGATCCCCGTCTATGCCGGTGAAGGCGCCACGCAGGAGGAGATCGACGCGGTCACCTCCGATTGGGACTTCTTCCCCTTCCCGGTAGCCGGCACCGAATTCGATGCTGAAATGGGGATCGACGCCCCCATCGACGGCCTGGTCATGGCTGCGAACGCGGCCAACCCCGACGGCGCCAAGGCCATGCTGGCCTGCCTCGCCACCGGTGCCGCCCAGGACATCTTCCTGGCCGCCAGCCCCAACAATGTGGCTGCCGCGAACGATGCCGACACGTCTGCCTACACGCCACAGCAGCAGCGCATGGCAGAGATCATCGGCGGAGCCGGTGCTATCGCCCAGTTCCTCGACCGCGACACGCGACCGGACTTCGCGGGCCCGCAGGGCATGCAGGGCTTCCTGCAGAACTTCCTGGACAACCCGGACCAGGATCTGGACAGCTACCTCCAGGGTATCCAGGATTTCTGGGACACCCTGCCCCCACTGACTAACTAGCGTCCCAATCGGTGACTCGATCCGTCGCCGACGGAGCAGCCCCCGCCTCCGGCTCAACGGCCGGGACGGGGGCTTCTGTGCGCGGCAAGCCCCCAAGGAAGCGCCGCTACAGCCCGCTGAACCGTCGGGACAAGCTGATCTTGTTCACCATGGTGGCGATTCCCACCATCGTGGTCACGCTCTTCGTGATCATCCCCACGATCCTGTCGATCATCTGGTCGTTCGGGACCTGGAACGGCATCGGCGACCCGCTGACACGGACGAACTGGGTCGGCCTCTGGAACTACGAGATCCTCTTCACCAAGTACCCGTTCTTCTGGCCGGCTGTGCAACACAACATCATCTGGCTGGTTTGGCTGGCGGTGCTCGCTACCCCGCTTGGCATGTTCCTGGCGGTCCTGCTGGACAAGAACATCCGCGGCACGCGTTTCTACCAGGGCGCCTTGTACATGCCGGTGGTGCTATCACTCGCGATCATCGGCTTCATCTGGGGCAATCTCATCTACTCGCCCGACCAGGGGTTCCTGAATAGCCTGCTGGGCACCACCAGCAGTGACGACATCTTCATCGACTGGCTGGGCGATCGCGACCTCAACCTGTGGTCCGTGCTCGTCGCTGCCAGTTGGCGCCACGTGGGCTACGTGATGATCCTGTACCTGGCCGGACTGAAGGCCGTTGACCCCAACCTGCGTGAGGCCGCCCAGATCGACGGCGCCAACGAGCGGCAGACATTCTTCCACGTGGTCTTCCCGGTGATGAAGCCCATCAATATCGTCGTCGTCGTCATCACCGTGATCGAGTCGCTCCGGGCCTTCGATATCGTCTATGTCATCAACAAGGGCCTCAATGGACTCGAGTTGCTGTCCATCCTGGTCACCAACAACATCGTGGGCGAGGGTGTGCGGGTCGGTTTCGGGTCTGCCATCGCCGTCGTCCTGCTGCTGATCTCGCTGATCCCCATCACCGCGTTCCTGCTCCGCATGCTCAAGGACGACTCGCTATGACGGCATCGACGCAAACTGTGAACCCCGCGGCGGGCCAGGGCCCCAAGAAGGGCTTCGACTGGAAGCGAGCCGCGCTGCATGGCTTCCTCATCGTCATGTCCATCGTCTGGCTGCTGCCGTTGCTGTGGGCCCTGTACACGTCGCTTCGACCGTTCTCGGACACGGCCCAGAACGGCTACGTCTCCGTCGCCACAAGCTTGACGCTGGACAACTACGTCAACGCCTGGAACGACGCTGAGCTCATTCGCTACTTCTTCAACACGGCAGTGATCGTCCTCCCAGCCGTGATCGTGGTGCTGTTCCTGGCCTCGATGCTGGCCTTCGTCCTATCGCGCTACAGCTTCAAGTTCAACCTGGCCATGTTGTTGCTGTTCCTGGGCCTCAACATGCTACCGCCGCAGGTGCTGATCACGCCGCTATATCAGATCTTCCGGCGCCAGCCCGACCTGCTCTACGACCAGTACCTTGGCATCGCCATCGTGCACATCGCGTTCCAGCTAGGCTTCTGTACCTTCGTCTTGAGCAACTACATGAAGACCCTGCCCAAGGAGCTCAACGAGGCGGCCATCGTCGATGGTGCGTCAGTGTGGAAGACCTTCCATGCCATCATCCTGCCACTGACGCGGCCCGCCCTTGCTGCGCTCGCGGTGCTCCAGGTGACGTGGATCTACAACGACTTCTTCTGGGCGCTGTTCCTGATGAGCACCGGTTCCAAGTTCCCGATCACCTCGGCCCTCAACAACCTGAAGGGCCAGTACTTTGTCGACAGCAATCTCGTCGCAGCGGCCTCGCTGCTGATCGCCCTGCCGACGCTGATCGTCTTCTTCGTGCTCCAGAAACAGTTCATCAGCGGTCTGACCCTCGGTTCGACCAAGGGATAGGTCCGCCGGTCCACCCGCCGAGAACTCGGATCAGGCAGAGACGAAGCCCGCGCCGTCCACCGCATGGACCGTCCAGAAGCGTGGTGTACAGCCGGTGACCGCGGGGTAGTCACGCTCGACGCGCTGCCGTAGTCCCGCCACGGCATCGGGCCGCACCAGGCTGATGGTGCAACCGCCGAACCCGCCGCCGGTCATGCGCGAGCCCACCACACCCGACGTCTCGACCGTGAGCGCCACCAACGCATCGATCTCGGGACAGGTGATGGCGTAGTCGTCGCGCATCGAGGCCTGGCTGCCGGCCATCAGCGCACCCAGGGCGGCGTGGTCGCCCGCGCCGAAGGCGTCGACGGCGTCAAGCACGCGCTGGTTCTCGGTGATGACGTGGTACGCGCGCCGGTAGTCGACGGCATCGATACGGTGGCGATAGGCATCGAGCCGGGCCATGTCCACGTCGCGCAGCAGCGCCACCGACGCATCGTCGGCGGCGATCACGGCCACGACGCGCTCGCAGGCGGCACGGCGGGCGTTGTACTCGTTGTCGGCATGGCCGTGCGAGACGCCGCTGTGGATGACGACCAGGGCCAGGTCGTCGGGCAGTGGCACCGGCTGCCACTCGGTCGAGCGACAGTCGAACAGGAGCGCATGGCCCTCGACCCCACAGGCCGAGGCGAACTGGTCCATCAGCCCACACAGCACCCCGACATGGTGGTTCTCCGCGTACTGCGCGATCTGGGCGATCTGGAGCGGTCCGGCCGATGGGCCAGCGGGGCCTGATAGCGCCCATGCCGTCACCACTTCGAGTGCCGCGGATGAGGACAGACCCGAGCCGATGGGCAACGTACTCGAGAGCAATCCATCGAAGCCGCGGATGGGTTGGCCATGCAGATCCATCGCCCAGGCAGTGCCGGCCATGTAGTCGTGCCAGGCGTCGCCCCGGGGCGGGAACGGTTCCAGGCTGATGGTGGCGTCTTCGGCGTTGTCCTCGCGCCGGATGCGGATGCGTGGTCGTTCACTCGGCAGTAGCGCGACCCGGACGTCCATATCGATAGCGAAGGGCAGCACGAAGCCGCCGTTGTAATCGGTGTGCTCTCCGATGAGGTTGACACGACCGGGGGCACGGACGAGCAGGACCTCGTCTTCACGACCGGCAGCCTCCGGAAAGGCCGCCAGCAGGCGTCGCACGAGCGTCGCAGGGGAGGGGGCGGTCAAAGTGCTCACAAGGTCGATGGTAGGGGTCCACGGGCAGCCCCGCTCCCCAGTCGCGGGCAAGATCCGATCGGGAGCGATGTCGCACGGGGGACGCTCCGCGGAGCGGCCGCGGGCGCTACGATGTGGGCGGGCCACCGCGCCCACGAGCCGAGAGGCGCGAAACCGACATCGTGGAGGAACGACACACATGATCCAGCGTGCCATCGGCGTCACCGTCGGCGCCATCGTGACCCTGGTGATCCTGGTGATCATGAACCTCGAGAATCCCAGTTGGCAGGACTACATCGCCCCGCTCGCCATCGGAGCGGTTGCCGCTTGGGCCTGGCCCGTGGTCATCGTCTTCTGGCTGGGCCGCCGTGCCAAGCAGCGGCGTGACGACCAGATCCAGAGCGAGGTCGATCGCCAGCTCCAGGAACAGAACCGCCGGGGCTAGCCTGGCGCAGGATCCGCTAGCCCTTGGGCGGGCGAGACCTCTCGCGAGGCTCGAGCGGCATCAGCAGCGGTTGCCAGTCAACTCCATTGCGATCACGGTGCCAGAAGACGATGGCATTGTGTCGCCGGGCAAGGGACATCACGAACCGATAGTCGCGCGGGTTGATGTTGCCGATCGGGACCGATCCGCCGCTGAGTTCGTCCATCGCCTGCCAATCGTATCGGGCCTTGGCGTCCTGCGCCGACCGCGCCGGCGTGACTACTCGGACGAGCGGTGCTCGAGGCCACGCTGGAGCGCGGCCTGCTCCTCGACGGAGAGGTTTCCCTGCAACACTCGCAGGTACTCCTCCTCCTCGCCAACGTGCGTCTTGACCAGGGCGTAGAAGCTGATGATGAGACGGCGCAGGCCGAGCGCATCGGTGGGATTGAGGCGACCGGCCTCCGCACGCTCCAGATAGCCGCCCATGGATTCGATGAGCCCGGCCATCTCCTCGTGCTCCCGACGCAGGTGCGCCATCGAATGGCGGTTCTGCTGCAGCCGCTCCAGCTCCGGGTAGATGGTGCTCTCCACCACCTCGACATGCGGCCACAACGTGCCCGTCATGAAGTCGTACTCCTTGGCGAAGGTCGGTCCGAATCCCGGGGGCACGGGCCGCAGTTCCAGCATGTCTGCGAGTGCCGGGAGGCGATCGATGTGCTCGCGGATCCTGTCGTGGTGCTCGTGACCCGTCTCTGGCAGTGTCGTCATGATGACCTCGTAAGCTACGACCCGATCATGCCCGGGCTGGAGCAAGCGCAAGTACGACGGGCGGGACCGTCCGACTCGAAGCGTGCCCGGTGCGGCGGACGCGCGACAGGGCCGAAGGGACCAGAATCGGCCCGCACCATCAGTACCTGGCTCGTGCCATGCCCGTCGCCGACAGAGCAGCCTCCTCGTCGACGTCCGGATGTCCACGGCGACAGGCCAGTGAGATGACGCCCCTTGGCGGCTCTGCTATCGTTCTTCGTCTCGGGCGGCTAGCTCAGCTGGTTAGAGCACTTGCTTGACATGCAAGAGGTCACTGGTTCGAGTCCAGTGTCGCCCACCATCCGCCTACGGTGAACCTGCCGCGGTCGAGGCTGTCCGGCCCGCCGGTCAGAGGAGTCCAGCGCTATCGGCACCCACGACGACCACGACAAGGTATCGCCGCCACGCGCCCTGACCGGCGCACCCTACCCGCTTGGTGCCCACGCCGATGGCACGGGCACCGCCTTCGGTGTCTTCTCGCAGGTCGCGGAACGCGTGGAGCTGTGTCTGTTCGACGAGCGCGGTCACGAGGAACGCCTGGACCTGCCCGAGCGGACCGGGTATGTGTGGCACGGATACCTGCCCGGGGTCGGCGCCGGCCAGCGCTATGGCTACCGCGTGCACGGACCCTGGGATCCAGCACGCGGTGCGCGCTGTAACCCGCGCAAGCTGCTGCTCGACCCATACGCCCGCGCCATCGACGGACAGGTCCGCTGGAGCGACAGCATCCACGCTCACGTGCCTGGCCACCCGTTCGTCAAGCAGGAAGACGACAGCGCGCCCGACGTGCCGCGTTCGCTAGTGGTGGACGACGACTACGACTGGGGCGACGACGCGTCGCCGCGCCTGCCCGATAACGAGATGGTCATCTACGAGACGCACGTCAAGGGCTTCACCCAGCAGCACCCAGGGGTGCCGGCCGAGTTGCGTGGCACCTACGTCGGCATGGCCCAGCCCGCGGCCATCGAGCACCTGCTGACCCTGGGCGTCACGTCGGTGGAGCTGCTGCCGGTCCACCACTTCATCGACGATGGCTTCCTGCTCGAGCGTGGCCTGCGCAACTACTGGGGCTACAACTCCATCGGCTTCTTCGCACCGCACGCGGGGTACGCCGCGAGCGGCACCGCTGGCCAGCAGGTGGACGAGTTCAAGTCCATGGTCAAGGCTCTCCACGCCGCCGGCCTCGAGGTCATCCTCGACGTGGTCTACAACCACACCGGTGAGGGCAACCACCGCGGTCCCATGCTCTCCATGCGTGGCCTGGACAACGTCGCCTACTACCGCGTGCGACCCGACAATCCCCGCCACTACGTCGACTACACCGGCACCGGGAACTCGCTCGACGTGCGCGAACCGTTCGTGCTGCAGCTGATCCTCGACAGCCTGCGCTACTGGATCAGCCAGATGCATGTCGACGGCTTTCGCTTCGACCTTGCCTCCGCCCTGGCCCGCGAGGACCACCACGTCGACCGTGGCGCAGCTTTCTTCGACGTCATCCAGCAGGATCCCGTAGTTCGGACGGCCAAGCTCATCGCCGAGCCCTGGGACGTGGGCGAGGGCGGCTACCAGGTGGGTAGCTTCCCGCCGCCGTGGGCCGAATGGAATGGCGCCTACCGAGACACGGTGCGAGACGTGTGGCGCGGCCAGCCGGACATGCTCCACGATTTCGGCCGCCGCTTCAGCGGCAGCGCCGACCTCTTCGCCGATGAGGGCCGGCCACCCGCGGCCAGCATCAACCTGGTGACTTCCCACGATGGCTTCACGCTGGCTGACCTGGTCAGCTACGAGCAGAAGCACAACCTGGCTAATGTCGATGGTGACCGAGACGGCGAGTCGCACAACCGCTCCTGGAACTGTGGTGAAGAGGGTCCCAGCACCGATCCGGACATCACGGCCTTGCGCCGGCGCCAGCGCCGAAACCTGCTGGCCACACTCTTCCTGTCCCAGGGTGTACCGGTGCTGCTCGGAGGCGATGAGCTGGGCCGCTCACAGGGCGGTAACAACAACGCCTACTGCCACGACTCCGAGCTGTCCTGGTACGACTGGGACGGGGCCGACCCGGAGATGCTCGACTTCACACGTCGCCTCATCGCGTTGCGCCGAGCGCATCCGGTGTTCATGCGGCGTCACTGGTACCGCGTCGGCGTTCCCGAGGATGCCGACCCCGACCGTCCGCGTGACATCGAATGGTGCACGCTCGACGGCGCGCGCATGGACGATGGGCAGTGGCATACCGACGCCGCAGCCACGATCGCGGTCTACCTCTCTGGCCTGAACCTGGTCGACGCGGATGGCCGACCTATCGAAGACGACTCCTTCTACCTCGCTCTCAACGCCAGTGATGATGACGTGACGCTGCGGCTGCCCGATGGCTGGCTGGGGGGCGCCTGGGAGTGCGTCTTCGACACCGCCGCCGAGCAGCCCTTCGAGGCTCGCAAGGGCGAGGTCTGCGCGGCCGGCGAGCACCATCTACTCCGGCGCCATTCGATGGTCCTGGCCCGCTGCATCGAAATGGCCTGACCGGGTGGCGTCACCAATCGGGTAGGCTGCGCGGCGATGCGATCGGAACAGTCAGGGAGCGACGCGAACCCGGGACCTCGAACGTCGGCATCCGCGCCGCCCAAACGGGCACCCGGCCGCTCCGAGGGCGCCCCGATCGGGCGGCGCTCCACCGGCTTCCCGCCCGATCGGTCGTGGTACAAGGACGCGGTCATCTACCAGGTCCACGTGCGTGCCTTCAGCGACAGCTCCGGGGACGGCATCGGTGACTTCCGCGGTCTCACGGGCCGCCTCGACTACCTCGCCGACCTCGGTGTCAGCGCCCTCTGGGTGATGCCCTTCTACCCCAGCCCCGGACGCGACGACGGCTACGACATCGCCGACTACACCGGCGTCCATCCCGACTACGGCACGCTGCGTGACGTGCGCACCTTCATCCGCGAGGCGCACCGGCGCGACCTGCGCGTCATCACCGAGCTCGTCTTCAACCACACCAGCGATGCGCACCCCTGGTTCCGCCGTGCCCGCAAGGCGCCCGCGGGCAGCCCCGAGCGTGACTGGTACGTGTGGAGCGACACGCCCGAGCGCTACCCCGACGCGCGCATCATCTTCAAGGACTTCGAACCCTCCAACTGGAGCTGGGACCCGGTCGCGGGCGCCTACTACTGGCACCGCTTCTACGCCCACCAGCCGGACCTCAACTTCGACGCCCCCCGCGTGCAGGACGCGCTCCTGAAAGCCACCGACTTCTGGCTCGAGGCCGGCGTCGACGGCCTGCGCCTCGATGCCATCCCCTACCTCTACGAGCGCGACGGCACCAACGGCGAGAACCTGCCCGAGACGCACCGCTTCCTGAAGGCGCTGCGCGCCCACGTGGATGCGCACTACGCCGACCGCATGCTGCTCGCGGAGGCCAACCAGTGGCCCGAGGATGCGGTCGCCTACTTCGGCGCGGGTGAGGGGGACGAGTGCCACATGGCGTTCCACTTCCCGCTCATGCCGCGCATGTTCATGGCGCTGCGCATGGAGGACCGCTACCCGGTCCTCGACATCCTCGAGCAGACCCCCGAGCTGCCGCCGGCGGGACAGTGGGCGCTCTTCCTGCGCAACCACGACGAGCTCACGTTGGAGATGGTCACCGACGAGGAGCGCGACTACATGTACCGCGTCTATGCCGCCGACCCGCAGGCGCGCATCAACCTGGGCATCCGCCGCCGCCTGGCGCCATTGCTGGGCAACAACCGCCGCCGCATCGAGCTGCTCAACGGCCTGCTCTTCAGCCTGCCGGGCACCCCGGTCATCTACTACGGCGACGAGATCGGCATGGGCGACAACGTCTATGTCGGTGACCGCAACGGCGTGCGCACCCCGATGCAGTGGTCATCGGACCGCAACGCCGGCTTCAGCGCCGCCAACCGGCAGCGGCTCTACCTGCCGGTGGTGACCGATCCCGAGTACCACTACGAGGCCGTCAACGTCGAGACCCAGCAGGCCAACCCGCAGTCGCTGCTGTGGTGGACCAAGCGGCTCATCGCGCTGCGCAAGAAGCATCCCGCCTTCGGTCGTGGCAGTCTCGAGTTCCTCCATCCCGACAACCGTCGCATCCTCGCCTTCATCCGCGAATACGAGGGCGAGACCATCCTGGTGGTCGCCAACCTCAGTCGCTACGCGCAGTGGAGCGAGCTGGCGCTCGGTCGTTTCGAGGGTCGCGTGCCGGTGGAGCTCTTCGGTGCCGTGGAGTTCCCCCGCATCGGCGCGGCACCCTACATGGTCAGCCTGGGCCCCCACTCGTTCCTGTGGTTCCGGTTGGCGATCGACCCCACCGCGGGTGAGGTGAGCGCCAGCAGCGACCTGCCCGAGCTGGCGTGGCGTGGTGATCTGCTGGCACGCCTCAAGCGACCGGGCGAGGAGGTCGCCTCGGTGCTGTTGCGCTGGGCCATGTCGCGGCGCTGGTATCGCGGTGGCAGCCACCCGGTCGCCAGCGTGCGTATGAGCGAAGTCGTGGCACTGCCTTCCACGCCTTCGGCGGTGCTGGCTTTCCTGCAGGTGTCGTATCGCGATATCGAGCCTGCCACCTACGTCCTGCCGCTGGCCACCGACATCGACCTCGACGCCGACGAGCTGCTCGCGACCGCGCCCGATGCTGCCATCGCTCGCCTGGTCGGCGCCGGCGCGTCCGCCCTGCTGCTGGACGGCACACATGTGCCGGGTGTGTACGAGACGCTGCTCGGCGTCGTCAGCGGACATCGTCGCATCAAGGGGACCCATGGTGAGCTCGTGGGTCGGGCCCAGAAGGGCCTGCGCGAACGACTTGCCGGCGTCGCGAAGGCCGACCTGACCGCGACCCCGGTGCGCGATCAACCTACCATGTCCAACAGCGCAGCCTCGTACGGCGAGCGGGTCGTGCTGAAGCTGTACCGCGTGCTCGACGATGGCACCAATCCGGACCTCGAGCTGGGACGCTACCTGGCTGATGCCGGTTTCACCAACGTGCCACGCGTGCTGGGCTCCGCCGAGATCGTCCACAAGCGCACGCAGGCCACGCTGGCCATGGTGCAGGCCTACGTGCCGCACGAGGGCAACCTTTGGGAATCGATCCGCGAGGCAGTCGGCACCTTCCTCCACGATGCTGAGGCGGAGACGGAGCCGCCCGAGCTGGCTACCGATGGCGACCGCTTCTTCCTCGAGCTGGCCGACATGGAGATCCCGGCTCGTGCGCGCGACCGCATCGGCATGGTGCTCGAGACCTCGCGCGTGCTTGGTGAACGGGTGGGCCAGATGCATCGACTGCTGGCCGCTGCCGATGCGAGCGACGCGGGCTTCGCGCCAGAACCGATGTCGCCCTTCTACGTGCGCTCGCTCTTCCAGTCGGTGCGCGGGCGCGTCAACGACGCCCTGGAGCTGCTGGAGGACCGACGCGGATCGTTGCCGCTGCGCGACCAGGAAGCGGCACGTGTCGTGCTCGAGGCCTCGGCGCGTGTCGATGCGCTGCTGGCGCGCCTGCGTGACCTCCGGACCGACGGCCAACGTATCCGCGTCCACGGCGACTTGCACCTTGGACAGGTGCTCGATACCGGCAGCGACGTGGTCATCATCGACTTCGAGGGCGACACCGGCCGGCCCCTGAGCCAGCGACGCCTCAAGCGGCCCGCCTTGACCGACCTGGCAGCCATCGTTCGATCCCTGCACTTCGCCGCACACTGGCCGAGAGTGGAGCGCGAACTGCTCAGCGCCGAGGCGGTCGAACCTGATGGCCTCGCGGCGTGGTCGACCTACTGGTTCCAATGGATGTCGGCGGCGTGCATCCGCGGCTATCGCGACGCGACGGTGGATGGGTCGTTCAACCCGTCCGACGACGACGCTTGGTCGATCCTGTTCAAGTGCCTGCTCGTGTCGCGCGCCTGCGAGGAACTGACCTCGCGTCTGGGCTCACGCTCCGACTGGCTGGGTATCCCGCTGGCCGGACTCGACGAGTTGCTCGGCAGGACAGGGGAGACCGGTCCGCGACAGGCTAGCTGACCGGCAGGAGCGTCCACTCCCAGCGGTAGCACCCGCCACGGACCAGGTACTGCTCAAGCGTGTCCGGCCCGCACGAGGCCGTCCCCACGCCGCGGTGAGCCGCATCGATGTGGACGATGGTCTCGGCACGTGGCACGAGTTCCTCGTGGTGCGTCGCTGCTTGGAGGTCGGTAGCGCGGTAGTGCGTGGCCGACACCAGGGCGGGCTGCCCCATGCTCAGACGCACGCCCGTGCCGGACGCATCACGCAACTCCAGCCAGCGCACGCCGGCTCGTCCGCCTGACTCCTGCGGCCAGATGTAGGGCGTGAACAGGTCGTCGATCGACGCCGTCCAGCGGCCGACCAGCCCGCCACGCCGGCGGTCGGGGTAGCACTCCTGAGGGCCCAGGCCGAACCACTCGGCCGACTCCAGGCCAGCACGAAGTTCCAGCACGGTGCCCACACGGGGGAGATCCGCCAACTCCGACGGGATGACGGCCTCCTCCGCCACGTGCACGCCGCCTTCGGCGAGCGCCGTGAACACCTGCCGATGCGTGACGAGGGAGTCGCCCACCCGGACCTCGCGCGTGACGGTGGTGGTGGCGCCCTGGTGCTCGACCTGCGCCGGGCCAGACTGGGGCTCGTCGAGCCCCTGGCGCGCCCACATCCCGGCAAGTCCGGCGATGCGGTCGTTGTCGGTCGGAGCGCGCCACAGTGAGAGCCGAGGCGCTGCGGCCAGTGCCGGATGGATGAGGTAGCCATCCGCGTCGAGTTCGATCGGACTGGTCCCGGCCGTACGGTCGGTCGCACCCGCGCGGCCCTCGTACAGCGGCACCTGGTCCCAGCACACCTCTGTTCCGGCACCCGCCCACCGCTCGGTCGATGATGTCTGGAAGTGGAACGTGAGCCAGCGCTCACCGCCGGCGCCATCAAGATCGCTCCAGCCGGGCAGGGACACCGCCTCGCTCTCGCCGGGACCGATCGGCGGCAAGGCGACCTCCCCCGACGCCACCACGACACCATCATCGGCCGACTCCCATGCCAGGGACAGCCAGTCAAGGTCGCGGAAGTGCCCGCGATTGGCGACGATGACGGTGCCCGCGTCGGCATCGACCTCGGTGACGCGCGCGACGGCATTGAGGTACTGCGCCTCACGCAGCGCCGGCTTGGGGGTGCGGTCGGGCCAGACCAGGCCATCGGTCACGAAATCGCCGTCGTTGGGCTCGTCGCCGAAGTCACCACCGTAGGCCCAGCGGGTGCTGCCGTCCCGGAGGGTTTGTGCCAGGCCGTGGTCCCGCCACTCCCAGATGAAGCCGCCCTGCAGCCCAGGCGTGGACTCGATGGCATCCCAGTATTCGGCCAGCGTACCGTTGCCGTTGCCCATGGCATGCGAGTACTCGCACATGATCAGCGGCCGATCCAGTCGGCCGGACTCGGCGAACTCGACGATGGCGCTGATCTCCGGGTACATGGGACAGACGAAGTCGGAGGCCCGCCCACCGCCGGCCCAATCGAAGCGGATGGCGCCCTCGTAGTGGAGCGGACGCGAGGGCTCGTGCCTGCGCACCCAGGCCGCCGCAGCCTCGTGGTTGGCGCCGTAGCCTGACTCGTTGCCGAGGGACCAAGCGTAGACCGATGGATGGTTGCGGTCCCGCAGCACCATCCTTGAAACGCGTGACACCCACTGCGCCAGGTAGCGAGGGTCGTCGCACAGCGCCGCCTGGAAGGCATGCGACTCGATGTCGGCCTCGTCGACCACGTAGAGGCCCAGCTCGTCGGTCAGATCGAGGAAGGCCGGGTCGTTGGGATAGTGCGAGGTACGCACGGCATTGAAGCCATGCCGCTTCATCGCCACCAGGTCCGCGCGCATGGCTTCCGGTGAGACGACGCGCCCGGTGTGCTGGTCGAAGTCGTGGCGATTGACACCGCGGATGAAGACCCGCTCGCCGTTGATGAGCAGGTCCGTGCCGCGAACCTCCACGCTTCGGAAGCCCACCCGGATGCTGGTGCTGTCGGCGACCGTGCCGTCGGGCCGGCGCAGCGTGACCTCCAGGTCATACCTTTCGGGCATCTCGGCGGACCAGGGCTTCACATCGGGGACACTCGTCGTCAGCCGCAGTGAGCCGGTGCGGGCCGGCTGGAGATGCGGCTGCAGCGCCTCCCACGGCTCCGCCAGTTCAGCCAGGCCGTCGGATCCATAGAGCTCGTGGCGCCGGATCGTCGCACGCTCGGTCGTGTCCGAGGCCCAATAGGGGAGCTCGAAGCTGGCCGGTGTCCCGGCCAGCACCTCATCGCGTCCCTCCAGCCGTGCTTCGACCACCCAACCCGGCTCGAGATCGCGGTGGACGCCACCGACCTGGACCTCGATGTCCAGAGAGCCCGTGTGGCGGTCCTCGCTCAATCCGGCATCGACCGCGACATCGGCGAGATAGACCTGCTCGGTGGCATAGAGGAAGATCGACCGCGTGAGGCCCCCGTGCCACCACTGGTCCTGGTCCTCGATGAAGGTGCTATCGGACCACTTGGGCACCAGGAGACGCAGCGTGTTGGCACCAGCGCGGAGGCACTCGCTGATGTCGAACTCCGATGCCAGGTGGGAATCCTTGCCGACGCCGACGCGGTGCCCGTTCAGGGTGACCATGACCATCGACTCCGCGGCCCCGACGTGCAGCACCACGCGCTTGCCCGACCACGCCGCCGGTAGCTCCAGGTCGCGCTCGTACAAGCCGGTCGGGTTAGCGGCGGGGACGTACGGCGCCTCACCCTCGAAGGGCATCTGGACGTTGGTGTAGTGCGGCAGGTCGCTCGTGTCCTGCCGGGTCCAACAACCTGGCACCGCGATCTCTCGCCAGACTCCGGTCGGCTCGGCTTCCGGGTCGGAGAGCAACTCGAAGCGCCAGCTACCGTCGAGCGGCAGTCCTGGCGTGTGGCGGAGCGCATTCATCGGCTCCCGGCCGCGAGCCACGAGTTCGGGATCAAGCCAGGGTGCGGGCATCAGGAACCTCCAAGCGACCGTGTGGATGCGATTCTGCGCCAGCCTGCGACGACGCGTCGCGTTCGCGGGACGTGACCGGCGGCGCCTCAGCCTCGCCGCCTGAGGTACGATCGAGGCCGGTCGCGTGACGCCGTCCGCAGCCATGCCACAGACGCCTCTCCGAGCGCATGCAGCGCGAGGGGCGTCGACTCTCGATCAGGAGCGATACCCATGTGCGCAGCTGAGCGCGCCGCCGGCCCCGACCTCGCCGACGACGCAGGCAACGAGGATGAGCTCGAGTTCGAGACGCCCCAGAAGGGCTCGGCCGACGAGCTGCTCGATGCCGATGTGCACGACCCGCTCGATCCCATGCGCCACTCTGCCGCACACATCATGGCTGAGGCGGTGCTGGACCTCTTTCCCGAAGCCAAGCTGGGCATCGGCCCCGCCATCAAGGACGGCTTCTACTACGACTTCGAGCTGCCACGCTCGCTGAACCCCGAGGACCTGCGCGCCATCGAGAAGCGCATGAAGAAGTCGGTGCGCGCCAACCATCGCTTCGAGCGCCGCGAGTGGGACCCCGACGAGGGCAGGGCCATGCTTGAGGCCGCCGGCCAGTCCTACAAGGTGGAGATCCTCGACGACCTGCGCGCCGCCGCCGCAGTCGCCGGCGAGTCGGTACCGGTCGTGACGACCTACAGCCATGGCCCCTTCACCGACCTCTGCCGTGGGCCACACGTGGCGTCCACCGGGGAGCTAGGCCCCTTCAAACTGCTCAAGAACTCGGCCGCCTATTGGCGGGGCGATGCCACGCGTCCCATGCTGCAGCGCATCTACGGCACAGTCTGGTCGACCAGGGAAGAGCTGGACCTCTACCTGTGGCGGCTGGAGGAAGCTCGCAAACGCGATCATCGCCGCCTGGGTGTGGCGCTCGAACTCTTCAGCTTCCACGACGTCAGTCCCGGCTCCGCCTTCTGGCACCCCAAGGGCCAGCGCCTCTGGCGCACCCTGGAGACGGCCATGCGCGAGCTGCAGGAGCGTCGCGGCTACCAGGAGGTGAGCACACCCATCCTGGTCAGCCAGAAGCTGTGGGAGCAATCCGGCCACTGGCAGCACTACGCCGACAACATGTTCAAGATGGACTCGGAGGACGTCACGTTCTCGCTCAAGCCGATGAACTGCCCCGAATCGACCATCATCTACAAGAGCAAGGTGCGTTCGTACCGCGAGTTCCCCATCCGACTGTCCGAGTACGGACGCCTTCACCGAAACGAACGCTCGGGCACGCTGTCAGGTCTCACCCGGGTTCGTCAGTTCGTGCAGGACGATGCCCACTGCTACGTCCGCCCTGACCAGCTCGCCGATGAGGTGGAGGCTCTGCTGGGCGAGGTCAACGAGGCCTTCTCATGGTTCGGCCTGGTGCCGCGCTTCTCCTTCGCCACACGGCCTGACAAGGCGCTGGGCGACCTGGCGCAGTGGGAGCATGCCGAGCGACTGATGCAGGATGCCCTGGACCGTGCCGGTGTGGCGTACGCCGTCAAGCCCAAGGACGGGACGTTCTATGCGCCCAAGATCGACATCTATGTCGACGATGCCCTGGGCCGCGAATGGCAGATGGCCACCATCCAGGCTGACATGATGATGCTGCCCGAGCGGTTCGACCTCACCTATATCGATCAGGACGGCCGGCCGCAGCGCCCCATCGCCATCCATCGCGCTATCTATGGCTCCTTCGAGCGCTTCATCGGCATCATCACCGAGCACTTCGCGGGCGCCTTTCCCTTCTGGTGTGCGCCCGTACAGGCCGTCATCATCCCCATCGCCGACCGCCATATCGAGGCGTCTCGCGAGCTGGCGGCGGTGCTCCGGGACAAGCGCCTCTTCGTCGAGGTCGACGACAGCTCCAACCGCATGCAGAACAAGATCCGCATGGCACAGGAGCAGAAGGTCCCCTACATGCTGGTGCTGGGCGACCGTGAGGCCGAAAGCCGCACCGCTTCACCGCGCACGCGCACGGGCGAGCAGCTCGACGCCATCGGCTGGGAGCAGTTGGCTCAGCAGCTCGCGGAGAAGGCCGCCGCGCGACGCCCCGATTGACGCGGCACGCGTATCGTCCGAGACGATTAGGGCTCGTCCGGGCGCGACCCTGTGCTATAGTCCGGCGGCGACCCGCGTAGGTCGTGGCCTTGTGTCGCGCACTCGTGGGGAGAACCATCGGAAGACAGCAACAGTGAGGGAATAGCCTGAGCAAGGACCTGCGAATCAACGAGACGATCCGGATCCCACAGGTACGGGTCATCGACGAAGAAGGGGAACAGTTGGGCGTCATGCCCACGCCACAGGCCCTGCAACTGGCACAGGAGCGTGGTTTCGACCTTGTCGAGGTCGCACCCATGTCCAATCCGCCCGTCACCAAGATCCTTGACTACGGCCAGTTCAAGTACGAACAGGCGCGCAAGGAAAAGGAAGCTCGCAAACACCAACGTTCGGTCGAATTCAAGGAGGTTCGCCTCAGGGTCAAGATCGGCAAGGGAGACTTCGACACCAAGGTCAAACGGGCCATCCGCTTCCTGGAGGAAGGGGACCGTGTCAAGGTCGCCGTCCAGTTCCGTGGCCGCGAGGTCAGTCACGCCTACATCGGGCGGGATCTGCTGACTCGGTTCGCTGAGCGGGTGGCCGACTACGGAGCCGTCGATCGGCCGCCGATCCTGGAAGGCCGCTCCATGTCGATGGTCCTGACCGCGACGCGCAAGCCGGCCAGCCAGCCCGTCAAGGGTGAAAGCGAAGCGCAACAGAAGAGCCAGCAAACGGAGCCGGACGCGCCGGCACCGTCGGCCGCCGGGGACGGAGCCACGGCCCCGCCGGCGACCAGCACAGGAGGCTGACGCCAAGTGCCCAAGATGAAGAGCCACAAGGGTGCCCAGAAGCGCTTTGGCGCTACCGGCAGTGGCAAGATCTACCGAGTCAAGTCCTGGCGCGGTCACCACCTTGAGATCAAGTCGTCGCGGCGCAAGCGTCGCTACGCTGGCAAGACGATGCTCGACGGCGCCAACAAGGATGCCGTCAAGCGGATGCTGCCGTACCTGTAGGAGTCAGACCAGTCAATGGCACGAGTCAAGCGCGGCGTCGCCGCCCACAAGCGCCACAAGCGCCTCCTGAAGGCCGCCGAGGGTAAGCGCGGTACCCATCGTCGGTTGATCCGTTCGGCCCGCGAGGCCCAGCTGCACGCGATGGCTTACGCCTTCCGTGGGCGCAAGGAACGCAAGCGCCAGATGCGCGCGCTCTGGATCGCCCGCATCAACGCGGCGGCGCGCCAGAACGGCACTACTTACGGGAAGCTCATCAGCGGGCTCAAGACGGCGGGCGTCGAGCTCGATCGCAAGAGTCTGGCCGACATCGGTGTCCGCGATGCAGCGACGTTCGCTCGCATCGCTGAGGTCGCCAAGTCCGCATAGCGACGAGCTCGTAAGCCCGTCGTGGACGTCGCTTCGTTCAGCGCGCAGCTTGACGAGCTGCGGACGCGAGCCGTCAGCGCCATCGCCGGCGCTGATTCGCCCGAGGCACTCGACGCCATCGAGTCCGGCATGCTGGGCCGCAAGGGCGAGCTGCGCGGCTTGCTCGGTGGCATCGGAGCACTCTCGGCCGAGGACCGGCCCAAGGTCGGCGCCCTGGCCAACCCGGTGCGCGGGTCGATCGAGGCGGCACTTGCCGATCGCCGTGTCAGCCTCGAAGCGGAAGCGCTGGACGCACGCCTGCGTGCAGGGGCCCAGGATGTCACACTGCCCGGCCGTCGGCGTGCGCGCGGCTCGCTCCACCCACTCGTCGAGACCGAGCGTGAGATCGCGCGCATCTTCGGCCAGTTCGGCTTCGTCGTGGTGGACAGCCCCGAAGTGGAGAGTGACGCGCTCAACTTTGGCGCCCTGAACATCCCGGCCGATCATCCTGCTCGTGACCTCTGGGACACCATCTACGTCGAGGAGCCCGCGGGTACTGAGCGTGATGATCGGTTGCTGCTGCGGACCCACACCTCACCTGGGCAGATCAGGGCCATGCGCGATCGCCGCCCGCCCATCCGCGTCCTCACCCCCGGCCGTTGCTATCGCTACGAAGCGGTCGACGCCAGCCACAGCTTCGAGTTCTTCCAGATCGAGGGCCTGATGGTGGATGAAGGCACGACCATGGCGCACCTTCGCGGCCTGCTGGATACCTTCGCCCACGCCATGTTCGGCGCTGACCGTGCCACCCGCTTCCGACCTGGCTACTACCCCTTCACAGAGCCGTCAGTGGCCTTCGACATCGGCTGCGTGGTCTGCGAGGGTGAGGGCTGCCCGGCCTGCAAGCGCACCGGCTGGATGACCATCCTTGGCGCCGGCATGGTGCATCCGGTGGTGTTGCGCAACGGTGGCATCGACCCCGAGCACTACCAGGGCTTCGCCTTCGGCATGGGCACCGACCGTATCGCCATGCTGCGCTACGCCATCACCGACATCCGAGCCTTCCTGGCCAACGACATGCGTTTCCTGGAGCGACTCTAGATGCGCGTCCCACTTTCCTGGCTGCGCGAGTTCGTCGACATCGAGCTGACGCCGGAGCAGCTGGCCGAACGCCTCACGCTGCTGGGCATGGAGGTCAGCGCCATCGAGCATATCGGCGCCGACTGGCAACGCATCGTGGTCGGGGAGTTGCTGGAGGTCCTGCCGCACCCCAACTCACGCAAGTTGTCGCTGACCCGGGTCCGCACCGGAGCCGGCGATCCGGAGCTGTCTATCGTCTGCGGCGCTACCAATATCGAGGTCGGCCAGCGCATCCCGGTCGCCTTGCCGGGTTCGGTGCTGCCGGGCGACCGCCATATCGATGTCACGACCATCGCGGGCACACAGAGCCAGGGCATGCTGTGCTCGGGCGATGAGCTGGGCCTGACCAGTGACGCCGACGGTATCCTCATCCTGCCGGCGGACTCGGAGCTGGGCGTCGAGATGGCCAGCATGGCCGGTGACGTCGTGCTCGACATCGACGTCAAGCCCAACCGCGGCGATGCGCTCAGCATCCTGGGCCTGGCCCGCGAGGTCGCCGCCGCGACCTTCGCCACATTGCGCTGGCCAGATCTGTCGGTGCTCGAGACCGGCGACGACACGAGTGACCATCTGCACGTCGATGTCGAGGATCGCGAGCTGTGCCCGGTCTTCGTGGGTCGCTATGTGGACGGCATCACCCTGGGCCCCTCGCCATGGGACGTGCAGCGGCGCCTCATCGCGGCCGGCGTACGCCCCATCTCCAACGTCGTGGACGCCTCCAACTACGTGCTCCTGGAGCTGGGCAAGCCCATCCACACCTTCGATGCGGCTGCGGTCCGCGAGGGCCATATCATCGTGCGCCGCGCCCACGATGGCGAAGGGCTGGAGACGCTCGACCACGTGGCGCGTGAGCTCACCACTGACACGCTGCTGATCAGCGATCCCGCAGGCCCGCTGGCCATCGCCGGCGTGATGGGCGGTGCCGCCAGCGAGGTCGGCGATGCCACCACCAGCGTGATCATCGAGTCGGCCATCTTCGATCCCGTGAGCGTCCGCCGCACCGCGTTCCGCTATGCGCTGCGCAGCGAGGCCAGCCTGCGCTTCGAAAAGGGCCAGGAACATCGCATGGCCCGCCTCGGCGCCGACCGTACCGCGGCGCTCATCGGAGCCTGGGGCGGTGGCCGTGTGGCGGTCGGTGTCGTCGACACCGCACCGGATGCGCCCGAATCCGGGCGCATCGCCTTCCGGCCCGAGCGCACGAGCCGGCTGCTGGGCCAGACGCTGGGCGTCGACGAGCAGCGCGCGCTCCTGGCGCGTGTGGGGATCCGTACCGAACGTGCCCGCGCCGGCGAGATGATCACCGTCATCGCTGGTGACGACCCGCTTCTGGTCGCGGTCAACGAGATCGGCGACGCCTTGGTCGCCATCGTCCCAGGACATCGCCGTGACCTTTCGATCGAGGCAGACATCATCGAGGAGGTCGCCCGCGTTCGCGGCTACGAGACGCTGCCGGGGCGGCTGCCCGACACCGCCATGCCGCCGTATCGTGCCGACCCCGGGCGGCCCGTGGATGAGTTGCGCATGCAGCTCGCGGGGGCCGGCCTCAACGAGATCGTCAGCCATGGCTTGATCGGGCCCGAGGATCACGCACGCCTGGGCCTCGGTCCCGACGACGAACACACCGTCCGGACCACCAACCCGGTCACGCTCGACCACTCTGAGCTGCGCCGCTCGATGATCCCTGAACACCTGCGCGTCCTGCTGGAGAACGAGCGCCAGCGCACCCCGGATATGCGGGCCTTCGAGATCGGGGCACTCCACGAGTGGCGTGACGGTGAGCCGGCCGAGCGCCTGGTGCTGGGGCTCATGCTGACCGGTCGCGAGAACCCCTTGACGTACGACCGAGCAGCGACTCCGGCCGATACGGCCACCGCCAAGGGCCTCCTGGAGCAGCTCGCGGCTCGCCAGCTCCGATGTCGCCTCGAGTACGAGCCGGTCAGCGCGCGCGACGGAGTCGAGCACCCCGGCCGCATCGCCGCCGTGGTCGCGGTCGCGCCCGGGGGTGAGCGAACGTCGCTGGGTCGTGTGGGTGAGCTTCATCCGAACCTGCTCGGGCACTACCAGGTGCGCGCCGAACACGTCGTCTTTGCCGAGATCGATCTCGATGCCTATCGGCGCCTCATCCCTGCGCGGGTACGGGTCGGCAGGCTTGAGCACCTGCCCGGCGTCGAGCGCGATATCGCCGTCGTCGTCGCGGCGGACCAGCCGGTCGGCGAGCTGGAGGTGCTCATCCACGCCCACGGGGGCTCACATCTGCGAGCGGTGACCCTCTTCGACGAGTACCGTGGGAGTCCGCTCCGCGACGATGAGAAGAGTGTGGCCTACCGACTCCGCTATGAGACGCTCGACCACGATCTGGACGACGGAATGGTCGAGCTCATGGTCGAACGGGTGGTTGCGGTACTGTCCGAGCGACTTGGCGCGCGCCTCCGCGCCTGATAGCGTTGCGCCCATGAGGTGCCTGTCATGATCATCGGGACGACTGACATCTATCTGTTGGTCATCATCGTGTCCACGCTCGTGGTGGGCTTCTTCTGGGGTGCGGCCCGGAGCTTGCTGCTGCTGGCCGCTTGGCTGCTGGCATTCGTCGGCGGCGCCTACCTCAAGGTCGGGCTGGGCTCCTACCTGTCCCAACAGTGGACCGAGTACCCGCCGCTGTTCAGCGACATGGCGGCCTTTGGCCTCATCTATATGGGCGTGCTGCTCGCGGCCCCCGTGGTCATCTACATGGGGACTCGTGGCAGCCAGACGGTGTCGCGCTACCAGGTGCTCGACGACCTGGTGGGTGCGCTCTTCGCCGTCTTCGTCGCCGCTCTCGGGATCGCGGGCCTGATGATCGTGCTCTCGACGTTCTACGGCAGCGGCTCCATCACGGTGGGTATGTTGGGTGGCCCGCAGTGGACCGCCGACATGTACCAGTCACTGCTCAGCTCCAGCATCGGTGGCAGCATCGATCGGTACCTGGTGCCGCTCATCGGCTTCGTGCTGGGACCGATCCTGCCGCCGGACGTGCGCGCGGTCTTCGCTTGACCCTGGCTCCGGACCGCGCCAGCACCGTCCCGACCGAAGGCCCACACCCCCGTGCCGAACTCCCTCGCGGGCAGCCGCGATCGCTCCGACGCCTGGGGCCCAAGCTCGTGGCCGAGCGTGCGGACGTGGTCGCACGCAGCCTGCTGGGCACACTGCTGGTGCGCGACCACGGAGGCGAGCGGCGGACAGCGCGCATCGTCGAGACGGAGGCCTACGCCGGGCCAGAGGACCTCGCCAGCCACGCGCGCGCCGGACGTACCAGGCGGACGGCAGTGATGTTCGGGCCACCCGGGCGCGCCTATGTCTACCTGGTCTATGGCATGCACCACTGCCTTAACATCGTCTGTGGCGTCGATGGTGAGGCGGCCGCGGTGCTGATCCGAGCCGTCGAGCCGATCGCTGGCATCACCGCCATGCGAACCGCTCGTGGCCGCGCCTGCGAGGCGGTGGCTCGGCTGGCGGCCGGTCCGGGACGAACCTGCCAGGCACTCGACGTGGACCGCCGCCACGACGGACTCGACCTGCTGAGCAGTACCGGCCTGTGGCTGGCCAGCGACCGTGGAGACGGGCTCCCGGATGACCAGATCGTGGTGGGTCCCCGCATCGGCATCGATCACGCCGGACCGCCCTGGGCGAGCCTACCCTGGCGGTTCGGGATCGCCGACAGTCCTTCGCTGAGCCGGCCGTTCCCGCCCCAAGCTTGATGGACACGCGCTCGGCCGAGCTGCTCGAGTTCCCGCTCATCCGGGCACGGCTGGCGGCGTACGCTGCCTTCGAGCCCTCACGGCGTCTGGCGCTGGCCGTGGAGCCGACGGCCGATGCCATCATCGTGAAGCGGCGCCTTGACGAGACCGACGAGGCGCGCTGGCTGCTCTCGGAAAAGCCAGCCGTCGGGATCGGCGGCGCCCGTGACATCGGGCAGATCCTTGCTCGCGCCACGCGAAGCGGCCGACTCGACCCCACCGAGCTGTGGGCCATCGTGGAGACCATCATCGCGGCCGGCCGCCTGGTGGATGGCCTGCGCGACCTTGACCGGCCGCTGCTGCATACGCTCTACCGCAGCATCGACCCGCTGCCGGCCCTGCGCTCGCGCCTGGAAGCCAGTGTGGATCCCAGCGGCGAGGTGCTCGATACTGCGTCTCCCGCCCTTGGTGGCTTGCGCCGTGCCGTCCGCATCGCCCACGACCGGCTGCGCAGCAGGCTGGATGCGCTGGTCCGCTCCGATGTCGCGGGCGCCCTGCAGGAGCCGCTCATCACGCTGCGCAACGGCCGTTACGTGGTGCCGGTGCGGGCAGACTCGCGGAGCCGTGTCAAGGGCATCGTGCACGACCAGTCCGGGAGCGGCCAGACGCTGTTCGTGGAGCCCCTCATCGCGGTCGAGCTCACCAACGCCTGGCGAGAGGCAGAGCTGGCAGCCAAGGCGGAGGAGGAACGGGTCCTCGACGAGCTCTCCGCGCATGTCGCCGCCAATGGCGATGCGCTCAGCGCGGATCTTGACGCGCTCGCCCGCTTCGACCTGTGGATGTGTCGCGCGCGACTGGCGGAGGAGCTGGACTCGGTACGGCCGGCGCTGAGCAGTCGGGCAGCAGTGTCGCTGCTGGCGGCGCGCCACCCCGGTCTGGAGGGCAAGGTCGTGCCCATCGACGTGCACCTGGGGGAGGGCTACACCGCGCTCATCATCACCGGGCCCAACACCGGTGGCAAGACGGTGGCGCTGCGGACGGCGGGTCTGCTGGTGCTGATGCACCAGTCGGGCATGCACATCCCGGTGGCGCCGGGAAGTGCGCTAGGCATCTTCGACGATGTCCTCGCCGATATCGGGGATGAACAGTCGGTGGCACAGTCCCTCTCGACCTTCAGCGGCCACCTGCGCAACATCACGCGCATCGTCGAGGAGGCAGGGCCGGGTACGCTGGTGCTGCTCGACGAACTGGGGGCCGGTACCGACCCCACGGAAGGGTCAGCCCTGGCCCAGTCGTTGCTGGACCACTTCATCGAGGTCGGTTCGCTGGTCGTCGCCACCACCCACTACGCCGAGCTCAAGACGTACGCCCATAACGAGGCACGGGCTCGCAACGCGTCTGTCGACTTCGACCTGGCCACGTTGGCGCCCACCTACCACCTCTCCATCGGTCTGCCCGGCACCAGCCAGGCCTTTGCCATCGCGGAGCGCCTGGGCCTTCCCAGGCGGCTGGTCGAGGATGCCCGCTCACGCCTCTCGGTCGCCCAGCAGGAGTTCGAGTCCACACTGGCCTCGATCCGCAAGACGCAAGTGGACATCGCCGCTGCCGAGGCGCGGGCGGCTGACGCCGAGATGCGCATGCAGGCAGCCCTCCGGGAAGCCGAGGAGGAGCGGCGACGAGCCCGCGCCGAACGACGTGTCGCGGCTAGCGATGCGCGCCGGCAGGCGCAAGTGGCGCTGGCCGCGGTGGAGGCGGAGATCGCGGAGATGCGAGGCTCGCTGGCCCGCGAGACGCTGACCGAGGAGCGGCTCGATGCCGCCATGGCGCGCATCGACGCGCGACTGAGCCTGATGCCGAGGGAATCGGAGCGAGGGGAGCCGGCGCTGACGCGGAGGCGCTGGAGGATCGGCGACCGCGCTCTGGCCACGAGTGGCTGGAACGGCACCATCGCCGCGCTCGATGAAGCCCGCGGCCGGGTCACGCTCGATGTCAGTGGCATGCGCGTAGATGTCGGAGTCGATGAGCTGGAACCACCCTCTGGCGGTGGGTCGGGCGGCAGCGGCGAGACTGGTCGCCCCAAGACGGGCAGGCGAGGCGACTTCGGGGCCGAGCCTCGTTCCGGCTTCGCCACCGGCGCGGCAGTGGCACGAGCGGCAGCGGTCGGCAGGGAGCGCGCGCGCGCCGTCGCGTCCAGCCTGGACTTGCGGGGCGCCCGCGTGGAAGAAGCCATGGCCATGCTGGACCAGTACCTTGACGATGCCACGCACGCCGGTGCCGGGCGTCTGACGGTCATCCACGGACACGGCTCGGGTGCCATGCGCGACGCCGTACGCGCCATGCTCAGCGGGCATCCCCTGGTACGCGAGTGGCGACCAGGCGATCGCGGCGAAGGCGGCGACGGCGCCACCGTGGTGTCGCTGTAGCGAGACGCGCGCTCAGGTGCCGGGAGACGATGGGGCTACGCAGCGGGTGCAGCCGATGGCAGTTCACTGGGCAGTGTCGTTGAGGCCGCTGTCGGCGTCGGCTTGGGTGACTTGGTCGGCTTGGGTGTCTTGGTCGGCTTGGGCGTAGGCTCCGCGCTGGGCTCCGGCGTCACCTCGGGAGGTTCGCTGGGCTGGAGCGACGGCTCCAGCGAGGGAGAGGGCTCCACTGAGGGAGACGGTTCCGGGCTGGCGCTGGCGCTGGCGACGGGCGCCTTGCCACACGATCTGCCCGGCGGGAAAGGACCTCCCCACGATTGGCCGTAGGGCTGGTAGTAGGGCTCGTAGAAGTAGGCGGTGTAGGTTCGCTTGACCGGCGATACGCTGGCGCCGACACCATCTCCCTTGCTGGCGCGCTTGATCCAGCCCCGGACGGCATCGTTCCAACTCCTGGTGTGAGACTCAGCGTCATCGAGCACGAGAAAGCCACGTGTACGGGGTTTGCCCACGTCCTCACAGCCATCCTGCCAGCGATACCACTGGCCATCGTCGCCCTTCACCACCTCCATGCCGATGAGATAGGGGTCAGCGGTCGGTGCTGTGCCGCGGATGAAGAGCTCGTTGACCTGCCGGCGTGAATACTCGGAGGGGGCAAAGCCGGTCCAGGCATCGACGCTGGCGGTGGTGATCCGATCGGGGCGTGCGAAGTCCCGCACCTCCCAGTTCTTGGTGACATCGCTGATGAAGGCGTCCCAGACAGGTGCTGCCACATCGAGCGAGAAGACCGGGTTGGACACCGTGGTGACGGGGCTGGCATTGCTGTTGCCTGCCCACACGCCGACCGATAATGCGTACTCACCGTTCTTGCGACCCTGCTTGGTGGGCGGCGCGATATAGCCATAGGCATTGAGATCCTTGGCGTCATTGGTCGTGCCTGTCTTGACGGCAGCCGGACGTCGCTGCCCGTTCCTGGCGGTGATCTGGGTCTTGTCTGCCCAGATGGGGTTGACCGCTGGATCGGTGTTGCCCTTGAGGATGTCCGTCATGACGTACGCGGCCTGCGGTGAGATGACCCGCTTGCCCTTGGGTGTCTCATAGGTGTACTCGACATCGTTGTCGGGGTTGACGCTGCTGATCTCAAGGATGGAGGTGTGTCCCACGTTCACGCCGCCGTTGGCCATGGTCGCGTACGACTGGTTGAGGTCCAGGGGATGGACTTCCAGGCTGCCCAGCGCCATCGCCAACCCCGCGGTGGGGCGGTCCTTCTGGAACTCCATGCCGAAGTCCTGCGCCTTGTCGAAGACATCGTTCTCACCCACCAGGCCCAGGGCCTTGACAGCGGGGATATTGAGCGAGAACTGAAGGGCGTTCCGGACGCGCAGCGGGCCACGTTCGCGGCCGTTGAAGTCGGTCGGGATGTAGCCGCCGAAGTCGGTCGTGACATCCATGAGCATGGTCGCAGCGGTCAGCGTCCCGTCATCGATACCGGTGGCGTAGGTGAACGGCTTGAAGGCAGAGCCTGGCTGCCGCCAGCCGTCGGCCAGGACATCGAACTGCGGCTGCAATTTCTTGTTGACCTTGTTGCGTTCGTAGTAGTTGGCGGAACCGACGTAGGCGATGATCTCACCAGTCTCATAGTCGAGCGCCGAGAGCGCGCCATTCCAGACGTTCTGGGAGCGCAGCCGGGCCATCCAGTCCGAATAGGGGATGCGTAGCGCCCTGGCCGCACCATCGGGGTCAGCGCGATGGGGCACCAGGGCAGCCGCTCGAACCCAGGCTTCGGCTCGCTTCTGGATCTCGTAGTCGAGTGTGGTGGTGACGCGCAGGCCGCCCATCTTGAGCGCGTCGCAGGTCTCAGCATCGCCGCAAAGCCGCTGACGCAGTTCCTCGCGGACGTACCAGACGAAGTGCGGCGCCTTCCAGGCCAGTTGCGACTGCGGCCTGACGATGAGCGGCTCCGCCATGGCATCGCGGAAGTCCTGGGCGCTGTAGGTCTCACCGCTGAGCACACGTCGGGTGGGGTCCTCTGCCATGAGGCGCAGCACCAGGTTGCGGCGCTGGTAGATGGCCGAATCGGTCGGCACCTCCAGCTCGCCGTTCTCATCCTCCACGGCGTTGCGCACGAGGTCGTAGGTCGAGGGCGCCTGCGGCAGGGCCGCCAGCGTGGCCGCCTGTGAGAGCGTCAGGTCGGACAGCTTGTTGACATCGAAGTACGACTTGGCCGCAGCCAGCACGCCATAGCTGTTGTTGCCGTAGAAGTTCTGGTTAAGGTAGGCGGTGAGGATGGCCTGCTTGCCAGCCTCCCCCCGGTAGTAGTCGGTCACGCGGATCGACTGGATCAGCTCCTTGATCTTGCGGTCACCCAGGCGCTGCGAGGTGGAGATGACGTCCTCCGGCAGCAGCTTCTGGCGAACCAGCTGCTGCGTGATCGTGGAGCCCCCGCGAGCGTCGCCGGTAAGCGTGTCGAACGCCGCCGAAGCGATGCCCAGCGGGTCGATCCCAGGGTTGGCCCAGAAGGTCTTGTCCTCGACCGCCGTGACCGCGTCGGCCAAGATCGGCGGCACGTCAGCCCACTCGATGGTGCGCCGGCTCTCACCACCGGCGGTCAACCGCGCCAGCACCTTGCCGTTGCGATCGTAGATGACGCTGTCCTCGGGGAAGACGATGTTCTCTAGCTCGCTGGGATGCGGCAGGTCACGGCTGTAGATGAAGGCACCGCCGACGACACCCACGAAGCCCAGCATCGCCACCGCCAGGAACAGGCTGAAGACCACGAGGACGACCGCCCTGAGGGGGCGCGACCCTTTGCCGCCCACAGGACGCCGGGTAGGCGGTGGCTGCGTTGGTCGCTGTGGGGCCGCTGGGCGCTGCGGTGGTTGGTAGGGTGGATACGGCTGCATGCGGGGCCGACTCTAGCATCGGTCGGCGAGCCTGTCGGTCGGCGTTGCGGGCGCTCGTGTCACGCTCACGCTCATGCGTGGCTAGCATGAAGGGATGCACATCCAGTCTTATCGTCGCCGGGACCACCTCGCGTGAGCAGCCCGGCCCTGCTCGACGAACTCCGCTGGCGGGGTCTCGTCCACCTTGCCTCCGACGGTCTGGAGGCGCGGCTTGCGAGCGGCCCGATAAGCGCGTACATCGGCTTCGACGCCAGCGCCACCTCGCTGCACGTGGGCCATCTGCTGCAGGTCTTCCTGCTGACCCACCTGCAGCGAGCCGGCGGTCGGCCGGTCGTGCTCATCGGTGGCGGCACCGGCATGATCGGCGATCCATCGGGCAAGTCCAGCGAGCGCGTGCTGCTGGATGCTGCGGCCATCGAAGCCAACTCAGGCGCTCTGCGGGCACAGCTGGAGCGGTTCCTGGATTTCTCGCCCGGGCCCGCGCAGCCCGCGATGCTCAACAACCTCGAATGGCTGGGCCCGATGTCAGTCATCGACTACCTGCGGGACATCGGCAAGCACTTCACCGTGCCCTACATGCTGGCAAAGGACTCGGTGCAGGCACGACTGAGTGCGGGTATGAGCTTCACCGAGTTCAGCTACCAGACCCTGCAAGCGGCCGACTTCCTCCATCTCCACCAACACGAGGGTGTGGACATGCAGATGGGCGGCGCCGACCAGTGGGGCAACATCACCTCCGGTCTGGAGTTGATCCGTCGTGTCGAGCACCGCGAAGCCGAGGATGAGGCCGTCGAGCAGGGCCATGAGCCGACGGCCTTCGGGCTGTGCAGTCCGCTGCTGCTCAACCGTTCGGGCCAGAAGATGGGCAAGTCGGAGAAGGGCGCGGTCTTCCTCGACGGCTCGCTGACCAGCCCGTACGACTTCTACCAGTACTGGATCAACGACGATGACGAGCTGGTCATCGACCACCTGCGCTGGCTCACCACCAAGAGCCGCGAAGAGATCGACGCCATCGCCGCGAAGCATGCCGAGGCGCCGGAACAGCGGCTGGCCCAGGCTGCGCTGGCCTTCGACCTGAGCGAGCGGGTCCACGGCCGTGACGAGGCGGTGCGTCAGCAGATCGTCGCCGGGGCCGCCTTCGCTTCCACGGTGGACGACCCGGCGGTGCTGGACGCGCTGTACGAAGCCGTGGGCGGCTTCGGGTTCGGCGCTGAAGCAGAGGAGTGGACGGCGGTCGATGTGGCCGTGGCGGCGAGCGGTCAGTCGCGCGGCGAGGCCCGACGGCTCATCAGTCAGGGCGGCTTCTCCATCAACGGCGAGAAGCTCACCGACCCCGCGGCTGCGCCACCCGCACTCCTCGGCGAGCGCTATTGGTGGGTGGCCATGGGCAAGAAACGCCGCTTCGTGGGGCGCCGCGCCGGCTAGACCGCGTCGAGCCCATCAGGCCTTGGAGGAACGCGAAGTCGCCGAGGCCTTGGAGTCGCCGATAAAGGAGATCGTGGTGAACGCGGCGGCCGCGAGCGACGTGGAGATCACCCGGATGCCGCCGAGGTGGCGACTGGTCGTGGCCCCTCCCTTGGACTTCAGAGGAGGCCTCGACGCGAAGAGCGGTCCGTGGCTATGATCGTGCGGTCGGCCTACGTCTCCTTGACCGAGACGTACCAAACGCGGTCGGCGACGTCGCTGAGGGTTTCGGCGACACGGGACATGCGCCGGTAGAGTTCACGACGACCGATGAGCTCACGAACGTCCGCGGGCGAGAGCGGACCCTGGTGCTCGAGTTCGAGCAGGCCGCCCATGGCGGCTCGGTAGACCTTCTCCAGCCGACGCGAGCACTTCGTCGCCGCGTCGGCTGCGGCGGTCGCGGCCCGGCCACCGTCCTTGCCGCCATGCGGAGCGATGGCATCGAAGGCTGCAGCGAGTCGTTCGACGCCCTCACGGAGCCGGCTGGCCATCTCGAACATCTGCTCATCGGGACGCATGTCCATGACCTCCGCCTCGCGCACGGTGTCCTTCGCCTGACCCAGGACCTTGTCCAGCAGCTCGCTGAGGATGAAGATGTCCTCAGGACTGACCGGGGTGACGAAGGCGTCGCGGAGCGCGATCCGAACGGTCAGCTTGGCCTCGTCGGCCCGATGCTCGGAATCGCGCACCCGCTCGGCTGCCGCCGCCTCGCCGCCGCACCATGCTTCGAATGAGGTCATCCCCTCGCGGGTGATCGCCATCTGGCGGCGCAACCGTGCCAGCACGTCTGGGTCGTCCGGCAGGAACCAGTACACCGGCTTGCGCAGGAGTCTCGAGAGCCAGTCTCGATGCGCGGCCATGGGACCCTCCTTACACGCCTGCGATGGCACGCCAGAGCGGCAGGAACGCGATGGCGATGATGGCCGCGGCCGGCATCGTCGTCAACCAGGCGATGCCCATCTCGCGTACGATGCCCCAGCTGACGTGCCGCCAGCGCCGGCGCCCAGCGCCGATGCCGACGACGGACGAGGCTACGACCTGGCTCGTGCTCACGGGCAAGCCTGCGATCGAAGAGGCGAAGACGACACCGGCCGAGCTCGTCTGGCTTACCAGCCCATCGATGCTCCGAAGTGGGTAGATGTGCGCACCGATCGTCTTCACGATGCGCCAGCCGCCGAGCGCCGTGCCCAAGGTGAGCGCCACCGAGCAGAGCCCGATCACGCCCCAGCCGGTCTCGGAGGGTGACGTCGCGTAGCCGGTGGCAACGAGCATCGCGCCGATGACCCCGACCACTTTCTGGGCGTTGTTGGCCCCCTGGCTGAACGCCAGCCAGCCCGACGTCGCCCACTGCAGCGACCGCACGGGCCTGACGGCCTTCGCGCTGGCTCGGCGAGCGAACTGCAGCGCCACGCGTTCGAGCACCCAGGAGACGCCGAAGCCGAGGCCAGCTGCCAGCAGGATACCCACGAGGATGCCGAGCGCGCCTCCGAGCTGACCGTCCACGACCGGACCCCAACTGACCGCGCCGAGACCGGCAGCCACGACCGCTGCCCCAGCGAGCCCACCGACGAGTGCGTGGCTGGACGACGAGGGCATCGCTCGCTTCCAGGTGAAGAGGTTCCAGATGAGCGCACCGGTCGTGCCGGCACCCACGACTGGGACGAGGACGGCCGGCTCGACGATGACGATCCCCGCCACGGTGTCGGCGACCGCGGCCCCGAACAGGAAGGGGCCGAGCAGGTTGGCGGCCGAGGCCAGCGCGATGGCCGGCAGCGGTTTCGCAGCACCGCTGGCGACGAGTGTGGCCACGGCGTTGGCCGCGTCGTGGAGCCCATTGCTCAGCGCGAATGCGAGGGTCATGAGGATGGCGGCGATCAGGACCAGGTCCATTCGAACCTCCGACAGCGGCGCTCAGCCGCTGGTGTCAGACGTATCGTGTGGCAGGGTCGCGCGGCGGCGCGACTCAGGTGCGGTGGCGAGCCTTGAGCACCTCGATGATCTGGGCCGGTGGAAGCCCACGCTCGGCGCACAGGACAAGGGAGTGGTACAGCAGATCGGCCAGCTCGCCGGCCAACTCGACGCGCGGGCGTTCGGCACCGCTGCGCTGAGCGAATTCGTCGTCCTTGGCTGCCATCACCACCTCGGTTGCCTCTTCGGCCACTTTGCGGACGGTGGCATCGACTCCCTCGTTGAGCAGCTTGCTGGTGTAGGAACGCTCCGGTCGCGTGCGGGCCCGCTCGTCGATGGTGGCCCAGAGACGCTCCAGCCAGGCGAAATCCTGGGGCGAGACCGCCACCTGGGCCGCCTCGGTACCGGGCTCGAGATCGAAGCAGGAGCGAGCTTCGGTGTGGCAGGTGGGTCCGGCCGGACGCGCCCGGATGAGCACCGCATCGGCGTCGCAATCGAGCTCCATCGAGACCACCGCGAGCGTGTTGCCGCTGGTCTCACCCTTCTTCCAGAGCGTATCGCGCGAGCGCGAGTGGAAATGCGCCTCACCGGTCGCGAGCGTGTTCGCGAGCGCCTCAGCGTCCTGCCACGCGACCATCAAGACGCGGCCGTCATCAGCGTCCTGGACGACTGCGGCGACCAGCCCATCAGTGCCGTAGCGGATCGCGGCCGCATCCAGGGGCCGTCCTCGACGATCAGTCATCGAACGGCCTCCTCGGTCAGGCGCACCGGAACCCCGGCATCGGCCATGGCGCGCTTGACCGCGGCGATGGAGTGGATGTCGCGGTGGAAGATCGAGGCGGCCAGCACGGCATCGGCATCGCCCTCGGTGACGGCCGCGGTCATGTCGGCCGGTGTGCCCGCGCCGCCTGAGGCGATGACGGGTACGTTGACCCGCGAGGTCACGGTCCGGAGCAGCTCGATGTCGAAGCCCTCTCCGGTGCCGTCACGGTCGATCGATGTCAGCAGCACCTCACCGGCACCGTTGGCCACGCAACGCTCGATCCACTCCACGGCGTCGAGGCCGGTGGCCTTGCGACCGCCCTGGACGACGACCTCCCAGCGGCTCGGAGTGCCGGGGACCGCACGAGCATCGACGCTGATGACGACACATTGGCTGCCGAAACGGCGGGCGCAGGTCCGGACCAGGTCGGGATCGTCCACCGCGGCGGTGTTGACCGCGACCTTGTCGGCACCGGCACGCAGCACGTCGCGCATCTCGGTCGCGGACCGCACGCCGCCGCCGACCGACAGCGGCACGAAGACTTCGCTGGCGGTGCGCTCGACGATGTCAAGCAGCGTTCCGCGGCCCTCCGGGGCAGCCGTGATATCGAGGAAGCAGATCTCGTCGGCTCCGGCTTCGGCATAGCGCTTCGCCAGCTCGGGCGGATCGCCCTCATCGGTCAGGTCGACGAATCGGACGCCCTTGACCACGCGACCGTCCTTTACGTCCAGGCAGGGGATGACGCGTTTGAGCAGCATCAGGCGGCCACCTCAGCGTGGGTCGGTCGATCGGCACCGATCAACGCCAGCGTGTTGGCCAGCATGCGCAGCCCATCAGCACCGGAGCGTTCGGGGTGGAACTGGAAGCCGAGGATGCGCTCCGACGCCACCAGGCTGGCGAACCGGCTGCCATGCTCGGTCTCCGCCACCACGATGGTCGGGTCGCGCGGGACCGGCACGTAGCTGTGTACGAAATAGGCCGGCGTTCCGTCGGGCAGCCCCTCGAGCACCGGATGCGGACGTTGGAACTCCAGGCGGTTCCAGCCGATGTGCGGCAGGCTCGGGGCGGCGGGGATCGATCTCCACCTCACCCTCCAGCAGACCGAGCATCTGCGCGCCGTCCTCGTGCGAGCGCTCGAAGAGCAGCTGTAGACCGAGGCAGATGCCCACGAACCAGGTGCCGCCGCGGACACGCTCGATGATGGGCCCGTCGAGGCCCTGCCGTCGCAGCCGGCCCATGGCCGCCTCGCTGGCACCGACGCCGGGCACCAGGATGACCTCTGTGCCCTCGAGCTGGTCGGCGGTATCGGTCACGCACACCTGCGCACCGAGCTTGGTGAGCGCGTTGCGGATGCTCACGAGGTTGCCGGCACCGTAGTCGATGACGGCGACGCGGATGGGGTCGCTCACGCGCCACCACCTGCAGATGGCGGCAGGGAGCCCTTGGTGGAGGCCACACCGGAGCGACGCGGATCGAGCGCGACCGCCATGCGCAGCGCGCGAGCGAGCGCCTTGAAGGCCGCCTCAGCGAGGTGGTGGTCGTTACGGCCTGTTCCGTCGAGGTGCAAGGTCGTGCCGCTGGCCTGGGCGAAGGACGTCAACGCGTGCTCCACCATCTGCGTGGAGAGCTGGCCCATGCGGTCGGCACGAAAGGGCAGGTCGATGACCGCATACGGGCGGCCCGACAGATCCAGGGCGCACTGCGCCAGCGCCTCATCCATGGGCACGCGCGCGGCACCGAAGCGGGTGATGCCGGCCCGATCGCCGAGCGCATCGCTGACGGCTCCGCCGAGTGCGAGGGCGACGTCCTCCACGGTGTGGTGATCATCGATCTCGATATCACCGACGGCGCTGATCTCGATGTCGATGAGCGAGTGGTGGGCGAGCGAGCTCAGCAGGTGGTCGTAGAAGCCGATACCGGTGGCGATGGCGGCTTCACCGCTGCCGTCGAGGTCGACGCTGACGCTGATGCGCGTCTCCCGGGTCTCGCGGACGCGTTCTCCGCGTCGTGGCTCACTCATGCTGTTCTCCCATCGGTCCAGGCCTGGATGACATCGAGGAATCGTTCGTTCTGCTCGCGGTTTCGGACGGTGAAGCGCAGGTGTCCCGCTAATGTCGAGTGTGGCCCGAAGGTGCGGACCACGATGCCGCCACGCAGCAGCGCCTCATAGGCCGCGTCAGCGTCCGCGGGACGGCCGATGGGGCACAGCAGAAAGTTGGTGACGCTCGGCTGGGGCGCCAGCCCCAAGGCGCGGAGCTGCTTCGCCAGCCACTTCCGTTCGGCTACCAGGGCTGCGGCATTGGCGGCCGCCACCTCCGGTCGGCGCAGTGCCTTGGCGGCGATAGCGGCGGACACGGTGTTGACGCTGCCCGGCGGACGGAACCGCTCAAGGCGCTCGATGGTCGATCGAGCTGCCACTGCGTAGCCCACCCGCAGGCCGGTCAGGGCGAACGCCTTCGACAGCGTCCGTACCACGATGAGCGCCGGGTAGCGGTCGCGCAGTGCCACCATCGATCCGGGGTGAAACTCGATGTAGGCCTCATCCACGACGATGATCGGGCCACCGTCAGGCAGCGCCTCGCCTACGTCCAGCAGCGCCTCGATGTCAGCCCGACGTTCGGGCGAACCGGTGGGGTTGTTCGGCGCGCATAGCCACACCACCGCGGCATCGGCCAGGGCAGCGATCATTGCTTCCATGTCCAGCACGTAGTCATCGTCCGCACCCTTGCGCGGCACGGTCACCGATCGAGCACCGCGTTGCTGCGTCAGCACGGCATACATCGAGTACGTTGGCACCGGGACCACGGATCCCGCCCCTGGACCCAGGAACGACTTGGCGATGATGTCAAGCACTTCGTCGGCTCCGCAGCCGATGAGGATCTCACTGGGCCGCGCGCCGACGTAGGCTGCGGCGGCTTCAGCGAACTCGGCATAGGTGGAATCGGGGTATTCGTGGAGTGGCGGATTCCAGGGACCTTCCAAGGCGTCGGGCAGATAGGAAAGCACCGCCGGGCTGGTGTTGGTGTCGAAGCGCAGGATGTCCACCGGGTTCAGCCCGTAGCGCGCCGCGATGACGCGGTTGGGCGGCTCCCACGTGTAGACGGCCGACCCCGCCACCAACGCCTCGGTCGTCTCCAGCGACATCAGCCTTGGTCCTCGAAGCGGATCTCGACGGCGCGGCGATGGGCCGTCAGCCCCTCGGCCTCGGCCACCGCGGCTACGGCGGGCAGGATGCGGCGTAGGCCTTCGCGTGTCACGCGGTTGACCTGCATCCAGCGGCCGAACGATTCGACGCCCAGCGGGCTGTAGGCGCGACCGGCGCCGGCAGTCGGCAGCACGTGGTTCGATCCGGCCGCGTAGTCGCCGGCGGATTCGGGCGCGTAGGGGCCCAGGAACAGCGAGCCGGCGTGGCTCAGCGCCGCCAGTGCCCCGTCGAGGTCGGCCACCACCACCGACAAATGCTCGGGAGCGTATTCGTCGGCGAACGCTAGTGCCTCATCGATGTCAGCGGTGATGACGACGGTGCCGGCCGCTTTGACCGACTCGGCCAGCGTGTCGCGGCGAAGCAGCGTCGGCAGCTGGCGTGCCAGTTCGATCTCGACCGCGTCGGCCAGAGCCTCAGAAGGCGTGACCAACAGGGAAGGGGAGTCGGGGCCGTGCTCGGCCTGGCTCAGCAGGTCGGCGGCCACGTGCACCGGGTCGGCCGAATCGTCAGCCACCACCATGACCTCGGTCGGGCCGGCGGGCATGTCGATGGCACACCGATCGAGCACCTCCAGCTTGGCCGCGGTGACCCAGGCGTTGCCGGGGCCCACGATCTTGTCCACGCGCGTGATCGATTCGGTGCCGTAGGCCAGTGCGCCCACGGCCTGGGCGCCGCCCATGACCCAGAACTCGTCCACCCCCATCAGCCCGGCCGCACCCAGCAGGGCCGGCGAGAGCTGGCCACCTGGGCCGGCCGGGCTAGCGACGACGAACTGGCCCACGCCGGCCAGGCGAGCAGGGATGGCACTCATGAGCAGGGACGATGGGTAGGCCGCGGTGCCGCCGGGAACGTAGGCCGCCACGCGATGGAGCCCGCGCCAGACGCGACCGACCTCGACGCCGGGTTCCGTCTCGACCCACTGCGCCGGCGGCGGCACCTCGATGGCGTGGAAGGCCTCGATGTTGCGCGCCATCTGCTCCAGGCCCTTGCGAAGGTCAGCCGGTAGACGCTCGCGGGCGGCGGTGAGCTCGTCGGTCGGCACGCGCAGTGCGGGCGCATCGGCAGGCTCCGTGAGGCCGCCACCGAAGCGCTGGTTGGCTTCACGCAACGCTGCATCCCCACCCTCGCGGACAGCGTCGACGATGACGCGCGCCTTGGCGCGGATATCAGGCGTGGCGGTCGAAGCGCGATCGGTCAGGGCTCGACGATCGGCGGGCGTGGCGTCTGCCAGGCGGAGACGTCTCAGGGTCGGAGCCGCGGTCGACTGGTCGTTCGGTCGGTCGGTCACTGGTCTACCCTCCGGCTGGCAGTCGCACCTGAGCGATCTGTCGTTCGGTGAGGATCGGGGAGACGGCCAACGTCGGTCGCCCGCGGAGGGCCACCATGACACCGCCGCCCCCGGTCCCCCGAGGACGAGCGACCGGCATCAGAGGGACGCGCCGCAGAGCGCCAGTCAGTGACCGCCCGGGAGATGTCCTCGGGACCGGACCCGTGCTGCCACACGAGGGAGGGTCCATGTACGTCGGGATCGACTGGGCGGCGGACGCGCACGCCGTCTGCATCATCGAGGCGGATGGCCGGGTGGTCGACCGCTTCACCATCGCCCACTCCGCCGAGGGCTTCGAGCGGCTCGTCGGCCGACTGGCCCGCCAGGCCGAGCCCGGCTCCCTGCCGGTGGCCATCGAGCGGCCCGACGGCCGACTCGTCGATCGGCTCCTCGAGGCCGGCCACCCGGTCGTGCCGGTGAAGACGACGGCCATCAAGGCCTGGCGCGAGGCCGAGGTCGGCTCGGGTGCCAAGAGCGATCCCGGTGACGCCAAGGTCATCGCCGACTACCTGCGCCTGCGCGAGCACGAGCTGCGCCGGCTGCGACCGTTCAGCGAGCAGACGCGGGCGCTGCGTGCCGTCGTGCGCTCGCGCTCCGACCTCGTCGAGTCGCGGGTGGCCGCAGCCAACCAGCTGCGGGCCGTGCTGGCGGCTGCCTGGCCCGGTGCCGGCGAGCTCTTCGCCGACGTGGCTAGCCAGATCGCCCTGGCCTTCCTCGAGCGCTACCCGACCGCGACCTCGGCAGCCCGCCTGGGCGAGAGCCGCCTGGGCGCGTTCCTGCGCAAGCACGGCTACAGCGGCCGGCGCAGCCCAGCCGAGCTGCTCGAGCGGCTGCGGGCCGCCCCAGCCGGCCTGGCGGACGGGCCCGAGTCCGAGGCTCGTCGCGACGCGGTCCTGGCCATGGTCCGGGTCATCCGAGCCCTGAACCACTCGATCAAGGATCTCGACCGCTCGGTCGTGGCCCATCTGGGCGAGCACCCGGACGCCATCGTCTTCGGCTCGCTGCCACGAGCCGGTCGTATCAACGCCGCCCAGATGCTCGCCGAGTGGGGCGACTGTCGCCAAGCCTACGACGGACCCGAGGCGGTGGCAGCCCTCTCGGGCATGGCGCCGGTGACCCGCCGCTCGGGCAAGTATCTCGCGGTCGGCTTCCGCTGGGCCTGCAACACCCGCTTCCGCAACGCCATGGCCACGTTCGCCGACAACAGCCGCCACGCCAGTCCCTGGGCGGCGTCGGTCTACGGGGCGGCCATCGACCGCGGTGCGGACCATCCCCATGCGGTCCGCATCCTCGCGCGCGCCTGGATCCGCGTCATCCACCGCTGCTGGCTCGATGGGGTGCCGTACGATCCCTCTCGACACGGGGCGGTGCGACGGCTCGATGCTCCGGAGATGGAGCCGATCGCGGCCTAGGGTTGACTCAGAGGGTGTCATGGCAGGAGCTTCTCCACGGGGATGACGAGGATGCCGGTGGCGCCGGCGTCACGCAGGGGGACGAGGATGCGGTGGACGTCGGTGGCGCCGACGACCGCATGGACGGCCACCATGCCCGCGTGCGCGAGGGGCAGGACGCTGGGCGATTCGAGGCCCGGCAGGATGGCTTCGATGGCTTCGAGGGACGAGGTCGGCGCGTTCATCATCAGGTACTTCACGCCGCGGCCGGCGATGACCGCCTCCAGCATCGTGCGCACCTCGGCGATGATGGCGGCGGCTTCAGGGCTGGCGTCGGTTCGGCCGACCAGGATGGCCTGGCTGGCGAACAGCGCGCCCACCGAGCGGAGTCCGTTCATGATCATGGTCGAGCCACTCGAGACCAGGTCCACGATGCCGTCGGCGAGGCCCATCGTGGGCGCCACCTCCACGGCGCCACTGATGGTCACGATCTGGGCTTCGATGCCGCGCTGCGCCAGGCTGGTCTGGGTCGCGTTGGGGTGGCTGGTCGCGAGCCGCAAGCCGGCCAGGTCCTCCAGCGTTCGCGCCGGTGCGTCGTTGGGGACCGCGGCTTCCAGTCTGCAGTAGCCGTACCCCAGCTCCACGAGCGTGTCGAGGACGGCGCCGCTCTCGATGAGCAGGTTGGTGCCGGTGATGCCCAGATCGGCCACGCCGTCGGCCACGAACTCCACGATGTCATCGGTGCGCACGAAGAGGATGTCCAGCGGGAAGCCCTCGACCTTGGAGGTGAGGGCGCGCGTGCCGTCCTCGAAGCGCAAGCCGGCGTCGTGCAGGAGTTGTAGCGATGGCTGCTGCATGCGGCCCTTGTTGGGGATGGCCAGTCGCAGTCGGCCCGACTCGCTACCGGGGAAGGCCGTGACCCGCTCGTCGTGGTTGGCGATCATGCTGGGGTCTCCTGGGTGTCAAGGCGTTCGAGTCGCGCGTCGGTTCGATCGAGCGCCTCGCGGTAGCCGCCGGTGCCATGGTTCAGCCACTGCGCGATGCGCGTCACGGTGGCGGTGCTGGCGCCGGTGATGCGCGAGATCTCGGCGTAGGGGATGCCATCATCAAGCAGGCGCACCACGTGCCAGCGCTGGGCCAGATCGTGCAGCTCTCGTCGCGTGCAAAGGTCGCGGAAGAAGCGCTCTGCGGCCGGTCGGTCGGGCAGGGCGAGGATGATGTCGATGAGGTCGCTCGTGTCTTCCGAGCGCCACTCGGCGGGATCGGTGCTCATGGTCTCCTGGGTTCTGGTCGTCCTCTGGCTGTATAGCCAGATTCTCTATGCTAGCATAGTAGCATGGTACAACGCTACTATGACCGAACGATGGCGGCCGGGGGCGACCGCCGGTGGAGCTGATCCCCGCCATCGACCTGCTGGGCGGACGTGTGGTTCGCTTGTCGAAAGGCGCCTATGACGTGGTGACCGAGTATGGGGACGATCCCGTGGAGGTGGCGCGGCGCTGGGCGTCAGAGGGGGCCGAGCGTATCCACATCGTCGATCTCGACGCCGCACGCGAGGGCAGGGCGATGCAGGCCGAGGTCATCGCTCGCATCGTGGCCATGGTGGACGTTCCCTGCCAGGTCGCCGGCGGCATCCGTGACGCCGATGCCGTGGCGGCAGCGCTTCGCGCCGGGGCAGATCGGGTCGTGCTCGGGAGCGCGCTCATCAGCAGCCCGCTGCTGGCCAGGATCCTCGTCGAGCGATATGGCCCGGATCGCATCGTGGCCGCGCTCGACGTGCGCGATGGCCGAGCGGTGGGCGATGGCTGGGTGGATGGCGCACGTGGCGCCGAGGTCGTCGGCCTGGCGCAGCGGCTGGCAACGGCCGGCCTGCGCTGGTTCGCCGTCACCGCCATCGCCCGCGACGGCCAGATGAGCGGCCCCGACCTGGCGTTGCTGGAAGCGGTCCGCGAGGCGGTCCCGCGCGCCGCCATCATCGCCTCGGGCGGCGTGAGCAGCCTCGACGACATCTGCGAGCTGGCGGCACGTGGCTTCGAGGCCGCCATCACCGGCAAGGCCCTCTACGAGGGTGCCTTCTCGCTGCCGGAGGCGCTTGAGGCTGCCGCCGGCTGAACCACCAAGTCTCAGCCCACTGCCTTCTTCACCAGCTCTGCGGTCCTGGTCTCGTCTGGAACAAGCAGATGATCTTGCCGTCCATTGGCGTACGAGGGCATGCCGTACCAGGTCTTGGGCATGAGATCTGGTGCATTGGCTAGGGCCGGCGGCGAACGCGCCTCCCGAAGCTCGCGGCAGGAGCGACAGAGCCTCGATATGAGCCGGTCGCACGGCCCTGAAGTGGCGCTGGTCGAGCGTCGCGATCTCGGACTCGCCAAGGCGCTCGGCGAGTGCGATCACGCTGGCATCGACGACCCCCAGCATCAGATCATCGTAGCGAGCCTGTAGTGCACGGCAGCGGGCGAGGTCGGCAGCCGTCGGGGGCTCCACGCGGTAGACCCCTGCGAGCACGTCATCGAGGAACACGAGCCACGCCCCGCCTGTAAGGCGGCGGGCACACCAATAGTCCAGCTCCGCAAGGACAAGTGCGGGGACGAGGAGGTCCTCGTCGGACTCCAGGAGCAGACGTGCGCAGGGCTCATGGTCCGGATCAGCCGCGTCGAGTGCGGCCAGCAGCGGGCCCGTGTCACAGATCAGAGCCACTACGACCGCGGTTCCTCTGCGATCGGCTCGGCCGTGAGCTCCCGCGCGCCACGCCCATCCGTCGACCGTGCGACACCCACGCGGGGTCGCCGCTGCCTGCGGAGTTCGCTCGCCTTCTCCTCGACGGCTTCGCGCAGGAGCGCCGTCAACGGTACTCCCCGGCGTTGCGCCTCTACTTCGAGCGTGCGGAGGGTGGCATGAGGTGCCGTGACCGTGGTTCGACGCAACCGGGTCATGATGCGTGATGCTAGCATCGTGATGCACTCGCGGCGATACGCCTGTCCTCGGGCGTCGCTCGGCGCAGGTGCGGAGGAGAGCTTGATGATGGTCTGCCCGTCGCGACAGTGGCTGCGCGGGCATCGACGTATCCGTTCGGTGTGCCGGCCTCCTACCGTCAGGCCTTAGAGACGATCCTTGAGCGCGAGGATCCGGTCGAGCGAGGCTCGCAGCTGGGGAAGCGGGATGGCGCCGTCTCGGGCCTTTGCGAGGAGCCACGCGTACAGCCGCGACGTGGATCGCTCGGAGCCGGTCAGGAGGATCATGTCCGTCCCGGCCCGCGCCGCGCGGAGGGCCAACGGCTTCACCGTGACGCCCCGGGCGTGCGCGGTCCCATTGAGCGAGTCGGTGATCGAGACGCCCTCGAAACCGAGCTCAGCCCGGAGCAGCCCGTCGACGATGGCACGGGACCAGCTCGCTGCATTGCGTCGGTCATACGCGGTGTACGTCGCGTTCGACAGCATGATCATCGGGATGTCGTGTCTGATCGCTCGCCGGTACGGCTTCAGGTCCGGACGCAGGTTCGCCCTCGAGGCTCTGACGGTGTCCACGAAACGATCGGTGTTGCGGATCGCGAGCCCGATACCCGGAAAGTGCTTCATCGTCGCAAGCACGCCGCGCGAGGCCAGCCCTGAGGCGAACGCGTCAGCCAGCCTGGCCGTTCGATCAGCCTTGGATGAGAACGTGCGGCCCTGCTGAAGCATGAACGAGGCCGTGGACCTGGGGACGTCGGCGACCGGGGCGAGATCGACATTGATGCCGAGACGCCGGAGCGCTGCACCGGTGCGCGCCCCTTGGGCTCGGGCCACCGAGGTGCTGCCGATGCGACCGATCTGCGGCATGGGGATGGTCGGCGGTGCCCACGGAACGCGCCTGACCGAGCCACCTTCCTGGTCGATCGCGATCAGGAGCGGCGGTTGACCGCCCTGTGCTGCCGCCCGCTGGAGCTTCCGGGTGAGCTTGCCGAGGGCAACAGGAGTCGTCACGTTGCGGCCGACGAGGACGACGCCGCCGACCTCGCCTCGTCCGATCCGCCGTGCCAGCGCCGCGCTGACCTTGCGGCCGGACATCGTGACCATGAGCTTTTGCCCGATCAGCTGCTCCAACGTGGGCTCGGCCGCGTCCGTGGCTTCAGGCCCCATCGAGGCACTGTCCTGCGGGATCTCGGTAGGTTGCTCCGCAGGCAGTGGCGCGACGGCCAGCGCCGGGCCATCCATGGTCACACCGAGTCCCAGGAGCAGGAAGGTGAGCAGCACGGCTAGCGCGGGGTGAAGAAACCGCATTTCGCGATGGTATCGCCTCGTCCGCCCACCCGCCCAAGGCCCAGCGGTCGACGGCTGCCGACTAGCCCTCGTCCTCCTCAGCCTTGTGGTCCTCGATGATCTTCTGGGCCACGTGCGAGGGCACCTCCTCGTATTGCGCCAGCTTGGCGCTGAACGTGCCGCGACCGCCGGTGATGGAGCGCAGCTCGGTGGCGTAGGTGAACAGCTCCGCCTGTGGCACATGCGCCGAGAGGATCTGCTGGCCCTCCTCAGCGTCCATGCCCAGGAGGCGGCCACGCCTGGTGTTGAGGTCCCGGTTGACGTCCCCCATGTAGCGCTCGGGCACCCGGACCTGGACTTCCATGATGGGCTCCAGCAGGATAGGGCCGGCCTCGGCGATGCCCTTGCGGGTGGCCATCGAGCCGGCCAGCCGGAAGGAGAGCTCGTCGGAGTCGACGGTGTGGAACGAACCGTCGTAGAGCGTGGCCTTGAAGTCGATGACCGGGTAGCCCGCGGTAGGGCCCTTATCGGCCACGGCACGGACGCCCTTCTCGACGCCTGGGAAGAATTGCTTGGGCACCACGCCGCCGACGACCTTGGTAGCGAACTCGACGCCGCCGCCAGGGTTGGGGCTGATCTCCAGCCAGACATGGCCGAACTGGCCGCGGCCGCCGGTCTGCTTCTTGTGGCGACCCTCGACTTTGGTCGTCTTGCGAATGGTCTCGCGGTAGGGCACACGTGGGGCGGCGGTGACGATGGAGGTGCCGAACTTGCGTGCGAGTCGTTCGCCGGCGACCTGGATCTGGTTCTCGCCCTGGCCCCACATCAACTGCTCGCCGGTCTCGGCGTTGCGCTCGACCTTGATGGTGGGATCTTCCTCCTGCAGCCTTGTCAGCGCACCGGAAAGCTTGTCAAGGTCGGCCTTGCTGGCGGGCTCGACCGCCACCGGCAGGGTCGGTTCGGGGAACTCGATGGGCGCCATGGTGAGAGGCGTGTCCTTGTCGCTCAAGGTGTCACTGGTGACGGTGTGCGCCAGCTTGGCCACGGCACCGATCTCACCGGCACGGATCTCGTCGACCTGCTCCTGTTCGGCACCCTTGATGTAAAAGACCTGCGCGATGCGCTCTTCCTCGCCACGCTCCGCGTTCCAGACGTGGCCGTGCGACTTGATCGAGCCTGACCACACGCGGAAGTAGGTGAGACGGCCGACGAACGGGTCGGCGGTAGTCTTGAACACCTGCGCCAGCAAGGGGCCGGCGGGATCGGCGGTGACCTCGATCTCGTCACCGCGGTTGTCGGTGGCCTTGGCGGGCGGCTCTTCGAGCGGCGTGGGCAGGTAGCGGATGATGGCATCGAGCATGGCCGTGATGCCGATATCACGGTTGGCCGAGGTCACCATCACCGGCGCCACCACGGAGTCCTTGACGCCCTTGTGCAGGCAGCGCTCCAATTCCTCGTCGGTGACCGACTCGCCGTCGAGGAACTTCATCAGCACCTCGTCATCGGCGTCGGCGGCGGCCTCCAGAAGCTGCTCGCGGCGCATCGCCACCTCGTCGGCCATGTCGTCGGGGATGGACGTCTCCTGGCGCTGGCCGTCCTTGTAGCGGTAGGCCTTGCCGTGGACCAGGTCGACATAGCCGCTGAAGTCGTCAGCCTTGCCGATGGCGATCTGGAGCGGTGCGATCTTGGTGCCGAACTCCTCACGCAGAGCATCGAGGGCAGCGGTGGGATCGGCGTTCTCGCGCTCACAACGGGTGATGACGAAGATGGCCGGGGTGTGGGTGGCGCGGGAGAGGCGTACCGCCTTCTCCGTGCCGGCTTCCACACCGCCGGAGGCATCGATGGTGATGAGGGCACCGTCGGCTGCGGCGAAGGCGCTGATGACCTCGCCCACGAAGTCGGCATAGCCGGGGGTGTCGATGAGCGTCACGTGACTACCGTCGCGGTCGAAGGTGTTGGCCGCGAGTGACAGCGTGAGGTGGCGCTTCTGCTCTTCGGGCTCGAAGTCGAGCGAGGCGGTGCCATCGTCGACACGACCCATGCGGTTGATGACGCCGGCCTTGTGCAGCAGGTGCTCAGCGATGGTCGTCTTTCCGGACCCTGCGTGTCCGGCTAGAACGACGTTGCGGAGTCGTGAGATATCGACATGCGGCACGCGCAGACCTCCAAACGAGTAGGGGTCGGCAGAGGCAGTCTGGGCTGGCCTCGTCCCTCGGGCCGACCGAGTCGGGTTCGAAGTGACAATCATATAGAATCCTTAGCCATGTCCGGACATTCCAAGTGGTCGACCATCAAGCGCCAGAAGGGCGCCAACGACGCCAAGCGTGGTGCCTTGTTCACGAAGCTGGGCAAGGAGATCACCATCGCGGCCCGCGCCGGGGGCGGAGACATCGAGGCCAATTACCGCCTCCGTCTCGCCGTCGACAAGGCTCGCGTGGCGAACATGCCCACCGAGAACATCAAGCGCGCCATCGAGCGCGCGGGCGGCGGTGACAAGGCAGACGAGTTCGAAGAGATCGTCTACGAAGGCTACGGCGCCGGCGGTGTGGCGCTCCTGGTGGAGACCGCCACCGACAACAAGAACCGCACGGCGGCCGATGTGCGCTCCATCTTCACCAAGGCCGGTGGCCAGCTGGCGGGGCAAGGGTCGGTGGCGTGGCAGTTCGAGGCGCGTGGCCTCATCAGCGTGGCGCGTGATGGTGGCGACCCCGACGAGATCGCCCTGATGGCCATCGACGCGGGCGCCATCGACGTCGACAGCGAGTCGGAGCCTGTCGAGATCTCGACCGAAGTCGCTGACTTGGCGAACGTCCAGGCCGCGCTCGAGGAGGCCGGCGTCAAGGTCGAGTCGGCCGAGCTGACGATGGTGGCCAAGACCCCCATCGAGGTCGATGTCGACAAGGCCCGTCAGAACCTGCGCCTCATGGAGGCGCTGGAGGACAGTGACGACGTGCAGCGCGTGACCGCCAATTTCGATCTGCCCGACGAGATCCTGGCCGAGGCTGCCGAGTCGTGATCGTGCTGGGGATCGACCCCGGCACTGCTCGTCTCGGCTACGGCGTCGTCTCGCGTGAGGGCAGCACCCTCACCATGCTCGACTACGGCTGCCTGGAGACCATCAAGGACCGGCCCCCCGAACAGCGCCTGCTCATCATCCACCAGGGCCTGATCGAGCTCATCGAGAGCCACCGCCCAGCGGCCGTGGGTGTGGAGCGGCTCTTCTTCAACAAGAACGTGCAGACCGCCTTCGCCGTGGGGCAGGCGCGTGGCGTGGTGCTGCTGGCGGCGGCGCAGTTCGGGCTACCGGTCTTCGAGTACGGTCCCCACGAGGTGAAGCTGGCCGTGACCGGGTACGGTCGCGCGCCCAAGGACCAGGTGCAGCGCATGGTGCAGCTGGTGCTGTCCATGGCCGAGCTTCCGCGGCCCGATGACGCGGCCGACGCTCTCGCGGTCGCGGTGTGCACCGCCCATGCCGCCGTGCTGCAAACAGCGCACGCATGATCGCCTCGCTCGAGGGCACGGTCGCGGCCGTCTCAGGGTCCGGCGTGGTGCTGGAGGTCGGCGGGATCGGCTATCGCGTCTTCGCCGGGCCCGCCACGCTCACCGGGCTGTCACCGGGTGACCAGCTGAAGCTGCACACTCATCACCTGGTGCGTGAGGACGTGCAGGCACTCTACGGCTTCCGCAGCACCGAGGAGCTGGCCTTCTTCGAGCTCATCATCACCGTCGGTGGTGTGGGCCCCAAGGTCGGCCTGGCCATCGTCTCCTCGCGCCCCGTGGCCGACCTGCAGCTGGCCATCCTGCAGGGTGACGATGCCGTGCTCACCGCGGTCTCGGGCGTCGGCAAGCGCCTGGCCGGGCGCATCGTGCTGGAGCTGCGGGAGAAGGTGGACGCAGCCGGCAGTAGCGCCAGCAGCGACGGTGGTGGCGAGTCGGAGGTGGTGGCCGCCCTTGAGGCGCTGGGCTACAGCTCCCGCGAAGGCCGCGAGGCCGCTCGGATCGCGGTCGCCGCCCTGGGCCCAGGGACGTCGCTCGAGGACCGTGTCAAGGAGGCCTTGACGGCACTGAGGCGGTGACCGGGTGCGGCTGTGGGGCACCGTTCGCCGTCAGAGTGGTGCTAGAACGTCCGTTCCATTCGGGCGCACTCTCTGCTACCATCGACCGGCATGGATGACGACGGCCGACTGGTCTCAGCAGAGGTAGAAACGCTTGACGAGAACACCGTCGAGTCGTCGCTGCGACCACGGCAGCTGGACGAGTACATCGGCCAGACGCAGGTCAAGGACAACCTGTCCATCCTGTTGGAGGCGGCCAACAAGCGTGAGGAGGCGGCTGACCATGTCTTGCTCTATGGACCACCGGGCCTGGGCAAGACGACGCTGGCCAACATCGTGGCGCGCGAGCTCGGCGTCAACATCCATACCACCAGCGGTCCCGCCATCGAGCGTCCCGGTGACCTGGCCGCCATCCTTACCAACATCGATGAGCGTGACGTCCTGTTCATCGATGAGATCCACCGCCTGAACCACTCGGTGGAAGAGATCCTCTATCCGGCCATGGAGGATTTCGCCATCGACGTCATGATCGGCCGCGGGCCCAGTGCGCGCAGCCTGCGCTTGTCGCTTAAGCCCTTCACGGTCGTAGGTGCCACCACCCGCGCGGGACGCATCGGGGCGCCGCTGCGCGACCGCTTCGGTGCCGTGTACCGCCTCGACTACTACGCGATCGACGAGCTGGCGGAGATCGTCCGCCGCTCGGCGCACATCCTCGACGTGGAGATCGATGAGGCCGCCATACGCATGCTGGCGTCGCGCGGTCGCGGCACGCCTCGCGTCATCAACCGCCTGCTGCGGCGCACGCGAGACCATGCGGAGGTCAAGGGTGACGGTCGCATCACACAAGGCCAGGCCATGGCGGCCATGGAGGCGCTGGACATCGATGACATCGGCCTGGACACCACCGATCGCCGCCTGCTCGCAGCCATCGTCCAGAAGTTCGGCTCGGGTCCTGTGGGTGGGGCTGCCATCGCCGCTGTCATCGGCGAATCGGTGGAGACGGTGGAGGATGTCTACGAACCCTACCTGCTGCAGCTGGGGTTCCTCGATCGCACGCCCCAGGGTCGCGTGGCCACGGAGTTGGCACGGGAGCACCTCCGGGAGCTGGGCTACGAGGTGCCACCACCGCGTCGTGCCGAGCGCGATGACCCCGGGCTTTGGGACGGCATGACAAGCGAGGGTCGCAGTGAGATCGAGGCGGGTTCGTGACCCTGGCTGGCCCCGGCGGCGCGGAGGCCGCGGCCGACGTGGCGGCTCGTCAGGCGCATCCATCGAGCTCCTCTCCGCGGCGCCCATCGCCCATCAGCTTCGAGGTGCTCGCCCAGGCTGAAGGGGAGGGCACCCGTGCGCGCGCCGGCCGCTTGCAGACGCCGCACGGAGTGATCGAGACGCCCATCTTCATGCCCGTCGGCACCAACGCCACGGTCAAGGCGCTGGACCCGGACGACCTGCGTGAGGTGGGTGCCAGCATCATCCTGTCCAACACCTATCATCTGTCGCTGCGACCGGGACACGAGCGCATCAAGCGGCTCGGGGGCCTGCACCGCTTCATGGGCTGGGACCGGCCCATCCTCACCGACTCGGGCGGGTTCCAGGTGGTGAGTCTCGGTGACCTCCGCCGCATCGATGAGGAGGGCGTGACGTTCCGCTCGCACCTTGACGGCACGCTGCTCGACTACACACCCGAGTACGCCATCGCCATCCAGGAAGCCCTGGGTTCTGACATCGCGGTCTGCCTCGATCAACCGGTGCCGCCACACGCCTCTTCGCGGAAGGAAGTCGCCGAGGCCACCGGTCGCACGCAGCGCTGGGCGGAGCGCTGCCTGGTCGCCCACCAACGGCCCGACCAAGCGCTCTTCGGCATCATCCAGGGCGGACTGGAAGAGGATCTGCGCAGCCAGTCGACGGCCGCCATCGCGGGACTGCCCTTCGATGGCCTCTGCATCGGTGGGCTGGCCGGCGATGAGACAGCGCAGCAACGTCGGGCTGCGCTCGACGTGGTCGTGCCGCTGCTTGCCGACGATCCACGACCACGCTATCTGATGGGGCTGGGTTCGCCCCTGGACCTGCTGGACGCGGTGGATGCCGGCGTGGACATGTTCGACTCCGTGCTGCCGGCGCGTGTCGCACGCAATGGCACGCTCTGGGTGCCGGATGGCAAGCTCAACCTGCGTAACGCCCGCTTCCTCGATGACCCACGCCCGGTCCAGGAGGGTTGCCCCTGTCGGCTCTGCCGATCCTTCCCGCGCGCCTACCTGGCTCATCTGCTGCGAGCAGATGAGCTGCTCGGCTTCCGTCTTGCGACTTGTCACAACCTGACCTTCATCCTAGACTTCATGTCCAAGATCCGGTCCGCTATACGGACCGGCACGTTCCCTGCATCGATGCGACAGCTTCGTGCCACCAAAGCTGGCACGAACGGCGCTGAAAGTGCCGATGAAGGGATGGTGAAGTCAGACTGAAGCCCAGCCGCCCAGACTAGGCGGCACAAGTCGGAGGCGTGAGGATCGATGGCAGGAAAAACACCCTCTCGCCGTGAAGCCAAGAAACCCAAGAAGTCGAAGAAGGCGAAGACCACACTCGAGCCGCTCAACCAGCCGCCGCTGCCGTCCGTGGAGCTGATCAAGCCGAAGCGGAAGCCTAAGGAAGAGGAGGAGGGGTCCGAGTAGGGGCCACCTCGCCAGACCGGCTCTCGGGTGACAGCCTTGGAGGTATGCACCAATGACCGTCACCAGCGCCGGTCGGTCGACCGGAACAGACAAGATCGCCAGCAACGGGGCCGGAGACGGCCAGCAGAAGGAACGCAAGCAAGCAGTCGACGCTGCCATCCTGTCCATCGAGAAGCAGTTCGGGCAGGGCTCGATCATGCGGCTCGGGTCGGACGCCAGGCAGAAGGTGGACGTCATCCCCACCGGATCGATCGCCCTGGACCTGGCCCTCGGTGTGGGCGGTGTCCCGCGTGGCCGGATCACGGAGATCTTCGGTCCCGAATCCTCAGGCAAGACGACCGTTTGCCAGCACATCCTGGCTGAGGCTCAAAAGCAAGGCGGTGTCGTCGCCTTCATCGATGTCGAGCATGCACTCGACCCGAAGTACGCTCGCGCCTGCGGTGTCGATGTCGACAACCTCCTGGTGAGCCAGCCTGATACGGGCGAGCAGGCACTGGAGATCACCGAGACGCTCATCCGCTCCGGCGGCATCGACTGCGTGGTCGTGGACTCGGTCGCGGCACTCGTGCCGCGGGCAGAGATCGAGGGCGAGATGGGTGACACCTTCGTGGGCATCCAGGCCCGGCTCATGAGCCAGGCACTGCGCAAGCTCACCGGCATCGTCAGCCGCTCCAACACCTCGCTCGTTTTCACCAATCAGCTGCGCGAAAAGATCGGTGTCATGTTCGGTAGTCCGGAGACCACGCCCGGCGGCCGCGCCCTGAAGTTCTACTCGAGCGTGCGACTCGATATCCGCCGCATCGAGACTATCAAGCAGGGCACTGAGGCCATCGGCATCCGCGCTCGCGTCAAGGTCGTCAAGAACAAGGTCGCCGCGCCCTTCCGGCAGGCGGAGTTCGACGTCATGTACGGCACCGGCATCTCGCGTGAAGGCGGCCTGCTCGATGTCGGCGTGGCCTCGGACGTGGTGACCAAGTCCGGCGCCTGGTTCAACCACGGTGAGACCCGCCTCGGCCAGGGGCGCGAGCAGTCCAAAGAATTCCTGCGTGCCAACCCCGACATCGCGCAGCAGCTGGAGCATGAGATCCGCGCCAAGGTGGCGGATATCAACGTTCCCGTGGAGGGCCTCAAAGAGGCCGAGTAGGTGAGCCGTCGAGCACGGACGGTCCAGGAGCGCCGCGAGGCTGCCGCGGCAAGACGCGCTCGCCGCGCGGACATCACCGATGCGGATGTCGTCATGGAAGCCGCCGCGGCCTTTCTTGCGGTGCGCTCGCGCTCCGTGGAAGAGACCCTTCGGCGGCTCCATCACCTGGGCTATCCACGGCCCCTGTGCGACCACGTCATCGACCGCCTCATCACGCTCGGATATCTCGACGACGTGGCGTTCGCCCGCGCCTGGGTGGAGAGTCGGGATCGCGTTCGTCCGCGTGGCGCGACAGCGCTGCGTCGCGAGCTGCAGCTGAAGGGCATCTCCGACGACACCATCCGCGCCATCCTCGACGAGCGAGCAGAAGCGGTGGTCGGCGAGCCTGCCGGCGCGGTGACCGCGGAGGTCCTGACGGCGGATCGTGAAGCTGCCCTGCGGCTGCTGGACCGCCGCGGGTCGACGCTGCGACGAGAGGTCGATCCGCGGCGCCGCCGGCAGAAGACCTACGCCCTGCTGGCTCGCAATGGCTTCGCGCCGGACATCTGCCGGGAGCTTTCACTGATCGTGCCAGCTGAGCACCCGGACGGCGGCTGGGGCGACGTTTGACGCTCTGCTCACTGCACCGCTAGGCTTCAGTGACTGACCTTTCAGTGGGGCGGCATCAAGGGAGTCACGGCCGCTCAGCCACCGTCGGTGGCGTACCCAGAGACGATCGAATGACCTCCAGCCCAGCGCTGGAGGGGAGGGAAACGTGGACGAACCCGTCATCATGGCGGCCATCATCGTGTTGGTGGCAGCCGGCGGGCTCCTTGTCGGATTCTTCATGCGCGGGATGGTGGCCAACCAGGCCATCAAGGCCGCAGGCGAGAAGTCCGAGCGCATCATCGCCGAGGCGCGGGCCCAGCAGAAGGAACTCATCCTGCAGGCGAAAGAGGAGCAGGTTCGCATCCAGCGCGAGGTCGATGAAGAGGGCCGCGCCAAGCGCACGGACCTCTCGAACCTCGAGCGCCGACTGTTGAAGCGTGACGAGCAGCTCGACCAGCGCACGGACATGCTCGAAGAGCGCGATCGCAAGCTGCTGATGCGAGAGCAAGAGCTGGACAAGCAGCGTGATGAGCTGACTGGCATCAGGAACGAGCAGCTGGCCGCACTCGAGCGAGTCAGCGGCCTCAGCGCTGAGGCGGCCAAGGCCACCATCATCGAAGAGGTTCGCGAGGAGGCGGAGAAGGACTCCGTTCGCCTCATTCGCGCCATCGAGCGCTCCGCGCGCGAGGGCGCCGAGGACAAGGCCCGCGACGTGGTCATCACCGCCATCCAGCGGGTCATGGTGGACCACTCCGCGGAGTCCACGGTCACCACCGTGCCCATCCCATCGGACGAGATGAAGGGTCGCATCATCGGACGCGAGGGTCGCAACATCCGCGCGCTCGAGCAGGCCACCGGCGTGGACCTCATCATCGACGACACGCCCGACTCGGTCATGCTCAGCGGCTTCGATCCGGTGCGCCGCGAGGTCGCCCGCCTGGCCCTCACCAAGCTCGTGCAGGACGGCCGCATCCACCCCGGCCGCATCGAGGACGTGGTCAACAAGGCCCAGGCTGAGGTGGATATCGTCATCCGCGAGGCCGGCGAAACGGCCGCCTACGACGCCGGCGTCCCTGGCCTACCGCTGGAGATCCTCACGTTGCTCGGTCGGCTCCGCTATCGGACCTCGTTCGGTCAGAGCGTGCTCAACCACGTCAAGGAGACATCCCACCTGGCTGGTGTCATCGCCGCCGAGCTGGGCGCTGACATCCAGGCCGCCAAGCTCGGTGGCCTGCTCCACGACATGGGCAAGGCCATCGATCACGAAGTGGAAGGCCCGCACGCCGCCATCGGTGCCGAGATCGCCGCCCGGCACGGCCTCTCTCCCAAGGCGATCAACGCCATCGCGGCCCATCACATGGAGGTGGACTACACCTGCCAGGAGGCACCCATCGTCCAGATCGCCGATGCCATCAGTGCATCCCGACCCGGCGCACGCGGTGAATCCACCGACACGTACGTCAAGCGACTCACGGAGTTGCAAGCTATCGCGGACGGCTTCCCCGGGGTAGAGAAGTCGTTCGCCGTCCAGGCCGGGCGCGAGGTGCGCATCCTGGTGCGGCCCACGGAGATCGACGACCTGGCCTCCACTCGGTTGGCGCGGGACATCGTGCGCCAGATCGAGGAAACGCTGACCTACCCAGGCCAGATCAAGGTGACCGTCATCCGGGAGACGCGCGCCGTGGAGTATGCCAAGTGACCCTGCTGCCATCGAGCCGCGGCTCGGTCGGCACTCGTCCCGAGCGATGACGACCCGCGAGAAGCAGCGCACGCTCGCGGCCGACCAGCTTCCGGAGCTGCCGCTCTTGCCCGGAGCGGGTACGTTGCGGGTGCTCATGGTCGGCGACATCATCGGCAAGCCCGGACGCCAGGCCATGGAACGCGAGCTGCATGGCCTCCGCGAGGAACGCGGCGTCGACCTGGTCACGGCCAACGGCGAGAACGTCGCCGGCGGCATGGGCCTGACGATGTCCACTGCGGGCGCGCTGTTCGATAGCGGCGTGGATGTCATCACCAGCGGCAACCACATCTGGGACAAGCGGGAGCTCATCCCCGAGCTCGACAGCGAGCCGCGCATCCTGCGACCACTCAACTACGGCAGCGACGGCGTCCCTGGCCACGGATGGGGCACCTTCCACGCCGCGGACGGCACGGAGGTCGCGGTCATCAACGCCCAGGGTCGGAGCACGATGATCCCCATCGACAATCCTTTCACCGAGATGGACAAGCTGCTCGATGAGGCGGCCGACGACCTGCCGCCGGTGCGCCTGGTCGACTTCCATTGCGAGCTTACCAGCGAGAAGACGGCCTTCGGCCTGTACCTCGACGGCCGCGTCAGCGCCGTCGTCGGCACCCACACGCACGTGCCCACCGCCGACCAGCGCGTCCTGGCTCGCGGCACCGCCTACGTCAGCGACCTGGGCATGACCGGACCACTCGAGAGCGTCATCGGCTTCGAGCCCGCGAGCGTGCTGCCACGCTTCATCAACGGCCTGCCCACGCGCTTCACCGTCGGCACCGGTCCGGTCTTCTTCAATGCCGTGCTCATCGACATCGACCCCGGCAGCGGTGGCGCCCACAGCATCGAGCGCATCTCCCGCATCTTCGAGGGTTAGCCGTGCGCGGCACATGAGGATCGCGATCTTCGGCGCCCGCGGCGTGCCTGCACGCTGGGGTGGCTGGGACACCATCGTCACCGAACTGGGGCCACGCCTTGTCGCCGCCGGTCACGACGTGACACTCTTCGCCATGCCCCGCTACACCGATCCCGTGGTCGGAGCGGACTACGAGGGCATGCGCATCGTGCGCTTGCCGACCATCTACGGCAAGTTCACCGAGACGCTCCTCCACGAGCTCTTCAGCAGCCTCCACGCGCTCACCCGTCCTCACCAGGATGTCTACTACGTGCTCGGCTGCCGCACCAGCTGGGCCTATCTCCCGCATCGCCTCCTGGGTCGACGCGTGGTCTTCAACACGGACGGTCTCGACTGGAAACGCCGCAAATGGGGTCGCCTCGCGCGCGCCTATCTGCGGGCCGACTACTGGCTGGCGCGCAAGCTGGCCACGCACCTGGTGTCCGATTCGAAGGCCCTGCAGCAGCTCTACCGCGAAGCGTATGGGGTCGAGAGCGTATTCCTGACCAACGGCGGCCATGTCCGTCATGTCGCCGACCAGACGCGACACCGGGCGATCCTGGCCGAGTACGGAGTGGAACCAGAGGGCTACTACCTCCAGGTCTGTCGCATCGAGCCGGAGAACAATGCTGACGTGGTGGTGCGCGAGTACAGCTCGTCGGGCGCCACCGCGCCGCTCTTGCTCGTGGGTGGCGCCAACTACGAGAGTGGCTATCTCGAGTCCCTTGAGGCCACCGCGGACCCTCGCGTCCACATGCTGGGCCCCGTCTACGAACCTGCGCACATCGAGGCGCTCTTCCTGGGAGCCAAGGCCTACATCCACGGTCACGAGGTCGGCGGCACCAACCCGTCGCTGGTGACGGCCATGGGCTGCGGCCGCCTGGTGCTGGCGCACGATGTGGCCTTCAACCGCGAGGTGCTCGGTGGAAACGGGCTGGCCTGGACCAAGGATCCTGGCTCGCTGCGAGCCTGCATCGAACGGGTCGAATCGGATGATGGCAGCCTCGGAGCGGCGGCAGCCGTCGCCTGCCGGGAGCGCATCGCCACCTATTACGCTTGGGACAAATGCGCTCGCGATCACGATCGTTTCTTCCGCTGGATCGGCGGCGAGGTCGAGGACTATGCCGACTCGTTCTGACCGCGCGCCATTGCCGATGCTCGAGACGCCGCTGCCGGTGGCCACAGCCCCACGGTCGCCGGCACGGACCGATACCGCGGTAGAGGAATTCGGTACTGATGCGCAGGTGCTGCCGCGCTTCCATGTCTGGACGCTCGGCTGCCAGATGAACATGTCCGATTCGGAGGAGATGGCCGGTGCCCTGCTGGACGTCGGCTGTCCCGAAGCTGCCGGCTTGGAAGACGCCGACCTCATCGTCATCAACACCTGCTCCATCCGCGAGGCGGCCGAACAGAAGGTCATCGGCCGCATGGGCGTGCTGACCAAGCTCAAGGCGGCCGATCCGGCGCTGCGGGTGGTGCTGACCGGTTGCTCGGTCCGTGCCGACAACGCCGACACCCTCCGGCGCCGCTATCCCGCAGTCGACCTGTTCCTGCGCCCGGACGAGGAGCCAGAGCTGACCGCTCGACTGGGCCTCACCAGCCCGACCACAGTGGACCAGTTGGGCGAACCCGCGTTCGAGCGGGTGGGCCGCTCCGTCGCCGCCACCGCCGATCGACTGGCGGGCACGCGGGCCAGCGCCGTCGAAGCTGGACGCATCGCACGGGGCGGTGGCGTGAAGGCGTGGCTGCCCATCGTGTACGGCTGCGACAAGACCTGCACCTACTGCATCGTGCCGTTCGCGCGGGGCCCCGAGCGGAGCCGACCCTTCGATGACATCGTGGCCGAGGCTGCACACCTCGCCGAGGCCGGCTATCAGGAGATCACGCTGCTGGGCCAGAACGTCAACTCCTGGGGCCACGACCTGCCACCGGACGCCCGCTTCAGAGGGATCGAGGGCGGGCGAGAGCTGGGGCGCAAGCAGGCCCGCGACGGTCGCCCGGACATCGCCGCACTCTTACGCGCCATCGATGCCATGCGCGGCCCCGACGGTCGGCCGCATATCGGACGGGTACGCTTCGTGACCTCGCATCCGTGGGACCTCACCGATCGGCTCATCAGCGCGATGGCCGAATGCAGCTCGGTCTGCGAGCACCTGCACTTGCCGGTGCAGTCGGGCGATGATGAGGTGCTGCGGCGGATGGGTCGGCAATACAGCCGCGACGCCTATCTCGACCTGGTGCGGCGCCTGCGAGCCGCCGTCCCCGACATCAGCCTGACCACTGACGTCATCACCGGCTTCTGCGGGGAGACCGAGGCACAGTTCGAAACGACTCTCGAGCTGCTCCGCCTCGTTCGCTTCGACCAGGTCTTCGCGGCCGCCTACTCACCTCGTCCCGGCACACCGGCGGCACGACTGGCCGATGACGTACCCGCGGTGGCGAAGAAGCGCCGACTCAACGAGCTGCTCGCGGTCCAGGAACGCATCGGACTCGAGCTGAACCAGAGCTGGGTGGGCCGCCGCACCGAGGTACTGGTGGATGAGGCCCGCCAGCCGCGCCGTCACGACCATGGCGATGGCAGCGATCGCGTCGACCAGGGTCGCGGACCGCGACTCGTCGGTCGTAACCGCGAGCACAAGCTGGTGCACTTCGACGGTCCCGAGTCGCTCGTGGGCGAACTGGTGGAGGTGGCCATCCATCGAGCCGGGCCCTACGCACTCTCTGGCCAGCGCGTCGAGGATGACAGCCACGTCTGAGCTTCCGCCCCTCGTCGTCATCGCCGGCGCAACCGCCACGGGCAAGACCGCCCTGGCGGTGCAGCTGGCACAGCGCATCGGTGGCATGGAGATCGTCTCGGCCGATTCGCGACAGGTTTACCGGGGCATGGACATCGCCACCGCCAAGCCGACCACGCTGGAGCTGGCAGCGGCGACACACCACTGCCTGGACCTCGTCGACCCCGATACTCGCTTCAGCGTGTCGGACTACCAGCGGGCGGCACGGTCGGCGCTCGTCGGGATCGCTGGGCGCGACCGCATCGCGCTGCTGGTCGGCGGCAGCGGGCTCTACCTGCGAGCCATCGCACACGGCCTGCCGCTCGACGAGGGCAGCCACGACGCGGCGTTGCGAGCGGATCTCGAAGCTCGTCTCGCCACCGAGGGCCTCGAGGCGCTGATCGATGAGCTGCGCCGACGCGACCCAGAGTCAGCAGAGCAGATCGACACCCGCAACCCACGGCGCGTCACCCGTGCTCTGGAGCGTGCCATCCTGACCGGCTCAGGCATGCCACCGGCGCCCCGCGGCTACCCTGCGCCGCTTACGTGGGTCGGCCTACGGCACGACCCGGCCAGCCACCGCCACGCCATCGAGAGGCGCATCGACGAGCACTTCGCGGCCGGCCTGCTTGACGAGGCGGAACGCCTGCGTGCTCGCTATCGGGAGGATCTGCCGGCCCTCAGCGCCATGGGCTATGACGAGGCGTTCGGCGTCCTCGCCGGGCGCCTCGATATCGCCACGGCCAAGGCACGCGATGCCCGGAGGACCTGGGCGTATGCGCGGCGACAACGCACCTGGTTCCGCTCGGAGCCGGCGATCGCCTGGATCGAGGCCGGGGAGGGGGCACCCCGGGCGGCCGAGCGTGTGCTGGCTCCGTTCCTCGAGCAAGTCGGCCGCGGCGACTATGCTGGGCGCACATGAGCCGCAGCGAACCGATCGACCTGACCCCCAAGATCGAACGGGCCTTTCTCATCGCTGTCGATACCGACGACGGGGACGGTTGGACGGCAGAGGAGTCACTCGCGGAGTTGGCCAGTCTGGCCGACACGGCCGGTGCTGAGGTCGTCGGTGCCGAGTGGCAGCATCGCCGTCACGTCGATCCCAACTGGTACGTGGGCAAGGGCAAGGCACAGGAGTTGGAAGCGGCCAAACGCGAGACCGGCTTCAGCATGCTCGTCGCTGATGATGAGCTGAGCCCAAAGCAGCAGAAGGCGCTGGAGGAGCTGCTGTCGGTCAAGGTGCTCGACCGCAGCGGCCTCATCCTTGACATCTTCGCCCAGCATGCGCGCACCCACGAAGGCCGACTGCAGGTGGAGTTGGCGCAGCTGGAGTACCAGCTGCCGCGTCTGACGCGCATGTGGACACATCTCTCACGCACCGGCGGCGGCATCGGCACCCGGGGTCCCGGCGAGACCCAGCTGGAGACGGACCGACGGGTCATCCGCGGCCGCATCAAGAAGCTGAAAGAACGCGTCGAAGGGGTGCGCCAGCAGCGCGAGACAGCCAGCCGTTCACGCGACAGACGGTTGGTGCCCACCGTCGCCATCGTGGGCTACACCAATGCCGGCAAGTCGTCGCTGCTCAACGCCTTGAGCGGGCGTGAGGCGGCACGGGCGGAGGACCAGCTCTTCGCCACGCTCGATCCCACCAGCCGCCAGGTCAAGCTCGGCGACGGTCAGTCCGTGGTGCTGACCGACACGGTGGGATTCATCCACAAGCTGCCGCACCAGCTCGTCGACGCTTTCCGCGCGACCTTGGAGGAGGTCAGCCGCGCAGACCTGCTGCTGGAGGTCGTGGACGGCGCCGACAGCCATGCCCGCGAGCACCGCGACACCGTCCAGTCCGTGCTCGACGAGCTGGGAGCCGGCGACAAGCCACGGGTGGTGGCATTGAACAAGGCCGATCGCTATCGCGGCGTCGGTGCGGACGCCGCTGAGCCGGCGCCGGTGCTGGGCGAGGTGGTGCCGGTGTCGGCGCTGACGGGATACGGCCTCGACACACTACGCGTCTCGCTGGCCGGTGCCATCGCGGGCCTCTGGGAGGACATCGACGTGACGTTGCCCTATGCGGAGGGCGAGCTGCTCGCGCGCGTCCGTGAGCGCGGCACCGTCGAGGTCGACTACCGTGGCAGCGACGTCCGCATCATCGGCCGCGTGGTGCCGTCGCTAGCGGGCGAGCTGCGAGCCGCATCGACTCGCTGGGCCCGGGCACAGGCGGATGTGACCGCGTGAGCCAGCCGGTCAAGGTCGTCTGCCGCTTGACGCCCGATGGCTTCGTGTGCGACGTGCGAGTGGGCACCGACGCCAACGCCACGCGGCACAGCGTGTCGGTCAGTCAGGACGACCTCGCCCGACTGGCTCCGGGCCACTATGACCCCACCGAGTTGGTGGCCGAGTCCTTCGCCTTCCTACTCGAGCGCGAGTCCCGCGAATCGATCCTGCGCCGGTTCGACTTGCCCGCCATCGAGCGCTACTTCCCTGGCTACGAGTCACGGATCGGTCGTCAGATGGCGCGCTAGGCGACACCAACGACGCACGCTATCGTGGCTCCTTTCCCCGTGGGTGCTATCGTGGCCTCACCCGCCACGCTCACCGTGTCAAGAAGCGTTGCACCGGGGCACCACCTGCAGGAGGATCGGGCATGGAGCTCATCTTCGCGTACATCGATCCGGGGTCCGGAAGCCTGATCATCCAGGCAGTGATCGCCGGGCTCGTAGCGATTCCCGTGTTGTTCCGCCACCAGCTGGCGCGCATCGTGCGGACGTTGCGCGGGGGAGAGGAACCGACCTCTGGCAGCGCTCAGACCGCCGCTGCCGCCGATACCGCCAGCGGACAGGATGACGCCAACACCGGTGCCTGAGACCGCCCCCGCGGCGGCACCACTCGAGCGCGTCCCAGGCTCATATCGCGATCCGGCCGGATTCGTCTACCGCCGCGGCGGCACCGTCTTCCGCCAGATCGATGACACCTTCTCCGCGGAGTGGGATCACTTCCTTGAGTCCGGCCTCTACGATCGGCTTGCCGAGTCCTCGATCGTCATCCGCCACGAAGATGCCGATCCGGGCTTGGCTGCGGAACCGCCGGCGTACCGCGTCATCCGGCCAGAGCCGATCGATGTCATCTCGTTTCCGTACGAGTGGTCATTCAGCCAACTCCAGGACGCCGCACTCGTGACGCTGCGAGCGCAGGCGATGGCTCTGGAGGCGGGCATGACGTTGCGCGATGCCTCCGCCTACAACGTCCAATTCCAGCGAGGTCGTCCGCTGCTCATCGATTCGCTCTCCTTCGAGCGTGCGCACCCCGGGCGCCCCTGGATCGCCTACCGCCAGTTCTGCGAGCACTTCCTGGCACCGCTAGCGCTGATGGCCCGTGTCGACATCCGGCTGGGCGGGTTGCTCCGGGATCACCTTGAGGGCATCCCTCTCGACCTCGCGGCCCGACTCCTTCCAGGCCGCACGCGCTTCTCGTTCGGCCTCGGACCCCACATCCACCTGCATGCGCGCGCACAGCGACAGCACGCTGATGACAATGCCGGGTCGCAGCAAGACACGACGGCATCCATGTCACCCAAGCGCCTCGCGACGCTCATCGAGAGCCTGCGTGACACGGTCTCCGGCCTCTCGTGGGAGCCGGCCGGCACCGCATGGGCAGACTACGCAGACCACACCAGCTACGACGATGAAGCGACCGCCGCCAAGGTGGCGGCGGTACGTGCCGCACTGACCGCGATCGGCGGCGCCCGCGCCTGGGATCTGGGCGCCAACACCGGCCGCTATAGCCGTATCGCCGCCGAGGCCGGCTATCGCGTGGTGGCGCTTGACATCGATCCCGCGGCCGTCGAGCGCGGCTACCGCGCCATCCGGGCCGATGGCCGCGAAGACATCCTGCCGCTGCTAGCGGACATCACCGATCCCAGCCCGCCGCTGGGGTGGGGCAGTGCCGAGCGTGCCGGCCTGCTCGAGCGCATCCAGACCGATGTCATCCTCGCCCTCGCCCTGGTCCATCATCTGGCCATCGGCTCCAACGTCCCACTGCCGATGATCGCCGCGCTGTTCGCGCGTCTGTCGCCAAGCGTGATCATCGAGTTCGTGCCCAAGGCGGACGCCATGGTGCAGCGCCTGCTGGCGTTTCGCGAAGACGTCTTTGCCGACTACACCATCGAGGGCTTCCGTGACGCGTTCGCGCCGTACTTCGAACTCGTCACAGAGACGCCCGTCGTCGGTAGCGCCCGGACGGTCTTCCACTTCCGTCGCCGGAGCTGAGGGCCAGACGCCGTCGAGCACCGGCGTCACTCGGCTGACTCGGCTCTCGCTGCCTCGATGCCCTCCAAGCGCGAGGTGACATCCACGAAGTCGAATGGGTGCGACTCGTTGGAGGCCAGCACGCGGTCGGGCTCGTCGGCGAGGCGGCTGCCGAAGTACCGACGGAACAGCTCGGGATAGGTGTTGATCGCCGTCAGGCCCTCGGGCAGCGGTGCTTCACCCTCAGCGCCCGGCAGGTACATGGCATCAAGGATGCCGAACTTCGTGATCAGCTCATCGTCGCTGGCGGTCGTCCAGTCGAACCCCTCGGTGTCCGCCTCCCAACGAGGAGGGTAGGGGCCCTCGTCGCCCTGGATGACGATGATGGGCTGTTCATCCGGCGGCAACTCCAGCATTGGCCCGACCAACTCACGGACACGACGGTTGGTGTAGGCCAACTGCGACGCGAAGGTGGCCTCATCGGGTGCGTAGGTGCCATCCTCAAGGTACACGTACGGCGGATGCGGCAGCAGGACATGGGCGAACACGTATGTCCGACCGGGTCGATTCACGATCCGTTCGAGCCGCTCGAGCTCGAACTCGGCAGCTTCAGCGTGGCGGCGGCGGTGATCGGGCACCGCCGTGGTGTCGCCCAGGATGGTCGGCAGGATGGTGGTTTCGTAGAAGGTCGACGCGAAGGTGACCGCAACGGTCGGAAACAAGGAGCGATCGGCGATCCGCGACTCGCGCGTCTGATCGAACCATGAACCGATGTGGATGTACTCATAGCCGCGCTCCTGGAGGAAGTTGCCTGCAGGGTTATGTGCGAGTCGGTATTCCACGCGTGAGAGATCGCCGCTGTCGGGCCCAAGGTCCTCGGCCATGTCCTCCAGGGACTGCATGCCGAGCGTCGCGCTGAGCGAAAGCATCGTCTTGGTGTAGTTGGCGTATGCGTCGTCGATCACATCGAAACCGCTATCGCGCAGCCAGGACACGAACTCGCTGTTATCGATGCCGAAGCCCGCTTGCAGCGATGCCTCCGAGCCGTAGCGGTCCAGCACGAGGTGGTAGATGTCGCGCTGCGGGCCATGTGTCGCCCCCAGACCGACCGCGGGCGGAAGGTCTTCAGCCTGATCGTTTCCCAGCTCACGCGCCGCGGTCTGGACCGCCGGCACGATCGCCAGCACCACGAGCACCAGCGAAAAGACGTTGAGGGCCGCCGTGATCGAACCCAGACGCGGGCCTGACCGCCGCGCCACGATCACCGCGAGCACGATGAGGAGGAGGACGAGGACGACGAGGAACCCGCTGATGTCGCCCGTGGTAGGCTCGGCGAACTCGGCGATGAGCCCGAACAGCATCGTCGAGAGCACCGCGGCCGAGGTTACGATCGCAGCCCGGCGCCGGTCGCGGAACAGCAGCATGAGCAGACCGAAGGCGATCGCGGTCGCGGCCAGGACCACCAGCAGTGGCGCGACCACGTCGACCAGCGCGACCTCGAACATGTTCTCCTGGTACAGCCGCGCCACCGGATAGATGGCGAACAGGAACGGATGGAGCGGCAGTTGCGATGTCCTGCCGTCGATCCGTGCCATCGTCTGTGTCGCCATTGGCCGGAGTGTAGGCACGAACCTTCGGAACTGCCGGTGGCGACCTGGGCCAGGGAGCCGTACCCTACGGCTTCGATGGTTCGGCGACGTCAGCTGACCGAGCCTCACCGACCAAGGAGGCCCCCACGGCCATGCATAGACGACACGTCACTATCCTGGCCATCCTCGTGCTCAGCCTGGCCGCGACTCCGACCGCCACACTCGCCAATGAGCCGACCCTGGGTCCTGACACGGCTGTCAGCAGCGATATGGCCACGGCGCTGCCTGACGACCCCGGTGCTACGCCCATCGAGCCCGACCCCACCGTGACCGACCCGCGTCCGCAAGCTTGGGACCACATCACCGTCGCTTCGGATGGGCAGACGCTGTCGATCTACTTCTGGATGGGCGTCGAGGACTGCAACGGTCTCCACAGCGTCAGCGTCGATCGTATCGAGGCTGGTATCGATATACAGTTGCTGACCGGCACCCCAGCTGGCGCAGGTCGGATCGCCTGTATCGCGATCGCACAGCAGTACGTCACCAGCGTGGCGCTCGATCAACCACTGATCCTCAACGTCGACTAGGCCATCAGAAGGCGGCTCGGCCGTCGTGCAACTCGAACAGACAGGGCCGATAAGATAAGTTATGTAACATCCGTAGGATGGGCCGCACACTTCTGCCTGTGGCCTCACCGGCGGTCCGGACCGTGTCGAGGCCTGAGTCGGAGAGCACGACGTCGACGCCGAGGCCAACGTCAACCTGCGCGACTGCCCGTATCTGTGACCATCCTGGGTGTCGCGCGGAGCGAGGAGTCGTCAGCGGCTTCGCGACCGGAGTCATGGACGTTGTCGCCGATGTGGGCGCTCTGGCTGGTCTGGTCGAGCGGGCCGCGTCCGCGCTGCTCGATGCCGGATCCGAGCCGGAGCCGTATGACCTACCGCTTCGTCCGTGGCGATGACGTCGTGGACTTGCTGTCCCGACCATCTCGGTGAACGCGCAAGCATCGTGAACGTTCAGCCTGCGTCGACCCCCTGCACGTCCGCGGCGTCTTTGCGCAAGGACATTGCACTGTCTGGTACTCGCATAACGAGATGTTGGAACGCACCGCCCCTGTGCGTCGTATGTGTTGCCCGGTCGAAGCGGCCAGGTCAGCGTCGGCCGCCATCGACTTCACTCGTCGGCGGCGACCGGTCCTTCTCGCTTGCTCCCGTCCGCCAGCGGACTGCCCTCTGGCTCATGCTCTGCCGCGGCCGCGACGCGGTCGGTGATATCGATCATGTCGTAGGGCCGATCCTTGGCCGAACCATAGATGCGGTCCGGCAGATCGGGCACGTCGGCGCCGAAGTAGCGCCTGAAGAGCTCGGGGTAGGTGTTGATCGCTGTCATGTGGTCGGGCAGGGGCGCGCTGCCCTCGGAGCCGGGCATGTACCAGGCATCGAGGATGCCGAACTTCGTGACCAGCTCCGCATCGCTCGCGGTGCCCCAGTCGAAGCCGTTCTCATGAGCGGCGAGGCGCGGCGGGAACGGCCCCTCGTCGGCCTGGATGATGATGATCGGCCGCTCTGCCTCGGGTCGCGCGAGCAAGGGCTCGAGGAACGCCTTCATGCGTCGGTTCGTATCGGCGAGCTGGGTCGCGAACGTCGCCTCGTCAGGCGCGTACGTGCCGTCCTCGAGGAACACGTACGGTGGATGCGGCATGAGGATGTGGGCAAAGACGTACTTCCGCTTCGGCTCGTCCCTGATCTTGTCGAGCACATGGAACTCGTACCTGGCGGCATCGGCGTGCTGGCGTGGGAAGTCGTTGGTCGGCTCGGGCTTGGCGACGAGCGCCGGGAGGATACTCTGGTCGTAAAGCGTCGACGCCGCAGAGACCCCCTCTTCGGGGTTATAGGCGCGGTCGGCGATGCGCGAGTCGCGAGTCTTGTTATACCAGGAGGCGACGTGCACGTACTCGTAGCCGTGCTGCTGCAGGAATGCGCCCGCCGCGCTGTCGCTGATGCGCCTGACCACTGGGGCCAGGTTCTGGCCGTCTGGACCCATCCTGTCGGCGAGGTCATCAAGCGGGGACATGCTCAGGGTGGCGCTGATCGACAGGTTCGTCTTGGCATAGTTGGCCCAGGCGTCATCGACCACCTGGAAACCGTTGTCCCGCAACCAACCGACGAACTCGGAATTGTCGAGACCGAACCCGGTCTCCAGCGCCTGTTCCGACCCATAGCGGTCGAGGATGAAGTGATAGATGTCTCGATCCGGAGTGATCGCGTCCGACGCGCCCGCGTTCGCGACGCGTGAGACGTCGTCACCACCGTCGGCCATCGTCGCGGCGACGCCGCGAGCCGCCGGGATGGCAGCGGCCACGACGAGGACTAGGGCGATGACATTCGCGCCCAGGGTTACGGACCCGAGCCGGCCAGCCCCTACGCGTAGGGCCGAGCCTACGGCCGCGACCACGAAGGCGACGCAGATGCCGACGAGCACGAGACGCTGCTCTCCGAGCACCGGCCCGACGACGTCAAAGAGCAGGCCGAACATGGTCGTGGGTACGACCACGGCCGACGCCACGATGGCCGCTCGGCGGACGTCACGGAGCAGCAGCGTCAACAGGCCCATCCCCAAGGCCGTCACGCCGACGAAGACGAGCAGTGGCACGACCATCTCAGCAGGCTCGATCTCGGTCATGTTGTCCTCGTACAGGCGCAGCACCGGATACGCTGCGAATAGGAGCGGGTGGAGCGGCAGCGTCGCGGCGACGCCCTCCGCGCGCTGAGCGATCGACGTTGCCATCGCCGACGAGTGTAGCCTTCCTTCGAGGAAGCCGGCCGAGGAAACCACCGACGAGTGCGAGACGTCCGTCTGGCAGCAGTGCCGTAACGGCTCGGGCACGGGCGGCCGTCTGGTCCTCGGGCGTGGTCCCAGACCTCCATCGGATCGATCATGCCGAGCTCGCCAAGGTCGCGCCCGCCAGTGGACCATCTGACCACCGGCCGCGAGGACCCGGCCATCGGCACCCGCAAGGATGAGATTGAACACCAGGATGCCGTCCTGCGGGGAACAACACGGATACCGTTGATCTCATTCGTGGAGCGCGGCCCGCGGCTGGGTTCGTTAACGGGCTCGAGGCCGGCGGTGAGGGCCGGGACCCGAGCACGACGATCATCGTTCATCGGAGACTGCGTCGTCCCGCAGGTGCACGCGCATATCCGCCCATAATTGCGTAATTGCGCAACTACTGGAATGATATGCTGACGATGATCAGCAGCACGAACCACGGGGATCGCTTCATGTCTCGACGTCTCATTTCGCTCGCCATCCTCACCTTGGTCACACTCTTGGCCCTCGCGGCCTGCGGTTCAAGCGATGCGACAGAGGCGCCCGGCGCCCACACGGTCACCTCGACCGAGGCGGTGAAGATGATCGACGCGGGCGAACGCACCATCATCGATGTCCGCACCCCCGCTGAGTACGCTGAGGCACATGTGGTCGGGGCCATCAATATCGACGTGGAGGGAGCCGATTTCAGCGACCAGATCGCCGAGCTAGATATCGGTGAACCGTACATGGTGTATTGCCAATCTGGCCGCCGCAGCGCGATAGCGGCTAGCCAGATGGCCGAAGCGGGCATCCAGGACATCGCCGATGCCGGTGGCATCGTTGATCTCGCGCGCGCTGGAGCGCCCGTCGAGTAGCCTTATCGTTGCCGGCGCAGACGCACAGCCTCACGGGGCATCATGTCCGAGCACGAGCTTTCGATCCGTCGCATCCAGCTGACGGATGGTGCTCTGCTGCGTGACCTGCGGCTCCGCAGCATCGCGGATGCACCAAGCGCATTCGGACAGCCTCTCGCCGAGGCCCAGGCCCAGCCATCGAGCGAGTGGCGGCTGAGCGCCCGGAGGGCAGCACACGGCGATGACCGGATCTGGCTTATCGCCGCGGACCTCGACAAGCCGGTCGGACTCGTCCAGGGCCGCAGGCGACAACCGGAAACCTTGCTGCTGTTCAGCATGTGGGTGGACCCGATGGCGCGAAGATCAGGCGTCGGTCGCAGGCTGATCGCAGCTTTGGAGACATGGGCTCGCGGCTGGGGTGCGCAGCAGACCGTGCTGTGGGTCATGGCAGGCAACTCTGCAGCGATCGGGTTCTATCGAAATCTCGGCTTCATCCCTATCGCCCGTGGGCAAGATGCAGAATCCGGCGCACGCTTCGGCGCCATCGCTATGCGCCGGTCGATCGACTCCCCTAGCACTTGACGTCGGCCCGCTGTGGGGATGCACCACTCGAACGGTGCGCGCGCGATGCATGCGCGCAAATACGGGCGTTGTCCTTACGCAAAGACAGTGCCGGACGGCAACGCCTCGCTTGGCGCGATCGCCTCTATGTTTCGGACTGACTCGGGTTGTCGTCCACGGAGAGCCAGGCTGGGTCCACTTTGACGTGGATGACCGCCGCTCGTCGAGCACTGATGGCCTCGCGCAACGCGTGGATGAAACCGGCCTCATCGGTCACGCTAAAGCCAACGGCACCGTGGGCTCGGGCGACAGCAGCGAAGTCGATCGGCCCAAGGTCGGTCGATGCCGTTGCACGCCCCTCGTCGAGCTGTCGGACGGCGATCGTGCCGAGGCGCTCATTGTCCATGACGATGGCGATCGGATGCGCTCCCTCACGGACAGCGGTCTCGAGTTCGTTCATGGTCATGGCGAAGCCACCGTCTCCGCTAATGACAACGGCGATACGATCGGGATCCAAAAGTGACGAGGCGATCGCGGCCGGCAGGCCGAAACCCATCGTCCCGGACGTCGTACCCAGGAGTGACCCCGCACGACGGAAGCGAAAGCCACGGGCCACGAAGGAGGCCAGATTGCCGGCATCGGTTGCGATCACGGCATTGTCAGGCAGGATGCCTCGCAGCGCGCCCAGGAGACGTCCAGGGTGGACGCCTCGGCCGTCCCAGCTCCCCTGCCCCAGCGCACTCGCGGCTCGATACGCTTCCCGGTCGGCAGCATTGCGAGCTTCGCGACGACTGCGCATCTCCTCGTCGAGCGCTGCCGCACGCAGATCGGACCAAGCTGCATCGAGGAAGCGCGAGGCGTCCGCCGCGACCGCAAGCGTCGGTGCCGACAGCCCGGCATGCGCCGCGCGCGGTTCTACGTCTACGTGGATCCATCGCGTTCCAGGGGCGGGAATGGTGTAGCCGAACGTCGTGATCTCGGAGAGCCGGGCTCCGACGAACAGGATCACATCGGCATCGGCCAAACGGTTCGCGACCGTCGGCGCGGCTGCGGTCCCGGCCATGCCCAGGTAGTTGGCGTGGTCATTGGGAAAGACGTCCGCACGGCGCCACGCAGCAACGACCGGCACTGCCAAGACCTCCGACAAGGCTACGAGGCGTTTGGTCGCGCGAGCTTGCAACACGCCGCCCCCAGCCACGATCACGCCGCGCTCCGACGCGGCCAGCATCTTCATGGCGCGGCTGACGGCAGCGCGATCGGCCGCAGGGCCACGGGCGCCGGGCGGCTTGGGCAACGACTCGTCGGAAAGCTCGATCTGCGTCGTCTGGACGTCGACCGGTACCGAGAGCAACAGCGGACCCGGCCGCCCGGTCTGCATGCGCTTCCAAGCGCTCATAAGCACGGCAGGAGCCAGGTCGGCAGCATCGATCTGGGCTGCCCAGCTGCCCAGTGACCCGATGCCCCCCACCAGGTCCGCCTCCTGGAACGACTCCCGACCGGCGAAGGACGAGGGAACCTGGCCAGCCAGCACGAGGAGCGGCACCGAGTCTTGCTGCGCGGCATGGATGCCGATGGCGGCATTGGCAGCTCCCACAGCGCGCGAGACAGCGACGATCTGAGGGTGTCCGGTGGACTGGGCGAGAGACTCAGCCATCAAGGCAGCACCACCCTCGTGGCGCGTCGTGATGATCCGGATGCCGACCGCTGCTAGGTCGTCAAGCAGCGGCAGGATGGTCTCACCAGGCACCGTGAAGCAGTAGCGGGCACCCCACGCGTGTAGCTGTCGGGCGATCTCAGCCGAGACCGTCCGAGACACGATGGCACGAGGCGGTAATTCTGCCTGCAACGAAGCCTCGGGCGACTCGGAAGTCTGCTCTCGCGGCTGGTCCACGACCACCTGGGAGCCTGGCCGCTCATCGGAGACGGCTGCCTCCGGTTCGGGCTGGGCTTCGGAGTCCGGCTCCGGCTGCGGTTCCTGCTGGGGCTGGGCTTCGGAGTCCGGCTCCGGCTTCGGTTCCGGCTCTGCCGGCGGTTCCGGCTCTGGCCCGAAACCCGGCTCCGATAGGGGCAGCGACATCGGCTGACCCGGGGCTTGTTCGCGTTCGACGTCGGTCAAGCTATTGCACCAAGGTAAAGATCAGCGACACGATGATCAACGTGGCGATCAGGGCGAGGACGAGACGAGCAGCACGGCTCTGCGTATCGATCATGTCGTCCTAGCGATAGTTCTTGAACTGGAGCGCCACAGGATAACCTTCGCCCTCCTCTTTGAGGCGGGCGATGACCGACTGCAGCTCATCCTTGGACTTGCTGCTGACACGCACCGTGCCACCCTGGATCTGGCCCTTGGCCTTGGGGAACTCATCCCGCAGCAGCTTGGTGATCTTCTTGGCGATGTCCTCCGGCAAGCCCTGTCGCAGGCTGGCGACCTGTTTGAAAGTCATGCCACCAGCGGGAACGACATCCCCCCAATCGAAGATCTTCAGCGACAGGCCGCGCCGCACCGCCTTGGAGCCGATGAGATCCAGCACAGCACCCGATCGCATCTCTGAATCGGTCACGACGGTGACGTCATTCTCACCCAGGTCGATCTGCACTTTGGCGTTCTTGAAGTCATAGCGCGTGGCAACCTCACGGCGGACCTGATCAAGCGCATTCACCAGCTCCTGGCGGTCGAACTCGCTCACGACATCGAATGAGACGCTGCTTGCCATGTGTCCTTACTCCCCTGCCTGTTGCGACACGCCCGACGGCTTGTGACCACTATCCGTGCCCACGTCCCGCAGCAGCGGCCAATCGCGCATCCGGGCGATCTTCCCCTCCCCGTCCAACTCGATGCTGCTGAAGCCGCGCATGCGGCATCGGATAGCACTCGCCTCAAGCGTGAAGGCGCCATGCCAGCTGCCCAGCACGGTGCGGCCCGATACCCACACCCGCTCGGCGTCGAATTCCACATGGACCTGCTCTGCGGCGATGGTGTTCCAATGCTCGCGGATGGCGTTGGATCCCGCGAGCACGGGCGCGAACGGGTCGAAGGCGTACTCAGCCGTGTCCGCATACAGCTCCAACATGGCCTCGGGGTCACGCTTCTCCCGGGCGTCCTTGAAGCGGTCGAACAAGTCCTGCCCGTCGCCGGGCGTCAACATCTGGGCCATCAGGAGCATTCTACCCGGGCTCTAGAGACCCGCCAGTAGAGCTAGCAATCGCTCAGCGATGACGTACGATCGCCCACCACCCATCGACAGGACGATCTCGCCTCGTCGGACGCGTTCGGCAAGATAGTCGGCCGTGGCCTCGACCGAGCCCGTGGCAGCGACGTCACGGCCACTCACGGATGAGACCCTGGCCGCCAGCTCCGCGGCGCTGGTGATGGTGGTGTCGGGATCCCGGCCGGCCCAGATATCGGCGATGACGACGTGGTCGGCACACGCGAGGGCCCCGGCCAGGTCGTCGAGCATGGCCGCCGCGCGGTGATAGGTCAGCGGCTCGTGTGCAACCCACACGGCGCGACCCGGATAGCGGCTCCGGACCGCTTCGAGCGTGGCGCGGATAGCAGTCGGGTGGTGGCCGTAGTCATCGATGACGAGCACGCCGCCCGCCTCCCCCTTGATGTCGAAGCGACGCCCGACGCCCTCGAAGGATCTAAGTCCCGCCGCTATCTCGGTCGCGGAGAGGCCGACTGCGGCCGCGGCTGCCGCGACGCAGGCGGCGTTGGCCGCATTGTGGGCTCCAGCGAGGCGCAGCGGCGTCTCCAACACACCGCGCACGCCGGGCAGCTCTGATAGTCGGAGGCGCCCGCCCACGAGCTGGTAGGTCACATCCGCAGGTTCGTCCGGCGTCACAGCGGCGCTGTCAGAATGCCCGACCGTCACCACCCGGTTGCCCCAATCCGCCAACCGTCTCGCCAGCTCCGCGGCACCGGCATCCCCAACGTGGATGATGGCTCGTCGCTCGGCCGAACCCGGCGCGCGAAGCCAGGCCTCGAAGGCATCGAGCACCGCACCGCGGTCAGCGAAGACGTCTGGATGGTCCCACTCGGCATTGAGTAGCACGGCCAGTGCAGGTCGATACGCGTCGAAGTTGCCGGCGTACTCGTCAGCCTCGACCACGAAGGTATCTCCTCGACCCCAGCGCGCCGTGGCCGCCACGCCCTCGGTGAGCGCCGCGGGCAGCAGCGCGCCCACGAAGGCGCCCGGGTCGCGTTCCGCCGCGACCAGGAGGTGGACGAGCCAGCCGGCAGACGTGGACTTGCCGTGCGTACCCGCCACGGCCACGAGCCGGCCGCCTTGGCGAACGGCGGCGTCGGCAACGGTCTGCTGCCACGCTTCGATGGGCACGCCCGCGGCCCGCGCAGCCAGCAGCTCGGGATGATCGGGCTGGATGGACGTCAGGGCCTTGGTGACCGCCAGTCGCGCCGGCGCGCCCGCCGTGACGTGGGCGGCTGCGTGCGCGGTGGCGATGCTGATCCCCCGTGCGCTCAGGGCCTCGGTGTACGCAGACGGCGCCCCCGGATCACAGCCATCGACGATGGCGCCGGCTTGGTGGGCCAGGAGTGCGGCGGCAGAGGCGCCGGCACCGGCCGCGCCGATCACGTGGATGCGCTCGCCCGCGACGATGGGGCGAGCTGCTCGCGCGCTCGCCAGTCCCCGAGCGATCTCCTCGCTACCGCGCAAGGTGACCCTGGACTTGCTGATCATGGGGCTGACCCTCGCTGTCCGGGCCTGCATCGTGATCGAGCGCCTCGAGGAGCAGACGCAGCGCCGCAGCCGCACTCCGATCCTTGTTGCCGGCGCGGTCTCCATCCCAGACGTAGCGGCGCACCTCGTGTCCCGGGGGACCGGCCACGGCGATGTAGGTCAGTCCGACCGGCTTGGACTCCGTGCCACCGTCAGGGCCGGCCACGCCAGTGACCGCGACACCGAAATCACAGGCCACCCGTTCCCGGACCCCCTCGGCCATCGCGACCGCCACCTGCGCGGACACCGCGCCGTGCCGCTCGATGGTGGCCAAGGGCACGTCGAGCATGCTGACCTTGACGTCATCGGCATAGCTGACCACGCCGCCACGGTAGTAGCCGCTGGACCCCGCGATGGCAGTGATGGCATGGCCGATGAGTCCACCAGTGCAGGATTCCGCGCTGCCGACCGTGACCCCGTGAACGAGCGCTGACTGCTGCAGAAGCGCTGCCAACTCCGGCAGCGAAGGCTCGGTCGCTGCCGTCAGTCGACCGTCTTGGGCTTCTCGCCCTGCTTGATGCGCCATGCCATCGCCTCCGGCTTGTTGCCCATGGCCCCGAATACCTTGCCGTCGACCGTGACGCTGGCAGCACGTGCATTGCCGACGCGAAGGATGACATCGCGATCGACCGACCAAGCCTTCTTCTGGCCGTCCTTCAGGAGCACTCGGTCCTCGATGACCCCACCCTGCGGATCGGTCAACTGGACTCGCGTCTGGCCACCGACTGCCGCCACCTTCAGCAGCATCTTGTCGTTCCGGGACTTGACTGGGATCTGCTCGACCGCGGGGTAGCCGCCGTCGATGGAAGCCGCGACCGACAGGTACCAGCGACCCTTGGGCAACTGGAAGCTCCCGCGGAAGACGCCATCCTCGACGGGCACCGTGGTCGCTGCTGGCGCCGCCTTCTCCTTGTCGAGCTTGCCCCGCCACTGGAAGCTGACCACGACCGACTCGGCATCGCTGGCACCGACTACGCGGACCTTTCCGTTATCTGTCTTGAGGTTCGGCTGCGGCTCGGTGAGTGTCAGTTCCGCTGATGGTATGCCCGTGATGTTGGTGTCCGCCACGCCCTCTGGCAGCGCCGGCCCCGCATCGCCGGGCGCCGCCGCCGTGCCCAGCACGTCGACACTGGCGATCACCTGCAGTGGCGTCGATTCGCGCGCGGTCTCCGGGTCGGAAGCGAGGATGGTGAAGTGGTTGTCGCCCTTGGTGACAGGCAGGCTCAGGCTCCACTGACCGCGCCCGTCGGCGGTTGTCTGGCGCAGGAGGTCGTCGGCGCCGGTGGCCGTGATCTCAGCGTCCGCCGACCCGCCACCGTTGAGCAGGACGAACTGGGCGCCAGGCTGAAGCTGCCGGATGGCCGGGCCGTTCAGGGTGATCTCGGGGTTCTGCGTGAAGCGCACCAGCTGCAACCCCACGTAGCCGACGAAGGCGACGACGATGGTGGCCAACACCAACGCCACCACCAGGCCGCTAGTGAGCTTGAGGCCGCGGCTGGGGGCGGTTATGGGCTGCGGAGGCGGTTTGACACTGGGTGTATCAGCGGAGCGTGGCTGGTCGATCTCCTTGCGCCAGCGCGCCAGCATCTCGTCCGCGTCGAGGCCGAGGTAGCTGGAGTAGTTGCGCAGGAAGCCCTTGGCGTAGACCGGCGCCGGAAGCGCGGCGATCTCGCCGCTCTCGAGGGCCATAAGGTGACGCGCGCGGATCTTCGTCTCGCGCTCGGCGCGAGACAGATCGACGCCCTTGCGTTCGCGGGCGGTCTGCAGGATCTCACCGACATGCGGGGCACGCTGAGTCTCGAATGACCAGCGCTCCCCTCCTGTCGCACGAGTCCCGACGCGTGCTTCCTGGCGCGCGGTCATCCGGCGATGGAGCCCTCACTCGTACACGGCTTCCGCCACGACCACGGCAGTCGTAGCGCTGCACCCAGTCTACCCGGTCAGGACGGTTCGTGACCAGCGAATGGGTGAAGGTTTGGACATCACCAGGCAGCGTCCACGTCGTCAGTGGATCGCAGCCAGTTCTCGGGCCCGTAGACCGCCCTTGGGACTGCCGGGTTGCGTGGATCCTGGGGACCCACGATGCCGACCTGCTCGAGCTCGTCGATGATGCGGCTGGCACGGTTGAAGCCGACCTTCAGCTTGGTCTGCATCATCGACGTGCTGGCCTTGCCAGTCAGCAGCACCAGCTCGGCGGCGCGCGGCGTGAGGTCGTCCTCAGCCAGTTTGGCCAACCAGGCGAACTCACCACTGTCTTCGTCGGCGCCGCCCCCCGAGCGTGCCAGGACATCGGGGTCATAGGGAGGGACGGGCTCCTGTTGGCGCCAGTGGTCAGCGACGGCGTGCACCTCGGCATCGGAGACGAAGACGCCCTGGATGCGCACCGGTCGGGGTAGGTCGGCGGGCTGGTAGAGCATGTCACCGCGGCCGATGAGGTCCTCTGCCCCGGGCTGGTCGAGGACGGTGCGACTGTCCACCATGGAGGCCATGGCGAAGGCGATGCGGCTGGGCACGTTGGCTTTGATCAGACCGGTCACGACGTTGACGCTGGGACGCTGCGTCGCCAGCACCAGGTGGATGCCGACCGCGCGAGCCTTCTGGGCCAGCTTGACGATGGGCTCCTCGACCTTGCGGCCCTCCTGGATCATGAGGTCGGCCAGCTCATCGATCATGAGCACGATGTAGGGCATGCGGTCTTCGGGGTCACGGTCCGGCGCGGCGTTATAGGCGGCGATGTTTCGGCTGGTCGACTTGGCCAGCTTCTTGTAGCGCTCCTCCATCTCCCCCACCGCCCAGGCCAGTGCCGAGCGTGCCTCGTGCGCCTCCATGATGACATCGGTCAAGAGGTGCGGGATACGCCCATAGGGCGCCAGCTCCACGCGCTTGAGGTCGACCAGCACGAAGCGCACCTCGGTGGGCTTGGCGCGCATCAGGATGCTGGTGACGATGGCGTTGACACAGACGCTCTTGCCCGAGCCGGTGGCACCGGCGATGAGCAGATGCGGCATGCGACCCAGGTCGACCGCGTAGGGCTTGCCCGACACGTCGCGCCCCAGGGCGAACGTCAGGTCGCTGGTGGCATCGGCCATCTCGGCATCCTCGAAGACGGCGCGGAAGCCGACCATCTCCGAGGTATGGTTGGGGATCTCGATGCCGACCACATCACGACCCGGGATGGGCGCCTCGATACGGATGCTGCGCGCGGCCAGGGCCATCGCCAGGTCATCTGCCAAGCCTTCGATGCGGGAGAGCTTGATGCGCGCGTCCGGCCGCACCTCGTACTGCGTCACGACCGGGCCTGTGTTGGTCGCCACGACCGTGGCTGGGATCTGGAACGAGCGCAGCTTCTCTTCGATGATGCGCACGTTGCGCTCATGATCGTGACGGGCCAGGTCGGCCAATTCGGTGGCCGGGTCGAGCAGGTTCACACTGGGAAGCTGCCATTCCTTCTGGTGCAGGCGCAGGCGAGCGACCTCCGCAGCGTCGGGATGGCCGGGATCCCTGCCGGACGCCAGACCCCCGGCCCCAGCCTCGGCGCCGCCGGGGGATGCACCAGATGAAACCGCGACCGCGGAGCCGGCTCCAGCGATGGGCGAGGCCACGACTGCTCCTGGGCCGGGTACCCCCGTCCCGACCGCGGGGTGCCCCGGGACCGACGACTGCGCGCCGACCGTGATCGCTGCCGGATCCTTGTCGCGCTTGCCGGCACCCACCCAGACCGTCTGGCTCATGGGCGCCGGGCTGGGCATCGGCTGTGGTAGCTCAGGAGCCGGTTCTGCCGCCCGACGCCGGCCCCGGCTGGCACCAGCGATGGGGATGGCCACCGCCTCGTGAGCACGTGTGGCCGTCTCGTGAGCGCGGGCAGCACGACGATCGCGTACCGCTCCTGCGGTATCGGCCGCGCCCGTGGCGACCATGGCAGCGACGGCGCGGCCACCGTCGATGAATGGCGTCACGAAGGCCACCAACGTGATGTCGAAGAGCAAGAGGAGGCCCACGAGCACGATGCCTGCGAGCACCACGAACGCGCCGGCGGGACTGAGCAGGTCCGAGAGGGTGGAGGCGAGGGTGTAGCCGAGTGCTCCCCCACCCTGCTCCAGATCGGTGGCGCTGCCGCCCTTGCCGCTGAAGAGGTGGATGAGGCCCTGGCCGCCCACGAAGACGATGAGCCCTCCCAGTGCCACCGTGACCCAGCTGTAGTCCACGCTGGGTGCGCGCTCCACCAGCACGCCTGCGACCAGCAGCAGGATGCCCAGCAACCAGGCGCCCTGCCCGAAGAGCGGCCGCAGGAAGCCGTCGACATAGCCATTGAGCAGCCCGCCAGAGGGCAGGAACAGGGCGATGAGCGTGATGGCACCCGCGGCCAAGAGCACCACGGCCACGATGGAACGCAGCGTGGCCGGTGAGACGATGGGCGTCCCGCTCTTCTTGGTGCGCGACCGACTGCGGCTGGAGGTGCTCGTGGACTTCTTGCGTTGGGCCATCGGCGCTAGACCTCCACGATCACCGGGAAGATAAGGGGTCGCCGGCGCGTCTGCTCGTAGAGGTAGTTGGAGAGGCCGTCCTTGATCTGCGCCTTGAGCAACCCGACTTCGGCGAGGTGCTCACCGGGCCGCTCGATGGAGGCGGCGATGCGGGCAGCCGCACCCGCCAGCAGCTTCTCGTCGGCACTCGATACGAAGCCGCGCGTGACCACCTCCGGTTCACCCACCAGCGTGCCGTGCTGCTTGTCGACTGCCACGACCACCAGGAAGATGCCGTCCTTGGCCAGCGCCCGGCGGTCGCGCAGCACGATGTCGCCGACCTCGCCGACCGAGACACCATCGACGTAGACGCGGCCAGCGTCGACCATCTCGCCGCGGCGAGCGGTGCCATCGGCGAGGAACTCGATGGGCTGGCCGTTCTCCAGGATGAGGATATTCTCGGGATCGAGACCTACCTCGGCAGCCAGGCGGCCGTGCTGCACCAGCATGCGGAACTCACCGTGGATGGGGATGATGAACTTGGGCTTGGTCAGGTTGAGCATCAGCTTGAGCTCCTCCTGGCTGGCGTGGCCGGACACATGGGTCCGCCTGATGGCGTGGTAGTACACGTTGGCACCGGCCTTGAAGAGGTTGTCGACGGTGCGCGCCACGTATTCCTCGTTGCCGGGGATGGGGCTGGCGCTGACGATGACGGTGTCGCCGGGCGTGATCTCGACGAAGCGATGATCCCGGTTGGCCATCCGCGCCAGACCGGCCATGGGTTCACCCTGCGAGCCGGTCGTCACGATGGTGAGCTGGTCGTCGGGGATGGAGCCGATCTTGCCCTTGGGGACCAGCCCGGTGCTAGGTGGACGCAGGTAGCCCAGCTCGGTGGCGATGCGGGAGTTCTGTTCCATCGAGCGGCCGATGACGGTGGCTTTGCGACCGAACGTCTCCGAGGCGTCGAACACCTGCTGAACGCGGGCGATGTTCGAGGCGAAGGTGGCCACGATGACGCGCCCCGTGAGCCCTTCCATGATCTCGTGGAAGGCTTCTCCCACCGTGCGCTCAGAGGGCGTGTAGCCGGGGATCTCGGCACGGGTCGAGTCGGACATCAGGCAGAGCACACCCTCTTCGCCGAAGCGGGCGAGTAGGGCGAAGTCAGCCGGCTTGCCGTCCACGGGGGTCTGGTCGAACTTGAAGTCCCCGGTGTGGACGATGTCACCGAAGGGGGTGCGGATGCGCACACCCATGGCGTCAGGGATGGAGTGGCCGATGCGGAAGGCGGTGACGTCGAAGTGGCCCAGCTCGATGGTGTCGCCCGGCTCCATCGCCCTCAAGGGATTGTTGCGGAGCTTGTGCTCCCGGATCTTGTTGCTGAGCAGCCCGCGCGCTAGCGTGGAGGCATACACCGGCACGCCGGGAAACTCCGGCAGCACGTAGGGCAGCGCGCCGACGTGGTCTTCGTGCGCATGGGTGATGACGAAGGCCTTGACCTTGTCACGCTTCTCACGCAGGTAGCCGATCTCAGGGATGACGATGTCGATCCCGTACATCTCCTCCTCGGGGAAGGCCAGGCCGCAATCGACCACGATGATCTCACCGGCGAACTCGAACACGGTCATGTTCTTGCCGATCTCGCCGATGCCGCCCAGCGGCACGACGCGCAAGATCTCTTTCGATGTCGCAGGAGCGCGCTTCACGGTCATCTAGAACAGCCCGATCTGGTCGTTGGGGGTCGTCATGGTGTCTTCCTCTGGCGTGTCCGCTGCGGCTTCGACCGGCGGAGTGGCTGGTTCGGTGGGGGCTGGTTCGGTGGGGGCGGAGTTGCTGGTGGCGGGCTTACGGCCCGCACGCGCACGCATCAGGACCTCGGGGACCGCTGCCATGTCGCGTTGCATGGTCGCCTTGAGCGCTCCTTGCCGCAGGGCCGCGGCGGGGTGGTACATCGCATAGCCTACGGCTGCCGGCGCTCCGGTGGACGGGTCGACCGCTCGCGCCGTACCGTGGACGCGGCTGATGCGGTCACCGGGCATGAACATCTGCAGGCTGAAGCGGCCAAGGGTGATCAGCAGCGCCGGATCGATGGCCTCCAGCTGGCGACGCAGGTAGGGCGCACAAGCGGCGATCTCGTCGGGCTCGGGATCTCGGTTGTGGGGCGGTCGGCACTTCACCACGTTGGTGATGAAGACATCCTCGCGTCGCCATTCGACCATGTCCAGCAGCTCATCGAGCAGCGTGCCGGCCGCACCCACGAAGGGCCGGCCCTGGCGATCCTCGTTCTGTCCCGGCCCTTCACCGACGAACACGACCTCGGTGTCAGGGCTGCCCTCACCCGGGACGGCCATGGTGCGGCCCTGCGACAGCGGGCAGCGGTCGCAGACGCGGACCTCCGCCGCGATGGCGTCCAGGGCAGCCTTGCGCTCCGTGCTCGTCACACGGCTCCGGCAGCGCGCTCCGTCGCCTTCGCCAGCCAGCCGTTGCGCGCGACCACCTCGGCGATCTCCACGGCGTTCGTGGCGGCGCCCTTGCGCAGGTTGTCGGAAACGACCCAGAAGGCCAGGCCCTTGCCATCCGGCAGGGAGGCATCGGCGCGGATGCGACCGACGTAGACCTCATCACGGCCGGCACCTTCGATAGCCAGCGGGTACACGTTGTCCGCCGGCTGGTCGCGAACGATGACGCCGGGCACCCCCGCAAACAGCTCGCGGGCCTCCGCGGCTGACATGGAACCGCTCAGCTCGACGTGCACCGCCTCTGAGTGGGAGGTGATGACGGGCACCCGCACGGCCGTGCAGGAGACTGCCAGGTCCGGGAGGTGCAAGATCTTGCGCGTCTCCACGACGACCTTCCATTCCTCCTTGGTGTAGCCGTCGTCGAGGAAGACGTCGATGTGCGGGATGACATTGAAGGCGATCGGATGCGGGTAGACCGAGGCCACCAGCTCCTCGCCCGCGACATGGGCCCGGACCTGCTCTTCCAGCTCGAGCACAGCCTTGTTGCCGCTGCCGCTGACGGCCTGGTACGTATCGACGATCACGCGCTCCATGCCGACGCTGTCACGCAGCGCCTTCAACAGTGGCATCAGCTGCATGGTGGAACAGTTGGGGTTGGCGATGATGCCCTCGTGCTCGGCGGCGTCTTCGTCGTTGACGCCGGCCACGACCAGCGGCACGCCCGGCTCCATGCGCCACTGGCTGGAGTTGTCCACCACCACCGCCCCGCGCGCTGCCGCCTCTGGCGCGAAGACCTTCGACGTACCACCACCGGCACTGAAGATGGCGATGTCCACACCCTCGAAGGCATCGGCAGTGGTCGCCTCGACGGGCCAGGAGCGGCCGCCGAACTCGACGCTGCGGCCACCGGAGCGGGACGCCAGCGCCCGCAGCTCGGACACTGGGAACCCACGCTCGGCGAGGATCGCGATCATGGTTCGCCCCACCAGTCCGGTGGCGCCGACGACAGCGACCGTGAGGGGACGGTGGGGGGACTCGATGGGCATGCTCTTATTCCTGTGGGACTTCCATCGAGGGCACGTGACGATGATACCGCGTCGATGGCGCTCCCTCGACCTCGCGTACGCTACCGTGGAATGGTGAATCGCGAATGCCCCGGGGCCAAGCCGTGATGCCGACCGACCGAGGTCGACCCAGAAAGGGCACGCCCACGCTGAAAACCACTGCGACGCGCGTCGCCATCCTCATCAACAATACCTACGTGGCGGATGCCCGAGCCTGGAAGACCGCGGTCTCGCTGGGCAAGGCCGGGTACGTGGTCACGGTCATCGCCCGCTGGGGCCCGGGCCTGGCGACCACGGAGCAGCTCGACCACCACAGCGTCACGCGCATCCGGCAACCGCAGCCGCTGTCGTGGCTCCCGGCTCCCAGCCTGCCCGAGACCGGCGACGACCCACGTGGCCGTACCGGGGGTCTGCGGCGGCGCATCCGCGACAGCGTGGGCCGGGCGGCACAAGCCGTGCGTTATCTGCGCATGTCGCAGGCATGGTCGAAGGTCATCGCCGGCCAGGTGGAGGCGGCGGACGTGTGGCAGGCCGAATCGGTCATCACCCTGTCACTGGCAGTGGCTCTGCGCAAGCACTTCGGAGGCGTAGTCATCTACGACGCCAACGACATCGACAGTGAGGCCGGACGCATGGCCAGCCTGCCGGGGCCGTGGAAGCAGCTCCTGCGTCGGCATGAGCGCCGCCTTGCTCGCGCCGCCGACGCGGTGGTCACGGTGTCCGAGCCCTATGCCCAGATCCTGGCCCACATCCTGGGCCGCTCGGTCGATGCCGTGGTCCGCAACGCCGCGCTGGTCGAGGACCTCGACGCTGAGCCGACCGCGGCCGATGTCGCGCGCAGCGATCGCTTCCACCAGCGGTTCGAGCTGCCGCCGGAGCGGCGCATCGTCCTCTACATCGGCCAGGTCATGCGCGGACGTGGCCTGCGCCAGCTCTTCGAGGCTATCTCGCTGGTCGACGAGGCCGACCTCGTGGTAGCGGGCTTCGGCCCCGACTACGAGCGTTATCGCACCATCGCGGCGGCCCTCCCCCACCACGACCGCATCCACTTTGCGGGCTCGGTGCCGCCGGCCGAGATCCCCGACTGGAACCGTGGCGCCGATGTCGCTGCCATGCCCGTGCAGCCCGATACCCTCAACCACCGCTTCAACACGCCCACCAAGCTGTACGACGCCATCGGCGTGGGGGTGCCGGTGGTGGCCAGCAAGCTGCCAGGCATCTCCCCCATCGTCAACGAGACCGGATGCGGTGAGCTCTGCGACCCCACCGACCCGGCCGACGTGGCCCGGGCCGTCCGTGCCATCATCGACGCTCCCGAAGACGAGCGGCTGGTGCTGCGCCTGCGCTGCCTGGCAGCCGCCCGCTCGACCTACGCCTGGCAACACCAGGCGCGCGAGCTGCTGCGCGTCTACGACGACCTGGGGGTCTAGCCCACTTGAAGGTCCTGTTCCTGCCCGACTACTCGCGGGCCAATGCGTACCAGCGCGCGCTCTCGGATGGCTTGGAGGCTCTGGGCGTGGCTGTCAGCGCGGACCCCACCGGAGCGCGCCGGCTGCTACCCATCGCCGAGGCACTGCGGCGGCACGGTCGACCCGACATCATCCACGTCCACTGGACCGAGCCCTACATCGCCGGCGGCAGCAGCAGGGTCAGCCGCGTGAAAGCGGCGCGCACGCTGCTGGAGCTGCGGCTGGCGAAACGCGTCGGCATCGGTCTGGTCTGGACGGCACACGACCTGTTCCGCCACGACCGCCGTGAGGACCCCAGCGAGCTGGCGTTCATGCGCTCGCTCTTCGGGCTGGCTGACGCGGTCATCGTGCACTGTGGCGCCGCGGCTGACAGCCTGCTTGAGACCTTGAGCGTGGACGATCGCGCCCGCGGCAAGATCTCGGTCATCCCACATGGTCACTACCGGGGTGCCTATCCGGATACCGTCACGCGCGGCGAGGCACGGGCGAGGCTGGGGCTACCGGCCGAGGCCAGGGTCATCGCCTTCGTCGGCTGGGTGCGTTCCTACAAGGGCGTGTGGGAGCTGTTCGAAGCGTTCAGCCACCTGGACGAGCCGGATGCCCGCCTCGTCGTGGCCGGCGAGGCGGTCGATGGTGCCTATGCTGCGCGACTCACGGCCGCGGCCAAGGGCGACGAACGCATCCACCTGCTGCTCGGGTTCGTGCCTGATGAAGACCTGCAGGTATACCTGCGCGCAGCCGACGTCGTAGCCGCACCATTCCTGGAGATCTTCACCTCCGGATCGGTGCTGCTGGCGATGTCGTTCGAGCGTGCCGTCATCGCACCACGTCGCGGCTGCGTCACGGACGTGCTCGACGAGATCGGCGGCATCCTTTATGACGCCGACGACCCGCAGGGCCTGCTGGGCGCACTGCGGGACGCGATGACGGCGGATCTCGATGCCATGGGCCGTCACAACGGCACCGACCTCGAGCGCTTCGATTGGGTGCGCGTCGCCGAAGCGACACAGCGAGTCTACGGGGCAGTGCTCGAGGAGCCCGACCCCGCCGACTGACGGGCGTGGAGGCTAGGCCTTCTCACCCTCACCCTCATTGCGAGCCAGGTGTCGCTGCATGGCGGCCTTGCGGCTCAGGTTGACGCGACCCTGGCGATCGATCTCGATGACCACGACCATGATCTCGTCACCGACCTGGACGACGTCCTCGACGGTGGGCACGTGGTAGTCAGCCAGCTCGCCGATACGCACCAAGCCCTCCTTGCCGGGCAGGATCTCGACGAAGCAGCCGAAGCCCATGATGCGGGTGACCTTGCCAAGGTAGAGCGAGCCGACCTCGACCTCACGGGTCAGCGACTCGATCCACTGGATGGCCTTGGACGAGTTCTCCGAGCTGACGGCCGCGATCTCCACGCTGCCGTCGTCCTCGACGTTGATCTCGGTGCCGGTCTCTTCCTGGATCTTGCGGATGGTGGCGCCACCCTTGCCGATGATGTCGCGGATCTTCTCGGGGTTGATCTTGATGGTGATGATGCGAGGCGCGAAGTCGCTGACCTCGCCTCGGGCATTCGGCATGACCTCGGCCATCTTGTCAAGGATGAAGAGGCGAGCCGTATGAGCCTTCTCAAGGCCCTGGCGGATGATGTCCTCGTTGATGCCCTGGACCTTGATGTCCATCTGCAGCGCAGTGACGCCATCCGCGGTGCCGGTGACCTTGAAGTCCATGTCACCGAAGAAGTCTTCCTTGCCCAGGATGTCGGTCAGGACGACGAAATCGTCTCCCTCGGTCACGAGACCCATGGCGGCACCCGCGACGGGGGCCTTGATGGGCACGCCCGCATCCATCAGCGCCAGCGTCGAGCCACAAGTGGAGGCCATCGAGGTGGAGCCGTTGGAGGTGACGCACTCGCTCACCAGGCGGATGACGTAGGGGAAGTCCTCCTGGTCGGGCAGCACCGGCACCAGCGCACGCTCAGCCAGGGCGCCGTGACCGATCTCACGCCGGCCGGGGCCGCGCATGAACTTGTTCTCACCGGTGCTATACGGGGGCATGTTGTAGTGGTGGAGGTAACGCTTGGACTCATCGGGGCTGATGGTGTCGATGCGCTGCACGTCACTGGAGGGGCCCAGCGTGGCCACCGTGAGTGCCTGCGTCTCGCCACGAGTGAAGAGACCCGATCCGTGAGCACGCGGCAGCAGACCCACCTCGACGGAGATGGGACGAATGGTATCCACGTCACGACCGTCGATGCGGATGCCCTCCTTGAGCACCACCTCGCGCACGGTCTTCTTGTGCAGCAGCGTGGTGAAGGACTTGGACAGGCCTGAGGCTACGAGCGCCGCACCGAAGGCGGCATCGGCGACATCGCTGTCTCCGCCACCCTTGCGCATGCGGATCGAATCCGCGACCGATGACTTGAAGGCACCGACGCGGGCCGGCAGATCCTCGGCCATGCGGCCCAGCAGGGCCGCCGTCGCCTCGGCATCGGCAAGCGCACGGTGGGTCGGCTCGACCGTGATCTCGAAGAACTCGACCAGATCGGCCAGCTTGTGGGCGTCCAGGTCGGGGTACCCCGCGCGAGCCAGGACGAGCGTGTCGAGGTAGGTGCCCGGCTCCAGGCGGGTGCCGTCCGCAAGGGCGGCCTCGAGGAAGCCGATGTCGAAACCGACGTTGTGGCCGACGAGGATGTCGTCTCCGGCGAAGTCGAGCAACTGGCGAGCGGCATCTGCGGGCGCGGGCGCGCCGTCGACGTCGGCGTTGGTCAGTCCGTGGATCTGCTTGCCAACGATGCCACGCGTGGGCTTGACGAGCGTCTCGAAGCGATCGGTGACCTGGCCATCACGCATGCGGACGGCACCGATCTCGACCAGCTCGCCGGTCTTGGCGTCACGACTCGTGGTTTCGGTGTCGAAAACGACGAAAGCCTCACCGGCATCGACGGCCTCGACGAAGTCGATGACCGACTCCACGCCCGGCTCGACGTAAGGCACCTGCTTGGCCTTGCCGACCTGTGCCTGCAGCTGCTCTTGCAGCTCGATGACCGGCTTCAGGCTCTCGTGGCCGAACATGATGGCGTCGGCCATGACCGACTCCGGCAGGATCTTGGCGCCAGCCTCGACCATCATGATGGCGTCGCGAGTGCCGCTGACGATGAGGTCAAGCTCCGACTCATCCATCTGGCTGGCGGTAGGGTTGACCACGAACTCGCCGTCGATGCGGCCGATGCGTACCGCCGCTACCGGGCCCAGGAAGGGGATCTCACTGATGACCAGCGCGGCCGAGGCGGCGATGGTGCCCAGCACGTCGGGGTTGTTCTCCTGGTCCGTCGAGAGGACGGTCAGAACACATTGCACGTCATCCTTGTAGCCCTTGGGGAAGAGCGGTCGGATGGGGCGGTCGGTCAGGCGGGCGGCCAGGATGGCTGCTTCTGACGGGCGCGCCTCGCGCTTGATGAAGCCGCCCGGGATCTTGCCCGCGGCGTACATCCGCTCCTCGAAATCGATGGTGAGCGGGAAGAAATCAAGACCGGGGCGCGGCTCGGCGCGGTTGGCCGTGCCCAGCAGCATGGTGTCTCCATACTGCACGGTCACGGCGCCACCAGCGAGGCGAGCCATCTTGCCCGTCTCGATGGTGAGGGTTCGACCGCCGAACTCGGTGGTCAGTGTGGTTACCGTCATCTGTCCTCCAGGGGACGACCGACGGACCGGGCACGTTGAGCATTACTGCACAGACCTCGACCGAGGTCTACCGGGCGCATGCGACATGGACTTGCAGTGCGGGCAACGCCCGCCGGGGCCTTGGCGCCTAGCGGCGCAGGCCGAGCCGTTCGATGACGGACTGGTACCGGGCAGCATCCTTGCGCATAAGGTACGCAAGAAGGCGGCGACGCGTGCCAACGAGCTTGAGCAAGCCGCGGCGCGAGTGGTGATCCTTGGGGTAGCGTCGAAGATGCTCTGTCAGCCCACCGATCCGCTCTGTGAGCAGGGCGATCTGGACTTCAGGCGATCCGGTGTCACCTTCCTTGGTGGCATAGTCGGCAACGACGCTTGCCTTCGTTTCCCGCGTAAGCGGCAACTGGTCCTCCAGCCTATCCATATATCTATCTGTTACTGCGCGGCAGCATAGCACAGCGTTTCAGGATAGGCCCGTGCTCTCCAAGCCACGCAAGAACACCGTCGAGGTGCCGCATGGTCTGTCAGGAGTCGCGGGCGCTCGTCGGGTACGTGCATCTTGACGCAACAGCCGATCTCGTGCACGACCGCCACTCGCGGAGCTGCGCGCGTGGCAGGTTTCATCCGCTGTCCTCGTGGCCGGCCCGGATGAGCACCTCGCGTGAGCGCTGCACATCATCACCCATCTGTGTGATGAGCTCGGTGGCCGATTCGAAACGCCGCTGACCTCGCAGCCACTGGCGGAACTCGACGCGCATGCGCTGTCCGTAGAGATCTTCGTTGCGGTCGAGGAGATGGACCTCCAGGAGCCGCAGCCGGCCCCCGAACGTGGGCTGCGTCCCCAGCGAGACGACCGCCTGGGCGCTATCTTGCGGCTCAAGGACACGGTCACCACCCCAGGTCGCGCTGGCGGCATAGATGCCATCCGGAGGTAGGCAGACGGGCTGCGAGAAATCCAGGTTGGCCGTGGGGAAGCCCAGCTCTCGTCCTCGCTGCTCGCCATGGACGACAGAGCCCACCAGAGCGAAGGGCCGACCCAGGAGGCTGCCCGCGGTCTGCAGGTGGCCTTCGTTGACCAGCTCGCGGATGCGGGCGCTCGAGACGCGCGCACCGCCCTGGTCAAGGGTCGGCGCCTCGACCAGCTCCCAGCCGCCGACGGCGCCCATCTCTCGCAGCACCGACAGCGTGCCTCCGCGGTCGCGTCCGAAGGCAGACACCCGGGTCATCACCAGCGCCGCCAGATTGCGCCCACCACCGAGCCGCTCCACGAACTCCTCCGCCGTGGTGCGCCGGAAGACCTCGTCGAAGCGCTGTAAGACCACGATGCCCGCCACCTGCTGGGAGAGGCGCTCGAGACGCTCGTGTTGATCCATCAGCAGATCCGGGGCTCGGCCAGCCACGACCGCATCCGGATGGGGGTCGAATGTCACCACCACCGGCATGGCTGCCAGCCGCCGTGCCGTCGCCTCGAGCACGCGAAAGACCTGTTGATGGCCACGGTGCACGCCATCGAAGACACCCACCGTGACGGCCAGGCGTGTGTCGGGTGGCAGGTGTTCGATGCCGAGCACGTAGTCCATCAAGCGCCCACAGCCTCCGGGCTGATGAACACCTTGTCCGGATAGAGTCGCCCCCGCTCGACGTGCGCCATGGCCACGAGCCTGGCGCTCTCGTCGATGACGCGCACGAGCGCCGCGGACTCCAGCACCTCCGCGGGGTCGAGCGGTCCGCTGACCTTGCCGCGCACCCGGATGATCTGGCCGCGCGCGATGGCTTCCCTGTCCTGTCCGGTGACCTCCAGCAGCGGCAGGTGGTCCAGACCGGTGTCGGGAGGCACCAGCAATGCTTCGACATGGCCGCCCGCGAGTTCGTGGCGTACATGCTCGAGCGAATGCGCAGCCTCGATACGGAAGGGTCCGCTGGCGATGCGAATGAGCGCCCCGAGGTAGGCACCACAACCGAGTTCGGAGCCCAGGTCCCGTGCCAGCGACCGCACATAGGTCCCGGCACTGCAGCGCACGTCAAGCTCCGCCATGGGCCGTTCGGGATCTGCCGTGTCCCATTCGCATAGGTCAAGCCCGTGGATGGTCACGCGGCGTGCCGCCAGATCCGGCTTCTCCCCTCCCCGTGCCAGTTCATAGGCGCGCTTGCCACCGACATGCACCGCCGAGTGGTCCGGGGGGATCTGGTCGATCGGCCCCCGAAACCCAGCCAGCGCCGCCTCCAACGCCTCACGCGTCGGCGGGGGCGAGGCACCAGGGGTCATCTCGCCGTCGATGTCATCGGTCGTGGAGCGAGCGCCGAAGACGACCGAGGCGCGGTAGGCCTTCTCGTCGCCGCGGTGGTAGTCGACCATGCGCGTGGCACGTCCCACGAAGACCGGCAGCACACCCATGGCAAAAGGGTCGAGCGTGCCTCCGTGGCCGACCCGGCGCACGCCTGTCAGTCGGCGGACGGTATCGATGATGTCGTGTGACGTCGGTCCGGCGGGCTTGGAAACCACCAGGATGCCGTCGATGCGAGGACCGTCGTCTCGCCGCCGTGCCATCAGTGGTGCGGCGACTCGTCGAGCAAGCGTTGGGCCAGCTCGAGCACCACGGGGCGGACCGCCGCGAACTCGCCGTCCACGCTGGCGCCCGCCGCCCGAGCATGCCCCCCGCCGCCGAACGCGCCGGTCAGCGCCGTCGCATCGACCCCGCCATCGCGGGTCCGCACCGACAGACGCACGGTACCGCCGAGGTCTTTGAAGAGGATGGTCACCTCAGCGGTCGCGGACTGCGCCAACAAGTCGATCAGGCCCTCGGACATCTGCTCGCTTGCACCGGTGAGCCGGTAGTCCTCCTCGCCCAACACCGACCACACCAGTCGGCCCTCGGCTGAAGTCTCGAGCCGGGCCAGGGCACGGCCGAAGAGGCGCAGCTGTTCATTCGGCTTGGTACGATAGATGCGCCGCGCGATCATGGGCAGCTCCGCACCCGCGGCGACCAGCTCCGATGCCACTCGCAACGTTCGCGGTGTGGTGTTGGAATGGGCGAAGTTGGCGGTATCGAAGACCAAGCCGGCCGTCAGGTTCTGCGCGATGTCACCGCCGAGCGCGTCGATGCCCAGGCCAAGATGTGGTAGGAGCAGGGTCACCTGCTCACACGTCGCGGCGGACTCAGCGTCGACCCAGGCGATGCTGCCGAAACCCGGGTTGGAGACGTGGTGGTCGATGTTGACGATGGGGATCCGCTCGAAGAGGTCTGCCTGCTGCTGCAGGATGGACCCGACACGATCGAGATCGCCACAGTCGTGGACGATGATGAGGTCGGGGTCCAGATCGGCGTCTGGAGCTCGCCGGACGCGCTGGATCTGTGGCATGAAGTCGTACATGTCCGGCACAGGATCGGCACAGACCGCATCGACACGTGCACCAAGCGACTCAAGCGCCAAGGCCACACTGAGCGACGATCCGAGCGCGTCGGCATCGGGGTTCTCATGGCATACGGTCATGACCCGCCTGGCTTGCAGCAATCGCTGCGGGACCGCTGCGGGGACGGCGTCGATATCCTGCGGCAGCAGCGCGACCAGGCCGTCAGCGACCACGACGCTGCCTGGCTTTGCGCAAAGACACCCGGTCCACGCGACGGCGATAACCGGCTGGCAACGGATCGTCCACGGCATCGGGGTCGGTGGGACGGTTCAGCGAGGATGGCGTGGGCAGGTCGGGCGCCTCAGCCCCCGGGGCATCGACGTGGTCACCGCTACCTTCCAACTCTGCCTGGACCTGATCGAGCAGCTTCATCACGCGGGTACCCCGCTGCACGCTATCGTCCTCGCGCAGATGCAGATCAGGCACGCGACGAAGGCGTAGGCCCCCCAGTCGGTGGCGCACGAACGGCATCGCCCGCCCCAACGCCTCCATACTGGCTTTGCGCTGTTCCTCGTCACCGATGACCGATGCCCACACCGTGGCATGCTGCAAGTCGCGCGTGGTCTCCACGCTGGTGATAGTCACGAATCCGACCCGCGGATCATGGACCTCCCGCTGCACGATGGCACTGATCTCTTCCTGCAGGAGATGGTCCACGCGCCGGCTGCGCTCGCTCATCGGCTATCTCGTGACAGCCCGCGCGACGGTCTCGGTGGTGAACGACTCGATGATGTCGAGCTCCTCAAGCTGGTGGAAGCCTGTCAGCGCGATGCCGCACTCGTAGCCAGCGGTGACCTCGCGGACGTCATCCTTGAAGCGGCGGACCGACGAGATCCTGTCGCTGGCGAGAAGCTCGCCGTTGCGGTAGATGCGTGCACCGCCTCGGACCATGCGCCCATCGGTCACGTAGCTTCCAGCGATCTGCTGGTTCTTGCCGACGCTGAAGATCTGGCGCACTTCTGCGCGACCTTGGACCGTCTCCACGATCTCCGGCTCCAGCATGCCGGCGAGTGCGGCCTCCATGTCCTCGGTGAGCTTGTAGATGATGTCGTAGAGCCGGACTTCGACGCCCTCGGACGCGGCCATGGCACGTGCCGTGCCGCCGATCCGAACGTTGAAGCCCACGACCACCGCGTCCGATGCCGCCGCGAGGTTGACGTCGTTGTCAGTGATATCGCCGGTGCCTTCGAGCAGGACGTTGAAGCGGACCTCGTCGTTCTGGATCTGCTCCAGGGCGTGGACGACTGCGCCGAGCGAGCCCTGCACGTCCGATTTGAGGACGATGCGCAGCTCCTTGGTCTGGCCCGACTGGACCTGTCGATAGAGATCCTCGAGCGTGGTGTGGCCGGAAGCGTCGGACGTTGCTGCCGCCGCCAGCAGGCGATCCTCGACCTGGCCGCGTGCGATCTTCTCACTGTCGACCACGCGCACCACGTCGCCCGCCTCCGGAACCGACGAGAGACCCAGCAACACGGCTGCCGATGAGGGTCCAGCCGACTGGATGCGCTTGCCGGTGCTGTCCTCGAGGGCGCGAACCTTGCCGTAGGTGTTACCCACGATGACCGCATCACCCTGGCGCAGTGTGCCGGTCTGGACCAGGATGGTAGCGACAGGGCCACGGCCACGATCGAGCTCGGCTTCGACGACGGTGCCGATGGCTGGCCGATCCGGATTGGCCTTTGGTTCGACGTTGGCGTCGGAGGTCAGCAGGATGGTCTCGAGCAGGTCTGCGATGCCATCGCCGGACTTGGCGCTGACCGGCACGAGCGGCACCTCGCCACCGTACTCCTCGATGATCACGCCGCGCTCCGAGAGTTCCGTCTTGATGCGCTCGGGCTTGCCGTCGGGCAGGTCCATCTTGTTGAGTGCGACCACGATGGGAACGCCCGCCGCCTTGGCGTGGTCGATGGCCTCGATGGTCTGGGGCATGACGCCGTCATCGGCGGCCACCACCAAAACGGCGATATCGGTCACCCTGGCGCCACGCGCACGCATGGAGGTGAACGCTTCATGGCCCGGTGTGTCGAGGAAGACGATGCGCCGGCCGTTCACGGTGGCCTCGCTGGCACCGATACGCTGCGTGATGCCACCGCGCTCTCCCTCGGCCACCGCGGATTCCCGGATGCGATCGAGCAGGCTGGTCTTCCCATGGTCGACATGACCCATGACGGTGACGATGGGCGCACGCTCGACGAGCTTCTCAGGCTCGGGCTCGTCGAACATGTCGACCTTGGTCGCGGGCGGCGGCGCTGCCTCGAGATCGATCACCCATGGCGTCCGCCGGACCACCCTCGGCGACCTGGAAGCCGAGCTCCTCGGTCACCAACGCCGCGGTGTCGCGATCGATGGACTGATTGATGGTGGCGAAGACGCCACTTCGGATGAGTTCGCGGATGACGTCCGCCGAGTTGATGCCGATGAGCTCGGACAACTCCTTGACGGTGACAGGATCCGGGATCTCGACGGCACCGCGAGTCGCCGGATCGGCGATCTTGACGGCGCTCTCGATACTGTCGTTGCGCTTGCGCGGCTTGCGGGGGCCACGCCGTCCGCGGGTCCCGCTGCGGCTACGTGCCATGGGTGCCTCCTGTGATGAGTGCGGGAGCCCCTCCGGCGAGCGTGATGCCGAGATCGGCCACGTCGCTGTGCTCCAGTCCTGTTCTGAGTGCTGTCGGTAGTGATGTACGCAGGGCGCGCTGCAGGGCGGACCGCTTGAGCGCAAGACCCCAGCATTCGGCGTCGGCACAAAGATACGCGCCGCGGCCTTCCAGCGTGCCGCTGCGGTCCAGCTCGACACGCCCATCTGGCCGCCGCACGACGCGGACGAGAGCAGCCTTGTCACGGCGCGTCCGGCAGGCGACACAGGTTCGCATGGGAACATGTCGCCCCACCGCGGCCATCGCCGGCGCTACTGTGCCACCTCCGTGGGCTCTGCGGCTTTGGCGACCGGCTCCTCCACGGCTGGCGTAGCGGCCTCGGGCTCAGCGGCCTCGGGCTCAGCGGCCTCGGGCTCAGCGGCGGCTCGGGCTCGGGCGGCTCGGGCTCAGCGACCAACTCCGGCGGGGCCACGCTGGCGACATCCTCGGGCGACGTGCCGGCCTCCGAACGGATGTCGATCCGCCAGCCGGTCAGCTTGGCTGCCAGCCGCGCGTTCTGCCCTTCGCGCCCGATCGCCAACGACAGCATGCGCTCGGGTACGGTGACCGAGGCGATGCGCTCGTCCTCATCGATCTGCACGCCCACCACCTGGGCCGGGCTCAGGGCATTGGCCACGAAGACCTCAGGGTCATCGGACCAGGGGATGACGTCGATCTTCTCGCCGCCCAGCTCGGCCACCACGGCCTGCACGCGGCCGCCACGCTGACCGACGGTGGCTCCCACCGGATCGAGACCCTCCTGCCGACTGGCCACGGCCATCTTGCTGCGGCTGCCGGCCTCACGCGCGATGGCACGGATCTCGACCGTGCCAGCTTGGATCTCCGGTACCTCCAGCTCGAAGAGCCGGCGCAAGAAACTCTTGTGGGTGCGACTGACGTAGATCAGGGGCCCGCGCGTGGTGCGCCGCACCTCCAACACATAGGCCTTGACATGCTGGCCGATGCGGTAGTGCTCGGTCGCCGATTGGTCGGTGGTGCGCAGGATCGCCTCAGCTTTGCCCAGGTCGAGGATGACGCCCGAGGGCTCCACCCGACCGACCGACCCGGTGATGATCTCACCCTCGCGATGGGCGAACTCATCAAAGAGCGTCTCGCGCTCGGCTTCGCGCAGCCGCTGCCGCACGACCTGCCCCGCGACCTGGGCGCCGACGCGTCCGAAGTGGGTGGGCTCCAGTTGCTCGTACTCGACCAGATCTCCGAGCTTGGCAGCCGGATCATGCTCGTGTGCCGCAGCGATGGACCACTCGACGGTCTCGTCCTCGACCTCCGACACGACGACGCGGGCGCGATAGATGCGCATCTCGCCGGTCTCGGTGTCGAGGCTGACGTAGACGTCCTCGTAGCCGGGCGCGACACGTCGGTAGGCGCTCTGGATGGCATCCTCGACGGTGCGTACCAGCTGCTCGCGCGGAACGCCCTTCTCAGCATTCAGCTGCAGGAGCGCGCCGATGAAGTCCCGGCTCATTCGTCGCCCTCCTTTCGGGTCGTCGTCTAACGCGGCCACAACAAAACGTGGGGGTCACCCACGTTCTGAGCGGCCAGATGATCAGAAGAAAGAGTATAGCATCCTGTCACCCACCCTCATGCTGAGGTGTCATCCTCATCCCGGAGGCGACTCGAACGCATAGCCATGCCGTTGCAACTGCGTTGCATAGGCGCGGGCCACGACCGCACGAGCAGGCTCAGTGTAGATGTCGCGGTAGTCGCGGTCTCGACGCGAGGAGGTGGGATTGCGGTGTGGAAGCGGGTGGGGCTCATGCACGCCGACCTTGCGCAGGGCCTCGTCGAGGCCGTCCTGCATGGCCTCGAAACGGATGATGTGATCGGCGCCGTCGGCCCAGTCGATGGGCACGAAGGGCTTGCGGCCGATGAGTCGGTACAAGCGACCCGGTTCGTAGCGCCGCGTTACGAAGCGCTCGAAATCGGCCGCTGAGAAGTCATCACTGACTCCCGGCACTCGCCGCAGGATCCGCTGCGAGGCGGAGATAGCGCCGGCCTCGCGACTGCGTGCGTACTCGGTCAGCACCAGGTCGAATGGGTCGCGCACCCCTACCACCACCAGCAGCTCGGCTCGTTGGGCCGGGCTGATGAGTCCGGCCTCGATCAGCTGCCCCAGTGTCTGGTGCTTCTGGCGTAACACGATCCGGCCACGTTCATCACGGACCCGCTCCTCGAGCAGCTTGACACCACCCAGCTCCTCCCGCAGTAGCGTGCCCAGTGAGGTCGAACCGGTGTGCGGTGCCTGCAGCAGCAGCAGGCCGATGTCGCGACAGAGGATGGCCATCGGTGGTGGTGGATCGAGCGGCGTGCAGCTAGTAGGAACGGGCGAAGAGGACTCGGCGCTCGCTGGCTGCGCCGTCGATGAGGCAAGCGCCCGGCTCGTCGGGCGAGTCGAAGGGGATGACACGGATGGTGGCGCCGTTGGCCGCTGACACGGCCTTCTCGCATTCGGCCGAGCCGCACCACGGAGCCATGATGAAGCCACCCTGACCCTCAAGGATCTCGGTCATCTCGGCCAGCGTGTCGGCCGCGTGGGTGTTCTCGACCTGGAAGGCCTTGGCCCGCGCGAAGATCTCAGCCTGGTAGGCCGCGAGGCGCTTGGGCAGTTCATCGGCCAGGCTCGCGATGGGCAGTGGCTCCTTGGCTCGGTCGAGGCGACGCACCAACATGGCTGCTTCGGCCGCCACGTCGCGCGGACCCATCTCCAGACGGAAGGGCACGCCACGCAGCTCCCAATGGTTGTACTTGTAGCCCGGCGTCTCCTCGCGCCAGTCCACCTTGAGCCGCAGAGGGCCCGATGCTGTCTGCACATCCGCCAGCGTTGCCTCGAGGCGCTCGATGGCAGCGGCCACCGCGACGCGGTCCTCCTCGCTGCGGAAGATGGGCACGACCACCACTTGCGTGGGCGCCACGTTGGGTGGCAGCACCAGCCCGGAGTCATCGCCGTGGGCCATGATGGTGGCGCCGACCATGCGCGTGGAGAAGCCCCACGACGTACCGAAGGGGTGGACGCGTTCGTTGCTGCGATCGAGGAAGGTGATGTCAGCAGCCTTGGCGAAGTTCTGGCCCAGCATGTGGCTGGTGCCTGCCTGCAGCGCCTTCTTGTCACGCATCATGGCCTCGATGGCGTGCGTGTAGTCGGCACCGGGGAACGTCTCGGCGGGACTCTTGCGACCCTGGATGACGGGGATGGCCAGCCAGTCCTGGGAGACCGCCACATAGGCGGCTAGGCCGGTCGCCACCTCCGCTGCCGCCTCCTCCTCGGTGGCGTGGAAGGTGTGAGCTTCCTGCCACAGGAACTCCGCGGTGCGCAGGAAGAGGCGTGTGCGCATCTCCCAGCGGACGACGTTGTTCCAGGAGTTCATCAACAGCGGCAGATCGCGATACGACTGGATCCAGTCCTTGACCGCCTCGGCGATGATGGCCTCGCTGGTGGGTCGGATGGCGAGGGGCTCGTCGAGGTCGTTGCCACCTGCGCGCGTGACCCAGGCGACCTGCGGATCGAAGCCCTCGACATGGTCAGCCTCCCGGTCCAGGAGCGATTTGGGCACGAAGAGCGGGAAGTAGACGTTCTCATGTCCGGTGGCCTTGATGTGCCGGTCCAGCTCGTCACGCATCGATTCCCAGATGGCGAAGCCGTAGGGCCGGATGATCATGCAGCCGCGCACCGGTGAGTAGCTGGCCAGCTGACCCTTCAGGACGACGTCGTTGTACCAGCCGGGGAAATCCTCCGACTGACGGGTCAGATCGCTGACGAAACCGGACTTGGACACAGGGCCTCCTGGTGGATCGATGGGTGCGGGCCTGAGAAATCGTACCGCAGCCGGCTGCGCCCCGAGGTCGCCCCGGCTACGCGATTGGCACGGTCACGCTTCCGTAGCGACGCTCGACGTAGCCCTCGAGGATGGCGATGAACTCCTCGACCAGTCCCTCACCGCGCAATGTGTCGTGGAGAGCGCCGTCGATGAACACGGGTGCCACCGGCTCCTCGAAGGTGCCCGGCAAGCTGATACCGATGTCGGCGTGCCTTGATTCCCCAGGCCCGTTGACGACACAGCCCATCACCGCCACGGACAGGTCCTCGACGCCGGGATACCGCCCCGTCCAAACAGGCATTCGTCTCGCGATGTGGGCTTCGATGCGCTGGGCCATCTCCTGGAAGAACGTGCTGGTGGTGCGACCGCAGCCGGGGCAGGCGCTGACCTGGGGACGGAACGAACGCAAGCCCAGCGACTGCAGGACCTGCATGGCCACCTGCACCTCCTCGGTGCGATCGCCGCCCGGTGCCGGGGTAAGCGAGACGCGGATGGTGTCACCGATGCCCTGGTCGAGCAGGATGGCGAGGCCGGACGCGGAGGCGACGATACCCTTCATGCCCATACCCGCCTCGGTCAATCCCAAATGCAGTGGGTAGTCGCAGCGGCGCGCCAGCTCGCCATAGACAGCCACCAGGTCGCGCACACCACTGACCTTGGCGCTGATGATGATGCGGTCGTGCGCCAAGCCAGTCGCCTCGGCCAGCTCGGCCGAGCGCAGGGCCGACTGCAGCATCGCCTCGATCATCACCTCGCGTGCTTCCACGGGCGCGGATGAGCGGGCGTTGGCATCCATCAGCTCGGTCAGCAGGTCCGCATCGAGCGAGCCCCAGTTGACGCCGATGCGCACAGGCCGGTCGTGGTCGATCGCGACTCGCACGATGGTGGCGAAGTTCTCATCACGGCGCTTGGAGCCGACGTTGCCAGGATTGATGCGGTACTTGGCCAAGGCGTCAGCGGCGTCGGGATGCTCGACCAGCAGTTGGTGGCCGTTGTAGTGGAAGTCGCCGATCAGCGGCACGGCGATGCCGAGATCATCGAGCTTGCGACGGATGAGCGGCACGGCCCGCGCCGCGGCGTCGTTGTTGACGGTGATGCGGACGAGCTCGGAACCGGCATGCGCCAGAGCCGCCACTTGCAGGGCGGTGGCATCGGCATCGGCGGTGTCGGTGTTGGTCATCGACTGCACCACCACCGGATCGTCGGAGCCGATGCTGATGCCACCCACCCCGACGCGCGTGGTCCGGCGGCGCAGACGATCGACCGGGGGGCTCACGAGGCGAGGCGACCGATGTCAGAGATGGTCACCCAGACCAGGAACGCCATCAACGCCAGCCAGCCAGTGAAGTACACCAGCCGCTCAGCCGCCGGGCTGACGCGGTTGCCGCTGACCGCCTGGACCAACGCCATCACCATGCGACTGCCGTCGAGCGGGGGGATGGGCAACAGATTGATGACCGCGAGGTTGGCCGACAGGAGGCCCACGAACCAGAGCAGGAACACCGGCGGGAAGGACACGCGCACCTGGCCCACGATGTCGACCATGCCCACTGGCCCGGAGATGCCGTTAAGTGCGTCACCAGGGCCGTCGAAGATCGAGACCACCAGGCCACCGACCGCGCGCAAGATGAGGGTGGAGGTCTCCACCGTTCGCCGCAGGCCGATGGCGACGGACTCAAGGGGCCCGTTCTGTTGCTCAGCGAAGGTGTATCGCCCGGGCCGGAAGCCCAGCGCACCCTGGCCGGCCGCGATCTCATCAGCCGTGCGCAAGGTCGCCTGGAGGTCCGTGGTCGTGCCGTCGGAACGCTCGACGCTGAGCGTGACGGTCTCGCCGGGGCGGTCGGCGAGGTACTTGATGGGTGCGATGCGGCCATCCGCCGCATCGGGGTTGGCCATGTCGTCGAACACGGGGAAGGTCTGGCCGTCGATGGCGATGATGGTGTCGCCGGTCTCATCGAAGACATCGTAGGTGGTGACCTCGCCGGTGGGATCGCCGTTCGCGTCGGTGACCTCCTGCTGGCGCTGCTCGATGACGTTGCCGCCGACCAGCCCGGCAGCCGCGGCCGGCGAGTCCGGTGTGACCTCGGCCAGCTGCACCTTCCAGGTGGGTTGCGCCACGAACGCGATGAGCGTGAAGATGATCCAGGCCAGCACGAAGTTGACGACCACGCCGGCCGCGAGGATGAGCAGGCGTGTTCGCAACGGCTGGTTGACGAACGCACGGGGGTCGAGGGATTCACGCTCTGGTAGCTGCTCGATGCCGGCTGGCTCCCCCAGCGCCGCATCCGGTTCGGGCTCCGTGCCGTCAGCCGGACTGACCTCCTCCCCCTCCATGCGCACGAAGCCACCGATGGGCAGCCAGTTGAGCGTGTAGGTAGTGTCACCGCGACGGAAGAGCACCCTGGCCCGCGGGGGGAAGCCGATGCCGAACTCGTGCACCTTGACACCAGCTCGTCGCGCCATGACGAAGTGGCCAGATTCGTGCAACAGCACCAGCACGGTCAGCACCGCCAGCAGTAGCACGACGTTGATGATGCCGTCGATCACGCGACTGGCTCCTGAGCCGCTCGCGCCCAGGCCCGCACTTCGCCATCGATGGCCTCCAGCTCCTCCAGCTCGGGCATGTGACCGACCGTGAAGCGCTCGACCGCGGCCTCCACCAGCCGGGCCATGCCGAGGTAGGAGAGCTCGCCGCCGAGGAACCGCTCCACGGCGACATCGTCAGCGGCGATGAGCGCAACGGTGGCGCCGGGACCGGCGATGCCCGCTGCGCGCGCGATGGGCAGCGCCGGGAAACGGCTCTCGTCAGGTGCTTCGAAGGTCATCTGGGGATGCTCCCGTAGATCGAGCCGTGGTGCCGGTCCGGCCGAACGACGCGGATAGGTGACGGCGTACTGGATGGGGATGCGCATGTCGGGAAGGCCCAGCTGGGCCTTGGTGGAGCCGTCGATGAACTCGACGAACGAGTGCACCAGGCTTTGGGGGTGGATGATCACGTCGATATCCTCGTACGGCACATCGTATAGCCAGTGCGCCTCGATGACCTCCAGACCCTTGTTCATGAGGGTCGCCGAGTCGATGGTGATCTTGGCGCCCATGTTCCAGTTGGGGTGCTTGAGCGCGTCCTCCGCGCGCGCGGCGGCCATACGCTGGACAGACCAGGTCCGGAAGGGCCCGCCCGAAGCAGTCAGGATGAGGCGGGCGACCTCGCCGAGCTCCTCGCCGACCAGGCACTGCCAGATGGCAGAGTGCTCCGAGTCGATGGGCCGCAGCCAGGCCAGCGGCGATGTCAGGGGCGACCCGGGTTCCGCCAAACGGGCATCGAGGGCTCGCGCCCGGGCCAGCGGCATCACCAGGTGCCCAGCACAGACGAGCGTCTCCTTGTTGGCCGTGGCGACGACTTTGCCGGCTCCCAGCGCGGCCAGCACGGGGCGCAGGCTGACCACGCCGCCGGTCGCGACGATGACCAGGTCGACATCATCACGCGTGGCCATCTGAATCATGGCTTCATCGCCGCCAAGGAACGCCGTGCCCTCCGGAAGCCGCAGCCGTGCGGCCGACGCGGCGTCCGCCAGCGCGACCACCCGGGGCCGTAGCTGGGCAGCCTGTGCGGAGATCATCTCGGCGTCGCGACCGGCCGCGATGGCCACCACGTCAAAGCGAGATGCTCCAGCGGAGGTGAGCACATCCACGGTCTGACGGCCGATCGACCCGGTCGACCCGAGCAGGGCAACCCCGGTGCGCTCGCCTCCGCGCCAACTCGGAGCAGCCATCAGGAAGCGATGATGAGCAGGTAGGCGTAAACCACCGGCGCTGCGAAAAGGAACGAGTCTGTGCGGTCGAGGATGCCGCCGTGGCCAGGGATGAGGTGGCCCGAATCCTTGGCACCAGCGGTACGTTTGAGCATCGACTCAGCCACATCCCCCGCCTGGCCCGCGATCGCGACCAGGAGGCCCAGCAGCAAACCACCGGGCAGCCATTGTCCGGCGGCCCAAGCCAGAGCGCCACCGACGATGACCGCGGCTACCGTGCCGCCGACCACGCCACTCCACGTCTTGTTGGGCGAGATGTGATTCAGGAAGCGGCCCCGCTTGAAGGTACGGCCGGAGAGGTAGGCGAAGGTATCGAATGACCAGACCGTGACCACCAGCACCAGCAGCCAGGTCTGGCCGGCGCTGGATACGCCGCTCAGCGGGGCGCCATCAGGGATGTCCGGGGCTGCCACGAGGATGGCGGCCATGAAGGCCAGCAACGAGGCATAGAGCACACCGAAGCTGCCCCCCAGCCACACCAGGAAGCCATCTCGAACCTCGGGACGACGGAAGGCGTCGATGGCGAGGATGATCAGCACCGCCGCCATGTACACCGCGATCCAGCCCATGTCGACGACGTCGAGGCCCATGGCCAGGGTCAGCAGCGGCGGGAACACGATGCCTGGCAGCAGCCGCACAGGGAAGCCGGCTGGTGGCAAGAGTCGGAAGACCTCGATCGCGGCCAGGAATGACAGGGCGGCGATGCCAACGGTCAACCACGGCTGACCCGCGAGGAAGAAGCCGATGACGATGACGGCGATGACGACCGCCGAGATGGCGCGTTCACGCATACGAGACGAGCCTAACGACCGAACCGACGGGCGCGGCTGGCGAACTCGGCGATGGCCACGTCCAGCTCAGCTGGCCCGAAGTCAGGCCAGTAGTCGTCACAGAAGTAGAGCTCGGCGTACGCGGCTTGCCAGAGCAGGAAATTGCTGATGCGCTTGTCTCCACCGGTCCGGATGAGCAGGTCGGGATCGGGCAGATCGGCGCTGTAGAGATACGAGCCAAGTGCCTCCTCGTCGAGCTCGGCGAGCCTATTGCCGTCGTCGACATAGGCGCGAACGGCGTCCACGATCTCGCTGCGAGAGGAGTAGTTGAACGCCACGTTGAGGACCATGCGCGACCCTCCCGCGGTGGCCAGGATGGCCTGCTCGATGGAGGCCCGCGTTTCCAGCGGAAGCTCGTCGAGCCGACCGGCCAGACGCACCCGCACGCCCTCTTCGATCAGCCGAGGTGTCTCGTCGCGGATGGTCGCGTCGAGCAGACCGATGAGGGCCTCGACCTCCTGGCTGGAACGCTGCCAGTTCTCGCGGCTGAAGGCGTAGATGGTGAGGACCTCGATGCCACGCGCGGTGGCGTGCTCGACGATGGGCCGGATAGCCTCGACGCCGGCAGCGTGGCCCTGCACCTCGGGGACGCCCTCGCGACGTGCCCAGCGACGGTTGCCATCCATGATGATGGCGATGTGCCGCGGCAGCCGGACTTCCGGGGCGCTGGCGTCCTGAGCCTCGTCCGTGCGCTTCGTCACCGACGCCGCCGTCATCTAGACCTCGAAGACCTCCGCCTCCTTGGCGGCGCCCACGCGGTCGACCTCAGCGGTCCACTTGTGTGTCAGCGAGTCGACGGCTTCTTGCTGGCGGTGCGCCTCATCGGCACCGATGTCGCCAGCCTTCTCCCCCTTGCGGATGGCCTCCACGGCATCGCGGCGATGATTGCGGATCTCCACCTTGGCGTCTTCCATGCGCTTGTGCACGAGCTTGACCAAGTCCTTGCGACGCTCCTCGGTGAGCGGCGGGATGTTGAGCCGCACCACGGTGCCGTCGGTGTTGGGGGTGATGCCGACGTCACTCTTCTGGATGGCCTTCTCGATGGCGCCAAGGACGCCACGGTCCCAAGGCTGGATCACCACGGTGGTCGCCTCGGGCACGCTGATGCTGGCCAGCTGGTTCAAGGGCGTCAACGTGCCGTAGTAGTCGACCTGGATGCGCTCGACGAGGGAGGTGGAGGCACGACCCGTGCGGATATGGTTGAAATCGCGGTCCATCGCGCCGACGGCGTCGGCCATGTGCTCTTCGACTGTCTGGTCCTGAGCGTCACTCATGCGTTCGTCCCTCCATGGATGAGCGTCCCGACCGGCTCGCCCAGCGCGGCCCGACTGATGTTGCCTTCCCGGTTGATATCGAAGACGAGGATGGGCATCTCATTGTCCATGCACAGGCTGACCGCCGTTGAGTCCAATGCGCCGAGGCGATTGGCTAGCACGTCGGTGTAGGTCAGCGCCTCGTAGCGCACGGCGGACGGTTCCTTGAGTGGGTCGGCACTGTACACGCCATCGACCTTGGTCGCCTTGAGCAGGATGGCCGCGCCGATCTCCACGGCGCGCAGTGCGGCAGCGGTGTCAGTGGTGAAGTAGGGGTTGCCCGTGCCGGCGGCCAGGATGACCACACGGCCCTTCTGGAGGTGGCGCTCAGCCCGGCGGCGGATGTATGGCTCGGCGACCTCGTTCATGCCGATGGCCGTCATGACCCGCGTCTCGACCCCGGCGGTCTCCATGGCGTCCTGCAGCGCGAGGCCATTCATCACCGTGGCCAGCATGCCCATGTAGTCGCCGGTGGCCCGGTCCATGCCCCTCGCCGATGCGGCCAGCCCACGAAAGATGTTGCCGCCACCGACGACGATGGCGACCTCCACACCCGCATCGCGCGCGGTGCGGACCTGCTCCGCGACGAAGACACACTTCTCGGGGTCGACGCCGTACTGGCGTGATCCGAGCAGGGCCTCACCCGAGAGCTTGAGCAGGATGCGGCCGTAGCGGGCGCCCGTGTGGGGCGCCTCGGCCTCTGCGGCTCGCTCCGAGCCATCGGTCATAGCGCTTCCCCGAGCTCGTAGCGGACGAAGCGGCGTACTCGGATGTTCTCACCGATGCGAGCGATGGCGTCGGTGACGAGCTCGCCGACGGTCTGCTCGGTGTCGCGGAACGTCTGCTCGTAGAGCACCACGTCCTTGTACCACTTGTTGAGCTGGCCCTCTACGATCTTGCCGCGGATCTCCTCGGGCTTCTGCAACGTGGCCTCGTCCGCCAGCAGCTCCGCCTTCTTGGCGTCAAGGTCCGCAGCCGGGATGGACTCGATGGTCACGTACTTCGGCGCCAGGCCCACCACCTGCATGGCGATGTCCTTGACCAACTGCTGGAAGTCCTCGTTGCGGGCGACGAAGTCGGTTTCGCTATTGACCTCGATGAGGACACCCAGGCGGCCCCCGGCGTGGATGTAGGAAGCGACCTGGCCTTCGCGCGCTTCGCGTCCGGCCCTGCCGGCGGCCTTGGCCTGGCCCTTCTGCCTGAGGAACTCGATGGCGGCCTCGATGTCGCCATCAGTCTCGGTCAGGGCCTTCTTGCAGTCCATGAAGCCCGCACCGGTGCGGTCGCGGAGGTCCTTGACCTGTGCGGAGGTGATCTCAGTTGCCATGCTCGTGGCTATCCCTTTCGACTTGTGGTGCTAGGAGGTCGCCACGTCGGCGGGCTCGGCCTGGGGCTCCTCCGCCTTAGGCTCCTCGGCCTGGGGCTCCTCCGCCTTAGGCTCCTCCGCCTCGGGCTTGGTGGCCTTCTTGGCGGGGGCCTTCCTGGGCTTGGCTGCCTTGGGTTCTTCTACTTTGGATCCTTCGATCTGGGGCTCTTCCGTGGCCGCGACCTCCACCGGGGTGGGGGCCTCGGCGGACGCTTTGCTCGCCAATTCGGCAGCCGCACCGTCGGCCGGGGGCTCACCCACCGCATCAGCACCTTCTGCACCGCTGGCACCGGACACGGGCGCGGCAGCTGGCGTGGCCTCTTCGCCGGGCAGCACGGCCTCATCCTCATCAGGCTCCGGCGCGAAGCTGTAGGTACCACCGGCCGCGACCGCGGCGACCATCTCATCGCTGGCGGTCTCAGCATCGCTGACGTCGGCGCCCATGATGGGCTCCTCTGCCGCACGTGCGGCGCGAGCCCCCATGCCCTCGATGGCAGCATCGGCGACGAGCTTGCAGAGCAAGCGGATGGCGCGGATAGCGTCATCGTTGGCCGGGACGATGTAATCGATCTGGTCGGGATCGACGTTGGTGTCGCCCGTCGCGATGACGGGGATCTCGAGGCGGCGGGCCTCGGTCACGGCGATCTTCTCACGCTGTGGATCGACCACGAAGATGGCGCCCGGCAGACGACGCATCTTGCGCACGCCACCCAGCTTAAGCTCCAGCCGAGCCATCTCGTCCGTGAGGCGTGAGGCTTCCTTCTTCGAGAGGCGGTCCAGGTCGCCGCTGGCCTGACGCGCTTCAAGCTGGTCGAGCAGGCCCACGCGCTTGCGGATGGTCACGAAGTTGGTGAGCATGCCGCCCAGCCAACGATGATTGACGTAGGGCATCTCGGAACGCGAGGCCTCCTCACGTACCGGTTCCTGGGCCTGCTTCTTGGTCCCCACAAAGAGGATGTAGTCGCCGTTCGCCACCGTATCGGTCACGAAGTCAAGGGCAGTCTCAAGGAGCTTGGCCGTCTGGGCCAGATCGATGATGTGGATGCCGTTGCGCTCCGCGAAGATGAACGGCTTCATCTTGGGATTCCAGCGACGAGTCTGGTGCCCGAAGTGGACACCGGCTTCAAGCAGCTGGCGCATCGAGATGGACGGCATGGGGCGTGGACCTCCTGTGCGGTTGTTCCTCCGCGAGCCTCGTGATCCGCAGACCGGCGACCGGATGAGGTCGCGCGGCACCCCTGCGGGGAGCAGCACGCGTGTGTGATACGCAGCAGGCGCTGCGCTGGTACGCCCTGTGAGGCGGACCCGCGGGAGTCTAGCACGGAGGGCAGACGCGCCGCTCGCGACGCCCGCGACGCCCGCGACACCACACTACCCCCTGCCCAGGGGGCGAAGGAGGCTACGGCGGGGCGAGGCCGCGCAGGTGCCCATCCACCTCCCAGCCCGGGCCCGACCGGCGCATCGCCACCAGGTCCACGCGCCACGTCGGCACCGGAGACAGTGCTGGAACGACGGCGGGACACGCGCGCCGACGCAACGCCATCGCTGCCCGATACAGGCGTGACACCTTGCGTCCATCCACTGACTCCAACGGCGACCCGAACGCCCTCCCCGACCGCGAACGAACCTCCACGACGACGACGGTGGCGCGAGCGCCCGGCTCCAGCGCGACGATATCGATCTCATCGGGACCGACGCGTACGTTGCGCGCCAGCACCACCCAGCCCTTGCCCTCAAGGTACGCAGCCGCAGCCTTCTCCGCGGCAGCGCCGACGGCACCACGAGGGCCAGCTGGCGGTCGGGCGTCGATGCTCACCTGCCCATCCTGGAGCGAGGCGCTTCAGGGCCGCTTACGCCGCCCTGATCTGCTACATGTCGGCGCCTTCATCGCCGCGGCAGGCGTCGTCAGGGCAGGCGTCATCGTGGTGCTCCAAACCCAGCGCCAGCTGGTCGCCTTCGAGGATGGCGCGGACGCGCTGGTAGCCCCGGCGGTGGTGTGGGCTCACACCCAGATCGCGCAGCCCACTGACGTGGACTCGCGTGGCGTAACCGGCGTTGTGCTCCCAGCCATAGCCTGGGTAGCGAACGGCCAGCCGCGCCATCAGTCGGTCACGAGTGACCTTGGCGATGATCGATGCACAGGCGATGGCATAGGACGAGGCGTCACCCTTGACGATGGGCGTGTAGGGACCGATATGCGCTTCCATTCCGATGATCTTCTGGCCGTCCACGAGGACGTGGTCGTACGAAGGAAGATGCCGCAGCGCCCGGCGCATGGCCAGGTGTGCGGCATTGCGCACGTTGAGTCGTTCGATCTCGCCGACCGACGCGGCGCCGACACCCCAACCCAGGCTGCGGGCCTTGATCTCATCGACGAGACGCTCTCGCTGCCGGGCACTGAGCATCTTTAAATCGCGGACGCCGGCGATCTTACGGGTGTGCGGCCGGACCAGCACGGCCGCGGCCACGACCGGGGCGCACAGGGCACCGGTGCCGACCTCGTCCACCCCGACGACCAGGCGCGACCCAGCGCTCCAGAGTGCGAACTCGACCTTGAGGTGGGGCTGGCGGTGTGCCACGAGACGGATGCTATCGCGTCTCGGGCATGCCGAGACCAGGAGGAGTGTCGGAAGAAGGGACGGTCGAGTCCGACCGCGGCGCGGATCTAGGCGCGGCGTTCGCGCAGGGTGGCGGCCTTGCCGACTCGCTTGCGCAGGAAGTACAGCTGCTTGCGGCGGACGACGCCGTGACGCACCACCTGGATCTTGTCGATCCGCGGCGAGTTGACCTTGAATGTTCGCTCCACACCGACGCCGCTGCGCAGCGCGCGCACGGTGATGGAACGAGTGATGCCGCCACCGCGCATGCGCATGACCGTGCCCTCGAAGACCTGGATGCGCTCACGGGTGCCCTCGACGACCTTGACCGAGACACGCACGGTGTCACCGGGCGCGATCTCTGGCAGGTCGGTTCGGATCTGGTCGGCGACGATCTCGTCGAGAACGGTCACTTGGGTCACTTCCTGGTGTTGGCGCCCTGGCCGCTGTCAGCGGCGGGCAGGCGTGGGCAAGCACTTGTTGTCGGGGTCGATGGCGGAGTATAGCAGGCCGGCCGGGCTTCGCCTTCAGCCATTGTCGTCCCCTCGATAGCCGTCGCTGTCCCCTCTGTCGACCACCAGATCGGGCCGCTTGCGCCGGGTCCGCGCCAAGGCCTGTTCCTGCCGCCAGGCAGCGACTGCGCCGTGATTACCGCTCATGAGGATCTCCGGCACCGCCTGGCCCTGGAACTCCGGAGGACGTGTCCACTGGGGGTACTCCAGCAGGCCGTGCGAGAAGGATTCCTCCGCCGTCGAGGCCTCGTCGATGGCGCCGGGCAGGAGCCGCAGCACCGCGTCGATCACCGCGAGCGCGGCGATCTCTCCTCCCGAGAGGACGAAGTCGCCCACCGAGAGCTCGAGGTCGACCAGGGCGCGGACGCGATCGTCGATGCCCTCATAGCGTGGACAAACGAAGACCAGGTGTGCCTGCTCGGCGAGGTCCTGTGCGCGCGCCTGCCGGAAGGGCTCGCCACCGGGATCAAGCAAGATGCGAAAGCCACCCGAACCGGCCGGTGCGACCGCCGCCAGCGCCTCGGCGACCGGTTCGGGCCGCAGGACCATGCCGGCACCGCCACCGTAGGGGGTGTCATCGACCGAGCGATGCTTGCCCAGTCCCCACTCGCGAAGATCGTGAGCGTGCAGCTCTGCGAGACCCCGCGCCAGGGCGCGGCCGGGGATCGATTCGGCCAGTGGCCCCGGAAAGACCGAGGGGAACAGGGTGATGACGTCGATGCGCATCAGGACTCCGCATCGGGCACGGGCGCTTCCGTCGGCGACCCCTTGGACGCCGGGTCTTCGGGCGCGGGCACTGCTTGCGTTTCCACTGCTGGCGTTTCTACTGCAGCCGAGTCCGTCGCAGCCATCGCCTGGACTGGCTTCGACCGTCTGGGGCGCTTGCGCGCGGCCTTGCGATCCTCGCGACTGATGCTGTGGCGACGGCGACGGCGCGGGGGCTCGTCGGGCAGATCGAGCGCCACAGCGTCCACGATCAGTCGGCCCGCGGATGGATCGAGCTCGACGATCACGCCCTGGACCGCGGGCAGCAGCACCTCGCCGCGCTTGCCGCCCTGCACCACGTAGACCTCACCGCTACCGGCACGGAAGACATCGACCACGCGACCCAGGGACTCACCCTCGACGGTGGCCGCCTCCAATCCACGGACCTGGTGCCAGTAGTAGCTGCCGGCGGGCAGCGGAGCGGTCACCATGGCCTCAAGGTAATGGTCGCGCAGTGCGGCGACCGACTCGCGTGTCTGGAGTTCGGCGAACTGCATCAACAGGCCCGGTTTAGCGGGGCCGGTCCAGGAGACCGTCAGCGGCTGATCGTCCCCATCGACGAACAGGACCGAACCGACGGCGAAACGCTCGGGATCGTCGCTGAGGACCTCGACACGGACCGCGCCCCGCAGCCCGTGGAGTCCGCGCACGAGCCCGACGGTGACACGCTCATCGACGGGCAACGTCACGCCGGGCTAGACGATCTCCAGGGAGATGGTCTCGCCATCGCGCGTGGCGACGACCTTCAACAGCGTTCGCAGGGCCTTGGCCACGGAACCGTTGCGGCCGATGACCTTGCCCATGTCATCCTCGGCGACGGTCAGCTCGATGACCTGCACACCGTCTTCCTCGTGGACTTCGACCCTGACCGCGGCGGGGTCATCGACCAGGGACTTGGCCACGAATGTGACCAGCTCGACTGCAGCCATGCTATTTGGCGTCTGGGAGGATGCCGACCCGGCGGAAGAGGCGCTCGACAGTGGCGGAGGGCTTGGCGCCTTGCCCCATCCACTTGACGGCCTTCTCGGCGTCGACGTTGATCTCGACTGGTTCACTGCGCGGGTTGTAGTGACCCAGCGTTTCGATGGAGCGACCATCGCGGGCGTTGCGGCTGTCAGCGACGACGAAGCGGTAGCTGGGCTGCTTGGTCGCGCCGACTCGGGTGAGACGGATTCGGACTGCCAAGGGTTTCGGAGACCTCCTGTGGGGCGTGGGCGTTACCGCGAGAGATGGGTCGCGCAGACATGAACGCGCCGGGCGTCGTCAGACGACGCCCGGCGAATGGTACCTCTTCGGCAGGTTACTGGTTGGCGATGACCGTCATCCGGGCACGCATGACCTCGTCATCGGCTGTACCGACCGCGATCATGCGGTCCAGACCGGTGGCGTAGGGTGCGATGTCAGCCCACTCGGGGATCATCATCGAGAGCATCGGGTCCAGGGCCGCCAGCAGGGAGCTGATGTTGACGTACATCACGCCGCTGTTGGTGGTGTCGTCGGCGAGCGCATCGATATAGCCGGCACTGGTTCCGAGCGAGTCGCCCCCGTCGGCGGCCAGCGCTGACTGCACGAAGTCGCCCAGTCCCAGGAGCAGGTTGCCATCGGCGACGGCCACGCTGATGTGGTCACCGAGTGCGATGGGCAGGCCTGACTCGGCCAGCATCTGGTCGAGAGGCAGCATGATGTTGGTGACTTCGACGTCGCCGACCATCTCGGTCTGGACGCTGATCCCGGTCTCGGCGGGATCGCCACCGAAGAGCCGGATCAAACTGATGATGCTGTCGACACGCTCCTGGGCCACCGTCTCATCGGAGACCTCGCCGGCCATACCTAGCCAGAGGCCCTCAGAGCTGAGGCCGGCACCGACGCTTGCATCGACCACGAAGTCGAGGAACTGCGGCAGCGGCACGCCCAGCAGGCTGGTGATGGGGCTGTCCTCACCGAACAGCGTGTCGAGGTCGGACATACCGCCCAGGCTATCGCCGCCGGGCGTGGACCCCGACTGGGCCGCCATCAGCTCGACGAGGCCGGTCAGCGTGGTCTCGACGGCAGTGCCCATCTCGCGGGCCTCGACATACAGCTGCGTATCGGCCGGGAAGAGATTCGCCAGGTCGGACTCGCCCAGCGGCAGGTCGATCGTCCCTGCCGCGGGCGTCACGATGGCTTCGAGGTTGAGGCGGTCGGCCTCAGCCGCGAGGTACATGACCATGTCCAGCGGGAGCAGGGCAGCGAGATCGCCCATGGGCAGGTCCATGCCGGTCTGGCTGCCCGCCATCATGCCGGCCATGTCGATGAGCGAACCGAATGACTTCAGGTCGATGTAGGCGGCACCGAGATGGCCTGCCGGGACCCGCGCGAATGCCGTCGAGAAATCGGGGTCGTCGGCCAGGCTGGGCGCGTTGCCATCAAGGACTTCGATGCCCGCCTTGACCAGCGCGGGGTCGTTGCTGAGCAGCATCCAATCACCGTGGACGGCTCCGCTGGTCGAACCGTCACTCAGGACGGCGGTGTCATTGAACATCTCTTCAGTGGCGTTCGAACCGGCCATGGCCGTCAGCATCGCAGTGGCCAAGTCGGCGTTCGCCACGGCCATCCCGATCAGCATGGGCGGATCCTGGCCGCCACCCATGAGCGCCTCGAGGTCTCCGATGGCCAAGCCCATCTCGCCGGTCAGGACGTCGCCGATCAGATCGGTATCGGGCGGCAGGGCACCGCTATCACCAGCCAAGCCCGCGACGACCTCGTCCAGCTTCATGTCGAAGCTGCCGCTGTCGGCAAAGCCCGGGAAAGCAGTCAGCATCTGGGGCAGCATCTCGCCCTGGCCAGCGGGCAGGTCGACTCGGGCTTCGAGATAGATGGACGTGTCGGCCGGGACGAACACCGGACCCTGTGACTCGCCCTGGCCACTCTGGGCGAAGACGACGAGTCCCGAGCCGGAGATGACGAGCGCGAGGGTGGCGACGAAGGCCACAGCCCAACGCCAGAGGCCGCCGCGACCACGGGTCGGGTTGGCTGAAACGACAGACATTGATACCTCCGAGACGTTGAGTTGGGGGTGAACGATGGATCTCGACAGAGTCATTGTCTCACCGCTGCGGCCGAGTTCACACTAGGACAGCGGTCCCATCGGCATGCCGGGAAACTTGCCACCTCTGCCACGCATCATCTTCATCACGCGTTGCATCTCGCCGAACTGCTTGACCAGGCGATTGACCTCCGGAAGGCTGGTCCCGGAGCCTCGAGCGATGCGCCGACGGCGGGACGCGTTGAGGATGCCCGGATCGGCACGCTCTGCGCGCGACATCGAGCTGATGATGGCCTCCACATGTGCCAGCTCGCCGCGGTCGATGGCCTGCTGTGCCTGCTTGGCGGCGCCGCCAAGGCCTGGGATCATGTCGATGATGGAGCCCAGCGGGCCCATCTTCTTGACCTGCTGCATCTGTTCCAGGAAGTCGTCGAGCGTGAAGGCGTTCTTCTTGAGCTTCTCAGCCAGCTTCTCGGCTTCCTTGGCGTCGTAAGTCTCCTGTGCACGCTCGACGAGGCTGACCACGTCGCCCATGCCCAGGATGCGCCCGGCGAGTCGATCGGGATGGAAGACCTCCAAGGCGTCGGTCTTCTCACCCGTGCCCATGAACTTGACGGCCAGGCCGCTGACTGCGGAGATTGAGAGGGCAGCGCCACCTCGGGCATCACCGTCGATCTTGGTCAGCACCAAGCCACTGACCGGCGTGTTGGCATGGAATGCCTCGGCCACCGAGACCGCCTCCTGCCCGACCATGGCATCGACCACCAGCAACGTCTCCGTGGGGCTGACCGCAGCTTGCACCTCACGGATCTCACCCATGAGCGCTTCGTCCACCTGGAGGCGGCCGGCGGTGTCAAGGATGACCACGTCGCGGCCCGTGGCCCGGGCATGGGCGACTGCCCCGCTGGCGATGTCGACCACACGAGTGCCGGCCGGTGCGCTGAAGACGGGGATATCCAGGCTCCTGCCCAGCGTGATGAGCTGCTCCACCGCGGCCGGCCGATACGGGTCCGCCGCGACCAGCAGCGGCTGGCGGCCCTGGCGCACGATCCAGCGAGCCAGCTTGGCCGACGAGGTGGTCTTGCCCGAGCCCTGCAGGCCGACCATGGCGATGACCGCAGGCGAGCCGTCGAAACGGAAGGTGCGGTCTCCGGCGCCGAGGATGGCGGTGAGCTCCTCGTGCACGATCTTGACCACGATCTGGCCGGCATTGACGCTCTCGACGACCTGCGCGCCGATGGCACGCTCCTTGACCCGCTTGACGAAGTCCTTGACGACCTTGTAGTTGACGTCAGCCTCGAGCAGGGCGAGGCGGATCTCACGCATGGCGACATCGACGTCCTCGTCGGAGACACGGCCGTGGCCACTGAGCCCGGAGAGGGCGATGCGGAGGCGATCGGAGAGAGCGTCGAACATGTCGGTCAGTCTAGCCGCGCTAGCGTCTTTGCCTCAGCGGCACTCAAGAGTTGGCAGGTCCATCGACAGCGAAGAGCGCAGCCACGAAGGCATTGGGGTCGAAGTCCCGCAGGTCGGACAGTTTCTCGCCCAGGCCGACGAAGAGCACGGGCACATCCGTGCTGCGCTCGATGGCGAAAGCCACGCCGCCCTTGGCTGTGGAGTCCAGCTTGGTCAGCGCGATGGCCGTCAAGCCGGACGAGTCGTTGAAGGCCTTGGCCTGCAGCAACCCGTTCTGGCCGGTGGTGGCATCCAGCACGAACAACACCTCCGGTCGCGCCTCCGGTATGCGCTTGCCGATGGTGCGCCGGATCTTGGCCAGCTCCTCCATGAGGTTGGCCTTGGTGTGCAACCGTCCGGCGGTGTCGATGATGACGACATCCATCCGGCGCGCCACCGCCGCGTCCATGGCATCGAAGACGACGGCAGAGGGATCGGCACCAGCAGCGTGGGAGATGACGGGCACATCGATGCGCTCGGCCCAGCTGCTTATCTGTTCGATGGCGGCAGCGCGGAACGTGTCGGCGGCGGCCAACAGGACCTTGGCACCCAGTGCTTTGAAACGGTAGGCCAGCTTGGCGATGGTGGTGGTCTTGCCGGTGCCGTTCACGCCGACCACCAGGATGACCGCGGGGATGCCGGGTCCGGGAACCCGCGGCCAGGGCACTGGCTTGCGCTCCGCGAACAGCCGCAGCAGCTCCAGCTGCAGCGCCTTCTGGGGACCCACGTCGGTGCGGGCCCGGGCGCGGTCACAGACCTCGATGGCAAGCTCGGCGCCGAGATCGGCCGAGATGAGCACCTCTTCGACCCCCTCCCAGGTCTCGTCGTCGGGGTGACCGGAGCCCAGCAGGTTCCTGACGCGCTCGGCGAACCCTTGCCGCGTCGGCTTCAAGGCGTTCTGCAGCAGGATGCGGTCGGGTGTCGGGGCGCCGCGTTCGGGCGCCATCATGCGCGTGCTCCTGCGACGAGGCGTGGGTCACCTTCGGGTAGATCGGCCAGCTTGAGCGAGATGACCCGGCTGACCGCGTCATCGCCGACGGTCACGCCATACAGCGCGTCGGCGGCCTCGATGGTGCCGCGGTTGTGGGTGATGACCACGAACTGGATCTCCTGTGCGAGCGAGCGGAGCGCGGCGGAGAAGCGTCCGATATTGGCCTCGTCGAGTGCCGCATCCACCTCGTCGAGCACGCAGAAGGGTACCGGTCGCACTTCCAGCATGGCCATCAGCAGGGCCACCGCGGTGAGGGCTCGCTCTCCGCCGGAGAGCATGGCCAGCGGCTGACGCTTCTTGCCCGGTGGGCGCGCCGTGATCTCGACGCCGGTCGAGGATAGGTCCGATGGATCGGTCAGCGAGAGCTGCGCCTCGCCGCCACCGAAGAGCTGGTGGAAGCGCCGGCCGAAGGCGCCTTCGAGCGCCTCGAACGTCTGGCCGAACTGTTCGGTCATCAGGCTCGCCAGGCGCGCCATCAGCTCGCGTGTGTCGCGGATGGCCTTCTCGAGGTCCTCGCGTTGCGCCTCCAGCGACTCCAGGCGCCCTCTGACCTCGGCCAGCTCCTCGACGGCGAAGGGGTTGCTGGCACCAACGTCGTTGAAGCGCCGGCGGAGGGCGGCGATGCGGACCCGCGATGGCGTCTCAGTCGCCTCGGTTTCGCTGCTGGCGACCTCGCGCCACGCATCCAAGGCAGCATCGAGTGCGGCCTCGAGCAGCTCGGGTAGTTCGTCGCCGTCGGGGGCTCGCCGCGGCGCGGGCTGGGCGCTCTGGGCCAGCAGCGTCCGCAGGCCATCGTCGCCGATCGAAGCCAGCTCCACGAGCAGGCCCTCACGAGCAGCATCCACCTGCAGCCGCGCCTCCATCTCGGCCACCTCACTCTGGCGACTTCGCCCCTCGGCTGCGCGGAGGCGCTCGCGCGCGCTGCTCGCGGCCGACTCGATCGCCAGCAAGTCATTGCGCTCGTCGCGCGCCCGCGCCACCGAGTCTGCGAAGGCCTCGCGCTCACGTTGCTGGACGGACTGCGCCGCGACCAGATCGGTGGCCAGGCGTTCGCGTTCGGCGACGAGGTCCGCATCGCGGCCGCTGAGCGCGACCTCTTCACCATCGAGCTCCTCGAGACGCGCCTCGGCCAGTCCCAGGCCGACCTCGGCACGACGGCGATCCTCCATGGCGCGTTCGCGCGCGGCGCGCGCCTCAGCAGCGACCTTGGCCGCGGCATCGCGCTCTTCACGCAGCGCAGCGGTGCGGGCTTCCAGCGCCTCCAGTGCGGTACGTGCCTCCGGGCTGGCATCCTCCCCGGCTTGGCTTTCGTCGAGATCCCTGAGCTCGGCGGTGCGCTGGCGGGCCTCCGCGGCCGCAGCTGACGCCTCATCCCGTGCGCGCTCCAGCAGAGCTTCCTGCCAGGCCCGTTCGCGGGTAGCGTTCTGGGCCGCTGAGGCCGCGGTGCGGTCGGCCTCATCGGCCACGCGCCGGGTTCGCCGCGCCGCGTCCAACCGTTCGCGAGCCGACCGGGTCGCGGTGCTGGCGGCGGCACGCGCATCCTGGGCGGCGGCGGCACGATCGGTCACCACCGCAAGGTCGGCCAGTGCACGCTCAAGACGCCGCTGTACCTCGTCGCGGGTGGCGCGGCGCTCCAACAGGGAGACCCCGGGCGCCGGACGGATCACCCCTAAGTCATCGATGACGAGGCCATCCCGTGTCACCAGGCGCCAGCCGGGTGGCAGGAGCGCTCGCAGCGCGAGTGCGTCGTCGAGTCCCGGGACCCACGCGCAGCGTGCCAGCAGGCGCGCCGCGTGCGCGTCGGGATCGAGTCGCAGTGCTCCCGACAGTGCCCCGCCGCCAGCCGCACTGACCTGCTCCTCGAGCTTGGCCGCAGCGCGATCACCGCCGCGGCTGCGACCATCACCGCCATCGCGCAGGACCAGCACGGATGCGGCGTCGGCGAGGGCGCGAGCGTCGTCAGGGTCGAGCACCAGGCCAGCGAGGATCTCGCCCAAGGCGGCTTCGACGGCGGGGCGAAGCTCGGGTTCGACCTCCAGGCCATCGCTGAAGCGCCGGCCGCCTCGCGCCCGTACGCTGCGTAGCAGGGCGTCGCCGAGACCGCTCTCCAGCTGCTGGTCGAGCGCCTCCTGACGCGCGCTCAGTCCCTGCTGCTCGGCCCGCAGCCGGCTGAGTGCCTCATTGGCCGCGGCAGCCTCGGCATCCGTCTCGCTCGCCGCATCACGCGCATCGGCAGCCTCCTGCTCAGCGGCTTCTTCCGCCTCATGGGCCAAAGCGCGGGCACCGGCAGCCGCCTCGGCACGCTTAGCGGTCGTGGCCGCCCTCTCGGTGGCACTCGCGAGCTGCTGCTGTTGCGAAACGTGCTGACGTTCGGTCTCGGCGGCACGTCGTGTGGCGCGCTCGGTGTCACTCGCGAGCCGTCCGCGAGCGGCGCGCGCGGACGCGGTCCGTTCGGCATCGGCGCGTCCGACCTGGCGCAGCTCGTCGGCGTCGCGGTTCGCCTCCGCCAAGCGCTGCTCGGCCTGTTCGAGTGCGTCCTCCACAGCGCGGTCGGGCTGCGGGAGTACCGAGGCCATGCGTCGCCGTGCCTCTTCGGCACGCGCCGTCGAGGCGGCACGCTCGCTGGCCAGGCGATCGCGCTCGCGAGCCAACGCAGCTGCCTCACTGGCCGCGCGCGTCAGTGCCAGCTCGATGTGCTGCACCGTCGCGCCAGCATCGTCGAGGCGTTCACGCAGTCGCTGCTCGGCGTCGGCCCGCTCCGACAGCGCGCGTGTCAGCGCGGCCGCACGTTCCTCCGCATCGCGCAGTGCTCCGAGCGCGGCATCGGCGTCGCGTCGCGAGGCGGTCAGCGATGCAGCATGTCGACTCGACTCGACCTCGGCCGCGGACAGGCGGGCGCGCGCACCGGCCACCAGCGCCTCCGCCAGCTCGGCCCCGGCCGCCATGCGGGCCTCCTGTTGCTCAGCTTGAGCCGCCAGGCGGCGGGCCTGCGGGCGCAGCTCGGCGAGCACGTCGCGTACTCGCTCCAGGTTGCCCTCAGCCTCGGCCAGCTCGGCCTCGGCGCGCTTGCGACGTCGCTGGTGCTTGCGGATGCCGGCCGCCTCCTCGAACAAGGGCCGGCGTTCCTCCGGACGCAGCGCCAGCGCCTGGTCGACCATGCCCTGGCCGATGAAGAGGAAGGCGTTATCGGCGATGTTGGCGTCATCGAGCAGCTCGACGAGGTCGCGCAGGCGGATGCGCTGGCGGTTGATGAGGTATTCGTTCTCCCCAGAGCGAAAGAGACGACGCGACAGCTCCACCTCACCGTAGTCGACCGAGAGGAGGCGATCCTCGTTGTCGATGACGAGGCTGACGTCGGCCATGCCCACGGCGCGCCGAACCGCACTGCCGGCAAAGATGAGGTCTTCGGCGCGGCGGCTGCGCAGGGCGCGACCCTGTTCGCCGAGTGCCCAGCGCAACGCGTCGGCAAGATTGGACTTGCCACTGCCGTTGGGCCCCACGACCGCGGAGATACCCGGTCCGAACTCGACCACGGTGCGCTCGGCGAAGGACTTGAAGCCGACCATTCGCAGCTCGCGCAGGCGGGCCAGGCTCATGGCGCAGAGCCACCCGCTGTGACAGTCAGGGCATCGAGCCGTTCGAGCGCCACTTCAGCCGCCCTGGTCTCGGCCTCGCGACGGCTGCGACCCTCGCCGCTGCCGCGGACCTCACCATCGATGGCGACCTCCACCACGAAGTGGCGATCGTGATCAGGGCCGTCACTGCTGACGATGCGATAGGCCGGAGCGCGGCCGCTAGCGGCGAACGCGCGTTCCTGCAGGCGGCTCTTGGGCGCTTTGAGGGCATCGATGGGCAGCGCCGCCTCCAGCTCCGACGCGGCGGCATCGAGGATGAATCGACGCGCCGCTTCCAATCCCTGGTCGAGGTAGATGGCGGCCACGATCGACTCGAAGAGGCCCGCCAGCACGGACGGACGGCCGCGCTCGCCGGAGTTCTCGGCGCCCTGGCCAAGGACGAGCGCGTCACCGATGCCGAGTCGGCGAGAGATGCGCGACAGGCCACGCGTGGAGACGATGGCGGCGCGGCGCGTGGTGAGCACGCCCTCCGGCTCATCACGATGGCGCTTGAACAACGCCTCCGACATGACCAGGGACAGCACCGCGTCCCCGAGGAATTCGAGCCGCTCATTGGACTCGCTGGTGCCCTCGGGGTGCTCGTTCACATAGCTGCTGTGGACGAGTGCTTCGGTCAGGAGTGCGGGGTCGTCGAACCTCAGCCCGAGTCGGTCGACCAGTGCGGCGCGGCTCGTGGGCATGGACCCCGGTCGAGGACTACTGGTTGAGGTGCTCGTCGACGTAATCGACAGCGTCCTGCACGGTACGGATCCCTTCCGCGTCCTCATCCGAGATCTCGGTACCGAACTCCTCTTCGAGGCTCATGACGAGCTCGACGAGGTCAAGGGAGTCGGCGTTCAGGTCGTCCACGAACGAGGACTCGGGCTTGACTTCGGCCTCGTCCACACCGAGCTGCTCGACGACGATCTTCTTGAGTCGCTCGTAGGTCGAAGCGGTCACTCTGTTGGTCCCTCCGTTTGGGCTGCTATCACTTCTTCGGTCGCACTCTCCGGAGACCCCTGGGGCGCTGGCCCCGCTGTGGTCTCCTCGTTCTCGGTCGCGTCTTGCGCGACACGGCCGAGCACGCCATTCATGAGCCGCCGGGTGGGCTCTCCGCTGTAGGTTCGAGCAAGCTCGACCCATTCCGATATCGTCACCCGGGCTGGCGTCGTCGGGCAGTGTAGCAGTTCACCCATGCCGCAACGCAGCAAGGCGCGATCGATCCGCGCCAGCTGGACGACCGGGTAGGTTGGGGCGACCGCCTCGATACGCGCGTCGATGCTGTCGCGGTGCGCGACCACCGCTGTCACGATGCGCTGCGCGTGCGCGGCGGCACGATCAGCCACGTCGCCTTCGGCCAGCCGTCGGGTCAGGGCCGTGGTGGCGGTGCGCTGTCCGAATTCGGCCTCGAAGACCGCGGCCAGGGCGACCTGGCGGCCTTCGCGTTCAGGCTCATGCATGCCGCCGACACGCCGCGCCGGAACCGCCGGGAGGGGGTCAGGCATGGTCGGCCCGGTCAGCCACTGGCGATCCATCTGGATGCAACGCCGCAGCCTTCTTCCTGGCAGTCGACTTATCGACGCCCTCAGACGCCAGCGTGGCCATGATGCGTTGAGGGATATCGGCGCGTGCCGCCGCCGCGGTCACCTCGACGGCGTAGCCGATCATGCGCCGCTTGGCGCTGCCGTGGGTGATGAGCACGGTGCCGTTCACGCCCAGCAACGGTGATCCACCCAGCTTCTCGTAGTCGAACCGTTCACGGATACGTCTGACGCCGGGGCGCATGAAGAGGTAGCCCAGGGGACCCCATGGGGGGCGCTTGAACTCCGCCCTGAGCATGTCGAAGATGACGGTCGAGAGCCCTTCGAAGAACTTCATCACCACGTTGCCGACCGAGGCGTCACAGACGACGACGTCGGCGGCATGGTGAGGCACGTCACGGCCCTCGACGTTGCCGATGAAGTTGAGATGGCCGTCCCGCAGCAGCGCGGTGGCATCCTGCACGCGCGTCTCGCCCTTGCCCTCCTCGCCGCCGATCGAAAGCAGCGCCACGGTCGGGTCCTTGACGCCCAGCACGCGTTGACTGAAGAGCGATCCCATGTGCGCGTACTGGGCCAGGTTGACACCGGTGGAGTCGGTGGTGGCTCCGATGTCAAGCAGCATCAGGGGACCGGTCTGGGTGATCATCTGCACCGCCAGCGCCGGCCGGTCGACGCCGGGTAATCGCTTCAGGTTGAAGATCGCGCTCGCGACGCCGGCGCCGGTGTGGCCGGCGGTGACGACGGCATCGGCCCCACCATCTCGCACCAGGCGCATGGCCACGTTGATGCTGGCATCGCGTTTGCGACGGACCGCGACCGCCGGAGCCTCGCCCATGTCCACCAGCTGCGAGGCGTGAACGATGCTGACATGCGAAGGCAGGGGCACATCGATGAACGGCCTGATGCGGGCCTCGTCGCCGACGAGGATGACCTCCACGTCGTCGTGGAGCCGAGCCCAGTCCACCGCACCACGGACGACCTCCTCAGGCGCATGATCGCCACCCATGGCATCGACGGCCACACGGGGACGCTCGAGTCGGCTGTCCTGTCGACTCCGGTTGAGGGCTGCGACGTCCATATCAGGCGGCCCGGACGGCGTGCTGGAGGAGCAGCGTCAGGCGCCCTGCTCGGAGGACTTCTTCTCGCGGATCTTGACCGCCTCGCGACCGCCATACCAGCCGCAGTTGGGGCAGGCGTGATGCGGGCGCTTGGGCTGGTGGCAGTGCGAGCATGCCTCCAAGCTCGGGACCGAGAGCGCGTGATGTGAGCGCCGCTCGCGCTTGCGAGTGGTCGAGACACGACGCTTGGGGACTCCCATGGGTTACCTCTGCTTCTTTGGCTACTGTAGTTGGTCACGCATCCCGGCCAGGCTGGCCAGGCGCGGGTCGACGTCATCAGTGGGGTGCTGGTGCCCTGGGGCAGCGGTCAGGTCCGTGCCGCAGTCCTCACACAATCCCGGGCAATCCGGTCTGCAGAGCGGAGCGATGGGCTCGGCCAGGGAGATGGCGTCGCGGATGACCGGCTCCAGATCCAGCTCATGATGGTCGGACAAGCGCAACAGGTCGGGGCCGTCAGCCGTATCGACCGGTACGCCACTGTCAAGATCGAGCGACGGCAGCGCCTCATCCTCAAGCTCGATGCAGACGCGCGAGCGCGCCGGCCGAAGGCAACGCGAGCAACCTTCTGCCAGGGCCGTCTCCAGGCGTCCCTGCACCAGCACGCTGCGACCCGAGTGCGTGAGCCACACCCGACCCACGATCGGCTCCGCCAGCTCCAGCCCGTCAGCCAGAGGCAGTGCCGTCAGCGTGATGTCGTGGCTCTCGCTCGTACCGGGCGTAGAGCGCAGCAGGTCCGCGACGTTATAGCTGAGCATGCGTCCGTTCGTCTGCTGTGGACTCCTCGTCCGGCCGGGCCGGGTCACCCCCATCGGCGGGGTAGCGCTCATCGAGGGCAGACAGGCCGCGGCGGATGGACTGCAGCGCCTTGACGACCTCACCCTCGAGCTTCACCAGGACGTTGGCCGCGTAGGCGTCGGCACCTTGCTGGACCTCCAGCGCCTCACCCTTGGCCTCTTCGATGATCTCCTCCGAGCGCACTTCGGCGGCCCGGGTCAGCTCACGCTCCTCGATGAGGAAGGCAGCCTGCTCCTGGGCTCGCGCGATGATGCGTTCAGCCTCGTCCTGGGCGCGCTCGACGAGCCGCGACGACTCCTCGTTGATGCGTTTGGCCTGGCGGACCTCCTCGGGCACCGCGACACGCAGCTGCTCGATGAGATCGGTGGCGGCCACCTTGTCGACCATCACGGCGTTGGTGCCGGGCAGGCGGCGACCCTGCTCGACCAGAGCATCGAGTCGCTCGATGAGGAACATGAGGTCTATGACACGGACTCCTGTTGGACAGGGCAGAACGACTGGGCATTGTAGCCCACCTCCCCTGCGCGCCTACTCTAGCGGACCCGTCGGGGAGCTCGCAGGGGCGCGCAGCTGGCGACCGCGCAGCTGGCGACCGCGCAGTCGGCGAGCCACGCTATCGGGGACCATGGCGCTGACGTCGCCATCGAAGGCTGCGATCTCACGCACCAGGCTTGAGCTCAGGTAGGCGTGCTCGAGGCCGGTCATGAAGAAGACCGTGTCGACGTCGGGAGCCAGCTTGCGATTGAGATGCGCGATGGCTTGCTCGTTCTCGAAGTCCGAGAGGGCTCGCAGTCCGCGCACGATCGACGTCGCGCCGCGTGCGTGGGCCAGATCGACGGTCAGACCCTCGAAGGTGATGACCTCGATCCCGACGGCCGCGGGACCCAGCTCCTCGCTGATGGCGTCGCGGATCATCTCCACCCGCACGGCGGCCTCGAAGCTGGGCGTCTTGCGAGTGTTGACCAACACGGCCACGAGCAGACGGTCGAAGACCGCGCCGGCACGGTCGATGATGTCGAGGTGGCCGAAGGTGACAGGATCGAAGGACCCGGGATACACGGCCAAGCGCATCAGGCTCTCCTTGGGCGTACTTCAGGCGCCTGACGATACACGCTCAGTGCGGTCTCACCGAAGCGTCGCTCGCGCACGCGGACCAACAGGCCGCAACGCTCGGGTGGAGAGTCCTTCCAGAAGTGCTTGGCCACCACGACCGCAGCGGCGTCGAGCCAACCGCTGTCGCGCTCACCGAGATGCGTGAGGGCGGCCAGTAGGTCGGCCGACTGTGGGTAGGGCGGGTCGAGCAACACACAGCCGAAGGGGACCTCTGCGACTGAAGTCACGGCCGACAGGAAGGCCAGCACGTCGCGACGGACCACGCGCGCATCACGGGCGAGGTCGGTGCGTTGAAGGTTGCGGCGGATCACAGCAGCGGCACGGCCGTCCTTCTCCACCAGCACCGCGGCCGAGGCGCCACGACTCAGCGCCTCGATGCCAGCGGCGCCAGATCCGGCGAAGAGATCGAGCATGGGCCGCTCCCAGACGTCCTCACGCTCAGCCTCGATCATCGAGAAGAGCGCCTGCTTGACCTTGTCGCTCAAGGGTCTCGTGCCCGGACCGGGAGCTTCGAGCCGCAGCCCACCGGCGCTGCCGGTCACCACCCGGCCCGCGTCAGGCACCGACTCCGTCCTCCTCACTACCCTCACCCGCGGCGATGGCGGCCAGCCAGCCCTGTCGGAGCACCTCGCCGAAGTCGGCGTGCTCTGACAGCAGGTACCCCCGCGCATCGAGCATCGACTCGGCCTTCTGGCGGCAGCGCACCGCCAGCTGTTGGTCCGCCTCGTCGGCGAGCCTGGCCAAGCGCATGCGGGGCAGGCCGCTCTGGGTCAGTCCCAGCACGTCGCCCTCACCGCGCAGTCGCCAATCCTGTTCCGCCAGTACGAAGCCATCGTCGGAATCGTGGATGGCTTTCAGGCGCGCCCGTGCCACGCTGTCCTCGCTAACGTCGGCGACCAGGACGCAGTACGACTGGGCAGTGCCGCGGCCGACTCGCCCGCGCAGCTGGTGCAGCTGTGAGAGCCCGAAACGATCAGCATCGAGCACGATCATCATGCTGGCCTCAGGCACATCCACGCCGACCTCGACCACGGTGGTGCCCACGAGCACGTCCAGCTGGCCATCTCGGAAGCGCGTCATCTGGACGTCACGCTCGTCGGCGCGCAACCGTCCGTGGATGAGACCGACGCGAAGCCCCGACAGCTGCACCCGCAGTCGCTCGGCGACCTCCTCGGCACCGCGGGCATCGGCATGGCCATCGGCAGCCGGCAGCGATGGCCGCACGGCGGCCCCTTCGGTCCCGTCGCCGCGGTCGTCGACACCCATGGGGTCGATATGTGGCACCACCACGAAGGTGCGGTGCCCCGCTGCCGCCTCCTTCTGCACCTGTCGCCACGTGCCTGCCAGATCGCCGGGTGCCTTGACCCCCGTGATGATCCTGGAGCGGCCGGCCGGGGCCGAGCGCAGATCGGACACATCCAGGTCGGCATACAGCACCTGGCCCAGGGTGCGCGGGATGGGTGTGGCCGTCATCAGCAGCACATGGGGCGCCTGGCCCTTGGCGGCAAGCGCCTCGCGCTGCGCCACACCGAAGCGGTGCTGCTCATCGACCACCACCAGACCCAAGCGGGCATAGGAGACCGAATCCTGCAGCAAGGCATGGGTGCCCACGACGATCTGCGCCTGCCCCGAAGCGATGGCCTCAAGGGCCGCTTTGCGGCCTGCTCCGCTAAGCGAACCGGTCAGCAGCGACACCGGCAGTGCCGCATCGCTTAACAGGTCGCCGATCGTCTCCGCCAGCTGTCGCGCCAGCAGGTCGGTGGGTGCCAGCAGCGCACCCTGGCCGCCGGACCGGGCCGCCAGCGCCAGCGCGTAGGCCGCTACGGCCGTCTTGCCGGAGCCCACGTCACCCTGGATGAGCCGCAGCATGGGCACGCTCTGGCCAAGGTCGTGGCGAACCGCCGTCATGGCCTCGACCTGGTCGGTCGTCAGCTGCACATCGCGGCCGATCCGGCGCACCAGCCCAGCGCGGATGGCGGCACGGATGGCCTCCTCTTCCACTGCCGGGACAGCGATGATCGAGCGGCGCTCGTGGCGACGCTGTCGCCGCCGCTGCACCATGCCCACCTGCAGCGCCAGCAGCTCATCGTGGGCGAGTCGCCGTACCGCGGCGTCCCGCTGCTCGAAATCGTCGGGGAAATGCGCCGCCGTGATGGCATCCCGAACCGATGGCTGTGAGCCGCGCAGCTCCGGCGCGAGGTACTCGACCAGGACGTCGCCATAGCTGTCGAGCCCGCCCCGGATGGCCGCCCGCAGCGTCTTGGCCGTGACCCCCGCGGTCAGTCGGTAGATAGGCACGATGCGCCCGGCATGCAGCAGGTCGCCACCGTCGTCGCGCTGGAAGTCGGGGTTGTCGATCTGCGGATGCCCCCGGAAATGTCTGAGCCTGCCGCTGACGACGACCGCGTCGCCCTCGGCTAGCTGGCGATCGATGTAGCGCCGCCCGAACCAGACGGCGTCGACGCTGTGATAACCCTGTCGCAGTTTCGCGGTGGTGCGTGGGACGTTGCGCCGAAACGTGCGCTCGACGCGGATGGAGTCGATGGTGGCGCGGATCGTGACCGGCGTCTTCGTCTCGAGGTCGCCAAGCTGCTCGATGCGCGTGAACGCACGCAGGTCCTCGTAACGCCGTGGGAAGGTGGTGAGCAGAGCGCCGACATCGGTGATGCCCATGCGCCGGCCGTGACGCCGCAGCACGGAGGCACCAGGCAGGCCGGAGGCGCCGATGGGAGTCGCCAGTCCGGTCGCGGCTGGGCTGGCGTTCTTGACGGTCGTGGTGTGCCGCGCCGGGCTCGCCATCTGCTACCCGCTACTCGACCGCGACCAGGAGATGATCGTACGGCTGTCCGCCATCCACGACCTCCACCTCGACCGACCAACCGGCCCGCTCGATACGCTGGCACAGGACCTGGCTCCGACCGGGACCTTCTCCGTTGCCGCAGTAGATGGTCACCAGCTCCAGGTCCCCGTAGCGGGCCAGGGCCCGCAGGGCGACCCCCTCGATATCGCCGCCGACGGCGAGGAGATGGCGTTCCGCATCGAGCGCGATGACATCCCCCTCGGTGACCTGCTCACCGTCGATCATCGAATCCCGGGCCGCGGTGATGACGGTGAAGGATCGCAGGCCAGACGCCTCCTCGATCATGCGCACGGCATTGGCTGCCAGGGGGCCGGCTGCGTCGAAGACGAGCGCGGCGGCGATGCCCTCGGCCGCGTTGCGTGTCGGGATCACCTGCACCTCGACCGACGGCGACAGAGAGGCGGCCTGGCCGGCCGCCAGCACGGCATCACGGTCGTTAGGCAGCACGATGACCTCGCTCGCGCCGGTTGCCAGGATGCCTTCGGCGATCTCGCCCACCGACGGGCGCGTACCGTGCCCGGGCGTGACGATATGGGCACCCAGTGAAGCCAGCACGCGCGCCAGCCCTGGCGCCCCCGTCACCGCGACCATGGCGATCGTGGCATTTGTCCCGACGAGGTCGGCCGTGGACACGCGGACCCCGTCGACAACGCGCGGGCCGGGCTCCGTCGTGCGCAGCAGGGAGTCGACGCTGGTCGACGCTGAAGCACGGTCCGTCGGCGGGCCGTGCCCGCTATGGTGTGCGATCTGGTCATCCAGGTCGGTCACCTCCACGTGGCTGAGGCGGCCCCAACGCAGTCCGGCGGCGATGGCAAGATCAGGTCGCTCGCCGTGGACGTGGACGCGCGCCAGCTCCTCGTCACCGGCCACGACCACCGAGTCACCCACTTCCAGGATGGCTGCGCGCAGCGCCGCGACGTCGATACCGCCGGGCGCAGTCAGCATGTACTGCGTCTCGTAGCCATGCGCGGCGATGATCCCGGCGGCCGCCTCGATCCCCGGGCCACCGGTGGACGCCAACGGCGCATCGTCGGAGGTCGCGCGTGGGTCCGATGTGGCATGCCCCGCGCGAGCCGCATCCCGGACCGCTGCGCGACGGGCGTGGCCCTCGACCTGCAACATGCCCTCCAGCACGCGATAGAGCCCCTGCCCGCCCGAATCGACGACGCCGGCATCGGAGAGCACCGGCAAAAGCATGGGCGTCCGGGCCACGGAGATAGCAGCCGCCTCGATGACATCGGTCAGCACCGCCTCCACGTGCGGCTGTCGGCCAGCCGCGCTCTCGGCGGCGTCAGCAGCATCGCGGATGACCGTCAGGATGGTGCCCTCGACCGGCGTCAGCACCAATTCGTAGGCCACCTCCGAACCCTTGCGCAGGCCCTGGGCCAGGTCGAGTCCACTGGCTCGACGGCGTCCATCCGCGCCGTGCGTCATGCCGCGGATGATCTGCGAGAGGATCACGCCGCTGTTGCCACGAGCACCACTGAGCGCACCGCGGCTCAGCGCTTCGGCGACCGAGTCGAGATCGCGCCTGTCCTCCGGCAGCGACTCGGCGGCAGCCAGTGCCGAGCGCATCGTGGCCAGCATGTTCGAGCCGGTGTCGCCATCAGGCACGGGGAACACGTTGAGCGAGTCGACCTCGTCGACATGACGCTCGAGGTTTCGAGTCGCAGCAGCGACCGCGCGGATGAGCGTGGGGCCATCGACGTAGAGGCGAGGCATCAGGTCGCGCTAGCCTCCGCAAGAGCAGGCGTGGCCGCGATGCGGCGATGGTCGGTCACGAACAAGTCCCTCTCTTCTGGCGGCCCGATGGTATAGTACGCGGCCGTACGGTCGTGTTCGCGACCCACCCCCTATCCAGCAATTCCTGAGGATGATCATGGCTCGCTCCTGCGCGAAGTGCGGCAAGACCTCCATGGGCGGATACAACCCCCAGTCGTCGGGTATGAACCGCGTCCGTGCGCGTCGTCGCTACAACGTCAATCTGCAACAGCTGAAGGTCTACGAGGGCGGCCACGTGACGCGGACGATGATCTGCACGCGCTGCCGCCGCACCCTGATGAAGTCCCCCTCTCGGGGCGGGACGGCTCAGGCTTCGTAGCCCAGCTCGCGTAATCGCGGCCCGCAGAGCCGCTCCACCTCATGCCGCTCAGCGGTACTGAGATCCTCTCGCCAGCGCCCCACTGAGGCGCCGCTTACGGCACCCTCATAGTCGGGGCGCTCGCTGTGTCCGGGCGCATCGTCGCGCTGACCCACCCCCGCCAGCCAGCTAGCGTCGGCGGTCGCCCCGATACCATCGCAGATGGCGCGCAGGACAGCCGGCGGATCGGCCACCAGATCCTCGTAGCGCACCTCCACGTAGCGCGCATCATCACGCCAGGCGAGTCCCGCAGCGGTATCCGCCAGCCAGCGCTTGGCATACCAGTCGACTGAGCGCGCCACCAGCACCTTCTGCCAGGCGCCATCCACCCAGCGCCAGTCGGGATGCTGGCGCATCGAGCAAACCACGTCACGCCCGTCGCGGATGATATGGAGCACCGAGGCCTCCGGGAACCGGGCCAGGATCCAATCAAGATTGCGGATGTTCTGGGGCGTCTTCTCGGCCCAACGCGCTTTGCCCGCGTCAGCTCGCACCCGGCTCGAGAAAGCTTCGATGAAGGCCGCCTGAGACGCCGCCCGGGCGCGCATCGACTGCAGGTCTGACAGCGGGATGGCGTAGGACTCGGCCAGCCAGGCGAGGTTGAACGCAGCCGGCACGAAGATCTTGGTCTCGGCACCACAGCAGATGTCAGGATGGCGGTCGAAGAGCTTACGCAACACGGTGGTGCCGCTGCGAGGCGCCCCGCCCATGACGATGTGCGGCTCGGTCGAGCGATAGGCTGCGGTTCGCCATCGATGCAGTCGCAGTCGCTCGACGCGATTGCGCACCCGGACAGACAGCCGACCGCGAGACATGGTCAGGCGTCGCTGTCGAGCCAGATGGTCATGGGTCCGTCGTTGACGAGCCCGACCTCCATCTCCGCGCCGAACTCACCGCGGCCTACCTCGATGCCGCGCGCCTCCACCGCGGTCGCGAAGGCCCCGACCAGCTCAGCCGCCAGGTCGGGCGCTGCCGCGCCGATGAAGGAAGGTCGGCGCCCGCGCCGAGTGTCGCCGTAGAGGGTGAACTGACTGACCACCAGCATGGCTCCGCCGACATCGACCAGCGAACGATTGGTCCGACCCTCTTCGTCCCGGAAGATCCGCAGGTCGACCGACTTGGCGGCCAGAGCGGCGGCGATGGTAGCAGTGTCATGCGGTCCCACACCCACGAGCGCCGTGATCCCGGGGCCGATGGAGCCGACGACCTCGCCCGCGACGCGGACCTCGGCGCGCGTGACGCGCTGCAGCAGGACGCGCATCGGTCAGCGTCTGCCGGCGGCGAAGGCCCCGCGACCGCGAGCGGCCAGCTCCTTGACGAGGTCCACCTCATCTGAGGCGTCCTGACCGCGCTGGAAGAGCGCCGAGCCGACGATGCAGACGTCGATACCATGACTGCCCACGACCTCGGCCGTCTTGCTGTTGACGCCGCCGTCCACGTGCACCAGCCCGCCGCGGCCGGCCGTTGCCAGCATGGCGCGTGCTTCGGCGATCTTGGGCGCCACCTCCGGGATGAAACCCTGGCCACCCCAACCCGGATACACGCTCATGATCATGATGATGTCGAGCTGGTCAAGCCAGGGCGCGACGGCCGCGACCGGGGTGTCGGGACTGACCGCCAGGCCGGCCCCTTGTCCGGCGGCGTGGATGGCGGCGATGGCATCGGACTTGCGCTCCGCGCTCTGCTCGGTCTCCGCGCTCTCCTCGGTCTCCACGTGGAAGGTGATGGTCTGCGGATCGGCTTCGATGAAACGGTCCATGTAGCGGGCCGGCTCGGAGATCATCAGGTGGACGTCGAGCGGCAACTCCGTGAGCCGCCGGAAGGCCGCCACCAGGTCGGGTCCGAAGGTGATGTTGTCGACGAAGTGGCCATCCATCACGTCGAGGTGAAGACGGTCGGCGCCTGCTCGCTCCATCTTGTGGACGACCCGGTCGAGGCGGCTGAAGTCGGCATTGAGGATGCTGGCTGAGACCAGCACGCCTTGTTCGCCCGTCACAGGCTGGTGCCCGGCTGCGTCATGGGACCAGCCAGGTCGATGAGCGCGGCGGCGCTGCGGCGTTCGAGGGCTTCACGGCGCCGCTGGACCGCGACCGGCGCTGGCGCACCCGCCATCTCTGCCGCCAGTTGACCGCAGGCCGCGCCGATGTCCAGGCCACGATTGCGACGAACGGTGGTGTGCAGCCCGACCGCACGCAAGGTGGTGGCGAAGGCCTCGACCCGCTCGGGTGGCGAGGGGCGCCAAGGCGTGTGGGCGACCGGATTCATGGGGATGAGGTTGACATGTGCGAGCCGCCCTCGCAGCAGCTCCGCCGCGGCGTGTGCGTCGGCGGGCGTGTCGTTGATGCCATCGATCATCACCATCTCGTAGGTGATGCGGCGGCCGGTGGCGGCGGCGTAGGCGGTGGCGGCAGCCACGACATCCTGCAGCGGGTACTTGCGGTTGAGCGGCACCAGCACGTCGCGAAGCTCGGGACGTGCGGCATGCAGGGACACCGCCAGCTTGTACTGCCGACGCAGGTCGGTCATGCGCTCGATGCCCGGGATGACGCCGCTGGTGCTGACGGTGATATGGCGCTGCCCCAGCCCGAAGCGGTTGCCGTCGCTGAGGGCGCTACAGGCGGCCAGCACCGCGTCGGGGTTGAGCAACGGCTCACCCATGCCCATGAAGACGATGTTGGTCAGACGACGGTCCTCGGCAGTCAGCTCATTGCGCCAGTAACGCGCCTGGTCGATGATCTCCGAGGTGCGCAGGTCTCGCCACAGCCCCAGCTCACCGGTGGCGCAGAACGGGCAGCCGACCGCGCAACCGGCCTGGCTGGAGATGCACAGCGTGGTGCGATCGCGCCGGGAGCCACGCGCCGGGTAGCGCATCAGCACTGATTCGACGGCCCGACCGTCATCGAGCGAGTGGAGCGCCTTGTCGGTGAGGCCGCCGTCCGCACTGCGACGCTCGGTCGCGGTCAGCGTGCAGAAGCGGTACGTCTCGGTCAGCTTCGCCCGCAAGGGCCCTGGCAGCGTGTGGATGTCGTCGAAGGAGCGGGCGCGGCCGGACCAGACGTGATCGGCCAGCTGCCGAGCACGGAAGGCCGCTTCACCATGGTCCGAGAACCAGGAGAGCAGCTCGGCGGGTGCGGCGTCGGAGATGCCGGGCCGTGGATCCATCGGTCCGCTGGCTGGCAGATCGATCAACGGCACGACTGGGTCAGGCACCAGGGAGGGGTCAGGCTTGGGCATCGAGGCCGAATGGTAGCGCCCGAGCGCGGATGTGGCCGAGGAATTGATACCGCGGCGATACACGCGCCTGCCATCGCGGTGATCGGCGTCGCTCATGGGACGCGTGCCAGGCGGTCGGACCTCGTCGAGCCGTAGTGATCACTTGGCCTGTGTATGCCTTTCGTTTCTGGCCCCCCGAAGACCTCCGCAGTGCCACCACCACGTGCCCAGCCTGGCCATCGCTCCGGTATCGACTCGACACCAACCGGACTTCTCATCTTGGACGAGCGCCGACCCGCCGTCAGCGGTGGGATGGACTTCCGCCGTGCGCGTGGACGTGGCAGTCATACGACCATGCTGTCTGTCGTGCCGAACCGTCGCCCCGCCCCCTACCCCTTCGATGGACCGACGTACACGGTCTCGTCGGGATGGGCGACCAGCGCGAAGCCCTGCCGGCCCGCGTCGTCGATGACGGCGGCGGCCACCAGGTAGTCGTGGCCCACCTCGACGTCCACCAGCGGCCGCTCGATGGTGCCGCCGGACGGCAGGATTGGTTCGAACCGTCCACCATCCCGTGATATCCACAGCAGTGCCGAGACCGGCTGGCTGTCCGCAGTGAAGCTGAGGCGGAGCGGGAGCGTACGCATGCCATCGACCTGGCCGGCCATGGGCTCGTCGACGTCGATCCAGTACACGATGGGGTCGGACTTGGCGGTGGACGAGACGAAGCTCGAGCGGGCCACGTTCCACTTGCGGGCGAGATAGCTGCCCTTCTTCGGCTTGACCGAGAAGTAGTCGTTCCTGCCGCAGTCCATCCAGGGCCCTTGCCGGATCTCGTTCGAGCACGGGTAGCGCTTTGCCTTGGCGTAGCACATCAACTCGTAGCGGTCCGTGCAGTGTCCCGGCTCGCGCTTGTGGGGCGCAGAGCGCTGCACGGCTCCGAGCGCGTGGGTCAACTCGTGCGCGGCTGCGCTGAGCTCGGGCAGCGTCGCGTCCCAGCAGGGTCGATCGATACGTGACCACGACGTGGGGCCATGGGGCTTGCCGTTGTTGCGGTTGCGCTGGCTTCGTCGGTCGTCACCGATGGTGGTCGAGATGCCGCAATAGGTGGCGGCATCGGCCCAGATGAGGTACCTGCGATCGGCTCGTCGGAGGCCCTTTCTGTAGATTTGGACTTGCATGGCGTTGAAGTCCTGCGCGCTGCGCTTCGAGATGCGGACCTTCATCACTTGCAGCACGCACCCAGGCGTGGTCACCCAGCGCACGTGGCGGCGACCGCCTTGGCGCGCGGCGCTCACGCGGAAGGTGGCGTCCACGTCGGCGGCCCAGCGCCGGATGAGCGGGATGATCTCGGCGCTGTGGCCACTGCCCCCGCGATAGGCGTAGACGACCTGGACGCGGTTGCCCTTGGTGCCGTCACCGATGCAAGGGATGCCCGGCGTGCCATCGACGCTGGTGGCCGGCGACGTTGCGGCCTTCCGCGACCCCGTGCGCCGGGGCGCGTCGATGTCGACCACTGCTGCCGGGGCCTGCGACCGCGCCGGCGCCAACAGCACACGCCCTCCGAGCCCCTGCTTCAGTCGCTGGATGGACCGCAACGCCGGGAGCGCCCGCGGCGGGCGTGGTGCGTTCCCAGCACAGTCGAGCAGCGCACGACTCGATACCGCGTCCTCGCCATCGCAGACGACGACGTCATGTTCGAGTAAGCCGTCAAGGGCAAGGGCATTCGAACCCGCGAACGTGGATGCTGCGTAGATCAGCATCGTGGCCATAGCCACACGCGGAGCCGCACCGCGCCACCGACCCCATGGCGCGGGTCGACCCTGCAACCAACGTTCTCCTGGGCTGATCCAAGCTCCAGACGAGCTGCGGCGCGATCTCAGCACGGTTCGCCTTCCCTTCCCTTTCGCTTGCTCTTGCGTCATTGCGCGCGACCGTTTCGGTCATCGGCCCCCCTTCAGCGCCTCGCGCAGTGCGTCGGGCAGCGGGAGGCCGAGCGCCTCACGCATCGCGGCGGCCGCACGGGCGCTGGGCAGATCCGTTCGCTCGAAAGCGGCGGCGGCCTTATCGAACCGCGAGACCGTCCTGGCTCGGCTCATCTGGCCGTAGCTCTTGAACAGCTTGTCGCGCTGGGCGATCTCCTGCTCGGCCTCGTCCGCGACCTCCTCGGGCCAGGGCCAGTCACGCAGGTCCTGCAGCAGCACGCCAGTGGAGGCCTGATAGGCCTTGGCCAGCTTCTTCGCCTGCGCAAGGGTGCGGTAGCCGCGCTTGCCCAGCTTCGCCTCCCGCTTGTTGTGGGCAGCCGCGATGGCCTCGAAACGGTCCGCGCTGTTCTCCATCGTCGCCAGCCGCCCAAGCCATGCGCCGGTGGCGCGCTTCTTGCCCGAACCGGTCTGGCCGATGGCCACGACCGAACCATCCGAGAGTTCCAGCGGCACGAGAAGGTGCGCGCCGCGCAGACTGGCCACTGGCCGGCCCATCCACGCGTCACCGTCCGCGGAGTAGAAGGAGTGACCTGAGCCTATCGCCACGGCACCTGCGCCGCTTGGTCCGACCGTGATGACCTGGCCACTCAGGTCCGCGACCTCGGACCACGACGAGCTATCCGACGACGCCAGCAGCGAATCGGGGCCGTTCGCCCCCACGACGCCCAGGTACGTGCGACCGGCGGCCTGCGAGAGACGGATGCTCGCGGGCGCTTCCGACCCGGTCGGGATGTCCGCCGTCCGCTCCCAGGTTGTGCCGTCGTCGGTCGATCGGACGACCACGACGCCCGGGGCGTCGCCGACAGGGCTCGAGTACGCGGCCAAGAGCGTGTCTTTCCCGGCAGCCACCACCTCGACCGCCCGAACGCCGTCGTCCTCGGCCAGGAGCCCTGGTTCGCCCCACGTCGCCCCGTCGCTCGACCTGCTGATAGCGGGACCGAGCGCGAGGCCGTCCCTCCCGTGCAGGATGCCGGCAGCCACGAACGAGTCCGGCATGGCCGCGACCGACGTGGGTGTGAACACCGTGCCAGCCGGGTCCGAGCCACTCGGGCCGTCGACGGCTTCCCATGCGAGGCCGTCGGTCGACATCGCCACCGACGCCAAACCAAGAGCGACGAAGCCCGCTGGTCCGTTCACCACGCGGGGAGTCGAGGTCGGCCGGCCGCGCAAGTCCGTGACCTCGATCCAGGTGCTGCCCGCGTCGGGCGACGCCCAGAGGTAGGCCTGGCGCTTGGCGCCGCTGCCGGACGCTCCGACGACGACGATGGTCTGGCCATCGGTCGCCGCATCGGTCGGGCTGGCCATCCGGTTCGCATCGCCGACGGATAGCGGGGCCCAACCCAGCCGGTCGTCATCGGCTTCTGCGACCGCTCCCGCCGTCAACGACAGCACCATCGCCAACAACATCGCCTTCGACACCGAGTTCCGCATGATCGGTTCCTCCTTGATCGGACGTGGATTGCCCGGCAGTGTCGAGAAGCGCGTCGCGGCTGTCATCGGGAGGAATGCCTAGAGTCAGTGCGAGATGCGCGGGTCCAGGACCGCGTAGACGATGTCCGCCGCGAGGTTGGCGAGCACGATGAGCAATGTCCCGAAGAGCAGCGTCCCCATGAGCACAGGCAGGTCCTCAGAGGTGATCGACTTGGCCGCCATCTGCCCGATGCCGGGCCAGCTGAAGACCGCTTCGATGACCACGATGCCACCCAGCACAAAGCCCAGGTCCAGGGCAACCTGGGTGACGATCGGCGGCAGGGCGTTGCGGAACGCATGGCGCCATGCGACGGCATGCTCGGACAGGCCCTTGGCTCGCGCAGTGCGCACGTAGTCGCTGTGGAGCTCCTCGATCATGAGCGTGCGACTGATGCGGATGTAGAACGGTGACAGGGCCAGCGCCAAGGTCAGCGCCGGCAGCGCCAGGCCGGCAAGATCCAACGGGTCATAGTGCATATTGCCGATGGGAAAGAGCGCGATGCCGAAGTCCCGGCGCAGGCGGAAAGCGAAGACATAGATGAGCACCAGCCCGAGCAGGAATGACGGGAGCGACACCATCAACGAGCTGGCGAAGGCCCCCACGCGATCGAGCCGGCTCCTCGGTCGCCGCGCCGAGGCCACCCCGACGGGCAAGCCGATGGCCAGACCCAACAGGACCCCGGCGATGGCCAGCTCGAACGTCGCCGGCAGTCTCCCGAAGATCAGGTCGGTGACCGGCAGGCCGCCTGACTGGTACGAGATGCCGAAGTCCAGCCGCGCCACACCCGCCAGGTAGTCCACCAGTTGCTCGATCGGCGGGCGGTCCAGGCCAAGGGCCTCGCGGATGCGCTCCACGTTGGCTGACGATGCCTTGGGTCCCGCGATGGCCTTGGCCGGGTCGGTCGGCGCCACGAACGTGAGCATGAACGCCAGCACGGCCACGACCAGCAGGACGAACGCCGACGAGGCCGCCCTCCGCGCGATGTAGCCGACCATCAGCGGCGTTGGGTCCGAGGGTCGACCGCGTCGCGCAGCGCGTCGCCCACAAGGTTGAAACCCAGCACGGTGACGAAGATGGCGAGCGCGGGCAGCAGCGCCAGCCGGGGGTCCGTGGCCAGCGAGCCCATCTGGCGCTCGATCATGGCGCCCCACGTCGGCGTGTCCTGCGGCGCGCCGGCGCCGAGGAACGAGAGCCCGGCCTCGAAAAGGATGGTGGTGGCCACACCGAGCGAGCCGTAGACCAACGCCAGCGGCAGCACGTGCGGGAGCAGGTGGCGGCGCATGATGCCGACCGGGCTCGTGCCCAGGCCGCGGGCGGCGGTCACGAACTCCAGTCCGCGCAGCGTCAGTACACGGCTGTAGATGAGACGGGCCATCGTGGTCCAGAGCACCGCGGCGATGACCATGGTGACCAGCCCGATGCTGCGCCCGAACACCGAGGTCAGGGCCATGGCCAGCAGCAGCGCCGGGAACGCCAGGCCGATATCGGTCAGGCGCATGAGTCCCGATTCGACGGGGATGGTCATCGCGTGGCCGCCCGGCAGCGTGACACGGGGTGCGTGTACGAACCCGGCGGTGAGCCCCACGAGCACGCCCAGGAGGACGGCGATGGTGTTGGCCACGACCCCTACGAACAGCGTGGCTCGGCCGGCATAGAGCAGCCGGCTCAGGTAGTCGCGGCCCAGTTGATCGGTACCCAACGGAAACATCGCGCTGGGCGGCGCCGACAGCTCGCCCGAGGGGATCTCGCGTCGGAACTGCTGCACGGGATCATGCGGTGCGATGAGTGGCGCGAAGACGGCAGAAGTGAAGACGAGCACCATCAGCACGGCGCCCAGCCAGAACATGGGGTCGTGCGCGAGTGCGTGGCGCGCTCGCGCAGAGACCGTGTAGCCGGCCAACGCCTCGGCGGCCAGCCGGTCCTCGCCGTCGACGTTCCCCGCGACGTGGACGCTCATCGCCGACGCTGTCGTTCGGGCGCTGTGGTGGACGGATGCCGACCCGGGGACAGGCCGGAACCCGCGACGATGGGAGCTACTCCTCGACGTCGTACTTGGCGAGTTCGAACGTCCACAGTGGGTGCAGGGTATCGAACCCAGTGACCCGGTCAGAGGTCAACGTCGTCCAGACGTCGTTGTAGAGGGCCACCAATGGAGCCTGCGCCATGATCTGTCGCTGGACCTCCTGATAGCTTGGGATGGCCTCCTCGAGATCGGGCATGGAACGCGCGTCGGCAGCGATCGCGTCGATGCTCTCGTCGCACCACCACGACGAGTTGGCGCCACCCTCCACGGCCGAGGCACAGGACAGGATCGGGTCGATGAAGTTGGAGGATCTGGGAAGTCGGCGAACCAGCCGATGAGCACGAGCGGAGCCTGGTGCGGCACGGAGATCGTGCCGATGAGTGAGTCGAAGTCCTGGGTGATGACCTCGACCTCGATCCCGATCTGGGCCAGGTCCGCCGCGATGGCTTCTGCCGAGAGGCCGTTGAGCTCGGTAGTGTCCGTGAAGAGCTGTGTGGAGAAGCCGTCCATGCCGGCTTCCGCCATCAGCTCCTTGGCCCGCTCCACGTCGTAGGGATACGGATCGCAGGTCGGGTCGAAACCCGGCACTTCGGGCGGGAACAGGCAGTTCGCGATGCTGCCGCGTCCGGCGGTCAAGCGCAGGATGTTCTCCCTGTCGATGGCGTAGCTGATGGCCTGGCGGACGCGCTTGTCGGACAGCGGGCTGTCCTCAGCGGAGGAGTCCATCGACAGGTACTCCAACGACATCTGTGGCTGCTGCTTCACGCGGTCGGCGTAGGCAGGATCGTCCTTGACCTGCTGGTAGATCGGCGTCGGCAGGTTGTCGCCGCTGATGTCCACCTCGCCGGCGAGGACCTGCTGCGAGATCGTCTCCTCGGGCACGAGCAAGCCGTACTCGATGGTCTCCACCTTGGGGCCATCACCCCAGTAGTGCGGGTTGGCGTGGAAGACAGCCTCCTCGCCTGGCCTGTACGACGCGAGGTAGAAGGGCCCCGTACCGACCGGATCGGCGAATGAGTCCGAGGCGTCATAGCCAGCCTCAGCCGGGATGACCGAGCCGAAGGGCATGGCCAAGGCGTTGAGGAAGGTGCGATCGGGAGCGGCGAGGGTGATCTCGACCGTGCGATCGTCGAGCGCCTTGAGACCTTCCGCGGACTCGGCCGAACCATCGAGCACGGCATCCGCGCCAGCGATGGAGGCGAAGAACGCCCCTCCGACCGGGCTCGGATACGGCAGCAGGTCGGGGCGCAGAAGGCGGTTCAGCGAGAAGACCACGTCATCCGCGGTCACGTCACGAACGATCTCGCCGTCACGGACGAATGACACGCCGTCGCGCAGGGTGAACGTGTAGGTCAGGCCGTCGTCGGAAACCTCCGGCATGGCCTCGGACAGCCCGGGGATGAGCGTGGTGCCATCGTCGTACGTGACGAGACTCTCGTAGATCAAACGCTCGGCCGGCCAGGACACGATGTCGTAGCCGAGTGCCGGATCGAGTGAATCGACCTCACTCGAGAACGAGATCGAGAGGGTGCCCGAGGGGGCCCCATCATCCTGTGCGCTCACTGGCCCCATGGACAGTGCCGAGGCGGCCAGGAATGCCGCCACGAGCACCACTGAACGGAATGCACGTCGGTCCATCTTTCCTCTCCTCTGCTTCGTCGATCAGGCGAGGGCGTAGCTCGGTGCCCGAGCGTCGGCCAGGGTACCGGCCCCCGCCACTGGCATCCTCAGGCTTGGCATGACCGAGCCATTCGAACTCGCGAAGGCCGCATCGTGACCCACGAGCGACAGACCGTCATGAGGAGGAATCCCTATTCACAGCTCGCGAGATCGTCCGAATCGTGCTGGGAGCTTCCGCGATAATCAGCTTGTGGGCAGGTCCCTCGAGTCTCCCTTCACGGGGCGGACACGCGAGCTGGCCCTCCTGTGCGATGCACTCGCAGCTGCGAGTGCCGAAGCGATCCTCGCGGTCGTGACGGGGGAGGCAGGGGTCGGTAAGTCGCGCCTCGTGACCGAAGCCCTCGGGGCGCCGCAGGTACGCGGCGCCTGGGTCATTCGCGGCGAGTGCATCGCCAGCAGCCGCGATGTCATCCCCCTCGCACCGGTCCTCGAGGGCTTGCGCACCCTGACGTCGCGCGTCACCGACGGACCCAGCCGACGGCGCCTGGAGGCCCTCGTGCGTGGGGGCCCCCTATCCACGACGGCGCGACGCAACCTGGTGGCATCGGTCCTGGACGCCATCGTCAACGCTGCCAAGGGAAGACGGGTGTTCCTCGTCATCGATGACCTCCAGTGGGCCGATCGCACGACGCTCAGCCTCATCGAGCATGTCGCGCGGAACGTCCCAAGCACCCGCGTCACGGCCATCGCTACGCTGCGCCAGGAACGCAAGGACGCCAACGGTGTGAATCGACTGACAGCGGAGCTCGCTCGACGCCGCCATGTCGTCTTCATCGACGTCAGTCAGCTCGATGACGAGGCGGTCGGCGAGATGGTCAAGAGCGCATGGGGGCCCGACGTCGATGACGACGTGACCCGGCGGATCCTCGACCTCTCCGGGGGCATCCCGTTCTATGTCGAGTCGATCCTGTTCCACGGGGACCGCTCAGCTCGGACGCTGCCAGAGGACCTTCGACTCATCACGGCCACCAAGGTGACGTCCCTGTCGAAGGACGCAAGGCGCTTCCTGGACGTCTTGGCGACGATCACCGAGCCGGCGGAACCGGCGCTGCTTGCATCGGCCACCGGCATCCACGGCGAGCGTGCACAGCGGTCGCTCCGCGGCCTTGAGGCCGCCCACCTCGCCGTGCCGAGCGAGGGGCGCTGGATGATTCGGCACACACTCATCACGGAGGTCGTGGCGGCCGGCCACAGCCGCGCCGAACGGCGGCGCATCCATGCTGCACTGGCTGGTCCGCTGCGGGCCGAGGCCACGACGTCAGCAGATGCCGCGCGCGCCGCCGAGCTATTTGCGCTGGGGGCCCTGCATGCTGCGGCCGGCGGTGACGAGGCCGCCTCCCTCCGCGACCACCTCGCCGCCGCTAGCGCCGCCCTGGCCTCGGGGCGAGCCGAGCTGGCCTCAAGGCAGGCGAGGCTGGCGCTGCGTCTGGCGCGACGACACCCAGACGCCCTGGCTGGATCCGGCTGGAGCCTTGATGCGATCGAGCGTCTGGCGGCTCGTGCTCTGTCCGCCGCGGGCCACGCCGGCGAGGCCCTGCATCTGCTGGGTTCAGCCGTGGCCGCAGCCGATCGGGACGCCGAGTCGCTCGCGCAGACACTGCTGCTGCGGAACGTCATCCTGGGCCAGGTCGGGGACGTCGATGCGGCCGCGGCGATCACCGAGGAGATGCTCCGCTCGGAGTTCGCCTCAAAGCTGTGCCCGGCCACGCACTGCCGGCTGCTCAACGTCCTGGCAAGTTGCCGTGGCCTACAGGGCCGTGGGGCGGAATCACTGCAGTTGGCGCGCGAGGCCCTCGCCATCGCCGCTCGCGAGCGCGATGATGATGATATCGCCGAGGCGCGCTCGAACATGGCCATGGGCCACCTGCTGCTCGGCCATGACCAAGATGCCGCCGACGAGGCCGCCAGCGCCTGGCAGCTGATCCGCGAGCAAGGCGCGATCGTGGACGAGCTGGCCGCACAAGCAGATGACCGCTCGCGCATCTATGCCATCGTCAACATCGCCGACCTCCATGTCGATGCCGGTGCCTACGCTAATGCCATCGAGGTCGCCGACACGGTCATGGCGAAGCTGCGGTGTGCGCAGTCCATGACACGAGAATGCCGGATGATGGCCTCGGCTGCCATCGACGCGTTGACACGGACGGGGCGCTGGGCGGAGGCGACGACCCTGATCCGCGCCGCGCGTCGCGGTGCGGAACCGAACTTGGCGGCGCTGTTCGACGCCTATCACGCACGGATCCTCGCCGCGTCCGGTCGATTCCGGCAGGCACGTGCCGCACTTGAGCGAGCCGGACACGTGTCCGGCCGTGGCAACGACCCGTGGGTGATGCTCGAGATGGCAGCGTGCGCCACCGAGGCCGCGATGTGGGAAGGTGATCTGCAGCGGGTGCGCTCTACCGTACGCGGCGGTCTCCTCACTCCGGGGGAAGTCTGGACGCTGTACGCCATCGGCCTTGAGCTCCATGGGCTGCGCCTCGCGGCCGAGTCCGGCCCGGAGTCAGGCCGTCGACGGCGCTCGGGACCCGACGGAGCTTCAAGGCTGACGCAAGCCATCGAATCTGCCGAGACAGCCGTGGAGAGATGCGCGCGGGCCCACCCACACGGCCTCAGACCGACGCTCATCGTCTGGTGCCGCGCCGAGATGGCACGGCTCAAAGGCCCCGACGACGCTGCCACATGGACGGGCCTGGCCGAGGATTGGCGCAGGATCGGCCGCCCTCTCGACGAAGCCTATGCCCTCTACCGATCGGCGGCTGCTTTGCGTTCCGATGCCGATGAGGTCGCGACCGATGCGCTCGTTCGCGCTCATCGGTTGTGCCAGCGCCTGTCTGCCCGACCGATGGCATGGAGGATCGAACGAGCGGGAGCCAAGCTGGGGCTCGAGCTGGCCGGACGGCGAAGTCTCGACGGTCCCGGTCCGTCAGCAGCGGACCAGGACATGGCGGGCCTCACCGACCGCGAACGACAGGTCGCCGGACTCATCGCGCAGGGTGCCTCGAACCGCGACATCGCGCGCGAGCTCGTCATCACCGAGAAGACAGCATCCATCCACGTCTCGAACATCATCGGCAAGCTGGGCGTCCGGCGACGAGGCGAGGTGGCCGCCCTCGTGCACCGGACGGGCGATCGATCGCGAGCCTGACCGCGCAGCCGAGCTAGGGATTCTTCCGGATGCCGAAGGGCGGCCTTGCCTTCAGGCTGGAAGCCGACCGCTGCTATCGGAGAGGCATGATGAGCAAGGACGACCTGCGCTTCGACCCCGTCGACGGCGAGTCGGTCCTGCGTGCCCTGGCCGCGCTCCGCATCTCGACCTGGCGATATCGCTGGGAGGCGGACACGACCCGTCACGTCGGACCGTCAGCCGAGGACTTCGAGCACGCCTTCCACTTTGACACCGACGAGCGCCTGATCAACCCACTCGATGCCAGCGGCGTGGCGCTGGCCGGTGTACAGGCACTGATGGAGCGACTCGACGCCCTTGAGGCGGCCGTATTCCGGCTGGCGTCCGCCCGCGGTGAACCCGCACACGCCGATCAGGTGGTCGATCGAGCTTCCGAGACTTGACCCGGCGACGCCGGCCACGCATCTTGAGTTCCCCCAGATCAGGCGAGCCGCCAGCTCAGGCGAGCCGCCAGCTCAGGCGCGTCGGCCGCGACGATAGGCCGCTCCCGACATGCGACGCTTGCCTGCCGGCTGGACCTCATCGAGCCGCAGGGACCTGTCGGCGGTGACCAAGGCGAGCGCGTCACCGTCCGGCATCAGCTCACCCGGTCTGGCCTCGCCGACCCCAGCCGCCAGGCTCGCGCGCCACACCTTCAGCCGCTCACCATCGAGCTCGAGGAAGGTGCCCGGCCAGGGCTGGTAGGCGCGGACCTGTCGCTCCAGCTCGACCGCCGACCGGCTCGGGTCCAGGCGGCCATCCTCGCGGCGAAGCGGCCGTGTCAGCGTGGCACCATCGTCTGCCTGGGGCTGGGCCATGAGCGACCCTGCAAGCCAGGCAGGCAGTGACGCCACGAGCAGATCGGCGCCCATCGCGGCCAGGCACGCTTCCAAGTCCGGCGCCGTCTCGTCGCCCTGGAGCTCAAGCTCCGCCCGAGCCACGATGGGCCCGGTGTCAAGGCCCTCGTCCATGCGCATCAACGTGACACCACTGATGCTGTCGCCGGCTGCGATGGCAGCCTGGACCGGCGCCGCGCCACGATGTCGCGGCAGCAGCGAGGGGTGGACGTTGAGCGCACCATGAGGGGGCAGCGACAGCACGGCCGCCGGGATGATGCGCCCGTAGTCGGCCAGCACGATGAGGTCGAGATCGAGCGCGCGCAGCTCCGCCAGCACGGCCGCATCCCGCAGCGAGGTCGGCGCGCGGACCGGCAAACCCTGCCCCATCGCCAGTTCCGCCAGCGGCGTCGGTGTCAAGACCTGTTTGCGCCCAGCCGGTCGCGGCGGCGCGGTGACGACCGAGTCGATCTCGACCAGTCCGGACTCGAGCAGGCGCGTCAACGACGGCAGAGCCACGGGGCCGCTGCCAAAGAACAGGGTGCGCGGAGGACGGTTCATGACCGTGGCGATCAGCCCAGCGCCGGCATCTCCTGACCCGACTCGGCCGCCTCCGCCTCGATCTTGCTGACCGGGATGAGGTCATCGAATGAGTCGAGATAGTCGATATAGAGCTTGCCGTCGAGATGGTCGAGCTCGTGCTGCATGGCACGCGCCAGCAAGCCGGTGCCGAAGGATCGGATGCGCTTGCCCTCGCGGTCCTGCGCCTCCACCCAGACCCTCTCCTTCCGCTTGACGTAGGCTACGTACCCGGGCACCGACAGGCAGCCCTCAAGGTCTTCGTCCTCGCCCGACGAACGGGTGATGACCGGGTTGACCAACTCGTACAGACGACCCTCGACCTCGATGACGCAGACCTGCATGGCTTCACCGATCTGGGGCGCCGCCAGGCCGACACCGGGCGCATCGCGCATGGTGTGCGTGAGGTCATCGAGCAGCTCGTGCAGGTACTTGCCGAAGCTGTCTACCGGCTCGCCCCTGAGGCGCAGCCGTGGGTCTCCGAGAAGCAGGATGGGCTTGATCGTCATGACCCAAAGTATAGGCAAGGCCCTACGCTGACGGCCTCGCGGCGCTGGCGGCCCTACAACAGGCTCTCGGGATCGACGTCCACCGACCACGGCGCGCCGGGGTCCCCTCCCAGCAACGCTGCCGGATCGGGGCCGCGCAGTACGACCTGGAAGCGCCAGCGCCCACCGCGTCGTGCGATGTAGGCGGGCACGGGGCCCATCACTGCCACCTGCGCATCCAGCTCCTGGGTGCGGTTCCGCAGCCGCTCCACCATGGCCTCGGCCGCGGCCAGGGCCGCCTCACGCTTGGACAGCGCCACCGTCAGCTTGATGAGCCGGCCGTAGGGCGGTGAGCCGAAGCGACGGCGTCGGTCGAGCTCCTCTTCCACGAAGGCCGCAGCGTCGCCGGTGGCCACGGCGATGATGGCGGGGTGATCCGGCTGATAGGTCTGCACGATGGCACGACCGGGGCGATCGCCACGCCCGGCACGGCCGACCGCCTGTGTCAGCAGCTGCCAGGTTCGTTCGGCGGCGCGCTCATCGGGCAGATTGAGGGCGATGTCCGCCGAGACGATGCCCACCAGCGTCACCTCAGGGATATCGAGGCCCTTGGCCACCAGGCTTGTGCCCACCAGCACGTCCGAGGCACCCGCGGTGAAGTCGTCGATGACGCGAGCGGCAGCCCCCTTGCGTTCGACCACATCGCGGTCAAGACGAGCCGCACGCAGGTGCGGAAAGCGCACCTTGAGCTCCTGCTCCACGCGTTCGGTCCCGCCGCCGAGGTAGCGGATGCGCACCGACCCGCAGGCCGGACAGCGCTTGGCCACGGGCGCGCTGGCGCCGCAGTGATGGCAGCGCAGCGCGACCACGCTGGCGTGGAAGACCAGTGGACGCTGGCACTCGGGACAGATCTGCACGTAGCCGCAATCGCGACAGAGCACCACGCTGGCCGCTCCGCGACGATTGATGAGCAGGATGGCGCGATCGCCCGCCCCACGGTCGAGCTCGGCGACGGCCGCCGCCAACGAGGCCGACAACAGACCGCGATTGCCCTCGGCCAGCTCGTCGCGCATATCGGCGACCTCGACCCGCACCGGGCTTCCCGAGCGACGCCCATGCAACCGAAGATGACGCGCCAGTCCGGCACGCGCGCGCCCGATGCTGACGATGTCCGGCGTCGCCGAGCCCAGCACCACCGGCACGCCGGCAAGGCTCCCAATTGCCACGGCGACGTCACGAGCCTGGTAGCGCGGCGTCCGATCGGACTTGTAGGCGGGGTCGTGCTCTTCGTCCACCACGATCACACCCAGCCGGTCGGGCGGCGAGAGCACGGCCAGGCGCGTCCCCACCACCACGCGAGCCTCGCCCGACGCGATGCGGCGCCACTCATCGCCACGTTCGCCATCGCTCATGGCGCTATGGAGCATGGCCACGTCGATCGTCAGGTCGTGGCGCAAGCGGTCGACGATGGGTACGGCCAGCGCGATCTCAGGTACCAGCACCAGCGCGCCGCGGCCGGCCGCCAGCGCATGACCGATGACTTCGGCATAGACGGCCGTCTTGCCGCTGGCGGTCTCGCCCTCCAGCAGAAATGTCTCGTGGCCGGCCCGATCGATGGCCGTGGCTATCGCCTCGACCGCCGCGACCTGCTCACCGTCCAGTTCGGAGTCGTCCGGCCGGCTGCCGCGCACCGGATCCGCTCGACCAGCGAGCGGACGACGTTCCAGCGTTCGCACCTCCAGCGCCAGCAACCCGCGCTTGACCAAGCCAGATAGCGCCGATGCACCGTGTCGCTCGGCCAGCCGCGCCGCCGCATCGGCGCCATCGTGGTCCACAGCCCCCAGCTCCCTCAGCAAGGCCCGTTGGCGCGGACCCAAGGGCGCCCCTTCCGGCCGCTCATCAGCTGCCAGCCGTTCCGATGCCACCCGGCCCGCATCGGTCAGTGTGGCCCAGCGGTGCTGCCGCGGGCGAGCCGTGGCGGGCAGGATGCGCCATTCGAGTCGTACGGCGCCGTCAGCCTCCATAGCGCGCAACGAACGCAACAGAGTCGCGCGGCTGGGGGCTTGCGGCAGCTCATCCACTTGGACACCGTCCTCGCCAGCGGCATCGACTGCCGCCAGCAGGTCATCGCGCGCATCCGTGCCCTCCCCGACCGCGAACAGCGCGATACGCTCCAGCGTGCCCGGCGGCAGCATCGCGCGCACCACCATGCCCGGCGGCGCCAGGTAGTGCTCGGACACGTGCACGGCCAACCGCCGAGACAGGGCACCCAGCAGCGGCCCATCCGAGCGGACGCGCGCCAGCAGCGGCTTTGCCTCCATCTCCGGCCGGCTCCCCTCGGCCAGCACCACGCCCACCGCGCGACGACGCCCGAACTCGACCATGACTGCTTCACCGGGGGCGATGTCAGCCAGGATCGCCGGGACGCGATAGGTGAAGGTCCGGCCGCCGGGAACCCCAGGAGCGTCGACGGCGACCTCGACGAAGCGCGGCTCCGTCATCGGACGCTAGACGCGGATCCGACGATCGGGGAAGCGCTCATGCTCAGCCGCGATGATGGCGTCGATGCGTGCCGCAGTCTCGTCGATACGACCAGTCTCGTTGACCACTACGTGGTCGTACTTGTCCCTGCGGGCCAGCTCGACCGCGGCATTGCGCCGACGGATGTCCAGGTCCCGTGGCTGCTCGGTGGAACGGCCCACCAGGCGCGCGTCGAGCTCCTCGAGCGAGGGCGGTACGACGAAGATGAGCAAGGTGTCGGGCACCTTGGCGCGGACCTTGTCGGCGCCTTGCACGTCGATCTTGAGGATGGCATCGCGGCCGCTGGCCAGCGACGACTGCACCTGGTCGCGCGGTGTGCCGTACCAGTTGCCGTGGACCTCGCTGGCCTCCAACAAGCCGTCCGCGGCCCGGAGCCGCTCGAAGTCCGCGAGGGAGAGGAAGTGGTAGCTGACGCCGGAGATCTCGTTATGGCGCCGGCCGCGCGTGGTCACGGTGATGACGTGGTGGCGTGGATGCGGCGGATCACGTCGCTGCATGGCCTCGATGATGGTGTCCTTGCCCACTCCGGAGGGCCCGGAGATGATCACCAGCTGCGCGCCGGGCTGCCCTTCGATCGCGCGAATGGTCAGCTCCTTCCTGCGTCTACGCGGCGAAGCCCCTCGAGCACCGACTCCAACGCCTCTGGCAATGGTGCCTCACATCGGACCAGCCGACCGGACCCGGGCGACACGAACTCCAGCTTCCAGGCGTGGAGGAAGAGCCGTTCGAGACCCTCGGGCCCATGGCGCACCGCACCGTTGGCGTAGATGGGATCGCCGGCCACGGGATGCCCGATGGACGCGAGATGGACGCGGATCTGATGCGTGCGACCGGTGACCAGATCGAGGTCGAGCACGGTCCATGCCCGGAATCGCTCGCGTACCCGGTAGCCGGTGACCGCCGGCTTGCCCTCCGCTGTCACGGCCATGCGCATGCGGTTGCGCGTGTCGCGGCCTATGGGCTTCTCGATGCGTCCCAGCTGCGCGTCCACGACGCCGCCCACCAGGGCCAGGTACGACTTGCGCACTCGTCGGGCCTTCAACTGCGCTTGCAACGAGAGCTGGGCCGCGTCATTGCGGGCCACCACGATGAGTCCGCTGGTGTCCCGGTCCAGGCGGTGCACGATGCCGGGTCGATCAGCACCCCCCGCCGTCGCTAGACCGCGTTGCGCCGCCGCCAGGCCAGTCTGTGCCGCTTCCATCCCCAGCAGCGCGTTGACGAGCGTGCCGCTCTGATGGCCGGGGGCGGGGTGGGTCACCAGCCCGGCCGGCTTGTCGATGACGATGACGTCGTCATCGCGATAGACGACCTGGAGCGGGATGTCCTCAGCGAGCAGCTCCTTCGCGCTCGCCTCGGGCACATCGACCTCCAGCGTCATGCCGGGATGCACCGGATCACGTGAGCGGACCCGGTTCCCGCAACTCGTCACCCGCCCGGCGGCGATCAGTCGCTGCACGTTGGCGCGAGACAGTCCGGTCGCATCCGCCACAAAACGGTCGACACGGCTGCCCTCGGCGCCATCGGGCACCGCCACCCGCACGACCCCGCTCACTGATGTTCCCCCGGCGCTCCCGTGGCCCCCTCGGCCGGGTGCCGACCCGGGATGGCCCGATCGCCCAGCAGGGCAGCGATGAAGAGCGTGACGATGCCCAGGAAGACCGCTGCGTCCGCGATGTTCCAGACGTACCAGCGATCCTCGCCGATGCCCATGTCGACGAAGTCGATGACATAGCCGTGGACGAGGCGGTCGATGAGGTTCCCGATGGCGCCCCCCAGCAGCAGACCGAGCCCGATCGTCACCAGCGGGCCCAGCCCCGCGGCATGGCGCCACTCGTACCAGGTGATGCCCGCGATGACCGCCACCGACAGGGCCGCCATCAGCAGGGCCGAGGTATCCAGGAAACCGAAGATGGCCCCATCGTTATAGGTCTTGGCGATGCGGACGAACTCACCGATGAGCTCGGTGGGACCGCCGTGGTCGCCGGCGGCGATGCCACGCGAGGCCAACTCGAAGGAGCGGTCGACCCAGACCTTGGAGAGCTGGTCGAGCAGCACCACGCCACCCGCCAGGCCGCCGAAGAGCGCCCACCGTCGGCGCCGCTGTGACGGCGCCTCACGGGTCACATCCCGTTTGACCGAGACTGCCGCCTCAGCCACCGGCGCTTCCCAGTGCCACCGTCACGGATCCGGACGCGAGCGCGACCTCGCCGCTGCTTACACCGGGAGCCGTTCCGCGGATGATCTCGTCCGCCAGCGTGTCGGCGGCGATGGCGGTGAAGTAGGGCGCCAGGCGATCCAATGTCTCGGCTGGACCATCGAGCGTGAGCGTGATGCGGGCGTCCAGTGCCAGCCCTGCCAGCTTGCGCAACTCCTGCACCGCGCGCGTCAGCTCACGCGCATCACCCTCGGCGAGGAGCTCCGGCGTGAGCTGGGTATCGATGACCACCACGATGCCCTCGTCATGGGCAACGGCGGTGCCCGCACGAGGCGTGGCCAGGACCTCTACCTCGTCAGGTCCCAGCGTCACGCCACCCAGCGTCACCGATCCATCGTCGCCGTACTCGACCTGGTTGGCGCGAGCGGCCGCCATGATGGCCGGGATGGCAGCGCCATGCTTCTTGCCGATCTTCGGCAACAGCGGCTTCACGCGCCGGTCCACCAGCTCCGACTCGTCATCCATGATCTCGATGGACTTGACGTTGAGCTCGGCGGCCAGGAGTGCCAGCAGCTCGTCTGCGGCGCTAGGCTCGAGGCCATCGGTCAGTGACCCAGTCGGCATCGCCAGCCACAGCCGACCCAGAGGCTGGCGCACGCGGATGCCGGCTCGGCTGCGGAGCGTACGGCCCAGCTCGACGGCACGACGCAGCTCAGCCATGGCGCGCTCCAGCGGCGCATCGCGCAGCGGCGCCAGGTCTTCGGCCGGCCAGCGCGTCAGGTGCACCGATTCGGGTGCTCCCGGTTGAGCCGGCACCACGAGCACCTGGTGGAATTCCTCGCCCAGGAAGGGCAGTAGCGGAGCGATGCTTCGGGCCACGCTGGCGAGCGCCAGGTGCAGCGTTCCGAAGGCGGCCCCGCGGTCGATCGCATCGTCACCTCGGGACAGTCGCCGCCGCGAGCGGCGCAGCCACCACTGCGAAAGATCGTCCACGAACCCGCTGATGGCGCGCGTGGCACCACGGGTGTCGTACACGTCCAGGCAGCCGCCGGCGACGGTCGCCATACCCGCCGCGCGCGACAGGATCCAGCGGTCCAGGGGGCTGCGGTCGGCGTCGAAGTCCTGGGCGCCGACGACGGCACGGTCGGCGACCCAGCCACCCAGCCGCGCATAGGTGGTGAAGAAGGCCAGCACGTTCCACAGCACCAGCAGCTCGCGGCGGGCTTCGTCGGCGGTGTGGTAGCCGAAGAGGATGTTGTCCTCGGGGCGGGCGCTGGCGTACATCCAGCGCATGACGTCCACGCCCATGCGCTCGGCGGCCTCGTTGAACTCGATGGCGTTGCCCCACGACTTGTGCATGGGGCGACCGTCTTCCCCATACAGCGTGGCGTAGCCGAACAGCGATTTGAAGGGCCGCTCACCCCGCAGCACGGTGCCCATGGCCAGCATCGAGTAGAACCAGTTGCGGAACTGCCCCGGGAAGGATTCGGTCACGAAGTCGGCTGGGAACCACTTCTCCCAATAGGCCCGATCGGTGCGGTAGTGCAGCGTGCTGAAGGGCACGATGCCGGCGTCCAGCCAGGGATTTCCCACATCGCGGATGCGCCTGGCGTCGGCCCCGCAGGCCTTGCAGGGCACGACCACCTCATCCACCCAGGGTCGATGCGGCGAGCGACCTTCGAGCTGCTCGAAGCCCGAGGAGGCCTTCTGGCCCAGCTCCTCGCGTCCACCGATGACCTGGTAGCCGTCGCAGGCGGTGCACTCCCAGATGGGCAGCGCCAGGCCCCAGTAGCGCTTCTTGGAGATCATCCAGTCGGACATGGTGAAGAGCCAGTCGATCTCGCGGTCGTAGCCGAAGCTCGGATACCACTCGATCTGGTCCACCACGTCCATGATCTGGTAGCGCAGGCTGGCCGCCTTCTGCTCGGCGCTCAGCTGATCGCGCGGCGTGTCGTAGACCTGACCCATGGAGATGTACCACTCGTCCACCACGCGGAAGAGCAGCGCCGTGCCGCAGCGCCAGCAGTGCGGGTAGCGGTGCGTGTAGGGCTCCAGGTGGTAGTAGAAGTCGCGCGCCTCCAGCTCCTCGATGATCTCGGCGGCGATACCGGCGGCGTCCTTGCCGCTGAAGACCCCGAAGCCGTCGAGATAGTGGCCGGCCTCGTCAAGCGGCGCGATGACCGGCAGCTTCAGCTTGAGCCCGAGCTGGAAGTCCTCGGCCCCGCCGCCGGGCGCGATATGCACGATCGATGTGCCCTCGTCATCGCCCACCTCGGTCCAGGCGATGACGCGGTGGACGTAGGGCGCATTGCCCGCCTCGTCGACACCATCGGCGAAGGCCTCCCCCACCACCGGCAGATCGTCGAAGGCGGCGCGGTAGTGCCAGCCCAGCAGGTACTCGCCCTTGTGCTCCTCGAGCACCGTGAAGTCCCCCTGCACCGCCGTCCGGGCCGCCACCTTGCCCACCCAGTAGCGCTCGGCACCCTGCTCGATGAGCACGTAGTCGAGGTCGGGATGGACCGCCGCCGCCACGTTGGCGGTCATGGTCCAGGGCGTCGTGGTCCACACCAGCAGCGCTTCGCCGGGCCGGTCGACGAGCTTGAAGCGCACCGTGAGCCCCGGATCCTCGCGGTCGGCGTAGCCCTCGTTCATCTCCATCTGGCTCATGCCAGTGCCGCAGCGAGCGCACCAGGGCATGGAATCCTTGCCCTTGTAGAGCCAGCCGCGCTCGTCACACTCGGCCAGGAAGGCCCAGATGAGGTCGTTGTTCTCGTTGCTGAAGGTGAAGTACGAACCGCCCAGCTCAGGCAGGCCGAGTCGGCCGATGATCATCTCGACGCTGTCGGTCACCGGCCCGCGCGGGCCTTGGACCGTGATGACCTGGCCGGGATCCTGCTCCAGCAGGTCACGCAGCCGGCGCAGCTCAGCCGGATCGTTCCAGTCCATCCAGTAGCCCAGGCGGATGGACTGCTCGGTCTGCACCGCGGCGTAGGTCAGCACGCGCTGCTTGCAGAGGCGCACGAACTCGGCGATGCCGAAGGTCTCGATGTCCTTCTTGCTGGTGAAGCCCAGCTCACGCTCGACGTTGACCTCCACCCACAGGCCCTGGCAGTCGAAGCCGTTCTGCCAGCGCTGGTCATGGCCGAGCATGGCGTGGTAGCGGCAGAAGGCGTCCTTATAGGAGCGGCCCCAGGCGTGGTGCACGCCCATGGGGTTGTTGGCGGTGATGGGACCGTCGACGAACGACCAGTGCTCGCCGCCGGCGTTCTGCGCCCGCAGCTTGGCGAAGATGGACCGCTCGCGCCAGAAGTCGAGCGTGCGGTGTTCCTGGGCAGCGAGGTCAGGCTGCGCTGCGACAGCCGGGAAGGGTCGGTGTGTCATCGGGAGGTGCAGTCTAGCCGAGCGCCCAGCACCCCCGAGTGGTGCATGGACGCACCGCCGATATACGCGCTGGGCAGGCATCACGGAGAGCGGCTACGATGCCGCCGATGGCCCCCAACGACGTTGCCGTGCGTCCCAGGCGAAGTGCCTTCATGGCAGCCTTCCTATCGTTCATCCTGCCCGGATTGGGTCACGCCTACCTGGGTCGTTGGCGGCGGGCCTTGGCGTGGGTCGCGCTCCCCGTCATCGTCATCGCCGCGGTCGCCGGCCGGGCGGTGAGTGGCGGTGTCAGCGACCTGCTGGAGCTGGCCGCCGACCCGGATGTGCTCAACGCGATGCTCATCTTTCTCGTCGTCGACGTCATCTACCGCTTCCTGGCCATGCTGGACGCCTACCGCCTGGCGACCGATGGCAGCGTCGGATCGGCCATCACGCGCACGGCCTCGACCGCCGGCCTGGTGGCATTGATGGTCGTGTTGGTCGGCAGCCACGTGGTGGTGGCGCGGCCCATCTTCTTCGCCACCGACCTCTACAAGGACATCGGCGACAACGCCGGTGACACGAGCCAGGTCCTCACCGACGAGGAGATCTCTCAGCTCGGAAAGGAGTTCCAGGTCAACGAGTTCCTGGTGCCGACCTCGAGCCCGGACGGCACACCGAGCGCGACGGGGGATCCTGTGGGCTCGGTCCGGCCGACCCAGGAGCCTGCGACAGCCGAGCCGACGGCTGAGGTCGAAATCCCCGACTGGAACGGCAAGGAGCGGCTGAACATCCTGCTCATCGGTCAGGACGGCGGACGACAGGGCCGCGGGGACTCCAGCTTCCTGACGGACACCATGATCACCATCAGTGTCGACCCCACCACCGGGCGCCTCGCGTTCATCTCCCTGCCCCGCGATACGGCCGGCGTGCCGCTACCCCGGAGCTGGGGGGCCAGCAGGCAGTATGGCGGCGCCTATCCGACCAAGATCAATACCCTCTACACCATCGCCCGCAGTCAGCCGGGAAACTTCCCGGGCAATGACAAGGACCGGGGCTACAAAGCGCTCATGGGCGCCCTCGGTGAGCTCTACGGGCTGGACATCAAGTACTACGTGGCTGTCGACCTCAACAGCTTCCGCGCCGTCGTGAACACGCTCAACGGCGTCATCGTGGACGTGCAGATGCCGGTCATGGACGTTGGCTACGCCGCCAGCGACGGCCGAGGCAAGCTGAAGCTCTACATCCCACCCGGCATCACCCGCATGAACGGCCAGGACGCGCTTGCCTATGCCCGCTCCCGCCATGGTTCCGACGACTTCAACCGCTCCGCACGCCAGCAGCGCATCGTCACCTCGGTGCGTGAGCAGTCCGACATCAACGATCTGCTAGCGCCGGGCGTCCTGACCAAGCTCATCAAGCAGTTGAAAAAGGACGTCAAGACCAACATCCCGCCCAACCTGGTGCCTTCGATGCTGTCGCTGGCGCAGAAGGTGGATCTCGACCGCCGCGAGAACCTGGTGCTGGGGAGCAGCCGCTACGTGGAGACCTGCTACCCCTGCCCGCCCACGGGTCTGTTCCTGCTGAAGGCCAAGCCGAGCGCCATCAAGCAGGCCGTGCAGAACGTGTTCTCGACCTCTCGGGCGGCCCAGCGCTCCATCAACACCATCGCGGACGAAGGTGCCGTCGTGCATGTCATCAACGGCCAGGGCGGACCCAACACCAAGGCCGTCAACATCGCCTCCAACCTGGGCAACAAGGGCATCGCTGCGCTGGTCCCACCGCTCAACGGCGGCAAGGCTGACGCATCCGACTACAAGAGCACCGTCATCACCTTCTACAACGGTGCCGCGGAGTCCATGCCGGAGACCGCCAAGCGGGTGAAGCGTACCTTCAAGGAAAAGGGCCTCAAGCTCGTATACCTGGACGATCCGGCGGCGGAGGCAGACATCGTCATCACCGTGGGCCAGAAGACGAAATCACTCAAGCCGTAGCCGGGCCGCGGGCGTCACCCCTCCTGCGGAACCAGGGCCTTCAGTAGACGGGGACGACCCAATGCCGGTAGGCCTCAGCCTTGCCTCTGACGGCATCGAAGTAGGCCGACATGATGTTGGCGGTGAGGGGGCCGACCGCCCCGTCACCCACGACGCGATGGTCGATCGATGCCACAGGCGAGACCTGCGCACCGGTGCCGCAGAGGAAGACCTCATCGGCCACGTAGAGTTCGCTGCGGTCGATGGGGCGCACATCACACACGAGGCCCAGCTCCCGCTCGGCGATCTCGATGATGCCTGATCGTGTGATGCCCTCGAGGATGTCCGCATTCACACCGGGCGTTACCAGTCGGCCCTTGCGCACCATGAACAGGTTCTCCGCGCTGCCCTCGGACACCTTGCCTTCCTGGGTCAGCACGATGGCCTCTTCGTGGCCGTTGAGCGCGGCCTCCGTCTTGGAGAAGGCTGGATTGACGTATGAACCCACGACCTTGGCGCGCGAGGGGATGTTGAGGTCGCCGGTGCGGCGCCAGGAGACGGTGCCGCAGCTGATGGGCTCATCCACGCTGATGTAGTCGCCGAAGGGGATGGACAGCAGGTTCAACTTCGACTCGATGCCGTGGAGCTTGACACCGATGGCCTCGTCCGACTTGTAGACCGTGGCGCGTACGTAGCAGTCCTCGCGATAGCGGTTCCGCTTCAGCAGCTCGATGGTCATGTCTACCATCTGGTCCACGCTGTAGTGCGGGTCCATCATCAGGATCTTGGATGAGTCCACGATGCGCTCGAAGTGCTCGCGCGCCCGCAGCAGGTAGAGCTGCTCCTCATCCGCATTCCAGTAGGCACGGATGCCCTCGAAGACCGCGGTCCCATACAGGAACGAGTGGGTCATGATGCTGACCTTGGCGTCTGCGAGGGAGGACCAACGGTCCTCGAACCAGCACACCGTGTCGTCCTGCGGGCGCGAACCGGGTCGTCGCGCATCCGGATCGGACTCAGCTTCGGTGGGCGTGGGGTTGGGGTTCGTGGTCAGCATGCCCGCGAGTATACGTCGCTGCCCTGACCGCCTCGAAGCCCGCGGTGTCGGCCCCGGGGCGTCGCATGGCCCACCTGGCGGGCGAACCGACGGAGCAGATGCCGGGATGCCGAAAGACCCGGCCGTACGACCGGGTCTCCGAAACGATCGGCTCGACCCTGCGGCCGAGTCGATCAGGTGGGGGCTATGGGCGCATGTGCTGCGGCGCGTACGGCAGCAGAGCCACGTGGCGGGCACGCTTCAACGCCACCGAGAGTGCGCGCTGGTGCTGGGCGCAGGTGCCAGTCTTGCGACGGGGCTCGATCTTGGCACGCTCGCTGATGTAGCGGCGGAGGCGGTTGACCTCCTTGTAGTCGATGGACTTGGATTTGTCGGCGCAGAAGGCGCAGACCTTGCGACGTCGTCTGTCGCGGTAGAAGTCATCGCGGCGCTTGGCGCGAGGTGGCATCGGGTAGGTCCCTTTCTGTAGTCAGTCGGTGGGAGTCGTCGTTGGTGAGCCGGCGCGGCGGCTAGAAGGGCAGGTCGTCGAAGTCTTCGGCCGAACTCGCCGGGCTGGACTTGCCGGAGCCTGCCGAGCCGCCCGGACCGGTGCCGCCCGAACCGCCACTTGTGTAGCCGCCCGGCGCATCGTCCGGCGATGGTGGGCCGTCCTCGCGTTCGCGGCGCTCGAGTGAGCTGACACGATCGGCGATCAGCTCGGTGGTATAGCGCTTGGATCCGCTCTGGTCTTCCCACTGGCGGGTCTGGATGCGACCCTCCACGTAGACCTTGTGGCCCTTCCGCAGGGTCTCCGCAGCGCGTTCGCCGCGATCACCCCACACGACGACACGGAACCATTCCGTCTCGCTCTGCCATTCGCCCTGCTGGTCCCGGTAGTTGCGATTGGTGGCCACGCTGAACTGCGTGACGGCCTGCCCGCTGGGCGTGTAGCGCATCTCCGGGTCACGGCCGAGGTTGCCGATGATCATGCACTTGTTCAGTGACATGGCTGATCCTCCTCTTGTTCGCGCCTAGTCAGTCGCGCGGGGAGCGGCCTCGCTCTCGGATTCATCGATCCTCTCACCGTCATCGTCGTCGACATCGTCGTCCGGCGGCGGGAAGTCGTCATCAGCCTCGTCGGAATCGTCCTCCGAGCCGTCGTCACGCTTCTCGGTCCGGCGGACCGGACGCTCGATGCGGGTGACGAGGTGGCGCATGACCTCTTCGGTGATGTTCAGGCTGCGCTCCAACTCATCGATCGAGTCAGCCGGCGCGTCGAACACGACGATGAAGTACGAACCCTCACGGTGGCCGGAGATGGGATAGGCCAACCGGCGACGGCCCCAGGGGCTGACCTTGACGATCTGGCCCTCACCCTCGGCGATGCCTCGGGTGGTGCGATCAAGGATCTGCTGGACACGATCGTCCGCGGTGTCCGGCCGCAGGACGAGCATCAGTTCATAGCGACGCATACGCGTTCACTCCTCCCAATGGGTTTGCCTCACTCGCGTGCTGGGCGTGGTCGCCCCACGGCGAAGCTGAAAGGACCCGCGGAGGATAGCACAGGGGCTCCGGGTCGCCGGTGGACCAGGTCGTTGCCTGAGCGCACCGCAGGGGTGTTTGCGGCACGCACCGACCACGCTGGGTCGCTAGAACATCGTGGTGCACCACGGCATTCGAGCCGCAGTGAACATCGCATCGGCACGGACCAGTGAGCCCGGGGTGGACTCCACGATGCGACCGGCCGCGGCAAGGTCGGATGGCCTGACACCCCCGAGATAGATGGCAGCCAGGTCGGCCACATCCACCATCAGGTCGGGGTCGTGATCCACGCGGCTGACCTCGGCGACCGCCGAACCAGGCTCGCCCTCGGTCGTGATCCGCCAACGGCCCACATTGGACGAGCAGAGCTCGTCACGAACGTCCAACACAAGCTCGTCCAACGACCCGTAGCGGCGGGCAGCCAACGCCGCGGGCGCGTCAACGATACGGATCCAGAGGCCGTCGTTGACCACCAGGCCCAGCGCTCGCGGCTCTGCCAGCAGGTGCTGCAGCAGCGCCGGCACGGGAACACGCTGCGAGCGCACCTTCTCCACCAGGTCGACATCGAACAGGTAGCGCCACAGCTCTCGCGATGCGCGTGGCGTGTTGGTCACGGCCTCGTTGACCTGGAGCACGTTCCTTGGCCCGCGATGATCCCAGTCATCCTTGATCCGGTAGATCGCGTACCCCTCCGGCTGGCCATCCGCTTCGTAGACCACGCGGAACTTGGGGCCGAAACCGCGTCGGCTGTACTCGGCATCAGCCAACGTGGCACTCCGCCACCAGGTATCGCTCCTCGAGAGCGCGCCCGGGGTGCGTGACCGCATGACCTCGTAGATGGGTGGCACCAGGCGGGTGGCCTCGTCCTGGTCGACGATCCGGACACGACCCTCGGTCGGTCGTTCGCGTGCATAGTCGGTCCGCTTGGTCTCCACCTCGAAGAAGCCGTCCATCGCCGCGAGCCCGTAGCCGAACCGGCCATAGATGGCGCCCTCCGAAGCCCAGAGCGCCGCGACCGGTTCGCCACGCTCGCGCACGTCGGCCAGCTGTCGGCGCATCAACGCTCGCAGCACGCCTCGGCGTCGATGGTCTGGCCTGACGCCCACGCCGGTCACCGCGGCGGCTGCCACCTCGCCGCCGGGCACCGTGAGGCGCAGCGAGTGAGCCGAGGCACACCCGATGACCAGCTCGCTGCCCTCGCCTTCGAAGGCGCCCAGCCATCGATCGGGCTCGACCAGCTTGAGCCAGTCGTCCAGTTCGGCCTCGGAGAAGTCCTCGGCAAAGGCGAGTTGCAGCGGCCGCATATACGTGCGCAGCTCGTCGGGCGCTGGAACCCGGATGTGCCAATCGGTCCCGGTCGGATCAGAGATGGTATCCATGGCTGCCATCCTGCCACGACGGACGGGCCCGGTGTCGAAGGTGGGCATCGAAGGCGCACGAGGGTCGACTCTCAGCGGCGTGACCCATCGACCGACAGCCGGACGAGCCGGACGAGCCGGACAAGCTCGGCTGTCTCGACGCGTGCTCGACGCACCCCGTTGCCGCGCGCGTGCGACGATGCACCGATGGTTGCACGCACCGCCACGCTCGGCGAGGGCCGGCTCACGCTCGATCTCGTGGTCGGACACGCCACGGGGATGCTGCGCTTCGGGTTCCGACGGATCGCGGTGGTGGCCCTTCTCCTGTTCGTGCCGCCGTCGATCCTGGCGGCCTTCGTCGAGCGCGCGCTGGTGGACTTCGAGCACGACCCGGGCGCCCTGCTCGGCTTCGGCGTCCTCGTCTCGATCGGCATCGCCGCGGCCCTCCGACTGCTCGGGCCGGTCGTCTTCGCCGGCTATCTCGACGAGGCTGTCGGGGCCGGCTACTTCCACGGTCACCAGCGCCGCATGGCGGACGTGTTGCGAGCGTTGCCCTGGGGTCGACTGCTGGTGGCAGACCTGGTGGTGCTGGGGGCGACCGCTCTCCTGACCGCGTCCTTTCTCATCCCTGGCTTCGCCTTCTACATGCTCTTCGGGCTTGTCGGTCCGGTGCTGGTCCAGGAGGGCCGCGGGCTGCGGGCCTCGTTCGCGCGGACGTTCCGGCTCAGCCGGACCGCGCTGGTTCCGATCGCGATCCTGGTCCTGGTCCCGACCATCTTCGAGCTGGTGCTCCACGAGGTCGTCTTCCGGGCCCTGCACGGAGCCGGCCTCGGCGTCGAGCTGGTGGCCGAGTGGCTCCTCGCCGCCGTCATCGGCGGGACCATCGGTGTCCTCGAGGTCGCCCTCGCGACGGAGCTGATGGCCCGGAACCCCGAGCCCTGAGGCCGCCGCGGCACCCGAAGCCACCCCGTCGACACCACCGCTGCGGTGGCCCGGGGATCCGCTGGCCGCGGCCTGGGTCCGAGTCATCCGACGTTCCGCTGGGACATCCGACCTGATACATTCGTGCGACTGGCACTTCGCCCGGTCTGACCGGCCTGAAAGGAAGCGGACATGATCTTGTTGGGATGTCTCCTCGCGGCGGGCTTCGCCTTCGTCCCCCGGCTGATGCTGGCGCTGGCCTGGATCTTCAGCGATCGCTGGCCGCTGGTGTGGCAGGGTGACTGGCTGGTGCCCCTGCTCGGCATCATCTTCCTGCCCTACACGACGATCATGTTCATGCTCGTCTGGAGCCCGGCCGGCATCAGCGGCTGGGACTGGCTCTGGATCATCCTGGGCCTCTTCCTCGACGCCATGCACTACCAGCAGGTGGCGGCCAACCGCCGACAGGCCACCTCGGTCTTCCGCGACGTGAACTGACCGGTCCGGACCGCACCGGACCGGGCCTGACAGGCACAGAGGCCCCAAGAGGCCGCGGGCATGATCCTGGGCGTACGACGTGCCCGCAGGGCCCCGGAAACCCCACTTCACGTCCTGACCATGGTGCCGAAGGTGGGACTCGAACCCACACGGGACTTGCGCCCCAGCGGTGTTTAAGACCGCCGCGTCTGCCATTCCGCCACTCCGGCCGTGCCCTCGTCGGCACTTTTCCGACCCGGACACTGTAGCGGTCCCCTGCCCTGCCTTCCGCCAACCCTATGGTTGCGTGTTTGCGCACATACGCAACTAGTGCTATCGTCGCAGGGAAACGGCCATCGAGGAGATCCACCACCATGCTCGCGCCTCAAGGCCGACGACACCGCGTCATCGTCGGATCTCTTCCACGGGGACACCCATCTGCCCGGTGCGCCGCACGAGGTCACGCGTCACTGCAGGACCACACGACAACAGGAGCACACCGATGTCCGACACACTGCAGCCCCTTGCTGGCGATGGTCGAGAACACCTGACATCGGCATGAGCGTACTGGCACGCAAGCACACCCTCGTCGTCGGTGGTGGCTTCGCTGGCGTCCAGGCCGCCATCGACCTCCAGATGTCCGGATCGTTCGACGTCACGCTGATCTCGGACCGTGATTACCTGTGGCTGTACCCGACGTCGATCTGGATCCCGACCCGGGAGATGGCGTTCGAGGGCGCCAAGGTCTCGCTGGAGGAGATCCGGCAGAAGCACGGGTTCCGACTCGTCATCGATCGAGTGCAGGAGGTGCGCTCGGCGGAGAACCGGGTGGTCTGCGCCGACGGCGACCACGAGTACGACTACCTGGTGCTGGCCATCGGCGCGGAGAAGCTGAAACCGAACGGTGTCGAGCACACGCTGTCGATCTGCGGTGCGCCGGAGGTGTCGCTCCAGATCCGCGACCGCTTGGACGCACTCATCGAGCAGGGCAGCGGCCGCATCGCGGTCGGGTTCGGCGGCAACCCCAAGGATCCTTCGGCCGTGCGCGGCGGCCCCGCCTTCGAGTTGCTCTTCAACATCCACGCCCTACTTCGCAAGCACAAGGTCCGAGAGCAGTTCCAGCTGACGTTCTTCGCACCGATGGCCCAGCCGGGCGCACGCATGGGCGATCGCGCCCTGGACCTGATGGACAGCATGATCAGGCGCTCCGGCGTCGATACGCGCGTGGGCACCAAGATCGCCGCCTTCGATGCCGCCGGGGTGGCCTTCGAGGACGGCTCACGCCTCGATGCCGACCTGGTGCTATTCATCCCCGGCGTGAACGGGCACAGCGTCATGATGGCCTCCGACCTGCCACTCAACGAGTCAGGCTTCGTCCGCATCGACGACAACGGCCTGGTGACGGGCACGACCAACATCTACGCGGCCGGCGACGTCGCCGCCATCGAAGGTCCTGACTGGCGAGCCAAACAGGGCCACACGGCTGAGATCATGGCCAGGAACGTCGCCCACAACATCGCCGCGGTCGAGGCCGGCGGGCCCGAACGTGCCGGATATGGAGCACACCTCTCCATCCTCTGCCTGATGGACACCGGCAACGGCGGCGCCTTCGTCTACCGCAGCCGAAAACGCAACGTGATCGTGCCCTTGCCCCTCGTGGGCCACTGGATGAAGAAGGCCTGGGGTCGCTACGCCCGACTGACCAAGCTGGGAAAGGTCCCACGCATCCCCGGACTGTAGGGGCGGCGGCGCGGCGCGCAAGGGGAGCGGAAAGTGGAGGCGACGACCGGATTCGAACCGGTGAATAACGGTTTTGCAGACCGTCGCCTTGGGCCTCTTGGCTACGTCGCCCGACGATGACCGCCTGATGCTACCAGTCGCGGCCGGGTGTTGGCTGCCCCTCGAGGATTCGAACCTCGGTTCACGGATCCAAAGTCCGGCGTCTTACCACTAGACGAAGGGGCAGCGAAGGACCCCGACAGTCTACGAGGTAAGAGGAGGGAGTGGAGCGGAAGACGGGACTCGAACCCGCGACCCTCACCTTGGCAAGGTGATGCTCTACCAACTGAGCCACTTCCGCCCGATTCGAACGAGCTACCGACCGGCGCCATGTATGTGGTGCCGAGAGCCAGATTCGAACTGGCGACACCGCGATTTTCAGTCGCGTGCTCTACCAACTGAGCTATCTCGGCCCGCCGCTGCGGTGCGGCTATTAGACCACAACTAGGCGACTCCGCACAACCGCGAGGTGCAGCCTGAGCCTAGGCCAGGATGGTTAGCGATTCTTCACCAGTGGAGTCCGTACGAGAACGTTTGCGCATGCTAGATTGCAGGTGGCCGAACCCCCGTGTGCGGGGGACGGGGGAACCAATCCCACCGGGATCCCTCCCACTTGGGGCGAACCGCGGAACGTCCGCGCAGGCTGTGACCGCAGCCGAGCCCGACAGCTCACCTCGCAGGCCAAGCCGTGTCGTCATCGAGGTGTCGTCCCGTGGCTTGGCGCCAGTTGTCTACGCTTCCAGTACAGGCGTTTGCGGCTGCCCTCCCCCGCCCCAACACGCTGCAGCGGAACCTGGCGTTGGACCTGTCATCCGCCGTGGGCCTGGGCAGCACCATGGCGGTGGTGGGTGTGCTGCTCCCGTCGGTGGCGCGGCGCGAGGGCCTCGACACCATGGGCCTCGCCGCCCTCGCTGCCCTGCCCTTCCTTGCCAGCCTGATGACGTTGTTCGCCGGTCGCATCGGGCCGCGCTCGCCGGCACGCATGTCACTGTTGCGTTCTCTTGGCGCCCTTGGCCTGCTGTTCGTGCTCATCGCCCCTGATCCACTTTTCATCGCGCTGGCTATCTTCGGCTTCTGGATCGCGTTCTCGCTGGGCTCGCCGCTGCAGCAGCGCATCTGGGCCACCATCTACCCCTCCGCAGATCGTGGACGGATGCTTGGCTACGTCGGCACCAGCCGATCGCTGGCCGGGATGCTGGCGCTTTCGGCCATCGCCATCGTGGCCGCCGCGCACGGCTTCGGCGCCATCGTGGCCGTGGTGGCGGTGGTCGGTGCCATCTGCAGCCTGGCGGTCAGCCGCATGGCCGTGCCGGGCATCGAGGTCGACCACCGCTTCAGCGCACTCGATTCCATCCGCTCGGTCACCGGCCAACCCATGCTTCGCAGCATCACCGCCGCGCAGCTGCTCTTCGGCGCCGGCTTCGTGGCGGCCCCGGCGCTCATCGCCATGGTCCATGTGGATCGATTGGGCCTGGGCGTCGACGAGATCGCACTCGCGGGCCTGGTGAGCTACGGCAGCACGGCCGTCACCTTCAGCCTTTGGGGTCGACTCGCCTGCCGAGCCGGCGCGCTGGTGACCATCTCCAGCGGCACGCTCATCGGCGTCGTGGCCATGACGCTGTTCGCCCTCGCGCCGACCTTCCCGCTCGTCCTGCTTGCCACCGTGCTGCTGGGCGCCGCTGGTGCCGCGGTGGATACGTCGTGGCCGCTGCTCATCGCCGACCACGCGCCAGCGGACCGCCAGGGAGAGGTCGCCGCCGGCTTGAACTCCATCATGGGCTTCCGCGGCCTGCTCGTGCCCTTCCTGGTGATGGCACCCATCCGCGCCGGCATCACCGACGAGACGGGTGGGCTCCTCATCGCCGCGCTGTGCATGGTGGCAGGCGCGGTGCTGTATGCGCGACTATCAGGCTTGGCCGGGCTCCCCGGCCGCGCCGCGAGCGACCTGCGACTCCGCCTTCAGCGCAGCCCGGCAAGCTCCTTGACGCCGCTCTCGTCGATCTCGGGCTGGCCCGTCAGCCTGCGCAGCCGGTTGATGCGGTCGAGCGTCGCGGGATGGGTGCTGAAGAGGCCCCTGGCACTCCTGTCGAGCTTCTTGACCGGGTTGACCACGTAGAGGTGCTGGGTCGCCCGATTGGCGACCTCCAGCTTCTCGGTGTCGAGCGTGAGCTTGGCCAGGGCCCGCTCCAGGCCATAGGGATTGCGCGTCAGTTCCACGCTGCTGGCATCGGCGAGGTACTCACGCTCCCGGTTGACCGCCATCTGCACCAGAGCCGCGAAGATCGGCGCCAGGATGGCCACGGCCAACCCCAGGATCATGATCAGCGCCTGCGCTCCACCGCCGCCGCTGCTATTGCGTCGGCTGCGACCCATGCTGCCCCAGATGGTCATGCGCGCCAGCATGTCGGCCAAGAGGGCGATGGAGCCGACCAGCACCCCAACGAGCAGGCTGAAACGGATGTCGTAGTTGGCGACATGGGACAGCTCGTGGCCGAGGACGCCCTGGAGCTCCTCACGATCGAGCCGATCGAGCAGGCCGCGTGTGATGGCGACGCTGGCGTGCTTTGGATCCCGGCCTGTGGCGAAGGCGTTGAGGGCACTGTCCTCGATGATGTAGACCTTGGGCGCTGGCACGTTCGCGGCGAGACTCAGCTCCTGCACCACGTGGACGAGCTTGGGCTCGTCGGTCTCTGAGACCTCACGGGCCTGGGAGATACCCAGCACCATGCTGTCGCCGCCGTAGAAGGCGCCGATCGAGAGAGCCAGCGCCAACAGGCCACCGATGGGCACGAACCAGATGGCATTGGTCGGATCTCCGGCGATGGCGAAGCCGATGAACCAGCTGATGGCGCCGAGGATGGCCACGATGGCCACGATCAGCAGGATGGATCGCCGCTTGTTGGAACGGACCTGCTGGTCGAACGTCTCGCGGGCAGGGGTCATGGCACGGTCAGTCGCAGCCGCTGGGCCCAGCGTGGGCCACGGGCCGACTTTCTATCCCTGTCGAGGCGGAGGCGGCGGCTGCTGGGGCGGGCCGCCGACCGGCGACGTCGGAGGCGGGGGCGGCGGTGGGGCTGGCTGCTGGGGCGGCAGCGGTGCTGGTGCCGGTGGTAGGGCGGCCGCTTTGTCATGGTCAGGGCCGAAGCCAAGGTCGACCTTCGGGACTTGTGTCGCCTCCGGCTCGGCATCGAAGAACTCGCGCCCGGTGAACCCGAGCGGCCCGGCGATGAGCACGTTGGGGAAGGTGGCGATCGACGTGTTGTAGTCGAGCACCGAGGCGTTGTAGTGCTGCCGCGCGAAGCTGATCTGGTTCTCGGTCGTGGTCAGCTGCTCCTGCAGCTCCAGCACGTTCCGGTTGGCCTTCAGCTCGGGGTAGTTCTCGACGGTCGCGAACAGCGAGCGCAGGGTACCGGTCAGGGCATTCTCCGCGACGGCCTGCTGATGCGGGTCCGTGGCCCCGGCAGCGACCGCGTTGGCGCGCGCCTCGGTCACCGCGGTGAGGACGGACTGTTCGAAGCCCATGTAGCCCTTGACCGCGTCGATGAGGTTGGGGATGAGGTCCCAGCGTCGCTTGAGCTGGACCTCGATCTGGGCAAAAGCCTCATCGATACGCAGACGGCGCTGCACCAGGCCGTTGTAGATGAGGATGCCGACAGCGAACAGGACCACCGCGATGATCCCGACGATCAACAAGATCTCCATCAATACCTCCGATCGGCGTCGGGCAGCCAAGCGGCTATCCCGCCCCGAAAGGGTACTCGCTCCGATACCGTGGACGCACACGCAGGTCGGGGCATGGCCCCTCGGGACCATCGGACCCAGCACAGCAGTGGCGATCGGCGCATCAGTGACAGTCGGAGCAACGGATGTCGGCCGGACTCTCGCCGGCGATGAGCCCAGCCACCCAATCGACCAGGCGGACGCCTTGGACCTCGAGGTCGTAGAAGGCATCCCGCCAGAGGATGGTGTGGTCCGTCCCCGGCGCGGTGTAGCTGGCGATATCCACACCGGCCGACTCGATGGCAGCCTCGTTCTGGTCGATCAGTGCCAGCAGGTCGTCGGGGGCCACGCCGACCAGGCCCGCGTAGAACGACTGTGCCTCATCGTAGGCAAAGTCGAAACGGGCGAACGTGGTGTCCGGCGCGTGCTGCCCAGCGTAGCGATACAGATCGGGGATCCCCCACTCGCGGACGCTGATGCCCTCGGTCTCGGGCCAGTCGGGGATCGCCTCAGCCGTACCCCAGAGCGAGCCGATGAGAGCGTTCAGCACGGGGTCACTGGGATAGGCGCCCGATCCATCACCGAGGGTCACGATGCGGGCCTCCGGGAGCCTGTCTGCAGCCAGGCCGGCGTAGAGCGGCGTGGGGATGGAACCGGCGCTGACACCGGTGACCACCAACTCAGCCACATCCGGATACGTCGCCACCAAGTGGTCGAGGGCGGCGAGGCTATCGTCATAGCCGCGGTGCTCGACGGTCAGATCGTCGGCATATCGCGTGGTCTTGCTGCCCAGGTGGCCGTCGCCGGTGCAGTAGGGCACGTACACGAACGAGTAGTCAGCGAGTGGGTTCTCCGGGTTCTCGAAGTCAAAGACACCGCCGCGTTCGGCCATCGACTCGGCCGTGAACTCGCTCGAAGGGACGTAGGATGTGTCGGGGCCATCGAAGGCGCACGTCGCAGCGCTGAAGCAAGCACCGCCACCCTCGAAGTAGAGCACCACCTTGCGTGGGTCTGCCACGCGCTCCAGGTAGTTGACCGGGCTGCCGTCGGCACAGCTGGTGTCAGGCCCACCGTCGAAGGGCGTCCACTCCCCCGCCGCGGTGGCAGGAGCGGCCCAAACGGCGAGCAAGAAGAAGGTGGCGGTTATGGCGCGATGCTGGGGCGATCTCATCGGGCGAGAGTACGCAAGCTGGGCGAGCCGTGCAGGGACCGACCAGCAGAGGCACCGACCAGCGCGTTCACGATCGACCGAGCGCACCCATCCACTACCGGGCCCAGGCTGCTTGACCATCGGCCCCACCACGGGCAAGGGGATGGTGGGCGGTAGAGGACTCGAACCTCTGACTTCCTCGGTGTAAGCGAGGCGCTCTGACCGACTGAGCTAACCGCCCGTGCCGGGATGGTAGCGCCAGACTCGGTCGCGCGCCGCGTGGGACAGCCGCGTGCGAACCGAGCCATGCAGGAGTCCCCGGCTAGAGGCGCCGCGGCCGGCCCGATACCCGGCAACCTCAATTCCCGCATGGCGGGGCGTCAAGGAGGGAGTGGTGCCCAGGCCGGGACTTGAACCCGGATGAGTTGCCTCACACGCCCCTCAAACGTGCGCGTATACCAATTCCGCCACCTGGGCCAGGTGCTGTGATCGACGTGGTACCGCGGGAGGGACTTGAACCCACACGACCGTAATGGTCACTAGGTCCTGAACCTAGCGCGTCTGCCTATTCCGCCACCGCGGCACGAGATCGATCCACAACGCTCTTCCGAGCGGACTCCGATGGTAGCACGAAGGGCCGTGGCTACTCCGCGATGTAGATGAGCATGGACACCGTCACGAAGATAGCCGCCAGGATGATGGTGAACTGGTAGAGGCGCTGCTCCACGCCGCGGCGGGTGCGGAAGCTGGACGCGTCACCACCACCGAACGTGGCGCCGAGGCCCGAGCCACGGGACTGCATGAGGACCGCTGCGATCAAGCCCAGGGCCGCGACCAGCAGCGCGAAGAAGAGAAAGACATCCACGGTTCGAGTTCGACTCCTGTCGTATGGTGCGCATCGCGGAGGATAGCACGCCTCTGGCGCCACCCAGACGCAGTGACGCGGGCCGTGCTCAGCTATCCGTCCAGCAGCGAATGCCCCGTCATACCCGGGGCCGGAGTGACGCCGGTGAGGGCCATGAGTGTGGGCGTCACGTCGGCCAGCACGCCATCGGACAATGACCGGCCCCGCACCTCGGATCCGGCCAGCAGGAACGGCACCGGGCTGAGTGAGTGCTTGGTGACCGGATCCCCCGCCGCATCCTTCATGACGTCAGCGTTGCCGTGATCCGCGGTCAACGCGAGCAGGGCACCTTTGCCGCCCGCAGCGACCGATGCTGCATCGGCGGCCATGACGGCGTCCGCGACACGGCCGAGACAGCCATCGAGGAAGGTGCACGCTTCCACGGTCGCATCCCAGACCCCGGTGTGTCCGACCATGTCCGGATTGGCGAAGTTGGCCACGATGAGGTCGTACTCGCCCGAGGCGATGGCTGCCACGATCTCAGCGGTCACGCCGGCAGCGCTCATCTCCGGCTGCAGGTCGTAGGTCGCGACCTTGGGACTGGGCACCAAGCGACGTTCCTCGCCCGGCCAGGGTGCCTCCACGCCACCGTTGAAGAAGTACGTCACGTGCGCGTACTTCTCGGTCTCAGCGACATGGAACTGCTTCCAGCCGAGCGTCGAGACGACCTCGGCCAGGCTGGGCACCACCATGGGCGGGTAGGCGACCTCGACCGGCAAACCGCCCTCATATTCGGTCAGTGTCACCACCGTGGGGAAGGGCGGTACATAGCCACGGTCGAAGTGGTCGAAGTCCCTGTCCACGAGCGCGTGCGTGAGCTGGCGGGCCCGATCGGCGCGGAAGTTGAAATGGATCACGACATCGTTGTCGCGGACGGTGCCATCGACACCCTCGATGAGCGTGGGCTTGACGAACTCGTCGTTCTCGCCTCGCTCGTAGGCGGCGGCAAGAGCGTCACGGGCACTGCCGGCCGGCTTGGTGTCAAAGCCGCTGCCGTAGACCATGGCGTCATACCAGGCCTTGGTGCGCTCCCAGCGCTTATCGCGGTCCATGCCGTAGTAGCGGCCGCCGATCATGCCGAACCGCGCGGTGGGGTGGGCCGCCAGCAGACGCGCCTCGAAGTCGGGGATGAAGCTGTCGGCCGAGCGAGGCGGCGTGTCACGACCGTCAAGCAGGCCGTGGACGACGACATCGGTCACACCCGCTTCCCGGGCCATCGCCGCGATGGCGACCGCGTGCCCGTCGGTGGAATGGACCCCGCCCGGGCCGATGAGTCCGACCAGGTGCAGCCGTGACATGGGCTGGGCAGCCTGCTTCACTGCCGCCAGCAGCACCTCGTTGTGCTTGAAGGAGCCGTCGGCGATCTCAGCATCGATACGCGGCAGGTCCTGCAGCACCGGACGACCGGCACCGATGTTGAGGTGCCCCACCTCGCTGTTGCCCATCTGACCGTCGGGCAGGCCGACCGCCCCGGCCGAGGCGTCCAGACGGGAGTTAGGCCACGCCTTGCGCAACGCACGCCAGCGAGGCATCTCGGCGGCAGCGATGGCGTCGACGGCAGGATCGGGACCGTAGCCGAAGCCGTCGACGATGACGAGCACGACCGGGCATGGTCGCTCAGCCCTCGTGGTCATGTGGTGATCCCCTCTTGCGGCAGACCGGCAGCTAGGCGCCGGTGCGCTTGGCGGCAGCTTCCGCAGCAGTCGCGGCGATGCCGGACATCTGGTCGGGTTTGAGGCTGGCGCCGCCGATGAGCGCCCCGTCGACGGCCGGCTCGCTGATGAACTCCTCGAAGGAGTCGGCGGTGACCGAGCCACCGTACAGCACTGGGGTGTTCTCCGCGAATGCCGCGCCGGCGATGTCTGCGACGGTGGCACGGATGGCGTCGGCCATCACGGCCGCGTCAGAACCACGAGCGGTCTTGCCCGTGCCGATGGCCCAGACGGGCTCGTAGGCTATGACGAGATCAGCCGGCAGGCCGTCGCCCTGTGCCAACACGACCTCCAGGGCAGCCTTCACCTGGGCCTGCACGGTCTCCACGGCGGTACCGGCTTCGCGCTCCTCGAGCTGCTCACCGCAACAGAGCATGGGGCTGATGCCGGCTTCCACGAGGCGCACGATCTTCCGGCCGATGAGCGCATCGGATTCGAACTGGTCACGACGACGCTCGGAGTGGCCCACGATGCACCAGCTGGCAAGCCCGACCAGCATGCTGGCGGCGATCTCACCGGTGTAGGCGCCCATGGCCTCGGCGTGGACGTTCTGAGCACCGACGGCCACGTTCGTGCCGGTCAGCGCGTCCTTGACGGGCGCCAGCGCCACGTACGGCGGGCAGATGATACGGGTGACGCCGGCCACGTCGGTGGCCTTGGCGATATCGACGGCCAGCGGACCGGCGTCCGCTGGGGAAGTGTTCATCTTCCAGTTGGCAGTGATGATGACGGGTCGCATGACCCCATCATAGGTCGGTCGAGGAGAGCGCGGCGGACGCCTTCGACTCCATGCGCGCGAACGCCCGCTGCACGCGGGCGCGGCTGACCCCCAGCGCTGCCGCCAACTCGGTGAAGGACGCCTCCGGCGCGTGCTTGCGAGCCAGAGCCACGGCCTGGTCGGAAGCGGAGAGCTCAGCCAGGCGACCGTCAGCCTCAAGCTCACCGATGAGACCGATCTGGTGCGAGCTCGAAGCTACGCTTCGCTCAAGGTTGGCCGTCTCCGCATTGAGGACGCGATTGAGGTGTCCGTGCAGCTGGCGCATCACCAGCCGTGATTTCGATCTCCAGCACGCTGGCACCGGCACCGCAGTAGCGCAGGAAGGCCAGGATGGTCTCGGTCGACTTGCTGGTCACCACGCTGCGGCCGCGTCTGAGCCGGTACGAGAGCCTGAAGCCAGCTTCATCCAGCCGCTGCCGGAGCGTCTCACCCTCGACCGCCGCGACCACCAGCTCAAGGTGGGTGCCGCGCCCGCCAAGGCTGAGGGAGCCAGCCGCCAGGAAGCGACCGCGCAGCCAGGCCGCCCGGCAGTGGTCGCGCGCGGAGCCCCAGTCGAATCCGGGGTTCGCGGTGATGCCGGGGACGGACTCGTCCCCCTCGAGCCGGACCGCCAACCTCGCCACGGCCGGAGATCGGGCGTGGCCCAATGCCGCGGGACCGAGGCCGATCCGCTCGGCCGCACGGCAGCACGACCGCGGCGGGTCGATGGCAGCCAGCTCGGCGCGAATGGCCTGCACCAGTTCGCGCTCCAGGGAGTCAGCCATGCGCGGCCGGAGCGTTCAAGCGCTGCGAACCGGTCCGGTCGGCCGATTCGTGGGACGCGCCTCGAGCAGGCGCAGCAGCGCCTGCGTCAACCGCCTTGGGTCGTGCCGATGGGCGTTCTCGGGATCGACGACCGCCGCCAGCTCAAGGCGCGGCCCGACCTCATCGAGTGGCAGGTCGATACGAACAGGTTCGGCGGGATAGCCCTCGGGCACCCGCGCATCACTGTCATCGTTGGCCAGGACGACGTCGATGAGATCGCCGACGCCGTGCGCGGACAGGGCGTCGACGTGCTCCGAGAGCGAGTAGCCCTCGGTCTCGCCGGGTTGCGTCGCCACGTTGGCCACGTACACACGCAAGCCGCGAGCCCCCAGGACGGCCGAGCGGATACCTGGCACCAGCAAGCTCGGCAGCAGGCTCGTGTAGAGCGAACCGGGGCCCATCACGATGAGGTCGGCGGCGCGGATGGCCTCCACCGCATCGGGACTCGCCTCCACGCTAGAAGGGCTGAGCCAGACCCGGCGGATGCCGCGCGAGCGCATGATCGTGGACTGGCCCTGCAACTGCGTGCCGTCCGTCAGCTCGGCACTGAGATTGAGCGCCTCTCCGGCCACGGGCAGGACCTCGCCACGTACCGCGAGTACCCGATTGGACTGCCGCACGCCCTCCTCGAAGTCACCCGTGATATCAGCCATGGCCGCGATGAGCAGATTCCCGAAGGCGTGGCCGGCCAGACCGGGCTGCGACTCCGTGGCTGGGAAGCGGTATTGCATCAAGCTGGACATGGTGGGCTCGACATCCGCCAGCGCGGCGATGCAGTTGCGGATGTCCCCCACCGGTGGCACACCCAGCTCGCGGCGCAGCTGCCCGCTGGAGCCACCGTCGTCGGCCACCGTCACCACGGCAGTGATGTTGCTGCTGACCTCCTTGAGGCCGCGCAGCAGCGTGGACAGGCCAGTTCCGCCGCCGATGGCCACGATCCGTGGACCCCGCGCCCGAGATCGCCGCTGATACACCATCTCCACGAGCGGCTCGCGGCGCGTCGCGAACGGCTCCAGCAACGTATCGAGCAGTCGCCAGAGACCGTACAGGAAGACACTCACGCCGATGCCGATGACCGCGACGGGCCGCAGTGGATCGGGCAGGAAGTTGAGGCTCATGAGCTCGAAGAGCTGGCCGGCGATGCTATCGGCCGGAACCTCACGGAATATGGCGCGGATGAGCAGCGCGCCGGCGGTAGCGAGGATGGTGAGCCCCACCAGCATGACCAGCAACCAACGCTTGATGCCCACACCCGGACGCAGCCAGTGGTGCAGCCGACGCATGCGGCCGGACTGTCCCCGGTCGGTCATCGACGCCGCTCAAGCTCCCGATGCCAGACGGTGACCGGACCCATCTGCAATGCATCCAGCTGGCTCGCGAGCGCCTCGCTGATCGCGACCGATCGATGGAAACCGCCGGTGCAGCCGATGGCGACCGTCAGGCGCGTCTTGCCTTCGGCGAGATAGGCCGGGACGACCGTGCGGAAGAAGCCGTCGAGATGCTCCAGGAACTCCTTCGTGATGGGCTGACCCAGGACGAAGTCGCGCACCTCCTCGGTCTGCCCGGAGTGCTCGCGCAGCTCAGGTCGATAGAAGGGGTTCTCCATGAAGCGCACGTCGAACACCAGATCCGCCTCCATGGGAACACCGAACTTGAAGCCAAAGCTGATGACCTGGAGCGAGAGCTGATCCGGACCAGGCTGGGCGTCGAGCGCATCGACGATGCGCTCGCGCAGCTGCTTGAACGCCAGACCTGATGTGTCGATGGTCGTCTGGGCCAGATCCCGGATGTCATCGAGCATGGCCCGCTCGCGTGCGATGGCTGAGCCCACACCGTCATTGCGGTCATCGAGCGGATGCCGGTGCCGCGTCTCCGAATAGCGCCGGATCAGGACCTCGTCGCTGGCCTCAAGGAATACGATCTGCGGTTGGATGCCGCGGCCATGGAGCGCCCCCAGGGCGGCGCTCAGCGCCAACGGTGCGTCACCCTGGCGAACGTCGAGCACGATGGCGACACGGTCATACCGCACTGGATCGTTGGCCACCAGCTCGGCCAGGTCGCGCAGGAGCTCGGCTGGGACGTTGTCGACGACGGTGTAGCCGAGGTCCTCGAAGATCTTGCTCGCCGCCGTCTTGCCGGCCCCCGAAAGCCCAGTGATGATCGCCACATGCTGATTGCTCGGCCCGTGAGCCGGCGGCAGTCGATCAGGCATCGGCCCCTTTCTCGCGCCCACGGCGCTGTAACAGGAAGATGGTGAACTCATACAGCGCGTACATGGTGCCCGAGAGCACGAGCGGGCTGATGGGATCGCCCCCGGGCGTGATGACCACCGCGAAGATGACCACACCCAGCAGGACGTAGCGACGCATGGTCCGCAGCTGTTCGACCCGCAGGATGCCGAGGCGGTCGAGGAAGACCAGCACGATGGGGAACTGCATCACCAGCCCGAAGACGAGGAACAGGAAGGTCACGAAGCCGAAGTACGCCTCTGCGCTGGGCAGGGCCACCAGTGAGCCTTCGATCTGGAAGCTGAGCAGGAAGCCGACGGCGTATGGCAGCGTGACCCATGCCACCAGGGCGCCCATCAGGAAGAACACCACCGTCATGGGGATCCAGGGCAACGCCGCGCGGCGTTCCGCAGGAAGCAACCCCGGTGCCACGAAGGCCCACAGCTGGTAGAGGACTACCGGCAACGCCAACAGCATGCCGACGATGACGGCAACGCGCAGGTAGACCATGAAGCCGCCCGACAACGTCAGGAACACCACCTCACCGTTCGGCAGTGGCGTCAGCAACAGCTCGATGAGCGGCTCGGCCAGGATGAAGCCGATGACCGAACCCAAGCCGATAGCGATGACGCTGATGGCGACACGCCGGCGCAGCTCGGCCAGGTGGTCGACCAGCGGCATGGCAAAGCCATCCTCCGCCCTCGCTGCTAGCCCAGGCGCGGTCGAAGGATCTGCGACGGCACCGCCCTCGGTTCCGTGATCGTCAGTCATGGGCTGTCATCGACCTGCGGTCAACTCACCGGGGCAGGCCCCACGACTAGGCGTCGTCGTCGGTCTTGGGCGTGGCTGCCGCGCCTGGCGTTGTCCCGCTCATGGTGTTCGGCTGGGCCTCCCCGCGCAGTGTGTTGGGCGCCGGCACGTCGTCCATCGTCGAGCGTGGCTCCAACGAGCCAGTGTCAGTGAGATCCGAAGAGGCCTTGCGGAATTCCCGGATGGTCTTGCCCAGGGCGTTGCCCATCTCCGGCAAGCGGCGAGGGCCGACCACCAGCAACGCGATGACCAGGACGATGATGAGTTCGAGAGGCCCTATGTTGAAGGGCATACGATCCTCCGACGACTTGCATCAGACGCCAGCATCGTAGCACCACATCGTGGGTGCATCGGATGGAAGCCTACGCTCCCGGGGGCGCGGGTGGCGCATCCCCGGGACCGTCGCTGGCAGGCACGCCCGTCGCCTCCGCGGCTTGATCAGCGCTATCACCGCCACCGGACTCTTGGGGCGTGGCATCGAGTCGCGCCGACGGCGGGATGAACCAGGAGGGATTGGAGATGCCGTCGATGCCGCCGTCACTCGTGACCGGCCGATCGTCGAGCATGGTGATGAGGCCCTGCTCGTTGGTGTCCAGCGTCATCACGCGCAGGTCGATATCCAGTCCATCTCGGTGGAGGTACGCGATCTGATCGCCATCAGGCGAGAACTCCGGGGCGAAGCTGTCGCCATCAGTGGTGAGCTCGACGCGCACGTCCCCGCGCCGGGCATTCACGAGCACGATATCGCGACCCGTGCCGTCGGTCGCCTCGACCGCCAGCAGCTTGCCATCCGGCGACCATGATGGGTTGGCATAGCCCGTCTTGAGGTACTTGACCTTGCCCACCGAGCAATCCGACTTGCTCCGACAGGTGAAGATAGCGACCCTGGGATCGCCATCGGGACCCTTGTCATCGTTGTAGGTGAACGCGATCCTGGTGCCATCGGGGCTGAAGGCAGGGTCGTTGTGACCCAGTCGAGGCTGGGTCGGCGTGGCCACCTTGCGCAGCCTGCCGCTCTTGGCGTCGATGATGTGAAGCGTGACCTCCTCGGCGGAACCATCCGGCCCGTCGCTGACCACGGCGATGTTGTTGCCAGCGGAGCTGACCGATGGTTGTGCCACCTGGCTGAACCACAGACCGCGGCTATCCTTGATGAGCGAGTTGAAGACTTTCTTGCGATTGCTGCCATCGGGCTTCATGCGCATCAGGTCTGGCGTGTAGAACGTGTACTTGCCGCCGGGCCGGGTCTTGTTGGTGACCTTCTTGGTGGCGCGGATGAAATAGATCGACTTGCCGTCCGGCGACCAAACCGGATACGCATCCGACTGGACGGAATCGCTGTCGGTCAGTCGTTGCAGCGAGGTCCCTGAGACCGTCCAGATGTCTCCTGAGCGAGTGAACAGGATGCTGCCCTTGACGTTGGCGCGTTCGTCGCTGGGTGGCTCCACGATGGCTGTATCGACGTCGTCGATGACCGGCTCCGGCGTCTCGTCGGCCGTGCCTTCGGGTTCTCCTGAGGCTATCGGGTCGGCGCTCGCGAGATCGGTCATGGTGTCTGGTGTCGCGGTGGCGTCGGCAGCCGCATCGCCGAGCGTCGAGTCGAGGAAGCCCATCGCCCACAGGCTCCCGCCGCCGACCAGGACCAGGCCCAGCAACGCCAGCAGCGGTGCCAGTAGCGGCGAGCTGCGGCGCGGGCGGCGCGGTGGGATGGGCTCACGCCCAGGTGGATACAGCGGCGGCGCTGAGCGCGGATCACGATAGCCGGGCGTCACCGGACCGGTCGGAGGGTAGTTCGAACCAGTCGGTGGGCGGGTCATGAAGCCATCACTCCGCGTGCGCGCAGCGCCCGCAACCAGCCTGCAGGGGCGACATCCCGGATGTCCAGCTGAAGCGTCTCGACTCCGGCAAAGACACGGCTGGCGAGTCGTGCGACGACATCGATCTCGGAACCCTCCGTCAACTGGTCAGGGAGGTCGGCGCGGCCGAAGCAGATGCCATCGATCACCTCACGCCCACGACGCAGCTTGAGTTGTGTATGACCGCCGTTGGCAGCACGGACCCGGTCCACGGCGAGGCCCGCGAATCCGACGAGCGGTGGTTCATCGCCAGCGCCATCGAGCGGCGCCAACTCACGCAAGAGTACGTAATCCACGGCATCTGCGCTCTGGACGAGGTCGAGGCTCAAGCTGGGTCGCGGATCCGCCGCTGGCAGCTCCCCGATGAAGGACTGCAGCCGTTTCCGCAGCTCGTCGACTCGATCCGACTCGATGTGACAGCCAGCCGCGGCCGGGTGGCCACCGAAGCGCTCGAAGAGGTCGCGACAGGCAGCGAACGCGGCCGCCAGGTCCACGCCGCCGGCGCTCCGAGCCGAACCACGCCAGGGCTCGACCGAGCTCGACAGCACCAGCGCGGGGCGGCGGTGCTGCTCCGCGAGCCGGCCGGCGATGAGGCCGATGATGCCCACCGGCCAGTCGCCGGCGAGCACGATGAAGCCCTGTTCGGGTTGGGCGCCCAACACCGCCTGCGCTTCCTGCATGGCAGTCATGGTCAATGCCCGCCGCTGTCGGTTAGCGCGCTCAAGCTCGGCCGCCAGCCGCTCGGCCTCGTCGGCGTCCTCCGAGAGCAGCAGTCGCGCAGCCAGGCGCGGGTCGCCGATGCGACCCATGGCATTGATGCGCGGCGCCAGACCGAATGAGATGTCCTCCATGGAGATGTGGTCGCGATCGACGCGTGCTGCCGCCATCAGGGCAGCCAGTCCTGGTCGCGGCGCCGCTGCCAGGCGCGCCAGGCCAAGGCGCACGATGGAGCGGTTCTCACCCGCGATGGGCACCATGTCAGCGATGGAGCCGATGGCCGCCAGGTCCGCCATGTCCAGCGCAGCCGCGAAGCCGTCCGACTCTTCGGCCAACAGCAGCTGGGCGACCTTGAAGGCGACCCCGGCTCCTGAGAGGCGCCGGTCGGGATAGGCACTTTCGGGCCGCTGCGGGTTGACCAACGCCACTGCCGCGGGTCGTTCGGCTCCCAGCACATGGTGGTCGGTGACGATGACGTCGATGCCCGCCTCAGCCGCGGCAGCCACCTCAGCGACACTGCCCGACCCGGTGTCGGCGGTGATGATGAGGCCGTGACCGGCGCCATGTGCCCGCTCCACGGCCGCCATCGAGAGCCCATGTCCCTCACTGCTGCGATCGGGGACATAGGGCTCGGCGATGAGCTCCAGCCGGCGTAGCGCTCCGGTGAGGATGGCCAGGCCGGTCAGTCCATCAGCGTCGAAATCGCCCAACACCAGCACCGACTCCCCAGTCCCCCGTGCCGCTGTGACACGATCTTTGACGGCAGCAGCATCCGGCAGCAGTCTCGGATCAAGCAGCCCGGCTTCCGGGGCATCGAAGCGGGAGGCCAGCTCAGCGGGGTCGACGGGACCGCGTCGGGAGAGCACGCGCACGGCTCGCGCGGACAACCCTCGTCGCTTGGCGTCGACGATGGTGGCCTCCGAGATCGGGTGCGCCTCGGGCACGATCCACTGGTAGTGCGGGGTCAGTGGCGGCATCGGCGGCCAGTCTGGACCCTCCGGCTTCACCCGGGTTTACGCCGCGCTGGTCTTGGCCTTGGACTTGGCTGGTGCCGGTTCGTTGGCCTTGCGACGCTCCGCCCACAGGTGCCAGTCGAGGAAGAGCGGTGTGGCCACGAAGAGCGACGAGTAGGTACCGGCTACGACACCCACGAGCAGGGCTAGCGTGAAGGGGCGGATGGCTTCCCCACCGAACACCAGCAGGGCCATGAGCGTGAGCACCAGCGTCAGCGACGTGGTCAGGCTACGACCGATGGTCTGGACCAGACTGTGGTTGACGATCAGCTCGAGTGGTTCGCCCTGGTGGCGCTGACGGTTCTCGCGGATGCGGTCGAAGACGACGATGGTGTCATGTACCGAGAAGCCGATGATGGTGAGCATGGCGGTCACGAAGAGGGCATCGACCTGCAGGCCCGTGAACGTACCCAGGATGGCGAAGACGCCGACGGTGACGATGACGTCATGGACCAACGCCACGATGGCACTGACACCCATGCGGAAGTCTCGGAAGCGGTAGCTGACCCAGATCATGATGGCGGCGGCGGCGATGAGGATGAGCAGGAACGTCTGTTGCACCAGCTCAGCGCTCACGACGGGACCGACCGAGTTCTGCTGGCGGACCTCGTCGATGGGCCCGAACCTCTGCTGGAGCAGCGTGGCGAGCTCACCGAACTGGCCCGCCGTGGGGACACCCGCGACAGGACCACCGTCACCGCTGCCGGCCACCGGTGCCATGGAGGCTTCGGGCGACCCGGAAGCATCCGGCATGTTGGAGGCATCCGACGAGTTGGAGGCGACGGGTTCGGTCGTGGCGACGGGTTCGGTCGTGACCACCGGAGCCACCGACTGTGTGGCTGCGATCGACTGGGAGGCCATGCCGCTGGCCGACGGGGACGCCGACGCCCGCTCGGCTGCCACGGCAGCAGCTGCAGAGCCCTCGGCGATCTCGGGCGCCTGCAACGACAGCGCTTCGGTACGGATGAGCACGAACTCACGATCGTCAGCGCCGGTGATCGCGACTTCCGAGCCGGGCAGTCCCTGCTCGTCGAGCGCCGCGCGTACGGCCACCGGATCGGGCGTGCCGTCCTGGAAGTGGACCTCCCAAACGGTGCCCCCGGTGTAGGCGATGGAGAACTGCAGCCCGGTCGCGCCGCCTGGGATGAACGTGGCCAGGATGAAGACCAGGCCCGTGACGACCAGGATGGAGCTGATGACATAGCCATAGCGGCGCTTGCCGATGATGTCAAACACCGCTGGCCTCCCGCGGGCGGGTGCGCGCGTCCAGCGAGATCTCGCTGTCATCGATGCCGAACAGGTGCCGCTGTCGGGCCCAGCGCTGCTGCACCACCCAGCGCAGCATCATGCGGCTGAGCACGATGGCGGTGAACATCGAGAGCACTACGCCGATGCCCAGGACGAGGGCGAAACCCTTCACCACCGACGACCCGAAGTAGAACAGGATGGTGGCGGTGATGAGCGTCGAGACGTTGGAGTCGAAGATGGAGGTCCAGGCACGGCCGAAGCCGGCCTCCACGGCGGCGGTCAGGTTCTTGCCCGAGCGCAGCTCTTCCTTGGTGCGTTCGAAGATGAGGATGTTGGCATCCACGGCCATGCCCACCGAGAGGATGAAGGCGGCGATGCCGGCCAGCGTGAGCGTGACACCGAAGAGTCGGAAGAGGGCATACGCGAAGATGCTGTAGAAGATGAGCGCGATGCACGCCACCAAGCCCGGCACGCGGTAATAGAGCAGCATGAAGGCGAAGACCAGCGCGATGCCGACGATGCCCGCCAGCATGGTCTGATGCAGGAAATCAAGGCCCAGCGTGGCTGAGATGCTGCTGAATCCGACTTCCCGGATCTCCAATGGCAGGGAGCCGAATTTCAGCACCGTGACAAGCGACTGCGCCTCACTTGCCTTGAAGCCGCCGGTGCCGCCCGAGATCTGGGCGCGGCCGCCGAAGCGGGTGGCCCGGATGGCGGGGGCCGACATGACCTGGCCGTCCAGCACGATGGCGAACTGCTCGCCGTAGTGGTCGGCCGCGTACTCGTCGAAGAGGCGGGCGCCGGTGTCCTTCAACTGCAGGTCGACGACGAGCTGACGCGTGTTCTGGTCCTGGGCGATGGCGGCGCTGGCGATCTCGATACCGGTGAACAGCGGATCGATGTCTGCCATGCCTTCCGGCAGCGGGCCCTCGCCGACCGTGCCCTGCAGCTCTGGCGGCACGGGCATGAACTCGAGCACGCCGGTAGTGCCGATGAGGCTACGGATGTCCGCCTCGTCCTCGACGCCCGGGAGCTCGACCGAGATGCGGTCCGCACCCTGGGTGACGACGATGGGTTCCGCCACACCCGTGGCGTTGACGCGGTTCTCGATGATGGTGCGCGTCTGCTCGAGGATCTCCGGGGTCACCGCTTGGGCATCAGTGGCGACGACCTGGTACTCGCCACGAAGTCCGCCGATAAGATCCAGGCCCAGCTTGGTCTCGACGTTGCCGCCGGTATCCGACCAGGCGCGCGGAAGCGGCACCAATGCCACCACCAGGGCGCCGATGAACAGGGCCAAGACAAGGTACGGAATGACGCGTTGCATCGCTCGGGACAGTAGCAGAGAGACGGACAGCGCGCCGCGCAACCCTGGTGCGAGCGACGGATCGTGGTGGCGTCCGCGGTGCTAGCTGTCGAGATGCTCATGGATTCGCGACGCCATGGCGAGGCCGATACCAGGCACCGCGGCGATCTCCTGGACCGTCGCGTTCCGCAGTCCGCGGCTGGAGCCGAAGACGCGAAGCAGCGCCCGCTTGCGCGCCGGACCCACACCGGCGAGGTCGTCAAGGGCCGAACGGGTGGCCGCTTTGGCGCGCAACTGGCGATGGTAGGTGATGGCGAAACGGTGCGCCTCGTCGCGCAATCGCTGCAGCAAGTACAGCGCGCTCGACGTGGCCGGCAGCACGATGGGCTCGGAGTGGCCGGGCAGGAACAGCTCCTCACGCTCCTTGGCCAGGCCCGCCATGGGCAGGTCGTGGAGACCCAGCTCGTCGAGCGCTTCACGGGCAGCACTGACCTGACCCTTGCCGCCGTCGATGATGACCAGGTCGGGCATGCGCCAACGCAGCTGCTCGGCGCCACCCTCCCCGCTGTCGAGCGCGCGGCGGAACCGTCGCCGCAGCACTTCCTGGTGGCTGGCGAAGTCGTCCTGTCCACGGACGCCCTTGATGCGAAACCGGCGGTACTCGCCGCTACGAGGTTGGCCATCCTCGAAGACCACCATGCTGCCGACCGTGTTGGTACCTTGTATCGTGCTGATGTCGTAGCACTCGATGCGCGCCGGTGGCGCCGCCAGCCCCAAGGCATCGGCCAGCTCGTCGAGAGCACGCTCGGTCTTGCCCTGGTCGGCGAGCCAGCGGACCTGCTCGCGCTCCAGCGTCTCGGCGGCATTGCGACCCGCGAGAGCCATGAGCTTGCGACCCTCTCCTCGTCGAGGCACCGTGATGGCCACCTGACGACCAGCCCGGCTGACCAGGAACTCGGTCAGCTCGGATGTCTCCGGCAGATCGAACGGCACCAGGACCCGCGGTGGGATCGAGCCGGCGCGTGCGTAGTACTGCTTGACGAACGACGCCAGCGCCTCCTCATCGCTGACATCGGCGACGTTCTCCAGCAGGAAGATGTCGCGATTGAGCGTCTTGCCGTCGCGGATCGCGAACAGCTGGACGGCGGCCTCCTTGCCTGATCGGGCATAGCCCAGCACATCAAGTCGACGCTTGGCGAAGCCGGCCATCTTCTGGCTCTCCATGGTGCGTTCGATGGCGCGGACCTTGTCGCGCAGCGCCGCGGCGCGTTCGAACTCGAGCCCTTCGGCGGCAGCTTCCATATCCGCATACAGGGCGGCACTGACCTGTTCCTGGTGGCCCTCGAGGAAGAGCGTCACCTGCTCGATGTCGGCCGCGTACCCAGCCTTGCTGATGGCCTCGATGCAGGGGCCCTGGCAGCGCTTGATGTGATACAGCAGGCAGGGCCGTTCGAGCGCGCGCTCCCCTTCCCTGATATCGAGGGTGCAGGTACGGAAGGGGAAGATGCGCCGGATGAGGTTCATCGACTCGTCGACGCTGCTGGCCGACGCGTAGGGGCCGAAGTAGCGACTGCCGTCGTTGGGCAGCTTGCGTGTGCGCTCGATGCGGGGAAAGTCATCCGCCAGGGTGATCTTGATGAAGGGGTACGACTTGTCGTCCTTGAGGCGTACGTTGAAGCGCGGCTGGTAGCGTTTGATGAGATTGGCTTCCAGCAGCAGCGCCTCGCTGACGGTGTCGGTCAGCGTGACCTCGACATCCGCCACCTGCTCGATCGACGACTCGATCCGCAGCGGTGCAGCCGACCGACCGGCCCCCCAGTACTGCCGGACGCGACTGCGGAGGCTGGTGGCCTTGCCCACGTACAGCACTCGGCCCCCGGCGTCCTTCATGAGGTACACGCCCGGCTTGTCCGGCAGGTGCTTGAGCGTCGCCTTGATGCGTGGGGACGGGGTCATACCACGATGCTATCGCGGCAGCCCCACCCGGTCAGGTTTCTTGAGTAGGCGCGCTCCGGTCGGGGTCCTCCTCGACCACGACCACCGACTCGTTCGTCATCATGGATCCGCCAGCAAGGCTCCAGATTGGATCGTCGCCGGCACCCATGCCGGGCTGCCTGCCTTCGCTATGCACCTCGCGCCAGGCATACGCAGCCGCGCCACCGACCGCAGCAAGCAGGACCGCCAGCACCAACATCACCATGATGTCGGTGCTCGAGTTGCCGCTGCGGCCGGCCAGGCTCGCCTCCGCACTGAGGGTCACCGCACCAGCGGCATCGACCGCCGCGGCGGATGCGGCATCGAACGCATGGCTGGCAGTCGTGCCATCGAGCGCCGACGCCCGCAGCTCCCACAGACCGGCGGGAGTGTCAGAAGGCAGGGTCACGAAAGAGCGGAAGTAGCCCTCGTCAGACGCCATGACCACGGCGAGGTCGCTGCTGCCCGCACTCGTGAAGAGCAGGACCTCCACGAGCTGGCCTCCCGGGAAGTCGATACCGGTGACTTCGACCGTGGAACCAGGGCCGGCCGCCGCGGGTTGCATCGTGATGGTGGCCGGCAGGCCCGACGACGCCATGGCGACGAGGGGCGTCACCATCAACGAGACAAACACCAACAGCAGGGCTGGGAGTGGGATGTGCCGTCGTTCGCGCATGTGACAAGCCTACGTGTGTAGCGGAGCCGTGTCATCGCACCCCGATACCTAACTGCTTCGTCTGATGGTCACGCGGCGAGTACTTTCGGATGGTCGGGGCAGGCCGACCACGCCGGGACCGGTCAGCCGCCCGCAGCGTGCGACACCGGTGAAGGCGCTGATAAGTGCGCGATGAGGCGGCTCGCTCACGCTACTCGCCATGTCAGCAGCAGCTGCCTCACCATCGCCTCCGAACCCTGCGCTGCAGCAACGCCTGGCGCAGCTGGCGCTCGACCAGCGGGCCGCGGCCACCTCGCCCCCAGGCCCCGTGCTGTGCGTGGCACCGGCCGGCTCGGGCAAGACCACGACCGTGGTGGCGCGCCTCGCTTGGCGTGTCGCCACCGGGACCGACCCGGCCACCATCTGCGCGCTCACGTTCAACCGTCGAGCCGCTGACGAACTGCAAGTCCGTGCCGATGATGCGCTCGCGGAGCTCGGCCACGGGGCGGGCAGCGTGCGGGTGCGCACCTTCCATGCCCTGGGGCGCGAGATCCTTGCCGACGCCGGCATAGACGTCAGCCACATCGTCGAGCGTGCAAGCGTGCTGAAACAGGTCGTTGGCGGGCCGCTCACGCCAACGGATCTGCGCGCGCTCGACGACGCGTTCACCCGGCTCAAGCTCGATCCTGCACGTGGTCCGGCGCCCCAGGAGCCGACACTCCAGGAGCCGACCCCCGAGGAGGTAGAGATCCATCGGGTGTTCGCTGCTTACCAGGACAGGCTGCGAAAGCTCGGGGCCATCGACCTTGACGACCTGGTGGCGCTGGCGGGTCCGACGTTGCTACACGATCGGGCGCTGTTGCAGCGCTGGCAGTCACGAGCCGCAGTGCTTTTCGTCGATGAGGCCCAGGACCTCGATCGCACGCAGTTGGACCTGGCGCTCCTGCTCACGGGTGAGCGACGCGACATCTTCCTGGTCGGCGACGACGACCAGACCATCTATGCCTGGCGTCTCGCCGATGTGCGACGCGTGCTGGGCCTGGCCGCACGCCTGCCCGGGTTGCATCGCGTGGACCTGGAGACGAACCACCGCTGCGCGCCGGAGGTCGTGCATCGTGCCGCCAGGCTGGTGGCACACAACCAAGAGCGCTTCGTCAAGATCATCCGGGCCTCGCCGCGCACCGTGGGCAGCGTGACGCTGCTGCCCGATCCAGGCGACGAGGTGGCGCGCGCCCGACTGCTCCTGCAGACCTGGGCCCAAGAGCCCCCCCGCGAGCACCACGCTGTGCTCGCGCGCACCAATCGTGAGCTGCTCCCGTACGCGGCAGTGGCCCTCGAGCTGGGCCAGCCCTATCGGCTCGAGACGGATGGCCTCTTGCTCGATGATGCGCGCATCGACGAGGTGATCGCTCGAGCAGACCCGGGCCTTCCGTTGTTGCCGGCGCTGCGAACGACCGCGCGAGCCAGCCGGCTGCCAACGAACGAGGCCGCCTCACTCTTGTGCTGGGCTGCCGGGTTGGACGACCTGGAGGCGCTTCGGGCTGCCCTGGTCACACGCCGCGCAGCACGCGAGCGTCTGGCGGGCCAGGAAGCACCGCTCACGCTCGCCACCATCCACGGCACCAAGGGATTGGAGTGGGACCACGTCGCTTGTATCGGGCACGACGAGGGCACCTTCCCATCAGGACGCGCCCTGCGTGAGGCCTCCGATCCGGTCCGGGTGCTCGAAGAAGAACGCCGCCTGGCCTATGTGGCCTGGACCCGCGCCGTCAAGACGTTGACGATCGTCTACGATCCCGGGGCGCCCTCGACCTTCGTGCTTGAGGCGTTCGACCCCGAGGAGCTCGCGTGAGCGGCTACCATCGGGTGGTGAGCACGCTACGCAAGGTCTTGATCGCCGGCGAGTCCTGGATCACCCACAGCATCCACCAGAAGGGCTTCGATTCATTTACCACGACCTCCTATAACGAGGGCGTGGGGCCACTGCGGGAGGCGCTCGAAGCGGGTGGCTTCGGCGTCGACTATCTCCCCAATCACATCGCCGCCAGCGCCTTTCCTGACAGCGTCGAGGCCCTGTCCGGATACGCTGCGGTCATCCTCAGCGACATCGGCAGCAACACCCTACTGCTGCATCCGCAGACGTTCGAACGATCGGTGCCCCGGCCGGACCGCCTGGCGGCCATCCGCGACTACGTCTCCGGCGGCGGTGGCCTGGCGATGATCGGTGGCTACCTCACCTTCGCGGGCATCGAGGGCCGCGCCCGCTGGGCGGGCACACCGGTCGAGGCGGCGTTGCCGGTGACGATCGCGACGTCCGACGATCGCGTCGAGGTCCCCGCTGGAGTGACACCGGCGACGCGCCAGCCGGACCATGCCATCGTGGCCGGACTCCCCGACGAGTGGCCGGCCCTGCTCGGCTACAACCGGGTGCAGCCCAAGGCCGGGGCCGATGTGGTCGTGGCCGTCGGCTTCGATCCCCTCATCGTGGCGGGCCGGTTCGGTAACGGGCGCAGCGTCGCGTTCACCTCCGATTGCGGGCCCCATTGGTGCCCGCCGCCGTTCGTCGACTGGCCCGGCTACGCACCGATGTGGCAGCAGCTCGTGACGTGGCTGAGCGGCCCCACCACGTGACCAGCGCCGTGACCGTTGATCCCCTCAGCATCCTCGCGCAGGCGCCCGTCTGGACGTCAGCGGTCCTTGCGCAGGTCCACGGAGTAGTCGACATACGCGCGCAGCTGCGCCAGGGCACCGGCCCAGATCTCGATGGCCCGCGCATACTCGTCGAGAACGGCCTCGTCGCCGATGTCATAGGGACCATCGGTGAGCGTCACCTGCGAGCCGTATCCCTTCTGCTGGATGCTGATCGTGACCTCGGTGGTCACGCCATCAGGCTCGAGATGCGACCAGCGCACCCGGAACCGCGTGTTGGGCTCAGCCTGAAGGACGTCGATGTTGATCTGGTACCTCGGGAACACCAGCACCGAGCGGGCGCCAGGCAGTAGCGAGCCCTGCACGTCGTAGGACAGCCACGAGCGAACGCTCTCAGGGTCCGACCACATGCGGTAGACCCGCTCGGGTGGCGCATCCACGGTGCGCTCGATCTGGATCATGCGTGCGCTCATGGCGTGCTCCTCGGGTTTCGTGCCAGGCTCCTGGGCGGTGTGGCCGATGCAGACATCATCTTCGGTTAACACTCCTGCCGACGCCGCGACTCATATGGACGCCCCTATTCGTAGGAGTCCTGGCTCATCTTGCAGCAGACCGCGCCCGAATGCGAGCGCGCCCGGGCTTGCTGCGAGTCCGGCCATCGCCCTCGGGGCGGAACTCGATGTCAGACAGTGGCACCACCGGCTCGCCCTTCAGGACATGCACGAGGTACTCGCCGGTCGCCGAGGCAGCCACGGCCGCGACCTGTTCGGGGGTGCCCTCGGCCACGATCTGCCCGCCGCGGTCGCCACCTTCCGGTCCCAGGTCGATGATCCAGTCGGCAGTCTTGATGACATCGAGGTTGTGCTCTATGACGATGACGGAGTTGCCGGTGTCCACCAGTCGGTGCAGCACCTGCAGCAGCTTCTCGACATCGGCGAAATGCAATCCCGTGGTGGGTTCGTCAAGGATGTACACCGTGCGCCCGGTGGCCCGCCGAGAGAGCTCGGTGGCGAGCTTCACTCGCTGCGCCTCTCCGCCCGAAAGTGTCGTTGCCGGCTGACCCAGGCGGATGTAGCCGAGACCCACATCGACCAAGGTGGCCAGCTTGTTGCGCACCTTGGGCACGGCACTGAAGACCTCCAGCGCCTCCTCCACGGTCATCGCCAGGACCTCCGCGATGGAGTGCCCGCGGTAGTGGATCTCCAGTGCCTCCCGGTTGTAGCGCTTGCCGCCGCAGACCTCACACTGCACGTAGACATCGGGCAGGAACTGCATCTCGATCTTCAGGATGCCGTCGCCCTTGCAATTCTCGCAGCGGCCACCCTTGACGTTGAAGCTGAAGCGGCCCGGACCGTAGCCACGCACGCGCGCTTCCGGCACGCCGGCGAAGAGCTCGCGGATGGGTCCGAACAGGCCCGTATACGTCGCGGGATTGGACCGCGGCGTGCGGCCTATGGGGCTCTGGTCGATGTCGACGATCTTGTCGACCGCCTCTGTCCCTTCGAGCGCGTCGTGTGCGCCGGGCTCGACACGTGCACCACTGACCGTGCGCGCCAACGCTGCGTACAGGACATCGGTCACCAAGGTGGACTTGCCCGAACCGGAGACGCCGGTGACGGCGGTGAACGTCCCCAATGGGAAGCGCACGTCAAGATCCTTGAGGTTGTGCTCTCGAGCGCCGCGCACCAGCAGCACCTTGCCATTGCCTTCACGGCGCTCCGTCGGCACCGGCACCATGCGCTCGCCGCGCAGAAATGCACCGGTCACCGAGCGCTGCTCGGCCAGCACCGCGCGCAGCGGACCGCTGGCGATGACCTCACCGCCGTGCTCTCCGGCCGCAGGCCCGATGTCCACCACCCAGTCGGCCACGCGGATGGTCTCCTCATCGTGCTCCACCACGATGAGGGTGTTGCCGATGTCGCGCAGGCGCACCAGCGTAGCGATAAGCTTGGCGTTGTCCTTCTGGTGCAGGCCGATGGTGGGCTCATCGAGGATGTAGAGGACACCCACCAGGCTGGAGCCGATCTGCGTCGCCAGGCGGATACGCTGCGCCTCCCCGCCTGACAGCGTTGAGCTGGTGCGATCCACCGTGAGGTACTCGAGCCCGACGTCGGCAAGGAAGCCGAGTCGCGCGGCGATCTCCTTGTTGACCATCCGCGCGATCGCCATCTCCCGCTCGCTGAGGATCCCTGGCAGACTCGCCACCCAGGTCAGCGCGTCGCCGACCGACATGGCGGCGATGTCACTGATGTTGCGTCCCTCTATGGTCACGCCCAGGGCGTCAGGCTTGAGTCGCTTGCCGGCACAGGTGGGACAGGGCCGTTCGACCATGTACTTCTCGAGCTCGGTGCGGATGTAGTCCGATTCCGTCTCGCGATAGCGCCGCTCGAGATTGGTGACGACGCCCTCGAAGGTGGCCACATACGAGTTCTCACCACGCTCGTGCTTGTAGCGAACCTCGACCTTCTCGCGCTTGCGCGCACGAAGCAGGTACTCGAGCGCGTCTTGCGGAAGGTCCTTGACGGGCGCGTGGTAGTCCCAGCCGTGGGCGTCCATGATGGCTTTGGTGGTCTTCAGACGCCAGGACAACTCGGTAGGCACCGTGCGCCAGGGGGCCATGGCGCCATCGGGGATGGACTTGCCACGATCGGGGATGATGCGGTCGATCGCGAACTCCAAGCGAATGCCCAGGCCGGTGCACGCGGGGCAGGCGCCGTGGGGGGAATTGAAGGAGAACGAGCGCGGCTCCAGTTCGTCGATGGTGGTGCCGTCGTAGGCGCAGCTGTACTTCTCGCTGAAGCGCTGCTCATCGAAGCCGCCCGCATCGGCCGGGGCCACCAGCATGACCCCCTCCCCCAGGCGCAGGGCCGTCTCGACCGAATCGGCCAGTCGCGCGGCATCAGGATCGGGATGGTCGGCGTCGAATGCTCGGCCTTCGGCGTCGTGGTGGCGCACGATGAGCCGGTCGACCACGACCTCGATGGAATGGCGCTTGTACTTGTCCAACGACGGTGCCTCATCAAGGTCCATCAGCTCGCCATCTACGCGGACACGCACGAAGCCCTGCCGGCGGGCAGCTGCGAAGACGCGCTCCCCTTCTGTCTTGCGGTCCTTGATGAGCGGCCCCAGGACAAGGATGCGACTCGAATCGGGCAGCTTGCGGATGCGATCGGCGATCTGCTGCACCGTCATGCGTGCGATCTCACGGCCGCACTTGGGACAGTGCGGATGACCCACGCGTGCGAACAGCAGGCGCAGGTGATCGTAGATCTCGGTGACCGTCCCGACGGTCGAACGCGGGTTTCGTGAAGCACCCTTCTGGTCGATCGAGATGGCCGGGCTGAGGCCATCGATCTGGTCGACGTCAGGCTTCTCCATCTGGCCCAGGAATTGGCGTGCATAGGCCGACAGCAATTCCACGTAGCGCCGCTGACCCTCGGCATAGATGGTGTCGAAGGCGAGGCTGGACTTGCCGCTTCCGGAGAGCCCCGTGATGACGATCAGCCGGTCGCGAGGCAACTCCAGGTCGATGTTCTTGAGGTTGTGCTCGCGAGCACCGCGAACGATGAGGAGGTCTTGGGGCACGATCTCAGTCTAGTCCAGTCATGCGTGATAGACCAGGCGTTCTAAACGTCGCTGTCGGCGGGCAGCGATGACGCCACACCTGTGGGCCAACGACATCGCCTCCCTCGTATCCATGGACCCAAGGGGCACCAGCAGCATGGATGACGCGGCATACTGGCACTTCGCCAGCCTCGGCCATCCTCGGCCACCGATCGCCCGCTGGGCCGTGGGCGGACACCCGAGGCGAGAGTTGCCACCTCGCACTGAACGTTTGGAGTTTATCGTAGCGTTCCGCTGTACATTATCCGACCCGGGTTCACAGCGAGGAGAACTGGCATGACGGACACGCAGAAGCGCAGCAAGACCCGCTCCGCGAGCGAAAAGGCCTCCCCAGGCTTCTCTGATGACGAACGAGCCGCCATGCAGGAGCGGGCCAAGGAGCTGAAGGCCGAAGCGCGCCTGGACAAGGACCGGGCGGCTGGGGAGAGCGCGCTGCTGGCCAGGATCGCCGAGATGTCGGAACCGGACCGCAGCATGGCTGAGCAGGTCCACGCCATCGTCACCGCCAACGCCCCCACCCTCATGCCCAAGACCTGGTACGGCATGCCTGCCTATGCCAGGGACGGCAAGGTCGTCTGCTTCTTCCAGGACGCCGCGAAGTTCAAGGCGAGATACGCGACGCTCGGCTTCAACGATGCCGCCAACCTCGACGATGGTGCGATGTGGCCGACAGCCTTCGCGCTGCTGGAGTTGACCGACACTGTGCAGGCCAGGATCGCCGAGCTGGTGAAGACGGCAGCGAACTGAGATCCGGGGCGCCTACGCGTAGACCTCAAGGCCGGCGTCGTGGTCCAGTTGCCTGACGAGGTCGCCAAGACCGCTATCGAGTGAGCGGGTCAAGCTCCTTCAGCCATGCACCGCTCCGTTCGGACGAGTCGGGCAGACGCATTTTCAAGGAGCGTTCCACGCGGTCGATCCTTGACGCCTCGGCTATCCGAACTGACGAAGCCTCCGCCGTCAGGTCACAGCAGGTCGATCCGAGTCGAAGGTCAGGGATTCGGAGTCATACCGCGACGTGGCTGGCGGCGGTCAGGCCGCGGGCGCGATCTCGCCCTGCCGCGCCATATCAGGCAGGAGCAGCAGCGCGCCGATGAAGAAGAGCACCCCACCCAGGAAAGTGAAGGCACCGGCAGCAGCGACGTTCAGGAGCTCGCCGTTCGCCGGGTCGATGAAGGCGGCGATGGCGGAGATGCCAAACGCGATCGACCCGGCCATGTTGACCCACGCGATGATCGACTCCAGCGATGGACGCCGTCCCCGGCGCAGCCCTTCGGTGGTCTCCAGGATGGCGAAGGCACTGGCCACGAGGAACAGGATCGAGCCGATGGCGTCAGGAGCCCAAACCAGCGACTCCTGCTGGGAAAGGTCCAGCCCCGTGCGGGTCCCGGCGAACGTGGTCAGGTTGAACCAAAGCGTTCCGAGCAGCTGGCTGGAAGCAGCCCACCAGCCCAGCGAGGCGAAACGTAGCGCGACGCGGAGCTTGGTCCTTGCTGCGCCGCGGATATCGTCTCCCTCGTTGCTGGCCTCGAAGTACTGCAGGTAGGCGGCCGAGGTGAAGAAGATCGAGCCCACGAAGAAGACCCACACGACCGCCTCGCCCACCGCCGACGCGAACAGGGGCAGCGACCCGAGTGCGAAGCACAGCGATCCGATCATGAACAGGATCGCGATCCACCAGCCGCGCCGCTGCGGCGCCCACCAGGGGATGTCGCCGATGCGCCCGGCCGCCGTTGCCTTGGCCCCGACCAGGCCGTGGCCCTTGCGGTGACGCCACGCCGTGAAGACGACCTCAGCGCCGTCGGGTCGGCGCAGCACCATCGAGGTCGTGAAGGGCCCGACGCGGTGGCGGTCCACCATCGTCCAGTCAGGTGGGATATCCATCCGCGGAGCGTAGCGCCAAGTTCGTCCGGTGCCTGCGGACGAGGCGCCAGTGGGGGCGTGCGGCGCGGGCCTCAGGCTCGGAAGGCGCTCACGCCGTCGTCCACCTCGAGGTAGATGCGCTCCCTGCCGATACGGTCCTCGAGGCCGGCGGCTGCCAGCTCATCGCGCAACTCGGTGCGGACGCGTGCCAGAGCGAACCCGATGTCGCGCTCCTCCAGCTCGTCCAGCAGCTCCATCGACATCTGGGCGCCGGTCGAGTCGATGTCGTGGATGGACTCGGCATCCAGCAGGACGCTGCGGACCGGTGCCTCGGTCGCGGCTGCCGCCTCGATCGCGTTGCTGATGTCGTCCTGCAGAGGCGAATGCCGGGCCGATGAGCGAGAGCACCTGGTCATCGCCCAGGCCTCCCAGCCATACCAGCGCGATCGAGGCCATGACGGCGACGAGGGCGCCGGGGATGCGCCGGTCGAGGCGCCGGAAGCCCAGGACGATCGCGATCGAGCCGGCTCCGATGGCGAATGCCACGGGTTGGTCTATCCGAGGTTGCGCACCACACCCACCACATCGATGGCATAGAGCGCGCTGTCGAGGTCGATCCCAAGGAGTGCCGGCAGCTGGCTGCCATGCTGAGCAGTCCCGAGCCCAGCACATAGCCCACCAGGATCGGGCGCGAGCTATGCCGAGATGGCGGTGCTGCTGGCCGTGCTGGTGGGCCTCGTGCTCATCCTCGGCGGCCTCTTCCGAGAAGAAGTCGGCGATGCGGCCGAGTGCGCTGCTCCCCGCCGCGGCCATCGGCGCCAGTACGGTCGCGACCATGATGGCGACGGTCGATTCTGGCCCCACGCTAAGCTCGCGGCTGCTGCCCCACAGCCAGCAGAGGAGCAGCGCGCCGAGTGCGCCGTACAGGCCCATCATCGCGGGCACGCCTGCCAGCGAGGCATAGCCCAGAACCTGCGGGACCAGCACCGCCCAGACCGTCAGCCCGGCCATGAGCCACCGGCGACCGAATCGCGTACGCTTGCATCGCCGCCATGAAGCGGACGACGACCAGAGGAGAGACTTGAGTATGACCGAGAACGACAAGCCGACCGGACAGGATGCGCCGCAGCCCAGCGAGGTCGAGCCGGTGGCCGGCGCTGAGAACGAGGCCTTTGGTGTCGCCGCCGCGGAGGCCGATGCGAGCGGTGCCACCGTGGTCGCCGCCGTCGGTGACAAGGACGGCGTGCAAGCCACTGCCCTGGTCGACACCGACTACTTCAACACCCTGCTGGTGGCGGACTTCGCGAACCGCGATGCTGCTAATGCCGCCTACATGACCCTGCTCGAGGCAGAGGTGCAGGGCACCCTGCGGATCGACGGCGTGCTCACCGTCCACGCCAACGAAAAGGGCGAGATCAACGTCGACAAGATGACCGAACACAGCACCAAGAAGGGCGTCAAGTGGGGCGCGGCTGCCGGTCTTGCGGTCGGCATCCTCTTCCCGCCGGCTATCATCGCCAGCATGGCCAGCTGGGGACTCGCCGGCGGCGTCCTCGGCAAGATGCGCAACCTGCGTCATCGCCACTTGGCGTCCAAGGAGCTTGAGGGAGCGCTCGAGGCCAACCACTCGGGCATCATCGCGCTGGTCCACGCAGTCGACGTCGATCAGGTGAAGCAGCAGATCCCGGAGGCGACCAAGGTGACCACCACGGAGGTCGATGAGGCCACCGCCAAGGACATCACCGAGGTGGCCAAGGAGGCCGACACCGACCGACACCGCCGAGTAAGGACCGCAAACACGGTTAGGGGTCGCCGAAACGCGACCCCTATGCCATGCCCTTGAGCTCGCAGATCAGCGGCTCAGCCCCTCCGGCGCGGCCGGGAGCCGGTGCGCTTGATGACATTGGGGGTCACGCGCCGATCCCAGGTGGGCTTCTCCAGCCAACGCGCCATCCAGCCTTCGTCATCGCCTTCGTGGGCGTCCTTGATCCCGGGAAAGACGTCCGCGGCGGTGCCCTCGTCGATGTCGACCGGCTCCTCACCTGCGGGCAGCACCCTCACCTCTGTCACTTCCAGCGCCGACGCCTCACCACGCCCACGTCGCTCACCGGCCTTCTTCGCTGCCGCTCGCTCCGAGGGCTTGGCCGTGGGTGAAGACTCCGGTCCACGACGTGCCGCCTTCTCCGCCTGCTTCAGCACCGCCACCGATGCGTCCTGCTCCAGCACGTGGATGCGGATGTCCTGGATCTCGTCGCGCAGCGCCGCTGCCCGCTCGAACTCCAACTGCTTGGCGGCGCTCTTCATCTCCGCCTCCAGCTGCCTGACCATCTTCTCCACCTGCGCCTGGCTGAGCTCGCTCAGCTCCCTGCTGCCGGAGTCATAGGCGCCCGGCGACTCGGCCACGGCCGCCAGTCGGTCATTGATATCGCGGATCTCCTTGATGATCGTCGTGGCGACGATGCCGTGCTCAAGGTTGTGGGCCTCCTGGATGGCCCGACGGCGATTCGTCTCATCGATGGCGACCTTCATCGAGTCGGTGATGCGGTCGGCATACATGACCACCTCGCCACCGATGTTGCGGGCGGCACGGCCGATGACCTGGATGAGCGACCAGGCGCTGCGCAGGAAGCCCTCCTTGTCGGCGTCGAGGATGGCCACCAGCGTGACCTCGGGCAGGTCGATACCCTCGCGCAGCAGGTTGATGCCGACCAGCACGTCGTAGACACCGAGGCGCAGGTCGCGCAGGATCTGCACGCGCTCAAGGGTGTCGACTTCGCTGTGCAGGTAGGACACGCGCACACCCATCTCGTGCAGGTAGTCGGCCAGGTCCTCCGCCATGCGCTTGGTGAGCGTGGTGGCCAGGACCCGCTCACCCCGGTCGACGCGCTCCTTGATGCGATCGATGAGGTCGTCGATCTGGCCCTCTGTCGGCCGCACCTCGATGGTCGGATCGACGATGCCGGTGGGCCGGATGAGCTGCTCCACCAGGCCCTCCGCCCGCTGCAGCTCCCACGGCCCGGGTGTGGCGCTCATGTGCACGACCTGGTCGAGGTGCGCCTCGAACTCGTCGAAGGTCAAGGGGCGGTTGTCGAGTGCCGAGGGCAGGCGGAAGCCGAAGTCGACGAGGACCTCCTTGCGCGTGCGGTCGTTCTTGTACATGCCATTGACCTGGGGGATGGTCATATGGCTCTCGTCGATGACCAGGAGCCAGTCAGGCGGGAAGTAATCCAGCAACGTCCAGGGTCGTGAGCCGGCTTCGCGTCGGGAAAGATGGCGCGAGTAGTTCTCGATGCCAGAGCAGAAGCCCAGCTCACGCATCATCTCCAGGTCGAAGGTAGTGCGCTGACGCAGCCGCTCGGCCTCCAGGATCATGCCCTTCTGCTCCAACTCGGCGGTGCGTACCTCCATCTCGGCATCGATGTCATCGATGGCGGCCACCAGCTTCTCCTGGGGTGTCACGTAGTGCGAGGCCGGATAGACGTTGAGCTCATTGCGCTCGGCCAACACCTCGCCGGTGAGCGGGTCCAACTCGGTCACCCGCTCCACCTCATCGCCGAAGAACTCCACCCGGGCGATGAAGTCGTCATACGCCGGCTGCAGCTCAAGGGTGTCACCGCGAACGCGGAACTTGGCGCGACTCAAGGCCTGGTCATTGCGCGAGTACTGCAGGTCGACCAGCTGACGTAGCACCCCGTCTCGCCGGTACCTGCCACCCACCCGCAAGCGCAACACGGTGGCGCCGTAGTCGACCGGCGCACCCAGGCCGTAGATGCAGGACACGCTGGCCACGATGATGACGTCGCGCCGCTCGAACAACGCCCGCGTGGCCGCATGGCGCAGCTTGTCGATCTCATCGTTGCGGCTGGAGTCCTTCTCGATATAGGTATCGCTGCGCGGCAGGTAGGCCTCTGGCTGGTAGTAGTCGAAGTAGCTGACGAAGTACTCGACCGCGTTGTTGGGGAAGAAGTCGCGGAACTCGCTGTAAAGCTGCGCCGCCAGCGTCTTGTTGTGGGCCAGCACCAGGGTCGGCTTCCTGGCCTGCTCGATGACCCACGAGATGGTCGCCGTCTTGCCCGTGCCGGTGGCGCCCAGGAGCACCTGATGCTTCTTGCCCGCCTGGACGCCCTTGACCAGCTGCTCGATGGCGCCCGGCTGGTCGCCGGTAGGTTGGAAGGGAGCGACCAGCTCGAAGTCCGGCATCGCCCCATGATACCCGAACCGGCCCACAAACCGAACGTCCGTTCACGGCGTCGGAGCGCTCGGAGCGCAGTGAGGCGCTCTACTGCAGTGGCGTTCGCTGCGGTCTGCGGGGATGTGGGGCAGTAAAGAGTCCTATGGGCCGCTACCCGATGGGTCCATGGCGGGGTCGGGCGCGGGAACGGATGCTGGCGACTGCACGGTGAGGGCGCAGAGCGTCCGCGTCGTCTGCCCTGCCGACCCGCGACTTGCGCACAGGAGCCTGCCACCATGGAGATGGAGTTCAAGGACAACAGCCGACGCCGCACATTGGTGCTGGTCGTCGGAGTATTGCTGGCATTGGGAGCCGGCGCCGCCGCCTTCATGCTCAGCAATCAGGGCACCGATGCGCCCAGTGAGACGATCCCCACCACCGATATCGTGGTCGCTCCCCTCGGGATCGGTGCGCGCGAGACGATCACCCAGGACCGGCTGACGCTGCTGACGGTCCCCCGCGACCAATCCAATGAGTCGGCCATCACGGACCCGACCCTGGTCGCCAACAGGATCGCGGCGATCTCCATCCTGCCCAACCAGGCCATCACCGAGAATATGCTCGCCACGGCGGTAGGGCCGGGCCAGGTGCAGATCCTTGAACCGGATGAGACGGTCGCACCCAATTCGGCGGCCTATCGCGCGGTCAGCATCACCGTCCCAGCCGAGCGCGCCGCCGGCGGGCTCATCGATGCCGACGAGCGGGTCGACATCATCGGTACGATGACCTTCCCTGTCACACCCCCGGTCGACCCTGAGACGGGATTGGTCGTCACCGATCCAGAGTCCGGACAGCCAGTCAACTTCACCAGCGGCTACTCGACCAAGCCCATGTGGCTCGATGTCAAGGTCCTGACCCATGAGTTGGACTCCGACCTCTACGTCCTGCGGATGGACATGCAGCAGGCCGAGGAAGTCGCGCTGGCACAGGTCTACGGTGCCCAGTTCAGCCTGGTACTGCGACCCGAGATCGACACGCGTGACCTTGACCGCAGCGCCTACGGCGAGACCGTCGACCGCGTCCTGACCCACTACAACTTCCCCATCCCCGAGAACATCGACGGTATCGGATACGAGCAGCCCGCACCCTTCCCCTCACCGTTCCCTGCGGAACCGTACCTGGACCTGGGCGCCTCACCGTCACCGTCGCCTGACGAGCTCGTCGAGATCCCCATCGACACTGCGCTCGAGAGTCCTGCGCCGGTGGCGACGCTGCTGCCCTAACGGCGATCCACCGGCCCCAGGAGTGGGCCGGCCCAAACCGGTGCGAGTACCTCCGCGAGTGCGTCCTGGACGCACTCGCGGACTGATTCGCCGGAGCCGCTGGTATCGATGCGGCGATGGGCACGAGCTGCCAGTCGGTCGGCCAGGTCGACCCCCTGTGCCGCCAGGCGGCGCTCGATGTCGGCAGCGCCCATGCCTCGCGCAGCCAGCCTGGCGCGTTGCACCGCGGGTGGGCATTCGATCAGCCAGACCTCGTCACAGCGCTCGGCTAGGCCACCCTCCACGAGCTTGATGGCTTCCATCAGCACGAATGGATCGCCCTCCCGTCGGGCACGTTCCAGCCGCTCCTCCACGAGGCGCCGGACAGCTGGGTGCACGATGGCCTCAAGGTCCCGCAACGCAAGCGGATCGGTGAAGACGACGGCACCAAGCGCGGCTCGGTCGAGCGCGCCGGAGCCATCGAACACGGCATCGCCGAACCGCTCCCGGATGGCATGCAGCGCTGGCTGTCCTGGTGCCGTGACTTCGCGAGCCAGGGCATCGGCGTCGATGACGACGCCACCCAGCTCACCGAGCATGCTTGCGACCGTGGATTTGCCACAGCCGATCGGCCCGGTGAGGCCGATGACGATGGGTCTGACCTCCAGCGATGGCCCTACCTCCCGACTCGACCTCTGCGACTGGTCGTCGATCACGGTGCCCGCTCCTCGAGCGTCAGCCAGGCATCTTCTGCCTGGCTGAGCGCGCTGTCCACGTCGGCCAACTCGCTCCCCAGGCGGCGCAGCTCCACGAAGTTGGCCTGCACCGACGGCTGCTCGAGCTTGGCCTCCAGGTTCGACTTGCGCTCGCCCAGGCGGCCCAGATCGGCTTCGATGCGTTCTCGCCTACGCCGATAGGCATCCTTGGACAGGCGCGATCCTGTGCCGTTCGTGCGCTCCCCCTCCCTGCCGCCTGTCGGCTCGCTCGCGCGGGTCGGGTCGGACCTCACCGTACGGTCCGACACCGGCGGTGCGGTGGCAGCGCTGGACCGTGGTATCAGCGCGTCCGTGGCCGTCCAGCCATCGGCCACGGCGACACGCCAGTCCCGGTAGCCACCGTCGAACGGAGCCACCATCGCGGGCGCCCCTGCCATGGGCTCGACTACCCAAAGGCGCTGGCAGGTCGATTCCAGCAGCCGACGGTCGTGCGACACGATGACCAGGGTCGCGTCGGAGTCACGCAGGAAGGTCTCCAGCGCCTCGCGAGCCGCGATGTCGAGGTGGTTGGTGGGCTCATCGAGCAACAGCAGGTTGGTCGCTCCCACGCCGAGCAACGCCAGCTCCAGCCGGGAGCGTTCGCCGCCGGAGAGCTCGCTGACCGGCTTCAGCACATCGTCGCCACGGAACAGGAATCGCGCCAGGTACGAGCGCGCCTGCCCCGGCGTCACCGGGGCGATCGCCACCAGGGCGTCGAGGACGTTGGTCCCCCCCAGCGGTCGGTCGCGCAGCTGTGACAGGTAGCCGGGCATGACGTTCTTGCCGACGCGCACGAAACCATCGAGCGCCGGCAACCCGCCCGCCATGGTTCGCAGCAGCGTGGACTTGCCGGCACCGTTGGGTCCGACCAGGCCGATGCGCTCGCCGCGTCGGACCTCCAGCCGCGCCACCCTTGCGATGGGCACGGCAGCGTTGCCGTCAAATGCCGGGTAGCCACACAGCACGCCCTCGAGCGATGCCACGATCTCGGCCGAACGTGCCGCGGTGGCACCGAAGAGGCCACCACCCGGCAGGCTCAGCTTCGCAGCCGCCGGCGGCGCCTCGGTACGGCTCTCACGCAACGACGCCAGTCGCCGCTCGTGCTCGTGCATCTTCACGTGCTTGCGCTGGCTGCGGTAGCGCTGCACCAGCTCTTCCTCCCGAGCGATGGCGGCGACGGTCGAACCGGACACGCTGCGCGCCCGCGCGTCGGTGGCCTCGCGCTGGAGCAGGTAGGCCGAGTAGGCACCCTTGAACGTCACCAGTCGGCGCCCACGCAGCTCCCACACCCGCTCCACCACGTTGTCGAGGAAGGCCCGGTCGTGCGAGGCCACGAGCAGCGCGCCCGATCGCCGCACCAGCGTCGACTCGAGCCACTCCAGGGCGGCGATGTCGAGGTGGTTGGTGGGCTCGTCGAGTATCAGCAGCTCGGGATCGGCCGTCAGCAGACGCGCCAATGCGACCCGCGTCTGCTCACCACCCGAGAGCTCGGAAGGACGACGGTCCCAGTGCCCCCGTGGGATGCCCAGCCCGGCCAGCGACTCCTGCACACGCTGGTCGAGGTGATAGCCATCGAGCGCCTCGAAACGTTCGCGCACCTCGGCATACCGAGGCGATTGGACCGCCTCCGCGCCACGTGCCTCGATCTCCGCCAGCTCGTGCTCCATGCGCTCGATCTCGATCGCCCCACGGCGAACCACCGCCCGCACCGTCGGAGCGCCGATGAATCGCTGGTCGAGGTTGGCCTCCTGCGCCAACAGCCCGACGCGCAGACCCTTGGCCAGGTGGACGCGGCCGCCATCCGCCTCCTCGATGCCGGTGATGATCTCGAGCAGGGTCGTCTTGCCGGCGCCATTGCCACCGACCAGGCCGGCACGTTCGCCACGCGCCAGGGCAGCAGTCACCGAATCGAGGATGACGAAGTCGCCGATCTCACGGCGCACGCTCTCAAGGCGCAGGATGGACATGCCCCTAGTCTGCCCTCGTGTCGACCGCGACGGGTGCACCCAGCTCTGACCAGTTGCGGCCGCGGCGGCCCGTGCTGGTAGCCGTCGCGGCAAGTCGGGCGTTGGTGCCCATTCGATCAGTCCCCGGCAGACGTTGGCACCACGAGCAAAAGTGCGTGCCGCGCTGGCTGAGCACCAGCCGGCGGATGGGCCGGCCGCAGCGGCGACAGGGCTGGCCCGTACGCTGGTAGGCGTCGAGGTGGTCCTGCATCTCCCCACCGCCCTCAGGCGCCGTATAGGAATCGACCGATGAGCCACGACGTGCGACCGCTTCGCTGAGCACGCCCCTGACTGCGTGGTAGAGGCGGCGCTCCTGCTGGGCGTTCAGCGTCCCCACCGTACGCAGTGGGTGGAGTCGCGCCCGCCAGAGCGCCTCGTCGGCGTAGATGTTGCCCACCCCGGCCACGAACGCCTGATCCATCAGGGTGGACTTGAGGCGGCCGCGACGGGCGCGCAGGCGACGGCGGAAGAGGGGCAAGGTGAAGGTCACGTCGAGCGGCTCTGGCCCGAATGCCCCCAGCAGCTGGCCCTTGTCATCGGCCCCCAGGATCGCGCCATCGACACCGCGCCGATACAGGCCCACCCGGGCGAACTTGCGAACATCGCGCAGCAACAACCAGCGTGGCCCCTCGTGCCAGCTGCCGCCCGCCACCGGCCCGGCATCAAGCGTCAGGCGCAGGTGCACGTGCCCATCGTGGACCGTCCCTGCGGGCAGGACGAAGAGCTGGCCGGTCATCTTGACCTGGATGGCAAGGACCGCATCACCGCTCAGCTCCAGCAGCAGCCACTTGGCACGCCGGCCCACGCCCAGCACCCCCCGGCCGACGATGTCGCGCCCGAAGACATCGGGGTCGGGATAGCGGATGGCGCGCGGCCAATCCCACCAGGCCGAAGTGATGCGGGCGCCCTCCACCAGCGGCGCAAGATCACGCGCCATGGTCTCGACCTCAGGCAGCTCCGGCATGCGCGGCTATGCGCGCTCCAGCGGCGTCAGCGACTCCCAGTCGTCACCGACCTTGATGTCGACATCGAGCGGAACATCCAGCTTCAGCGCGCCTTCCATCACCTCGCGCACGACCGGCGCCAGGGTCGTCACGTCGCGGCGCGGCACCTCCAACAGGACTTCGTCGTGCACCGAGAGCAGCACCCGAGCCGCAGAACCCTCGAGGCGCAGCCGTTCGTGGAGCCGGATAAGGGCGATCTTCATGATGTCGGCGGCCGTGCCCTGGATGGGCATGTTGATGGCCATGCGCTCGCCGGCTTGTCGCAACTGGCTGTTGCGAGCAGAGAGCTCCGGGATCCAGCGGCGCCGGCCCAGCAGCGTCTCCACGTAGCCCTGCTCCTGGGCGATCTCCTTGATGTGGATCATGTAGCGCGAGATGCCGTTGTAGGCGCCGAAGTAGGAGTCGATGAAGGCGCGCGCTTCCTCGCGCGGGATGCCGGCACGCGTGGCCAGCCCATAGTCGCTCATGCCGTAGGCCAAGCCGAAGTTCACCATCTTGGCCTTGGAACGCTCGTCGTGGGTGACGTCAGCGGCGTCCTTCTTGAGCACATGCGCGGCCGTCTCTCGGTGGATGTCGGCGCCCCGCTCGAAGGCCTCCTTGAGGTGCTGGTCGCCCGACACGTGGGCCAGCACGCGCAGCTCGATCTGGCTGTAGTCGGCAGCCAGCAGCACCAGCTCCTCGCCACCGGCCACGAACGCGCTCCGGATCTTGCGGCCAAGGTCGCTGCGGATGGGGATGTTCTGCAGATTGGGGTCGGCCGAGGATAGGCGGCCGGTGGAGGCGACGGCCTGCTGGAACGTGGTGTGGAGTCGACCGGTGTGGCCGTCGAGCAGCAGTGGCAGCGCATCCACGTAGGTCGACTTGAGCTTGGTAAAGATGCGCCAGTCGAGAAGCAGCGGCACCATCGGGTGTGCCTCGCGCAGGCCTTCCAGCACCGGCGCACCGGTCGAGTAGCCCGTCTTGGTGCGCTTGCCCTTGGGTAGGTCCAGCTCGTAGAACAGCACCTGCTCAAGCTGCTTGGGGCTGCCCAGGTTGAACTCGTGGCCGACGGCCGCATAGATCTCCTCCTGCAACCGGGCGATGGACTCGCCGAAGGTCGACGCCAGCGCGTCGAGCGAGCTCCGGTCCAGCGCCACGCCAGTCGCCTCCAGATCGGCCAGCACTGCCACCAGCGGCAACTCCAACTCGTCCAGGATGCGTCGCAGCCCGGGTTGTGCGTCGAATGCCGCGACCAATGCCTCACGCGCGGCTGCGACGGCCGCGGCCTGCAGCGCTGCGCCCGTCACCACGTCCAGATCCGCGGCGGCCGGCAGCATGATATCGAGCCGCTCCGCACAGATGTCCGCCAGCGACTGGCTGCGCAGCGCAGCGTTGAGGATGTAGGCCGCGATCTGTGTGTCGAAGGCGAGGGCCGGCAGACTCGTACCAGAGGCACTGAGCGACGACGCCGCTGTGGGGTCGCGGCGCGCCAGCTCCCACACCAGCAGCGGCTTGACCTCATGGCCTACCAAGGGTCGGCCCGCGGCGCACACCAGCCGACCGAAGTCGGCAGCGTCCCGCTCTCCCGCGGCTACGACGCGACCGTCCGCACCCGCCACTGCCAAGGCCGCGAGCGTACCCCTTCGCGGCCGATCATCGTCGAACGAGGCACCGACCACCAGCTCCGGCTGCGCGGCCAGCCAGCCTGGGATGTCCTCGAACTCGGAGAAGGACTCCACGATGGATGAACCAGACATGAGCGCGTGCAGAAGGGCCAGCGGATCGTGGGCCTCCGTCGTGACAGTGGTGACCGTGACGCCCGCTTCGGACGCGACGGCCGTGGGCGACGCCGTCGCTCCGGCGACGGCCCCGAAGTCCAGCGTCAGCTGCAAGCCACTGACCGACCCCCTGTCCGCAGGCGTGTCCGAGGCGGGACTCGACTTGAGCTTCCGCCCGGCGACCTGTGCGGCCGGGACGGGACCATGCCGGTCGGCGTCGCGGAGCAGCTGGCCCGGTGCTGGACTGTCTTCGCCCTCGACGCCCGGCAGGCGCTCTACGAGGGAGCGGAACTCATATTCGCGGAACAGCCGCATGACCTCGGAGCGGTCGTAGTCACCGATGCGCGACCCTTCGAGGTCCAGCTCGATGGGCGCCAGACGGTCGATGGTGACGAGTTCACGCCAGAGCGTCACGTCGTCGCGGTTGTCGCTGAGCTTCTGGCGCAGCTTGTCCGGCTTGACCTCGTCGATGCGGGCGTAGACCTCGTCGAGCGAGCCGAACTCCACCAACAGCTTGGCAGCGGTCTTGTCGCCGACGCCGGGGATGCCCGGGATGTTGTCGGTCGAGTCGCCCTTCAGCGCCTTGAAATCGATCATCTGGCCAGGCGCGAGGCCGTAGCGCTCATGGATGCGCGCCGGGTCATAGACGACCGTCGACTGCACGCCCAGTCGTGTCGTCATCAGCCTGGTGCGCTCGCTGACCAGCTGCAGCATGTCCAGGTCGCCCGAGACGATGATGGTCTCCAAGTCGGCCATCTCTGCCTGTCGCGACAGCGAGCCGATGAGGTCGTCGGCCTCAAAGCCTGCCAGCTCGTAGATGGGGATGCCGAAGGCGGCCACCGTCTCGCGCACGATGGGGAACTGGTCCCGCAGATCGTCAGGCGTAGGGCGTCGCGTGGCCTTGTAGCCCTCGTAGCGGTCAGCCCGGAAGGAACGACCGACGTCGAAGCAGCACACCACGTGATCGGGTCGCATGTCCGCGAAGCCACGCAGAACGATCGACCAGAAGCCGAACGCGGCGTTCACCAGCTGTCCCTGGCTGGTGGTCAGCGGGGTCTCGAACAAGGCGAACCAGGCCCGATAGATCAGGCTGTGGGCGTCGAGCAGCATGAGCCGTTCCACGACCCGAGTGTAGCCGCGCGCGCCGGGCGCTACCGCAAGAGCGGATCCTCGATGCGTCGCGCGAGCCAGGCGAAGAGCAACGCCAGACCACCGGCCACCGCCAGAGCCAGGCCGAGGAGCGTGATCAGCGCATCCATCTGCAGGCCACCATCCAACGGCGTCACCGCGACGGCGACAGTCCCGTCGGCGCCCGGGACGCTCCGCTGCGACGCGGCCATGGTGTCGGCGGCATCGGTGTCGGCGGCATCGGTGTCGGCTTCCGCGACCACGGCCGGGTCGACGACCTCCTCCGCGAACATGTCAGGCGCCGATCGTGCCTCGTCGATGGTCCCGGGAACCGACACGCTGCTCTTCATCGCAGAGCCCGCTTCAACGGCGTCCTCGACGCTGTCTTGGGACATGAAGGCATTGGCCTCCCCTGTCCCGCCGACGCCCGGATCCGCCTGCTCTCGGGCAGCCGGAGCTTCGGGAAACGAAGGCGTGGCCGCCACGCGCGTCTCTGACAGTTCCGCGGTGGGAGCCGAGTCGTTGGGAGCGCTGAGGGAACCGCCACCCGGCCAGACAGTGCCCGCCACCACGAAGGCGAGACCGATCGACATGACGCCTGCAGCAAGGGGGCGGAACGCCCCTGAGCGGGGCACGGAGAACCGACGCAGCAGGCGGGTTACGGGGTTGCCGTCGAGTCGCTCGGCCTGCTCGGGTCCGAGACGGAAATCACGCCGTCGCGTCGGCATCGGCTCCCAGGCCACGGCGGAGCTGATGGCGCGCAGGTCCGTGGCCAGCGCAGCACAGGCGCCACAAGCGGATACGAGCTGCCGGGCTTCGTGTTGCTGGACCTCGCCGAGTGGGTCGCCGGCCACGAATTGCGCTACGAGCAACGGGTCGTGTCGCTCATGGTCAGTCGGGGAAGGCGGGGGAAACGGACGTGACATGTCGCTCATGGGACGTGCTCAACCACGGAATAGTTCCATCTGGGCGCCCAGTCGCTCGCGCAGAGCGAGACGCCCACGGTGGATGCGGGACTTGACGGTCCCGACGCTGACACCGGTCATCGACGCGATCTCCGCATAGTCGTAGCCCTGCACGTCGTAGAGGATGATGGCGCTGCGCTGGTCATCGCTGATAGTGGCCATGGCGCGCGCGATGGCGCTGCGCTGTTGACTCAGCAGCGCCACTTGCTCGGGGCCTTCCGAGACCGGCGCCGGCGGTTGCCAGGTGTCGTCCTCCCACTCCGGATAGGGCTCGCTGGGGCGCCGCTTCCGTTTGCGCAGGATGTCCCGCGCCGCGTTCAGGGCGATCCGCGTCAACCACGCCCGAAACGAGGAGCCGCTGAAGCGATCGAGGTTTCGGTAGGCACTGAAGAACGCTTCCTGCACCGCATCTTCGGCGATAGCGCGATCACGCACGAAGCGGACGGTCATGGCATAGAGATAGTCCTGGTAGAGCCCGACCAGTTGGTTGAACGCCTGCAGGTCACCTCCTCGGGCCTGCTCTACCAGCGCCTGGTCTCGAGCGTTCTCAGACGTCCGGTCCACGGCTGGCTTCAGAGCCAGCCCCGATTTCGGAAGACCAGCACCATGCCCATGAGGACGCTGGCCATCGTCACCATGATCACCCAGAACGCCACGCCCGAGCCCTCACCCGGAAAGCCCACGTTCATCCCGAATAGGCTGGCCAGCAAAGTCAACGGCAGGACGATGACGCTGATCGAGGTGAGGACCTTCAAGGTGTCGTTTGTTCGATGGCCGATGATCGACTCGTTCGAATCCTCGAGCCCTTCCACGACCTCCTTGTAGTTCTCCAGCGTGTCCCAGATCCGTTCGGACGCGTCGATCACGTCATCGAAGTAGACGTCCATCTCATCCGGTGTGGCGACGTCCATGGCGCGCTCCAGGTCGCGGAACGCGATGCGCTGCGGCCGCACGATGCGGCGGAAGGTGATGATCTCCTGCTTGGCGGTGGAGATGTCGCGCACGATCTCATCCGACTTGCCCTCGAAGATGTCGTCCTCGATGCGCTCCAGCTTCTGGCCCATCTTGCGCAGCATCGGGAACGATGCGTCCACGGCGTGGTCGACGATCTTGTAGAGCAGGAAGGCCGCACCTTTCTCGAAGTAGCCTTCACGGACTTCGTCGCTCTCGCGGCAGCGAGCGAATAGCGAGTCGATCGGCTCCAGGTCGGCGTTGGGCAGGGTGATGACATAGTCCGGTCCCACGAACAGGTCGAGCTCGACCACGTTGAGGCGCTCGCGGTCACGGTCGAAGCGCGGGAACTGCAGCACCACGAAGGTGTAATCGTCGTAGCGGTCCACCTTGGGACGCTGATTGCGCGAGTAGATGTCCTCGTAGTCGAGCGGGTGGAACTCGAAGCTCCGCTGCAGCCACTCCTGGACATGGTGACGCGGCTTGGGGATGTGCACCCAGCGTACCCCGTTGGCCTCGATGACCGCCGGCTCGGGCATCGCCTCGTCGGGGACAGGAGCAGGCCCGGGTCCACGTCGCACGGGACGCACCGGCAAGCGGGGCGGTCGGATGGCTGGCATCGTCAGTCCTTCGCCCGGCGATGGGATGCGGTAGCCGCGTATCGAGCGTGATTCCGGTCGTTCACGACGACTCCCTCCCGGGGCCTGAGATGATGGCCGAGGCGAGTCTACACTGCCACACGAGCAGCCCCGCACGTGTCCGCGACCGAACGCCGCGCAAGGGCCGTAGAATCGCGACCACAGCCGAAGTGGCGGAATGGCAGACGCGGAGGTCTCAAAAACCTCTTAGGGCAACCTAGTGTGGGTTCGAATCCCACCTTCGGCACCAGATGCGGTTCCGGCCGCGAGTCCCTTGAGATGCTTGGTCGACCGCGCATACTGCACCCAGCGGCCCCACCCCTGAGGCGCGGAACCGAGGATGACTACCATGACGCGCGTAATCGTCGTCCATCACGACATCGACATCGGAGATCAGGAAGTCGACTCCCTGCGTCGACTCGGATACGATCCGGTCGGTTGTGCCGGCCCATCGGGTGGCTCCTGCCCGGTGCTGCGGGGCGAGCACTGCTCCGCGATCCATGGTGCTGACGTCCTGGTCTATGACGTCTGGTCCACATCGGAGTCTGGTGGCGGACGCACTCTGATCGAGGGGCTGCGCGAGATGCACCCGGAGATCCCCATCGTGCTGACGGCCCCCGGCATGGAGCTCGACTGGGTCGAGGAGGAGGGCATCCACAAGGTCGTCCCACTGGTGGGCGTGCCTACCGCGGAGCGACTCGATGCCGCCATCAAGGAGGCGCTGGCCAAGTAGCGGTCTGCGATCCGCCTCAACCGGTGCTGCAGCTTGGCGGCGTTGTCAGCCGCCCCGGTGTGCTCATGCCATGGTGCGACGCCGCCGCAGGTCGCGGCGTTGCCTGGATGCCCCCGATCTTGCCACCCCTGGGAGGCAGGCGGACGTACTGGTGCTCGCCCGTGCTTTCCGCCCCTGAGCCATCCGGTCTGGTTCCTCAGCGCGCCCTGGCGAGCGAACCTGCATCCTTTGGTACCGCAGACGCCATCTGGCAGCGGCGACCAACATCACGTTCGGCTGGTCTGCGAGCCGTGAGGCGCGAGGTCGAGCGTGAGGCCCGTCGAGGAGGCGGGCCTCACGTCATTCTGCTTTGCGCCTGAGGTCGTCCCTGCGTACCGACGGCTGTCCCGGGAAGACCGCCCCGCTACGATTATGGCCCGTGAATGCCCGTCCACAGCTGCTCGAACGCGTGGCCCTCAGCGCAGTGTCCAGGTGAGCGACGCGCCCGTACCAGTCGAGCCGCTGGACCCGACACCGCCGACCGGCCTCAGCGACGCCGAGGCGGCGCGACGTGGTAAGCAAGGCCTAAGCAACACGGCGCTACCGGCGACCACGAGGTCCTACGTCGCCATCGTCCGCGAGAACGTCTTCACCTTCGTCAACAACGTCCTGTTCCTGCTGGGCGCGGCACTGGTCATCGTGGGCCGGCCGTTCGACGCCTTCGTCTCGCTCGGTGTCATCAGCACCAACATCGCCGTCGGCATCTACCAGGAGGTTCGTGCCAAGCAGGCGCTCGACGAGATCGCCCTGCTGACCCGACCGACCGCGCGTGTCGTGCGTGATGGCGAGGAACGCACGGTCGATCCACAAGAGCTCGTGGTGGGCGACCTCATCGCGGTCGCGGCCGGCGACCAGATCGTGGTCGACGGGCGGCTCACCGAGGGGCGACTCGAGATCGACGAGTCACAGCTGACGGGCGAGTCGGACATGGTGCCCAAGCGCATCGGCGACGAACTGTATTCGGGCAGCTATGCCAACTCCGGCCAGGGCCGCTTCGTCGCCGAGACGGTGGGCGGGGCCAGTCTCGCAGGACGCATCACCGCCGGGGCGCGCACCTTCCGCCGCACGCTGACCCCACTGCAGCGCCAGATCCAGACCGTCATCCGCGTGACCCTCGGTGTAGTCATCTACTTGCAGCTGTTGCTGGTGGTCAAGAACGTGGTCGATGATGCCCCGCTCGACCAGGCCATCATCGAGGCGACCGTCCTCGTCGGGCTCGTGCCCAACGGCCTCTTCGTCTCGATCGCTATCGCCTATGCCCTGGCGGCGGTGCATATGTCGCGCTTCGGCGCCTTGGTGCAGCAGGCCAACGCGGTCGAATCACTGAGCCATGTCGACACGCTTTGCGTCGACAAGACGGGCACGCTCACGGCCAATCAGCTCGAGCTCGAGCAGGTGTTGCCGCTGGAACGGGACGAGGGCAGCGCTCGCACCTATGTGGGGGTGATGGTGGCGAGCGGGCGCGCTCGCAACAAGACCAGCGAGGCCATCCTCATCGGGCTCCACGCCACGCCTCGCACGCCGGTCGCCGAAGTGCCGTTCTCGTCGAAGCGCAAATGGAGCGCTGTGGCGCTGCCGGCGGGCGTGTCCCCCAGCCATCCACCCGAGGGCACCTATTCACTGGGCGCGCCCTCCTTCCTGCGGCCCTATCTCGACATCAGCGATGCCGAGTGGCGCAACATCCTGGCCATCGTCGGCCATCACGCTGCCAAGGGGATGCGCGTGCTGCTGGCGGCCCACAGCCCATCGCTGTCGCTCGCTGACGACGGTGATGATTCGCTTCTGCCCGATGACTCGCGGCCGTATGCCATCGTGGTCCTGCGCGACCTGCTCCGACCCGAGGCGGCTGAGACGCTCGCTCGCTTCCGTGAGATGGGCGTCGACGTACGCGTCATCTCCGGAGATGACCCCGAGACCGTGGCGACGCTGGCCCGGCAGGCCGGCCTGGACGTCAGCCGCGGCGTGGTATCCGGACCGGAGCTGGAAGCGATGGATGACCCACATTTCGAGGCCGCGGTCGAGCAGACGACGGTCTTCGGCCGCATCAGCCCCGAGATGAAAGAGCGCCTGGTCGGCACGTTGCGTGAGCAGGGTCACTACGTCGCCATGACCGGTGACGGCGTCAACGACGTGCTCTCGCTGAAACGCTCCAACCTGGCCATCGCCATGGGCAGCGGCAGTCAGGCCGCTCGCGGTGTGGCGGACCTGATCCTCATCGAGGACACCTTCTCATCCCTCGCCTCGGCTATCGGCGAGGGGCAACGCATCCTCAACGGCATGCAGGACATCCTGCGTGTCTTCCTCACTCGCATCCTGACGCTGGGCATGCTCATCCTGGTGCTGATGACCAGCGGCTTCTTCCCTGTGGACCTGCGCAACGCATCCGCCATCACGCTGTTCACGGTCGGGATCCCGACGGCGCTGTTGGCGATGTGGTCGCGGCCGGGGCCGGTACCGCGAGAGTCGCTGCAGCAGACGCTGGCGCGTTTCGTCGTGCCGGCTGCCGGTCTGGCGTCGGTCGTCGGCCTGCTCGTGGTGACGGGCATCTTCCTCATCGGCCAGGGCGATTCAGCGGCCGGCCTGGTGACGCGAGCGTCAGTCGACCTCGCGGCCAAGACGTCGGTGACCACCTTCCTCATCTACGTCGGCGTCATCGTGCTGCTCTTCGTAGAGCCACCGAACCGGCTCTTCGCGATCGTCTCACCGATCTCACCCGACCGTCGGCCGACCTACCTGGCCATCACGCTTGGGATCTGCTACTTCGTGGTGATGCTGGTCCCGCCATTGCGTGACTTCTTCAGCCTCTCGCTCCTGAGCCTCCGCGATGGCGCCATCGTCCTCAGCGGTGTGGCGGCATGGGCGTTGCTGGTCTGGATCTTTTGGCGCTACCGTTTCGTGGATCGCTTCCTGGGCACGGATATCGAGGAGCCCACAGCCACGCGTGGTCCCAGGGGGCCGGACGGAACCGTCGGGCCCTAGACTGCGTCTTGGTGATGCGTGCCGCACGCCATCTAGGCGCGTCCGGACCCCGACACGAACCAACCCTGGAGGACATCTCGATGATCAAGCTGCGCAGTGCGGTCGCGACGCTCGCGGCCATGGTCCTGTTGGCCAGCTTCACCACGACAGCCCTGGCGACCGATGAGGCTTCGCCACAGCCGATCGGCATCTTCAGCATCGAGGACATGAACTGGGTCCTGACCAGCCAGGTCGTCGATGGTGCGCTCGTTCCGGTCCCTGACGGCGTTCTCGTCTCCCTGCGCATGGAAGATGGCAGGGCCGGCGGCAATGGCGGCTGCAACAGCTACTCCACGAGCTATGAGATCGATGGTTTCGACGTCACGTTCGGCGAGGTGGCATCGACCCTGATGGCGTGCCCAGAGCCAGCATCTGCGGTCGAAAGCGCCTACTTCGCAGACCTCGCCCAAGTCGTCAGCTACCAGTCGGGCGGGATCCAGATGGCATTCCTCGATGCCGACGGCGACTTCCTCCTCGAATTCGACCTGGCGCCGGCGGCGACCCTCGTCGGTGCCTGGATCGCCACCGGCATCAACAACCAGCAGGAGCAGGCCGGCGTGGTCTCCTCTGAGGTGACCTCGCAGGTGACCGCGGAATTCGGCCCCGACGGAGATCTCACCGGTTTCGACGGCTGCAACGACTACTCCACCACGTACGAGGTCGACGGCGACAGCATCACCATCTCCGATACCGTCGGCTCGACCATGTCGGCGTGCCCCAGCGACGAGCTGGCGGAGCAGTCGCAGTGGTACGTCGGCGCACTCACGAAGGCCACGACATGGTCGGTCGGTGCGGCGGGCAACCTGGAGCTCCGCGACGCCGGCGGCGCTCTCCAGGTGAGTTACGTGCCGGCCGCCTGATCCCGGTCGGACCGATATCGACGCCGGCACGCGCGGAGCCCCGGAGTCGATCGATTCCATGCTGCGCTACGATCATCGGTCGTTGGGAGTCGTCATCGGGAAGGCGTGCCCCATCCATGTGTGCCCGACCCGAAGGAGGTTACGGTGAACCCGTCTACGGACCACGAGCCATTTCTGCAAGCGGTCGATGCCATGGATGAGCCGCGTTCGCGTCGTCAGCTGCTTCGAAGCGGGGGTGTGGCGGCCGTCGCCGGGTTGCTGAGTGTCTTTGGGATCGCGGCCACGACCAGTGCCAAGAACGGCTCGTCGATCCGTGCCGGCGAGAAGACCACGGCCGGCAAGTCGACCGTCATCGAATCCGGCCAGGGCCCGACCCTGCAAGCTCGCGCCACCGGTAGCAAGAGCCCCATCGGCCTGCGCGGTCTGGCCAATGCCAGCAAGGGCATCGGCGTCCAGGGCAACGCTGCCAGCGGCAAGGGCAACACGGTGGGCGTCCAGGGACTGACCCAGTCGCCAGACGGGATCGGTGGCGACTTTCTGGCAGAAGGCGGCGGCACCGCCCTCGCCGCTACCGCCGGTAAGAAGGGCGTGGCCTTGCGCACCAAGGGCCGCCTGCAGCTGACCGAGCGCTCGGGCCGGACACCAGTCTCAGTCGGTGGCGCCGAGTTCGTCATTCCGGTCAGCGGTGGGCTCAGCGAGGATTCGCTCGTGCTTGCGACGCTGCAGGATCACCGGCCTGGTATCCACGTCGAAGCCGCCCATGTGCTCGATGCGGACGAAGGCCTCATCGTCGTGCGCCTCAACCAGGCCGTGTCCGAGCAGACGGAGGTCGGCTGGATCGTCCTGGACTAGGTCCTCAGGACAGCGTCAGGAGCAACAGGCCCTTGAACCTGCGTCCGGCCTCGGCCAGCAACTCCGTGTCGTAGGCGATCCCGACCCCCAAGTGCATCTCTTGCGTGCGCCCTGACCCAGCGGGGATGTGGAGCACGACCGGCGTCGCCCCGGGGCGGGACTTGATCAGCGCCTTGAGCTCTCCGAAGACGGCCACGATGGCGTCGTCCGGTGCCGGCGCGAAGCGGATGTGCAGGACCTGGCCGGGGCCAGCCTCGACTGGCGCGGTGCTGGCGCCTGCAGCGGAGGCGGTGGCGGCGTTGAACTCCTCGGGCAACGGCGGCTCGTCAGACCCATCTGGGGCGAGGGCAGCGAACCCGGGATGCGCACCGGAGCCCGGGACGGGCGCCGCCATCAACGTGGCTGGTGGCGGCGGGAGTGTGTCACCGGAGGGCGACGCGAACTGGCGGACGGCGCTGCCACCGATGGTGACGGTGATGGAGCCGGACACATGACTGTCGCGCAGCGGCGAGACCTTCGGGATGATCATCGTCTCCGACGAGGACGGACCGGTGGCATCTGGAGTCGGAGCTGGACTCGACGCCGGGCCTGGCGCGCTCGCGCGTGGACTGACCGACCCGCGCGCGGTCCCGTTGCCATGCTGGCCTGACCGGCCCTGGCCATTGCCGTTGCCATTTCTTCTTCCACCCCCGCGCCGCCCTCGATCCCCGGCTGCGACCTCCATGGCGAACTGCTCCTCGCCCTTGGAGATCGCTTCGTCCCAGGTCCAGACCGCATCGGCCAGCACCACCGTCTCGTCGCCCTTGTGGTCCACGCGACCGGCGACGAGCAGCACCGCGTCATCGGTCAGCTTGCTCGCCACCCCGGCATCGGCGTAGGTACGCGGGAAGATGACCACATCCACGGAACCCGCCAGGTCTTCCAGCGTGACGACGGCCATCGTTTCCCTGTTGCGAGTGATGACGCGCCGGATCCCCACTGCCATGCCACCCACGACGACACGTTGCTGGTCGAGACCCTCGCCGATGTCACCGGTGGGGGCGTTGACGTAGCGAGCCATCTCGGCCGCCATCTCACCGAGCGGGTGGTTGGAAAGGTATAGGCCCAGCAACTCCTTCTCCCAGCGCAGGCGCTCGCGGGAGGGAGCCTCGGTGGTGACCGGGAGCCGCTGCTCCAGGGCCAGCCCCTCCGTCCCAGCCATATCGAAGAGCGAACCCTGACCCGAGATGCGGTCGCGCGCTTGCGCCTGCCCGTGTGCCATGGCCTCATCCAGGCCAGCCATCAGCTGCGCGGGGTGCCCCAGGCCCCTCAGGGCATCGACCTTGATGAGCGCCTCCATGACGCGCTTGTTGACGAGGCGCAGATCGATGCGTGCGCAGAGGTCAGCCAGGGACTTGAACCCTCCGCCCTCCTCGCGCGCGTCGATGATCGAACCGATGGCGCCCTCACCCACGTTCTTGATGGCCAGCAGGCCGAAGCGGATGGACGTGCCTTCGACGGTGAAATCCAGGAAGCTGTGACGGACGTCCGGGCCCAGGACCTCGATGCCCAGGCGGCGGCACTCAGCGATGGCTCCTGCGACCTTGTCGGTATTGTCCCGGAACGCGGTCAACACGCTGGTCATGTATGCGACCGGATAGTTGGCCTTCAGGTACGCCGTCTGGTAGGCGATGAGCCCGTAACAAGTGGCGTGGGCCTTGTTGAAGCCATAGCGTTCGAAGGGCTCGAAGGCCTTGAAGACCGCATCGATGACCCGGGCCTCGACGCCGCGCTCGGCGGCCTGTCGCACGAACTTGTCCTTCTGTGCGCGCAGCACGTCCGACTTCTTCTTGCGGATGGCGTAGCCCAAGGTATCCGCTTCGGGACCGGTGAAACCACCCAGCGCCATCGCGGCCGCCATGATGTCCTCCTGGTAGACGAAGATCCCGTACGTCTTGTCCAGGTAGGGCTCCAGCAGCGGATGCAGGTAGCTGACCTTCTCCTGGCCGTGCTTGCGGCGGATGTAGGCCGGGATGTTGTCCATCGGTCCGGGCCGGAACAGCGCCACCATGGCCGCGAGGTCATAGACAGACGTGGGGCGCAGCTCCTTGATGTAGCGGCGCATGCCGGCTGACTCGAGCTGGAAGACGCCCGTGGTCTCACCGCTCGACAGGAGCTTGAAGGTCTTCGCGTCATCGAGCGGGATGTCGTCGAGATCGACATGGACACCGGCATGCTGGTCGATGAGGTCGACCGCCTGCCGCAGGATGGTCAGGTTCGAGAGGCCCAGAAAGTCGAACTTGAGCAGCCCCAGCGCCTCCACGCCGTGCATCTCGTACTGGGTCATCAGCGCGTCGGAGTTGGTGGCCTTCTGCAGTGGCATCAGCTCGGTCAGCGGTTCGCGGCTGATGACGATACCAGCGGCATGCGTGGAGGCATTACGAGCCACGCCCTCGAGCTGCTTGGCGATGTCCACCATCTTGTGGATGCCGCCGTCACCTTCGTACATCTCGCGGAAGGGCGGCGCCTGATGGAGAGCTTCCTCCAATGTGATGCCAAGGGTCGTGGGGATAGCCTTGGCGATGCGGTCGACCTCGCCGTAGCCGTAGCCCATGACGCGGCCCACATCGCGCACGGCCGCGCGAGCAGCCATGGTGCCGAAGGTGATGATCTGAGCCACGTGGTCCTGGCCGTATTTGCGCGTGACGTAGTTGATGACTTCGTCGCGTCGAGCGTCCTCGAAGTCGACGTCGATGTCCGGCATCGTCACGCGGTCGGGGTTGAGGAAGCGCTCGAAGGGCAGGCCGTAGAGGATGGGATCGACCGGGGTGATGCCCAGCGTGTAGGTCACGATCGACCCTGGGGCCGAGCCACGGCACGTGGTGGCGATGCCCTGTTCCTTGGCATGACGCACGAAGTCCGCGACGATGAGGAAGTAGGCGGCGTAACCCATGGAGATGATCACGCCGAGCTCGTACTCCAGGCGCGCCGCGAGTTCATCGGTGACCGTGCCGTAGCGCTCGCGAAGACCACGCTCGCATTCCTCGCGCAACCAGGTCTGGACGGTGTAGCCGTCTGGTACCGGGAAGTGCGGCAGGCGCGGCTCACCGAACGTGATCTCCAGATCGGTCATCTCGGCGATGAGCTTGCTGTTGGATAGTGCCTCGGGCACCTCCTTGAAGAGCAGCTCCATCTCGGCGGCCGTCTTGAGATAGAACTCGTCGGTCTCGAAACGCAGCCGGTTCTGCGTGTCGAGGTTGGATCCGGTGCCTACGCAGAGCAGCACGTCATGGGCCTCGTGCTGGTCCTTGCGCACGTAGTGCAGATCGTTGGTGGCGACGATCCCGGCACCGGTCTCACGGCTGAGTTGCAGCAGCTTTGGGTTGAGCGCGATCTGCTCAGGCAGCCCGTGGTCCATGAGCTCCAGCCAGAAGCCGTCCGGCCCCAGGATGTCGCGGTACTCGCCGACGATACGGCGGGCGTTCTCGAAGTCATCCACCTCAAGCGCCTTGGCTACCTCGCCGCCGAGGCAGGCGGACATGCCGATGATGCCCTCCGAGTGCTTGGCGAGCAGCTCGCGATCGAGGCGGGGCTTGTAGTAGTAGCCGTCCACATGCGCTGCGGTGATGATGCGACAGAGGTTCTGATAGCCGTTCCAGTCCCTGGCCAGCAGGGTGACGTGGTATGGCTGGGAATCGGCCTTGCCTTCGCGGTCGTACATGCTGCGCCGCGCGACGTACGCCTCCACACCGAGGATGGGCTTGATCTGTTTGGCCTTGCACGCGCGGTAGAACGCCACGGCTCCGTAGAGGGAGCCGTGGTCGGTGATGGCCAGCGCGTCGAAGCCATGGGCGGAGGCCTCGCTGACGAGGTCGTCGATACGACCCAGGCCGTCAAGGAGGCTGAACTCCGAGTGCAGGTGGAGATGGACGAAGTCGTTGGGAGCGATCGGCACGGGATGGCCATGGTAGCCCCTCCCCCACCCCGGTCGCTGCGGCGTGCCGCTACGGCCGGTCGCTGCGGCCTGTCGCTGCGGCGTGTCGGTCCCTGCCGCGCGTCGGTCGCTGCGGCGCCGTGGCGACCGGGTGGCGTCTCCATCGGCAGGCGATCGCCTGTGTAGTTGCGACCGCCGGACGCTCAGAAGTGGGTCGAGATCGGCCGTGCGTCCCACCCACAGCGCCAATCGACCGGCCAACGTCGATTTGGGTTCGCCGTTGGCCTGTTCCTTGTCCGCATGTCCCCTCCAGACGTCCGATCGGCCATCCGTGACGGGCAGGAGTCCGTCAGGTCGCAGCAGGGCAGTCGATTGGCGCTCTACGGGGGACAGACGATCGTCACAAGACCGCAGTCAAGTGCACCCGACCAGACCCGACCAGACCCGACCAGACCAGATCCGACCCGCCAAGGGTCAAGTAAGAGCGCGCTAAGCGACACGGGTCATGCTGGGTGCCATGCCCAGCCGGTACCGACGACAGGATCGTGGCGCATACCTCGCCGATGCCAGCTTGCACAAGCTTGGCTACGAGCTACATGAAGCCCGGCTGAGCGCGGGCCTGAGCCTGCGCCGGTTGGAGGAGGCGACGGGTGTATCGCGGTCCCAGCTGGCACGCCTGGAGAGAGGCCTGGCCCCGGAGGCATCGCTGCGGATGCTCACGGTGACGTTCGCGGTTTTGGGCATGCGGCTCAGCGCTCGACCGTATCCTGAAGGGTCACCGCTTCGAGATGCCGCGCATGCGCGCCTCCTCGATCGTCTCCGACGCCTGCTCGCACCATCCATGCGACTGCGGTTGGAGGTGCCGCTGCGGGGGACGCACCAGCTGCGCGCCTGGGATGCAGAGCTGGTCACGACCTCGGACACTTGCAAGGTGGAAGCAGAGACGGCACTGCACGACCTTCAGGCGACCGATCGAAAGATCGCGCTCAAGATGGCCGACGACGGCGTCGATCGGGTCATCCTTCTGGTCGCTCAAACGCGGCGGAATCGGAGAGTGCTAGGCGAGTTCCGAGAACTCACTCGGGCTCGCTATCCGCTGGACACGAGATCGGTCGTGCGCGAGCTGCGAGCGGGTCGCCTGCCACAGCAGAGCGGCATCATCTTGCTGTAGCTGGACCACCAGGCCAGGCGCACGGAGATCGGCACGGTGCCTGTGGCAGCGACGAACGAGCAGCATGGTCCCATCGGACGATGGACGAAAACCGTTGGGCACGTACACTTCACCGCACTGCCCCGCCGTGACCCGAACAACGACCCAGGAGGGCATGTGCAGCCCAAGCACGCCCCGCGATCGATGCCCCACGACCTCGCCACGCCGGTTCCACGCGCCTCGAACGTGGCCCGGGCGCGGCACATCGCCGAGCAGACGGGAGCCCTTGCTCAGGCAGGGCGCCGGCGTCGTGGACCACGCCGGTGGCGCCACTCGCTGGCGGCGTTCATCGCGCTCGTGCTCGTGTCGAGTAGCGTCGGGGCCGGTCCGATCCAGGCTCAGGACGGCGATCCGGACGCGACTCCGTTCGTTGCGGCCGAACCGTCACCGACGCCCAAGCCCACACCCAAACCGACGCCCAAGCCCACACCCAAACCGACGCCCAAGCCCACTCCGACGCCGTGGCCCATGCCTCCAGGCATCAAGGGCCTTGATGTGAGCCACTGGAACGATCACCCCGATTTCGCTGACCTGCGCGCCAGGGGAATGACGTTCGTCTTTTCCAAGGCCACCCAGGGCACGTCGTTCGTGGATAGCACGTACCAGCGGCACACGCGGGAGGCGCGCAACGCTGGCCTTCTCGTTGGTGCCTATCACTTCTTCGATTACCGCAAGGCTGGTGTGGCCCAAGCGAAGCACTATCTCGGGACGCTCCGCGGCACTACCGGTCTGGGCGGCCTGCTGCCCCTCGTGGTGGACGTCGAAACGCTGAAGTCCCTGGGGACGCCCAACAAGACCTACGCCAAGAACCAGCTGCACGCGATGCTGGATGAGCTCTACCGTCAGACCGGGCGCTACCCGCTGCTCTACACCAGCGGCTCCATGTGGGCGAAGGTGGTGGGCGCGCCGACCAGTTTCGGCCAGTACCCGCTGTGGGTCGCCTGTTGGGAGTGTGACACCGTCCATCTCCCCAACGGCTGGACTGAATGGCGGTTCTGGCAAGCCGGCCAGATCCGTCTCGGCAGTGGCAGCAAGCTCGACGTCAACGTCTACGCGTCCAATAGGTCAGGGTTGCGCCTGGAGCGCGAGCGCGCCACGACCCTTGCCGGCGGCGCCGAGTGGACCGCCAGCACATCCGTATCAGCCGACCTCCGCGGCTACGACGGCCGGGAAGTCAGATACGCCAGTGACGAGGAGCCCTTTGGGTCGTGGCTGCCGTATCAGGGCCGCTTCGCGCTCAGCCTCAGTGAGAAGCAGGGCAAGCAGGTCGTGCGCCTGCAGTTGCGGAGCTTCCGCAACGTCAAGTCTCCAGTCATCAAGGAGAGCATCCAGCTCGATTCGATACCGCCGACGGTGGCGGGTCCACGCATCGACTTGCAGCCTGGAGTGCGCGTCCGCAAGGACGGCAAGCGCGTTCCGACCACGGTCCGGATGCAAGCGCGGGATGAAACCTCCGGCCTGGCCTCATCGTCACTCAAGGCGATCTGCGCCGGCACCACGCGCGCCGCAGGTTATCGTCCCGCAGACACCGCCGGCCTCGAGGTCCATCTCGATCGGATCGGCTGCACGCTGAGAGGCAGGGCAGATGACCGGGTCGGCCATAGCACGGCTCGCACCCTGAAGCCCGGCGTGGGTCTCTTCGATGTGCGTCGGGGCTCGTCGCACCTCAAGCTTTCGCCTGGCTGGAAGACCCTCAAGCAGAATGACTCGCTCGGTCGATCGCTGGCGCGGTCCTCTTCCAAGGATGCCACCATCACGCTGCGCTTCAAGGGTGCTCAGTTCGCGGTGGTGGCGCGTCGCGGCCCAGGCGGTGGCCGCATCAAGATCATCGTCGACGGCAAACTCGTGGAGACCGTGGACCTGTACGCCACGAAAGCTGACAGTCGCCGCATCGTTTCGGTCCGGAACGTCACCCAGGGCGAGCACGTGGTCAAGCTGCGCAACGCCGGCACGAGTAGGGCGAAATCATCAGGCGCCACTGTGTGGATCGACGCGATCCTGGTCCTGGACCGGCGCAGGTAGCGGTCGGGCGCCCAGCCTCAACGGATCCGGGGGTCTCGCGTGGAATCGTCCAGCCAGGGGCGGTCGTTGAAAGCGTCGGAGATGGTCCGGCCGAGCCAGCCGGGTGGTTCGCGCTCCTCGACGCCCTGCAGTAGCGCTTGCAGCCGCTCCTGCAGCAGGTCGGTCATAGCCCTGGCGGCGGCTCGGCCGCTAGCGTGCCGTTCTGGATACACGGGCTCACCCACCCGAATGCTGACATGGCTGCCGAAGTGCACCCAGCGCGTGCCGATGATCGCCGCCGGCACGATGGGGACATCGGCCAGGCGAGCAAAGTGGGCAGGACCGGTCTCCAATGAAAGGATCCCGCCCTCGTGATCGCTGAGCCTGCCTTCGCCCGCGACGATGAGACAAGCATCGGTTCGGAGCACAGCGACAGCCCGGCGCGTGACGTCGATCACATCAGCCGCATCGGGCTTGAAGGGCACACCACGCCTGGTCCAGGTGATGAGTCGATTGCGAACGCCAGAACGCATGTCCTGCTCGCGCGGCCCGAAGACGTATAGCGGGCGCTCTTGATCAGGCCAGAAAGCAGCGAAGAAGATCGGGTCCAGCCACGAGGGATGATTGAAACAGATGATGTAGGAGCCGGTTCGCGGGATCCGAGCAGCGCCGGTGACCGTCGTGCGCACGTAGGCGTTGGCCACGGCCTTCAGCACCAGCCGAACGAACTGATAACGAAACGGACCAGGCGCCTCCGGTGTGGTCGTCACACGCTCGACTCGCGTCCGAGTCGGTGGGTCAGCGTACGCCAGCCGCCGCGCCGCTCGGTGCGCCGGTCACGATGGGAGCCTCGCGGCCCAGGAGTGCCACGCGCGGCAGTTCCACGCTCGGTGCGATGCCAGCATCGAGTCGGTCGGCCTCCTCGATGAAGAGTGGCACCAGTCCCGGGTCGAACTGCTTGCCGGAGTGCTTCTGCAACTCGTCGAATGCCTCTTCGACGGTTCGCGGGGCGCGGTAGGGGCGACCGCGGACGATGGCATCGAAGGCATCCGCGAGTGCCACGATGCGGGCTCCCAGCGGGATCCGCTCGCCCTTGAGGCCGTCGGGGTACCCGGCACCGTCCCAGCGCTCATGGTGATGGCGGATGATCGGCGTGAAGTCACGCGACATGCGCAGGGGATCACAGATGCGCTCGCCGATCTCCGGGTGCTCACGCATGATGCGGAACTCCTCATCGGTGAGTGGCCCGGGCTTGTGCAAGACGTGCTCGGCGATGCCGATCTTGCCGATGTCGTGCAGGAGCGCACCATAGGCCACACCCTCCAGCTCGCCATCCCGTAGGCCCACGTAGGCGGCCAGGCGCGCAGAACGATAGGCAAGGTAGCGACAGTGGTCCTTGAGCCCGAGGTCCTTGGCCTCGACCGCGTTGGCCAGCGCCACCACGATGTCGTGCGCCTGCTCCATGCGCCGGATCACGTCCCGCGTGCGGAACGCGCTGCGCAGGCGAGCCAGCAGCTCCACCTGCTGGAAGGGCTTGGTCACAAAGTCATCCGCGCCCGCGTCGAGCGACGCGACCATGTCCGAGGTAGACGTGTGTGCGGTAAGCACGATGATGGGCAAGGTCACGGTGTGCGGGTCCGCACGAAGGCGGCGGCAGATCTCCAAGCCGTCGATACGCGGCAGCGTCAAGTCAAGGATGAGAAGGTCGGGTTGGTGCTCGGCCACGGCGCGCAGTCCATTCTCACCGTCGGCGACGGCGATGACGCCATATCCAGCGTCTTCAAGGATCCTCCCCAAAACGCGCCTGACGGCAGCGTCATCCTCGATGACTGCCACGCGGGGACGTGACAATCCCCGGCGGACAGTATCCTGCAACGGTCTCCCTCCATTGCGCCACGACGACTTGACGCGGATCAGCGGTGAGTATACCGAGCGTTGCCCGTCGGCACCACTCGTGGGTGAGACCCGACTCCGTGCTGGGCGGCGCTCCGACGAAGAGATGCTAGCGTGTGGCCATGGTCAGCACCGCCCGGCCAGTTCCGGAACGCCGCCAGACCCGCTGGATCTCCAGGGCAGGAGCGGTCTTCGCGCTGACCGGCACGCTCGCCCTGGCACTGACGACGTCGAGCACGGTGGCGGCGGATGTGCCCCTGGACAAGCGCTCGGCACCGGTCCGTATCCAGCTGCCGTATGCGGGGATCGACCTGCCGGTCATCTCAAGCACACGGACCCTGCCTGGTAACGCGCCAGGCTATCCACTGTGCGATGTGGCGCAGTGGCTGAAGGCGTTCCAGCGCCCCGGTGCCCCGGGCACGACATGGATCATCGGGCACGCACAGCCAGGCATGTTTCTGCCGCTGTTCACCATTTCCGAAGCCACCGACGGGAAGGGCCTGCTGGGCAAGGTCGTGGATCTCCAGACGAGGGACGGGCGCTTGTTGCACTACCGCATCAACGAAGTCAGGGAGCGCTCACCCGTGTGGGACTGGTCGATCGCCAAGCGGTCTCGGCCCAACGAGCAACGACTCATCCTCCAGACGAGCACCGGCCCGGCCGGCACGCTGCCCAAGCTGCAAGCGGCGGCGACGCTCATCGGGGCTGAGGATGCCACAGAGCGTGCACCCAAGGCCAAGCCGCGTGTGTGCTCACAGCCGAGGCAGCCTGACAAGAAGCCCAGGAAGAACGCCACCCCGAAGCCGGCCGAAACGACGGACGCTACAACACCGATGGATGCGGTCCCCTTGGTGCTGGGCAGCGGCGCGGTCCTGCTGGGCGCCACGTTCGCGGCCGTCTACGTGGTACGTCGCCAACCCTGACCCAGCAAACAACGACGACGGCCGGGTCGTCGAGGACCCGGCCGTCGTGCTGCTAGTTCAGTCGGAGCCGGCGCTAACGGCGGTTGCGCACCTCCGCCAAGCGCTCGCGGCGGATGACGAAGCCGGTGCTCAGGATGAGCAGGGCTGACAACAGGACCCAGACAGCCCACCCGATCGGATCACCGAACCCGCTACCCGCGTCGCCACCCAGGGTGTCGGTCACGAGGAGCATGTCGGTCGGCGGCTTGGTCGGCTTGGGTGTCACGGCTTCGCCTGACCCTTCGGGCTCACGGAGCTTGACGACGGCGTCGTCGTTGGCAGACGCGAACCTCGGCTCGGGGTTGTTCGCCTCGCCATCGGTCACGATGATCGTGGCCGTGTTGACGTGGTCCTGTTGAAGCGTGACCGTCACCGGAGCGGTGAATTGGCACGTGTACCACTGGTCGGGGACGACGAGCAGTCCAACGTAGTCGGTACAGTCGTTCTCACTGACGGCCGGATTGGCCGGGTCGAGCAGGTCACCGTAGACATCGTCCACGAGTGAGTACATGTAGACCGGGGGTTCTTCGGCCGGATGGCTGAAGGAAAGGGTGAACGTGACGTCAGTACCGGTCTCCGGGACGAAGTTCCGGCTAGCCGACTTGTCGAGGACGATACTGATCAGATCCACGTTGACGTCGTCGCAGATCTCGGGCGTCTCATCGCTCTCGACACAGGCCTGGTTGAAGACCGTGCCGGCAGTGATGTCGGCCTGGGTGACCTCGTATGTGGCGGTGCAGGTGATCTGCTCGCCTGGTGCCAGTGTGGCCGGGATCTCCGGCGTGCACTCCCAGCTCTCGAGGCCGTCGATCAACGCATCGCTGATGTCGACGTTGGTGAGCGTCGCCTCACCGGTGTTGGTGGCGATGATCGTGTAGTCGATCTCGTCCCCGACGGCGCTGTAGCTCTGGACGTTGGCTGACTTGACGATCTCGAGCTCGGATCGCAGGACACGAACGGACTCGTCATCCTGGGCCCAGGCTCGAGTTCCATACTCGTCCTCGACCGTCACCATCGCGGTGTTCGGATAGGTGCCGGCTTCGGTTCGTTCGACCGTATAGCTGCAGGTAACGGAGTCCGCGTCGCCCGGGGCATCCGGGCCGAGCGTCGTGCCGACCAGGACCGCACAGTTGGCAGCCCAGTCGGTGCTCTCGGCGCTGTTGTCATCGGTGAGCACCTGGATCTCGACCGGAACGGCTGACTCATTGTCGATGAACAGGGTGTAGGTGAAGACCCCACCCGGTTCGGCAAGGACGTCCGGAGTGACGCTCTTGACGAGCTCCATGACGATCTCGTGGGTGGTGACCGAGTCGCAGACCTCATCCGTCTGGTCGCTGTCGACACAGGCGGTGTTGATGACGAAGCCCTCGGGATCGGTACCGGTGACGTCGGCATCGGTGACGGTGTAGGTCGCGGTACAGGTGATGGACTGTCCACTGGCCAATTCGGCCACTGGCAAGCTCGTGACAGCGTCGCCAAGCTTGCAGGTCCAGCCATCGAGTCCGTCGATCAGTTCGTCGCTGATGTCGACGTTGTCCAGTGTTGCCGAACCGGTGTTGGTGGCGGTGATGGTGTACTCGACCTCGTCGCCGACGGCACTGTACGTGAGTGGGTCAGCGGACTTGACGATCTCGATCTCGGCCAGCGGGATGTCGACGTCGTCACAGACCTCGGGGGTCTGCTCGCTGACGGCACAGGCCGTGTTGAGCACCGAGCCGGCTTCCACGTCGGCATCGGTGATCTCGTAGGTGGCGGTGCAGGTGATGGATTCACCAGCGGCGAGCTCCGCGACCACGAGTGTCGGGGTGCACTCCCAGTCGCTGAGGCCATCGATGAGGTCATCGCTGATATCGACGTTGGTGAGCGTGAATTCACCGGTGTTGGTGGCCTTGACGGTGTAGACGACCTGGTCGCCGGTCGCGGTGAAGTAGGCCACGCTGGCCGACTTCTCGATCTCCAGCTCGGACAGGTAGACCGTCTCGTCGTCACAGACGTCCTGCGAGGTCTCATCGCTGCTGGCGCAGGCGGTGTTGGGCACGGAGCCCTCGTCCACGTCGGCCGCGGTGATCTTGTACTCGGCGGTGCAGGTGATCGACTCGCCTGGCGCGAGCGTGGCCGGGGTCTCCGGATCGCACGTCCAGCTGTCAAGGGCGTCGATCAGCGCGTCGCTGAGCTCGACACCGGTGAGCGTCGCCATGCCGCTGTTGGTCGCGGTCACGGTGTAGCCGATGATGTCGCCTTCATTGGCGAAGAACGTCGGGTCGGCCGACTTCTTGATGGTGAGCTCAGCAAAGTAGTTGGTGATGGTGCAGGTGAGGTTCTCGCCAAGCGCGAGGTCCACGCTGCCTTGGGCGGCGCAGTCGCCGCCCCACTCGCCAGCCACATAGTCAGAGACGCTCATGGCCTCCGAGGCCGTGTAGCTGCCAGCGGGCAGTTCGACAGCGACACCCCAAGTGACCTGCGTGCCGTTGATGGACGGAACGAAGTCGGTGAGGGCGGCGTTGCCACCGGAGACGGTCTTGTTGAGCGTGATCGTGCCCGAGATGTCGTCGTTGGTGATGGTGCAGGTGGCAGTCCCACCAATGGGGATCTCAAGGCTGCTGCAGTCGTCATAGGTAGTCGCGTAGCCAGCCACGGCCGGCTCGGTCACCGTGTAGGTGCCCGCGTCGACGCTGAGGTCGTTCTGGCCATCGGCCTCGAAGCTGACGGGCGTACCGCCGTTGACCACGAACGTGAAGTCCTTGGCCTCGAGCGTGCCGCCGTCATCGTTGATGACGACCTTCTTGACGATCAAGTTCGCGGCATCGTCGTCATTGACGAAGGTGCAGGTGACCGACTCGCCGAGACCTACGGTCACATCGGTGACCTCACCCTGGGCGTTGTCACAAGTGATCGAGGTGTTGGTGTAGCCGGCCACGATCGACTCGGACAAGTCGTAGGTGCCGGCCGCGGTGGTGGCGATGGCACCGCTCTCGGAGCCGATCACGTCATTGGAACCAGCGGAGAGCGTCCAGGCCGAGGCCAGGGCGGTGCCGCCGTTGTCGTTGACGACCTGCTTGATGAGCGTGAGGCCTGCAGCATCGTCGTCGTTGATGAACTCGCAGATGACGGTCTCACCGAGACCGACGGTCACGTCGGTGACCTCACCCTGGGCGTTGTCACAAGTGATCGAGGTGTTGGTGTAGCCGGCCACGGTCGACTCGGACAGGTCGTAGGTGCCGGCCTGATCGGTGACCTCGACGGGCGTCGCCGAACCGGTGATGTCGTTGGCGCCGGCACTCAGGGTCCAGGCCGAGGCCAGGCTGGTGCCGCCGTTGTCGTTGATGACGGTCTTCTTGAGCTGGAGGCTGGGCGCATCGTCGTCGTTGACGATGGTGCAGGTCTTGTCCTGATCGTTACCGATGGTGACGGTGCCGTTGGCGGCACAGTCGCCACCCCATGAGCCGGCCGTGTAACCGACGCCACCCGCAAGGGCGACCTCGGAAGCCGTGTAGTCACCGACCGCGAGCATGACGACCTGGTCCCAGTCGACGTTGTCGCCGTCGATCTTGGCCTGGAAGTCGGCAGTCGTGGCCGTGCCACCGCTATCGTTCACAACGGTCTTGACCAGCGTAAGGGTGCCGGTCTTGGGCTTGTTCCTGAAGGTACATGTGATGGGGGCCGCCGCATTGCTGTCGGCGTCGGGCACGTCGTCCAGCGTCACCTCACGGTCGCCTACGTTGACGTTGATGCCGCTGACGTTCTGGCCTGAGCCATCCTTGCAGACGACGCTGTCGAGGGTCCAGCCGTTGACGGCAGCCTCGGTCACGACGATGTTTTCTTCGGAGGGCAGGAAGTCCTGCTGCGCACTGCTGTCAGCGCCGATGGCACCGGTGGCCGTGGGCTTGAGGTTGTCAGACCAGTCACTCCAGGGCGAGCCTGCGAGATTGCTGGTGGAACTGAAACCGAAGTTCGGGAACGGCGCTTCGCCGGAGATCGCGATCTTCTCGATGGTCAGCTTACGCACCTGTGCCAGCTCGGCATACAGGCAGCCATAGGTCTGGGTGCCTTCGGTCGTGCGGAACTCGTTGACGTAGCTGCCGGACGGGCTGGCTGGGCAGCTCAAGCCGGTGTCCTGGGTGAAACCGAGAACGACGAGCTTGTACTTCAAGCCATCGATGGTGATCTCGGTGTCGTCGATCTGGCTGGTGAAGTTCGTGAAGTCGTCATTGTTGGGATTGCTCTGCGGAGAGCTGTTGTTGGGAGTCTCGTTAAGGGTCCACGGGAACTCCAGCGTCGCGCCCGCAAGGCGGACATCAAGCTTGCCCGTGAAGTACTGGTCAGCGACGTTGATGGGGTTGTTGTTGTGGGTCATACGGCCCAGCAGGAACGGTGTTCCAGTGGGCACCGAACTCGCCGCAGATGGCCGGAACCCGATGGCGCTCTGCGTGCTCGTGTTCAGGTCGGTCGGGCAGCTTCCATTGAGCGGGCTGCCATGTGCGGCCCAAGCTGTGTTGGGGTTGCTGACCCAGTCGGTCTTGTTGCCGTCGTCCGGGCTGTAGCGGATGCAGTTGCCCGTCGCGCCGTTGTTGACGCCGACGTGATCGCGGAGGCGCGCGTCGATAGCGACGTTGGGGTTCGCGGCGAGCAGGATCGGCGTGCCGGAGTCGGCTGCTCGATTGGCCGGCTTGTTCCTGGGAGTCTCGACTTTGGGCTCGTCGCTGGCGATGGGCTCTTCGCTGGCGATGGGCTCTTCGCTGGCGATCGCCTCGGCGCTCGGCTCGGCCTTGGGTTCGGCAGTCGGCTCGGCCTGGGGCTCGGCAGTCGGGTCGGCCTGGGGCTCGGCAGTCGGGTCGGCCTGGGGCTCGGCAGTCGGCTCAGCGCTGACAGTCGGCTCGGCCCTCAGCTCGGCCTTGGGTTCGGCAGTCGGGTCGGCCTGGGGCTCGGCAGTCGGGTCGGCCTAGTGGGGGCTCGGCAGTCGGCTCAGCGCTGACAGTCGGCTCGGCCCTCAGCTCGGCCTTGGGTTCGGCAGTCGGCTCAGCGCTGACAGTCGGCTCGGCCCTCAGCTCGGCCTTGGGTTCGGCAGTCGGCTCGGCCTTGGGTTCGGCAGTCGGCTCGGCCTTGGCCTCGGCAGTCGGCTCAGCCTTGGGCTTGGCAGTCGGCTCGGCAGTCGGCTCGGCCTTGGCCTCGGCAGTCAGCTTGGCCGGGGGCTCATCGCTGACGGTCGGCTCGGCCTTGGGTTCGGCGATCGGGTCGGCCTTGGGCTGCTTGGCCTTGGGCTTGGGTGCGGGGGCATCCTTGGGGCTCACGATCCCAGTGCCGGTGAGGCCCTCGGCCTTGGCAGTCACCTCGACGTCAGCATTGGTGAGAAGCGAGACGCGCGTCTTGTGGCCGAGCACACGTGAAAGGCTGGCGCCATCTTCGGTGTCCACAGACCACTTGGCGCGAGCAGCAACGCAGTCGTCGTCGCCCGTTCCCGGCTTCTTGTCAGGGCCGAATGAAGCGCCGATGTCGGCGGGGCAGATCCAGGCGCTCGTCACCTTTGCGTCACCGCCTGCCACCAGCCTGATCTTCCTGGGGAAGAGGCGCAGCTTCAGACCAGGCTCGGGATCAGCAGCGGGGGCGATCTTGTCACCCTGCTCGGCCTGCGGGGCCTGGCTGACCGAAGGATCCTTGTCTTGTGCGATGGACACTGACGTGGTCAGCACCAAAGCTGACAGCAACAGGATCGATTGCAGGATCGCCAGCAGCACGTAGCCCTTGTGTGTACCGCGACGTTTGTACGAATACATCGATGCCTCTCCTCTTGGCGGGGTTCCCCAACATCCCAAACCCCGATCTCGCTAACGACTGCTCCCTGGGGGAGCGAATGACGACGCCAGCAGAGTGCCGGCAATACGGACGAATCCGTGACGGAAAGTGTCCCTTCCCCAGGACCTTTATGCAACCGGTCCCAGTACCACGGAGCCATAACTGTTGTCGGGTGGCACCAGCGGATGAACGGCCGAGTCCACCACGCCAAACAAGTCGTCTCCGGACCACAACTGACCGCCACATGACCCATCTGGCCATTGGTACCGGTACCGATGCCGATGGGACGGGGACCTCGACCCGCAGCTACCCGTAGGATGTGGCGATATGCGCCCAGCCTTGACTCTGATCGCCGCCTTGGTGACCACCCTGGCCGTGGCCCAGGCATCGGGGTCCACGGTCTCAGCCGCCGACTATCCAGCCAAGGACGCTGGCTACCACTCATACGGCGAGATGGCGACACATATCAGGCAGGTCGCGACGGCCAATCCTGGCATCGTCCGCCTCTTCTCCCTGGGCAAGAGCTACCAGGGCCGCAAGCTGTGGGCGGCGGAGGTCAGTGACGATCCCGGCGCCGACGATGGCGAGCCGGAGGTGCTGTTCGATGGTCTCCACCACGCGCGCGAGCACCTGAGCGCTGAGATGCCGATCTACATCCTGGACCTGCTCACTGAGCACTATGGCAAACCGACCGCGCTCGGGAAGCGCATCACCAAGCTGGTGGACCATCGGCGCATCTGGATCGTGTTCATGGTCAACCCCGATGGCCTCCAGCACGATCTCACCGGATCCCCGTATCGCTCGTGGCGTCGCAATCGACAGCCCACGCCGGGAGCGGCCAAGGTGGGCACCGACATCAATCGCAACTACGGGTACAGATTTGGCTGCTGCGGCGGCTCTTCAGGCAAACCGGGGGCATGGAACTACCGCGGACCCCGCGCCTGGTCGACACCCGAGGCGCGCGCCGTCCGCGACTTCATCCAGGCTCGTGTGATCGACGGCCGCCAGCGCATCCGGACCCACATCACGTTCCACACCAGCGGCGAGATGGTGCTGTGGCCCTATAGCTACACGCGCCGCGACCTGCCTCCGGACATGACCGAGCTGGACCTGCGGACCTTCCGCGCCATGGGCAAGGCGATGGCCCGGACCAGCCGCTACCGAGCCGCGCAGTCGAGCTCGCTCTATGCCACCGACGGAGACATGATCGATTGGACCTATGCGCGGCAGCGCATCTTCTCGTTCACCTTCGAGCTCTATCCGCGCAGTGGCGGCCGCGATCGGCACTACCCACCCGACGAGGTGATCGGACGAGAGACCGTACGGAATCGGGACGCCGTGCTGTACCTCATGGGCAAGGCGCTATGCCCGTACTCCGCGCTGGGGCGCACGGCGAAGAAACTGAACTGCGGCCCCTACTTCGACGACCTGGAGATCGCTCGGGGTTGGCAGGTCGACCCCGACGGGACCGACAGCGCCAACGACGGACGCTGGCAACAGGGCGACCCGAGGAAGGGCCGGCTGCAGCTGGGCTCGGCTGCGTCCGGGCGATCGGTGCTGGTCACCGGCAAGCGCCCGGGCCACGATGTCGACGGTGGCCGAACGACCGTCCGCTCCGGCTTCATCCGGTTGCCCGACGACAGAGCGGCCACGCTGCGGCTGCGCTACTGGGTGGGCCTGGACCGATCGGCCACCGTGGCGGATGGGCTGCGTGTGCACATCGTCGATGGCGACGGCCAGCGCCTGCTGACCCTGCTGAAAGTCTCAGGCACGGGTACCAGGCGCGAGCCGAGGTGGAAGTCACTGCGCGAGACGCTGCCGGACGAACTTCGCGGGCGACAGGTGGCCATAGAGGTCGAAGCGGTCGACAAGGGCGGTGGCGCCACCGTGGAAGCGGCCGTGGACGAGCTGCGCATCACGGCCGGATAGCACGGGCGTGCGGGGCCGTGCCCTCGCAGGAGCGGCCGCGGCTTTCACTGCTTGCGGGAACCCGCTAGGATGCGCTCGTGCCCGTCCCACGGTGTGGTGCTGGACGGTTGAGATCCGTTCGGGAGCTGCGCCAGCGAGCGTGCCCCGACCAATGGGAGGAACGTATGCGCAAGTTCACTACCGCATCCCTGGCGCTCACGATCGCAGCAACCGGCGTGCTCGCCGGCGGCGCGCTCGCACTGGCCCAGAACGGCGCCGAGTTGAAGATCGGCCTCGTGACCGACGTCGGAACCATCGACGACCGCAACTTCAACCAGTACAGCTGGGAAGGTGCCCAACTCGGCGCTGAGGCCATCGGGGCCGCCGTGCCGCAGTACGCCATCAGTCAGCAGTCGGTCGACATCGCGCCCAATATCCAGGCCTTCGTGGACCAGGAGTACGACGTCATCGTCACCGTCGGCTTCGCCGCGGGTGCCGACACCATCATGGCCGCCAAGGCCAACCCGGACATCAAGTTCATCGGCGTCGACCAGGCCCCCTGCATCAACGAGGCAGGCGACCCTGACGACACCTTCGCCTGTGCGGGCGACCCGGCTACGTTGCTGCCGAACCTGCAAGGTCTCAACTGGCGCGAGCAGCAGCCTGGCTACCTTGCCGGCATCATCGCTGCCGACGTCAGCGAGACCGGGCACGTCGCTGCCATCGGCGGCACGAACGTCGTCCCGGCCGTCCCCAACTACATCGAGGGCTTCGCCAACGGGGTGAAGGCGTCGAACCCCGACGCGGTCGTGACGGTGACCTATATTTCCGGCGCTCCGGATGCTGCAGCCTTCAACGATCCTGCCGGTGGCCAGGCCATCGCTCAGCAGCTGCTGGCTCAGGATCCCGAGATCGATGTCATGTTCCAGGTCGCGGGCAAGACCGGCAATGGTGTCTTGCAGGCTGCCTGTGACGCCGGCATCTGGGGCATCGGCGTCGACGTCGACCAGTTCCTCTCCACTCCGGAGACGGCCCCCTGCACCGTCACCAGCGCCGAGAAGAAGCTGTCCAACTCCGTGAAGTCTGCGATCGAGCGCATCGCTGCGGGTGAAGATCAGGGCGGCTCCCTGTTCCTGGACATCTCCACCGGCGACGTGGGCATCAGCCCCTTCCATGATCACGCGGACGCCGTCAGCCCCGAGGCCGTCGCGGCCGTCGAGGCTGCCACGGCTGGCATGATCGATGGCTCGGTCGTTGCCTGTGAGCCACAGGAAGGCTCCGGCTTCTGCGTCGTGACGCTGCCGTAGCCCTACGCCGCAGCAGCGCAAGCTGAGATCATGACGAACGGGTCGGCCGCTGGGTCGGCCCGTTCTTCGTCTTCGGCCCGTGCAGAGCCCAACAGCCAGGACCCGGGGATCGTGACTGCGCCCACGCCCGACAAGTCGGCCGCTCGCGTCGCCGCCCCCGCACTGGAGATGCGTGGCATCACCAAGCGCTATCCCGGTGTGGTCGCCAACGACGCTATCGACCTGGAGGTTCGACCCGGCGAGATCCACGCCCTGCTGGGAGAGAACGGCGCTGGCAAATCGACGCTCATGAACGTCCTCTACGGCCTGGCCAAGCCGGACGAGGGCGAGATCCTGCTCGATGGCGAGGTCGTCGACATCAAGGATCCCACCGACGCCATCGACCGTGGCATCAGCATGGTCCACCAGCACTTCATGCTGGTGCCCGTCCTCACGGTCGCGGAGAACGTGCTACTGGGCAAAGAGGTCATGCGCGGCCCACTCTTCCTCGACAAGGGGGCGGCCAGTAGACGCATCAAGGAGCTGGGCGACCGCTTTGGCTTCGACCTCGACCCCGATGTCAAGGTCGGTGATCTCTCGGTCGGCTGGCAGCAGCGCGTCGAGATCCTGAAGGCGCTCTATCGCGAGGCGCGCATCTTGGTGCTCGACGAGCCAACGGCCGTCCTGACCCCGCAGGAGACCGTGGAGGTCTTCGCGGTCCTGCGTCGTCTGGCGGCGGAGGGCCACAGCATCATCTTCATCAGCCACAAGCTCTACGAGGTCCTTGAGGTCGCCGACCGCATCACGGTCATCCGGCGGGGCAAGGTCGTTGGCAGCCGCATCCCTGCTGAGACCGACGAGGACGACCTGGCCGAGCTGATGGTGGGTCGCGAGGTGCAGCTCACCGTGGACCGCGGCGAGAGTCAACCCGCCGACGTCATGCTCGACGTGAACGATCTGCACGTCCGCGGTGATCGTGGTGGCGATCGCGTCGACGGTGTCAGCTTCGAGGTCCGAGCCGGCGAGGTCCTTGGCATCGCGGGCGTGGCCGGCAACGGACAGGATGAGCTGGTCGAGGCGGTGATGGGCTTGCGACGGTCGAGCCGAGGCACGATCAGATTGGACAGCGAAGACGTCACCAGTGATGGACCGCGTGCGCTTCACGAGAAGATGGTCTCGTTCGTTCCGGCCGACCGCCACCGCTTCGGGCTGGTGCTGTCGTTTCCCTTGAGCGACAACATCGTCTTGACCGACTACTACGCGGAGCCCTACTCACGCGGCGTGGTGCGCGACGAGGCCGCCATCGCGGCGCGCGCGGCCGAGGCCATCGAGCAGTACGACGTCCGGACGCCGAGCCCGACCGTCACCGCAGGTACGTTGTCCGGCGGCAACCAGCAGAAGCTGATCGTGGCACGTGAGTTCGACCGCGACCTCAAGCTGCTCGTGCTCGACCAACCCACCCGGGGCCTGGACGTGGGCAGCATCGAGTTCATCCACGAACAGATCATCCGCAAGCGTGATGCCGGCACAGCCGTGCTGCTGGTCTCCGCCGAGCTGGACGAGGTGCTGGAGATCTCCGACCGCATCGCGGTGATGTATCGCGGCAAGATCGTCGACATCGTGGACGGGCGGAGCGCCAACAAGGAAGCGGTGGGCCTGCTGATGGCCACCGGCCGCAAGGGTGAAGCCGCGGCGTCCGAGCCCATGGCGCCGACATGATCGACCGGCTCCTGAGCCGCTCCCTGCGGGGCCAGCTGGCCATCACCGGTGGAGCCATCCTGCTGGCCCTCGTCGTGGGCGCCGTCGTGATGGTGCTGACGAGCCCCATCATCACCGGCAGCCTGGACCCCTGGCTATGGGCCGAGGCGTATCTGGCCCTGTTGCAGGGTGCCACCGGGATCGCCATCGCCTTCGACCCCTTCAGCATCGACTTCAAGGGGCTCAACGGCGTCATCGACTCACTCGTTCGTGCGACGCCCTACATCCTGGGTGGCCTGGCGGTGGGACTCGGCTTCAAGGCGGGCCTCTTCAACATCGGCGCTCAGGGCCAATTCCTCATGGGTGCACTAGGGGCGGTCACGGCGGGCATCGTGCTGGCAGACGCACCATCGATCATCGCGGTCCCGGCTGCGCTCGTGGTCGGCCTGCTCGCCGGAGCCGCATACGGCTTCATCCCAGGTTGGCTGAAGGCCTTCACGGGCGCCCACGAAGTCGTCGTCACCATCATGCTGAACTTCGTCGCCCTGCAGATCATCTCGTGGGCCGTCAGTGGGCCGTTGCGCGCGGCCGGTGCCACCTTCGCACGCACCCCCGACGTCGGTGCGGCGACGCTGCCCATCCTGGCGGGGAGCAGCGGCCACTTGCTCCATTCGGGCGTCATCATCGCCTTCGTAGCGGTGCCCATCGTGTGGTGGGTGTTGTATCGCTCGACCGTGGGCTTCGAGATCCGCACCGTCGGCGCCAACCCCGACGCTGCCCGGTACGCTGGCATGCGTCCGCGGATGCTGATCGTGCTGACCATGAGCGCCAGCGGCCTGCTCGCCGGGTTGGCCGGCGGTATCGAGATCCTGGGTGTGCAGCACTATCTACCCGCGGCCTACGCCACGACGGTCGGATTCGACGCCATCACCGTGGCGCTGCTGGGTCGCGCCAACCCGTGGGGCATCCTCTTCAGCGGCCTGCTCTTGGGTGCGCTGCGAGCCGGTGCGCCGCTGATGCAGATCAAGGCCGGCGTGCCCGTCCAGATGATCGACATCCTGCAGGGCGTGATCCTGTTCTTCCTGGCCGCCGATCTCATCGTGCGCTGGGTCTTCCGCATCCGCGAGGCAAAGGGTGGCGAGTTCGATGAACTCAAGACCGTGACCGGCAGCTACGGCGGGTCCTCCGCCACCAAGGTCTGAGGAGCCGCCGTGGACTTCCTCTTCGACATCCCGGTGGTCGGCATCCTGTTCCAACTCGTGGATTACATGATCCAGGTGTTGACCATCAACGGCGCCGTCATCCTGGCGCTCGCGGCGCCCATCGCGCTGGGCGCCTACTGCGGCTTCATGAACGAGCGTTCCGGCGTGGTCAACATCGGCATCGAGGGCATGATGATCGCGTCAGCTTTCACCGGCTGGTTCGTCGCCTCGACGGTCGTGCAGGCATTCCCCGATCAGCCCAAGGCCGACTTCCTGTTCGGCGCCTCCCCTGCCCTCATCCTGGGCCTCCTCGCGGCCATCATCACCGGCATGCTGGTGTCTGCCGTCCATGCCTGGCTGTCGATCACGGTCAGGGCCGACCAGATCATCAGCGGCACCATCATCAACATCGTGGCCCTCGGCGCCACGGGCTATCTGATCATCATCATCAGTGCCTCCTCACCGCCCTCCGCGGGCCGCTTCACCCCCTTCATCCCGCCCGAGGCGCTGACCGACCTGCCCTTCGTCGGCTGGATCTTCAACATGTTCCTCAACCAGGGCCCCATCACCATGAGCGTCCTGGTCTTGGCGCTGATCCTGAACGTGCTGCTCTTCCGATCGCGCTGGGGCTTGCGCACGCGCTCGGTCGGCGAGCATCCCAAGGCGGCCGAGACGGTCGGCATCGACGTCATCAAGCTGCGCTACCGCAACGTCATCCTGGGCGGCATCTTCGCCGGCCTCGCGGGCGCCTGGTTCACGCTCGACTTCGGCACCTCCTTCCAGGCGGGCATGACCAACGGCCGCGGCTTCATCGCGCTGGCGGCGCTCATCTTCGGCCGCTGGCTGCCGCTAGGTGCCTTCGGTGCCGCGTTGCTGTTCGCCGCCGCCAGCTCGCTCAGCATCGCCATCCGCACGATACCGCCGACCGGCCAGCTGGGCGACATCCTCACCGCCATCCCGGACCAGTTCTGGTCCGCGCTGCCCTACCTGGTGACCATCATCATCCTGGCCGGGGCGGTGGGGCGAAGCGTGGCCCCAGCTGCGGTCGGCAAACCCTACGAGCGCGAGAGTGCTTCGTAGGGTGGCAACGTCGGGCCGTCTGGCAGCACCGACAGGATGAGCGACCATGAGGGCATGACCGACTCAGATGGGCCCCGTTCCGATGATGGGCCGCAGCGTGATGCCGACGATCTGCCCGTCCTCGACAGTGACGCCGCCCTCGACGTGTTGCGCACGGCGTCGACCATCGCCATCGTGGGTGCCTCGCCCAACCCGTGGCGGCCCTCGCACTCGGTGATGCGCTACCTGCTTGATCGAGGCTACGGCTGCGTTCCGATCACGCCCAAGGCCGATGATGTGCTGGGCCATCGCAGTTATCCCACGCTGGAGGCAGCGGTGGAGGCAAGTGGCGTCGCCTTCGACATCGTCGATGTGTTCCGTCGCTCCGAATACGTGCCGGACATCGCCCGCTCGGCGGTGGCGCTCGGCTGCGGAACCCTATGGCTGCAGTTGGGAGTCATCAGCCCCGAAGCGGTGCGTATCGCGCACGCAGGAGGACTGCGAGTCGTGATGGATCGTTGCACCGCCATCGAACATCGTCGGCTGCGGACGCTGGGCGGCTGAGCGTCCGCTTCAGGGCAGCCGCTGCAGGGCGGATGTGGCGTTCCCGGTTGCGTGGCCGATGGTCACCGGATCTACCACACCGGAGTACACACGAAGGTCCATCTACGCCCGTCCGATGGTCATACAGCAGGCTGGGCGCGGGACCCGTACCATGCCATCGTCGTCGACGAGCCTGCCAAGGAAGGAACCCATGCGCAGCAACCCCATGACTCGCATCATCATCGGAGCAGCGGCCCTCCTGCTGGTGACCTCCAGCGCGGCCGCCGCGCAGGCCCCTACACCGCCGCCGCCGCAGTACACCGGAGCGGGAGCCCTGAAGACGACGCTCCTCACCAGCGGGCTCGACGATTCCGGGATGAACGCGCTGATCGAGCAGACCGTGAGCGATTTCCACACCCTCATCGGCGGCAAGTCCAAGAACTGGGACCCGCTGCCTCCCCAGCGCTCCACCGAGCGCATGACCGAGGCACTCCTGCAAGCGTCCCTGGATGAACCCTCCCTCATCGTCGTCTCCGGCGGCGACGGCGACGCCAACGTCAACATCGCGCGGAGCTACCAGGCGGCCGCACGACCGATCTACATCGACCTGGGCCAGCCCATGCCCTGCGTCACCGAGGAAGGGCAGCTGGACCCATCGGGCACCTGCGCCGGTGGTGAGTTCGGGATCCCCTACACCTACACGGCGGTCGATTTCGCGGTCGAGGACGGCGCCTACCTGGCCGGCCTGCTGGCAGCGGAGGCCAGTCGCAACGACCAGCTCGGCATCATCAGCGGCACGCCCGACTGCGTCGAATGCAACCGCTATGTCCATGGCTTCGTCAACGGAGCTCGCAGCATCGATCCGGCCATCGACATCGAGCTGGCCTATCTGGCCCAGGATGAAGTGGATGCCTTTGGCGACCCGGTCAGTGCCAAGGCGTTCACCAAGGCCTTCATCGACGTCTATCAGCCCGACGTGCTGCTGCCGATCGGACGAGGCGTGTCCACCGCCATGATCGAGGCCGCCTGTGAGGCGGGCGACGTGCTCACGGTGGGCACGGACACCGACGTGGCCACCACGCACCCCGAGCTGGCCGACTGCGTTCTCACCAGCGTGAGCAAGGATGTGGTGAAGGCCGTGCGCGAGGTGATGTACAAGTTCGCCGAGATGCAGACTCCCCGGTTCGTGGAGTACGGCCTCGTCGATGGCGGCATCGCGGTCTCGTGGCCACGACAGTCGCTGCCCGTCGAAACAGCCGAACGCTACAAGGAGGCCGAGTCAGAGATCCTCACCGGCGCGCTCGACACATGCCCCGAAGACTGCTCGCTGCCGCTGGACCTCAGCGGCGCAGCCGCCAGCAGCGACACTGAGGCAGGAGCCGATACCGCGGGTTAGCGTCCGGTCATAGGGTCCGCCCGCAACTTGTTCAGCCCCGTGTGATGACTCCTTCAGCCACGGCTGATGAGGAACCCGATCCCGACGGCCACGATCCCGGCGCCGATCACCACACCCCAGATCAGGACGCGCTGACGCATGAGCGCACGCATCTCGTCAGCCCCGGTGGGGCCGTCGGCCTCGACGCTGGTGTGCTTGCCACGCCACGTCTCGTAGCGCGCAAGATTGGCTTCGGTAGCGTCCAACTGGCGAATGGTCGCCAGCGGGCCGCGCACCTTCCAGATGCCGATGGCGATGGCCGCGATGCCGCCCAGGATGAGGGCGATGGCCGCGGTGTCCATGTTCAGTCGACCTCCAGCGTCTGACGGATGAGCTCCTGCACCAGACCAGCATTGGCCTGACCGCGTGTCTTCTTCATGACCTGGCCGGTCAGGAAGCCGATGGCCTTGCTGGCGCCGGCGCGAACGTCAGCGACAGCATCGGGATTCTCTGCGATGACCGCATCCAAGGCCGCCTGCAGCGCGTCTGAGTCACTGATCTGACGGAAGCCCGCCTCGGCGACGACGTCCGCCACGGGACGGCCGCTGCGTCCAACGCGCAACAGCACCTCCTTGGCGTTGGTTCCACTGATCTGGCCGTCCTCGACCAGTCGCACCAACTCCGCCATGGCCGCTCCGCTGATGCGCCCTACATCGACCTCGGGGTCCTCACCCTTGGCCAACCGCAGATACTCACCACTGACCCAGTTGGCCAGCTTCTTGGCCGGCAGACCCGGATCGGCCGCTCGCGCGGCTTCGAATACGGCCGAGGCGGCGGCATCGGCAACCAGGACGTCGGCATCGTAAGCGGACAGCCCCAGTTCCTCTCGGTAGCGCCGGCGGCGCGCGGCCGGCAGTTCCGGGAGCGCGGCACGGATCTCGTCGAGCCACGCCGGGTCGACCCGCAACGGCGGCAAGTCGGGCTCCGGGAAGTAGCGATAGTCGTCCGACGTCTCCTTGGTGCGCATGTGGTAGGTCACACCGCGGTCGTCGTCCCAGCCGCGCGTCTCCATGATCAGCGGCTCACCCGTACGCAGCGCCGCTTCCTGGCGCGCGATCTCGAACTCGATGGCGTGCTCCACGGAGCGGAACGAGTTCATGTTCTTGACCTCCACGCGCGTCCCGAAGGCTTCGGTACCCGACGGCCGCAGCGAGACGTTGGCCTCCACGCGCATGCCGCCGCTCTCCATGGCCGCATGCGAGGCGCCGATGGTGACCAACAGCAGTCGCAGCTCCTCCGCGTAGCGCCGGGCTGTCTCGGCATCGTGGATGACCGGATCGGTGACGATCTCCAGGAGCGGTGCGCCCGAGCGGTCATAGTCGAGCAGACTGACCTGGCGGTCACCCTCGCGCGTATGCTGGAGGCGCGCCGTGTCCTCCTCCAGGTGCGCCCGGGTGATGCCGACCTCGACCGTGCCGCGGGAGGTCTCCACGGCCAAGCGCCCGGCCGATGCCAGGGGCAGCTCGTACTGGCTGATCTGGTAGCCCTTGGGCAGGTCCGGGTAGAAGTAGTTCTTGCGATCCCAGCGTGTGACTGGCGGTGTGCTGGCCTCGATGGCGATGCCCGTGGCGAGCACGTGGCGTACCGCCTCACGGTTGATGACCGGCAGCGCACCGGGCATGCCCAGGCACACTGGGCAGGTGTTGGTGTTGGGCGCAGCCTCACCCAGGTCGTTGGCGCAGCCACAGAACATCTTGGAGGCCGTGCGCAGCTGGACGTGGATCTCGATGCCGATGACGGGCTCGTACGTCACCTTCGCGGACGACCCCACCAGCATCAGAGGCCGGCGATGAAGCGCTCGATGCGCACCAGTGCCTCTTCGAGGTGCTCGAAGGACGTGGCGATCGAGGCGCGCACGTAGCCCTCTCCGCTGGACCCGAACACGGAGCCGGGGACCACTGCCACGTGCTGCTCATGCAGGAGCCGCTCGCTGAACTGGTCGCTGGACAGGCCGGTGCCACCGATGTGGGGGAAGGCGTAGAAGGCACCGCGCGGCTCCACGGTCGGCAGACCGATACGGTTGAGTCCGGCCACGAACATCGTTCGACGCCGGTCGTACTCTGCGACCATGTGTTCGACCTCGCCGTCAGCGTAGATCAACCCGGCCAAGGCGGCATCCTGGGCAGCCGTGGGGGCGGACATGATGATGTATTGGTGCACCTTGAGGATGCCCTCGAGCAGGTCCACCGGAGCGCAGGCATAGCCGACCCGCCAGCCGGTCATGGCGTAGGCCTTGGAGAAGCCGCCCAGCAGGATGGTTCGGTCGCGCATGCCCGGCAGCGCACTGAACGCTTCGTGCCGATGACCGGCATAGACCAGGCGGTCGTAGATCTCGTCGCTGATGACGATCAGGTCGTGCCGCTCGGCGATGGCCGCCAATGCTCGAATGCGCTCGGGCTCCAGCACGGCACCTGTGGGGTTGTTGGGGAAGCCCAGGAACAGCGCCTTGGTGCGCGGAGTGATGGCCGCTTCGACGGCATCGGGATCGAGTTGCCAGCCGTCGTCCGGTCGGCAGGGCACGAACACCGGTCGGCCACCGGCGAAGACGATGTCCGGCACATATGCCACATAGGTGGGCTCGGCCACGATGACCTCGTCACCGGTATCGACGATGGCGGCCAGACTCGCCGCCAGACCCTCCGATGCTCCCACGGTGATGACCAGCTCATGCGCAGGGTCATAGCTGACGCCGTAGCGCGCTTGTAGATGAGTGGCGAGCGCCTGTCGCAGCTCGATGGTGCCGTAGTTGCTGGTGTAGTGGGTCCGGCCTGAGCGCAGGGCCTCGACTCCGGCCTCGACGATCACGCGAGGCGTGTCGAAGTCCGGCTCGCCGACACCGAGGCTGATGACGTCGGGCATCGTCGCGAGCACATCGAAGAACTTGCGGATGCCCGAAGGCGGCACATCGCGGACACGCTGGGACAGGCGGGATCGAGTCGTCGGTTCGGTCGTCATCTCGGCCTCTGGGCGAGCAGTCGGATGGGCTGGATCTCCGAGTATACGGGCACGTCCCTCCTTCATCCGGTGTGGGACACTACGACCTGCGGATGGTGCCTGTTGATAGCGAGAAGGATGGTCGAGTCGTGGCATTGACATCGAAAGTGGCGGACTACCTCTCGACCGGCGAGGTGGTACTCATCGAGACCAGGCAGCACTGGGTAGCCGCGGTGCGTTACGCGCTGAAGCCGATCTTGTTGATCGTGGCCGTGTTCGCGCTCTTCTTCCTGAACCAATTGCTCGACTTCAACGACGACGGCTTCTTCAACTTCATCAATGACCTCATCCGCTGGGTGATGGCGATCATGATCATCGTCTCGGTGATCTGGCTGCCCATCAATCTCGTGCAGTGGGACACCCGGCGGTTCGTCCTGACCAATCGCCGCTCCATGCGCACACAGGGTCTCTTGCGCCGGAGCACCATCAATTCGTCACTCGAGCAGATCAACGACATCGGTCTGGTCGAGACCACGATCGGCCGCATGCTCGGCTTTAGCAATCTGACCCTCTTTACCGCCTCCGATGCGGTCAATGAGACCTATAACCAACTGCTCGATGGCCTGCAGTTCAAGAAGGCCGTGCTTGATGCCAAGGAGTCCATCCGGGTGGGCTCGCCGTTGACCGAGCTGCCCGAGGGCTTCGTCGTCAAGGGTGGCACCAACGAGGCCTCTCGACGTGCTGACGGCAAGATCCAGGACGAGCCGGAAGCCGTGGCGGCAGCACCAGTGGCTGAGTATGAACCCGAAGTGGTCTCTGAGCCATCAGCACCGCCGTCGGTGGCCGAGCCAGCACTCGTGGCAGAGTCCGAGCCTGAGCCCGTTGGGGAGCCAGTACCTGAGCCGGAACCGGAGCCTGAGCCTGAGCCCGTTGTGGAGCCGGAACCGGAGCCTGAACCTGAGCCCGTTGTGGAGCCAGAGTTCGAAACTGAGCCGGAGCCCGAACCGGAGCCCATGGTCGAGCCGGAGTTCGAGCCTGAGCCTGAGCCCGTCGTGGAGCCGGAGATCGAACCTGAGCCGGGGCCTGAGCCTGAGCCCGTTGTGGAGCCGGAGTTCGAACCTGAACCTGAGCCGGAGCCCATGGTCGAGCCGGAGCCGGAGCCCATGGTCGAGCCGGAGTTCGGAACCTGAGCCGGAGCCGGAGCCTGAGCCCGTTGTGGAGCCGGAGTTCGAACCTGAGCCGGAGCCGGAGCCCATGGTCGAGCCGGAGCCGGAACCGGAGCCGGAGCCCATGGTCGAGCCGGAGCCGGAACCTGACAAGCCCACCTCGATCTAGCCGGTGGCCTTGGGGGCGGATGCAACGACGCGACTCCCCAGGCACCGAAGTCGCAGGTTCCTTGCATCAGATGAACGGGCCTGACGAGTCGTTTCATCCACTGCACGAAAGCTGCAGGTTCGGGCGTCGACGCGTCGAGATGTTGCAACAGATGCAAACCCCGTCTGCTCGGAACTACGGAGCGGGCAGCCTCGGTGGCGGCGTGCTTGGATCGGCCGCACGCGCCAGATCAGCGGGCTCCAGGGCCCGCCAGTCGGCCGTCGCGGTGATGGCTTCGTAGGCCCTCCCCAGTCGCAGCAGCTGAGCCTCATGCCAGGCCTTGCCGATGAGCTGCAGGCCCACGGGCAGGCCATCGGAGAGCCCCGCGGGGACCGTCAACCCGGGCAGACCCGCAACGCTGACTGGCAAGGTGCAGGCATCGAGCGCGTACATGGCCACGGGATCCTCGAGGTTGGCACCCAGCTTGAAGGCCACCGTGGGGCTGGTGGGCGCCAGCAGCGCATCGACCGATCCGAAAGCCCGGTCGAAGTCACCCTTGATGAGTGTGCGTACCTTCTGCGCCTTGATGTAGTAGGCGTCGCGATAACCGGCCGAGAGCGCATATGTTCCGAGCATCAACCGACGCTTGACCTCTGGCCCGAAGCCCTGGTCGCGAGTGGCCAGGTAGTTGGCCAGGACATCACCGTCCCGCACCGCGTGCCCGTAGCGGATGCCGTCGTAGCGGGCCAGGTTGGCCGATGCCTCGGCGGGAGCCACGATGTAGTAGGTCGCGAGGCCGTAGTCGGTGTGGGGCATGTCCACCTCTACGATCTCGGCCCCGGCGGACTCCAAGGCGGCCACCGCTTCGCGGACCCGCACCGTCACACCCGGTTGCATGCCAGGCACGAAGTATTGCCGCGGCAGCCCCAGGCGCATGCCCTTCAGGGTGGCCGCGGCCGCATCGTCGCTCCGGGAGAGCCCGGTGACGAGGTCGGGCACCTCTAGGCTTGCTGAGGTCGAATCGCGCTCGTCGTGACCGGCGATCGCAGTGAGCAGCAGCGCCGCGTCACGGGTGTCACGGGCGAAGGGACCGACCTGGTCGAGTGATGAGGCGAAGGCGATGATGCCGTAGCGGCTGACGCGACCGTAGGTGGGCTTGAGCCCGACCGTGCCGGTGAGCGAGGCTGGCTGACGGATGGAGCCTCCGGTATCGGTGCCGATCGCCAGCGGAACATGGTACGCGGCCACCGCGGCTGCCGAACCGCCAGATGAGCCGCCGGGCACTCGCGTGAGGTCCCACGGGTTGGCGGTCGGTCCGTAGCCGGAGTGCTCGGTCGAGGAGCCCATGGCGAACTCGTCCATATTGGTCTTGCCCACGACGACGGCTCCGGCGGCTTCGAGCCGCTCCACGACGTGGGCGTCATAGGGCGCCACGAAGCCTTCGAGGATGCGGCTGCCCGCGGTCGCCTGCCAGCCACGCGCCATCACCAGATCCTTGAGTCCGACCGGGATGCCCAACAAGTCCGGCAGGCCAGCCACCGCGGCCTCGCCATCACGGCGTGCCGCAGCAAGCCGCGCATCGGCCGCGCCCGAGGCTGCGTACGCACGCTCACGGTCCACCGCCAGCCAGGCGTGGATGGCCGTGTCCGTGGCATCGATGCCCGCGAGGTGCGCGGCCAGCAGCTCACGACTGCTCACCACACCAGAGCGCAGCTGGTCGGCCATCTCATGGGCGTGCAGACGGGTCAGCGTGTGATCGGGCGTCACCTGATCAGTCGTCGCTCTCGTCGGCGATCACCACCGGTACGGCGAAGTGGTCACCAACGCGCTCGGGTGCGTTGGCCAGCGCCTCCTCGACGCTGAAACCCGGCCGCACCACGTCGTCACGCATGACGTTCTCCAGCTCGATCACGCGTGCCGTGGGCTCGATGCCGTCGGTGTCAAGCTCATCGAGCACCGCGAACTGCTCCAGGATGTGATTGAGCTGTCCTCCGAGCTGGGTGACCTCATCATCGGACAGTCCCAGACGCGCGAGGTGAGCGACGTGTTCGACGTCGCGGCGGGAGAGTGTGGCCACCGACACAGGATAGCGAGGCTGCCTTGCCTCAGTCTGGATCTCCGGTGGTGTCCCCGGCAGGGTCCCCGGCGGACTCGCCGACGAGCGCGCGGAAGGCGGCCTCGTCAAGCACCTCCACGCCAAGCTCCTGTGCCTTGGCCAGCTTGGAACCCGGCTTTGCGCCGGCCACGAGGAAGTCGGTGTTGCGGCTGACCGAATTGGCGGCCTTGCCGCCGGCGGCGCGGACGGCTGCCTCTGCCGACTTGCGGTCGAACGACTCGAGCGAACCGGTGACGACGACGGACTTGCCGGAGAGTGGACCTGCGACCGCTCCAGCATCGGGGACCTGCGGTGGCACAGCGACCACGCCCACCGCAGCCAGATCACGCAACACGCCCGCGGTGTTGGGGTCATCGAAGAAGCGGCCGATGGAAGTCGCCACCACGGCGCCGATACCGGGCACAGCCTCGAAGTCCTCCGAATCGGCGGCCGCCAGAGCCTCCGCGATGCGGGCTGTCCACGCGGCCTCGTCCTCGCCCGACTCGATCGGCCAGGTCGTCGCGATCCACAGCGCCAGGTCGATGGCGGTCTGCTCGCCCACGTGGCGGATGCCGAGCGCAGCGAGGATGCGCGAGAGCGGTCGCCGCCGGGAACGGTCGATGGCAGCCATGAGATTGTCGGCACTCTTGTGGCCGAATCGATCCAGGTCCACGAGGTTCTCAGCACGCAGGCGGTAGAGATCGGCCGGCCCCGTGACCAGGTCACGGCGCAAGAGCTGGTCGAGCACGGCGAAGCCGGCGCCTTCGATGTCCATGCCGCCGCGGCCGACGAAGTGCGAGAGCCCCTGGATGACCTGCGCTGGACAGAACGGATTGCTGCAGCGATGGCGCACCTCACCCGCTTCCTGCACGACCGGCGCGGCGCAGACCGGGCACTCGGCGGGCATCACGAACTCAAGCTCGGAGCCGTCGCGGCGTTCGACCAGCACCCGCACCACCTCAGGGATGACGTCACCGGCCTTGTGCACCACCACGCGATCGCCGATACGCACGTCCTTGCGCCGAACCTCGTCCAGGTTATGCAGCGTCGCCCGCGCCACGGTCGATCCGGCCACCAGGACGGGCGCCAGATGCGCCACCGGCGTGAGCGTGCCGGTCCGGCCGACATAGGGGACGACGTCCTCGACCGTGGTCTCGACCTGCTCGGGCGGGTACTTGTAGGCGATGGCCCAGCGCGGGGCCCGACTGACCATGCCAAGTCGCGCCTGCAGATCGGTGCGGTCGACCTTCACCACGACGCCATCGGTCTCGTAAGGCAGCTCGTGGCGAGGTTCGCGCCAACGCTCGGCAAAGGCGATGACAGCCTCGATGTCGAGGTCAGACTGGTGGTCAGGCTGGACGGGGAAGCCCAGCGCCGCCAGCCGCTCCAGGGCCGCTGTCTGGGTCTCCCCGGCTGGACCTCCGTCTTCGAGCAGGATATAGAACCAGGCTGAGAGCCGTCGGCCAGCCGTCACGGCCGGATCCTGCTGGCGCAGCGAACCGGCGCCGCTGTTGCGCGGGTTGGCATACAACGGCAGGCCGGCCTCCTCACGTTCGGCGTTGATGCGCGCGAATTCGGCCTTGGGCATGTAGACCTCGCCACGGACCTCCAGCGTGAGCGGCTCGGGCAGTGTCTCCGGGATGGCCTCGATGGTGCGGAGGTTAGGCGTCACATCCTCGCCGGTGCGTCCGTCACCGCGCGTCGCGCCGAGGATGAACCGGCCGGCCTCGTAGCGCAGGCTGATGGCGAGCCCGTCGATCTTCAGCTCGGCGACGTAGCGAGGGCCGGCTTCCTCATCGGTCAGGCCAAGGCCTCTCCGCACCCGGGCGTCGAAGGCGCGCAGCTCGTCCCCGTCGAAGGCATTGCTGAGCGACAGCATGGGGCTGCCGTGCTCGACATCGCCCAGGGGGCTCTCGGTCGGGGCCCCCACGCGCTGGGTCGGTGAGTCGTCCGTGACCAGCTCGGGATAGGCCGCCTCAAGCTCGAGCAGCTCGCGGAAGAGGCGGTCGTATTCGGCATCGGGCATGTCCGGCGCGTCGTGCTCGTGATAGAGCCGGTTGGCGCGGGTCAACACCTCGCGCAACTCAGCGGCGCGCGCCTGGGTCTGCGTATCCATCAGGGCCGAGGATAGGTCCATCGGGGCTACTCGTGCTACGTTGCCGCGAGCTATGGGAATCCTCGCTCGTCTGCCGCTGTACCCACTCCTGTTGGCAGCGTATGCGGTGCTGTTCGTGTACGCCGCGAACATCAGCGAAGTCCTGCTGTCTGAGCTGTGGCGGCCCCTGGCGGTGGCCCTGGTAGCGGCCGCGGTCGTGCTGGCCGCATGTGCCCTCCTCTACCGTGACCTGCGGCGCGGGGCGTTGCTGGCGGGTGCGATCGTGCTGGCAACGGCCTTCTTCGGCCACGTGGCATCGCAGGTGGGGAACGCCATCGCGGATGAGACCGTCCAACTCCTGGCCTGGGTTCTGCTGATGGTGGCAGTCGGCATCTATGCCTGGCGGGCACAGGGCTCGCTCACCGGCGTCACCACGGCGCTCAACCTCTTCGGCTTGGTGCTGGTCGCCGTCACGCTCGTGACGATCGTCCCGGCCGAGTCGGGGCGGGCCGTGGACGCATCGGCGGGCGAGCCAGTCGCCTCCACCAGCGCCATCGAGGCGACGCGTCGCCCGGAGCGCGACATCTATTTCCTCGTCTTCGACCGCTACGGTTCCGACTGGTCGCTCAAGGAACGGTTCGGCATCGACAACGACCTCTACCCCGACCTTCAGGCGGCCGGGTTCCAGGTCATCCCCGGTGCCCGCGCCAACTACCACGCCAGCGACTTCAGCCTCGCGGCGATGCTCAACATGCGCTACCACGACGACCTGGCAGCCGCCATGGACGGCCCCTCGACCGACCGCACACCGGTGCGCGAGCGGCTCGCACGCCACGAGGTCGGACAGTTCCTGCGTTCACAGGGCTACCGCTACTACCACCTTGGCGCCTGGTGGGACCCGACGGCCAGCAGTCCCATCGCCGACGAGGTCCTGGCGCTGGGCAAGACCACCGAGTTCGATACCGTGCTGCGCGAGACCACGATGCTGCCGGCATTGGAGCGGCTGGCAGGCGTGGCGCCGGAGGACACGCACTCTCGCACACAGCATCGCGACCAGGCGCTGTTCGCCATCCGTCAGGTCGAACGCCTGGCCGACGTTCCCGGCCGCAAGTTCGTATTCGCCCACATCCTGATGCCGCATACCCCCTACGTCCTGGCCAGGGACGGACGGTTCGTGCTGGAGGCTGAAGCCAAGCAGAAGACTGAGGCCGAGCTCTACGCCCAGCAGCTGGAGTTCACCAACCAGAAGATCGACGAGATCGTGGCCAAGCTGCTTGGGGGGCCCGATGAAGAGGACCCCATCATCATCATCACGGCCGATGAGGGGCCCTATCTGTGCTACGAGGTCGACTGCGTCGATGGCAGCCCTGAGACCTACGGCATCCGCCTGGGCACGCTGCGCGCGTACTACCTGCCCGGCCTCGACTACCAGGTCCCCGCCGACGACAGCGGCGTCAACATCTTTCGCATGATCCTGCGCGAATACTTCGGGGCCGACCTGCCAGACCTGCCCAATCGCTCCTACAGCTGGCCGGATCCCAAGCACGACAGGTACGACTTCAAGGACGTCACCGACGTGCTGCCGCTGCCGGGAGGCGACTCGACCCCATAGGGCCGAACGTTCAGCCGCGCGTGAGCGACCGCCGCAGGCCCCAGGTCCCGATGAGGACCAGTCCCAGCGCCATCGCCGCGAGCATTGCCAGCTGGCTGAGGATGTCGGCGACCCCGGCACCACGGAACGCCAGCTCACGCATGGCATCGATGCCCCAGGCGTGCGGCGTCAGCCGCGAGAGCGTGGTCATGGGCTCGCTGAACAGCTCGGCCGGTACCATGGCTCCACCGATGGCACCGAGGATCATGCCCGCCACGACGCCGATGGTGCCGGCCTGGTCGGGGTTGCGGGCGAAGACTCCTATGATCATGGCCGTACCGGTGCCGACCAGGGCGAAGAGCACGACTACCAGGGTGGCGCCGAGCAGGTCACCCCAGGTCACGCCGAACAGCAGTGACGAGACGAGCACGATGAAGACGCCCTGCATCATCGCCACCGCGAAGCGACCCAGGAGTTCGCCCAGGAGGATGGCCCGCACGGGCGTGCGGGTCGAGAGCATGCGTCGGGAGACGCCCAGCTCACGGCTGAGGACCAGTTGCGTGGCGGCCGTCATGGAGGTCAGGAACATGAACAGGACGAGCTGGCTCTGCGCGCCCGGGGCGAAAGGCCCGGCATCGACCGGGAAGACGGACGTGCCCACGCTCGTCACGACCACATCGACTCCGGGCAACGCCGCCTGGGTCATGCGGGCGCGTTCGAGCGCGGTCGCGAAGCCCGAACCGGCGTGCTCCACGGCCACTCGCGCTGCACGGACCTGGGCGGACTGCCTGGCCGCGGCGGCTTCCACACCCTGGCGCAAAGCGGACATGCGGTCCTCGGACTTCGCGATCAGCAGCAGCTCCGCTACCTGGTTCTGCCGCAGGGCCTCGTCGTATCCAGCCGGGATGACCAAGCCGGCGCCGATCGCCTCGTCCTCGACAGCAGCCCGCAGATCATCGCGGCTGTCGTACTCGGAGAGCTCGATGCGCAGATCACCCGCTTCAAGGAGGGACACCAGGTCTGTGCCGAGCGGACCGGTACCAACGCTGACGATACCCAGTCGGTTCGCGCCGAAGCCGCCATACATCGCGCCCAGCGCCACGATGATGATGAGCGGCAACAGGAAGACGAAGAAGAGGTTAGGGCGGTCGCGGACGGTCCGCAACAGGTTGACGCGTGCGATATCGAACACGGCCATCACGAGACCACCACCCGGCGAGCCCGCCACATCCCCACTCCACCCGTCACGAGACCGATGGCCGACAGCACTGCGATGGCGCCGGCAGCGCTGCTGATGTCCCCACCGGTGGCGATGTCGTCGACGCCCCTGAGGAACCAGTGATGCGGCGTCAGCTGGCTCAGCTGCGACATGATGCTGGGCCCCTGCGCCACCCGAAAGAAGGAGCCGCCGAGCACGGCCAGCGAGATGGTCACGATGGCCACCAGCGAGCCGGCCTGGTCCTCGGTCCTGGCGAAGCCCACTGCCAACAGCGCGATGCCGGTTGCCGCCAGGGCAGCGGCGAAGACAAGCATGGCGATGGCCATGGGGTCGCCCCAGCGTGCGCCCAGCAACAGGCCCGTGCCGACGATGATCACACCCATCGACACGACCGCGAGGATCATCGACACGAGGGACTTGCCAAACACGATCGAGAGCGGCTTGAGTGGCGCCGCGACCATGCGTGAAAGCGTCCCGTTGCGCTTTTCGGTCAGCAGGCTGGTGACACCGAACTGGGCTCCCAGGAAGACGAACAGGATGGCCATCGCCGCGGCGTAATAGGTCGAGGTCGATGCGGTACGACCAGAGGCGGCATCGTCGACCAGGATGATGGGGTCGGGCATCTCCTGCGCCAGGCGAGCCAGTGTCTTGGTGGATGCCGCATCGGGCAGCCCTCCAGCCTCGAACAGCGCGGTCGCGACGGCGAGTCCGACCGCGTCGACCTGGCTGGTGAAGCCCGACAAGACCGACCTCGCGACCTGTGCCGAGATAGTGGCATCGGGGTTGCTGATGAGCTCGATGCGGCCGCCTGCGCCACTCGCGGCCATGCCGGAGAAGCCTGCCGGGATGACGATGGCCGTGTCCACGCTGCCTTGCTCGACCGCCTCCCGAGCAGCGGCCGCATCGGGCAAGTCCGTCAGGCTGACCACGTCGGCCGCTTCCATGGCCGCGAGCGGTCCCTCCACGAAGGCCAGCGCGACCTCGCCGCCATCAAGATCGACGATGCCCCACTGGGCGTGGAAGCCCTCGTCAAGGCCACCGAGCATCACTGAGAACAGCACCGCCAAGCTGAACGGTGCGACGATGGCGATGAGGATCGCCGAGCGGTCGCGAAGGCGCTGCCGCAGATCCTTGGCGGCGATATCGAGCGCTGCGGGCATGTGCCGGCCGGGACCCCTAGTCCCGCAACGCCTTGCCGGTGAGGTGCAGGAAGACGGCCTCCAGATCCGGCTCGATGACCTCGACGCTGTTGATGGTGGCGCCGGCGGTCGTCGTCGCCTCGAGCATCTGGGGCAGCAAGGTACGAGCGTTCTCAGCTACGACCTCGATGCCGCCGTCCTCGGTGGTCGTGACCTCGTCGATGCGCTCAAGAGCACGGAGCGCTTCGGCAGCAGCACGGACGGCACCGCTGGCGGTGAGCGTGACGCGGTCTTTCTGGCCCACGATCGCGACCAGCTCCCGGCGTGTCCCTTCGGCCAGGATCCTGCCCTCATCGATGATGCCGATGCGAGCACAGAGTCGCTCGGCCTCCTCCATGTAGTGGGTCGTGTAGAGGATGGACATCCCGCCGCGACCCAGTTCGGCGACCGCTTCGAGGATGGCGTTGCGGCTCTGTGGGTCGACACCCACGGTGGGCTCGTCAAGGACCAGCAGCCGTGGCTCGTGCAACAGCCCGATGCCGATGTTGAGCCGCCGCTTCATGCCACCCGAATAGGCCTGCGTGCGTTCGTCAGCACGATCGGCCAGGCCAGTCAGCTCCAACACGGCGGCGACGCGCCCGTCCAGATCCCGACCTCGCAGTCGTTGCAGACGACCGAAGAAGCGCAGGTTCTCTCGTGCCGTGAGATCCGGGTAGATGGCCAGGTCCTGAGGCACATAGCCGATGTCCGCCTTGGCTTCGGTGGCATCGATAGCCATGGCACGGCCGGCGACCGTGATGGTCCCGCCGTTGCGCTCGGTGAGGCCGCAGACCATCGAGATGGTCGTGGTCTTGCCAGCGCCATTCGGCCCCAACAGCCCGTAGGTCTCGCCGCGAGCGATCTGAAAGCTCACGCCATCGACCGCGCTGCGCTCGCCATAGCGCTTGCGCAGTTCCGAGCACACGAGGATGGGCGCGCCCGCATCGCCGTCCGCGCCGGCTATCGGTGCCAGCGGGCCGGGCTCAGAGCGCTGCCCATCCAAGCCTGGTCGGCGTTCCATCGCGCCAGCATATCGGAAGCACCGCGGCAGCTCAGCTAGGCCAGCACCTCAAGGTTGGCCATGCTCGCCATGAGCTTCTTGATGCCCTTCTCCGGGAACGCCACAGTGACCTCCTCGTCGTTGCGCGTGAGCTTGGTGGACACCACCTGACCCACGCCGAAGATCTGGTGACGCACTTTTAGGCCGTCGCGATAGCGGTGCTCGCCGGGCACGGTCGTCTCGGGCGGCAGGCGCCACTCGTCGGCCGGGACAGGCACAGGCTGGACCGTTTGTTCGGCATCGCCCTCGTCGAGGACGCGTCCGTAGTAGGACTCACGTCGTGCGGCCAGATCGCGCGAGGTGCGGAACGTCTGACCTGTGCGCGGGGCGCCGGGTGGAGGCGTGTACCCACCGCCGGGCGGCAGGCGCTTACCGCCTCGCGGACCCACCGGCGGGCGACCTACCAGGCGGGTGTCAGAAGCTCGACGGCCGATCACCGAAGAGAGGTCGTAGCCGGTCCGTTCGTGGTAGGGCCGCTGGTCATCATCCTCGTCGTCGAGCGAGACCAACCTCGGGCCGTGCATCAGCTCCTCGGGGATCTCCAGCAGGAAACGGCTGGGCACGCTGAAGCCCGATCGGCCCCAGGTAGCACGTTGTGCGGCGTGGGTGAGGTAGAGCCGGTGCCTGGCGCGGGTGAGGCCGACATACGCCAGTCGGCGCTCCTCCTCCATCTGGCGCGGATCGTCCAGTGCCCGCGCGTGCGGGAAGACCCCCTCTTCCAGCCCAGAGATGAAGACCACGTCGAACTCGAGGCCCTTGGCGGCGTGCAGGGTGATGAGGGTGACCTTGTCCGCGTCGCCAGCGTAGGCATCCTGGTCAGCCACGAGAGCGGTCTCTTCGAGCAAGCGGTCGAGCGCATCGACCGGGTCAAGGTCGCCGTAACGATCGACGACCTCGCGCAGCTCGATGAGGTTGGCCCAGCGGTCCTCGCCATCCTGTGAGCCGTCCATGAGCATGGCGCGATAGCCGCTCTCCTCCAGCGCTGTGTCCAGCAGCTCCGGCAACGCCATCAGCCCGACACGGGAACGGAGACGCTCGAGAAGGGTGCGGAAGGCGATGAGCGAGTTGCGGGCTCTTGGTGTCAGCTCGCCATCACCCGCGGCTACCGCGGCCAGGGCCGACCAGTAGTCGGACTCTCGATCCTCAGCTAGCGTCCGCAAGGCTTCCAGCGAGCGCTGCCCGATGCCGCGCGGCGGAACGTTGACGATGCGCTCGAAGGCCGCCACGTCATGGTCGTTGCGAAGGCAGCGCAGGTATGCCAGTGCATCCTTGATCTCGCGGCGCTGGTAGAAGCGCGTGCCACCCACCAGCTGGTAGCGCAGCCCGTAGCGCAGGAAGGCCTCCTCGATGGCGCGACTCTGGGCGTTGGTGCGGTACATCACGGCCACGTCCTGGAGGCGGTACACCTGTTCATCGCCGTCGTCAGCGCGGCGCGAGAGGATGGAGCCGGCACTGCCTCGCCCGGCCACCAATGCCTCGACCTGGCGGGCCACCCACTCCGCCTCCTCGTCCTCGCGGTCGGCCTCGAAGCGCTCTATCAACTGGCCACGCGGGTTCTCGGTCCAGAGCTTCTTGTCCTTGCGGTCCTCGTTGCGCGCCACCACCGCATGGGCCGCGTCGAGGATGAGCTGGGTGGAGCGGTAGTTCTGCTCCAGCTTGACCACCGTGGCCTCGGGATAGTCGGCTTCGAAGTCGAGGATGTTGCGCAGGTCGGCACCACGCCAGCTGTAGATGGACTGGTCGTCGTCGCCGACCACCGCGAGGTTGCGGTGCTCGCGCGCGAGTGCCTTGACCCACAGGTATTGGGCCCGGTTCGTGTCCTGGTACTCATCGACATGCAGGTACCGCCAGCGCTGCTGGTAGTGGACCAGGACCGCGGGCGCCTCATCGAAGAGCCGCACGGCCTCGGTGAGCAGGTCATCGAAGTCGAGCGCGGCTGCCGCCTTCAGGCGCGTGGCGTAGCGGGCGTAGGCCTTGGCGTACTGCGCCTCAAGGTAGCCGCGCGCGCTCTCGTCTGCCTCGAACGGGCTGACCATGTCGTTCTTCCAGCGGCTGATGGCAGAGAGCACGGCTGCGGGTCGCAGCTCGCCGGTGCCCTGCAGCTCAAGGTCACGCAGGACGGCCTTGACGATGCCGGTCTGGTCGTCGGTGTCGTAGATGGCGAAGCGGGGGTCGATGCCGATGGCAGCGCCGTCGCGCCGAAGGACACGGGCGCAGAGGGCATGGAAGGTGCCCATGGCCACCTTGGCTCCTTCGTCACCGACCAGTGCCAAGATGCGCTCGCGCATCTCCGCGGCAGCCTTGTTGGTGAAGGTCACCGCCAGGATCTGCCAGGGCTTGACGCCTTCGACGCCGACGAGATAAGCGATGCGGTGGGCCAGCACGCGTGTCTTGCCGGATCCGGCACCGGCCAGGATCAGGAGCGGTCCCTGGGTGGCGGTGACGGCACGAGCTTGCTCTGGGTTGAGACGTTTGACGATGGACGCAGCCAGCTTCTTCGCGTCGGTGGCCGCCCTGGCGCGCGCCCTTTCGTCGGGCGCGGGGCGTGCCGGAGCTGATCCGCCCGCAGTGGCGGCGACCACCGAGAACCATTCGTCGTCATTCGCAGGCTCCCCGGCCGGCTCGAAGCGCCGCGGTGCGGGACCATCAGACCGCTCGGGCTCGTCGTCCTCCCGGTCCGACTCGGGAAGCGGTGCATCGTCGTCCGACGGCGGGGGCGCCAGCTCATGTGGCGCGAAGAAGCCGTCGAAGGTAGGGACTGGGGTGTCGAGCGGCAGCGACGGATCTGCCGCCGCGCCATCCTTGCGATCGGGCACACAACTGATTCTAGTGCCGCCAGAGGATGGCATCAGGAACGGCCGCGGCGACTCCGCCATCTCCCGTCGGAACAAGTCGACGGACCGCCGGTCCGGGCAGTAGAGAGTTGCGATGCAAACCGTGGAGACGATGGCTATCCTGATGTTCTCGCCGGTGGTGCCGTGCCGCCTGCGCCAAGTCCCGTCGCCGGTGGTGCCGTGCCGCCTGCGCCGGTGAATGAATGCCGCCTTCGTGCGCTCGCGCGCCGATCAGACGGCTGAAAGGAGTCCTGCATATGGTCCCCAGACCAATACGCTCCCAGTCTTCATCCCCACCCATCGCCATATTCGGAACGGCCCTGTCGGTGCCCTTGTGGCGGGTCGTGCTGGCAGCCATCCTCATCATGCTGTACGCGATCGCTGTGGCGGACGTCTCGCCCGCGTCCGCTAGCGGCAAGGTCTACCGCGTGCCATCGAGGATCGATGCGACGGGATCACGGGACGTGTCCCGCGAGCTCAACAGCTTCATCGCGTCGGTGCCCAACGGCTCAGTCATCCGCTTCGAGTTGGGCGGCACCTACCGGCTGAGCCGCACGATGTATATCAGCGGCAAGCGCCATCTCACCCTGAATGGCAACGGTGCTCGCCTGCACCTGACTGGCGCTTCCGGCTGGAATGCCATGGGGATCCAGGTGAAGCGCAGCGTGGGCACGACGATCCGCAACTTCACCATCGTCGGCAACAACCACGAGGCCGGCACTAGTGACGCCTGCTGCAGCCGCGAGACACAGCACGCCATCGCCCTCTTGAGCGCCAAGGACACGCTCATCGAGAAAGTGCACATCCGCCGTACCTGGGGTGACTGCCTCTACCTGAACGCGGCCACTGTGCCGGGCGGCAGTTGGTCCCACGGCGTCACGTTCCGCCGTTCGACCTGTCGGCTCACCGGCCGCCACGGCGTGGGTATCATCCGTGCCAGGAACGTACGCATCCTCAACAACAGGTTCGATGAGATCGGCTTCATGGTCATCGATATCGAGCCCGGCGCCCGGGATGCTGGCGCCCGCACCGTTGTCATCCGTGGCAACAACATCGGCAGTTACGGCATTGGCGACTTCGAGAATGCCTGGCTGCTCGCCGCCTGTGGCAAGAGAGGCGCGCCCGTGCGCGATGTGGCGCTCACAGCCAACACCATCAAGGGAAACCGCATCGGCTGGTCCGGGAGCGTCACACGGCCGTGGCGGGCGCTGAGCGTCCGGGTCTGCGGCCGAGACGGCCCGCGTGCGAACTTCACCATCACCAACAATGTCGCCAAGGCCAAGGTCACGGGTCCATCGATGCACTTCAGCAGGGTCACGGGTCTCACCATCACCGGCAACGAGCAGCCGCTACGCTCCGGTCGACTGGCGTCGATCCGGAATTCCTCACAGGTGACATTCCGGCCGTGAGCCTCGGGGGACACCTAGGACGTGTCAACCGAAAGCGGCAATCGAGAGTGGTTCGTCACACAGGACGGGCCACTCCTGCTAGTGGGCTGGATCGGCCGCGTCGATGCGACAGGGCACGGAACAGCTGGCGTGGGCCTTCGGCTCGGTGCCCAGCAACTCGGCGCGCACGGCCGGTCGCTGCAGGTACACGAATGCCACGACCGCACCGATCGAGGGCAGCACCAGCGAGACGAAGTTGGTGGAGATGACCGAGAGGATGAGGCTGGCCACGATGAGCGACACCAAGACCACCATGCCGCCGGCCCAGGACCAGTGCTTGCCGGTCCAGAAGCCGTAGCCCACCAGGTAGGCTGCGACGGTGAGACCCATGAAGAAGGCGCCGGTGATCAACGTGATGGGGCCAAGCGAGGACCCAGCAGTCGTGGAGACCGAGCCCATCAGCAGCAATGCCACGGCGGCGAACTGGCCGTAGAGCGCCACCATGACCGCACCGAAGGCGAGCGCGGTGACGCCGAGTGAGCGATCTCGCATGAACTGGATACCTCTGCTTGGGGCAAGCTTGGTGTTTGCTGTTCGAGTCGGCCAGCGGACACTGCGTGCGGCTGTGCCCGCGGCTCGATAGCCCCACTCTGGGACCGTGGCCGCCATGGAACTACTCGCCGGAGGTCATGGCCGCTTGGGGGTCCAAGGTGCCACGGGGGTGCGGCAAGAAGCAGTCGGCGCCATCGTGACGCGGTGCCTGGCCCGATCCACGGCGCCGTACGCCTACTCGCCGATGCTGGCGACGCTCTCCCAGATCGGCGACGATGTCATGCCACGTGCGGTCCCCACCACATGGTGCGAGCGACAACGTGCCTCGTAGCGGTCATCGTTCATGCCGCCCACCACGATGAGAGGGTCGTCGGCAGCGGCAGGACGTCCGCCGACCAGACGCTGGGTCCGGGTTGCGTCGGCACCGCAGACCGTGCAGATGGCGGTGAGCTTGGACACTTCATCCGCCAGCGCCAGCAGCGTGGGCATGGAGTTGAAGGGCCGGCCCAGGAAGTCCTGGTCGAGGCCGCTGATGAGCACCGAGCGCCCTTCTGCCGCCAGCAGCTCGGCGATCTCCGGCAGGCCAGCATCGAAGAACTGGGCCTCATCGATGGCCACCACCGAGGCGCGCTCGAATGTGACGATGGGTGGGATCTCACTGCTGTCAGCCACCGAGCGGGCCTGGTAGGTGACACCCGAACGCGATTCGACCGAACCCGCCTCGGTACGGCTATCGAGGGCCGGACGCACCAAGAGCACACGACGACCGGCGATCTCGGCACGCCGGATCAGCCGCAGCATCTCGTCGGTCTTGCCGCTGAACATGCAGCCGGTGATGAGGTGGATCCAGCCGGTGGTGGTCATCGGGACAGTCTAGGGAAACGCGGAGCGGGCGCTCAGGCATCGCCGGCGACGGCACTCGGCACCGGCTCGGCTGATGCCACGGGAGTCGGCTCGGACTCGGGTTCCAGCCAGGGGACGCAGGCACCCCTGCCCTCCCCCACCAACAAGCCGGGCTTCTTGGTGGTGCGGAATGGCGGCAGGTACTCAGTCAGCGAGTCGGTCGCCCCCTTGAGCCAGGTATCGAGACGAGCATCAGCGGTGGACTCCAGCTCGACATCCCGTAACACGTCGTAGCCGCGGCGGGTCAGGCCTAGCTCCAACGAAAGCTGCGCCTTCGAGCCATCGAAAGCGATCTCGACCTCCGAACCCTGACGGATCACCACGCCATCCTCGAAGAGACTGACCGTGGCCGGGACCCCGACGCGGCCATCTGCATCGTCATCGCCAGCCGCGATGAAGGCCGCGAGCGCATCGCGCGAATCGTCTGCCACCGGCACGCTGGCACCACCGACCCAGGAGGCCGGGGCTTCCACGTTGCGCAAGGTCTGCCCGTTCTCGACCATCCGCCCGACCAGGAACGGCTCCGCCCTGAGCGTCCCCTCGATGCAGGTCGGGATGAGATCCACCTTGCCGTTCTCAGGGATGGGACCAACGCCGACCGACAGGCTGTCGTACCCCCCAGCCTCACCTTCGACGTAGGCCACGACGCGGAAGCCATCGCCGAACTGCGCGGGCGTGATGGCCATGTCCAGGACGTTGGGTGCTGCCCAAGCGGCGGCAAAGGGTGTCTTGGCCCGGTACCACCCTTTCCTGGCGAGGTCGCTCGAGAGCAAGCGCTCCTTGCCGGTCGTGGAGGCCCAAGTCAACGAGTACACGTCCTGGCTGCCGGCGAAGGGGCCATCGGGTGCAGCGATCCCGCTGGGTGCGTTGTTGCTGCGCGAACCGTCGATATCGGTGGCCACGTGCAGGCTCGCGTGATGGCCGTCGACCTGGTCGAGCGGGCGATCGAGGACGACGCGAACGATCATCGCCGGACCGCGTCTGACGGCCTTCTTGCGCTTGCCGGCGGTGAGCAGCCCGGCGCTATCCCGGATCGCACCCGGGTCATCTATGTCGACACGACCAAGGCCTGCACCCAGGATGTCCAGGCCCCCCGAGGGCGCATCACCCTGTGCATCATCAAGCCAAACCAGCCCCTGCACATCGCCGAACGGGCTGGGGATATCACGAGCCTCTGCGGCCGACCAGTCGGACAGGACGCAGTCGTGTGTTGGCTCGTCGCCGCATGCGGGAAGGTCCTGCGCAGCGACCGTGCCAGCCAAGCCGGCACCGAGCAAAGCCAACGATATGACAAGCGCTGTGGTGGGTCGGGCAGAACGGCGGGCATAGGCAGGCCGGCGTGCATGGGAGTGGTGACGGCTCATGGCGCCGGAGTCTAGGGCCGCGCGCCCGAACGTGCCGACGCGGGTGTCGACAAAGGTGTCCCTGAGTGTGTCGCAAAACCAGTCCCCGCGAGCTGGCGCTAGAGTAGCGGTCATGCCAGACGCCCCAGGTCGATCACACGCTCTAGCCCACGCGTGAAGTCGTCGGTACGAGATGAGTCGGGGTCGTCGGTGCGTCCGGTGGCTATCGTCGGGGCCGGCCAGCATGCACGCGTAGTGGCCTCGGTCCTGGAGGCTGCGGGCATGCCCGTCGCTGGCTTCTACGACGACGATACGGAAACGTGGGGCAGGTCCCTGGGCAGCGGCATGGTGCTTGGGCCATGTGACCAGATCTCGCTCGGTTCGCCGGCTGTCATCGCGGTCGGTGACAATGACCTTCGCCGCCGCATCTCGGAACGTCTCGACCTCGCGTGGGTCTCGGTCGTGCACCCGTTCAGCTGGATCCACCCGGCGGTGCCGATCGGACCGGGCACGCTGGTCTGCTCCGGTGTCACGGTACAGGTGGGTGCACAGATCGGCGCCCACGTCATCCTCAACAACCGCGCCGGTGTCGGCCACGATGCCCGCGTCGCCGACTTCGCCCATCTGACGGTCACCCACCTTGGCGGTGAAGCCACGGTCGACGAGGGCGCCCTCCTCGGCGTCGGGAGCGTGGTGCTGCCGCGTGTCCACGTCGGCGCTTGGTCCATCGTGGGTGCCGGCGCCGTCGTGGTGTCTGACGTGCGGCCCCACACCACCGTCGTCGGAAACCCAGCGCAGGGCGACCATTCGGCGACGCGCGGCCGGCGGCGCGCAACGATCCGGATGATGCGGCCGAGCACCGTCAGCCTTGGCGCAGCGACTCGGCGTGCCGGCTTCTGGACTCTGGATGCCATCAAAGGCGGCCACATCCGGGGCCACTACCAGGACATCCGGCGCAGGATGGCGGAGGGGATCGTCGATGGCTCCGCTGCGGCCCGCCTGCTCGACCACGCCACCGGCACGACGCCGTTCTATCGGCCCTACGTCGGAGGCGGGCTCCTCGACTTCCCGGTCGTCGACAAGGCGACCTATCGAGCAGCCTATGACCGCTTCCGTTCGGAGGCGTTCGCGGATGCCGATCTCCACCGCAAGTCGACGTCAGGCTCGACGGGAGCACCGTTCTCCGTGCTCCAGGATGCCGGCAAGCGACAGCGCCACATCGCCGACACGGTCTATTTCAACGAGACCGCCGGCCAGCGAGTCGGTGACCGGCTGGTGTGGCTCTTCGCGGCGCGCTTGCTGCCGATGTCCCGATGGCAGCAGCTCTCCCGGAACATCGTCCCCATCGATCACGTGGGCATGGACGACGCGGTCAAAGCGCATGTCCTGGAGGTGCTGCGGCATCAGGGCGGCACGGGCATCCTCTCCATCAGCTCCACCCTGGCGGCGTTGGCGCGCTATGCCACATCGGTCGGTCGGGCTCCCGACGAGCTCGGTGTGCGGGTCGTCATCTCGAGTGGCGAGAAGCTGCAACCGGCCGCGAGGGCCACGATGGAGGCGGCCTTCGCGTGCCCCGTCGTGGACCGCTACGCCAACGAGGAGAACGGCGTGCTGGCATGCGCCAGGCCCGGTGCCGAGCTCCTGTATCTCAATCGTGCCAGCTATCACTTCGAGTTCCTGAAGCCTGACGCGTACGAACCCCAGGTGCCCGGGAGACTCGCCCGCATCGTGGTCACTGACCTGTACAACTACGCCACGCCCATGATCCGCTACGACACCGGCGACCTGGCCATCGTGGCTGACGAAGGTGACGAGCACGGCCCCACGGCGCTGCACAGCATCCAAGGACGCCGTGCCGACGTGATCTTCGACACCCGCGGCGGTCAGGTGTCCGGCACGTCCGCCTCGGCCATCATGGCCAAGAGCTTTCCTGACCTGGAGCGCTATCAGCTCATCCAGGAGGAGGATGCCAGCTATCTGCTCCGGGTGGTGTCCGGAGGCGCCCACTACAGCGAGGCCGACCTTCAGGCCGTGCTATGCAGATGGCTCGGGGCAGACGCGAAGGTGGCGGTCGAGTTCGTCGAGAGCATCCCGGCTGGCGCCAACGGGAAGCACCGACCCGTCATCGGCCGCTACACGCCCTGAATCGAAGAGTCCGGGCCTCATCGACCCGGACTCCCCAGCTTTGGGTGCAAGGCTGACCGCTTGGTCAGCGACGACTAGTAGTCGTGGGAGTGGCCACCTACGGCGGCCGCCTTCTCCTCTTCGGGCAGATCGGTGACCAGCGTCTCCGTGGTCAGGACCATGCCGGCGATGGATGCGGCGTGCTGCAGCGCTGAACGCGTCACTTTGGCGGCGTCGACGATGCCCTTCTCGAACATGTCGCCATAGACACCGTTGAGCGCGTCGTAGCCGGAGCCGAGGGGAAGGTCACGGACGGCCGCCACGATGACGGAGCCCTCCTGGCCAGCGTTCTCGGCGATCTGGCGGACCGGCGCCTCGAGCGCGCGGCGGAGGATACTGATGCCGATGGCAGCGTCGCCCTGTAGCTTGAGCTCGTCAAGCGCGGGGATCGCCTGCAGCAGCGCCGTGCCACCACCGGCCACGAGGCCTTCCTCGACCGCGGCGCGTGTCGTGGAGAGTGCGTCCTCGATGCGGTGCTTGCGCTCCTTGAGCTCGACCTCCGTAGCCGCGCCGACCTTGATGACAGCGACGCCGCCGGCCAGCTTGGCGAGGCGCTCCTGAAGCTTCTCGCGGTCGTAGTCGGACGTGGTCTCCTCGACCTGCGCCTTGATCTGGGTCATGCGGCCCTTGATGGCTTCGGGGTCGCCTGTGCCATCCACGATGGTGGTGTCGTCCTTGGTCGAGACGATGCGGCGGGCGCCGCCGAAGTCTTCGGGGGTGACGGAGTCCAGCTTGCGACCGACTTCCTCGCTGATGACATTGGCGCCACTGAGGATGGCGAGGTCGCGCAGCATCTCCTTGCGGCGATCGCCGAAGCCCGGCGCCTTGACGGCCAGCACGTTGACGGTGCCGCGAAGCTTGTTGACGACCAGCGTGGCGAGGGCCTCGCCGTCGATGTCCTCAGCGATGACGAAGACCGGGCGGCCCAGCTGGACGCCCTTCTCCAGTGCCGGCAGCAGATCGCTGATGCTGGAGATCTTCTTGTCGGTGATGAGGATGGCGGGGTTCTCCAACACCGCCTCCATGCGGTCGGCGTTGGTCACGAAGTAGGCGCTGATGTAGCCCCGATCGAACTGCATGCCCTCGGTGTATTCCTTGTCAAGGCCGATCGACTGACCTTCCTCGACAGTGATGACACCGTCCTTGCCGACCTTGTCCATGACCTCGGCGATGAGCTCGCCGACGGTGGGATCGGCCGCGGAGATAGCAGCCACAGCCGCGATCTGCTCACGGGTGTCGACGGGGATGGAGTTGGCCTTGAGGCGCTCCACGATGGCGTCCACGCCCTTGTCCAGACCGCGCTTGACGATCATGGGGTTGGCGCCGGCGGTGACGTTCTTGAGGCCCTCGGTCACGAGCGCCTGGCCCAGCACCACGGCGGTGGTGGTGCCGTCACCGGCGACGTCATCGGTCTTGGTGGCGACTTCCTTGAGGAGCTGCGCACCCATGTTCTCGAAGGGATCTTCGAGCTGCACCTCCCGGGCGATGGTAACGCCGTCGTTGGTGATGGTGGGGGCCCCGAACTTCTTGTCAAGGACGACGTTGCGGCCCTTGGGGCCGAGCGTCACCTTGACGGCATTGGCGAGACCATCGACGCCCCTCTTGAGCGAGCGACGAGCGGTCTCATCGAAGATCAGCTGCTTGGCCACGGTCTGGTCATTCCTCCTTGGCACGCAACGGCCGAACCCAAGGGGGCCCGGCCGAGCTGCGAATCAGTGCGTTGTGTCTAGGCCTCGACGACGGCGAGGATGTCCTTCTGGCTGACGATGAGGTACTCCTCGTCATCGACCTTGAACTCGGTGCCGGCGTACTTGGCGTAGAGCACCTTGTCGCCGACCTTGACATCCATGGGCTCACGCTCACCTTCGTCGGTGAGGCGGCCGGGACCGGCAGCGATGATGGTGCCCTCCTGGGGCTTCTCCTTGGCGGTGTCCGGCAGGACGATACCGCTCTTGGTCATCTCTTCGCGGGCTGTCGGCTGAACGACGACGCGATCGCCGAGTGGGCGGAGCTTGGTGGCAGTCGCCAACGCAGGATCCCTCCTAATGGGTATGTGATGTCGCGGCGGGGGCCTCATCCGGCTCGGCCGGGGGCACGATGACCCGCATCGCTTCTTGGGTTAGCACTCTCAAGTCGAGAGTGCCAGAACTGTACGGGATGCGGGTCCCCGTTGTCAAGCGGCGCGCGCGGACTGTATGAACGGCCAGCGGTCCGTCAGCCGACAGGAGGCCCACCCCCCATCCAGCCAAGCCGGGCTGGGCGATCCAGAATGGCCGGCCGGCGTGTTGTGAGACTATCCCCGCATGGAACCACTCCCGAACGTCACCTCCGCGCCTCACGATCGCGCGCAACCCAGGGCTGCCCGCCCGGCTGACGCCCGCTCGATCGTGGAGGTGTTTCGGGCCGCCATGTTCGAATCGGCCGTGGCAGTGCACGTCCTGGGAGCGTCAAAGGCAGCCGACTTCGTGGAGGCATCGGTCCGCGCGACCGCGTTTGGTGGTGACAGCGAGTACTGGGTCGCGGACCACATCGACGGTGACATCGCGGGCTTCGTCCAGCTCCGGCGGAACACACACGTGGCGATCATCGACAACCTGCATGTGCAGCCGGGGTGCCAGCAGCGAGGCGTCGGCACGGCCCTGCTGCGGACTGCGCTCAACGCCGCGGGGACGGCGCGCGTCGGCATCGACGCGTTCGAGGGTAGCGAGATCGCCCTTCGGTTCTACCGCAGGATCGGATTCTCTCTGGTGCGTACGCGACACTGGCGGATCCTGCCGCCGAGTCCGTGGGTGGAGCAGGAGTCCTACATCCACAACCTTCCCCAGTCGGAAGTCACCCATGCCGCCTACGGCATTTCCATGCTCAAGATCGAGACCGCCCAAGGCACCTACCGGGTCGGCCGTATCGGACAGCGATGGTTCCGCTTGGCATCGCTCACTGGTCTCAACGATGGCGGCCTCCGGCACGTGCTGTGGCGGCTCGACCCAAACCGCTCGATCATCGCGGTGATGCCGCGAGAAGACGACCTCGACGGCACGCCGCCTTATCTGGTTGCCCACCACCTGGAAGGCAGCGTCACCGATCTCATGTCGTCGCTGGTGGCGTGAAAGACCCGCCGCGCCTATCGGTCTGAAGGTGGATCGCCCACGCCGAACGGCGTGGCGTACGGTCCGGGAGTCGGACCGCCTGCAACCGAGCCTGGTGGTGGCGGTCCCTCCGGGCCTGGTGCGCCGGCGCCCGTGGGTGGCGGCGCACCAGGGCGACCTCCCGAGGGAGCATTGGGAAGCGGCGCCCCGGCCCCAGTGACTACGGCCGGGATCCGACGAGGTGGGCCCGGCGGAGGCGAGGATGGTGCCGGCTGGCCCGGCGCAGCAGCCACCACTGGCATGGACAAGGTATTCCGGTGCGAGCCCCTGACCTGTCGGTACAGGACTGCGCCGACGACGTCGGCATTCGCACCTTCGATCACACGCGCAGCCGCCGCGGCATCATCGACCCGGCTGCCGGCTTGCACGACCAGGAGGGATTCCTCCGCCTGGGTGGCCAGAGCAGCCGCGTCCAGATTGCCCGAGATGGAGGGGCTGTTGATCACCACCATGTCACAGATCTGGAGGAGATGGCTGAGCATGAGCTGGATCTGTCGCGGTCCGAGCGGTCCGGATGCCCGAGGGGGCAACGGCCCTGCAGGCATGAGCCGGAGCCGGGCGTGGCCACTCGGCACCACGACCCAGCTCAGCGGGATATCGGAATCGACGAGCAGATTGGTCACTCCCCGATCGTTGGCCACGCCGAAGAAGGCATGCAGGCGTGGGGTCCGATAGTCGGCGTCCACGAGCACGACGTTGCGGCCAGCCTCTGCGTAGGCGAGCGCCAGGTTCGCCGCCACGATGCTCCGGTCGTCGGACGGGCTCGCGCTCGCGACCAGCAAGGAACGAGCCGAGGCACCAGCGAAGCCGATGCGGGCGAGCATGCCCCGATATGCTTCGGCTGCATCACTGGTCGGAGCGCGGAGCATCACCAGTCTGTGTGTGTGGCCCCGGCGGATGTCACCCCGCTTCTCGGAGACCGAGCCCACCACGGGAAGGCCGGTCGCCCTCCCCAGGTCGCGATCGTCGCGCACCTTGTTGTAGTGGCGCAGGTACTCCAGCACGAACGCCACGCCGGCGGCGAGCATGCCACCCGCGACGAGCGCAAGCAGCGTCCAGTAGAGAGGTCCCGGCCCAGCCGGCTCGGTGGGGACCTGCGGCCTCACGACCCACTCGAGCAGGTTACGGACGTAGGGCCCAGAGAAGGGACGGTATTGGATGATGGACTGCTGCAGTGTGGCGATGTCGCCGGGCAGGCTCCGGATCTCGTTAAAGTCCTCGGCCGTCTTGTTGGCCTTGCCGCGCAGGTTCCTGAGCCGCTGGCGGAGTCCCTGGAGATCGTTCTCAGCCTTCCTGATGGCAGTGTTGACGTCCCTGACATCATCGGTGATCAACTCGTCGGTGACTCGTGCGATCTTCTCATCACCAACGGCTTTGGCGATGGTCTGCGCCTCTTCTGGATCGCTCGAGTCGACGGTGACCCCGACGAGCGCCACCTCGGCGTTGGGATCGGCGTTTACGCTGATCCTTGCGGTCAGCCGATCGACCGTCGTATCGAGATCCAGCTTGTCGATGAGGGACCGCGCGAAGCTCGGAGATTCCATGTCAGCGGCATAGGACAGCGCCGCCAGCGTCGCTCCCGTGCGATCCTGGATGGAGGCATCGCGTCCCGGATCCACCAACAACGTGCCGGTCGCTTCGTACTGGCTGGGCCTGCCACTGGACCAGGTGTAGGCGATGACACCGGCGAGGATCGCACCGACCAGGATCAGCGGCAACCAGCGCAGCGCGATGACCGCCTGCCGGGAGATATCCTGCAATGGTCCTCCTCATGGCGCTTTAGCATGGGCGCCTGTCAAGTGGAAGCTCGGCTCCTGACGCCTGACGACAATAGCCAGCCTGCCCTGAAGCGGGTGAGGCAGGACTGGCAGGAGTTGAAGGATAGCCGACGGAAGTACTACTGACGCTCGCTCACATCCCATCGTCGGTGACGACGGTCAACGCTCCCGCTCTTCGGCCAGCGGGGCATGCGCTGGCGATGGAGCGGACGGTTCCGACCGCTAGGGTTGGAGGCTGGGCGCCCCCCGACGTCCCCCTTGCTGCCTGACCAAGATGTACTACGACCACCCCACTTGTTCACTCCGGAGCGCTGAGCACCGGAACCCGATGGGACTTTGGGCCCTGCCCCCACCTGCGGACGCTCCCATGAAGGCGCCGCGAAGTGACCGATAAGTTGTCCTCGTCACCATTCGGGTGACCCGAAAAAGGCACACCCGTCGCGAGGCGGGGCCGCAAAGCCGAGGATCTGGCGTGAGCCAGGTGGCCGGGCTGCCGAAGACCTACACCACCGTCCCCAGACGTTGGAGCATGCCCGGAGCTGCCGAGCGCTCCAGGTCCACGAGCCCTGCCATCCATCTCCCGCCCCTTCTCGAAGGAGCAGGAACACATGTCTGCCATGCAGGGGGCACAGTCCGGACCAGCCGGAGCATCGAAGTCACGTCCAGGTCGAGATCCAGGCGGACAGGTCAGAACGCGGACCGATTTCCGCGCCAGGATCCGAGCGTTCGTCGCCGTCGGCATGGCGCTCGTACTGGCAGCCATCCTCGGGGGTTCGACGGTCGTGGCAGTCGAACCGCGCGAGCTTTTGGTGGCCGATTCCTTCGAGCGACCGGATGCCGCCTTGTGGGGCGCCACCGACGATGGCCTGGCTTGGCTGCACCCGACCGGACGCACCGCGTTCTCACTCGATTCCGGGCAGGGCAGGATGTGGGTCGGCGGCCGTGGCAAGGCCCGTCTCACGACCTTGAACACGACCGTCGCTCGGGTGACGATGCAGTTCGACTTCAGCCTGGATCGGCTGACCGGCGGCTCCGGCGTGCAGGTCATGGCGGTCCTGCGCAAGTCGAAGGCTGGTTCCTACCACGTGCGCGTGCGCGTCGGCCGCCAGGGCCGCCTGTGGCTCTCGGTCGCGAAGGCGCGCGGCAATGGTGCGGGCCGCATGATCGGCAAGCCGGCCCTGGTCAGGGGTTGGCGTTATCTCGCCGGCCAGCAGGTGACCGTGCGTGCCCAGGCCGTGAAGCGGGACCCCACGCAACTCAGGATCAAGGTTTGGCCGAGCGGAGGCGTCCCTCCCGCCAAGTGGCAGCTCGTCCGTAACGATCGCCGTGCCGATATCGCTGGGGCAGGACGAGTGGGACTACGCGCGCAGATGACGCGGCGTGCTGCCACGCCGAGTGCGGTCATCCGCTTCGACAACCTTCGGGTCAGTCGCGCCGATGACGCAGAGCGCGTGTTCAGCACTGCTCGAAAACCAACCACCAAGCCTCCGACCACGGACCAGGCGCCGCCGCGCATCCTCGAGATCAAGTCCCAGGATGTGACCCAGACCAGCGCCACCGTCCGTTGGACCCTGGATGAGCCGGCGACCGGCTACGTGAAGTTCGGCACGGACCGAGACTACGGGCGCGAGACCTCGCGCGAGGTCAGCCTTGACTACACGACCCACGTTCAGAACCTGACGGGCCTGGAACCGGATACCAGCTATCACTACGCCGTGGTCAGCCAGGATGCGGCGGGCAACAAGCGGGAGTCGAAGGATCAGCAGTTCCGGACGGATGGACCCGCCTCACCCCCGACCGACGCCAAACCTGCACCGGACCTCACCCCCGGTGCCACGCCAGCGCCGACGAGCCCGCCCACACCAGCGCCGACGGCCAAGCCGGCTCCGGATCCGACTCCGGCTCCCACACCCAAGCCGACTCCGGCTCCCACACCCAAGCCGACTCCGGCTCCCACACCCAAGCCGACTCCGGCTCCCACACCCAAGCCGACTCCGGCTCCCACACCCAAGCCGACTCCGGCTCCCACACCCAAGCCGACGCTGGCCCCCACACCCAAGCCGACGCTACCGCCGGCGAACGCCATCAGTGTGCCTGCATCCATCGATGCGACCGGCTCCACTGACGTCTCGGGCCAGCTGCAGTCGGTCATCGACAAGGCACCCAACGGCTCGACCATCGTGTTCAAGGCCGGCGGCACCTATCGGCTCGACAGGGCCCTCGTGGTCAGCGGCCGGCGCAACCTCACCCTCGAGGGCAACGGGGCCCGACTCGACCTGCCACGCACGTTCGATAGCTGGAATTCCATCGGCATCCAGGTGCGCAACGGCAGCACGGGCACGACCATCCGCGACTTCGCCATGGTCGGCAACAACACCGAGGCCGGTACGAGCGACGCCTGCTGCAGCCGCGAAGCCCAGCACGCCATCGCCGTCCTCAGTGCCACCGACACGCTCATCGAGGGCGTGGACATCCGCCGCACCTGGGGTGACTGCCTGTATGTGAACGCGGCCACCGTGCCGGGCGGAACCTGGTCCGACGGGGTCACCTTCCGTGACTCGACCTGCCGGCTCACCGGTCGCCACGGTGTGGGCATCATCCGCGGGTCGAACATCCGCATCGTGAACAACGTGTTCGACGAGATCGGCTTCATGGTCATCGACATCGAACCTGGCGCCAGTGATGCGGGTGCCAGCGACGTGGTCATCCGTGGCAACGACATCGGCAGCTACGGCCTCGGTGACTTCGACAATGCCTGGCTGCTCGCGGCCTGCGGCAAGGCCGGCGCGGTGGTCCGCGGCGTGTCCCTGACCGGCAACACCATCGAGGGCAACCGCATCGGCTGGTCCGGAAGCGTCACCCGCCCGTGGCGAGCCCTGAGCGTCTGGGTCTGTGGCGACAACGCCCCGCGTGAGGACTTCACGGTCACCGACAACGTCGCCCAGTCCGCGGTGGCCGGTCCCACCATGTACTTCACCGACGTCGATGGCGTCACCGTCACCGGCAACACCCAGCCGCTCTCCTCGGGCTCCGAGATCGCCAAGTTCACCGGCTCCACAAACGTGACCTACGACGGTTGAGCGAGACATCGATGGGCCATGAGGATCATGGCCCATCGATCCTCCGGCCACGCCAGGTCGACGCGAGTTCGGAGCAGTCGAGCCGGTGTACGCCGACGCCTGATTACCCGAGCTTGCCGTGTTCGAGCAGGAGTGACGGACCCGCTAAGCTGGCCTCCGGACCGTGGCCACCAGTCGACGGTAGACGCGCCGCGAGGTGTTGGTGCCGAACGCCATGATCGCGCCCGCTTCTTGGAGCCCGAGTCGTCGGGCGATGTGGTAGTAGCTCGTTAGCCCGGCGATCCCTGCCACCGCAAGGACCACGACCCGCAAAGGCAGCTCACTGCCGTCCATCACGCCCGCCCAGAGAGGAATACCAAACACCAGCACACTCGGAGCGATCGCTAGGGACGCCCGCAGGAGCGTTCGCCAGACGACGGTCATCGACAGGGCGGGCTCAATGCGGCTGAGCCGGTGGCTCTGGACGACAAGTACGACGACGGACGTGATCGTGGTCGCTGCGGCGATCCCGACCAACCCCAAGGCATAGCCGAGGATCACGTCGAGAGAGAGGTTGATGACAGTCGTCAGGATGCCGCCGGCAAGCAGGATCGTGCCCTTGCGACGCGCATTGAGGGCGGAGATGACGGTCGGATGTGCCGTCCAGGTCACCACCAATGGTGCCGACACCCCCACGACCTGTGCGGTCAGCATCAGGTCGGCATCGGTGAACGATCCACGGTCGTAGAGGATCGCGGTGGCCAATGGCGCGACCGCGATGGTCAGTCCAGCGAGCGGTACGAAGAAGACGAGACCATAGCGCAGGACCCGCTCGGTCGTAACACCGAGCCCGCCACCTGACGGATCCCGGGTCGCCTGGACGAGCGTCGGGTAGATGGCCGTCCGGTAGGCCGGCCTGATGGCTCCGAACGGAAGCCGTACGAGCGAGGTACCGTATCGCAGGGCGCTCACCCCTCCCGGCAGCACCAGCGATGCGATGGCCCGATCGGCTATCTCGCCGACCTGGAGGACAGCGTCGCTCAGGCTCAACGGCAGCGCATGGCGTGCCAGGCCCCGGAGTCCCTGTCCGCGCAGGGCGAGATGCGGCAACGGATGGACGCGACGAGCGATCGTGGCGACTGCCAACACGCCGAGGGTGGCGATCGCGCCCACCAGTGTCCCGACTGCCAGACCATCGAGCGCCAGGGTGTCCCAGAAGGAAACCAGGATCACCAGGGCGAGGAACGGATTGATGACAGTCGCGACCGTCATCGAGGGGAAGAGCCTCTCAGCCTGGCAGGAGGTGTAGAGCACCGCGGAGAGCGTCGATATGAACGCCAGCGGCGCCACCGCGCGCAGGTATCCCACGGCCTCCTCCGCCGTACCGGCCTCGGCGAGACCTGGTGCCGTGATGGCCACGATGGGGTCAGCGAAGACCCACAGCGCGACGGACGAGCCTAAACCGGCGAGACCGAGCCACACAAGCACGCTGCCCACCAGGCGTCTAGCCGCAGCGTTGCCGTGCTCGTCTTTCGCCTGCAAATACGCCGGCACGATCGCTGTCGTGACACCCACCGACAGCACGGCGACTATCGCTGCCGGTGCCGCCAGGGCGATGAGCAGCGCGTCAAGGGCGCTGGCGATGCCGACCTCGGCGGCCAGGAATAGCTGGCGAACGAAGCCGATCGCCTGGACGAGAACCGTCCCGCCCGTGAGGAGGAGCGTGGCCCGGCCGGCTGCGGCAAGCGAGCTGGAGCGGACCTCAGGGCCTGCCATGGTTGACTCCTGGGCCGCTTAGCCGCGCACGCGAGTGTGCGGCAGGCGCCGGGCTCCGACCCACCGTGGGCCCGCGAGGTGGCGACCGTTCCGACGACCAGCAAGTTCCCCATGCGTCGGACTGAGGCCCCTATCGAAGGGGCGCTCAGTCACGGTCCGGGCCTTGGTCGATGACCCACACGGTCGATACGACTGATATAGCCTGAAGGCGGATCTAGCCCCAGCGGCGCTTGAAGCGCGAGAGCCTTGACGTCCCGCTGACCCAGCGGCCATGCTGCCACGCAGGCGGCTGCGATGGTGATCAGCACCGGCCCAGTGAACTTGTAGTCCGTGGGCGGCGATATGGTCAAGCTCGCCACCAGCCAGACCATCAGGACCGAATATCCCATGCTGCGGGCGGGTCGTGGTCTTTTCCGCAACGCCAGCACCACGGCCACGATGAACAGCGCCCAGATGATGAAGCCCACGATGCCGAGCTCGGCGAGCACTTGTACATACCAGTTGTGGGCCGCGATCCCGCCGGGTGATTCCTCCATGAACCGCCCCAGCCCGACGCCGAACAAAGGAGATGACGCGAAGATGTCTCCGGCAGCACCCCACGCCTCGGTCCGGCCCGCCGCAGTGCTGATGCCGGCGACCGAGGCAGGCGCGTCACCGTCGAACCGCCAGTCGGAGAAGATCGGATAGGCGATGGCAACGATGAGCGCCAGCACCACGACCGACATGACACCCATCCTGCGACTGCGGATGAAGATGATGGTGATGAAGCCGGCCATGAAGGCCACTAGGGCGCCGCGCGACTGCGTCAACAGCAATGTTGCGGAGAGCAGGGAGGCCAGAGCCAGGAGCACCGCCTTCATGCGCACCGACCCTATATCGGCGGCCCACGCGAGCGCGAGCACCGCCATCGATCCGAGATAGGCACCGTAGTAGTTGGGATCTCCCAGCACACCAGAGATGCGGCCGGAAGCGCCCGGCGCATCCACCAGGTTCCCGAACACGCCCTCCGCTCCAAGCTGCTGGGCTAGCCCGAAGGCAGACGCGACAGCGGCCGATGCCAGCAATGCCGTCAGGATCGGATACGGCGACCGGCCGCGCAGCAACACGTAGGCGATCCCGAACGTGACGACGCTTTCGGTCAGCCGCGCGAACAGTGATGCGATCTCCGTGGTTGGCGCGCCAGGGTAGCCATCCAGCCGGCCGCCCAGGAGGTGCGCAGCTGCATAGACCAGGAACGCACCCAGCAAGAGCACCTCCGTTGACGGAAGCCTCAATCGCGGGCGTGCGGCCGGCAGGCGGAGGATGACGCCGAAGAGCATCGCGGCGACCATCGCGACATAGACTCCAGGAGGCGGGATGACGAGTGGTCGCGTGAGCGGTCCCGCGAATGCCAACGCGATCATGCCGGTCAGTGGCGAGACGACGGACGCTGCCATCGCGATGGCGGAGGCGAAAAGGGCGAGCATCGACGACCCGCCCATCATCGAAGCGACGATCAGTGCGCCCACTGCGAGACCAGCGAACGTGACCCGGAAGTCCGGTGCGATACCGGATATCTGATGGCCTGTGGCCGGCTCTCGACGCGGGGCACCGCCAGCGCGCTCTCGGGTCATCATGCCATCAGGCAGCCCGGACGCAGATGTCGCCCACCGGCCATCCTGTCCGCTGCTCGCGTGTTCGGTCATGCCTTGATCTCCAAAGGACGGAGACCGGCCCGATGAACAGGGGCGGCATGTGCTCGCATCACGGGATCATGGCCCATCGATGTCTCGCTCAACCGTCGTAGGTCACGTTTGTGGAGCCGGTGAACTTGGCGATCTCGGAGCCCGAGGAGAGCGGTTGGGTGTTGCCGGTGACGGTGACGCCATCGACGTCGGTGAAGTACATGGTGGGACCGGCCACCGCGGACTGGGCGACGTTGTCGGTGACCGTGAAGTCCTCACGCGGGGCGTTGTCGCCACAGACCCAGACGCTCAGGGCTCGCCACGGGCGGGTGACGCTTCCGGACCAGCCGATGCGGTTGCCCTCGATGGTGTTGCCGGTCAGGGACACGCCGCGGACCACCGCGCCGGCCTTGCCGCAGGCCGCGAGCAGCCAGGCATTGTCGAAGTCACCGAGGCCGTAGCTGCCGATGTCGTTGCCACGGATGACCACGTCGCTGGCACCCGCATCACTGGCGCCAGGTTCGATGTCGATGACCATGAAGCCGATCTCGTCGAACACGTTGTTCACGATGCGGATGTTCGACCCGCGGATGATGCCCACACCGTGGCGACCGGTGAGCCGGCAGGTCGAGTCACGGAAGGTGACCCCGTCGGACCAGGTTCCGCCCGGCACGGTGGCCGCGTTCACATACAGGCAGTCACCCCAGGTGCGGCGGATGTCCACGCCCTCGATGAGCGTGTCGGTGGCACTGAGGACGGCGATGGCGTGCTGGGCTTCGCGGCTGCAGCAGGCGTCGCTCGTACCGGCCTCGGTGTTGTTGCCGACCATGGCGAAGTCGCGGATGGTCGTGCCCGTGCTGCCGTTGCGCACCTGGATGCCGATGGACTCATAGCCATCAAGCTTCCGTGGCAGGTCGAGTCGGGCCCCGTTGCCCTCGAGGGTGAGGTTGCGCCGGCCGCTGACCACGAGGGCCCTGTCGAGCCGATAGGTGCCGCCGGCCTTGAACACGATGGTCGAGCCGTTGGGTGCCTTGTCGATGACCGACTGCAGCTGGCCCGAGACGTCAGTGGAGCCGGTCGCATCGATGGAGCCTGGGACTTTCAGAGTGGACGGCTTCGAGGTAGGCGTCAGGACATCAGGTTCCATGGGCGGCGGTGCTTGGCCGGACGTCGCGATCCGTGAGGCTCCGGGCTCGATGAACGTCGACGGGGACGACGACACGGAGCTGCACGCGACGAGCAGCATTGCCGCCCCGAGCGCGATGACCAAGCCACGCCGGGCGACGGCGATGGACACAGCAGCGCTCATCCCAGGGTCGCCTCCTTTGCGACGGTTGACCAGATCGATGCGGGCTGCAGTCTAGCCCAAGGCGACGGGATCACCGGTGCGGAAGCCGGGACCATCGACGACCCAGCCACCACTCTGGCCTCGGTGCGGGGTCTGCGTCGCCTCCGGGGGGCCGCTGCTCGTCGTGCCCTACACTGCCATCGGTGACATTCCCTACTGCCGGAGGTGCGGACCTGTGGGCTCGCCGGACGACCAAGGTCATCCCAACGTAGTCGGCCGACCGCCTGGTCGCATCCCTCGCCCGCCAGCGGTCGTGTTGGGCCTCTCGCCCACCGGTCTCGGTGTGCTGCGCAGTCTGGCGCGAATGCAGGTCGAGGTCCACGGCGTCTACTCGGATCCGGCAGCGGAGACCGCCCGGCACTCGCGCATGCTGCGGACACGCCATCGTCTATCCGATCCCGAGTCCGATCAGGAGCTCCTGCGAGTCCTGCAGAACGTCCGCCAGAAGGCCGGTTCTCCGGAGTGGATGGTCCTCATCCCTACCAGCGACCGTTACGCACGCTTCCTGTCCGAGCATCGCGAGACGCTCGAGGCATCGTTCCTGTTCAGGGTCCCGCCGGCAACGATGCGGACGACCTTCCTGGACAAGCGCTCGACCGCCGACATCTGTCGACGGCATGGCGTCCCGATCCCCCGTACGTGTGCCCCTGACACGCTCGGGGACGTGGAGCAGATGGCCGCGCGATTCCACTATCCGGTCATCATCAAGCCTTCGGGTGGCCCGGCTCGGGGATTCCCCGGCAAGAACGTCATCGTCGCGGGCAGTGACGAGCTCCTGACCTTCTACCGCGCCCATGTGGACCTCATCGCCGCAACGGTGTTTCAGGAGCTGGTCGACAGCGGCGACGGTCACATCCTCTACGTGAGCACCTACTCCGGTGCGGGCGGAACGGTCCTCGCGCGCTGCTCATTCCGCAAGCTCCGGCAATGGTTGCCCGACAGGGGTGTGACCAGCTACGGGGTCAGCGAGACATTCCGGGATCTGCTTGACATGACGACATCATTCCTTGACCAGATCGGATACGTGGGCTTCACCGGGGTGGAGTTCGCCGAAGATGCCAGCACCGGAGAGGTCTACTTCCTGGAGCTCAATGCCCGCGCCGTGCTGCCCAATCAACTCTTCGTCGATGCGGGGGTCGACCTGACCGCCGTCGGCTACCTTGAGATGTGCGGCGCCGATGTGCCTCACGGGCTCGTCCAACGTGACGGCGTCTATTGGATCAACTTCCTCCACGACATCCCCAGCAGCTTCATGAGGTGGACCCAAGGCCAGCTCGGCCTGGGCGAATGGGTCAGCGACGCGTGGCGGGCGACCTCCTTCGCGACGTGGGATCGTCGCGATGCCAAGCCATTCGTCGCCACCCTGGCCCGCCTTGCCGCGGTGGGCATGGGCTTGAGCTCAGGCAAACAGGTGCGTTCGATCCGGTCGCTGCCGCGGCTGCTCTCGCGTCGCTGAGCACGGTCGGTCGACCGCGCTCCAGCGACCCATCATCGCAAAGGCTCAGACCTCGGCAGCAGATGCTTCGGAAAGCCGCGCGGCCATACCCCCCATGGTCTCGACCCGAAGGCGACCGGCGTCACGCTGGCTGGCCACGCCAGCCAGGATGTCGTCCAGCAGGGCCAGGTGGAACGCAGGGTCATCCGCGAGGTTCCACGGGTGAGTCCAGAGATGAAAGACCGAGCCATCCCTCCGGGCTGCTTCGATCCCGGCTCGAGCCCTTCGCAGGCGCGCGGTATGGGTGGCCGCCCTCCGGAGCCCAGTGCGAGTCAGCAACAACATCGAGGCGGGGATGTCCCAGAGCCCCGGCAGCGTTTCTGAAGCCCCCCCGACAAGCGGCCTGGCACCGAGCGTCTGGGTCGCCAGCCGTACCGGGCGCCGTAGTGGCGCTGGCAGCCTCCGCACCCGCGACTCCTCGGGACCGGTGCCCCGATAGGCGCGGAATCCGCGCTCCCCCAGCAGATCATGGTGACCTTCGGAGTTACCTGGAAACACGAAGCTACGCAGCTCCAGCCCGCGGTCCGCGGCAGCCGCGACACAGGCATCGAGATCGGATGCGGCGGCCTCTCGCGTCATCTCGGGATCGCCGTAGTGAGGATGGGCGAACGAATGGCTGCCGATCTCTTGCGGCACCCTCGCACCCTGGATGGTGTCGAGGATGTCCGGCCCGTACCACAGTGGACCACGCCCACGATCTGAACATGGGTCCCGGCTATACCAGTCCTCGCTCCACCAGCTCTGGTCGGGGTGGATCACCTCCGGATGAGCCACTCCGGATCGATCTCGCTCGCAGCTGTCGAGGAAGAGATGCCCTACGACGGCCCACGTGGCTGACATCTCGTAGCGCTCCAGCAGGGACAGTATCGCGTGGATCGATGCGCGGATATCGGGGTAGCCGGCTTCGAACCGGGCCGCTGACATTCGATGGAAGCTTCCCCATATCAACTCAGTATCGAGCGACAGAACGAAGGAGGCCATGCCAGGAGTAGGCATCACGGCCATCTGCGCGCTCCACGGGACCCGGCGAACTTCATCGGCACGGGCGCAGTGTAGGCCATTCCTGTCGTCGTGAGCGGGGTCCGACACTGGCCCGCACGTCAGACGGACTTGTCTCGTGGGGCACGTTTGGCTGACAACTGCTGCCGATACAGATCGGCATACTCGTGAACGAAGCGCTCCATCCCGTATTCGCGTTCGATGAGCTCCCGGGCAGCCGCCCCGATGACGCGCCGCAGATCACTGTCAGTGATCGCCCGGTGGATCGCTGACGTCAAGGCATCGAGATCATCGATCGGCACCAGGAGGCCGGTCTGTCCGTCATGCACGACCTCATCTGAGCCCCCCGCGGCCGTGGCCACCATCGGCAAGGCCGCCGCTGAGGCTTCCAGCAGCACGTTGGGAAGGCCCTCGCTGTTGGACGCCTGCACGAACAGGTCGAACGCATGGTAGAGCCGCGGCAACTCGCTGGCGATCCCAGTGAGCCAGACCCGGTCATCGAGGCCGAGCGATTCGATCTGCTGTTCGATCCGTGGGCGCAGATCGCCATCGCCGACGAGCACGAGGCGCAATCCAGGGTGCTGAGGGAGCAGTCTGGCGAAGGCGTCGATGAGCAGATCCTGTCGCTTCATGGTCCGGAAGTTGCCCACGCACCCGATCAGGAAATCATCATCGGACGCGCCGAGTGCCGCTCGCTGTGCCCGCCGTTCGGTCGCCGTGAACGGTGGCGGCAACTCGACTCCGGCGCGGATCACTCGCACACGCTGTGGTGGCACCCCCTGCGCGTGGATGGCATCGGCCGCGGTGATCTCGGCATTGGCGACGACGACATCCGTGAGGCGGTTCACCGCCGAGTACAACCCTCGTGTCAGCGGACCGAGCTTCAGTCGCGGGAACCTGTCGATTCGTCCGGCGGCCACGACGGAGATACCCGTGAGCGGACGCGACAGGGCGGCGAAGAAGTCGGTCGGATGCAGCCAGGCATCCACGACGTCGTAGCGTTCGCGCCGAGCCGTGCTGATCCAGCGTACGTGCTTGGTGGCGCGCCGGAGGTAGCGCCTGCGTGCCTCAGTCTCCGGAGAGGACCGCTCGCCGATCTCATGGATCGTCGCTCCTGCTGCCCGGGCGCGTTCGTCGAGCGGTCCGGAGCCAGATCGGCAGACGAAGTCGACCTGATAGCCCTGCTGGATCAGCCCCCGCGCGAGAGCGATCATCTGCAGCTCGGCTCCGCCATTCTTGAGTCGTCCCAGCAGGAATGCGAGCCGGATCGAGCGCGCCTCATCCGCCACTATGGCGCCTTTTCCAGTGAGTAGCGCGTCAACCCAGCGGTCACGGACGTCCCAAGTGACGTCGCGGCGCGTCTAGCTGGCACCGGCGGCCCGATACCACTCCACGGTGCTCTTGATGCCCTCCTGGAACGGGATCTGTGCCTCATACCCGATCACCGAGCGGGCCAGAGCTATGTCCGCCATCGAATGCTCGATATCACCCACCCGCGGAGGGCCGAACACCGGAGCGACCGGCTTGCCGGCGGCAGCGCTGATCGCGTCCAGAAGTGCGAGCAGTGAGATCCGTTCACCGCACGCGATGTTCATCGTCGCACCGGAGGCTCCCGGTGTCGTGGCTGCCATGAGGTTTGCGGATACCACGTTGTCGATGTACGTGAAGTCACGAGTGACGCCGCCATCGCCGTTGACTGTAGGTCGCCGGCCCTCAAGGACGGCCGTGATGAAGAGCGGGATGACGGCCGCATAGTCGGATCTCGGGTCTTGCCCCGGGCCAAAGACATTGAAGTAGCGCAGCGCCACCGTCTCGACCTCAAGATGCCTTCCAAGTGTATGCAGGTAGTACTCGGCTGCCAGCTTGCTGATGCCATAGGGCGACTCCGGCGCTGGCTGCATCGTCTCCCGACAGGGAAGCTCCTGAGGCACTCCGTACACCGACGATGAAGCCGCGAAGATGACCCGGCGCACGTGCTGTCGTGCGGCTGCGAGCATCACCTGGATGGTGCCGGCGACATTGACCTCGTTGGTTTGCAGAGGAGCCGCGAACGAACGCTCCACCGAGGCAAGTGCCGCCTCGTGAAAGATGACGTCGCAGTCTTGTGACGCCTGGTCGAGTAGATGGGGATCGAGGATCGAACCTTCGATGATCCGCGCTCGGCTGACGAACGGATCCAGCCGCGCCTGCAGGCCGGTCGAGAAGTCGTCGAGCACCACGACGCTGTGGTCACGCTCCAGCAGCGATCGTACGAGATGATGTCCGATGAAACCAGCTCCTCCGGTCACCAGTGCCTTCAATACAACCTCCAGGTCCACGTCGATGCAGCGCTGTCGACCCTGCGCTGGGACTGCTTATGCGTCACGCTGAACGTAGGCAGTCAGTCAAGTCATACATGCGAGAGATATGCGCCCGAGATCCTCTGGCGCGCAGGTCACCAGCAGTGTAACGTTCCGAGCCTCCGCTCGGAACGCCCAGAAGGGCAGCTGGAGAAGCGAAAGGTACGAGGCAGGGCGACAGGATCTGCCACCACGAAGGTGGGTTCAGGATGCAGCCTCGTCATCGAGGGACAGGTAGAGTCCCTCCAGCTGCTTGGCGACGGCTTCGATCGAGAAGCGCTGGCTCACTCGTTCGTGCGCATCGTGTCCCGATCGCAGGCGGAACTCCACATCCTGTTGCATGCGGCTGAGGCATCCCCCCAAGGCCGCCACATCTTGGACCGGGAAGCTCAGGCCCGTCACTCCGTCCTCTACGACGACATCGTTGCCCGGCCCCTTCGTCACCACGGGCGGTACACCGACGGCCATCGCCTCGAGCAACGCGACCGAGAGACCCTCGCCCTGGAGGCGATTGTCGCCCGAGGCATTGACGAACACGTCAGCAGCCCACAGGTAGGTCAGTGGCTGGTTCGACCTGCCCTCGAACCGGATCGTCGGTCCCATCGCTTCGCCCTGTGCCCGCAACCGCTCTGCCTCAGGCCCTTCACCCACGATCAGGAGACGACGACCTCCGATCGCTGACATCCCCTCCCAAGCACGAACCAGGAGGTCCACTCGCTTCCACGCTACGAGACGACCGATGTAGACGGCCACGAACTCATCCGTCCCGAGCCCGAGCGCTGACCGCGAGCCAGCCCGCTCAGCAACGCTGGGTGGACGAAACACACTGGTGTCGACCCCATTGGGGATCTCACTGATGCGACTACGTGGGACGCCGACGTCAACGAGCGCAGTCGTGTTGTCCGGGTTGATGGAAGTGAACCGATGAACGCCGCGGGCCATCATGCGCGTACGTAAACGACCGCTCTTGCCCTTGATCCTCCCAAGGATCTGCGTATGCCCATGGATCGTAGCTACCAACTTGCGGCGAAGCGCCACTCTTGCCAGGAGACCCACGAGCAGCGGAGTGTCGATGTTCTGGACATGCACGATGCGCCAGTCGCGGAACCGCCATGCGAGAAGCACCAGCGCATGCAGGGCGAACGTCAGCGCATTGAGCTTGCCTCGTCCGGGCCATCCCAGTCGAAAGACGGGGATGCCATCGATCCGTTCGGACGGAGCGAGCTCCCTTGCAAACCGGCGTGTGAAGACGATGACGTCATGCTCCCGTCCCCGCAGGGCCTCCACCAGCGTTTGTGTCGCCCTTTCAGCGCCGCCGAGGACCGGCGAGAAGCTGGAGATCACATGGCAGACCTGTAGCTCCCTGGGCCTGGCACCATCAGTTGGCGACCGCGCAGCCTGCCCGCTCGACTTTCGCTCACCGGGCCGACCGTGTGCCGTCGGCGCTGGGTCGTCTGAAGCTCCAGCCGGATCATGGGCATCCGGAACGAGACGGAGCGAAGGGTCCTGCATCTTGTCCTCTCAGCTGCGGAACGCCACCGTCACTCCGGGCGCAAACCTCATCGCGAACCCTGTCTCCGGTCGGCGCGAGTCGCTCGGCGTCGCCCAGCACGGGGTATCGGAACGCTTGGCGGCACGGGTGGATGGAGCGGGATTGTACAGGGCCGGTCGTCCGAAGCCGGTGCTGGGGTGCACCATCAAGCCCTTCTGGGGTCGGCTCGTCAGGCTGACAGGATCGCTCTGATGGCCCACTATCGATCACGAGATGCGGGGCAGTCCGAGTGTGCCGCACTACCCATCGCCAGCCGGACGAGCTCGCCGGCACCGCCACGTTCCGACTCCCGACACGTGGCCCAGACCTCTCTAGCCACAGGATGCGAAGTGCCCCAACCACCGCGCAGCGTCGTCTACATCATCACCACAACCGGCTTCGGCGGGGCCGAACGTCAGGTCCTCGAGCTCGCTTCGACCATGCGGGCGCGCGGCTGGGGAGTGGGCGTGGTGTCGATGGTGCGGATGCACGAGCAGTTCTTTCCGCTGCAAGACCGCGGAGTGCGGCTCGCGACACTCGGGATGACGAAAGGGGTCCCCGATCCGCGTGGCCTCATCAGGTTCGCTCGCTTGCTGCGTGCATGGCGCCCAGACGTGGTACACGGCCACATGGTCCACGGCATCTTTCTGGCTCGCCTCGGCCGCATCCTGGCACCGGGACCACGAGTCATCTCGACGATGCATAGCCAGGAGCAGGGTTCCCAGTGGCGCTACTACGCATTTCGGCTGACGGATCCACTCACAGACGTGACCACGGCGGTCAGTCGCATGGCAGTCGACGAGGCCATCCGCAGACACGCGGTCCGCCGTGACAAGATCTTGCTGCTCCCAAACGGGATTCGCACCGACACGTACAAGCCCGATCCGGCCCTTCGCGACCTGACTCGATCGTCGCTTGGACTGGCGGATGCATTCACTTGGCTGACAGTCGGTCGCCTGACACCAGTCAAGCGCCATACTGACCTGCTCCAAGCGGTTCGGATCGTGCGCGACGTGCATCCTGACGTTCGTGTGCTGATCGCAGGAAAAGGCGATCTCCGCCAGGCTCTGGAAGATGAGATCAGGTCTTCAGGGCTATCCCAGAACGTCTCTTTGCTCGGCCTGCGGCAGGATGTCCACGCACTGATGCAGTCGGCAGACGCCTTCGTGATGTCTTCGGCGTGGGAGGGGTTGCCGATGGTCCTGCTGGAGGCTTCAGCTTCCTCTTTGCCGGCCGTCGTCACCGATGTCGGCGGCAGCCGCGACGTCATCATCGACGGAGAGACGGGTCTCCTCTCGCCGCCGCACGACCCCGCGGGCCTGGCGGATGTCATGCTCCGCTTGATGAGTCTGCCGCCCAGCCAACGCACGGCTATGGGCGAACGAGCACGGATGCGGGTGGTCAGGGATTTCGATATGGAGAGCGTGGCTGAACGATGGGAGACGCTGTACCGGCCAACGAGCCCGCTGGCCAAACCACATGACTGATCGAAGCGATCGTCGAGCCCGTGTTCCGAGCTCGACGGCCAGTCCGGCCGCATCCATACAACCAGTAGGCCATGGGAGTCGTGTCAGGGATGGTGATATGAGCGATCGGCACACCTTCACGGTCTTCACTCCCACCTACAACCGCGCATCGACATTACCCAGAGTGAAAGCCAGCCTCGAGGCACAGACCTACAAGGACTTCGAGTGGGTGATCGTCGACGATGGCTCCACAGATGGGACTCGCGATCTCGTGGCAGATTGGATCACATCGGCCCCGCTAGACATTCGCTATATCCGGCAGGAGAACGGCGGCAAGCATGTGGCATTCAACCGCGGCGTGCGCGAGGCGCTCGGCGCCTTGTTCGCGACAGTCGATTCGGATGATGAATGTGCGCCAGTCGCCCTCGAGCGGCTGCTCTACCACTGGCACTCGATCCCGTCCGCGGAGCGCCACACATTCTCCGGCGTGAGCGCCTTGGCGGTCTACGCTGATGGACGGATCGTCGGGGAGCCATTTCCCCGCGATGTCTACGACTCCGATCCGCTGCACAAGTACTTTGCCTCAGTAGGTAGGGGTGACAAGTGGGGATTCCATCGTACGGATGTCTTGCGCCGCTTCCCGTTTCCAGAGCCGCCCGGGATCAAGCACGTGGCCATGTCCGTCGTCTGGTTCGCCATCGGTAGATACTTCAAGACCCGGTACGTCAACGAGCCGCTGCTGATCGTGAATTTGGACGCGGCCGGAGTACGGCTGCACGATTTCACCCCGAGGACCGCGCCCGGCCGCCTTCTCCTCCACCAGGAAGTGATCACCAAGTACATCGGGTTCATGACGGCGGCCCCCGGCTTGGTCATGAAGTCGGGCATCAACTATTGCCGCTACTCCCTCCATTGCCGGATCGGACCACTCCGCCAGATACGGTCCGTCCAGCCCATGTCGAGCCGGTTGCTTGTGCTCTCCTGCGTGTTGCCAGGCGTCGCCGCGTTCGTTCGTGATGTGGCGATCGCCAGAACCCGACGCGTAGCGACATCAAGCGAGTCGCGTCCTGACAGCCTTCAGTCTCCACTGGGACGATCGGTCGACTGATCACGCTGCAATACTTGTCACACTATCGGCGAGACGCGTCATCGCCGGGAAGGGATCACCATGTCATCTGCGGAGCTGGTCGGAGTGGTTGGCCTCGGGTACGTGGGACTGCCCGTAGCCATCGAGTTCGCACGACATTACGACGAGACAGTGGGCTTCGACATCGACGCGACCAAGATCGACGAGCTGAGAGCGGGGCACGACCGGACCGGAGAAGTCGACCCTGACGAGCTGCGAGCTTCGAGCATCCGGTACACCGCTTCGCCCAATTCGCTGGCCGACCGCACGTTCTTCGTCGTGGCCGTCCCCACACCGGTCGACGCCAACAATCGTCCCGACCTGACCGCCCTCATCAGCGCCTCCGAGATGGTTGGCCGCGTGCTGCAGCCCGGCGCCGTCGTCGTTTACGAGTCCACCGTCTACCCCGGCGCGACCGAGGACATCTGCGGGCCCGCGATCGAGCGGACCTCGGGTCTCCGGGCCGGTAGCGACTTCAGCTTGGCCTATTCGCCGGAGCGCATCAATCCCGGCGATCGCGAACACACGCTCCAGCGCATCACGAAGGTGGTCTCAGGTCAGGATGACAGGACGCTGGAGCGCGTCGCCGAGGTTTACGGCCGCGTCATCCCAGCCGGCATCTACCGGGCTCCCAGCATCAAGGTCGCCGAGGCGGCCAAGGTCATCGAGAACACGCAACGCGACCTGAACATCGCCTTGATGAACGAGCTTGCGATCATCTGTGGGCGTCTGGGCATCCGTACGGCCGACGTACTCGCCGCGGCCCGGACCAAGTGGAACTTCCTGCCGTTCGCACCGGGGTTGGTGGGCGGCCATTGCATCGGTGTGGACCCCTACTACCTCACGACCAAGGCCGAGCAGCTGGGCTATCAGCCGGAGGTGATCCTGGCCGGTCGCCGCATAAACAACCGCATGGGTGAGCACATCGGTACGACGCTGGTGAAGATGCTCATCGGCGCCGATCTGCGGGTCAATCGAGCACGCGTGGGTCTCCTGGGTCTGGCCTTCAAGGAGAACGTACCCGATCTACGCAACAGCCGTGTACCTGACATCGTCGCCACGCTCAAGGAATACGGTATCGATGCGCTGGTCCACGATCCGCTGGTAGAACCGGCCGAAGTGCAAGCGGAGTATGGCATCACCCTCAGCCCACTCGAGGCGCTCTCAGAGCTGGACGGCCTCGTACTGGCAGTGCCCCACGCCCACTATCTGGACGAACCGGTGGAGCGGCTGGCAGGACGTTTGCGCGAGGGCGGGGTCTTCATGGACGTGAAGTCGGTGATCCAGCCCGCTTCGCTTCCATCGAGCGTCCGGTACTGGAGCCTGTGAGCGATCAGCCGCGCAGCATGAAGATCGTCGTCATCGCCTCTCATCCCGGATCGCTCGTGGAGTTCCGTGGCGAGATGCTCAAGGCGATGGTGGCGATGGGGCATGAGGTCGTGGCCGTGGCACCCGACGAGAGCGAGTACGTCACGTCATCGTTGGCCGCCTTCGGAGTACGCTACCAGTCCGTGGTGATGAGTCGGGCCGGCCTCGATCCGCGTGAGGACTTGCGCACGACGTATGCTCTCTACCGATCGCTCCGGGAGATCCAGCCCGACATCGTCTTGTCCTACACTGCCAAGCCGGTCATCTACGGACTGTTGGCGGCTCGGGCGGCAAAGGTGCCGATGCGTGTCGCCATGATCAGCGGACGAGGCTCCGCTCTTGCCGGCGGGCGCGGTCTCAAGCGGCGGGCCTTGGCACGGCTCATGGGCCTGTTGTACGCCGTCGCCCTCCGAGGGGCACAGATCGTCTTCTTCCAGAACCCCGATGACGAAGCGTTCTTTCGTTCATCCGGGCTCGTCGGCCGAGCCCAGCGGAGCGTGCGCCTCGCGGGATCGGGTGTGGACCTCGTGCACTATGCGCCCGCCCCCATGGCGGATGGGCCCATGACCTTCTTGATGGTCGGTCGACTGCTACGAGAGAAAGGCATCTTCGAATACGTCAAGGCAGCCCGCCGGGTGAAGGCGATGCACCCGGAGGCCCGGTTCCAGTTGCTCGGCGGGATCGACACCAATCCAACGGCCATCAATCAGGAGACGCTCGACCAGCTTCGAGCCGACGGAACCATCGAGTATCTGGGCACTGTTCGCGACGTACGGCCCATCGTCGCTGGCGCGCACGTGATCGTCCTGCCCTCCTATCATGAGGGCATGCCTCGGTCGGTACTCGAGGGCATGTCCATGGGTCGCGCCATCATCACCACCGATGTGCCGGGGTGTCGCGAGACGGTCGCTCCCGGAAAGAACGGCCTGCTCGTCCCACATGCGGACGCCTCCGCCCTGGCGGCCGCGATGTGCGAGCTGCTCAAGGACCCGTCGGTCCTCCCGAGTATGGGACGCGAGAGTCGTCGCATGGCCGAGGCACGGTTCGATGTCCACGAGGTCAACGGGGTCATCTTCGGCGCCCTCGGTCTGTGACCGCCGGCTGGTGCGTACAGGAAACGCCGATTTGGTACGGCGCAGTCGCACATCGTGGACTAGCGCTATCCTCGCGATGACCCAGACAACGGTTTTCGACGTGGGATTCCGATCGTCATTGAGGCGCCTCACATCGCCATCGCGCTGCGGCATTCGAAGTGCCGCAGCGGTGGTTCACACGCGAAGTAGTAGCAATAGGGGGCTCAGTTCGATGACTCGACTAGCCAGACTGTCACGCGTATCGATGACCATCACCACAGTGGCGATGGTCGGGACTCTGGCCCTGCCAGGGCTCGCGAGCGCAAGTGCCAAGACGATCATAGTGAGCCAGTCAGGCTCAGGCGCCAAGGGGAATGACGCGAGCGGGGAACCGAATTCCTCCAAATCCGGGCGTTACATCGCATTCAACTCGGATGCGGATAACCTGGTTGGCAATGATACGAATGGGCTTTCCGACTGTTTCGTGCGGGACGCCGTTGGCAAGGAGACTTGGAGGGTAAGCGTCCCTTCGGGTGGAGGCGAAGCTAACGGGTGGTGCTTTGGTCCAGCGATCAGCGACGATGGGCGATTCATCGCCTTCGAGACCGACGCCACGAACCTCGGAGGCTCAACCAATGGTGTGCCCCAGGTCTTCATGCATGATCGCGACACCAATACGACGACCCTCCTGTCGGAACGGAAGGCCGGCGGACAGGGCGGCAACGGCCGCAGCGGCGATCCCGCGATGTCCGGCAATGGCAGGTTCGTGGTGTGGGAGTCGGACGCCGACAACCTCGTGGACGGTGACACCAATAGCAAAACGGACGTGTTCCTCTATGACCGAACCACCGACGGCATCACACGCGTGAGCGTCAGCTCCAATGGCCGCCAGGCAAATCGCAGCAGCTTCGATCCGGATATCTCCGCCAATGGGGCGTTCATCGTGTTCGAATCGGCGGCCAGCAACCTCGCGCGCAAAGATACCAACCGACTCCAAGACATCTTCATCCACAACCGGCTCACTGGAGCGACGGCCCGGGTGAGCGTGAACTCCAGAGAGCGACAGGCAAATGGCGCGAGCGCCAACCCAGTCGTTAGCAGCAGCGGACAATTCGTGGCCTTCGAATCACGCGCCAGGAACCTCGCCAAAGCCGACGGAGACAAGGATCCGGATGTCTATCTACGTGACCGCAAGAAGGGGAAGACGATCCAAGTAAGCCTGACGAACTCGGGCCGACAACCGATCGGCTGGAGCGGCGATCCGACGATAAGTGACAGTGGGCGGTACATCGCCTTTAAATCCTCAGCGTACAACCTGGTTCGCAGGGATCGCAACAAGCAACGCGATGCATTCGTGCGGGATCGCGTCGCCGGAAAGACGACGAGGGTCAGCCTCACCGTTGCCGGGAAGCAGGCGTGGGGCGGTGCGAGCGACGACCCGTCGATCTCTGGCGATGGTCGCTTCGTGACCTTCGAATCCGGAGCGCTGAACATGTATGACAACGACACCAACGGTGAAGACGACCTTTTCCGAAGGGGCGCCTTGCGCTAGAGGAGGCCGATCAAGTCCTTGGGCTGGAAAGTGGTCACGACCGATAACCACCGGGCCGAGCACCACCTTCGTGTGGGCCACATCGTTATGGGAAATCGCGTCGGTTCGAGCGACCATCACCCACATCCACAGCGGGACTGACGTCAGATGAAGCGACTCGAGCTACGACCGTCACTCGGGGTGCTGGCCGCCATCTTTATCCCTCCGGCGCTTGTGCTGCTCGTCGTGGCGGCCGTGGTGGCGGTGGCCAAGATCGACGTCGGGTTGGTCTTCCGAGACCCATCCGCGGTCCTGGATGGCCACCCCTTGACCGGCTTCATGTCATCACTGGGGATCATCCTCTGGTGGGTCACGGCCAGTGTCTGCCTCTTCACATTTGCCCTGTCGGCTCCGGCCGGGCTCTCACGGACGGTCCGTGTCTTCCTTCTCACCTCCGGTCTGTTCACCGTCCTCCTGGCCGTCGACGACCAGTTCCTCTTCCATGACGACCTCTCTTCGCGATATCTGGGGCTGCGAGAGCGCGAGGTGATGGCCGGATATCTGGTGATCGCCGCGGTCTACGTGCTCGTCAACCGCGCGGTCATAAGACGGTCGGAGTGGCTCATCCTGATCGCGTCGCTGGCATTCTTCGCGGGGTCGATCGGATTCGACTACCTGACCCAGCTCGCGCTCGGGGGTGAAGACTCGATCGGTGTCGGCCTTGATTGGTCGCTTCTCATCGAGGACGGCATGAAGTTCATCGGCATCGTCGGCTGGAGTGCGTACCTGCTGCGGTTCAGCTACTTCGCCCTGACGAGACGACCTCAGGAGCATGAGCCGGTGCCGGCGCCAGAAGGAGCCTGAGGACTGGCGCCGACCACCGCTTCTCACAAGCTGCTGCAGCCATCATCCGCGGCCGCGCTGATCGATGCTGCGACCGGCGCCTGGACGAGCTATCACGACCTCATCGAACGCGCCTCTGACCTGGGCGCCTCGATGGGAGCAGCCCGCGATCTGGTCTTCCTCTCGACTCGCAACGACGCCGTCACCCTCACGACCTATGCGGCGGCGATCCTCGGAGGACATCCGGTCGCGCTGATCGACGGCCGCACGGACGCCCGGACATGGTCAGACCTCGTCCGCGCCTACCAGCCCGCCGTCATCGCCGGTTCTACCGGACTCTCCGCCCACCTGGAACCGGCGGCCGTGGCCATCGAGTCGGTCGAGATGCTCCACGGAACCGAGCTCATCCACACAGGCTACCCGCAGCTGCCCGAGCTGCACCCCGATCTTGCGCTGCTCCTGAGCACCTCCGGCACCACCGGCAGTCGCAAGTTCGTGCGGCTCTCGATGCGCAACGTGGAGAGCAACGCCCGGGCCATCGCCGCACTGCTGGAGCTGACCCCCGACGAGCGGCCGATCACGACACTGCCGCTCCATTACACCTTTGGCCTTTCGGTCGTGAACAGCCATTGGCTCGCCGGCGCAGGCGTGGTGGTGACCGATGAGAGCCTCTTCCGGCCCTCGTTCTGGGAGGCCTTTCGGGAGCACCAGTGCACCAGCCTCGCAGGAGTGCCGTTCACCTATCAGCTGCTGGAGCGGATCGGATTCCGCGAGATGGCCCTGCCCAGCCTGCGCTCGCTGCAACAGGCCGGCGGAGCATTGGACATCGGCCTGGCCCACACCTACGCCGACTTCATGGCGGCACGTGGCGGACGCTTCTTCGTGATGTACGGGCAGACCGAGGCGACGGCACGGATCGCCTATGTGCCTCCCGATCGGCTCGTGGACAAGGCTGGCTCAGCGGGCATCGCCATCCCGGGAGGCCGGCTGAGCATCGAACCCAATGGCGATATCGGTCCGACCGACTCACCCCTGGGCGAAGTCGTCTACGAGGGGCCCAACGTGATGCACGGATACGCGGCTGACCGTGAGGACCTGCGTCGGGGTGACGAGCTCCACGGAGTCCTGCACACCGGTGACATCGGCTACCTCGACGGTGACGCCTACCTCTTCCTGGTCGGCCGGAGCAAGCGCATCGCCAAGGTGTTCGGCCACCGCATCAATCTCGATGAGGTCGAGGCCATGCTGGCGCAGCACGGCACGGTCGGCGCGGTGGAGGGCAGCGACTCGGTATGGGCGTTCTGCTCCTTTGGCTCACCCGAAGCAGTGACCGCGGCGGGCGATGTCCTGGCCCGGCGACTGCGATTGAACCGCAGTGCGGTCATCATGCGGCATGTCGATATGTTGCCCGCGACCTCCGCAGGCAAGCTCGACTATCAACGCTTGCGGCAGTGGGTCCAGCAGGCCGAGAACGGTCCCACCGACACGATCGGCTCCACCGACACGATCGGCTCCACCAGTACCTCGAGGCAGACATGAGTGAAACGACGCCGCCCCAGATCCCGCTGGCCCAACCCGTCGTGGGTGCACGCGAAGTGGAGCTCGTGACTGAGGCGCTGGCCAGCGGCGTCCTGGGTCTGGGTCCTCTGGCGGGGCGCTTCGAGGACGGGGTCGCCGAACTCGCCGGGCGCCGGTTCGGCGTCAGCTGTAGCAGCGGCACCGCCGGCCTGCACATGGCTGTCCGGGCACTTGGCATCGGCGAGGGCGACGAGGTCATCACCACGCCCTTCAGCTTCGTTGCCTCCGCCAACTGCCTGCTGTACGAGCGGGCGGTCCCAGTCTTCGTCGACATCGATGAAGACACCCTCGGTATCGATCCGGAGCTCGTCGAGGACGCCGCAGGGCCCCGCACCGTGGGCGTGTTGCCGGTCCACGTATTCGGCCGCCCCAGTCGTATCGAAGCGGTCGAGGACATCGCCCGACGACGTGGCTGGCACCTGGTCGAGGACGCCTGCGAAGCCCTCGGATCCAGCCGGGCCGGCCGAGCCATGGGCTCCTTCGGGGATGCCTCGGTGTTCGCCTTCTATCCCAACAAGCAGATCACTACTGGCGAGGGTGGAGTGGTGGTGACCGACGACGAACGGTTGGCGAGCCTGTTTCGCAGCCTTCGCAACCAGGGCCGCGACGAGGACTCGACCTGGCTGCGTCACGTCAGGCTAGGCTACAACTACCGCATGGACGAGTTGTCAGCGGCCGTGGGCATCGCGCAGCTGGAGCGTATCGAGGCGCTTCAGGCGGGCCGCGCACGGGCCTACGCCGCCTACCACGAGGCGCTGGGGGGATTCCCATGGCTGCGCCTCCCGGAAGCAGCCGACGACGAGATCGTCGACTGGTTCGTCTACGTCGTCCGGCTCGATCCCGCGCTCGATCGGTCCCGTGTCATGACCGAACTGGCGGCCGCGGGGGTTCCCAGCCGCCCCTACTTCAGCCCGCTTCACCAGCAGCCGCTGTTCGAGGAGTTGCGCCGCGGTGGCCGGGGCAGCTTCCCGGTCACCGAGCGCGTCGCCGCCTCGACCCTGGCCCTGCCCTGGAGCGCGGTGTTGAGCGAGGCTGACATCGCTCGCGTGGCCGACGCGCTGCGGAGCGCTGTGGAGCGGCCAGCGGGGGGCCGGCGGTGAGCGACGGCGCGGACCGCCGGCCGACGCCGGTGGGACTTCATCTAGCCACGCCCGCAGGTCCTACGTCGTCGCCGGCCAGGCGGTCCAAGCGCTTGCTCGATGTCATCCTGGCGACCTGTGGCCTGGTCGCCGCCTCGCCGGCCCTGGTCCTCATCGCGTTGGCCATCCGTGTCTCGATGGGATCACCCGTGCTGTTCCGTCAGACTCGGCCAGGTTACCGAGGCAGACCATTCGAGATGGTGAAGTTCCGCAGCATGTTGGATGTGCCCAGGGCTGGCGATATGCCGGCCGTGCCGGCGACCGATCGGGTCACCCGGCTGGGCACGTTGCTACGGCGTACCAGCCTCGACGAGCTCCCCGAGCTGTGCAACGTGCTGCGTGGCGACATGAGCATCGTGGGCCCCCGTCCCCTGCTCATGGAGTACCTCGACTTCTACACCCCGCAGCAATCGCGTCGACACGATGTCCGGCCCGGGATGACCGGTTGGGCGCAGATCCATGGTCGACGAGAGGTCCAGATGCAGGAGCGCATCGCGCTGGACGTGTGGTACGTCGACCACTGGTCGTTGCGACTCGATGCCCGGATCATCCTGACGACGCTGGGGCAGGTCGTGCGTGGCTCAGGCTCTGAACCCACGCATGCCGTCCCTCTCTCCGAACTGGGCTGGGCGACGAACGATGACGGCGGGGCGCTCGATGACGAATCGGGAGGTGGCGGCTGATGGCCAAGCCGGTGGTGCTGTTCGGGAACGGGGCGTTGGCCCGGACGCTGCACTACTTCCTCGTGCACGACTCACCGTACGAGGTCGTGGCCACGACCGTCGATGCTGACCAGCTCGACACGACATCGGCGATCGATCTCCCGAACGTGCCCTTCGAAGAGGTGACCAGCCACTACCCACCTACTGCCTACGACATGTTCGTGGCGCTTGGCTACAGCCGCATGAACCGGCTGCGGCAGGAGCGCTACGAGCAAGCAAAGGCCAGGGGCTACCGGCTTATCTCCCACGTCAGCCCGCGCGCCTCGACCTGGCCCGACCTGCAGGTCGGGGACAACTGCCTCATCCTCGACGAGGTCATGATCCACCCCTACGTGACCATCGGCAATGACACCATCATCTGGAGCGGCAGCCACGTCGGCCATGGTTCGACCATCGGCGAACACTGCTTCATAGCCTCGCGAGCGGCGCTCTCCGGACATGTGGTCGTCGGTCCCAACTGTTTCATCGGGACCAACGCCACCATCCGTGACGGCATCTCCATCGCGGCGGCCTCGGCCATCGGTGCCGGAGCGGTGATCACCCGTGACACGACCGAGCGAGGCGTCTATGCCGCCGCGCCAGCACGCATCCTGCCCGGCACCAGCGATCGGCTACCGAGGTTCTGATGTCTGATCGCGAGCGGCTCGACGCCACCTTCAGGGATGCGCTGGGCCTGCCAGAAGACAGCGACATGTCTCAGCTGGCCTACGGCGTGCGACCGGAGTGGGATTCCGTCGGACATCTGCAGCTCATGGCCGCCATCGAAGAGGCCTTCGGGATCAGTCTGAGCTCAGAAGATGTCGTAGGTATGATCGACTATCCCGCGGTATGCACCATCCTCCAAGTTCGCTATCACCTCGCGTGCTGAGATGACGATGCGAGCGGAGCTGATCGGACCCCACGACGATCGTTGGACGTCGTTCCTCGAACGCGTCGAACACGATTTCTACCATCTGCCGAAGTACGTGGAAGTGAGTGCACGTCAGGACCACGGAGAGCCTCGGGCAATGCTCGTGGAGGACGGCGATCGACAACTGCTCCTGCCCCTGATCGTGCGGCCGATCCAGGGCAGCGCCGCCTTGGACGCCACGTCGCCGTATGGCTACCCGGGAACGCTGCTGACTCGAACGGACGACCGAGCCTTCGAACGTGACGCGCTTCTGGCCGCAGCAGCGTCGCTGGCCGACCTAGGGGTGGTGTCGGTCTTCGTCCGCCTGCACCCATTGCTGAATGCGGATCCGCCGCGAGACGTGGGCACAGTGGTGACCCATGGCCAAACCGTGACGGTGGACCTGAGGCTCCCGCCCGAGACGCTTTGGAGCCAGACGCGACGTAACCACCGACAGCAGATCATGCAAGCCATCAGGGCAGGCTTCACCCCGAGCGTCGATGAACGATGGGCGCACTTCGAAGGGTTCAAGCGCCTCTACCGCAACACGATGGAGCATCGCGCGGCCTCTGCATATTACTTCTTCGACGATGCCTACTTCGATGGGCTTCGGGCCGCTCTGGACGGGCGGATCCATCTGGCGGTCGTGACCCTCGATGGGGAGGTGGCTGCCGCCGGCCTCTTCGTCGAGACGAGAGGGCTCGTCCAGATGCACCTGACCGGTCACGACGATCGCTTCTCCGCCTTCCAGCCCATGAAGCTACTGTTCCACCACGTCCGCGAATGGACCAGACAACGCGGCGACCGGCTTCTTCATCTCGGCGGGGGACGTGGGGGATGCGACGACTCGCTATATCACTTCAAGGCCGGCTTCTCGCCCCTGCGGCAGCCCTTCTGTTCGCTGCGGATGGTTACCCGCGACCTCGAGTACCGCGTTCTCGTGACCCGGGCACAGAAGGAGTTGAACCCAGCGGACTTGAGCGGATCATTCCCACTCTACCGCCGCTAGCCAGGCTCGGAAACTACTTGACTGCGATAGAAGGTCATTGGTGCGTCCCACCGAAGAAGTCGTTGCACGACGATGCCTTGAAGTGACCCCGGTAGCGCAGTAGCTCCGAGGACGGCGCGGCGTGCCAAACTAGGCGTGCCATGACCGGACCTCAACGCCGACCGACTGGCCGCGACGCCGCCAAACGCCTGTTCGATGTCGCGGTTGCGAGTGCGGCGATCGTGTTGCTCTCGCCGCTGATCCTCGCCATCGCGATCGCGGTGCGTGTGCGACTGGGCAAGCCCACCATCTTTCGGCAGCAGCGTCCAGGCCTCCGTGGCCAGCCATTCACCATGTACAAGTTCCGATCCATGCACGACACCACCGACGAGAGTGGCAAGCTGGTCCCCGAGTCCCAGCGCACACCACCATTCGGTCAGCGCCTACGCGCCCTCAGCCTGGATGAGCTACCCGAACTGTGGAATGTCCTTCGGGGCGACATGAGTCTGGTCGGGCCGCGACCGCTGATGATGCAGTACCTACCGCGCTACACGTCCGAACAGATGCGTCGCCACGACGTCCGGCCCGGCATCACAGGGCTGGCGCAGGTCGGCGGTCGCAACGCATTGACGTGGGAACAGAAGTTCGCCCTCGACATCGACTACGTCGACCATCACGACATGCACATGGACTTGTCCATCATGTGCCGCACCTTCATGGTCGTCCTCACCCGTGAGGGTATCAGTCATAGCACAGACGCCAACATGCCCGAGTTCATGGGGACCTACGCACCATCCGACGCCGCAACCACCACCTCTGACGGCCCGCGCGTTCGATAGGAGCGGTTGCCGGCGAGTGCTCGTCTCAGCCGGCACGCCTGATGCCCGCGACCTCGGCGTCAGAATGCCGGCTCTATAGCTCGAACCCGGTCCACCAGAGCGCTCTTGACATGTAAGTAGGACTGATGCTTGGCGGTCAGGTCGCGATGGTGTCCGGAGGCACCAATTTAGAGGGTTTTGGTAGGTTCGACGGGACCTTGGTACTGGTGTCGGGGGGCCAGTCGGGCTATCCTGAATGGGCCTGATTCGCCTCGCTATAGCGATCCTGCCATCGCTTCGGTCGATGGGACGGGTTTGTGGTCTGGCAACTGTATAGCGCGTGGTTGGTCTCTTTGGTCTACCCGTAGACGGTGTCTTCGGGCTTGGGGAGGACCGGCGCACGATGAGGAGGAGGATGCATGGCGGTCAGTCGTGACCTGAAGACCATGGGGGGTCAAGTGACATCGGTCACCAGGCGTGCCAAGCAGCGCCTGCTGCCCAGCCCTCACGGCCGTCTGGCCAACCGGCTGAAGACCGTCGCGTTGCGAGTACGTTCCCGCCACCTGTTCGTCGTTGACATGATCGGCATGGCGCTGGCGGGGCTACTCGCGCTCGGCATATCCACCAATGAGGTGCCCGACGCAGCCCTGGTGGGGATGTACCTGTGGATCCTCGGCATCATCGTCGCGACACGCATCGTGGTCGATATCCAGCTGGGGCTCTACCGGCACTCGTGGCGCTTCGCCAGCGTCCGCGACATGTTCCGGATCGTGGTCTGTGTCCTCTCGGGGAGCCTGCTGGCCTATGTCATCGTGGTCGGAGCCTGGCTGATCGATCAAGACGCCGTGAGTGGGGTGCCGGCATTCTCGTTCTGGGTCGCGGAGATGTTCCTGACCTTCGCCGTCCTCGCCAGCACACGCTTCGCTATCCGAGCTGCATCGGAGATCCACACGAGCACGGGCGGGCGGACGCCAAAACGAACGCGCACGCTCCTGTACGGCGCGGGTTGGGCCGGCACCCTCATCGCACGCTCAGGCATGCGGGACCGGGACGCCGGCATGGTGCCGGTGGGCTTCCTTGACGACGATCTCGACCTGATCGGCGGTCGCGTGCTGGGACTCGAGGTGTTCGGCGGGCTGCCCAAGCTGGAGGTGGCCGTCAGGGAGACCGGCGCCAAGGCCCTGCTCATCACCATGCCCAACGCGCAAGGCGACACGGTGCGCCGCATCGTCGAGAAAGCGCTGGAACTCAAGCTCGAGGTCCGCACCGTGCCACCGGTCACCGACCTCATCGACGGTACGCTCGATACCTCGCGACTCCGAGCGGTGCGGGTGGAAGACCTGCTGCGACGTCCTTCGTCAGAGGGCCACGCATCCCCGGTGCAGGATGTCTTCGAGGGTCGGACCGTGTTGATCACCGGGGCGGCCGGATCGATCGGCTCCGAGCTGGCCCGACAGGTCCTGAGCCTGGGTCCGCGCAGGACCATCCTGGTAGACCGAGCAGAGAGCGCCCTGTACCTCGTGCAGCGCGAGCTTGAGGAACGCCTGGCGCAGGGCCGTGCCATCGGCGCCGGCTGGGCAGAGGGGGAGGTCACGGTGCACCTCGCCAACGTCGCCAGTCGCAGCGTGATGCAACGGCTGTTCGAGCGGGAGCACCCCGATGTCGTCCTCCACGCGGCTGCCTACAAGCATGTCCCGATGCTGGAGGACAACCCATCGGAGGCCGTACAGGTCAACGTGGGCGGGACACTGTCGGTGGTCGAAGCCGCCGCGTCCGCGGGTGTCGAGCACTTCGTCCTGGTCTCGACCGACAAGGCCGTGTGGCCGTCGAGCGTGATGGGCGCCAGCAAGCGCGTCGCCGAGATGCTCGTGGTCGAGGCTGCCCGACGGTTGGAGCGCCCCTATGCCGTGGTGCGCTTCGGAAACGTGCTGGGGTCCAACGGCAGCGTGGTGCCCATCTTCCAGGATCAGCTCCAGAGGAATGAGCCCCTGACCATCACCGATCCCGAGATGACGCGCTTCTTCATGACCATCCCGGAGGCGGCCTGGCTGATCCTCGACGCCGCCGCGCTCGCGCGTCCCGGCGACCTCTTCGCGCTCGACATGGGCGAACCGGTGAAGATCCTCGACCTGGCGCGAGACCTGGCGCGCCTGGCCGGTCGCGACCCTGACAGCGTGCCCATCCTGGTCACCGGTCTGCGCAAGGGTGAGAAGCTGCACGAGGAGCTCTTCTATGACCGGGAGCACGTGGAGCCGACCGAGATCCCCAAGGTGCTGCGGACCTCGTCCGAGGCGGCGCCGGCCGATGTCCTGGACGTCGTCAGCCGCCTCATGGCGCTCGCCGATGGGGACCACGACCACGAGGTCGCCCGAGCATTGCACGCGTACGTCCGCGTGTCGGTGTCCCAGGAGGAGGAGAGGTGGCAACAGCGCTCGCAGGCTATCGAGATCGTCGCTGCGCCCGAGCCGCATGCCAAGCCGGCCTGGGTCGCCGTGCCGATCCGGGGTGGCATCGAGACCGTGGGTGCCGGAGTGGGGCGGACGACTCCAGCGCCGTAGACTGGTGGCGTGGAGCCACTTCGACGCATCGAACGCACCTACCGCGTCCGCTTCGATGAGGCCGATGCCGATGGCTGGCTGAGACCCTCCGGCCTGCTGCGCTTCGCGCAGGACATGGCCTGGCGCCACAGTGAGGAAGCGGGCTTCGACCGCGACTGGTACCTGGGCCATTCGATGAACTGGCTGGTGCGCAATGTGACCGTGTCGATCATGGGCTCGATCACGTACGGCGACGTGCTCGCGGTCAGCACCGAGGTCACCGGCTGGCGGCACGTCTGGGCACGGCGGCATTCCAAGATGAGGCGCATCGATCCGCGTGCCGACGATAGAGGGGACGACCTGCTGGCCACCGTCGATACCGACTGGGTGCTCCTGAACGACGACGGACGACCGGCTCGCGTGCCCGCGGAGATCGCAGAGTACTTTTCAGCCTACGGGTCATTCACCCGTGATCGGGTCGTGCTGCCAGAGCCAACCTCCGAGATCACGGCCCTATCGACACGAGTGCGCCCGCTGGATGTCGATCCCATGCGCCACATGAACAACGCCGCCTACCTGGACATGGCACAGGACGGCCTGGCGCGGATGCCAGCCGCGGAGCGACTCGATGCGCCCGACTGCTATCGCATCGGCTACGTGCGTCCGGCCCTGCCGGGCACGGCCATCGACGTGAGCTGTTGGCGGTTGGCTGATGCGCGCGTCGCCTGCCGCATCAGCTCCCGCGCCGGCCATGAGCTGACCAGGGTCCTGGTCAGCCGCTCCAAGCCGAAGGCGTAGCACCCACGAAGCGGTCGAAGTTGTCGACGAGGGCCTGTCCGAAGACGCCCGGGTCATCGCCGCGCAGCCCGCGCAGCCAGGTCGCAGTCACGGCCACGTTCAGCGGCTGATTGCGACTGCCGCGGACTTTCTTCGGCTTGAGGTAGGGCGAATCGGTCTCGATCAGCAAGCGGTCGAGCGGCACCATCCGTGCGACCTCTGCGCTTACCTCTTCGCCACGCCGGAACACGAGCCCGCCAAAGGCGATGAAGAAGCCCATCTCCAGCGCCGCCTCGGCATAGTCCACCGGTCCGCTGAAGGAGTGCAGGACGCCCGGCGGCCGATGACCGAAGCGCTGCCGCCACTCAGGCGAGCCGCCGCCGCCCTCGTCGAGCAGGCGGAGGAGATCGTCCTGGGCATCGCGCTCGCCGGGCTTGGAACGACAGTGCAGCGTCAGCGGCTCGGCGACCTCGTAGGCCAGTTCGATATGGCGCCGCAGGTTCGCCAGCTGGTCCTCGCGCGGGCTGAAGCCGCGGTCATAGTCGAGGCCGGTCTCGCCGATGCCGACGACGTCGTCTTCCGTTGCCAGCTCGCGCACCGCAGCCCACATCGTCTCGTCCACGCTGCTCGCGATATGCGGATGGATGCCGCACGTCGTGCGCATTCCGTGGCGGCGCACGAACTCGAGCCCGCTGTGCGTCGAGGGCAGGTCCCAGGCCGGGATCAGCAGCCGCTCCACGCCGGCCCTGGAGGCGGCCGACAGCACCTCATCGCGATCCTTGTCGAAGGCCTCAGCCTGGAGATGGGCGTGCGAGTCGATGAGCCGCAGCCCACACGGGTTCAGATCAGGCAGGGCCCGGCCTCCCTGCCCCCTGCCCCGGTTCCTCGTCCACGTCGAGCCGAGGGAAGAGGGGTTCAGCCTTGCCGATGCTACCGCCTGGCGCAAGCGATCCCCACGCCACCAGGTCACGCAGCGGCGGGCCCCCGTTGCCGTCCTGTGCGTAGGCGTACTCAACGCCCAGTTGGGCAGCCGCCCGTTGCGCCGACCCGGGCATGAACGGCGCGGCCGCGAAGGCCACGACACGGCAGGCCTCCAGCAGGTCCCCGAGCACGCCATCGAGGCGAGCGTCGGCGACACCATCGCCGGTCTTGGCGACCTTGGCCAGCGTCCAGGGTTGTTCCGCCTCCACGTACTTGTTGGCCTCACCCACGAAGTCCCAGAGCACGCCCAGGGCCTCGTGCAAGAGGCAGGCATCGAGCTTGGCGGCGTAGCGCTCGAACGTCTGCGCCCACGCCGCCGCCAGCAGGCCATCGGTGGGGGTCGATCGGGCCCCATCGCGATATCGCGCCGTCATCGATAGCGAGCGGTTGAGCAGGTTGCCGTAGTCGTTGGCCAGGTCGGCGTTGTAGCGGCGCACGAAGGTATCCCAGGAGACGTCGCTATCGCGGTCGAACGCCACCTCGCGCAGCACGGTGTAACGGGTGCCGTCGCGCCCCAGCGCCGCCACCACGTCCATGGGGACAAGGAAGTTGCCACGGCTCTTGCTCATACGCTCGCCCTGTGCCAGCAGCCAGCCGTGGACCCAGACCCGCCGGGGAGGCGGCAGTCCGGCGCTCATCAACATGGCCGGCCAGAAGATGGTGTGGAAGCGGTTGATGTCCTTGCCGATGACGTGCAGATCGGCCGGCCACCAGCGCTCGAACGACTCGGGGTCGCCGGGGAAGCCGGCGCCGGTGATGTAGTTGATGAGCGCGTCGTACCAGACGTAGACCGTGCCGGCCGCCGGATCCCAGCTGCCGTCCGCCCGCTTGGCGCTGGAGCCATCGGGCATGATGGGGAACGGGATGCCCCAGCTGGCGCCCTCGCGACTGACGCTGAAGTCCTCCAGGCCCTTGCGGATGAAACCCAGCATCTCGTTGCGGCGGAACTCGGGCTGGACCCAATCGGGATGGTCGGCGTAGTACTGCTCCAGGCGTTCCTGGTATGCGGAGAGGCGAAAGAACCAGTTGTTCTCCGTCAACCACTGCAGCTCGACGTCGGGGTGGTTGGGACAATGCACGCCCGACTCATCCTCGACCAGGTCGCTGCTGGCGCGGAAGCCCTCGTTGGGGCAATACCAGCCCTCGTACTTGCCCAGATAGATGTCACCGTTGGCATAGGCCCGGCGGATCATCTCGTGGGCCGCCTCGGTATGGTCGGGATCGGTAGTGCGGATGAAGCGGTCGGGGCTGATGCCCAGCGCATCCTCGGCAGCCTGGAAAAGCGCCACGGTGCCATCGACGAACGCCTTGGGCTCCAGGCCCTGCGCCGCGGCGGTGGTGGCGATGTTGACCGAATACTCGTCGGTACCGGTGAGGAAGCGGGTGTCGTCGCCGATCATGCGATGCCAGCGGGCGATGACGTCAGCGCCTACGACCTCGTAGAGGGTATGCAGGCCGGGCCGGTTGTTGGCGTAGGCGATGGCGGTAGTCAGATAGAAGCGGCGTCGTTCTGTCATGGGTAGGGCGATGCTACCTGAGCAGGCGAGCGGCGGCGTGGTTCAGTCGGGGAGTGGCCGGCCTAGGGACTCGATCACGGTGGCACTGCAGACCGGGATCATTCTGGCCCTGGTCGCGGCGGTACTGCACCGACATGAGCAGATCGTTGTGGCAGTCGCCCATGGGTCGGGTCATGCCGCTTGATGGTACCCAGTCAAGATAACGTGCTCCAGCCTGTCGAGGCGCCTATGCGTGCTCGGAGTAGGCGGGAAAGTAGCCACTCAGGTCCATCGGATCGACATCGAGGCGGCGTTCGTCCAGCAGCTCTCGATACGCGCTCTCGTCGATGACGACCCGCAGGGTCTGGTATTCACGACGCAGCGGCGAGAAGCCGGACTTGAAGTGGAGCAGCGAGTCCTCTTGCGCACCAAGTCCACCCCCCAGGTGGAACCAGCGCGCGCCGCGCTCACGAGCCCACACTCGCACGCCGTTGTACAGCAGTTTCGTCGGCCGCGCGGCCGCGTGCGCCTCGCTCGAGCCGGAGAGGTACAGCTGGACGATGCCGCACGATACGGTGAAGAGACCAGCAGCTGCCATCTTCCCATCGACACGGACCGTCGCGAGATGCAGCAGGTCGCCCCAGGCGGCCGAGAGTTCGCCGAAGTACTCGTCGTCGAACTTGTACCACTCGGCCGCATCGCGTCGCTCCATCGTCGCCCGGTACAGTCGCCTGAATTCCTCATGAGCCTCCGCCGAGCGCTCGAACTCGAAAACGTGGCCCTCTCGTTGTGAGCGGACGATGTCCCGACGGTGGTTCTGTCGCATCTGGCGCCACATCTGCTCCTCGGACTTGGAAAGGTCGATCACGACCGTCTCGCCGTGTTTCACCACCGTTCCGACCGCGGCGAGTCCTTCCACCCGCAGGATCGGATGAAGCCGAACGAACAGTGCCACGGCCCCCGCCGATCGAAGGCAGCTGACCGCGGCCGTCATGGCGGCGTCGACGAACGCCTCATCGACGCCGGCGTCGACGATCGGACCGGGGTAGCCGTATGGGCTCACCGCGTCGATACGACCAGCACCCAACTCACGGATGATCAGCGGCAGCAAGAGCCGTCGTTCCGCTCCATCTTCGACGAACACCGCGGCAGGCGTCCCTCCGTCGTAGCGGGCCGCCAGCGAGGCGTAGCTGGACAGATGGTAGACATCGTGGCAGTTGTCAGCAAGGATGTCCGACCACTCGACCGCGTCGGCGCTGATCAGGCCGGCCTTCACGGCTCACCCGCACATGCCGGAGTGGACCCCCGGTGCTCGCTCAGTCGATGAGCATCGTCGGCTTTGGTTTTCGCGGCTCATCCTCCGAGGCAGCGCCGTCCTCATCCGCCCAACCCCCTCGAGCGAGGCTCGAGTTCGTCCATCGCAGCTGCCAAGCGTTAAAATCGACCCTCATCGCGAGGGGGCGGAAGTCGCATCTTGACATCCCCGCATGGCGGCAGTCAAGGTACGTGGGGCCAAGCAGAGCACCGACACAGCGGTGAGCACCCCTAGCCGTCCACTCCGTCACCCCGCACCGGTGGAGTTTCATGTTGATCAGCCGCCATGGTCGTCGTACCCGATGACTCCTGTACGCGTGCGACGACCCACGCCGTCGTGGGCGGAAGGGACCCGGAAGGACGCGGCCGAGACCACCACGCCGGTGGTCATCCTCACCGCCTCCCCGCGAGCTCGCCGGTCGCCTCATGGTGGCATCGGCATCATCCGCAGCCTCGGACGGATGGGTGTACCGGTCTATATCGTCGACTCCGATCCACCGGGGCCGGCGTCCTACTCACGATACGTCCGCCGACGGTTCGTCTTTGACATCGACACGAATCGCCCTGACGAAGCGGTCGAGTACCTGAAGCGCATCGGCGGCTCCATGGCATACCGCCCCATCCTCGTTCCAACTTGGGATGAGGCCTCGCTGATGGTGTCCGACTTCGCCGACGTATTGCGTGAGCAGTACCTGTTCCCCGACCAGCCCCAGGGCTTGGCGCGCTCACTGGCGAGCAAGAAGGAGATGTACCGGCTGGCGCGCGAGCATGGTGTGCCTACGCCTGTCGCGGTATTCCCGTCGAGCATCTCCGATGTCCGCGGCTATGCCGCGACCGCCACCTTTCCGGTCATGCTGAAGGGGATCAGCGGGAATCGCTTGCTCGAGCACGCTGGCCAGAAGATGGCCATCGTCGAGGGACCCGATGACCTCTTCCGGCTCTACGAGGCGATGGAGGATCTGGACCAGCCAAACCTGATGCTGCAGGAGTACATCCCGGGCGGCGATGACACGGTATGGATGTTCAACGGCTATTTCGACAGTGACTCCGAGTGCCTGTTTGGGATGACCGGGCGCAAGCTGCGTCAGACCCCCGTGTACACCGGAGCCACCAGCCTCGGAGTGTGCGAGCGCAACGACGTGGTCGACCGAATGACGCGAAAGTGGATGAACCAACTTGGATACCGCGGCATCCTCGACATCGGATACCGATTCGACTCGCGGGACGGGACGTACAAGGTGCTGGACGTCAACCCACGCATCGGTGGGACTTTCAGGCTGTTCGTGGCACGCAACGGCATGGACGTGGCGCGTGCCCAATACCTTGACCTGACCGGTCAGCGCGTGCCGCCGTCGGAGCCGGTCGAAGGCCGCAAGTGGATGGATGACCGCGACATCCAGTCGAGCCTCCAGTACCGGCGCGATGGCCGGCTCGGGATGCGCCAGTGGGCCACCTCGATGATCGGCGTGCGAGAGAGTGTGTACTTCGCCCGTGACGATCTCGTGCCCTTCGCCCAGCACGCCGGCTACCTGGCCACCCAGGTCGCACCTGGTCTTCGGTCTCGGTCGACTGGCCGGGGCGAGCCTGCCGACGCTCGCCAGGTGCGCACCGACGAAGGTTTCGACCGCACAGCCGGAGTGTGGCGCGAGATCTACCAGGGTCGGTCCGTCAAGGACCTGATCTACCAGGAACGACGAGCGACCGCGCTCGAGTGGATCGACTCACTTGACGTGCCCGCCGGCTCACCGGCCCTGGAGATCGGTTGCGGGGCGGGTCTGGTAGCGGTGAACTTGGCTGAGCGCGGCCTTGACGTCACCGCCACCGATACGGTGCCAGCCATGATCGACCAGGCATCGCAGCTGGCCGAGAGTAGCGGCGTCGAAGCGAGCATCAGGTTTCTCCTCGCGGACGCTCATGAGCTTCCGTTCGACGATGGCTCGTTCACGCTGGTGGTGGCACTCGGCGTGGTGCCCTGGCTCCATTCCCCAGGGCGAGGACTTGCGGAGATGTTCCGGGTCGTGCGCCCGGGAGGTTTTGTGCTGGCCACCGCGGACAATGCCCTCGGGCTCCACTATCTGCTCGACCCGCGGATGAACCCGGCATTCACCCGACTTCGGCACCTTGTCGCTGTCCCGCTTTGGCGACTGGGCCTACGCCGCCAACCGTCATTCGTGGCTCGACTGGACAGGCCGCGACGATTCCGAGCGATGGTCGCGGAGGCCGGGCTGGAGCGGGAGCGAGAGGCGACCGTCGGCTTCGGTCCGCTTACGGTCTGGCGGCGACCCATCCTTTCGCAGCAGGAAGGACGGCGACTGCATCGCACGCTGCAGCGACTCGCCGACAGCGGCGTGCCGCTGGTCCGCACCGTCGGCGCACAACACATGATCTTGGCCCGTCGACCGAGGTTCGATCGTCAAGCAGGGGACAGCGCATGAATCGGCATCCAGTCCTCGCTCGTGACTTCGAGGTACCCGAGGGAAGTCTGCACACTGCCGACTACCTGCAACGGATCGGCGTGGGTAACCTCGCGCCGGCCAGCTGCCCCTTCGACCCCGGGTACGACCCGGTCACGTTCGAAGGCCACCTGCTGCAGAGCGGACACCTGATGGAGACGATGAAGCTCTCGATGGCCTGCTGGCAGATCGCAGATGAAGCTGTCACCCGCTGGAAGGTGGCAGCTTGCCGCCACTATGGCGTTGCGACCACCACCGGCGGGGGGCCGTTCGAGGTCGCGGTGCAGCAGGGTCGACTCGCCGCGTACCTGGACCTCGTGGCGGACCTCGGTGTGTCTCAGATCGAAGCCGGTGAGGGCTTCACCGACATGCCGTTGCCGCCGCTTGACGTGGTCAGGATGGCCCAGGAGCGCGGACTCACGGTCCAGGTCGAGCTGGGCAAGAAACACGATGGCGCCTTCACGTCCGACGTGGTGGGGACGCTCATCGACCAGGGCCGCGAATGGCTCGATGCCGGCGCCGTCTGCGTCGTCATCGAGGCACGAGAGAGCGCCCAGGGCATCGGCTGCTTTGACGATGAGGGTCGTTTCAAGGCCGACACGGCAGACCGCTTCGCCGCTGCCTTCGGCTTGTCCACGTGCCTGTTCGAGGCGCCCACGAAACCCAGCCAGTTCGCCCTACTCGACCATTTCGGTCCCGCTGTCCATCTCTGCAACATCCGACTCGAGGAGTTGCTGCGCGTGGAGATCTACCGCCGCGGCCTCCACTCTGACGCGTTCGGGAACCCGGCACTGCGGCCGCGCCTGGTCGACCCGGAGGCCTGAGGCCATTGGACAGGTCGGTCGTCATCGACTGCTTTCCAGGCAGTGTCGCACGCTACGCGCCGGACCACGTGGTCGTTGCCGTCGACGTCATCAGGGCATCGACCATGGTCGTCACCGCGGTAGCGCTGGGATATCGGTGCCTGCTGGCGTCGGACCTGCGTGACGCATACGTGCTGCGCGATGGCCGTCACGGTGCTCTGCTCGCCGGTGAGCTCCATGGCGACATGCCAGCTGGTTTCGACATGAACAACAGCCCGGTGGAGTTGCAGCAACGCCCGGACGGCCCCGGCGACCTCGTTGTTCTCTCCACATCGGGGACCGAGCTGATGCTGGAGGCGTCCCTGGCCGCACCGGGAGCGTTCGTGGCGTGCTTTCGCAACTACAGCGCCACGGCGCGCGTACTCGCGGGGTACCCGGGCCCCATCGCGCTCATCGGAGCGGGGAGCTTGGGTGAGTTCCGAGAAGAGGACCAGATATGCTGCGCCTGGATCGCAGAGGCACTGGTCGCTTCGGGCCATCGGCCGGCCGACGTGCGGACTGAAGCCATCATCGACCGCTGGCGGGGCGCGCCGGCAAGCGCCTGTGATGCGGGCAACAGCGTGGCGTATCTCCGACGGTCGGGACAGATGTACGACTGGGACTTCATCGTCGAGCATGTCGACGATCTCGAGCTGACCTGCGCCATCGAGGGCAACCTGGTCACCCGCCGAAGGCAGCCGACGGGACGTTAGTGGCGGAAGTGGCGCCGGCCGGTGAAAAGCATGGCAGCGCGCGCCGCATCCACGATGGCGATGACGTCATCGTCACGGCGGGACCCGCCGGGCTCGATGATCGCGGTCACCCCTGCCCGCAGACAGACCTCCGCGCCATCGGCGAAGGGGAAGAAGGCGTCGGACGCGCAGACCGCCCCGCGGGCCTTCGCGCCCGCCTGCTCGACGGCCAGTCGGGCGCTCTGGACGCGGTTCATCTGGCCGGCACCGACCCCGACGATGGCGCCATCGCGAGCGAGCACGATGGCGTTGGACTTGACGTGGCGCACGATGCGCCAGGCGAAGTCGAGGTCGGCCCGCTCGCGGGCGTCCGGATCACGCTGTGACACCGTCCGCCACGGGGTCGGATCGTCGGGCAGCACGTCGGACACCGAAAGCAGCAATCCACCGCCGGCCGCGCGTACCTCAAGCGACGACTGCGGGGCGAAGGTGATGGTCGGATCCTCGAGCAAGCGTAGATCGGGCTTCGAAGCCAAGATCCCGCGTGCTTCGGCGTCGAACCCCTCAGCCACCACGACCTCCAGGAAGAGGCTCCTAAGCTTCTCCGCCAGCTCTCGGTCGACCACGCCGCGGACGGCCACCACCCCGCCGAAGGCGCTGATCGGGTCGGCTTCCAGGGCACGCTCCCACGCCGTGACGAGGTCGTCGGCCTCTGCTGCGCCACAGGGATTGCCGTGTTTGACGATGACCACGGCGGGGCCGTGCAGGTCGCGCGCCACCGCCGCGGCGGCCGAGGCGTCAAGCAGGTTGTTATAGGAGAGCGGCTTGCCCTGCAGCGGCTCGGCGCCCGCGACCAAGGGGCCGCTGGCAGGATCGGCACCCACGATGGCGTACAACGCCGCTTCCTGGTGCGGGTTCTCGCCGTAGCGCAACGGCAGCGTCCGTCGCAGGGTCAGCGGCAGCGTCTCAGGCGTGTGGTCCTGCGGCGTCCAACGCGCGGCCAGTGCGCCGGTGATGGCGGCGTCGTAGGCGGCAGTGCGGCGGAAGGCTTTCAGCGCCAGCTGGCGCCGCGTCTGGAGCGGGACGCTGCCGTGTTCGTCGATGGCTTCGAGGATGGCAGGGTAGTCGTCGGGATCGGTGACGACCGCCACGCAGGCGTGGTTCTTGGCGGCCGCGCGCACCAGTGTCGGCCCGCCGATGTCGATCTCTTCGATGAGGTCATCGTCGCTGATGCCCGGTCGGGCCGCAGCCTGCTCGAACTGGTAAAGGTTGACGACCACGATGCTGAACGGGTCGATGCCCTGCTCGGCCAGTTGCGCCCGGTGCGTGGGATCGTACAGGTTGGCCAGCACCCCGCCATGGATCCGTGGGTGCAGCGTCTTGACGCGGCCGTCGAGCATCTCCGGCGCGCCGGTGACTGCGGCTACATCGGTCACGGCGATCCCGGCAGCGCGGATGGCACGTGCCGTGCCGCCGGTGGAGACCAGCTCAAAGCCACGCTCGCCGAGGCCTCGGGCCAACTCGATCAGGTCGCGTTTGTCGGAGACCGAGAGCAGCGCTCGCGGCCGGGACTGATCGGTCACGGGTCCAGGCGCTCCAGTCGTGCGATGACCTCGTCGACATGCGTCAACCAGGCTCGATCATCGAAGCAGTGGTCCAGGCGCTCGACAGAGAGCACCGCGGTCACGTCGGGATCAGCCTCCAGCAGACCGCGCAGCGGCGATCGTTCATCGGCTGCGCGCAGGGCGTTGCGCTGGACGATGACGTAGGCGTCGGTGCGCGTCAGGCCGGCGTCGATCAGGCTCGTCAGCAACCGCGAGGAGGCATGCAGCCCCAGGCCGCGCTCGATGTTCTCGGCCATGCGCTCGGGCCGTACCACGAGCCCCGCGATGAGACGACAGAACCGCTCCAGCATGTAGTGCAGCAGGGTGGTGGCTCCGGGCAGCGCCACGCGCTCCACCGAGGAATGGCTGATGTCACGTTCGTGCCACAGCGCCTGGTCCTCCATGCCCGCGAGGGCATAGCCGCGCAACAGCCGCGACATGCCCGTGAGCCGTTCGGCGGTGATGGGGTTGCGCTTGTGGGGCATGGCCGAGGAGCCTGTCTGGCCGCGCGCGAACGGCTCACCCACCTCCGCGATCTCGGTGTGCTGCAGGTTGCGGATCTCGACCGCGAAGCGCTCGATGGACCCGCCGGTGACGGCGATGGTGGCGAGAAAGGCCGCGTGCCGGTCCCGTTGCACGATCTGGGTGCTGACGGGATCGGCAGCAAGTCCCAGTCGGCGGAGGGCGGCGGCCTCCACCGCAGGCGGCAGCTGCGAGTACGTACCCACCGGCCCGGAGACCTTGCCGGTGGCGAGCTCATCGGCGGCCTGACGCAGACGGGTGCGGCCGCGGTCGAGCTCGAAGGCCCACGACGCCAGCTTGAGACCGAACGTGAGTGGCTCGGCATGGACACCGTGGGTGCGGCCCATCTGGAGGGTGCCGGCATGCTCACGCGCCCGTGCCACGACGACGGCGATGGCGGCATCGAGACGCTCCAGGATGAGGTCGGCCGCCGCGCGGCACTGCAGCGCCAGGGCGGTGTCGACCACGTCGCTGCTGGTCAGGCCATAGTGGAGGTAGCGGCCCTCCTCCCCTACCGACTCGGCGACCTGCGTGACGAAGGCCACCACATCGTGGTCCGTGGTGCGCTCCAGCTCGTGGATGCGATCGATATCCACGTGGGCATGAGCCTCGATGGCCGCCACGGCGTCGATCGGGACGTCACCTCGCTCCGCGAGGGCTCCCGACACGGCCAGCTCGACGCGCAGCATGTGCTCGAAGCGGCTGCGGTCCGACCATAGCTCGGCCATCTCGGGCAGCGTGTAGCGCCCGATCATGCGTCGGCCCGCGGCCTCTGGTGGAATGCTTGGCGAGTGATCGTCTGGGTCCGCTCAGGTCCGACGCTGACGATGGCGACCGGCGCGCCCGCAGCGGCCTCGATGGCGTCGATGAAGGCGGCAGCGTTGGCGGGCAGATCCTCCATGCGGCGCACGCCGGAGATGTCCTCCTCCCAACCGGGGAGGACCTCATAGACCGGCTCCGCCTGCTGCAGGTCCATGAGCGGCAGCGGCCAACGGGCCTCCTCGCCACGGACCCGATAGCCGGTAGCGATGCGCAGCTCATCCATGCCGCTGAGGATGTCGAGCTTGTTGACCATCAGGTCGCTGACGCTGTTGACCGCGACCGAATAGCGCAGTGGCACCGCATCGAGCCAGCCACAGCGGCGCTGCCGACCGGTCGTGGTGCCGAACTCGTGGCCCTTCTCCAGCAGGTAGCGGCCGGCCTCGTCGTCGAGCTCGGTCGGGAATGGCCCGGAGCCGACGCGCGTCGAGTAGGCCTTGATGATGCCCAGCACGTGGTCGATCTGGAGGGGGCCGACCCCACCGCCGGTACAGGCACCGCCGGCGATGGGGTTGCTCGAGGTGACGAAGGGGTACGTCCCGTGATCCAGGTCGAGCAGTGTGCCCTGCGCGCCCTCGAGGATGACGAACTTGCCCTCGGCGAGCGCGTCCTGCACGAGGTTGGTGGTGTCGACGATGTGTGGTCGCAGTCGCTCTCCCCAAGCCGCACCTTCGGCCAGCAGGTCGTCGAGTTCGAAGCCGGGCTGTCCGTACGACTCGTGGAGGATCGCATTGCGCTCCGGCAGGACGCGTGCCAACCGGTCGCGCAGCGCCTTGGGATCGAGCAGGTCCTCCATGCGCACACCGGCACGCCAGGCGCGGTCGGCGTAGGTGGGGCCGATACCGCGGCGGGTGGTGCCGATCTCCGATCCCGAAACCGCGCCTCAGCCGCCCCGTCGAGGGCGATGTGATACGGCATGATCACGTGTGCGGCCCGGCTCACGCGGATGCGATGTGGATCGACGCCACGCGCCGCGAGCATGTCCATCTCGCTGATGAGCGTCCGCGGATTGACCACCACACCATTGCCGATGACCGGGGTGATGTGGTCGTGGAGCACGCCAGACGGCACCAAGTGCAGCTTGAAGACCTCATCACCGATGACGACGGTATGGCCGGCGTTGTCACCACCCTGGTAGCGGACGACCATGTCGACCGACTTCGACAGCAGGTCGACCGCCTTGCCCTTACCCTCGTCACCCCACTGCAGGCCGACGATCACGCTGGCCGGCATCAGTCGGCCAGCGCTGCCGAGATGGCGTCTGGAACCGACGGTCGTCCATGCACGGCGCCCGTGGCGATGCTGCTGATGGCTCCACTCCCCTGCGACGGGCGCGGCCCGCGGCGCGTTGTCGACCCGATGATAGCGACCGCCACCAGACACGGCCGAGCCGAAGGAACGGCGGCTACTTTGGCCAGGTCAGGGCCGTGATTGCGACGGCTTCGACTGCTCGGCCACCCCGGACCAGGCTCGCCCAGCCGCGGCGAAAGCGGCCGGGCTGATCCTGGCGGTCCGATCGAGCCGCCGGTTGCCCTGGTTCAGGCGTGGGCCGAGAGCCCGCAAACGGTCTGCGCCAGGGCGCGGCTTGCTCGGATGCGATCGCGTCGCACGCCCATGATGACTATGCCGTGGCCGTGGAGTAGCCCTCGTCTGCGTCGCTCTTGATCGCGTCGTCGGCGGCGGCTTCAGCTTCTTCGACGATCCCGTCGGCTGATTTCTGGACCTCCGAGAAGCGTTCCTCGAGGCTGGCCTGAAGTTCCTTGAAGCGTTCCTCAAGATGGGTACCCAAGGCTTCGAAGTCGCGCTTCTCGATGTCTGCCCGGATGTGCTCGAACTCGGCACGGATGTCGCGCCCAGAATCGCCGGCGCTGATGGTCGCGGCGGCCACACCGATGGCAGCACCGCTGACCAGACCAAGGATGAAACGGAACATGACCCCTCCTTCGCGGACCCGGATGCGATCCTACTCGAGCGAACCGGGATCTCGCTCGATGTGCTGTGATGGCGACGTCGCCGTGTGGGTCAAGGATACTCGCGAGCCAGCCAGGCGCGAGGTGAGCGACCGGCACCGGAGGGGAGCACGGCACCGGTCGCTCGAGGGTGGGGGCGTGCGTGTCAGGCCGCGACAGACTCGGCTTCCTGGGCCTCGGCGTCAACGTCCTCGGCCAAGGGGTCCTCGACGGGGTCGAGGCCCATCACCTCCGCCTGTGTCTCGAGCGCCTGAGCCGCGGTCTCGGCGGCATAGTCCTTCTTGCGGCGGCCAGAGAGCATCTCCACGCTGTTGGCCACGATCTCCGTGCGGTAGTGCTTGATCTTGCGGTCGTCCTCCCAGCGGCGCGTCTGCAGTCGCCCCTCCAGCGAGACCATCTGGCCCTTGCCAAGATAGGAACCACAGATCTCAGCCAGCCGCTCCCACGTCACGATGTCGTGGTATTCGGTGCGCTCCTCGCCACCGCGATACTCGTTGGTCGCCAGGCTGAAGTTGGTGACCGTCTTGCCGCTCGGTAGTGAGCGCATCTCCGGGTCACGCGTGAGTCGTCCGGTCAACAGGACTCGGTTCATGAGAAGACCTCCCATCCGGTGCCGGTCATCGGCAACGGTTCGCTACACATCGGCGGGTATCGATGTCGGCGGGTCCTCGGCAGGTCCTCGGCGGTGCATGGCTCACCGTAGCGGGAGCCGCTTATCTCGCGCAGCATCGCCACTCCACGCGGTGTTTCGAGGCGGAGGTGCAAGAATGGAGGGACGCACATGGGAGGCTGGATCGGGATGAGACGCGAACCCCCGACCTTGGTGCTGCGTTGGTGCTGTTGCCGACCACGGGGCGCAGCGATGCCCACGCACAGGAGGCGACATCGCTGAGCGTGACGCCGACCGGCTTTCCGACCGCATGACGCAGCTCATCGAAAGCATGACGCTGCCCCAGAACGTCGGCCAGCTGTCCATGAGTCGCGCCTACGGTGACCGGGCCGACGACCCCGCATCCGCCGCCCGCAAGGCCGATCGGGAGTACCTCGGTATCGAAGATGCGCAGGCGTTGGTCGCGCGCTTCGGGGTCGGCTCCAAGGTGTACTTGGAGTGGACCGGCAACTTCGGCCCGCCGCGCAAGGTGGCCCAGCTCTCTAACGGCATCCCGCAGGCCGCGCTCGACTCGGGCACGCCTCCGCTCCTCATCAGCAACGACCAGGAGCACGGCGTGGTGGTGCGGCTGGGGCCACCCGCCACGGAGTTCCCAGGCTCCATGGCGCTGGGCGCTACGCGTGACACCGACCTTGCCCGTGATGCCGCTCGCGTGGCCGGCGCAGAGCTGCGTGGCGTGGGCTTCGGCATCGGCGTCAGCGCGGGACCGCCATGAGCTTGCCACCGCCCGTCCAGCGTTGGATCGACGCCATCGGACCGCCGGCCATGTCCAGCGAGACGGCGGTCATCGAAGGCAAGGCCCGCTTCCGGCGTGGGGGCAACGGTCCATGGCTACCGATCGAGGCGGTGATGTGGCATGAGCTGGGCCGCAACCACGTCGTCGACCTGCGGGTCGGCCTGGGCCCGCTCACCTTCATCCGCGGACTGGATGGCTACGTGGACGGCACCGGCTTCAGCCGCATCAGCCACACACTGGACGTGGGCCCGGAGATCGACCAGGCCGCGCTGCTGTTCATGTGGTCCGAAGCCATCCTCTTCCCCGCCGCCTGGATGGAGCGCGAGGACGTCGTGTGGACGCCCCTGGCCGACGATGTCGTCGCCGTCAGGTTCACCGGGCCGAGCGTGCCGGACGGGGCGCAGCTGGTCTTCGACCCCGGTACCGGCATGCCGAGGCGCTTCATCACCGATCGCTTCAAGGGCGTGGGCGGAAGCAGGGTCGGGTGGCGGGTCGACTACGAGGACTGGCGCCCCACCCAGGATGGCGTCCTGCTGCCGGCGGTCGCGGTGGTCGTCTGGGGCGATGAACCGGGCGCCTGGTTCCGCATGGAGATCAAGCGCGCCAACCCCGGTGCCGACGTCAGCGGGGCCATGGGGCGGGCTCGTGCCTTGCTGGCGGAGATCGCATCCGACCCCACCAGGAACCCGCGCTAGCGCGGAAGCAAGGCCCCCAGGCGACCGCCCCGTCCTTGTGGACCTGGTCAGTCCTCGTCGACCGCGAACAGCTCACGACGGGGTAGTCCGCTCTCCTCGGCCACCATGCGCGCCGCGACGGAGCGTTTCACGCCTTCGGCTACCAAACGATCGACGCGAGCCCGACCTGCTTCGAGGCTGTATGCCGCTGCTTGAGCCTGGGTAGCGCCAGCAACGACGATGACGACCTCGCCCTTGATGGGTGTGGTGGCGATCTCGTCGGCCAGTGCCGTCAGCGAGCCGCGACGGACCTCCTCGTGCAACTTGGTGAGCTCGCGGCAGACGGCGGCTCGGCGTTCCGGCCCACACACACGCGCCAGGTCGACCAACGTCGCTGCCGTTCGACCGTGCGCCTCGAAGATGACGGTGGCGCGGTCGTCGCCCGCGATGCGCGTCAAGCGCTCTCGGCGTTCGCGACCCTTGCGCGGCAAGAACCCCTCGAAACCCCACCGCGGTGCCGCGATCCCTGAGGCCACCAGGGCTGCCAGGACTGCCGAGGCACCCGGGATGGGCACCACCGCCCCGCCGCGTTCGATCCAGGCCGAGACGAGCACGTCGCCGGGATCACTGACGAGCGGCGTGCCCGCGTCGGTCACGAGCGCAACGTCATCGCCGGCCTCCAACCGCTCCAGCAGCTCTCGGGTGCGCCGATCGTCGCTGTGGGCGTGGTAGCTCAGCATCAGCGTATCGATGTCGAAGCGTGACCACAGCTTGCGCGTGACACGCGTGTCCTCTGCCGCCACCACGGCCACCGCGCGCAAGACCTCGAGCGCGCGGGCGCTGATATCCCCGAGGTTGCCGATGGGGGTGGCCACCACGAAGAGCGTGCCGCGCCCGTGCTCCCCTACCGCGTTAGGCACGCGAGGAGCGAGGCCGGCGACGCGGGTAGAGATAGTCGATGCCAGCGGTACGGGGTCCGATCTTGGCGATGGGCGGGACCTGGCGCTTGAACTCCGAGCCCGCCACCATGCGATCGATGCGGTCGACCAGCTGGGGCGCGAAGCCATCGGCCACGACCTCATCGATCGAGTGTCGCCGGTCGACCAGGCGATAAAGGATGCGGTCGAGCTCGGCGTAGCTGAAGCCCACCTCGGCCTCGTCGGTCTGGCCCGGCCAAAGGTCGGCCGAAGGTGCCTTGGTGATGATGTCGTCGGGCACGCCCATGGCCACGCTCAGCTGCCGTACCTGGGACTTGTACAGGTCGCCGATGGGATTGAAGGCGCTGGCGCTGTCACCCCACAGCGTGCTGTAGCCGATGAGCGTCTCCGTCTTGTTGCCGGTCCCGATCACCAGCCCACCCCACGTCACCGAGTGGTCGTACAGCACCATCATGCGCGTCCGCGCCATGAAGTTGCCGCGTCGTAGCGGTGCGGCATCCTGGCGCCCCTCATCGAAGTAGGCATCCACGATGGCGCTGATCTCGACCAGCTCGCTGGCACAGCCCAGACGGTGCACCACCTCTTCCGCGTCACGTCTCGAATCGGCCGACGACGACTTGTAGGGCATCAGCACGGCCAACACGTTCTCCGGTCCGATGGCGTCCGCCGCCAGGTATGCCACCAGTGCCGAATCGATACCGCCAGACAGCCCCAACAGCACTTTGCTGAAGCCGGCCTGGCTCAGCTGGGCACGGATGAACTCACTGATGATGCGTCGGGCGGCACCGGCATCGATGGCCAGTTCTACTGGCAGCTCGAACGAGGGCGGGCCGCTCATGGTCGCTTGGCACTCCGGGCATCGCGCTCGAGGCGTTCCCTGAGGATCTGGTCGAGCTGGCGCATCACCACCTCCGGGCGCTCGTCGCGCAGTAATGGCGAGGTGATGCGCTCGCGTCGCAGCTCGGCCGGTTCGATCTGGGCGAGGTACAGGCCTTCATCGTGGGAAGGCGCGCGAAAGATGCTGCTGCCGTCGGGCGCGACGACCTCCGAGCCGCCCCAGAAGGTGATCGATTCATCGACACCGACCCGGTTGACGAAGATGACGTAGCTGGTCGTCAGCTGCGCATAGGTGCGGTTGAGCGAACGCCATGACCCGGCCGTGCCCAGGCCGGTCTCGTTGATGGCGGCCACATCACGCCCCGGTGAGGAGGACACATTGATCAGGATCTGGGCGCCGTCGAGCGCCAGCAGCTGCGGTGTCGCGAGATGCCAGAAGTCCTCACAGACGCTGATACCCAGGCGCAGACCAAGGCGGTCCGAGGTAGCCGCCCGGATGGTGGAGCCGGGCGCGAAGAAGCGACGCTCATCGAACAGGCCGTAGGTCGGCAGGAAGACCTTGCGGTGGACGTGCCGTACGAGCCCGCCTTCCAGCAGAGCCGCCGCGATGAAGAGCTTGTGGTCCGACGATTCCTCGACGAAGGAGACGACCGTGCTCATACCATCTGCCGCCCGGGCAAGCTCAAGCAGGCGTGGATCGTCACGTCGCATGGCGACCTCGGCATTGAGATCCTGGAGCAGGTAGCCGGTCAGGCCCAGCTCGGGAAAGACGAGCAGGTCGGTTCCGTGCGAGCGGGCCTCCGCGATGAGGGCGTGGTGGCGCTCCAGGTTGGCGTCAAGTTCACCCAGGCGCGGGGCGATCTGGGCAAGAGCGACGCGAAGTGGTGCCATCGACAGAGTGTATGCGGCCGTCGCTTCGTAGTCCCGACCGGTCAGTACGTCTCCACCCGTACGGGCGTCAGCGCGAAGTCCTCGACGTTCCTCGTCAGGACTGCCGCCCCCAGCGCATCCGCGGCAGCAGCGATCAGCGCGTCTGCGAGGGCGAGGCGATGGCCACGCTCGTGTGCCTGTCGTCGCCAAATGCCCGCCTGCATGGCGCGCTCTGGCCCCGGCTGGATGAATTCGACCGGCTCGAGGATGCCGATGAGGTTCGGTTCGTCGCGCTGGCGCAATCCTGCCCGCACCTCACAGACGACCACTTCGTTCACGTACGGCTCGTCCCCCGCCTCATAGATGGCCCGTTGCCTATCGATCGCCTCAGGCAGACCCTCAAGGACATCGATCACGAATGTGGAGTCGAGGAGAAGCCTCATTCGACATCGACTTCCCAGCTCGTTTCCTCCGCGCGCATCATCCTCACCCAAGCGACGACATCCTCCGATGTACGCCAGTGCGGGTAGTCGGCCGCCTCCAGAGAACCAGCGTAGCGCTCGATGGAGATCCGCAAACGCTCGCGGCGGATCGCCCGGCGGACGGCGTCCTCCACGAAGGCACTACGGTTGCGTGGCCCGGAGATCTCATCTAGCTGCTCGACCAGATCCTCCGGCAGGCTAAGGTTCACGGGGACCTTCCGTGGCGTGACAGAAGTCGGGGCCGGAACGTTGGCTTCGATCGTGCGCAGTGTCATGCGCATATCATCACGCGTCGCCCTGCGCAAGTCAACCGTCATCGAGGGCGTCACTTGGCAGATGCTTGGCGACTCACAGCCTGCCGTCGATGGGGCAGATCCACATCTGCCCGGCGTATGGAGTGATCCGAACTTCGACGACCAGGTCCGTTTCCGAATGGCATCGGTCCCTTCACGGTGCTAGGCTTCCTTCCACGCCGCGAAGGGTGCGAGGGCTGTGTCGCGCTGCGCACCTGCGGGAGGCTGTTGAGGAAGGCCGTCAGATCGAGCCCGTGGTACACCGCGTCCGGTGCACGGTTCCGATCGACGCTTCCCGTGAGTGCCCCCGTCGCCGTCGCGGTAAGCAAGAGGAGACACGATGACCCGAAGACCCAACTGGGTGTCTGCGGCAGCCATCGGTGGTGCCATCGCCCTGCTGGCGGTGACTGCGGCCCCGGTGTTCGCGCAGACCTCCCCCGAAGGACCTGGGGAAGGCGGCTACAGCGCCTATCCGACCTACGCCGACGTCGACTGTGGCACGGGCACGTTCAACGGCGTGGAGTACACCGGTAACCTGGCCAAGATCGAGGCCACCGACGACGCCACCGTCGTCTTCACCCTCTGTAACCCGGATCCGGCGTTCCTGCCCAAGGTCGCCTTCTCGCCGTTCGCCATCAACGACGCGGATTACCTCGTCGAGACCGGCGGCGGCGGTGCCCTGGTGGACAACCCCAACGGCACCGGCCCGTACACGCTCGAAGAGTGGCGACGCGGTGACGAGGTCATCTTCGCAGCCAACCCCGACTACTGGGGTGAGGCGCCCATGAACCAGCGCACCGTCCTGCGTTGGTCGAGCCAGCCCGGCCAGAAGCTCATCGAGCTGCAGTCCGGCACCGTCGACGGCATCGACAATCCCAGTGTCGATGACCTTGACGCCATCAAGGCTGACCCGGCGCTGGAAGTCCTGCCGCGCGAAGGCCTCAACATCTTCTACGTGGGCATGAACAACACGTACCCGCCCTTCGACAACGAGAAGGTCCGCCAGGCCATCGCCATGGGCATCGACAAGGACCGCATCGTCAACCAGTTCTACAGCGAGGGCTCGTCCGTGGCGGACTACTTCACGCCCTGCTCGATCCCGTTCGCCTGTGTCGGCGATGCCTTCCCGTCATTCGATCCAGAAGCCGCCAAGGCGCTGCTGGCCGAGGGCCTCGCTGAAGAGGGTCTCGACGCCTTCCCCGAGGTTCCCATCTCCCTACGCGTCGTGGACCGCGCCTACCTGCCCTTCCCGGAGCAGGTCGCAGTGGACCTGCAGGACCAGCTCCAGCAGAACCTCGGCATCACGGCCACCATCGACGTCCAGGAGTCGGGGACCTTCATCGACAACTCCGATGCCGGCAACCTGTCGGGCTTCCACCTCCTTGGTTGGAACGCTGACTATCCGGATCCCACCAACTTCCTCGACTATCACTTCGGCCCGGGTGCCAGCAAGCAGTTCGGCGACGGCTTCGCCGATATCCACGCCGCACTGACCGCCGGTGGCACGACCTCTGACGAGGCCGCCCGTGAGGCTGCCTATGCCGAGGCCAATACCCTGCTGGCCCAGCATGTCCCGATGATCCCGATCGCCAGCGGTGGTTCGTCCACGGCCTGGCAAGCTGACGTCGAGGGAGCCCACTCCTCGCCGCTGGGCAACGAAGAGTTCGCCTCGATCGGCCCTGGTGCCGATGACACGCTCGTCTTCATGCAGAACGCCGAGCCGATCGGCATGTATTGCGCCGACGAGACCGATGGCGAGTCCCTCCGGGCCTGTGAGCAGATCATGGAGCCGCTCTACGCCTTCGAGGTCGGTGGCACCGCCACCACGCCGCGCCTGGCCAAGGAGTGCACTGCCAACGAGGACCTCACGGTCTGGACGTGCACGCTCCAGGATGGTGTCATGTTCCAGAACGGAGCCGCGCTCGACGCCAATGACGTCGTGACCTCGTATGCGGTCCAGTGGGACGTCGCCAACCCGCTGCATGTCGGCCGCGACGGCAGCTTCACCTACTTCTCCTCCCTGTGGGGTGGGTTCCTGAACCCGCCTGCAGCAGAGGAATAGCCGACCCTTCGAGTCACAGGGATGAAGGGCGCTGCCTGGCAGCGCCCTTCATTCACGCCTGACAGGCGCTATCGTTCGTAGCCACTATTCGGGATGGGATGACCCAATACATCATCCGGCGCGTGCTGCTGAGCCTGATCACGTTGTTCGGCATCATCGCCATCGTCTTCGTCATCGCTCGGCTCCTGCCAGGAGATCCCTGTCTCTCAGCGCTCGGCGAGCGTGCCACCGACGCCATCTGCGATGCCTTCAACGAGCGCTTCGGCCTGAACGAACCCATCCTCACCCAGTTCGTGCTCTATATCCAGCAGGTCTTCACCGGGGACCTCGGTGAATCGATCCGCTACGGTCGGCCCGTCACCGACATCCTCATCGAACGTCTGCCCACCACGGTCGAGTTGGCGACCTACTCGCTGATCTTCGCCTCGATCGCCGGTGTCAGCCTGGGCCTCATCTCGGCACTTCGGCGTAACTCGCGGACTGATGTGTCGACGATGTTCGTAGCTATCGTCGGCGTTTCGGTCCCCATCTTCGTGCTGGCACTGTTGCTGCAGTTCGTATTCGCAGTGGCCCTGCCGAATGTCACCAACGACCTGCTTGGAGTGCGCGTCGGCCTCCCGCCGTCGGGTCGACTGTCGCCGGGTCTGGAGTATCAGACCATGGCCCAGGCCTTTGGCCTGGAGGACGTCGGCGGCATCGTGGGCAATACGCTCGCGTTCATCTCCGGCCTCTATACCATCAGCTTCCTGGTCACGCTGCAGTGGGAGCAATGGATCGACGCGATCCAACACCTGATCCTGCCCGTCATCGCATTGGGCACCATCTCGCTGGCCATCATCGCGCGGATCACGCGCTCGTCGCTCCTGGAAGTGTTGGGCCTGGACTACATCCGCACCGCTCGAGCCAAGGGCGTGTCGGAGCGCAACGTGCTGCGCAAGCACGCCTTCCGAAACGCGATGATCCCCGTGGTGACCATCATCGGCCTGCAGCTGGGCCTGCTCCTGGCCGGCGCCGTGCTGACCGAGACGGTCTTCAATCTGACCGGCGTGGGCCGCACCATGTATGAGTCGATCGAGGCGCGCGACTACATCGTGGTACAGGCGTTCACACTCATCATCGCAGTCATCTACCTGACCGTGAACCTGTTCGTGGACATCTCCTACGCCTTCCTCGATCCCCGGATCCGGCTCAAGTGAGGGCGCCGTCGGTGAGCGAAGCCAAGGTGGCCGCGCAAAGCGCGCAGACCTCGGGCTCGGCCCGCAGTGCCAAGGTCCGCGAGACACTCCGCAACATCCTGGCCCAGCGCTCGGCGCGGGTCGGTCTCTTCCTCCTCGTCATCCTGGTCCTGACGGCGGTCTTCGCCGACGTCATCGCCCCGTATGCCCCCAACGACAACCTCAACGGCCCAGGTGAGCCGGGCCGGCGAGCCGAACCCTGCATCCACCTCTTCTATGAGCTTCCCGTCCTCGGCGCATGGGGCTGTCCGGCGGACCAGCCGGAAACATGGTTGGGTACCGACGGCAACAGTCGCGATATCTTCAGCCGCGTCGTCCACGGTTCGCGCGTCTCGCTGCCCCTGGGGCCGATCGTGGTCGGCTTCGCCATCCTCATCGGCGCACTCTTCGGCGCGGTCGCGGGCTGGGCCAGCGGATGGCCCGACAACGTCCTCATGCGCATGATGGACATCGTGCTCTCTTTCCCGGCGCTGATCCTGGCCATCGCCATCGTCACGCTCATCGGCAACGGCCTCTACAACGCCGTGGCCGCGGTGGTCATCGTCTCCATCCCCCTGTACGCACGCCTCACGCGCTCCGCCGTGCTCTCGACGCGCGAGAAGGATTTCGTGACAGCCTCGCGGGCCTTGGGTGAGTCCAGCTCGGGAATCCTGCGTCGGCGCATCATCCCCAACTCCATCACCCCGCTCATCGTGGCGGGCTCGCTCGGTATCGCCACAGCCGTGCTGGAAGTCGCGGCACTCTCGTTCCTGGGGCTGGGCATCTCGGAGCCGACGGCCGAGTGGGGCGCCATGATCGGTCGGGACTTCAACTCCATCTTCACGCGACCAATGCTGGTGCTCGCTCCCGCGATCGCGCTGACGCTCATGGTGCTGGGCTTCAATCTGCTTGGTGACGGGGTCCGCGACGCGCTCGACCCGAGGCTCAACAGGTGAGCGACCCGATGGGCGATGGCACACCGATCCTGGAGGTCAAGGGCCTCAAGACCTCCTTCTACACGCGCGCCGGTGTCATCCGTGCTGTGACCGGTATCGACTTCCACGTCAACAAAGGTGAGGTCCTTGGCCTCGTCGGGGAGTCAGGCTGCGGCAAGTCGGTGACGTCGCTGAGCATCCTCGGCTTGGTCGGCGAGCCCGGCATCGTCGAGGCCGGCGAGGTGATGTTCGGCGGGCGAGACCTGCTGACGCTCTCGGACAATGAGATGCGTGCGATCCGTGGCGACCGCATCGCCATGATCTTCCAGCAGCCGCAGTCGTCGCTGAACCCGGTCATGAAGGTCGGCCCCCAGATCACCGAGGCGCTGCTCATCCATCGAGACCTCGATGAGAAAGGAGCGCGAGCACGCAGCCTCGAACTCATGGAGATGGTGGGCATCCCGGACCCCAAGGCTCGCTACGAGGCCTATCCATTCGAGATGTCCGGCGGCATGGCGCAGCGCGTCATGATCGCTATCGCCCTCTCCTGCGAGCCGGAGCTGCTCATCGCGGACGAGCCCACGACCGCGCTCGACGTCACCATCCAGGCGCAGATCCTGGACCTGATGCGTACGCTCCAGAAGGAGACCGGCACGGCCATCGTGCTCATCACCCACGACCTTGGTGTGGTCGCTGAGATGTGTGACCGTGCCGCGGTCATGTACGCGGGCGAGATCGTCGAACAGACGGACGTGCGCACGCTGTTCGCTGACCCCAGGCATCCCTACACCCAGGGGCTCATCGGCGCCGTACCGGTGCCCGGTGAGAGTCCTCGACGAGCTCGCGACCATCCCGGGTTCGGTGCCCAATCTCATCGAGCTGCCCGATGGCTGCCGCTTCGCTCCCCGCTGCGGGGCACGCGTGGAGCACGGTAACGTGCTGGCGGAGCGGGTCCACCCGGAGCTGCGTCCGGTGACCGACGGACACGTGGTGCGCTGCTGGCTCTACCACCATGAGGACGGCAGCCTCCGTCCCGACCCGGATGTGTGGCCGGAGGCTGGGTCGTGACCGGGACCGACAGGGTCGAGACCGAGGCCAAGGTGCTCACGACGTTGGGCACCACCCGGGTCAAGGACCCACTGGTTCGCCTCGATGGGCTCAAGAAGGCCTTTCCCATCAAGGCCGGGGTGCTGCAGCGGACCGTTGCCGAGCTGCGCGCGGTCGATGGCGTGGACCTTGAGATCGGCCGTGGTGAGACCTTGGGCCTGGTCGGCGAATCGGGCTGCGGCAAGACCACCATCGGGCGTCTGCTGCTGCGCCTCATCGAGCCCACCGGCGGCCGCATCATCTTCGACGGCACGGACATCACCGAATTTCAGGGCAAGGACCTGCAGCCCTACCGGCGCAAGATGCAGATCGTCTTCCAGGACCCCTTCGCTTCACTCGATCCGCGGCAGCTGGTCGGCGACAGCATCGGCGAGGGACTGCGTATCCACGACATCGGCACCAACGCCGAGCGGCGCAAGAAGGTCGCTGACATGATGGACCTGGTGGGCTTGCAGCCCTACCACGCCGACCGCTACCCACACGAGTTCAGTGGCGGTCAGCGGCAGCGCATCGGTATCGCGCGCGCGCTCGTCCTGGAACCCGAGATCATCGTCTGTGACGAGCCGGTCTCCGCGCTCGACGTGTCCATCCAGGCCCAGGTGCTGAACTTGCTCAAGTCGCTGCAGAAGGAGTTCGGCCTGACGTACCTGTTCATCGCCCACAATCTCGGCGTGGTCGAGCACATCAGTGACCGGGTCGCGGTGATGTACTTGGGTCGCGTCGCCGAGCTCACCGACCGCGAACAGCTCTACCGTGACCCACGCCATCCCTACACCATGGCGCTGATGTCGGCCATCCCTCTGCCGGACCCCACCATCAAACGCAAGCGCATCATCCTGACCGGCGACGTGCCCAGCCCAGTCAACCCGCCGGAGGGCTGCAACTTCCATCCGCGCTGCTGGCTGCGTCACCACCTTGACGACCCTGAGGTCTGCGTCACGGACGTGCCCCAGTTGGTCGATCCCACGCGCGACGACGGCGAGGAGCAGCTGGTCGCCTGCCATTTCCGCGACAGGAGCGCCGTCGAGCTGGAAAATGCCTCGCGGGTCGAGGAAGTGGTCAGCTAAGGATCCAGGACGAGGAGGACGAGGCCGTGCCGACGGTGGTGCTGGTGGGAACACTCGACACCAAGGGTGCGGAGCTGCGCTATCTGCGCGATCGCATCATCGAGGCCGGCTGCGAGGTGACCCTGGTCGACGCCAGCGTGCGCCGCAACGATGTGGACGCCAGCATCAGCGCCGATATCGATGCCGACCAGGTCGCAGCTGCGGCCGGTGAGGACCGCGCGGCACTGGCGGCGGCGGCCGACCGCGGCCGGGCCGTCATGGCCATGGCACGCGGCGCGACCGAGATCGTGCGGCAGCTGCACGCGAAGGGTGGTCTGGATGGCATCGGCGGGTTGGGCGGCTCAGGCGGCACGTCGATCGTGGCTGCGGCCATGCGGGCCTTGCCGGCGGGCGTCCCCAAGCTGCTGGTCTCGACGATGGCCTCAGGCGACACGCGACCCTATGTGGGCACCTCGGACATCGCCATGCTCTACCCCATCGTCGACATCGCCGGCATCAACCAGCTGTCCGAGCGGATCCTGGCCAACGCGGCCGGGGCCTTGGCGGGCATGACCCTGGCGGCTGCTCGTTTCGAATCAACACGGCCTTCGCGACCCGTCGTAGCCGCCACGGCCTATGGTGTGACCACGCCTTGTGTCGAGGTCGCCCGCGACTGGCTCGAGGCACGCGGCTACGAGGTGCTGGCCTTTCACGCCACCGGCTCCGGTGGCCGGGCGATGGAGTCGTTGATCCGCTCAGGCCTCATCAGCGGCGTCCTTGACATCACCCTCAGCGAGATCACCGATGAGATCGTGGGTGGCGCGTTGAGTGCCGGCCCAGAGCGCCTCGACGCTGCGGCGGAGGTCGGTATCCCCCAGGTCGTCTCGCTGGGTGCAGTCGAGATGGTCACCTTCGGTCCACCGGATTCGGTGCCCAGCTACTACCAGGATCGTCTCCTCTATCGCCACAACGACAGCATCACGCTCATGCGCATCTCGGCTGCGGAGTCGGAGCGCCTGGGTCAGGAGATCGCAGCCAAGCTGAACCGGGCGACGGGTCCGGTGAGCGTGTTCATCCCCAAGGCTGGCATGTCATCGCTGTCGGTCCGGGGCGCGGTCTTCCATGACCCAGTGGCGGATGTCGCGCTGTTCGACGCGCTGCGCGCCTCCCTCGCCCCAAGGATCGACCTCGTGGAAATGGGCACACACATCAACGACCCTGCCTTCGCACGGGCGATGGCCGAGCGGCTGTACGCGTTCTGCAGCGCCAGGCGCGGGGTCGAACGACCCTAGTCACGGGTCACGGATGCGGGCAGCGCGATGTCCTTGGCAGCCGCATCGATGCGCTCGGCTGAGATCTGCTCGCTGAAGTGGCAGGCCACACTCTGGCCGGGCGCGATCTCGCGCAGCTCGGGCCGCTCCGTGTCGCACTCCACGGGATCGCCCAGCTGCTCACGCAGCCAGCAGCGTCCCTTGAACCGGCAGCCGTCGATCGGGGCGACTGGAGACGGTACGTCACCCTTGAGGATGATGCGCTTGCGGCGTCGGGTGGGGTCCGGCTCGGGTACTGCCGTGAGCAGCGCGATGGTGTACGGGTGACGAGGGTCGGCGTAGAGCGTCTCGGAGTCGGCCAGCTCCACGATGCCGCCGAGATACATCACGCCCACCCGGTCGCTGACGTACTGCACCACCGAGAGGTTGTGGGCGATGAACAGGTAGGTCAGATCGAACTCGGCCCGCAGGTCCAACAGCAGGTTGAGGATCTGACTCTGGATCGAGACGTCGAGGGCTGACACCGGCTCATCACAGACGATGAACTCGGGCTCCAGCGCGAGTGAGCGGGCGATGCCGATGCGCTGGCGCTGGCCACCGGAGAACTCGTGTGGGAACCGTCTGGCATAGTCCCGTCGTAGGCCCACCCGCTCAAGGTAGTCGCCGATGCGCTCCTCGCGGATGCTCCGGGTGCCCCAGCCGTTCTCCTTGTCCGCCTGAGCCAGGAGCCCCTCCCCGATGATGTCGTTGACGGGCATGCGCGGGTTCAGCGAGCCATACGGATCCTGGTAGATGATCTGGAGCTGGCGGCGCAACCGGCGCAGCTGCTCACTCGGAAGGTGGCTGATCTCCTGGCCGTGGAAGTAGACCCGTCCCCCGGTCGCCGGAAGCAGCTGCAGGAGGGTGCGACCGAGCGTCGACTTGCCGCAGCCCGACTCACCGACAAGGCCCAGGACCTCGCCCTTGGCCACCTTGAAGCTGACGCCATCCACGGCCCTGACATCACCCACCTTGCGACGCAACACGCCCGCGTGGATGGGGTAGTACTTGTAGAGTTCGTCGACCGCGACCAGCGCCTCAGGCGCCTCGGGCTGCACCGAACCGTCCTGGGTCACGTGTCGCCCTCCACGACGCTTCGGGCGCCCTTCGTCGACACCATGTCCGATGCAGGGGCCGCCGCGGTGGCTGCCGGCGCCTCGCCATAGAGCCAGCAGGCGACCTGCGTGTCGGCGACATCGTCCAGGCGTCGCAGCTCGGGGTCGTGCTGGGCACAGGGTTCGAAGCGCGCCGGGCAGCGGGGAGCGAAGTTGCAACCGACGGGCATGTTGAACGGATTGGGCACCGAGCCCTTGATGACGCTCAGGCGCACACCGCGGCGCGCGCGCGTGGGCATCGATTCGAGCAGGCCACGGGTGTAGGGATGCCTGGGCGATGAGAAGATCTGCTCGACCGGCCCGTCCTCGACGACTCGGCCTCCGTACATCACCGCGACATGGTCGACCATCTCGGCGACGACGCCCAGGTCATGCGTGATCAGCATCAAGGCCATGCCCAGGTCTGCCTGTGAGGCACGGATGAGGTCGAGGATCTGGGCCTGGACCGTGACGTCGAGCGCGGTCGTGGGCTCGTCGGCGATGAGCATCTTGGGCTCACACGAGAGGCCCATGGCGATCATGGCCCGCTGGCGCATGCCGCCCGACAGCTCGTGGGGATACTGCTTGATGCGGCGTTCGGGCGAGCTCATGCCGACCTGGGCCAAGGCCGCGATGGCACGCTCGTTGGCCTCGGCCTTGCCCACGTGCAGGTGCTCGGTGATGGCCTCGGAGATCTGGAAGCCGATGGTGAAGACCGGGTTGAGGCTGGTCATCGGCTCCTGGAAGACCATGGCGATCTCGCCGCCGCGGACGCTGCGCATCTCATCCTCGGAGAGCCCCAGGAGATCCCGGCCTTCGAGCCGGATCGAGCCCGATGGGATCCTCGCCGGAGGCATATCCAGCAACCGCATCACGGTCAGTGCCGTGACGCTCTTGCCGGAGCCGGACTCGCCGACGATGCCGATGGACTTGCCCCGCGGGAGGCTGAAGTTGACTCCGTCGACCGCCCTGACGGTGCCATCCATGACGTCGAAGTAGGTGCGCAGGTCCTCGACCACGAGCAGGTCCGCGGTGCGGTCGTGGGGAGCGGTCGAGCCCGACATCGGAGCGGCGCCCGCGTGCGGCTCAGTCATGGGCCCTGGGGTCGAATGCATCGCGGAGACCGTCGCCCATGAAGTTGATGCCGATGACCATGAAGGCGATGGCCATGCCCGGGAAGAACGCCCACCACCAGTTGCCCAGGATGAGCTGACCTTGGGACGCGGACAGGGCCGTACCCCAGCTGATGTCCGAGTTGCGGATGCCGAAGCCGAGGAAGCTGACGAAGGCCTCGAGGATGATGGCGTTGGCCACGATCAGCGTGGCTGAGACGATGATCGGACCCAGCGCGTTGGGGAGGATGTGCCGGAAGGCCAGCCGACGATCGTTGACGCCGACCGCTCGTGCCGCATCCACGTACTCCTGTTCTCGGAGGGACAGGTACAGCGCCCGCGTGAGCCGTGCCAGGGTCGGCCAGGACAACAGCCCGAACATGATCATCAGCAGCAGCGGGTCGCCGCCACCGAAGAAGGCGGCCGCGACGAGGATGATGAACAGGAACGGGATGGCCAGCATGAGGTCGACGAAGCGCATCAGGATCGAGTCCATCCGGCCCCCATAGAATCCCGCGGCCACACCGACCGACACGCCCACGGTGGTGGCGATGACCATCGTCACGAGGCCGAAGGCCACCGACAATCGCGCACCGTTGACGACGAGCTCAAAGACACTCCGCCCCAGGTAGTCGGTGCCGAAGATATTCTGCATGGTTGGACGATCACCACCCGGGTGCGTGATGCGGGTCAGGTCGAGCGCATCGTAGGGCCAGATGATGGGTCCGAAGATGGCGATGAAGACCATGACGCCGACCATGATGCTGCCGACGACGGCCATGCGGTGCTTGCGAAAACGTCGCCACGCCAGCTGCCACTGGCTCAAGGGCTCCAGCGATACCTCGTAGTCCTCGTCGTACGCGGCCGCCAGGACCTCGCGGGCTGCGGGACTGTGGAGAATGGAGTCACCGGGCCCCTGGAACTCGCCGGATTGCTCATAGACCCCAACCACGCGCTCGTCCATCACGTCCTGGGGCTCCTGGAAACGGTCGCTCCGGTCCGGCATCCGACTAGTACCGGATCCGCGGATCGACCACGGCGTAGACGATGTCGGCGATGAGGTTCGCCAGCAGGATGGCGAACGACGACATCATGATCAACACCATCAAGACATAGTAGTCGCGCTCATTGACCGAGGTGATGAAGAGCCGGCCGATGCCCGGCCAGCTGAAGATGGTCTCTACGACGACGGCTCCGGAAACCAGGAAGGGGATCTCCAGCGCGATGTTGGTGGTCACCGGCAGCATGGCGTTACGAAAGGCGTGGCGATAGATGACGCGGCGCGCGGAGAGACCCTTGGCCTTGGCGGTGCGCACGAAATCCGCGCTCAGCGTCTCCAGCATCGAGGCGCGCACGAAACGGCTGTCTGCGGCGATGTTCACGGCCACCAGCGTGATCACCGGGAGGATCAGGTGGCGGCCGACGTCCCAGAGCGCGTCGAGCGGCCGCTCACCCGCTGCCGCCCAAAACTGCGACGAACCGAATGCGGGCCAGTCACGAGCGGCGACCACACCCCCGGTGGGCAGCAGGTGCAGCGCCGGACCAAACGCGAAGATCAGCATCAAGCCCAGCCAGAACGTGGGCAGCGAGTACATGATGTAGGTGATGAAGGTCAGTACCTGGTCCTGGACGGAATAGCGACGTACCGCCGCGTACACGCCCAGCACGATGGCCGTACCCACCCACAGAACGAGGGCGACACCGGCCAGGACCAGGGTGGCGGGCAAGCGCTCCATGATCATCTCGCCGACCGGCCTGGCCGTGTTGAGACTATTGCCGAGGTCACCGTGAACCAGGCCATTGTCTCCACCGCCGAGGAAGCCCGGTAGGACGTTCAGTCCGCCGTCATCCGAGAAGAACGCATCGAATCCATCGCGGCTGCAATTGAGGATGCCGGACCAGCCGCCGAACATGCGCAGGATCGCGGCGGGATCCTTGGAGTCCTCCAGGCACCACCGATCGAGCCATGCCTCCTTCACTTCCTGGGTCATCCGCGGGTTGGCCTGGACTGATCCTGCCGGTCCCCCTGGAGCCATGAGCAGGAGCAGATAGCTGAGGATGACGACCCCGATGAAGAGCGGGATCAGACCCAACAGACGGCGGATGATGTAGGTGGTCAATCGGGCAGCCTTTGGCCTGGAAGCAGGTCGCGGGAGCTAGGGGTCCGCAGACCCCTAGACAGGGAGCCGACCCGGACGGGCGCTGAGCACCCGTCCGGGTCGGTCTTCACATCAGTGGTGAAGTGCGTGGAAGATGCTACTGGTTCAGATACCAGTCTCCGACATTCCACATGTCAGTCGCGGTGCCGGGGTTCTGGAGGTAGTTCTGGAGATTGGAATTGACGCCGCGGACGTTGCTCCGGTAGTAGAGCACCGTCTCCGACTGCACCTCGGTAAGGACACGCTGGATCTCGTGGGCCAAGGCCACGGCTTCAGCCTGGTCAGTGGCGCCGAAGAGGTCGTCCAGCGCCTTGTCCAGGCGAGGATCGCTGAGGCGGGTGAAGTTGGCGCCGTTGCCGTTGTTCTCGTCGCTAGGGATCCACTTGGAGTGGTAGACCGTATAGGTATTGCCGAAGAGATCGAACCCGGAGACCCAGGCGAACTCGGTGGTGTCGAAGTTGCCGTGGGCCAGGTTGCACTGGGACTCCGGACCGGCCTCGTTCCAGCCGGCGAAGATGGTCTCCGGTGCAGCCGTGTTGACCAGCTCGATTCCCAGGTCGCGGAACTTGCTGGCGAGATAGTCGCCGGACGCGACGCGATACCCGGCGCCGGTAGTGCAGTGAAGCAGGCTCAGCTTGACGCCGTCCTTGTCACGGATGCCGTCTCCGTCGGAGTCGACCCAACCGGACTCGTCCAGCAGTTGCTTGGACTTCTCCGGGTCGTACTCGATGCAGGTCAGGCCTTCCTCGGTACGGTAGTACAGACCGGGCGGCACCGGGCTGCAGGGATCGTATTCACCCAACGGGACGCCGGGCCACACGACCTGATAGAGCTCATCCTTGTCGATGGCCAGGCTGAGGGCCATGCGCACGTTGGGATCGGCAAGCGCCGGGTGACCCTTGCCGGGCTCCAGGCCAGCCTGATTGGCGTCGAAGTGCTCGTACTCCCAGGCCGGCTCGATGCGGACCTCGCCGATGCCGGGATCGACACCGGCGATGGCCGTGTAGTCGCCCTGTTGAAGGTCGGTCGCGAGGTCAAGCTCACCGGCCAGGAACGAAGCGATCATGGCGTCCTTGGAGCCGTCGAAGAAGCTGTACACGACGCGATCGAGATACGCCGGCTCGCCCGTCCAGGGGCTGACCCAGTTGTCGTTGCGGACCATCTCGATGGCACTGGGGCTGGCGCTGGCGTACTTGTAGGGACCGGACACCGGCGCGTCCACGAGGGCCGGGCCAACGGGATAGGACAACTCGGCTGCATCGGCGACCGGGATCTGGGACATGTAGTGCTCGGGCAGAGCCGGGTAGTTGAAGAGACCCAGATAGCCGGTGAACCCGGAGCAGAAGTGCAACGTCGCGGACAGGCCGTCATCCGAGACATCGAAGCGGTCGACGAGGTCATAGCCGTCGGTGCTCGGCCACAGGCCGGTGTTGTCCGGGTCGAGGACCCAATCGAAGGTGTACTTGTAGTCGTTCAACGTGATCGGCTCGCCGTCGCTCCAAAGGAGTCCCGGACGCATGTCCACGTCCATCTCGAAGCCAGGGATGTCCTCGAAGCCGGGGCGCACGTTGGGGCACTCGGCGGTCGGCTCTGTGTCGATCCGGATGCCGCCGTTGGCGATGGTCGGGACCGTCGTCGCCTGTTCGGCGATGTACTTGCCCGCGCTGGACACGTCCCACAGCTGGTCGAATGCGGAAGCACTCACCTGGCTGTTGGTCATGGCCGAGATGTAGTACGGGTTGAGCTGATCGGGGATCTGCCAGTCAGCGATGACCACGGTGCCCCCGGGCGTACCTGCCTCTGGGGTGTAGTCGCCTGGCTGACTGATCATGATGTCATCGACGTTGTCGGTCTGGGCCATGGCTGGTGTGCCAAAGGCCGAGGTGGCCAGTGCCGCAGCAGCTCCGAGCGCGAATGCGCGCTTCTTGCCGGGACTCATAACAAGCATTTCCTCCCTTTCGTCACGTCCGTGTCTTGGTGGCACCGATCGTGAGGGCGCGACCGTCGGCCGCTCCCGTACGTGCACAGTACTGCACGACGCCGGTGGCATGGCCTCAGGCAGTTGGATTGTATCGAGCCTCCGCGCTGGGGTCTAGCACGTTCAGTCAGTGTTCCGCGATAGCGGGCCGCCAGCGACGCTAGCCGGCTCCAGCGACCAGCTGGAGATATCCCAGTCGTAGCCTGCGGCCGAGGGGTCGATGGGGCCGTCAGGGTCACGCAGTCGCGAGGAGACGGCGCTGATGGTGGATTCGTACCACAAGGGCCAATAGGGAACGAGCTTCTCCAGCTCGTCCTGCACCTGTGCATAGGCCGCGGCGCGCTCTGCCTCGTCATACGTGTCGCGCGCGGAGGCCACCCAGAAGTCGATCAGCTCAGAGGTGAAGCCGCTGGGGTTCTCGTCGGCGACGTTGTCCTCTGTGGTGATGCGCGAGGATTCGAAGGCACGCACGGCGCTATCGGGATCCGGTCCCAGGCGACGCAGCCACAGCAGGGTGTCGAAGTCATTGGGCCAGCGCAGCTGGTTGAGCATGGTGTCGCCGGTCAGGTCGAGCTCCTCGACGATGAGCTCGATGCCACAATCGCGGAGTTGCTCGGCAGCCTGGTTGGCGAAGGTGAAGAGGTCGACGCTGCTGGGTCGCACCGCGATGGTGGTCGAGAGGCGGGTGCCGTCCTCGCGCACCCGCACGCCGTCGGTCGCCATGGGCCAGCCGCCGGCATCGAGCAGCGCGTTCGCTGCCGCCACGTCACGCTCGTGGATGGCCGCCTCCGGACGTGCCCAGGACGAGGCGGTGTATGGCGTGGTGGCGATGTCGCGTTCGGCGTCGAGCGCGGTGGCCAACCCTTGCTGGTCGATGCACAGCACGAACGCCCGCCGCGTGTCGAGGTCGAAGTAGACGCTATCAGGGCGGACGTTGAAAAGGACACCGAACTGCGTAGCGATGGGCCGCGGCGCGGCCTCGAAGCCGGGTGCGGCATCGATGATCTCCGCCTGCTCCGCGGTGCTTTGCAGGATCCAGTCAGCCTCGCCGGTCAGCAGCCGTGTCGTGGCCACGGCGGGGTCGCGCTCGATGCGCACCTCCATGTTTTCGATGTGTGGAGCACTCCGGGTGTGGTTGGGGTTGGCCTTCAGGATGTAGGTGCCATCCGCCTCGATGCTGACCAGTTCGTATGGGCCACCGCCGAACGGCTTCACGGTGGCGTCGAGCAGACCCAGCGCCGCCGAGATCTTGTCGCTTGCCTGGCTGCTGAAGACCTGCGCCAGGGCCTCCAGGCGGTTGAGCAGATCGCCCAGGTAGGCATCCTCGTCGAACAATCCGCTGGGGTCCATGTAGGGAGCCTCTGGCGGCAAGTCGATGCGCGCCCGCGTGAAGAGGCGCTCCAGCTCGTCGCGATGGTCGCGCAGCATGCAACCATCGGGTGGCTCGGCCTCCAGGCATGCATCGCGCAGGGTCTGCTGGGTGATGGTGCTGATGACGCTGTCCGGCCGGTTCTCGTTGAGGCGGTCGGCGGCGTCGATGAGCTCACCGGTCGCGGCCTTGACGTCGTCCTCACTGAGGATCGGCAGCTGACCCAGCGCCTCCGTCAGGAATGGCGCATAGGGTTCGGTGAGCTTGAGCGTGACGACGCCGCCATCACGCTGGGGATCGCCGTCGAGGTAGTTGCGCACGGTCTCACACAGGTTGCGCCCCAGCGGACAGGATGGCGAGGCCGCCATGCGCAAGGAGAACGTGACGTCGTCGGCCTTGAGCTTGGCACCACTGTGGAAACGGGCGTCGGCCTTGATGGGGATCTTCCAGGTCAGGCCATCGTCGCTGATCTGCGGCAGCTCCTTGGCCAGCTCGGGCACGGGTCGCTGTTGCGCATCCAGCCGGTACAGCGGGTCATAGAGCACGTCGACAAGGAGACGCTCGGTGGCGTTGAGGTTGTCGCTGGGCAAGAGGCGCGCGGGGTAGTCGGGCGCCATCACCACCAGCGTGTCGTCCGTCCGTGCTCGCGGTTCCGGTGTCGGCGATGGCGTGGGCCCCGTGGTAGGAGGCGGCACCATGGTGAGCTCCGGGCTGGGCGTCGCCGAAGGTGAGGGATCGGCCAGGCAGGCGCTGACGAGCAACAGACCCACCAACGCCAACCCCGGCAGCCTGAGTCGGTGACGCAGGCTCAATGCGGGCACGGCCGATCGGCCCCGGCCAGCGGCTCCCAGCGTAGGTCCGGGTCGCGGGCAGCGGCAGTCTCGTCGAGCCGGCGCACGGGCGTGTCATGCGGCGCGGCCGCCAGCAGCTCCGGGTCGTCATATGCCTCGCGGGCGACCTCGATGAGGGCGTCGGCGAAGGCGTCCAGCGTCTCGAGCGACTCGGTCTCGGTGGGCTCGATGAGCAGGCATTCATCGACGATGAGCGGGAAGTAGATGGTGGGCGGGTGGTAGCCATGGTCGATGAGACGCTTGGCGATGTCGTAGGTGCGCACGCCGGTGGCGGCCTTGATGTCAGTCGCACTGGCCACGAACTCGTGCTTGCAGGGGCCTGGATATGGCAGCCGGTAGGCCTCACCGATGCGCTTTCGCAGGTAGTTGGCGGCCAACACCGCGTCCTCGCTGACCTGCCGCAGTCCGCTGGCACCGTGGGCACGGATGTAGGCGAAGGCCCGCACCAGGACGCCGACATTGCCGTGGTAGGCACGCATCCGACCGATCGACTCGGGGCGCTCACCGGGACGCTCCAGGCGCCAGCTGCCATCGGGCTCACGGACCACCAATGGCTGCGGCAGATAGGGCACCAGGTGCTCGGCCACCGCGATGGGGCCGGCACCGGGCCCGCCACCACCGTGCGGGGTGGCGAACGTCTTGTGCAGGTTGAAGTGCATCACGTCGAAGCCGGCCTCGCCGGGTCGGAAGTAGCCCAGCACCGCGTTCATGTTGGCGCCATCCATGTAGGCCAGGGCGCCCGCCGCGTGGACCGCGTCGAGCAGCTCCACCACCTGGTGCTCGAAGAGGCCCAGGGTGGAGGGGTTGGTCAGCATCACCGCCGCGGTGCGCGGGCCAAGCGCCTGACGAAGGGCTTCGATGTCGACCATGCCGTCCGCTCCGGAGGTGATGGTCACCGTCTTGAAGCCGGCCATGGAGGCCGTAGCGGGGTTGGTGCCGTGGGAAGAGTCGGGCACGATGACCTCGTCGCGCTCGACGTCACCGCGCGCCAGGTGATAGGCACGGATGACGAGGATGCCGGTGAGCTCGCCGTGGGCACCGGCCGCCGGCTGCAGCGAGACCTGCGCGAAGCCGCCGATCTCCGCCAGCTGCTGCTGCAGGTTCCACATGAGCTCAAGCGTTCCCTGCGCCAGCGCGTCTGGTGCCAGCGGGTGCAGCTCCGCGAGACCGGGTAGGCGCGCCGCCCACTCGTTGATCTTGGGGTTGTACTTCATGGTGCAGGAGCCCAATGGGTAGATGCCGCCATCGATCGAGTAGTTGAGGTGCGAGAGGTGCGTGAAGTGGTGCACCACCGTGGGCTCGTCGATCTCAGGCAGCCCCGGAGACGTGGCCCGAAGCTGGTCGGCCGGCAGGCGCTCGAGCGCATCAGGCTGGACGTGGGGCACCTTGAAGGAGGAGCGACCAGGGGCATGCAGTTCCGCGAGCGTGGGCTGCAGGTCAGGTCCCACCGCCGAGCGACGGGCGTTCTGCGGCACCAGCAGCGGACCCGGGCGGTTGGTGGCGAGATGCGGCTCGGTCACGCCACCACCTCGGTGAGGCCCTCGACGAGACGCTCGATGTCCGCATCGGTGGTCAGCTCGGTGGCACACAGCAGCAGCGCATCGGCCAGCTCGGGATCATCGGGATACCAGGCCGCCAGGGGCAAGCCCGCCAGGACGCCCTGATCGAGAAGTGCGGCGTGGACACGCGAGGCACCCGGCACGCGGACGGCGAACTCGTTGAAGTAGGGCGCTTGGTGGACGCGCTCGAAGCCGGCCCTGGCGAGCGCCGCTTCCAGTCGCGTCGCGGCAGCCACGCCGCCGGCCGCGACGTCGCGCAGGCCGTGCGGCCCCAGGGTCGCCAGGTACGCCGTGGCCGCGAGGGCGCACAGCGCCTGGTTGGTGCAGATGTTGCTGGCCGCCTTGTCACGGCGGATGTCCTGCTCGCGCGCACGCAGCGTCATGACGAACCCACGGCGCCCATCGACATCTGCGGTGCGACCCACCAGCCGTCCGGGGACCTGGCGCAGCAAGGGCTTGCTCGCGGCCAGCAGGCCCAGGTACGGACCCCCGAACTGTGGCGCGATCCCCAGCGGCTGCCCCTCCCCCGCAGCGATATCAGCGGCATAGTCGCCAGGCGGCGCCAGCACGGCCAGTGACACCGGTTCCACCACGGCCACGAAGAGCGCGCCGGCAGCGTGGGCGAGCGCGGCCGCATCGGCCATCGGCTCCAGCAGCCCGAAGGCGTTGGGCTGACCCATGATGACGCCGGCGACCGGATGTCCAGGCTCGGCCAGGGCGGCCGCCAGGGCCGCCAGGTCGGTGGTGCCGTCGGGCGCAGTGGGCAACTCCTCGATGTCACGGCTGCCTGGCGCGAAGTAGGTCCGTGCCGTCTCGACGTAGTGGCGGTGGACGGCCCGACTGATGAGTACCCGGTCACGGCGGGTGGCACGCACGGTCATCAGCGCCGCCTCAGCGGTGGCGGCAGCGCCATCGTAGTGCGAGGCGGACACCACGGGCAGGCCGGTGAGCTCCGCGATGAGCGACTGGAACTCGTAGATGGCTTGCAGCGTGCCCTGGCTGATCTCGGGCTGGTAGGGCGTGTAGGCGGTGTAGAACTCGCCACGCGATAGCACCGCGTCCACCGTCGCGGGGATGTGGTGCCGGTAGACACCCGCGCCGAGGAAGGAGACCAGGTCCACCCGGTTGTGCGCCGCGAGCGCCGTCAGCTCGCGGGCCAGCGTCAGCTCCGAGACCGGCCCCGGCAAGCGCAGGTCGGTCGCACGAGCCGCCTCCGGGATATCGGAGAAGAGCTGCTCGACCGAATCGATCCGGAGCGCCGCGAGCATCCGCTCACGGTCGGCGGGAGTGTGGGGGCCATAGACCACGCCGTCAGCTGCCGATCGACTCGCTGTAGGCGGCGGCGTCCATGAGCTCGGAGCCGGCGTCGACGTCATCGAGGCGCAGGCGCACCATCCAACCACCCCCGTAAGGCTCGCTGTTGACCAGCTCGGGGTCGTCGACGAGGGCCTCGTTGGTGGCGATGACCTCACCCGCCGCGGGCGCGTTGAGGTCGCTGGCGGTCTTCACCGATTCGATGACGCCGAAGGTTTCATCCTTCTGCAGCTTGCGACCGATCTCGGGCAGCTCCACGAACACCACGTCTCCCAGTTCGTCGGCGGCATAGGCGGTGATACCGACGACCGCCTCCTCGTCCTCGGTGCGCAGCCACTCGTGGTCCTTGGAGTAGCGCAGCGTCTGCGGTAGATCCACGTCAGAGTCCCTCCAGCGATCAGCCTGGGCCCGCGAACACGGTCAGGCCATGAGTCTCGCGAGCCCTAGCGACCCGCGCGACGATAGAACGGCAACGGCACGACCTCTGCGGGGACGACACTCCCGCGGATGACGATGTCCAGCATGGTACCTGCGACGGCGTCCGGCGGCGGAACGTAGGCCATGGCGATGGCGACTCCCAGCGTGGGCGACTGGCTGCCACTGGTTACCACTCCGATGGGCGCGGGTTCGCCGATGGTCGTCGGCTCGCCCGAGCGCACGACCGCATATCCTCCGCGGGCGATACCCCGTCCCTGCAAGATGAGACCGACGAGCCGTTTGTGCGGTCCAGCCTTGTCGGCGGCGGCGAGTGCGTCACGGCCCACGAACTCGTGGTCGAGCATGACGACCCTGCCCAGGCCGGCCTCGAAGGGCGTGATATCGCGGTCGAGCTCATGACCGTACAGTGGCATGCCCGACTCCAGCCGCAGCGTGTCACGGGCACCAAGGCCGCAAGGCTGCAGTCCTGCTGCGGCGCCGGCAGCGGTGAGCGCGACCCACAGCGCGGGTCCCTGGTCCCAGGCGACGAACAGCTCGAAACCGTCCTCGCCGGTGTAGCCGGTGCGAGCCACTAGCGCGGGGATGCCGGCCACGTCCGCCTGCGCAGCACGGTAGTTGCCCAGCTCGTCCAGTCGCAGGTCCGTCAGCCGCGACATGATATCGACCGCGGCAGGACCCTGGATGGCCAGCAACGATGTGGCGGTCGTCTCGTCTGCGAGGGCTGCATCATGCCCCCGGAGGCGTGCGCCCAGCTCGGCAGCCACGACCTCGCGATTGGAGGCGTTGGGCACCACCAGGAAGGCGTCTTGCTCGAGGCGATAGACGATGAGGTCGTCGATGACCCCACCGTCGGGCGCGCACAGGAGCGAGTAGCCCGCGCGTCCGAGGGGCCACCGCCCGGGGTCGTTGACCAGTGCTGCGGCCAGGCCGGCTGCGGCGCCGGGGCCAGTGACGCGAAGCTCGCCCATGTGTGACAGGTCGAACAGCCCGGCCGCTCGGCGGACCGCGTGGTGCTCATCGATGATGGAGCCATAGCGCACCGGCATCTCCCAGCCGGCGAACTCGGTGAAGCGTGCACCGATGGCGGCATGGACGTCGTGGAGGGCGGTGCGCTGGCTGGCCATCGCTCAGGCCAGGCCGTCCAGCAGCCCAAAGCCGGCCAAGGGCAGGGCGCGCGCGACGATGTCACGCTCGGTCGCGAACTGCATCACCGCTTCTGCTTCTTCCAGCGCGAACCAGCGCACCTCCTCGAACTCGTGATCGTGGCCCGAGAGGTCGCCACCGGTCGGCTCCATCAGGAAGTACTGCACGGTCTTGTCGATGCGACGGCCGTCGCATACGAAGCGGTAGTGGATGTCGCCGATGGTGTCAAGGATGCACACCCGCAGGCCGGTCTCCTCGCCGACCTCGCGCAAAGCGGTCTGCTCGGGAGTCTCGTCGCCGTCCGGCGTGCCCTTTGGGAGGGACCAGACGGAGCGACGGCGATCGCGGCGGCGGCGGCCAAGCACCAGTTGGGGCCCGTGACTGCCGTCACGGATGACCACGCCACCAGCGGAAAAGGCCCGCTCGATCGGTAGGTCGAGATCGGGCCGCGACCGGATAGGGGCCACCTCAGCGGAGCGGCGGTACCGCGCGGAACGAGCGTGGGTCGCGGAGCGCCCGGCGCGGTGTGGACCAGTGGATCGATGATGGTCGGATGAGCGCACCCGGTCCGGGCGCGGCCGGACGGTCCGGGGTCAGGCTGCGGGCCGAGCGACGCACGGCGCCGAGTGGATCCCGTTCGGCAGTCGCGCGAGCGGCGAGCAGTGTCCGCGGCTCGATGCGGGACTGACCGCGTGGAAGCGGATGCGGGTGGCGACCCGTACCGGCGGGTGACACGAACCGCGTCCCTCGCTGTGTCGCCCGGATCGAACCGACGCCTCGCTGCATATGGCGATGGTACCGCCTATCGCTCTTCGAGCAAGCTGCGCAATGGCGCAGCCCGGGCTGGCTCCAGTTCGCCGCGCGCCACGGCCATCGCCAGCTCCCGCTGTGCGGTCACGCGATAGAGTTCGAGCGACCCCGGGGAAAGCCGCGCCAGCACCGCCAGGTGATCCCGCACCGTGCCCACATCGCCCCGCACGAAGGGCCCGGTCAACGCGTCGGTGATCCCCATCCGCTCAGCATTCGAAAGTGCCTGACGCATGAGTGGCAGGTAGATGGCCAGCGCACCGGCCTCATCGAGCCCGGCACCGCGGGCCACCTCGGCGACACCATCGAGGAGCCCCAGGACGCCGCCGCCTGCCAGCACCGCGGCGGCGTGATATGCAGCCTTGCCCGTCGGCGGTAGAAGCACCGGCTGGGCTCCGATGTCGCGCGCCAGCTGGCCCAGCAGGGCCACCAGCTCTGCATCGCCCTCAAGCGCGATGGTCGCGTCGGGCAGGGCCGCCAGGGCCGCCTCCTGCTCGGCAAAGGCGACCATGGGATGGAACGAACCGGTCTGCGTGCCCGCCGCGCGGGCCGGCCCCAACACACCCGAGTCCAGGGCCCCGGAGGTGTGCACGGCGGCTTGGCCGGCATACAGCCGCAACTCGGCCGCCACATCTGCGATGGCGTCGTCAGGGACGGTCACGAATACGAGATCGACCTCCTCGGTGATGGACGCCGTCGTGGGAACCGCTCGAGCACTCGGCACCCGTGCTACGAAACGGCTGGCGCGCTCGAGATCTCGAGTGGCTACCGCGGTGACCGACCAGCCCGCCCGGCTGAAGGCGACTCCCAAGGCGCCGGCGACACGACCGGCACCCACGAATCCGATGCGGGGATGGCCGCTGGGATCGCCGGGCGGATGGGGATGGTGGTGGCCGGGTGCACCGTGCGTATCATTCACCGGCACAGCCTATCGGGCTGGGGCCCGGTCGTATAGAGGGCCCGGTCGTATACTGCCAACGGATCTGGACCACCGCATCCGAACCACACTCGACCGACCCGAGGCGGGCACTCCCGTCAGGAGCCGACATCGCGAGCGCGCCCGCCGCGCCCTTTGAATGGAGCTCGCCTCATGGCATCCTTGTCCACGTCTCCCGCCCGCGACGCTCGCGCCCGCTTGCGCATCGCCGGCGATCGCGAGATCGCCATCTACCGCCTCGATGCGGTCTGCGACCAGCTGGACCGGCTGCCCTTCACCGTGAAGGTGCTGCTGGAGAACGTGCTGCGCAACAGCGCCTCCGGGGGTGCCAGTGCCGCGGACGTGTCTGCGCTGGCGACGTGGCAGCCGGGTGGCGAGAGCGACATCGAGATCCCGTTCATGCCGGGCCGCGTGCTCCTGCAGGACTTCACCGGTGTCCCCGCCGTGGTCGACCTGGCGGCCATGCGCGATGCCATGGCGGCGCTGGGTGGCGACCCGGCGCGCATCAACCCGCTGGTGCCGGCCAGCCTCGTCATCGACCACAGCGTGCAGGTCGACCGCTTCGGCTCTTCGGAAGCCTTCGCCTTCAACGTCGACCGCGAGTACGAGCGCAATGGCGAGCGCTACCAGCTGCTGCGCTGGGCCCAGACGGCCCTGCGCGACTTCCGGGTCGTGCCACCGGGCACCGGCATCGTCCACCAGGTCAACCTCGAGTTCCTCGGGGACGTGGTCAGCCTGCGTGAGGATGCCGACGGCGAGATCGTGGCCTTCCCCGACACGCTGGTGGGCACCGACTCGCACACCACCATGATCAGCGGCCTGGGCATCCTGGGCTACGGCGTCGGCGGCATCGAGGCAGAGGCGGTCCTGCTGGGCCAGCCGCTCTACCAACCGCTGCCCAAGGTGGTCGGGGTCCGGCTCCATGGCGCACTGCCACAAGGCAGTACCGCCACAGACCTGGTGCTGGTCGTCAGCCAGCTCCTGCGCGCCCATGGGGTGGTGGGCAAGTTCGTCGAGTTCTACGGAGACGGTCTGGCTTCCTTGGCCCTGGCCGACCGCGCCACGCTGGCCAACATGGCGCCCGAGTACGGCGCCACCACCGGCATCTTCCCCATCGACGAGGAGACACTGGCTTACCTGCGGCTGACCGGGCGCGATGAGCGCGTGCCGCTCGTGGAGGCCTACGCCAAGGAGCAGGGCCTGTGGCGGCTGCCAGGAGCCACGCCGTCGTTCGACGAGATGCTGGAGCTTGACCTGGCCAGCGTCGCTCCCAGCGTGGCCGGTCCGCGCCGGCCCCAGGATCGCATCGCGCTGTCGGACTTGCGTGACGCGTTCCAGCGTGACTTCCCGCCGCCCGGCAACGACGGATCGGGCTATCCCGGGGTGAGCGTCGGGGGCGACGGCGCCTCGGCGGAGCTGGCTTCCGGTTCGGCCCTGGTGGCTTCCGGCTCGGTCGCCATCGCCGCCATCACCAGCTGCACCAACACCTCCAACCCCAGCGTGATGGTCGGGGCCGGCCTACTGGCGCGCAACGCCGTCGAGCGCGGCCTGTTTGTCGGACCCACCGTCAAGACCAGCCTGGCACCTGGTTCACGCGCCGTGACCGAGTACCTGCGCGGTGCCGGTCTCCTGCCCGCGCTCGAAGCGCTCGGCTTCGATGTCGTGGGCTACGGCTGCACCACCTGCATCGGCAACAGTGGCCCGCTCGACGAGGGCATCGCGAGCGCCATCGAGGAGCATGATCTGGTGGTGGCCGCGGTCCTCTCGGGCAACCGCAACTTCGAGGGCCGCATCCATCCGCTGGTCAAGGCCTCCTATCTGGCCTCACCGCCGCTGGTGGTGGCCTTCGCCCTCGCCGGCAGGGTCGACATCGACTTGGAGCACCAGCCGCTGGGCACCGGTTCCGATGGAGCGCCGGTCTACCTGGCCGACATCTGGCCCTCGGCCGATGAGATCCGCACGGCCATCGGTGGCGCCGTGACGCCGGAGCTGTTCCGCAGCACTTACGCCAGCGTCTTCGAGGGCGACGAGCGGTGGCGCGCACTGCCGGTCCCAGCCGGCGATCGATACGCATGGGACCCTGGCTCCAGCTATATCGCGCTGCCTCCGTTCTTCGAGGGCCTGACACCGGAGCCCCTGCCCATCGCCGGCATCAGCGGCGCCCGGGTGCTCGCGGTATTGGGCAATTCGGTCACCACCGACCATATCTCCCCGGCCGGTGTCATCCCGGCCTGGAGCCCCGCCGGCCAATGGCTCCAGGAGCACGGTGTCTCACCCTCTGAGTTCAACTCCTTCGGTGCCCGACGCGGCCACCACGAGGTGATGATGCGCGGCACCTTCGGCAACATCCGCCTCAAGAACGCGCTCGCCGAACAGGAGGGCCCCTACACCACGTTCCAGCCGAGTGGCGAGCCGATGTTCATCTACGAGGCAGCCATGCGCTATGCCGAGGAGGCGACACCACTGCTCATCCTGGCAGGCTCCGAGTACGGCAGCGGCAGCTCCCGCGATTGGGCCGCCAAGGGGACGCGCCTCCTTGGGGTTCGGGCCGTGCTGGCGGAGTCCTTCGAGCGCATCCATCGCTCCAACCTGGTGGGCATGGGCGTGTTGCCGTTGCAGTACCTCCCTGGCCAGAGCGCCGCGACCTTGGGGCTGACCGGGCAGGAGGCCTTCGACGTCCTGGGTCTCGACGATGAGCTGGCACCTCGTTCCAGGGTCACCATCGTGGCCCAAGGCGGGTCTGGCGATGTCCGCTTCGAGGCCATCGTCCGCCTCGACGGCGGTATCGAGGTCGAGTACTACCGCAACGGCGGCATCCTGCCAACGGTGCTGCGGCGCCTGGCGGCGGATAGCCTCCGGGCCGACCGACTCGGCTCTCAGCCCTCGGCTGGGCGCGAACCGAGCGTTTGGCGCGCCACCGGGCCCACCACCGTCACCGACGGCGCCACGTCCCGCGCCACCACCGCGCCCGCGCCGACGACTGCGTCTGCGCCCACCCGGACACCGGGCAGGATGATGCAACCCGTTCCCAGGGTCGCCCCGTCCTCGACCACCACGCCACCGCTGATCCGGACGCCAGGGTGCACGGTGACCAGATCGCCGATGGTGGCATCGTGGCCAACGGTGCAATCGAGGTTGATCACGCTGTGGCGCCCGACCTCGATGTTGGTGGTCAGGTACACGCCGCCGGCGATGATGCTGCCCTCACCGATCCGTACGTCGCTCCCGATCGAAGCACGAGGATGACATAGGGTGGCGGCGCGGCGACCAGAAGCCAGTGCCAGTCGCTCGACCGACCGACGGGAGTCGGATGAGGCGATGGCGATCACGTAGCTGGCGTCGACTTCGGCAAAGCGTATCGATCCACCCAGGACCGGCGCCTCCAGGCGCCCCAGTCGCTCGAGGTCCACCACGCCATCGTCGAGGAAGCCCAGGAAGTCGAACGTCGGCGCGGCGGCGTTGATGTCATGGACGAGTCCCAGAACCTCACGACCGAAGCCACCGGCGCCCACGATCAGCAGCGGCGTCACGGACGGTAGGTCGGCTGATGGCCGGTCGTTGGGCTGCGCAAGGGGCTCCGGTCCTGGCATCGCATGAGTGTAGTCTCGCTGGACGGCTCCGTGGCTATCTCCGTCGGTGCGCGCCATCACCGTGAACCGGCCCCAAAGCGGGCGGCGACCTCGCCACGCAAGAGCTTGCCAGCGTCGTTGCGTGGCAGCCCGTCGGCTTCGATGACCGCGGACGGCACCTCATGGGGCGCCAGGCGCCCACGGCAAAACCGGAGCAACTCGTCGACGCTCGGTGCCTCGCCAGGCGCCCTGACAATGACCGCCAGGGCGCGTTCGCCAAGGAGCTCATCAGGTACGCCCAAGACAGCGACGTCCGAGACCCCCGGATGGAGCATCAGGACGTGTTCGATCTCGACCGGACTGACACGGTGGCCACCGATCTTGAGGATCGTCTTTGCCCGTCCCTCGAGGTAGATGAAACCCTCCTGGTCCAGCCGGGCAAGATCTCCCGTCCACAACCAGCCATCGCGCAGGATGCCGGACGTTTCGTCGGGCTCGTCGAAGTAGCCCGGCGTGACATTGGCACCCCGCGCCACCAGCTCACCGACGTCGCCGGCTGGCACATCGCGTCCGTCGTCGTCGACCACGCGCAGCTCCACACCCGGGATGGGGACTCCCACCGACCCTCGTTTCTCAGACGCCCGGTGCGGCGGCAGGTAGGCCAGGCGCGCGGTGGCCTCGGTCTGCCCGTACATCACGTAAAGCTGGGCCGGCGCGAACGCGGAGCGGACCCAATCGATCGTCGCCGGAGCCATCGGCCCGCCGGCCTGGGTGAGATAGCGCAGCCGCGGGAACTCCATGTCGATCACGTCGACCCCGCGGCGGATGAGCTCGAACGTGAGCGGCACCCCAGCCAGGCCAGTGCATCCTTCGCGGGCCGCAGCTTCCAGGACGACGCGCGGGAACGCCATGCGGCCATCCAGGTACAGCGGATCCTCCCACCAGCATATGCGTCTGCAGCACGCTGCGGCCGTAGCAATAGGAGAGCGGCAATGTCAGGAGGGCCCGGTCGTCCGCCGTAAGCGCCAGATACTCCGCGATGGAGCGGCTATTGGCATCGATGTTGGCGAACGTCTGGACCACGCCGTGGGGCCGTCCGGTACTCCCGGACGTGAAGAGGATCAGCGCCGCCCCGTCCACTTCGTGCCGGACCGGACCGGGGTGCGATGGCGCACCAGCGTCCTCGCCGACACGGCCATCCTCCCGGAGGACAGCGGTCGAGGTGGCAGCAAAGAGATGGCCGACATCGGGTGCTTTGCGACCCACCAGCCAGACGCGCTGGACCGACCGACCCGACAGGGCCGAGGCCCACGTCCGGACGTCGCGGCTCCAGACGATGGCTTGGCCGGGCAGGCTCCTGGCGACTACGTCGGTGAGTGCCTCGACCCGCCACTCACGACTGACCTCGACCGAGGTGGCACCCAGCCTATGGACCGCGAGCCCCGCCACAACCGCCGCAAGGCAGTTCGGGAGTGATAGCAGGACGCGGTCGCCGGGTCCGGTGCCAGCGGCTGCCAGGTGCCCAGCGAAGGCCTCCACGCGAGCCGCCAGCTCGCCATAGCTCAGCCACGTCGTCGACGTACCGACCGCAGGTGACGCCGGCGAACGTGCCGCGTGCTCGAAGAGCCAGTCGGAGATGATCGGGGAATCCATCGTCAGCATCGTACGACGAGCCAGCCTCGGCTTCGGCAGTACTATTCTCTATCCTGTCAACTGCACGAACGGTCGCAGCCAGATTCCCCCTCAGCCAGGTCCCACCATAGAAGGTAGCTATGTTCTCACGTGATGTATTGCGGATGGACGTACCGCAGGTGGTCGAGGAGATCGAGAGGGCCATCCTGTCCGAGGTCCATGTCGATCTGCGCCGGCGAGGAGCGGTGATCGGGATCTCCGGCGGGATCGACAGCTCGGTGGTGGCCGCGCTGTGTGGACGGGCGCTCGGCGCCGAACATGCCATGGGCCTGCTCATGCCCGATCGCGACTCATCGCCGGACGCCCTCCGACTGGGACAGCTTCTCGCGGCCGGGCTGGGCATCGCATCCATCGTCGAGGACATCACCGCCGTGCTCGACGCCGCTGGCTGCTACGAACGCCAGATCGACGCCATCCGCACGGTCTTCCCCGCCTATGGTGAGGGCTGGCGCAGCAAGCTTGTCCTGCCCTCGCTGGTCGCGGCTGATCGTCTCAATCTGGTGCGCCTGACGGTGGCCGACCCAGACGGCGAAGAGCACACCTCGCGGATGCCTCCCGATGCCTACCGTCAGCTCGTGGCCGCGACCAACTACAAGCAACGCACCCGCACGATGACGGCCTACTATCACGCCGACCGTCTGCACTACGCGGTCGCCGGGACGCCCAATCGCCTTGAGTACGACCAGGGGTTCTTCGTCAAGGGCGGTGATGGCGCGGCGGACTTCAAACCCATCGCCCACCTCTACAAGTCGCAGGTCTACCAGCTGGCCGAGTTCCTGAACGTCCCCTCGGAGATCCGTCAGCGTCCGCCAACGACCGACACCTTCTCGCTGAGCCAGACGCAGGAGGAGTTCTACTTCGCGCTGCCCTATGCGGAGATGGACCTGTGTCTCTGGGCCTACGACCACGACATCGCCCCTGAAGATGTGGCCTCGGCCATCGACCTCACCACCGAGATCGTGGGACGGGTGTACCGCGACATCGAGGCCAAACGACGCGTGAGTCGATACCTCCATCACGTCCCGACTCCGCTCACCGTCGCCTGACCCGTGTGCGGCATCGTCGGCTGCCTCGTGCTGCAGCCGCGGAGGTCGGTCCCGGGCCTTGATGACCTTGCGGCCGGGGTCGGAGCGCTGCGGCACCGCGGGCCTGACGAATGCGGCGCCTACCGGGACGACCATGTGGCATTGGGGCATGCGCGCCTCTCGATCATCGACCTCGAATCCGGTCAGCAACCGCTGTCCGACGAGCGCGGAGCGTGTTGGACGGTATTCAACGGTGAGATCTACAACTACATCGAGCTGCGCGACCAGCTATCGGCCATAGGCCACCGCTTCCGCACCAGGAGCGATACCGAAGTCATCGTGCATGCCTACCAGGAGTGGGGTGAGACGGCCTTCGAGCGTTTCGCTGGACAGTTCGCCATCGCTCTCTGGGATCTGGAGCAGCAAACGCTGGTGCTGGCACGCGACCGGATGGGCGTGCGACCACTCTACCTGTGCCAGCACGACGGCCGTCTTTGGTTCGCCAGCGAGGTCAAGGCCATCTTCGCGGCGGACCCGTCTATTACCCGTGCGCTCGACCCGGCGGGGCTGGCCGAGTCCTTCACCTTCTGGTCCGCGGTGGCGCCACAGACCGTGTTCGCGGGGGTCACCGAGCTGGAGCCGGGACACGTCCGGACCATATCAGCAGGGGGGACGCGCGATCACGCCTTCTGGACGGCCAGCTACGCGTCCGACGCTGGCTCGGGCTTCGACGGCTCGCTCCAAGAGGCGGTCGAAGCCGTTCGCGAAGCGCTTACGGAGGCCGTTCGACTGCGGATGCTACGGGCCGATGTTCCTGTCGGCAGCTACCTGTCAGGTGGCCTGGACAGCTCGCTGATCGCGGCGCTCGGCTACCGGGTCAAGGGCAGCAGCTTCCAAACCTTCTCGGTTCGATTCGAGGATGCTGAGTACGACGAGACCGACTATCAGCGCAGGATGGCTCGGTCCATCGGCAGCCAGCACCACGAGATCAGCGTCAGCGCCGCGGATATCGCGGCCGCCTTCCCGGCCGTCGTCTTCCATGCCGAGCGGCCGCTGCTGCGAACGGCCGCGGCGCCCATGTACCTGCTGTCCGAGCTCGTCGGACGTCACGGCATCAAGGTGGTTCTGACCGGCGAAGGCGCCGACGAGGTGTTCGCCGGCTACGACCTGTTTCGCGAGGCCAGGGTGCGGCGCTTCTGGGGCCGCCAGCCGGACTCTCGCCTGCGGCCGCGGCTGCTCGAGCGGTTGTATCCATATCTTGCTCGCTCGCCGGTCGGTGAGCGGACGATGGCGCAGGAGTACTTCGGCCGGGGCCGCGAGCGCTGGCAGGAGCCGGGGTTCGGCCACGAAACCCGGTGGCGCTCCACGGCGGCATTGCAGCGACTGTTCTCGCGCGACCTACGCCGCGCCATCGGGGACCTTGACGTGGAGGCACGACTGCTCGAGCGGCTGCCGCCCGAGTTCTCGTCCTGGTCATTCCTCGCACAGGACCAGCAGCTTGAGGTCCGCACCCTGCTATCGAGCAACCTGCTGTCGGCGCAAGGCGATCGCATGCTCATGGCCCATTCGATCGAGGGCCGCTTCCCATTTCTGGACCCGACGCTGGTGGACCTTGCCAACTCACTGCCGCCGGCATACAAGCTTCGGGGCCTTGATGAGAAGTACGTCTTGAAACAGGTCGCGCTCGGCTTGGTGCCGGACGAGATCATCGATCGCCCCAAGCAGCCATATCGGGCGCCCGATGCCCGCGCCTTCGTCGGCCCACAGGTGCCAGACTGGGTGGCCGAGCTGATGGATTCCTTGGCCGTGGCCCAGGCTGGGATCTTCGAGCCGGCAGCGGTCGATAGACTGTGGCGCAAGTGTCGGAAGCGGCCGCACATCCCCAACTGTCTAACGCCGATAACATGGCGTTGAGCGGCAACCTGTCCACCGCGCTGCTTCATGACCAATACATCCGACAGTGCCCGGCAGCGCAGCCAGTCAGCAGCTTTGAGACCCTGGTCGATCGAACCATGAACCGCAAGCGGCATGGCACCCAGTACCACGCGTAAGGAGACACCGACATGGTGATGGTTGAACAGGACGTCAGAGAGTTCGTCATCGAGACGTTCTATGTGAGCGCGATGCCGAACTCAGCGATGACATCTCACTCATCGATAGTGGCATCGTCGACTCGACCGGGATGATGGACATCATCCTGTTCCTCGAGAGCCACTACACCATCTCCATCGAGGATCATGAGACGACGCCGGAAAACCTGGAGACGATCAGCCGCATCGCTTCATTCGTGGCTCGAAAGCAGGCGGCTGCGACCGCGTGAACGGACCGTCCGGGGCGACGACGGGGGCCAGCGACGGGACCGCGACCGAGGCGAGTGACGGGGCGCCCGGCATGGTCCTGGATCACGTCGGCATCGCGGTGCGTTCGATCGAGGCGGCGACCGAACAGTGGCGAACCGTCTTCGGCTACCAGCCGGCCACCGCGACCGTGGTCAACCAGGCACAGAAGGTCCGCGTGCGTTTCCTTGAGAAAGCGGGATCGCTGCCGGTGAAGCTCATCGAGCCGACCGACGAGTCCTCACCTATCCATGCCATGGCGCAACGCGGCGGCGGCCTTCACCACCTCTGCTTCCGCTGCGATTCGGTCGACGCCGAAGTCGCTCGCCTAACTGCCGCAGGGCTGCGTGTCCTCGCGGCGCCATATCCGGGCGAGGCGTTCGAGGGCGAGAGGATCGCCTTCGTGTATGCCGGCGCTGGCCTGAACGTCGAGCTGATCGACACGTTGAAGCGGGCAGCACGCCTGCGCTGACCATCGCGACTCCCGCTTGACCGGGCGACCCTTGGCGGTCAGCCCAGGTCGGCCGCACTGATACGTAGCACGTGGCCGCCGTTGGTGAGCAGGTACAGCTCACCGTCGTCGTCTTCGCCGAACGACAGCGCCTGGCCGGTGCCCGACGGGACCTGGCCTACGATCGCCGGCTGAGCGTCTCCCGCGAGCAGCTGCTCGGTCGGTACGGCCCAGATCGTGCCGCTGCAGTAATCGGCGTACAGGTAGGTGCCGTCAGCCAGCGACCCCGCGGCACCGCGATAGGCGTATCCGCCGATGACACTGCAGTGGGAGCGGTCGCCATCGCTGTGCGGGTAGGCGACGGCGGGCAGGATGTGCGCGGCAGGGTCACAGGGGCTGTCGCCGAAGCACTCGCGACCTTCCATCTGGTTCCAACCGAACGAGGGCGAGGACGTGCCCGGCGGCAGGACGTCGATCTCTTCCCAGTCGCCCTGTCCCACGTCGCCGATGTAGAGGACGCCTGATGCGCGATCGACGCTGAAGCGCCAGGCGTTGCGCAGGCCGATGGCGTGGATCTCCGGTTTGGCCTCAGGGTCGTCGGCGAAGCCGTTGTCCCGCGGTGTGGCGTACGGCCAGCCACGGTCGACATCGAGACGCAGCAGCTTGCCCAGCAGGGAGGCTCGGTCCTGCCCATTGCCGAGGGGATCGCCACCCGAGCCGCCGTCGCCGGTCGAGATGATGAGCATGCCCTCGCCATCGAACGCGATCATGCCGCCGTTGTGGTTGGCGTAGGGCTGGGCGATGGTGAGCAGGGTTCGCTCGGTCGACTCGACCGGCCCGGCGTCCGCAGCATCGACTGCGATGGTGAACTCGCTGATGGTGGTGGCTCCGTCGTCACGACGCGTGTAGTCGACGAAGAAGCGACCATTGCGGGCGAAGTCGGGATGGAAGGCCAGGCCCAGCAGGCCCTGCTCACCCTGGTGCTTGACGTGGTCTGAGATGTCGAGGAAGGGCTGCGCGTCGATGGAGCCGTCCGGCGAGAGGCGCAGGATGCGGCCCGCCTGCTCTACGATGTAGCGGTCGCCGCTGTCACCACCGGACCCGATGAGCAGGACCGGCGCGGCCAGGCCCTCGACGACGGGGTCGAAGCGCAGCGGAAGATCGACCGACTCGGCCGATGGAGCATCCTCTCCGGTGGCGAGGTTCGTCAAAAGCAGGCCAGCGATGCCGACCAGGCCGATGACGATGATGCCGAGGTTGAGGACCGCGCCCGAACGTAGGCGTCCCCCAGGCGCCGGGATGGGCGACGTCGGCGGCGTCGAACGACCCGAGAGTGTCATGACTCGACTTGGGCCGGTGGGAGCGTCTCGGTCGGCAGCGCCGGGCCATCAGAGACCCGCATCTCAAGCAGCACTCCCCCACTCCCGTCGGTCAGCACCAGGGTCTGGCCCACTCGCTCCCAGGCAACGACCGCGTCGAAGATAGCCAGGAGGCGCCGCTCTTGGCCTCGTGCGTCGCCCTCGCAGGGCAGGCCCGTCGTCTCCACGGGTGCGATGACGACCCGGTCCCGCTCACTCACATAGCTCCCCTCCAGCACGCGGCAGCCGGTACTGCCCAACACGCCGCCGTCCTCGGCGAACGAGATGGTGATGGGTCGGTCGGCCAGCGGCTGGATCAACGTGCCGTTGCCGCGCGCGTATCGATCAGTCACCCAGTTCCCGACCAAGCCCGCGCGGTCGGCGCGCATCAGCTCGACGCGCACGCGGCCGGTGTCGTCGAGCAGCTCGACGCCGCCTCCGACAGCCTGCCACCTGGTCACCGCCTCCAGCGCCACGGAGTAGGCCACGGCCTCTTCGGTAGTGGGGACATCGCAGGGGTCCGCACCCTTGCTGATGATGCCCAATCCCAGGGCATTCTCATCAAGGGTGTAGCCACCTGTGTACGTGCCGCATCCAGTCTCGCCTTCGAGTCGTCCGTCGGGGAGGAACGCGGCGGTCAGTGCCGTTCCCGGGCGGGCCTGCACGAGTCCGTCGCCCCAGGGATCGAAGCCGATGACATCCCAGCTGCCGTCCAGTGGGCCCGTGTCAGGACCGACGACCGCTGGAGCCGATGGCGACGGCACGGGGCCCCCGTCCTGTGCGACGGTCGCGGCAGGGAGCGATAGCAGGCAAGCTGCCAACACCACACGAAGCAAGCGATGCACGATGGGAGTAATGGCCACGACGCGGTCAGGGTACCGCCGATACCGTTTCGGGGCAGGCAACAGATGGCGCGTCGCTGGGTATCATCGGATCTCCCGGGGCCACCGAGCCGCATCGTGGTCGTAGCCATCGCCGCAGACCTGGCGCGCTGGGTCGGCATCGCTGTCGCCGATGCGGTTCGCCGTTCGGCCCGATCAGCGACTCGAGCTGAAGGACGGCACCGGTCGCGCGTCGGCCTGGGCTTGCGTCTCCGCCAGGCCGTTCTGCTCGATGTCCGCGATAAGCCAGTCCATCTCGGCGATCTCGCGGACCTGCGCCGCGATGATGCCATCGGCGAGCTCGCGGACCCGCGCGTCCTCGATGCCGGCGCGGTCACTGGTGAGGATGGCGATGGAGTGGTGCGGGATCATGCCGCGCATGTAGTTGAGGTCGCCCACCAGGACCTGCGACTGCGACAGGAAGAAGGCCACGGCACCGAGCACCAGCGCGCCGATGATGATGGCGGCGTTGAGCCGGGTGTTCTTGTACATGCCCAGCATGTAGGTCAGCATGATGATGGCCATGGCGGCGCCCATGATCAGCACCATGTAGACGCGCTCCTCGCTGAAGCGGATATGGGCGACGTCGACGACATTGGTATAGGTGAGCAGGTACATCACCACTGTCGAGGTCGCGATCATCGCGCCGAAGCGCAGGTACCTTCGCGAGTCGGCGCCTTCGTCGCGCTGCGTGCGCTCGCTCGCCCCCTCTGTCTGTCCGGTCATGGATCCTCCAGGCGTCGCTGTCGTTCTCGAACCTAACGACGTTCGGACAGCAGGAGCATCACGGTCCAGCCAGGTGGCCTTCCACGCGCGTGGCAATTCACATACCTGAGGAGGCGGCCCAGTGGCTCATGTGCTATCCAAGCCCGCAGGCAGCCGACTGGGCTGCTGAACCTATGACCATCGATCGGCGTCGGCGACGCCCAAGCTGAAACCGCCGTCGACATCGATGACCGCGCCCGTGACGAAGCGGTTGTCGTCAGCGGCCAACCACAAGACAGCGGAAGCGATGTCGCGCCCATGTCCGATCTCATCGAGCGCCTGGCGCCAAGTGACGCCACCAGCCGCGAAGCGGGCTCGCTCCTGCTCCTCGGTCGAGCCACGAAGCTCCGAGGGGATGATGCCAGGCCGGATGACATTGACGCGGACGCCGTCCCGCCCCAGGTCGACGGCCATGGCGCGCGTCATCGCCTCCACGGCGCCCTTCGAGGCGACATATCCGAAGCGTTCCCGTGGCGGTCGGGAGACGACTGTCGAGCCGATGTTGATGATGGCCCCGCGGCTGCCACGAAGCGCCGGTAGAGCGGCTCGGACACACAGGAAGACGCTGGTCACGTTGGTCCGGAGCATGCCCTCGAAATCGTCGAGGTGCAGTCGTTCGATGGAACCCTGGACCTCGCTCCCGGCGTTGTTGACCAGGACATCGATGGCGCCGAACGCCGAGAGGGCTGCCGCCATGGCGTCCTCACAGCCTTGGAACGACGTCACATCGGCACGGAAGGGCACCACTCGCCCCGGCGCATCGGCGAGCTCCTCGACAAGTTGCGCAAGGCGGTCGAGGCGGCGCGCCACGGCGAGGATGTCCGCGCCCTCGCGGGCCAGTGCCCGGACGGTGTGGGCGCCGAGTCCGCTCGATGCTCCGGTGACGACGATGCGGCGGCCGGAAACGGTCACGTGGAACCTCCTCTTGCCCGGGTGTGCGGCCCGACTCTCCGTACCCTACGCCGTCCCGTGTGATGGAGTCACCAAGCTAGCCGGAGTAGGCCGACTGGCATCGATCGGGTGAGCCAGAGTCGTACCCAAGGAGAAAGGCGTCCTGCCGCTGGCGACTCGATCCGTGGGTCCAGCGTTCGGGATCGACCTCTGTTCCCTGACGCCGCTGGATGCGGTCGTCGCCGACGGCCGCGGCGGCGTCGAGTGCTGCCTCGAGCTCTGTCTGGCTGGGCGGCTGCAGGTAGCCGGTCTCGGCCGCATGGGCCGCCCACGCGCCGGCATAGCAGTCGGCCTGCAACTCCACCTGGACGGAGCCACCGCCAGCCCCTGCGTCACGACCCGTACCCGTCAGCTCGCCGAGACTTGCCTGAACGTGGTGTCCGTACTCGTGGGCCACGACGTACGCCTCAGCGAACGGTCCGCCCGTGGCCCCGAGCTGGCGGGTCATATCGTCGAAGAACGTGAGGTCCAGGTAGACCGATCGCCCCGGCGGACAGTAGAAGGGCCCCGTCGCCGAGGTCGCATAGCCGCAACTGGTCTCGACGCCGCTGCTGAACAAGGTCGTGGGTGCCGATCCATAGGACAAGCCTGAGGCGTCGAAGGTGGTATCCCAATACGCCTGTACGCTGTTCACCAGGCCCACGACCCGGCAATCGCGACGTTCGTTGGCATCGCTACCGGTCTCACAGGTCGCCAGTGAGCCGCCTGCAGACACGGGCCCGCGGACGACCGACTGTGGCCCACCTCCGCCGATCACCGAGCCGATGTCACCGCCGAGAAGGACGTAGGCGATCAGCACGATGACGCCGATCGAGCCGCCGCCGCCAAGCATGGCCAGACCGCCACGCGACGTTCGCACGCCCCGCAGATCTCGTACCTGCCGCGGATCGAGTCGGGCGCCACGTCGGAAGGTCACCGTGCTCCCCTATCCCTGATAGCTTGGGTTCCCGCGAGTGGCTCCAAGGTATCGCCGGTCTGGCCTAAGCCCGCTCAGTCACACGACAGCGCGCTACCGTGACGACGAACCGGGAGTCTTCCTGGCATCTGGCTTGGCAGCCGCCGGGGTGCTGCTCGAGCCCTTCTCGCCATCGACGTCGGTCTGCTTCTCATCGACATCGGGGCTGGTGTCCTGATCACGGCGCTCCTCGAGCTCCTCGACCACTGCAGCCCCACCACTCGATCCCTCGATGGTCGAGTGAGCGGGGACCTGGGCCTTGAGCTCCTCTCGCTCGAAGGAGACGTCCGCCAGATAGACGGACTTCAACAACGAGTCCAGCATGCCCGACTCGTGAGCACGCTGAACGGCCGTGTGCGTGATGATGTCGCCGACGTCGAGGATGACTTCGTCTTCGCGGTCCAGGATGACCTTGGTGACGGGGCGACCGATGGCATCACTGATGTCGTTCAAGCGCCGATTGGCCTGCTCGGCGTCGATGCGTTTGCCGGCGCTGTCGGTGAGCTCCGAGATCTTCGTCGTGAACTTGTCCCAAAGGTCGTGAGCAGTGTCGCCGGCGCTCTCCGCGGCCTCAGATGCCTGCTCAGTGGCGGTCTTCTCTCGCTTGGCCCCCACGGCCTGATAGAGATCGTCGATGGCTCCGGCCTGACGGGCTCGCTTGACGTGGTCGAGCTCGACGCGCTGGCCGTTCGCGACGATGACGGAGCCGGTGCGGTCGTGGACGTCCTGGCGGGTGTATCGGCCGACCAGGGTTCCGTCGCGGTCCTGCGCCTCCTCCGCCATCGATCCGACCTGGTCGCCAACCTCCCCGGCCCTATCCCGCGCCTGATCGCCCAACTCACCAGCCCTATCGCGGGCCGAATCGGCCAGAGCTTCCAGCCCACCCGATTGCGATTCGAGATGTTGCTTGGCCTCATCGGCGTGCAACGTGGCGATGACGGCATCCGGGCCCATGACATCGAGCTTCTCGATGGGCAAGTAGGCGGTACCGCGCACCAGATCGCCCAGCGGGCCGTTGGAGACCTCGAAGCCGCGGATCCTGCCCGTCGCCTCTTCGAAGTACATGTCGTTCACCTGTCCGAGGTCTTCGCCCTCGGAGGTCAGGACCCGACGATCGAGCAGGCTGGCATCCCGCTCGAGGATCTCACTGATCGCAGGGTCGTCATCCGCCTCGATGACGACAGCACTGTCCTTGACCATCACGGCCGAAGGTCCGAAGTGGTGGACCGCGCTCACAGGGATGACCTTGGAGGCCCCCATCAGGCCGCCTTCGTCGATGAGGAGCGCGATGATGGCGTCATTCGCTCCGTTGATGATGAGGTCGCTCACGCTTTCGATGCGGGAGCCGTCGGCCAGACTGAAGACATCCTGGCCCACGACCGTCTTGCCTTTGCGCATGCTCGAACCTACCTTTCGCAGATCAGAAGAAGAGGATGTACAGGATCGCGAGCACGATCGCGATGAGAACGATGGCGGCGACGACGGTTACAACGACGTTGCGGCCACTGCCACCTGATCCGGAATAGCGCATGTCATCTGGCTCCATGGGGATGCGGATGTGGTGAGCGTCCGCTGATCGGAGACGCCGAAGCGAAGTCTGCCCTCCACTCCATTCCGGGATGACGCCCGCCGCACGAACCTGCCTTTCAGATGGCTTTCAGAGGGACGATGTCGGCCCTCGTGCCAAGCCAGCAGCGCCGTTCAGAAGCTCCGGGAGGACAGGCGCCCGCGCTTGTTCGGCCACGGCCTGCATCTGTCGGATGTCTCGCGCTGCTGCCCACAGGACATCACGCGCCCCGTCCATCTCGGCCAGCTGCGCGACGAGGATGTCGGCCACGATCGTCGACACCCCTCGCGAGACCTCCTCGAGGATCTTGTCCGCCCAGCGCCTCCCCATCCGGTCGGCCAGCCGATGCAGCAGGCGATCAAGGAGGAAGGTGGCGAGCAGGCCGCCGATGATGAGTACGGCCGGCGTGGGCATGGGACCCAGAACGGGCAGGTCGATGCTGCCGCTGGGCGTGGACCCGGCAGTGGCAAGGAGCGTCACCAGCCAGATGGCCCCGACCAGTAGGGAGGCGGTCGCCGCGAGCTGCAAAAGCCCGATCGCCGGCCAGAGCCTGCTGCGTGGTCGGTCGCTCGACGCCGCCAAGTGGCTCATGGCGGCATCGATCCCGCGCCCCAGCTGCTCGTCGATGGCTACCGGGTCCGCTGTCGCGAGGATGCTCGGGCGCAGTCGCGCGGGCATGGCGCTGGCGGCTGCCAACAGGACCTGTCGGATGGGTGATATGGCACGGTCGAGCGAGCCGCGATCGCGCCAGCGGCGCAGGTACCCTTCTGGATCGGCGCGCTGTGCCGTGACGCCCGAGAGGCGCCGCAGCAGCAACCAGGCACGCTGGACCGGACCGCCCCCAGCGGTGTCCGCCTCGGCCCGGACCGCTGCTGCTGCCTGGGCTCGCAAGCCTTGGGGGCCGATAAGGTCGAGGATGGCGTTGCGCGTGGTCGCCGCGGCGTCTATGCGTCGCTCTGTCGCGATGAGCGGCTCCGGCGCCGCCGAGGGATCGATGCCGGCAGTTGCTAGCAGCTCTCCGACAGCATCGACGGCGCTCTGGTGTAGTCGCGCCATCACGACCACCTTGGCCGTCGCCCCCTGGAGCAACCAGTCACGCAAGGGCTCCGCATCCATGAGGGCCGACACGCCCAGCACCGGGACTTCCGGCAAGGCTTGTTGGCGAAGTCGCCGGCGGAGGTCTTCGCAGACACGCTGCATATCTTCGGGAGCCATGCGGTCGGCCTTGTTGACCACGAGGGCCTGACGAACGAGACGCGGCATCCAGTGCCGCAGGTAGCGATCGTGCAGGATGGCATCGTCGTACTTCTCCGGATCGGTCACCCACAGCACCGCGTCGATCTTGGGCAAGACGGCATCGACACGTGCTGCATGCGTCGGCTCGATGGAGTCGAGATCGGGAAGATCCACGATGGCCACGGCGGCGCCCTCACCGGCCCATGTCCTGATCTCGGCCCCGCCCAGCCACTCGAGCAACGGAGCGGCTTCGGCGTGGTAGCCGGAGGGCAGCAGGGCCACCGGTGACGTGGTCGTGGGACGGCGGGCGCCGGATGGACTGATGTCGGCGCCCGCGATGGCATTCAGCAGGCTGGACTTGCCCACGCCAGTCCCACCGGCCAGCCCCAGCACATACAGGTCGCTCGGGTAGCCCTGACGCTCCGAGATGGTCCGGGCCACCGCTTGCGCTTCAGCGGTCTCGATGCCGAGAGTCTCGGCAGCCTCGATGGCACGCCTCAGCGACCCCTGCATCGACTCGGAAGTCATGCGCTCACGTCCCGCCCGAGCGGAGTTCGTGCGCCAACCGCTCGCGCGCGCTGATGTCTCCAAGGCGCGCCTCGAACCGTCGTTGCTCTACGGCCATGAGTGCCTCCAGGGCCTCGCTCAGTCGCCGGCGCGCATGACTGATCATCTCCTGCACGGCCGCTTCACCAAAGAGGGCATCAAGCAGCTTCTGATTGAGGAATGCCGTCGCCGCGGCGATGCCGGCTTCAGCACCGGTGAGTCCACCGGTGTGGGTGAACGTCACGAGCATGAGCGTCACCGCGACCGCGTTCACGCTCAGCGCCGCGAACCGGGCGGTGCCGCGCCGGTCGGCCCCACGCGCGGCCACATCGCGGGCGATCGAATCGATCCAGGCATCGACCGCGTTGCGTGTCGCCACTTCGAGTTCGGGCGCGCATGACCAGAGCTCCGGATGCGCGGCCACGAGCAGTGCACCGTTGGGGTCGTCGGACCAGCGCTCGGAGCTCCGGCGCGCGGCTTCTGCGGCGTGGTTCGTGACGAGCGCGCTGATGTCGTCGGTGGCACCCTGCTGGACGGCTGCCAGCGGTGCGCGAGGAGCACGCCGGAGCAGCGCCACGACCGAGCCGCGTACCTGGCCGATGCCCTTGGCGAAGAAGCGTGTGACCTGGTCTGCTCCCACGAAGCTGTGCCAGTGTCGGATGACCTCCTCGCGCAAGAGCGAGCCGGAGAACAGCCGCTCCAGCATCGCGGCACTCTCATCGGCGTAGGCGCCTCGGACGTATTCGTGCAGCCGCGTGCGGCCCTGCACCTCTCGATCCAGGTCGTCGGCCACAGCGTGGGCCAGGGGTGTGACGCCGCGAAGGGCACCGGCCAGGGCATCCTCGGCGAGGCTACGCCGCTCGGCGGCGTCAGCCGACAGCAGCGCGAGCCAGCGCGTGAGTGGCTCGACGGCCGATGGCAGCAGCGAGGCGCCGTCCTCGGCGAGGGCGCCGTCGGCGATGCTGACGATCTCGCGCACACGAAGCTCAGTCGCCGCCAGCAGCGTCTTGATGTCCTCGAGCACCATCTCCGCGTCTGCCCCCGCGGGCATCCGGTTGACGATGACGAACAGGTCGAGGCGACGCTGCTCCGCCCGCTTCAACACATCCCATGGGACGCGGTCGGCATAGCGCGTCGCGGTCGTTACGAAGATACCGCAGTCGGCGGCCTCGAGAAGATGGTCGGACAGAGCGCGATCGGAGTGCTCGACCGAATCGACGTCGGGAGCGTCGACGATCACGAGGCCCGGCAGGATGTCCGCGACGTGCCGCTCGAGACGCCCGACCGGGAGTCCGGCCAGCGCCCCTTCCTCGGTGGCCCGCTCCAGGTCGGCCGCCGAGCCCACCGCAACGGCTTCTCGCGTCGTCGGTCGCAGCACGCCCGTCTTGCTCAGCGGTGCCTTGGCCAGCGTGTTCAGGAGGCTGGACTTGCCCGAGCCGGTGGGTCCCACGATGGCGACGAGCAGCGGCGCATCGAGGTCGCGGGCCCGCGGCAACAGGAAGGTGCGCGTGTGGTCGCGAAGTTCGCGGGCACGTTCACGCGGTCCTCGGGCATCCGCGGGAGAGGCGAGCGCCTCGGGATCGAGACCGAACTCCCGGTCGGCCTCGGCTAGCAGCTGCCAGCGTTGCTCCGCACCATCGGCGAGGCGCTCTACCCGAGCCACGACATCGTGGGGTTCCCTCATCGTCGGGGCGTCGGGCGGCTCGCTCATCGGGCCATCATGACGGGATGATGCCGAGCACGCCTCTCGAGAGATGGCACTGGCATGAAGACGAGGCTCGCCAGATCGGGGCGGCCCTGGCCGCTCGCTCATGGGATGCCATCGCTTGCCGCTCACACGCCACGCGTCGTGAACGGTCCAGAGGGGCTCGCATCGCATCGTGAGCGTGGAGATGACAGACGAGGCGGGGAGGCGAAGTCTGGTCCTCGCGCTCCCCGCCTCCATTGAGGCCGATGGTGGGCGATACTGGATTCGAACCAGTGACCTCGCGGATGTGAACCGCGCGCTCTAACCGACTGAGCCAATCGCCCCTTGCGGCCAGAGTATAGCCCCGCGGTTGAGTAGAGGCCGGCCGCCGACCACTGATCGACGGTCTGATGGGCCCGACGCAATAGGCCATCGGACCGTCGCCAGCGTCCCCGGCAGCCCCCAAGATCAACACATCGCCGCTATCGCGGCGGCGAGGTCGATGAGGTCACACGAGATGGAGACCCACCTCTTTCCGGCCGGGAAGGTCGTAGAGCGGCCTTGGTATGCCTGGCTGGCCCTTATCGCGGCGCTCTTCACGGGTATCTCGGCGATCCCCGTCGGCATCATGTTCCTGCTCGATCCATCGGGATCATCGGTCGGCCTGACATCAGGCTGGATCGAGGCCACGGTGTTCAGGAGCTACGTCATCCCGGGCCTCTATCTGCTGATCGTCAACGGCCTGGGCATGCTCATCTTGGCAGCGCTCATCATCCGACGGCACTGGACGGCTCCATGGCTCAGTGGGATCCTCGGCGCCGGCTTGATCTGCTGGATCGTGGTGCAGTTGGCGCTCTTGCCCGAGACCATGTTCCTGCAGGTGGTGTTCCTGGCGACCGGCTTGCTGCTCGGCTTCGTCGCACTCTTATGGCTTCGCCGCACGCGGCAGCTCCGACTCTGGTAGCGGAACGGTTCAGGCCGGTCGGACAGCGAGGCCGGGCCACCGCCCTTCGACCGACGCGGCGTCGCGCCCCTCGATGCGGAAGCGCTTGTGGCGACTGCTCGTACCCGACACGAGGATGACTGCCCCCTTGGGCACGCCGAGCGCCTTGGCCAGCAGCTTGGTCACCGCCTGGTTGGCGGCACCATCGGCGGGCGGCGCCGTCACCCGTACGCGCAGCTCGCCCTGCACGCCGACACCCTCGATGGCGTCGCCGCTCGAACGAGGAGTGACACGCACGGCGATGACGACTGACACGTTCAGATGGCGACGACGATGCGCATGAGCAGGCCCAGTCCCAGCAACAACACGATCGGCGAGAAGTCGAAGGCGCCCGTCTGGGGCAGGACGCGACGGATGGGCGCCAGGAAGGGCTCGGTCAGGCTGTAGACGAACTGACTGAGCGGCCTCTCGAAACGCGGGTCGATCCAGCTCATCAGCACGCGGCCCAGCACCACCAGCCAGGCGACGATCACCAGCGATCGCAGCAGGACCGCGACGAAGCCCATCAGGATCGTTCACCGAACAGCGCGCGGCCGACACGGACGAGCGTACTGCCCTCCTCGATGGCGACCTCGTAGTCGTCGGTCATGCCCATCGAGAGGCCCGCGCCCAGTCGGGGGTCGGTGGCACGCAGGCGCTCGGATAGCTCGCGCAGTCGGGCGAAGGTCGGGCGCGCCTCCCCTGCCCTGCCGGTCAGCCAGCCCACCGTCATCAGGCCGCGCACATCGAGGTTCGGCAGGGCCAGGACCTCGCCCAGCTCACGCTCCAGCGCATCGGGCGGGAAGCCGGCCTTGGCCGGATCGACATCGACGTTGACCTGCAGGTAGACCTGCAGCCGACCGCCGCTCCGCGAGCCTCGCTCGCCAACGAGCCGATCCAGCCGTGTCGCGAGCGCGGCCGAATCGACCGTCTCGATGGCATCGAACAGCTCGACCGCCTTGGCCGCCTTGTTCTTCTGCAGGTGGCCGACGAGATGCCAGCTGGCCGGCGCGAGCTGGGGAATCTTATCGGCCGCCTCCTGCACGCGGTTCTCACCGAGGAGATCGTGGCCCGCGGCCTGCGCCAGGCGCAGCCGTTCGAGCGGCACGGTCTTGGAGATGGCCACCAGCGTGGCTGCGTCGGGAGCACGCCCCGAACGCGCACAGGCCGCCGCAATGCGCTCCATCACATGGGCGCGGGCAGCGGCCAGTCGAGCGACCGCCTCTGCGTCAAGAGGACTGGGATCAGCGATCGAAGACGTGGCTCAGCGACTGCGGCGCAGGAACGCCGGGATATCCAGATCCTCGTCCTTGCTGGCGCCGCGCGAACCAGCGGACACGCCCTGTCCGCCCGAAACCGGGACCGCCACAGCCTGTCGTGGCTCCGACTCGCTGGCGTTGGCAGCCTGATCACCCGCAGCGGTGCGCTGACGAGCCAGCTCCTGCATGAAGTCGCGGTTCTCCAGACCGGCCTGGATGCCGCTGCTGCTATCAGCCTCAGCCTCCGCACCGGGGTAGACGTGCTGGCGGTTGTGGTCGAAACCGGTGGCGATGACGGTGATCTGGAGATCGTCGCCCATGCGCTCGTCGATGACGGTGCCGAAGATGATGTTGGCCTCCGGGTCGGCCATCTCCTTGATGATCTCAGCAGCCTCGTCGATCTCGAAAAGGCCCAGGTTGGGACCGCCGGTGACATTGAAGAGCACGCCCTGCGCGCCGCTGATGCTGACTTCCAGCAAGGGGCTGCTGATGGCTTCACGAGCGGCCTCCGCCGCACGATCTGGACCACTGGCGCGGCCGATGCCCATGAGGGCGGAGCCGGCCGAGCGCATCACGGCGCGCACATCGGCGAAGTCAAGGTTGATCAGGCCGGGCACGGTGATGAGGTCGCTGATGCCCTGCACACCCTGGCGCAGGACGTCGTCGACGACGCGGAAGGCGTCGACGATGGACGTCTCGGCGCTGACGACCTCCTTGAGGCGGTCGTTGGGGATGGTGATGAGCGTGTCCACCTTGTCACGCAGCAGCTCGGCCGACTTCTCCGCGTTGAGGCGGCGACGGGCGCCCTCCCAAGTGAACGGCTTGGTGACGACACCGATGGTCAGGGCGCCCATGTCACGCGCGATCTCAGCGATGACGGGTGCGGCACCCGACCCGGTCCCACCGCCCATGCCGGCGGTGATGAAGACCATGTCGGAGTCACGCAGGGCGTCGGCGATCTTCTCGGAATCTTCCTCTGCAGCACGCTGCCCGATGGATGGGTCTCCACCCGCGCCAAGGCCGCGGGTGATCTTGTCACCCACGCGGATCTTGTTGGGCGCATCGGACTGCAGCAGCGCCTGGGCATCGGTATTGACGGCGATGAATTCGACGCCCATCAACTCGGCTCGGATCATGCGGTTGACGGCATTGCTGCCTCCACCGCCGACACCGATGACACGGATGAGAGCGAAGTTCTCTGAGTCGGAACGCAACGGCATGTGAGTGATTCCTCCAGATCGCATACCAGGCATCCACAGCCCGTCGGGCCACCCGCACGGACGGGCGACTCCTGAGACCACCTGGTCGTTGGGCGAGTATATCCTCGGAGGGCCGGTCACGGATAGTGCTGGTGCCGCGTGGAGTGTGCGTGGATGGCCGCCAACCCAGCCTTGCTGGCGCCTTTGGTCAACGACCGATGGGGTCATCCCCGGTGGACCCAGACTGGTGGAGCGTTCGCGACGAAGGACGCGGGTCCGACCGCGGCACGCCGGGGCGTTCGCACGGCCGCCGCAGGCTGAGCGTGCGGTTCCGATGCGCCGGGGCGTTTCTTCCCGCCACATGCCAACCTTCGGCACTTTCGGCGGCCGTCTGGTCAGGTTGGCCCGCACAGCGGGAATGTGGAGCGCCGGGCTGCGGGGCGGCTGCCGAGCGCCGGGTCGCGGGGTGGAGCGCCGGACTGCGGGGCGGCTGCCGAGCTACCGCCGGGCGCCGGCCGCGCAGTAGGCGCGTACGCCGGCGATCCTCGGCCGGCTAGCTAGGGGAAGAAGCGCCGCATCACGTCGCGGACACGGTCCCAGCTCTGCGTGCGTGGTGGCGGCTCGTAGCGTTGGAGGTCCTCGTCCGTTACGACGCGGGCGGCCCACAGCAGCAGGCCGATGGACGTCGCGTAGGACGGCGTGAGCAGATGGTCGGTCAACCCGCCGACGCCTTCCGGCGACGCCACCCGTACCGGGATCTGGAGCACGTCACGCGCGATCCCCGCGGCATTGGCCAGCTGTGAGCCGCCGCCGGTGAGCACCAGCCCGGCCGGCAGCCGGTGAGCCGCGGCGTTCTTGGTCAACTCGTCGCCGATCTTCTCGAAGAGCTCGTGCATGCGTGCATCGATGATCTCGGTGACATCCGCTTTGCGTGCCGGACGGGCCACACCATCCTCGATGATCTCGATGGGCGCCTCTGTGCTGGGGTCGGCGCTCCTGGCCTCGATGCTGCCGAAACGCATCTTCAGCTGCTCCGCGGCGGTGAGGTTGGTGCGCAGGCCGATGGCGATGTCATTGGTGACGTTGACGCCACCAAGGGGGATGACCGAGGTGTAGAACGGCGACCCGTCGGCATACAGCGCGATGTCCGTGGTGCCGGCCCCGATATCGGCCACGGCCACGCCCAGCTCGCGCTCCGTCTCACTCAAGACCGCCTCTCCCGAGGCCACCGAAGAGACGACGAGCTCATCCGGTCGCACGCCCGCCTGCCGCACGCACTTGGTGAGGTTCTGCAGTGCCGTGGCGCCGCCGTGGATGATGTGGGTGGTCACCTCAAGGCGGATGGCGCTCATGCCCTCCGGATCCTTGACGCCCTCCTGGCCGTCGACGGTGAAGTCGCGCGGGAGCACATGCAGGACTTCGCGGTTCGACGGGATGGTCACTGCGCGGGCCACCTCCGTGGCGCGCTCGATGTCCTCGCGAGTGACTTCGCGATGGGCGCCGCTGACCGCTACGGTGCCACGCGAGTTGAGCGACTCGAGATGGTCACCGCCGACACCCACGAAAGCCGCCTCCAGGCGCAGCCCGGACAGCCGCTCGGCCTGCTCGATGGCGCCGCGGATAGAGCTGACGGTCTGGTCGATGTTATTGACGAGGCCCTTCTTGACTCCACTCGTGGGCAGCGTGCCCTTGCCGATGATGTCAAGTGCGCCATCGTTGGAGACCTCGCCGACGAGCACGACGACCTTGCTCGTCCCCACGTCGAGCGCCACCAGGATCGCTTCGATCTCCAACTGCTTCCCTTCCTTGAACGCCGGACTCCAGGCCGGACCGGTGCGTCAACGCACCACGGCTTCTACATTGTGGGCGATGCGGCGGCGCTTCGCAGGACGTCTTCTAACCCTGCTTGGGGGCCTGCTTTGGGCCCTTCTTGTCGCGCTCGGTGAAGGTACCGCAGTAGTCGTCGGACAGCGCCAGTCGCACTCGATCCAAGCGCTGCTCCCGGGCCGCGAGCGTCCAGCGCAGACACTGCACCTGGCTGGGCACGACGGTGGCGGGTTGGAGGGAGGGCGTGTAGGGGCCGAACACCGCATCCCAGCCCAGGTCGCGGCTTTCCAGCACGTAGCCGTCGTTCTGGTCGACTGATAGGCGCAGGTCCCTGGACTTGCTACCCAGCAGCTCCGGCGTCACCGCCAGCAGCTGCCGCATCACGGCCACGTCCATGGCGGACAGGTAGCTGCCCTGGGTCGGCGGCATCGGCACGATGCGCGCGTCCTTGACGATCGGCAATGCAGCCCGCGCAACCGAGCCCGGATCGCTGACGGTCTCACCGGGCGCACCGCCCCCGGCTGAGCCGGGATCGGCCACGTTCGCCACGTCGTCGACCGGCGAGAACAGCATGCCCTCCGCATCGACCAACCACGAGACTTCGCCGTTGCTCCAGATGAAGAGCGGCTCGCGCTCGTCGAGCTCGACGGTCACTCGGGCCGGCAACGTCACCGATGCGTGTGCGGCATCGACCTCGGTCAGCTGGGAGAGGTCTCGGACGATATCGCTGGCTCGCACACGGAAGACATTGGGCGCCCGCTCGAGATCCGAGAGATGGGCTCGCACCTCGGCCTCGTCGGCTTGCTGCAGACCCCTGAACGTGACGTTGGCCTCGATGACCCGGAAGGTATCGTCGGTGAGGAGCCAGAACAGCAGCGCCGTGACGGTGATCATGCCGAGCGCGCCTACGAGACGAGCGAAGGTGGCATGCCCGCGCTCGCGACCTCGACGTCGGTCCGCGACGGATGAGGCACCCGAACGCGGCACTATCGTGCCCTGTTCGGGACGGGACGCGTGTCGGCTCACGGCAGGTCGCTGGAGACCAGGCGCTGGACGGGACGAGCGGCGGCACGCTCCATGGCAAGCTCGACGACCCGCTCGCAGGTGCCAGGGAAGTCGTAGCCGCCCGACGCGGTCATGCGCGGGAAGAGGCTGATGGGCGTGAAGCCGGGGATGGTGTTGATCTCACTGATGTAGGGGATCCCATCTGCCGAGAGCAGCATGTCGACACGTGCGAAGCCGCTGGCTCCGATGGCGAGGTAGACCTCGACCGCGGCGCCACGGATCGATTCGGCCAACGCCGGGTCCAGGTCAGCCTGCGCGTCGGTGACGCTCTCGGCCGACCGATACTTGGCCACATAGTCGTAGAACTCGCGACCGGGCTTGATCTCACCAGGGCCATAGGCCACGGTGTCGAGACGGGTATTGCCCATGACGCTGGTCTCCAGCTCACGCGGATGGTCGAGGTAGGGCTCCACGATGACCAGGTCGTCGAATTGGAAGGCCTCGCTGAGCGCGGCGCGCAGGTCGTCGTCACGCGCGATGTCGTGGACGATGGTGATGCCGATGCTGGAGCCCAGTCGGGCAGGCTTGACGATGAGTCGCTGGTCCTCGAACCCGGATGCGAACAGGCGCAGGCCCGCCTCGACATCATCCGGATCCGCAGCGTGCTCCGGCGCGCGCACCTCTGCCCACGGCAGCAACGGCAACTCGAGCGTGCCGCAGACGCGCTTGAAGAGCGTCTTGTCCATGCCGATAGCTGATGCCGCAGGGCCGGAGCCGCAGTACACCAGATCAGCCGATTCGAGCAGGGACTGCACCTGACCGTCCTCGCCGAACGGGCCGTGCAGGGCGGGGAAGACGATCGGTCTCGGGTCAGACTCGGCGAGCGCCTCCAGTGCGGCCGCAGCACGCAAGGGGCCAGCGGCATCGAGGGAGGCCGGATCGCGGAAGGCCTCGGTCGGTAGCGCCGGATCCAGCGCCGCGAGAGGCAGGCGCCACCAGCCGCCGTCGAGGTCCAACAGCCAGCCGCTCACAGCGTGGCCGGCGGCGGCGAGTGCCCCGGCGATGGCACGGCCGGACACCAGCGAGACATCGTGCTCGGCAGACGGTCCGCCAAAGAGGACCGCGATGGCAGTCGATGGCAAGCTCACCTGCGGACTCCTGGAAAGTCGCCCCTGTGCTCGTCGATGTTCGTCATGTCCCCTCCTCTATGCCCGCTGCCTCGTCCGCGTGATCGGCATCGTAAGAGTCGTCCCAGTCGCCCACGAACTCCACCTCATAGTGAAGGTCGATACCACGCTCGCGGCGCACGACTTCGCGTATCAGATCGCCCAGCGCACGCACGTCGGTCGCGCTGGCGCCGCCGGTGTTGACGATGAAGTTGGCATGCCTGGGGCTCACGACAGCGCCGCCGATGCGACGGTCCTTGAGTCCCAGCTCATCGATGATGCGCCCGGCCGAGTCGCCCGCGGGATTGCGGAAGACGCTGCCAGCCGACTTCTGGCCGACGGGTTGGTGTTCCGCGCGCCAACGACGGATCTCGTCGAGGCGCTCGGCGATGGTATCGGGGCTGGCGGGCTGCAGTGAGAAGGTCGCCTGCAGCACGACATCGGGACGACCCGGGGCACTGTGCTTGAGCCGTGTCTCACGGTAGTCCATGCCCAGCGCATCGGGCCCAGACGCCCGCTCCACGCCCCCGGCATCGACCACCAGCGCCTGGGCCAGGACGCCTCGCACGTCCGATCCGTGGGCGCCCGCGTTGGCCCAGACCGCACCGCCGACCGTGCCGGGGATGGCCAAGCCGAACTCGAGTCCGGAAAGCCCGGCGACCTTGGCCTGGGTCGCCGCCTTGGCCATCTGCACACCCGCCTCAGCCACGAGCTGCTCGCCCTCGAGGCGCAGGCCGGCGGCCCGCACCACCACGACCAGGCCACCGATGCCGGCATCGCTGATGACCAGGTCGGAGCCGCGGCCGATGAGGAACAGCGGGATGTCACGTGAGCGCGCCAAGCGGGCGATCGCGCGCAGCTCGAACAGGTTGCGCACCTCCGCGAAAAGGTCAGCCGGGCCGCCGACGCGCATGGTCGAGAAGCGCGCCAGGGGTTCGTCCCGAGAGGTCTTGATGCCCAGGCGTCGCTGGATGTCGCCACCCAGCTTGAGCTGCTCCTCAGACGTCAGGCGCCGCTTCACGAGTCGACTTTCAAGGTCGCCTCGAGCTGGGCTTGGGTGGGCAGCGGTTCGTGGGCGGCTAGCTTTTCCAGCAGCCGCGCGTTGGCCGCTGCCGCACCGGGCCGGCCGACGCCTCGCGCCGCGGCCGACATCGCCGCCAGGCGAGCATCGAAGAGCAGGTCACAGGCGCCTCTCAGGGCGTCTCCATCAAGATCTTCGTCGGCCACCAGCAGCGCCGCACCGGCGGCCACCATCTCCGCGGCGTTGGCCTGCTGATGCGCGGCCGCATGTGGATAGGGCACCACGATCATGGGCAATCCCGCCGCGGCGGCCTCGGCCAGCGTCGAGGAACCGGCCCGGCCGACGAGCAGGTCGGCAGCGGTCAAGGCGGCATCCATCTCGTCGCGCAGGAACGCGAAGGGGCGGTATCGCTCCTGTTGCGGCGCGGGCAGTGAGTCGCGCAGGGTCTCGGCTGCGGCGATGGCGGTGAGCCCGGTGATGTGCACGACCGAACAGCGTGCCACCAGGTCCACGATGGCATCGGCCATGGCGTCGTTCAGCCGCCGGACCGACTGCGAGCCTCCGAAGACCAGCAGCACCGGGACAGCGGCCGGCAATCCCAGGCGGGCGCGGGCAGCGACCTTGTCCTGGCCGGCCAGCTGACGGATGGGAGTGCCGGTGATCAGCGTCGGCGCGGGCAGGCGGTCGCGCGTGGCGGCGAAGGAGACGGTGCGCGCGGTGGCCAGGCGGGCGCTCAGGCGGACGCTGCGGCCGGGCACCTGATTGCCCTCCCACAGCAGCGTCGGGATGCGCAGCGCGGCGGCCGCGGCCAGCACCGGGATGGCCACATACCCGCCGGTGGTATAGATGACGTCGGGCTGCCAACGCAGCAGCTTGAAGAACGCCTGCGGCAGCGACGCGGCCAGGCGCAGTGGATCGAGGATGGTGTGGAGGGAGGCGTCCACGGTCCGCAGCGAGCGTAGCCAGAGGCGATCGAGCGGGAGCCCTGCCGCGGCGACGATGTCATTCTCCAGGCCGCGGCGGCCACCCAGCCAGCGCAGCTCGAGGTCAGGCAGACGACGTCGCAGACGGGTCACCACGGCCAACGCGGGATAGATGTGGCCGCCCGTGCCCCCCGCCGCGATGAGGATCCTCATGCGCGTTGTCACCTCGACTAGTGGTCTCTCGGGAGATGGACAGAAGGATACCTACGGCAGCCAGAACGACCACCAGCGAGGTGCCACCCTTGCTTACGAACGGCAGCGGCATACCGCTCATGGGGATGAGGCTGACGACGACGGCGATGTTGATGAGCGCCTGGAAGGTGAGCCAGGAGGTGATGCCCAGCGCCAGCAGGCCACCGAACGTGTCGGGGGCGTTCATGGCCACGCGCACGCCGCGCCAGGCCAGCAGCAGGAAGAGTCCGATGACCACCATGCCGCCCACCAAGCCAAGCTCCTGTCCCAGGACGGCGAAGATGTAGTCGTTCTCTGCCGCGGGGATGCGCATGCCCGTGGGTTGCTGGCTGACGCCCAGGCCCTGTCCGGCGACGCCACCCAGGGCGAGGGCCTTGAGCCCCTGCACCGTCTGATAGCCCTCATCGCTGGCGTATTTGAAGGGGTCCTGCCAAATCTGGATGCGCTCGAGCATGTATGGCTTGAGCATCACGAAGCCGGCCACCGCCGCGGCACCAACGGGCGCCAGCGTCAGCATCTTCCAGAGGCTCCCCCCGGCGACGTAGAACATCGAGAACGCGGTCAGCACCACCACACCGGTCCCGCCGAGGTCCGGCTCCACCACGATGAGCGCCGCCATCAAGCCCACGATCAGGGTGAAGGGCAGCAGGCCACGTCGGAATGACCCGACCTCCTTGCCGCGCGTCGTCAGCCAATGCGCCGCGAAGATGATCAGGGCGATCTTGGCGAACTCGCTGGGCTGGAACGAGGGCAGGCCGCCGACACGCAACCAGCGCGTGGCACCGTTGATGGTGAGGGGCTCCAGCAGCGGCGGGATGTGGGGCCCGATGACCAGGACCAGCAACACTAGCGCGACCACGATGCCGAGGATGGAGAAGGAGCGCCAGTAGCGGTAGTCGATGCGCATGGCTGCCACCAGGACCAGGCCACCGAACAGGGCCCAGCCAAGCTGATCGGCGATGGCGTCGAAGACGGTGCCGCCGTCGATGGCCACGGCCTCGTAGCCACCGCTGGAGTAGACCATCAGGATGCCGATGGCCGTGAGCGCCACCGCCGCCACCATCAGCAGGTAGTCAGGCTCATGGCGCTCGCGCTGCGGGCCCTGCACCACGCGGCCGGCCGCGCGGTCTCGGTTCGCGTGGCGAGAGGCCTCGCGCGAGGTGTTTCCGCTTCGCGTGGCTGGAGGAGACGGCTTGGCGGGGCGCGGCGGACCCGACACGCCGGGGCGCCTGGTGCGGTCGTCGGTGTGGCGTGAAGGCGGTCTGGACACCTGCGAGCGGCCAGTGAGCGTCGGCCGCGACTTGCGCGGGCGGAACGCACTCGGTGCCACCTCACGGCGGGAGTCGTCGTCCCAGGGGAACCGGAGGGACTCCATCAGCGCTGCCCCTCGGTCGCGATACGCTGCACCTCAGCCGCGATATGTGTCACCGCCGCCTTGAACGCAGCGCCACGCGCCTCGTAGTCGCGGAACATGTCGAACGAGGCCGCCGCCGGGCTGAGCAGCACGAGCGACGGCGTTTCCTCGCGGGCGATGGCGGTGGCAACCTCGACGGCCTCCTCCATCGAGGACGCACGCTCGATGCGCCGCAGGCCGGCCGCGGCGAATGCCATGGCCATCTCATCGGCCGTCTCACCGAGGAGCACCGCAGCCGTGGCGCGTGCCGCGACCACCTCTGCCAGGGCATCGATGGGGTTGCCCTTGGCCCGACCGCCCGCGATCAGCACCAGCGGACGCTCGAATGCTCGCAAGGCAGCGATCACGGCGTCGGGCTGTGTGCCCTGGGAGTCGTTGACGTAGCGGACACCGGCGACCTCGGCCAGCGGCTCCAGGCGATGCTCGACACCGGTGAAGTTGCGCACGGCGTCGGCGATGGCTGCGGAGTCGATGCTGAAGTGCAGCCCCACAGCGACCGCGGCCAGCACGTTGGAGATGCTGTGCTCGCCGGGCAGGGCGATATCTCCAAGTAGCATGATGCGTCGCTCACCGTTCGGCCCTGCGTCGACGCCAGGCCCGACCAGGTCGTCACCAGCCACGATCCATCCATCCAGCACGCCGACGCCATCGCGGGCCGGGGCTGATCGCGCATACGACACCGTGCGCCGGCCCGGCGGAGCGAGATACGTCGATACCACCGGGTCGTCATCGTTGCGCACCAGGACACCAGCGGCCGGCAGCAGCTCGGCCAGTCGTCGTTTGACCGACTGGTATGCCGCCAGTGACCCGTGGCGATCCAGGTGGTCGGACGTCACGTGCGTGTAGACGGCGACATCGGTCCCGCGCGAGAGTGTCGGCAGCTGCAGCTCCGAGAGCTCCAGCACCACGAGGTCGTCCGAGCCAAGCTCCGGCAGCCGCTCGATGAGCGGGATGCCGATGTTCCCGCCCAACACGACGGGAGCATCGCCGCGGGCCAGCACCGCCGCGATCAATGAGCTGGTGGTGGTCTTGCCCTTGGTCCCGGTGACGCCCACGGTCGTGGCCGGACACAGCCGCAGGAAGAGGTCGATCTCGCTTACCACCGGCACATGACCGAGCGCTTCGACCTCCGCCAGGGCAGCCCGAAGGCGTGGCTCGGTCGTGGGGAAACGGCTGCTCACCGAGGGCGAGGTGCAGATGAGCGCCTGTCCAGCCAGGGCGACGCGCGGGTCGACCCCCGGACCCAGCAACAACCGGGGCCGACGATCGCCCAGGGCTCCGAGCACGTCGGCGAGGGCCTCGGCCGCACGAGCGTCGTAGACGGTCACGCTGGCTCCGCGGTCCACGAGGAACCGGGTCAAGGCCAACCCACTGCGGGCCAGACCGAGCACCGCCACCGGCTGCCCCTGAAAGGCACGCAGATCCAGGCGCTGCAGGTCGATCGCGGGTGCCGGGGACGTGGCCATCGACGTCAGCTCAACAACCCGACCGTGCCCATGTAGAAGGCCACGCCGACGAGCGCCGCGAGCGCGCCGATGATCCAGAACCGCAGCGTGATCTTCTCCTCGTCCCAGCCCACCAGCTCGAAGTGGTGATGCAGCGGTGACATCCGGAAGAGCCGTTTGCCACGCAGCTTGACGGACGCGATCTGCAGGATGACCGAGCCGGTCTCCAGCACGAAGACCAGGCCGATGAGCGGCAGCAGCAGGACCTGGCCGGTGATGAGCGCCGTCACCGCTAGCGTGGCACCGAGCGCCAGGGCTCCCGAATCGCCCATGAAGATCTGCGCGGGGTGCACGTTGAACCACAGGAACGCCGCGATGGCACCGATGACGAGCGCACATAGCACCGCAAGGTCCAGCTGGCCGGTGTTGGTGTAGGCGATGACCATGTAGCCGGTGAAGGCGAAGATGAGCGTGCCGCCCGACAACCCGTCGAGGCCGTCGGTGATGTTGACCGCGTTGCTGGTAGCGACGATGGCGAAGGCGGCGATGAGGATGAACGCGACGGGATGGATGGCCACCGCGCCGAAGAAGGGCACTGCCAGCTGGTCGATCCCGTAGGTATCCTGGATCTGCCACGCGGCCACGCCGGCCACGACGGTCTGCCACAGCAGCTTCTGGGTCGCGCTGATGCCGTCACCGGTGCGCGCGTTGAGCCAATCGTCTGCGGTCCCCAGGAGGCCCACCAGTGCCAGTGTGGCCAGCGGAGCGGTCGTGGAAGGGTTGTCCCAGAAGCCCATCAGGAGAGAGACCGCAAGTACGACCAAGACGATGAGCAGGCCGCCCATCGTGGGCGTGCCTTCCTTGGTGTAGTGCGTCTCGGGACCGTCGAGCCGTATGCGCTTGCCCATGCCGATGCGCTTGAGGAAGCGGATGAAGGCCGGCATCGTCACGACCACCAGGGCGAAGGAGACGAGGATGCCGTAGACGATGTTCTCGGCGCTCATACGGCCGCCGAGTCCGCGCCTGCTGCCAACACGAGCTGGTCCACGAGCACGTCGAGCGCCGCGCCGCGCGAAGCCTTCACCAGGATGGTGTCGCCATCGCGCAGCTCCCCCAGCAGCGTCGCCAGTGCCTCATCCCGATCGGCCACGACGTGGATGCGGGTAGCGTCCATGCCTGCCTTCAGGGCACCCGCGGCGATGCCGTCGGCGCCGCTGCCGACGATGATCAGCTGGTCGGCGACTTCCGCGGCCTCCGCGCCCACGCGAACGTGCTCGGCCACCGTGGTGTCTCCCAGCTCCAGCATCTCACCGAGGACAGCGATGCGCCGCCCCGGCAGCTCCGCGAGGAGGCCCAGAGCTGCCAGGACAGCATCGGGCGAGGCGTTGTAGGAGTCATCGAGGATGGACCACCTGCCGGCCCGGAGCAACTGCGAGCGGTGTGGCATCGAGAACCTGCGGCCGAGCCCGTGCACGATGTCGACGGCGTCCATGCCGGCGCACGTCGCCACGGCCGCGGCCGCGGCCGCATTGTGGACGCCATGCCGACCCAGCACGGGCGTGATGACGTGGTGTGTGCCGCCAGCGACGTGTGTGCCGCCCGGGAAACGCAGGGCGAAGCGCATGCCATCGACTCCCAGCGAGCGCACTTCGGTGGCCAGCACGTCAGCACCGTCACTGAAGCCGTACGTCAGCACCTGCGCTGGCGTGGCCGAAGCCATCGCCATCACGCGCGGGTCGTCGGCGTTGAGTATGGCCCAGCCGTCGCTCGGCAGCGCCTCGACCAGCTCACGCTTGCCGGCCTCGATGGCCTCGATGGAGCCGGCGCGCGACAGGTGGACGCCACGTACCGCGGTCACGACACCGATGGACGGCCGCGCCAATCGCGCCAGCAGCGCGATCTCGCCAGTGGTGTAGAAGCCCATCTCGAGCACCGCGACCTGGTGCTCGGGACGCAGCTGCAGCAACGTCAGGGGCAGCCCGATCTCGTTGTTCCAGTTGGCGGGATTGCGCAGGACGCTGAAGTCTTCTGTGAGCACCTCGGCGACCTGCTCCTTGGTCGACGTCTTGGCCAGCGAGCCGGTGATGCCGACCACCAGCGGCTCGAAGCGGTCGCGGTAGGCGGCAGCCACGGCGAGCAGCGCGACCGCCGTGTCATCGACGCGCACGACCGAGATGCGCTCGCCGCCCGCCAAGGCGGCGATGCGCTCGGCCGGCAGCTCCTCGCTCACCACCAGCGCGGCGGCACCCGCGGCGACGGCATCCTCAAGATAGCGGTGACCGTCGGTGCGCTCACCTCGCAGCGCGAAGAAGATGTTCCCATCCTGGACGAGACGCGAATCGACCGCGGCTCCACGTGCCGGGGGCAGACCGGCGTGGATCAAGCGTCCGCGTGCAACGCGGGCAAGCTCATGGGGGTCGAATTGGGTCGCGGCGTCCTGCGACGACGCCGCGCTGGCTGGCATGTGGTGCGGCCCCTCTGTCACGGCGGCCCATGCTGACACAACTACGGGGACCCGTTGGCTGACGACTCCGGGTCGGACGCGGTGTCGAGTCCTCGACCCTTCTTCGGTCTGGACTTGTCGACCTTGTCCGCCTTGGCCTCCTCACGCTGCTGGCGCCGGGCGTCCTGCTTGGCCCCCTTGCGCACCTCGCGATCGCGGATCGGGTCCAGCGCCGCGGCGGCGGCGGTGCCGATGATGGGCCGACCGGCGTTCTTGTCCTTCGACTTGCGCATATCCAGCTGGTCGATGGTCGCCAGGGCCACCCTCCGGAAGAGATCGGTGGACTCGATCGCCAACGGGAGGTTGCCCTGCTTGACCCATCGAGGTTTCGGCTCCTCGAGACGGACCGCGATCACGTACTCCTTGTCGCGGCCACCGACGAAGCCGATGAAGCTGTGGTTGAAGCGCCGCTCCTTGAACTTGTCCTTGCGCGTGTCCCAGATCTGGGCTGTGCCTGTCTTGCCGCCGATGTGGAAGCCGGGGATCAGGGCGCGCTCGGCATAGCGGGTCACGGACCCGGTAACGTGTTTCAGGATGGCTTTCGCCTGGCGTGCATACTTCGCCTCCAGCACCGCCACCGGCTCGACACTTGCTGCATCCCCGTCGATGACGAAGTGCGGTTGCACGAGGTATCCGCCGTTGACCAGGGTGGATACGCCGCGGGCGAGCTGCGGCAGCGTGACGGCGACACCCTGGCCGAACGAGCGGTTGGCCAGATCGAACGCCGGCCACGGTTCCCCATCGGGATCGTGCCAGGTACCTGTGATCTCGTTGGCGACGCCTGCGCCGGTCGGCTCTGTCATGCCCACCGTGGCCCAGAAGTCGTAGAGCTTGTGGGCCGCCTTCTGCGTGTCTCGCGGCGCAAGCATCCTTGCCAGCTTGGCTGCGACCACGTTGCGGGATTCGGCGATCTGGTCTTTCACCGGCCGATATCCGTTGCTCTGGTGGTCGGCGTTCTGGATGTCGGCGTCCCAGAAATGCAGCATCACCTCATCATGGATCTTCGTGTTCGGCGTGATCTTGCCCTCACGAAGGGCGGCCGTGACGGTGAAGATCTTCATCACCGAACCAGGCTCGTACTGGTCGCTGAAGAGTCGGTTGCGAAGGAGTTCCTTGTCCTTGCTGAAGACGGCCGCGAACTGGTTGGCGTCGTAGCTGGGCGATGATCCGGCAGCCAGGATGGCGCCATCATGTGGGTCCATGACGATGACGCTGACGCTCTTGGCTTGGTCGGCGATACGGACGAGGTTCATGATTCCCTCGACCTCCTTCTGGAGGCCAGCGTCGATGGTCAGCTCCAGCGCTGCCGGCTGGAGGCCCGCCAAGTCGCCGGGCAGGCCCTCGATGCTGGCCAGGTCCAGGCTGTCTGCATCGACGCTGGTAAGGCGCTTGTCGTAGAAGCGCTCGATGCCCTCACCGCCCCGACCGTCGCCTCGGACGTAGCCGAGGATGTTGGCCGCCAGCGTCGTCCCGACCGGTGCCCCATCGTCCGGGTACCAGCGTGAGTATTTGGGCTCCAGGGAGATGCCCGGCAGCAGGCCCGCATCGATGGCGCCGCCGACAGCCTCGCTTTCTTCGAACGTCAGCCGGTTGCGGAGGTTAACGAACCGCGTCTCACCCGCGATCAGGTCGAGGTACTGGTCGCGCTCCCTGGCGTTGAGTCCCAGCAACACGCCGAGCGTGTCGACGATGGGAGCCTGCTCGTCTGCGTCGATGAGGTCCGGATACGCGACCAGCTCGTCATACGACGAAGTCATGGCCAGCAAGGCGCCGTTGCGGTCGACGATATCGGCCCGCACGGGGGACGACGACGACCCACTGGGAGGACGGTTGATCTGGGCGGTCAACTCATCGGCGGCCACCACTTGCAAGTAGCCAAGCCGTAGACCCGTGGCGGTCCCAAAGACGGCGAAGACCAGCAGGATGGCCACCATGCGCAGACGGCTGTCGGTGCGACCAAGCATCGGGCGTCAGGGGGCCGAGAGGACGATGCCGTCGTCCAACTCGAGAAGACCCAGCCTGCGCGCGTTCGAGATGACGGTGTCGGCCTTGGCCAGGTCCTTGGCTTTGAGCGCCTGTCGGCCGATGGTCATGCCCAACGCCTCGCGCTGAACGTCCAGCGAGCGGATCTCGGAGCTGGTGACATTGGCGCCCAGGGTCTGTGTCAGGTACACCAACCCCAACATCGTGGCCGCCAGGATGCCCGCCATCAACATGCCCGCGGGTCGAACGCGCGGCGTGGCGCGGACCGCTGCTGGCGCGGAACGAGAGATCGCCGCGGCAGCCAGGCGGGGACGCGCCGCGGGCCTCGCGGAAGGTAGTGCGGTGCCAGGCAGGCGAACACCCTGGAAGACCGCCATCAGCGTGCTCGCGCCCTGCCGGCGCGCTGATCAAGGTCCAGGGCCGCTCCTGACAGGGCCTGGTCAGCCTCCCAGGCGCCGCCGCGGCTCCAGCGGCCGGGACCTTCGAGGTCGATCTCAAGCTCGTGATCGCGACGCGTGCGCAGTTCCTTCATGCGGCGCCCATATGCCTGTCGCCTGGAGCTGCCGTGGGTGTTGCTCATGCTGGAAGCCTCCTGGCCGCCCGCAGCTTGGCGCTGCGGGCGCGCGGGTTCGACGCCACTTCCGCCTCGCTGGGGAACTGTGGCTGAGCCCCCACGGCCGAGAGACGAGGTGTCTTGCCGCAAACGCACACGGGGAACTCGGGTGGACAGGTGCAGCCGCGCCGTTCCCGCGCCAGGAAGCGCTTCACGATGCGGTCTTCGCCGGAGTGGTAGCTGATGACACAGAGCCGACCCTCCGGCTTCAGCAGGTCGAGACAGGACTCGAGCGCCGCCGGCAGGGTCTCCAGCTCACGATTGACCTCGATCCGCAAGGCCTGGAAGACGCGTGTCGCCGGGTGCAGCCGGCGGCGGCGCGCATCGCGCGGCCCAGGTGTGGCATGCGCCACGATCTCGGCCAGCTGCGCCGGCGTGTCGATGGCGCGGACCTCGCGCGCAGCGACGATGGCGCGAGCGATGCGGCGAGCGTGCGGCTCCTCGCCATGACGTTTGAAGACCGCCGCCAGGTCAGCCTCGTCGTAGCTGGCGATGACCTCACTGGCGGGGATGCCGCGGCTCGTGTCGAAGCGCATGTCCAGGGCGTCGGTCGACCGAAAACTGAAGCCGCGTTCGTCGCCGTCGAGCTGCTGGGAGCTGACCCCTAGGTCCATCAGGATGCCATCGACCGGCCTGAGGCCCGTGGCCGACGCGACCTCGGCGATGGACTCGAAGTTCGCCTGCCGAAGAGTGGCCCGATCCCCGAACCTCGCGAGGCGTCGCCTCGAGCGATCGATAGCCCTGGGATCCGCGTCGATCCCCAGCAGCCGGCCGTCGGGATCTGCGGCCTCCAGGATCCGGACGGCGTGCCCTCCGCCGCCGACAGTCGCATCGATCTGGAAACTGCCCGGGTGCGGCGAGAGAGCCAACATGACCTCCTCAAGCATCACGGGCAGGTGCCCTACTTCCTGTTCCATCAACGATCCGACCGCCCCGACGGTCCACCCGGACCCTGGAGGCTCATTTGGTTCTAGATGCCCAAGCCCTGGAGGGACTCCGCGAGTGCCTCCGGCTGGTCCATCTGCTCGCTGTACGTGTTCCACCGTTCGGGCGACCACAGCTCAAGACGGTTACCCGCCCCGACCACCACGACCTCCGATTCGAGCCCCGCGGCGTCACGCAACGTCTGCGGGAGGACAAAGCGACCCTGCCGATCGAGGACCACCTCGAAGGCGGAGCCGTACAAGTGCCTTCGGAGCGTCCGTGCACCCGGATCGGTGATGGGCAGCGCGTCGATCTGCAGCGCCAGACGTTCCCACTCAGCGCGGGGATGAAGCGCTACGCAACCATCGATCCACTTGCTCACCTGTCCACCCTGGGCGAGCTCCAAACGGAAACGAGCCGGGACCGCGAGACGTCCCTTGTCGTCGACCGTGTGGTGGTACTCACCTGTGAACATCGGGCTGGGCTTGCTCCGACCGTGACATGACTGGTGGTCAGCGGCCGGGTATCTCCCGACTCCTGCGCTGACGGCGAGATGGTTCCCCCTGCCCCATTTCGACCACCACGGCGGTGAGTCGACCGGCCCGGTTCACCCTTCCTCCCCACTTCGCACCACTTCGTGCCACTCGATGGGCATCATACCCAATCCGTAGACTCCGTCAAGGGCCGATTTGCAGCGGCAGCGCAGGGCGATGATGGCCTCGGCCCCCGATAGGGTCCAGTGCATGCCGACGCGCTTGCGCTGACCGGCGAAGGTGGCTACACCGGCCTCCACGCCCTCGTCCAGCCCGTTCAGGACGGCGGTCCCGGTCGTGGGGACGTCCGTGGCGTGATCATTGAGGGTGAGTCTTCCGCCGGCACCCGAGCCGCCGGCTACGTCCACCAAGGAGTAGCTGGGAATCGCACTTCCGTGGATCCCTGACCGGTGTGCGCGGGTATCATGCGGCCAGATGGTCAGTGCTTGGACGATGATCGGGGAGGCCGCCGCGCCGGAGCTCGGTGGCGGCCCGATCACCCTCGTCGAGGGTTCGTCCTTCTGCGTGTCCGGCAGAAGCGGCGACATCCGCCCCGATCAGCCCGAGGGCCTCTTCTTTCTCGACATGCGGCTGCTGTGGGACTGGCAACTCCGAGTCAATGGCTTGCGACCGGAGCCGCTCGCGGTGTCCGTCGATTCGCCCGATAGCGGAACGTTCGTCTCGCGCATTCGCCCCGACGTCCATCATGCCTCGGACTCGCTGTTGGTGATCAGACGTCGCTACGTTGGTCGCGGCATGCGCGAGGACATCGTCATCCGCAACTACGGCCATGAGACCATCGCCGCCGTGATCGCGCTGCTTGTCGATGTCGACTTCGCCGATCTCTTCCTGGTCAAGTCAGGAGAGACCGGGTCAGGAGCACGCTTGACGCCCAGGGTGCGAGGCCGCGAACTCGAGTTCCGACAGGCCAAGGGACGAGCCAGACGCATGGTGACCCTGTCATTCAGCGAGGCGCCGGCATGGGAGATCGACCGGGCCGTCTGGCAGATCGAGATCCCGCCCGGTGGCGCCTGGACGACATGTTGCCAGCTCACCCTCACGGTCGCCGGCGAGCTCGTGGCGCCCCACTACCGCTGCGGCGAGGCACCCGCGACAGCGGAACCGGCGCGGCGCTTCGCCAGCTGGCAGGCAGACTCGCCCCGGGTCCGTTCCGACCACGGGCCGCTCGTGCGATCCTTCAACCGCTCGCTGCGCGATCTGGGTTCGTTGCGCATGTTCGATCCCGAGCATCCCGAGCGTCCGGTCATCGCGGCCGGGGCGCCCTGGTTCATGACATTGTTCGGACGTGATTCCCTACTGACCGCCTGGATGTCGCTCATCGTCGACCCCGATATCTCCGTCGGAGTCCTGGAGGCGCTCGCGCGCTTGCAGGGCTCCGAGGTCGTGACCGCGACCGAGGAGGAGCCCGGTCGGATCCTCCACGAGGTCCGGTTCGGCAAGTCTGCCTCCATGGCCCTCGGCGACGGCCACGTCTATTACGGCACCGTCGATGCGACGCCGCTGTTCGTGATGCTCCTAGGCGAGCTCGCGCGCTGGGGGCACGCCCCCGAGGTCGTCTCTGCGCTACTGCCGCACGCCGACCGAGCGCTGGCATGGGTCGAGTCCTACGGCGACCGCGATGGCGACGGCTATGTCGAATACGCTCGCGCGACCCAGCACGGGCTGCGTAATCAGGGCTGGCGCGATTCGTGGGACGGCGTTCCAGCCGCGGATGGTTCGCTGCCCGACGCGCCGATCGCGTTGTGCGAGGTGCAAGGCTACGTGTATGCCGCATACGTTGCCCGCGCGGAGCTCGCAGAGGCGGTCGGCGACCGCGGGACCGCAGCGCGGTGCCGAACGCGCGCTGAGACGCTTCGCGCGGCGTTCGAGCGGGACTTCTGGCTGCCCGACCGTGGTTGGTACGCCATCGGTCTCGACCGCGACAAGCGGCCCATCGACGCCCTGACGTCCAACATCGGCCACTGCCTCTGGACGGGCATCGTCTCGCCCGAGCGGGCTCGGCAGGTGGCTCGCCACCTCCTCGAGGACGAGATGTTCTCCGGGTGGGGGGTGCGAACACTGTCGACGCGGATGACCTCATACAACCCGCTGAGTTACCACAACGGTTCCGTCTGGCCGCACGACAACGCCATCCTGGCCGCAGGCCTGATGCGCTACGGCCTGGCCGACGAGGCCCATCGGATCATCCTCGCGATGCTCGACGCGGCCATACGCTCGAACGGCCGCCTGCCCGAACTCTTCACGGGCATCGCACGCAGCGACGTAAGCGTCCCGGTGGCCTATCCGGCCTCCTGCTCGCCGCAGGCCTGGGCCGCTGCGGCGCCGTTACTCTTTCTGCGCACCCTGCTTCGTTTCGATCCCTCGATGACCGATGGGCGAGTGTGGTGCTCACCATCGCTGCCGAGTGACATCGAGCGGTTGTCCATCGACGAACTCCCGCTCGGCGGCGCCAGACTACGCCTACGAATCGATCCCGACGGCTGGTCGCTGGACGGACTCCCCGATGGAGTGGAGCTGATCGAAGCTCCGCGACCGCCGGGGGCGTTGGGGACTGGCGATGACCGCAGGCAGGCAGGTGCGTCTGGATCCAGCGTGTCCACCAAGACCGATGCGCATCCCTGAGGAGCGTTCGCGACGCCCGATCGTCCGTCGACCGCTCACGCGTTCTCACCCGAGTTCCGCGACACGACTGAGATGCGGTCGTGCACACCGCCTCTGCCTACGCGGCGTTTCGGCTCCCTGAGTCGTGTCGCACGAGCCCCTCGCCGAAGGGCTCGTGGATCGCCTGAACCTGTGGACGTTCCCCATCGCGCTCGGCACCGGCAAACACCTAGACGATACGGGCACGGTGCCGATGGGCTTTCGCCCGGCGTACCCGGCGGACGTGTCCGAGTCCGGGGTCACGACCTCGTCTTCGAGCCCGCGGGCGATGTCGAGACGGGCGAGGTGGGGCACCGCGGCTTAGCGAGCCACCACATGCGCCGGTACTTGGCCAAGGGCTGGACAGTGCGCCTCAGCCGAGTACCGCCGGGAGCGTCCCAGGCTCAGGACTGACGTAGACGAAAGCTCCGACCTGGCTTACGACTTCAGTGGCGGGGCTCCCGGACTTGCAGCTACGACCGGCGCGCAGGGCCACGGAGAGGACCAAAACATCGCGGGACCATCAAGCGGGCAACGAGGGGCTCCATGACTCTCGAGGTCTTGGGGTGACAGCGCGGTAGTACACTCTATGGGCAATGGTGAGGGTGAACCTGCGCACTCACGCGCGGCACATCCAGCTCGCACAGGAGGAGTCACGATGCGACGGTCTCATCGGTTCGGTATGGCCGGGGCAGTCTTCTCGGCCGGTCTTCTCGCGGCCAGCACGATCCCGGTCGCGGCCCAGAGCCCGGCGGCCGACTGGGCCTCGACGGTCAGCGGCCCGGTGGTGCTCTCAGGCTGGCAATCATCACCCGCCGAGGGCAACGCCCTGACGCAGACGCTGCTTGGTTTCCAGGCGGCCTACCCGAACATCAAGGTGGACTACCAGCCCGTCGCCGGGGATTACCCCACGGTGATGGCTGCCAAGATCGCGTCCGGCGATGTGCCGGACCTCTTCTACGTCAACGCGGACTATGCACAGCAGTGGATCAGCGAGGGATTCCTGTTCCCGCTCGATGACTACATCGCGGAGTCCGGCTTCGACACCAGCGCCTTCTATCCTGCGTATGCCGACATCTTCAAGCAGGACGGCAAGACCTACGGCTTCCCGAAGGATGGCAACACCATCGCCATGGCCTACAACACCGACCTGGTGACGACGCCGCCGACGACGATGGCCGATCTCAGGACGGCCGCCGAGAACCTCAAGGGGGCCGCCGGCCTCACCGCACCGATGTGCCTCAACCCGGGCCTCGACCGAGGCCTCGCCTTCCTGTATGCCAACGGCGGGGAGCTGCTCGGCGCCGATGGCCAGAGCAGCGCCATCACGACTGACGCCTCCAACGCTGCCGTGCAGTGGTACCTCGACCTATTCAAGGATGGTCTCGCCATGACCGCCAGCGACCTCGGGGCCGGCTGGTGCGGTGAGGCGCTCGGCAAGGGCTCAGCGGCCATCATCTTCGAGGGTGGCTGGCTCGACCCGTACATGACTAGCACCTTCCCCGACATCAACTACACGTGGGCCGAGATGCCCGTGGGCACGTCTGGCGAGCCGGTCACGATCGCCTTCACGGTCTCCTATTCGATCGGCGCCGATTCGCCCAACAAGGACCAGGCCTTCGCCCTCCTCACCTATCTGACCGGCCCGGAGGGCATGGCCAGTTGGACGGGCACCGGCGTGGCCCTGCCGTCACGCTCCGATGTGGCGACTCCCGCCGGCATGGACGTGCTGGCCAAGGGCAGCGCCTACGCCCGGCCGGGATCCGGCTTCATGCCGGGTTGGCCGGATGTCCAGAAGGCCTTCCAGGATGCCTTCACCTCGGAGATCCAGAACCAGACCTTCAACGCTGACAACGTCGTAGCCGCGACCGACGCGGCCATCACCAAGGCGTTCGCCCAGTGACCGGCCACTAGACCCAGCGGCGGTCAGGACCGGCCGTCGGCCGGTCCTGACGCCAGTGTCTCCCACGCCATGACCGTGCCATCCCGCGACGCCGGGTCGCCGCGTGCATCGCGACGCTCCGAGGCCGTGGCAGGCTACCTGTTCATCGCGGTCCCGATCCTGCTGTTCCTTGTCCTGAACATCGGGTCGCTGCTCTACGCGGTGTACATCAGCGTCTGGAAATGGAACCTGCGGACCGGCCCGGTCGAGTTCATCGGCCTAACGAACTACCAGGACGCACTCGCCGACCCCGTCTTCCAGACCGCCATCAGGAACACCATCTACTACGCAGCCGTATGGGTTCCCCTGACCATGATGCTGGGGCTCTCGCTGGCGCTGATCGTCAACCAGAAGCTGCGTGGCCAGACCTTCTTCCGGGCCGCCTTCTACTTCCCGGCGATCGCCAGCTCGGCTGCCATCACGATGCTGTGGATCTTCATCATGGCGCCCGACGGCCTGTTCAACGGCGTGCGCGGCCTGCTGCCGTTCGACATCCTCGAGGTGCTCGGATACGGACCGCACCAGAACTGGATCGGCGACCAGAGGACTGCCATGAACACGGTCATCCTCCTGAATACCTGGACCACCTCCGGCACCTTCATGCTCTTCTACCTGGCCTCGCTGCAGTCGATCAGCAACCAGGTCTACGAAGCGGCGGCCATCGATGGGGCGAACTGGTGGCAGGCGTTCTGGCGCGTGACCATGCCGCTGCTGCGGCCCGGGCACTTTTTCGTGGCCACCGTGGCGGTCATCGGCGCGCTGCAGCTGTTCGACCAGGCCATCATCGGGGGCGGCGTGAACGGTGATCCCAACAACGCGCTGATGACGGTCGTGCTGTACCTCTACAACGCCGCGTTCCGGCAGTTCAATTTCAGCTACGCCGCAGCCATCGGACTGATCCTGTTCGTGCTGATCTTCAGTGCGACGCTCGTGCAGCGGCGCCTCTTCGGGACGGCGCCGCAATGGTGACCGGGCCATGAGCGCGACCCCCGACGCGACCTCCAGGGAGGCAGTCGGCGCGCCCACGGCCGTGTTGCCAGGTGACGAGAGCTGGAGGTGGCGACGTCGGCTGGCGTACACGTTGCTGATCGGCTATGCCGTCCTGATGTTCATCCCCTTCGGCTGGTCTGTGATCACGTCCTTCAAGACGCTGCCCGACTCGGTGAGGCTCACGCTCATCCCGGACCCGTTCACGCTCCAGGGTTGGCAGTACGCCTGGAACGAGATGCAGCCCCCGCTGCCCGTCCTGTTCCTCAATAGCACCGTACTGGCGGCGCTCATCACGGCCACGAACCTCGTGCTCGGCAGCATCGCAGGCTACGCGTTCGCGCGCCTCCGGTTCCCAGGTCGCGAGCTATTGTTCCTGATCGTACTGGCGACGCTCATGATCCCGGACCAGCTGCGCCTCGTGCCCGTCTACCTCCTCATGAACGCGGCGGGCCTGACACGGGGCATGGGGCAGTATCTGGCTGTCGTGATCGTGCTGGCCATCTCCGGGACGAGCATCTTCCTCATGCGTCAGTTCTTCATCTCGATGCCGCGCGAGCTCGAAGAGGCCGCGCGCATCGATGGCGCGGGCTTCTTCACGACCTTCCGCAAGGTCATGCTACCGCTCGCTGGACCGGCCCTGGCGGCCGTGGCCATCCTGACCTTCCAGGGCACATGGAACGGCTTCTTCTGGCCGCTCATCTTCCTCCAGGACGCCGATCACTTCACGCTGCCCATCGGACTCAACTTCTTTCGCAACGTCGGTGGGTTCGGCAACAACTGGCCGCCGTTGATGGCGGTCGTGGTGATGGCCACCATCCCCATCGTCGTGCTCTACATCTTCTTCCAGCGCTACTTCGTGGAGGGCATTGCCTCGAGCGGGGTGAAGGGGTGAGCGCCACTCCCGTCATCGCCACCCGCCCTCCTGCGCCGCGGCTCGGCACAGCCCTTCGCGCGGCGCTCGTTGACTTCTTCGGCAACTCGTGGCGGCTGGTGGCTGCCAACCTCGCCTGGGGGTTCGGGCTGCTGGCCATCTTCGCTGCGAGCAGCCTCACGCCACTGGCCATCGTGTCGGCACCACTGCTCGCTGTGCCCACGGTCGGCGTCTTCCGGATCGCCGCGCTCGTGGTGCGGGGCGAGCCGGTCGGGGTGGTCGACGGCTTCCACGCCTGGCGCGAACTCGGATGGCGGGCGCTCGTGGTAGGCACAGCGTTGCTCCTGGCTGGCCTGGTGTTCGCGACGAACCTGGTGACAGGGCTGCAGAGCGGCGGCATCCTGGGCTGGTCCCTGGCCACGTTCGCGGGTTGGGGGCTGGTCGCCACCGGCCTCGTGGCAGTGGTGGCCTGGCCGTTGCTGGCCGATCCCTGGCGTAGGGAGATCAGCCTCCGCGCTTTGGTCCGTCTCAGCCTGCTGCTGCCGCTGGCGTTCCCGGTCCGGTTCCTCGCGCTGCTCATGGTCGTGGCGATCGTGCTCCTGATCAGCACCGTCGCCCTCGTGGCGGTGCTGTCGGTCTCACTGGCCTTCGCGGCGCTCGTGTGTTGCCGCTACGCGCTCGCGGCGGCGGACCGCTTCTCGCCGCCCGCCCGGGCCGGCCAGCCGGAGGAAACGACGGTCTCGGGCCGATCAGCCAGGACGTGATCGCCCCAGGTTCCCGCTCCGCCGACTCGACACCAGCGGCGCAGCCCGTGAGCCCGCCTCACGGATCTGACGTGCGCCCCGCTTGCACACTCCGGCCCACGACCGGGTCGGGGTGCTCGTTGAAGTGACGACCGGAGTACCGATTGCCCATTGCCGGTATCAGTGCGGGCCCCATAGGCTCGTTTCCCCCAGCCGCCTGTAAGGATCTACCCGTGACCATCGCTCGGCGCCGGCCGACGACCTTCCACGCCATCGCCGCTCCGATGCCGCCTGCACCCGCGGTGCGCCCACCGCTGCCCGAGATGCGCGTGCCGGTACCGGTGGGCGACGCTCCCGCGCCGGGGGACGTCACCCCGATGGGACGGCTCCGACGCTGCGTCTTCCGTCGCGTCGATCACGTGCAGGCGTTGCCCGGTCGCGGCGTCAGCAGCGCCTATGAGGTGATGTGCCTCTACGGCAGCGACGACATGCCGGCGACGCTTGGCGACATCGAGGCTGCACGACCCATCTGTGAGGCCTGCACGGCTCGCGGCATCTTCCGACCCGACGAAGCGTAGCCCCGCGTCGCCGGCTGGCCCGTGGGGTGGACAGCGGGGTGACGCCCGCGCAGGGTCTATGCGGTGCGGTGGCCGGTGGTGCCTCCGCCAGGGACGGACAGGTTCGCGGCGCTGTTGATCAGGGCGATGTGCGAGAACGCCTGGGGGAAGTTGCCCAGCATCCGCCTGGCCACGGGGTCGTACTCCTCCGCCAGCAGGCCCACGTCGTTGCGCACCTCCAGCAGGCGCTCGAAGATCTGCCGAGCCTCGGCTTCGCGGCCACCTTGCTGGTAGGCGTCCACCAGCCAGAAGGTGCAGGGCAGGAAGGCGCCCTCACTGCCGGTGAGGCCGTCCGCATCGGGGGCATCGGTGTCGTATCGGCGCAGGAACCCGTCCTGCATGAGGTCGCTCGCGACGGCCCTGATGGTGCCGCGAACGCGCTCGTCATCCGGCGGCAGGAATCCGACGAGCGGGATGAGCAAGAGGCTGGCGTCCAGCGTGCCAGAGCCGTAGGCCCGCGTGAACGTGCCCCGCTCGGCGTCATAGCCGCGCAGGCAGACCTCGGCATGGATGTCGGCGCGTAGCCGCTTCCACTCATCGAGCGGACCTTCGAGACCGAAGCCTTCGGCTGACCTGATGGCTCGATCGACTGCCACCCAGGCCATCACGCGTGAATGCGTGAAGCATTGCGGATCACTGCGCGTCTCCCAGATGCCACTGTCCGGCTGCTGCCAAGCGTCCGCCAGCGACTCGATGAGGTGCCGCTGCATCGACCAGGCCTCGTCGCTCGGCGTCAGACCGCTCCGTCGTGCTACGTGCAAGACGTCGAAGAGCTCACCGAAGATGTCCAGCTGGAGCTGGCCGGCGGCGGCATTTCCGAGACGCACCGGACGCGAGTCCGCGAAACCGGGCAACCAATCGGCGGTGCTCTCCATGATGCGTCGCTCTCCGGCGATCCCGTACAGCACCTGGATGGTGCCGGCATCACCGGCCACCGCCCGCAGCAGCCAGTCACGCCACGCCTGCGCCTCCTTTGCGTAGCCGCCATGGATGAGCGCGTAGAGCGTGAAGGTGGCGTCACGAAGCCAGCAGTAGCGGTAGTCCCAGTTGCGAGCGCCGCCGATCTCCTCGGGCAACGAGGTCGTCGGTGCCGCCACGATGGCTCCCGTGGGCTCGTAGGTCAGCGCCTTGAGGGTGATGAGCGAACGCACCACGGCATCACGCCAGGGGCCCGCATACGAGCAGCGACCCGACCAGTCACGCCACCACGTCTCCGTCCCGCTGACCACAGCGGAAACGTCGAGCGCCGCGGGCGGCTCCAGATGCGAGGCATACCAGCTCAGCACGAATGGGATGCGATCGCCCGCAGCCACGGTGAAGGACGCGTGCGTGGAATGGTCCTCGCCTCGGGTCTCGACATCGGACCGCAATAGCACCGCATCGGGTCCGGCCACGGCATTGATGCCGCCGTCGAGCGAGGTCACCCAAGGCACCCGGCTACCGTGATCGAAGCGGATCGTCAGATCCATGGCCATGTCAACCTGTCCGGAGATGCCCTCGACGACCCGGATGACGTGCGGACCGGTATCACCGATGGGCATGAGGTCCACGACGCGCACCGACCCGTCGGCCGTCTCGAACTCGGTCTCGAGCACCAGCGTCCCCTCGCGGTAGCACCGGCGCTTGGCCACGACGCCACTGGCCGGGGCGATGAGCCAGCGACCGTGCTCGCGCTCGCCGAGCAGCGCCGCGAACATGGCGGCCGAATCGAAGCGGGGCGCGCAGAACCAGTCGATGGAGCCATCGCGACCGACCAGGGCCGCAGTACTGGTGCTGCCGATGAGTGCGTAGTCCTCGATGCGCCGCCCGACCATACCCATCACGGTACGCTAGTCAGGCGAAGCCCATCGCCACGCCGTTGACTTCGTCGGGAGGCGCCGGACGGACGTGTCCTGCCAACCGGGTGGGCAACGCCATCGTCGCAGCACCACCGCCCACTACGGCACTTCGGCGATCGCGGCTCCATCTCAATCGCCTCGCGGTGCCACGATCACCCCGATGACGACCACCACCGCAAGGGCGAACCACAGTGCCGAGCGTCTGACTTCGCCACCCGATAGCTTCGACTCGGTCGGGTCGGCGGTCCGCTCGGTCGGCTGGAGTGGCGCTGCGGACGTTGTCGTCGGTGCCTCCAGACGCGCGCCCAGGGGTACCGACGCCGCCTCGCTCTCCTCCGCCTGCCGCGCCCAGCCCGGGAACTCCCAAAAGGCGGCGCGGTACCAGGACCAGGCGGCGAGCAGCAGGAAGGGCAGCGCCGCCACGAAGAAGCCGGGGCCCCAGGGCAGGCCCAACGACGCGAGGGAGATGCCGATCCCTGCCAACAACGGCGCCAGACCCGGGCTGGGAAAACGCGTCACCTCCGGGATGAGCCGGGCCGACTCGTCAAGCGTTTCGAGGCCCAGCAATCGCTGCGGCTGTGGGTCCAGCTGGCCGCCCCCTCCGCGCCAGCGTCGGAACAGGATGGCGGTCATGAACATCGCCGAGAGACCGAATGCCCCCAGCAGCACCGTGCCCACGATGTCGCGTGTGACGAGCCAGTAGATGACTGCCATCACGATACCGAAGAGCGCTGAACGGAGGAACAGGCGTGGCTCTTCGGCCATCAGTCGCGCTCGCCCGACGACTTCGCGTCGTCTCCAGCTGCACGCGCGGCCGCAGCCTCATCGCGGCCTGCCATGCGCATGTCGTAGGCCGGTCGCTCCGAACGGATCGGCGGCAGCCAGCGGTAGTTGTGCTCCGGTGGCGGGCTGCTGGTGACCCACTCGAGCGAGTTGCCCGCGCCCCACGGGTCGGCCGGAGCATCGGCTGGTCGACGCAGCGCCAGGATCACCGCGGCCAGGAAGGGCAGCGTCCCCAGCGCCACCAGCATGGCTCCGCCCGTCGCGAGCAGGTTCAACGGCTCCCAGCCACTGCCGGCAGGATAGTCCGCGATGCGCCGCGGCATGCCCTCGGCACCCAGCTGGTACCAGGGCAGCACCATCAACGTGAAGCCGACCATCCAGACCCAGAAGTTCACCTGTCCCAGGCGCTCCGAGAGCATGCGCCCGGTGGCCTTGGGGAACCAGAAGTAGAACGACGCGAACATCGCGGTGACGGTCCCGGTGATGAGCACGTTGTGCAGGTGCGCCACCACGAAGTAGGTGTCCTGGAAGCCGAAGTCCAGCGGCGGCGAGGCCACCATCACGCCGGTGATGCCGCCCACCACGAACAGGTAGATGGTGCCGACCGAGAAGAGCATGGGCGTCGCGAAACGGAGGTGCCCGCGCCACATCGTGGCGATCCAGTTGAAGATCTTGATACCGGTGGGGACCGCGATGGCGAACGAGGCAGCGCTGAAGAAGGGCAGGTTGACCGCCCCAGTGGTGAACATGTGGTGGGCCCAGACCGACATCGAGAGCCCGGCGATGAGGAGGAAGGCAAGCACCATCGAGCGATAGCCGAAGAGCGGCTTGCCCGAAAAGACCGGGATGGCCTCGGAGAGCACGCCGAAGAACGGCAGGATGACGATGTAGACCTCCGGGTGGCCGAAGAACCAGAAGAGATGCTGGTAGAAGACGGGGTTGCCACCCTCGGCGATGTCGAAGAAGTTGCCGCCCAGGGTGCGGTCGATGGCCAGCGCGGCGAGGGCCGCGGTGAGCGTGGGGAAGGCGAAGAGGATCATCAGCGCCGTCGTCAGCATGCCCCAGGTGAAGAGCGGCACGCGCACCATCGTCATCCCCGGCGCACGCAACGACATGATGGTGACGATGAAGTTGATGGCTGCAGCGATGCTGGAGACGCCGGTCAGGATGATGCCGGCGATCCACAGGTCCATGCCCGCCCCGGGCGCCATGCGGCTCAAGGGCGCGTAGGCCGTCCAGCCCACGTTGGCGGCGCCGCCGGCGGTGAGGAACCCGAGCATGACGACCAGCCCACCGAAGAGGAACAGCCAGTAGGAGAGTGCGTTGAGCCGGGGGAAGGCCATGTCTGGTGCGCCGATCTGGAGCGGCACCAGGTAGTTGCCCAGGCCGATGCCCATGGGCGTCGCGAACAGCAGCAGCATGATCGTGCCGTGCATGGTGAAGAATTCGTTGTAGGTGTTTTCGCCCATGAACTGCAGGCCCGGCTCTGCCAGCTCGGCGCGGATGCCCATCGCCAGCAGGCCACCCAACAAGAAGAAGGTGAAGGCGGTACCGATGTAGAGCAGGCCGATGCGCTTGTGGTCGACTGTGGTGAGCCAGTCCCACAGCGTCGAGCGCAACTCCATGCTGGGCCCCTGGCTGCGCTCGATCATCCTGTGGCCCCTCGCTGTTCCTCGATCCAGGCGTGGTATTCGTCCATGGACACGGCCCGGATGGTGAAGGCCATCTGGTCGTGGTAGAGACCGCAGAACTCCGCACATTGCCCGGCATAGATGCCGGGCTCTTCGATGCGCAGCGGCGCGGTGTATTCGTGCCCGGGGATGGCGTCGTACTTGACGAGGAACTCCGGCACGTAGAAGGAGTGGATGACGTCGGCCCCGGTCACGGTGAGCTCGATGGGTGCGTCGACCGGCAGCACGATCTCCGGGCCGGGCGTGCCGCTGCCGGTGACTTCCACGCCTTCATCCGGGTACTCGAAATGCCAGCCCCACTGGAAACCGGTGACCTTCAGCCGGACCGCAGGATCCGCCGGCACCGCCTGGATGTCAGTGAGCGTGGTGAAGGTGAAGAAGAACAGTACCGCCACGGTCAGCGCAGGGACCGTCGTCCAGAACACCTCCAGCGGCACGTTGCCACGGATCTGGGGCGGGCGAGACGCTTCATCGGACTCGTCGGACTCATGGGACCGGCCGCTCTTGCGGTAGCGGATGACCGACCAGGTGAGCAGGCTCCAGACGATGGCCAGCACGACCGCTGAGGCCGCGACGAAGATGAGGTAGAGATCGCTGATGCGCTCCGACTGGCTGGTGGTCGGCGTTGCGATGCAGCCGCTCGCCAGGACGGGCAGCGACAGCGTCGCGATGAGGTGAGCCAGCCGTCGTGGCGTCATGAATCGGCCTCGTCATCGAAGCCACCGTCGGCGGACCTGATCAGCCGGACCCCACCCCGCGGGGTGGTCGACCCCGCGTCCCGACGCGCCCGCGTGATGCGGTAGACGATGAGCCCCACGAGGATGGGCAGGACCAGCAGCGAGATCCTGAAGATGCTGTTGAGATCCTCCAGGGTCACCGTGGTGAGCGCCGCCAGGACGTCGTTGCCACCGGCCAGGGTAAGGACGACCAGGACGCACAGGACGGCTGCACCCACCGCCGTCCGCCCCGGTGCCTCCGAGGGCCACTCGAGCAAGTGATGCTCCTCGTCGTCACCGCGCACGTGCTTCTCCACGAAAGGCCAGGCCAGGAAAAGCAGCAGCATCAAGGTGGGCAGGCCGATGGCCGGCAGGAAGGGGCTGGGGATGGTGACGCCGAAGATGGTGGGCTCGAAGGAGGGCCCCAGTCGGAGTGCCCCCTCCAGCCAGCCCATGTACCAGTCCGGCTGCGCCGGGACGGTGGCGACGTAGGGCGTGTATGGGCCGTACGTCCAGACTGGGTTGATCTGGACCAGGCCACCGAGCAGGGCCAACACCGCACCGGTCAGGAGGAAGAGGCCGGTCGACCGGAAGACCTGCACCGGCCAGAAGGACGGCCCTCGAACGATCGACTCCCTCGCTCCGGGGGTCTTGTACATGGTGTGCTTCTGGATCCACACCAGCCCGATGTGGGCGACCAGCCCGCCGATCAGCAGCCCCGGCAGCAGCAGCACGTGGATGATGAACAGGCGGCTGATGATCTGCTCGGTGGGGAACTCGCCGCCGAAGGCGAGGAAGGCCAGGAACGGCCCCACGAGCGGGATCGACAGCAGGACCGAGTACGCGATGCGCAAGCCGCTGCCTGAGAGCAGGTCATCAGGCAGGGAGTACCCGGTGAACCCCTCGCCGATGGCGAAGAGGAGCAGCCCGATGCCGATGAGCCAGTTGAGCTCCCTCGGCTTTCGGTATGCCGCGGTGAAGAAGATGCGACCCATGTGCACCACGATCACAGCCACGAAGATCAGCGCTGACCAGTGGTGGACCTGCCGGATGATCAGCCCCGCCCGAACCTCGAAGCTGATGTTGAGTACGGAGTCATAGGCAGCCGAGATCTCCGTGCCAAGCAGGGGCGTGTACGGACCGGCGTAATGCAGCTGCTCCCCGCTGGGCACGTAGAACAACGTCAGGTAGGTGCCCGTCGCGACCAGCAGGATGAAGCAGAAGAGCGCGATCTCCCCGAGCAGGAACGACCAGTGATCGGGAAAGACCTTGCGCATGCTGGAGTAGGCGATGCGTGAGAAGCCGGTGCGGTCATCGAGCCAGCCGACCGCCGAGCCCAGCCGGCTCACGCGTTCATGTCCCAGAAGGAGGGGCCGACCGGCTCGGGGAAGTCACCCAGCGCGATGAACGTCCCATCCGATCCCAGCTGCATGGGCAGCTGCGGCAGCGGGCGCGCGGCCGGTCCGTAGATCGGTTCGGCGCCGCGCGCGGCATCGAAGGTGGATTGGTGGCAGGGGCAGGTGAGATGCCGGGACTGGGCCAGGAACAGTCCCACCGGACAACCGGCATGTGTGCATAGCTTGGAGTAGGTCACGAACCCCTCCGGCGCCCAGCTGAGGGCGTCGCCGCGCAACTCCAGCGATGCCGGATCGAGGTGCAGCAGGATGGCCTGCGAGTCGGCCACGCCCGCGGCACCCTCTGGGAACACGGTGGTGAGCGACCCGAGCGGAACGTCGTCAGCGTGGATGAGTCGGCCGTCGATGTCCACCAGGCGTCGGCCCTTTCGCCACGACGTCTGGTAGAGGGCCTTGCCCGGAGTCGGGCCCAGCGAGAGCAGCGGAGCAAGGAAGAGCGCGGCCACGCCGGCGGCAGCGGCAGCCAGCAGCCACGACAGCATCCGGCGCCGACCGATGGCTCCGTCATGGAACAGCTCGCTCACCAGGGCCTGGCGCGTCTCGGCCGAGCTGGCCATGGGATGTCGCTCCTCCTCGCGGATGGGAGCCGGCATCAACCGGTGCGACCAGATCACCAGACCGGCACCGCAGGCACCCAGGGCCAGCGCCGCCATGACGCCTTCAGGCTGCGTATCCCCGCCCAGCAGGTAGACCAGCAGGAATCCCAGCCCCGCCCCCAGCGCGGCGACGAAGCAGACGGCGACGATCAGGGCGGCGGTGCGATGCTCGTCGGGGCCGTGGTCAGTCGTCATCGCCTTCTCCACGGCTTGGTCCGCGCCGGGCCGACGTGCCGATCCAGCGGGCGGCGACCAGGATGGCGATGAGGCCCACGAACATGGCGATCAGCCCCTCAGCCACCGGCCCGAATCCGCGCAGCTCGAATCCGCCGGGTGAGGGCGCCGTGGTGGACTCGTGCACGTAGGCCGCGATGGCGGAAAGTTGCTCATCGTCCAACGCGAAGTCGGGCATGCTGCCGGGACCGACGAGGGGAGCCTCCGCGATCAACTGCTCCTCGACGCCGCGAAGCGATGGCGCGAACACGTCCGGCCCGATGCCGGCACCAGACGCGGTCACGCCGTGGCACGCGGAACAGTCGTTGACGTAGAGCTCACGTCCGGCCGCGAGACTGGCATCGCTCACCAGTCGAGGTCGCGCGGGACCGTCGCCTAGCTGCCGGCCGTAGGCCACGAGCGCCTCGATGTCCGCTTCGTCGAAAGCGGGAGGGCCGGGCTCGAGGGGCGCAGCAGGGTCGAGCAGCGGCATGCGGCCGCTGCGCAGGTAGAAGTCCCAGGCGGCGGTGCCGGCCTGCTCCAGCGAGGGTCCCTTGTCCGTTCCACGCCCGTCGGGACCGTGGCAGCTGGCGCAACTGGTGAGATAGAGTTCGCGACCGCGCGCGGTCGCGGCCGCGGAAACCACCGTGGCATCGGCGGCGCTGGTCACAGCAGGTGCCGCGTCCACCATGCCGAAAGCGAACGCCGCGGCGACGCCGATGAGGAGCATCGCCAGGAGGCCGCCGACGGCGCGTGGCTGGGCCATGGCTTCAGCCCGGGCTCCCGGCTGCGGCGGAGGTCGGATCGCGATCGGCAGGGTGTCGGCCGCCGGTGTCGGACGTCCGCGCCTCGACGGCCATGGCCAGGACCTCCGAGAGGTGCAGCGGCGTACCCAGTCCGGCCTGTTCGATCTGCTCACGGCAGCTGAAGCCGTCGGTGATGACGAGCGAGTCCGGGTCGGCCGCTCGCACGGCCGGCAGGAGCACCCGTTCGGCGGCCTTGATCGAGACGTCGTAATGGCGGGCCTCGAAGCCGAAGGCACCGGCCATGCCACAGCAGCCCGAGTCAAGCACCTGCGCCTCGATGCCAGCGCGCTCCAGGACCGCTTCCTCGCTGGCCCAGTCGAGCACGGACCGGTGGTGACAATGACCTTGCACGATGGCCCGGCGGTCCAGTGACCCGGGTCGATAGCCGGGCGCGAAGCGCTCCAGGAATTCGCCCAGCAGGAACGTCTGGTCGCGCAGCGCCCGAGCATCGGCGCGGTCCGGATACAGGTTGGTCAGCTCATCACGGAAGACCGAGACGCAGCTGGGCTCGAGCCCCACCACGGGCGTGCCGGCGGCGATGTCCGGGGCCAGGCCATCGAGCGTCCCCCGCAGGAAGCGCTTGGCCAGGCCCAGCATGCCCCAGTCGTAGAGGGGTCGGCCGCAGCAGAGCCCGGAGGGTGGCAGCTCCACGCTGAAGCCGGCGTCCTCCAGCACCGTGACCGCGGACTGCAGCACGTGGGGATGCATGTGGTCGTTGAAGGTATCCGGCCACAGGATCACGCGCCGGCCGGAGTCGGGCACGCGGGCGCGTCCGGACCACCAGTGGCGGAACGTCTGCCGTGCCAGCTTGGGCACCTGCCGCTCCGGCGCGATGCCCACCGCACGCTTGGCCAGCGAGCTGATGACCGGTGCATCCGACAAAAGGTTGACCAGCCTTGGCGCTAACGAACCGAGACGCAGCCACCAGGTGACGAGGCCCATGGCGTACGCCGTAGGCGGCCGCAACCGTCCCTGGTAGTAGTGCGACAGGAACTCGGCCTTGTAGGTGGCCATGTCGACGTTCACCGGACAGTCGCCCTTGCAGCCCTTGCAGGCCAGGCACAGGTCGAGCGCGCGGTGGACCGGCTCGCTCTTCCAGCCGTCATCGCGCAACTCCGGATTGTTGAGCATCTCGAAGAGCAGGCGGGCACGACCACGAGTGGAATGCTGCTCCTCGCGTGTCGCCATGTACGAGGGGCACATGACGCCGCCCCCCTCGCGACGGCACTCACCGACGCCGACGCAACGGAGTGCTGCCCGGGAGAACTGACCTTGGTCATCGGGATAACGGAACACCGTCTCCGGCTCCGATGGGGCGTAGTCGGCACCGAGGCGCAGGTTTTGGTCGACGGCATCGGGGCGCACCACCTTGCCCGGGTTCATCATGCCTTCGGGATCCCAGATGTCCTTGAAGGCACCGAAGGCCTCGACCAGCTCGGGGCCGAACATCCGCACCAGCAACTCGCCGCGTGCCTGGCCATCGCCATGCTCACCCGACAGCGAGCCACCGTGACGGACGACCAGGTCTGCCGCCTCGTCGAGGTATTGCCGGAAATGATCGATGCCCTCCCGGCTGGTCAGGTCGAAATCGATGCGGCAGTGCAGGCAGCCCTGACCGAAGTGCCCGTACATGTCGGCCTCGTAGCCGTAGCGGTCCCACAGCTGGCGGAGGTCGCGCAGGTAGGCGCCTAACTGCTTGGGCGCGACGGCCGAATCCTCCCAGCCCGGCCACGTGTCGGACTTGCCCGGAACCCAGGCTGTGGCTCCCAGCCCGGACTCCCGGATCTCCCACAGGCGAGCCTTCAGCTCGGGGTCGTCGTAGCGAGCGGAGGTGGGAGCACCTTCGCCGCTGAGTCGTTGGAGGAGTGCGTCCACGTGGCCATCCGCCTCATCACGGTCGCGGCCTCCGAACTCCACGATCAACCAACCACCCCCCTCGGGCAGCTCGTCAAGGTCGTCGACGTGGAAGCCCTTCTGTCGCATGTCCTCGGCCAGGCCGGAGTCGATGCCCTCGAGCGCCATGGGCTCGGAGCGCAGCACCTCAGGGACCGCGTCGGCAGCGGCGAAGACATCTTCGTAGCCAAGGACCACGAGCGAACGGACCGGCGGCGACTCGACCAACCGGAGCGTCGCGCCAAGGACGGTGACCAGGGTCGATTCGCTGCCCACCAGCGCCCGCGCCACGTTGAAGCCGTTCTCCGGCAGCAACTGGTCAAGGTTGTAGCCCGAGACGCGCCGAGGGATCTCCGGGAACCGTTGGCGGATGAGGTCGCCATAGCGATCGCGCAGGTCCCGCATCGCGGCGTAGATCTGGCCGCGGCGACCACCGGCCGCGATGATCGAATCCAGCTCCTCGTCGCTGGTGGGTCCGACGGTCATGCGCAGGCCGTCGTAGGTGAGGATGTCCAGCGATTCCGTATTCTCGACGGTCTTGCCGGCCATCTGGGCGTGGATGCCGCAGGAGTTGTTACCGATCATGCCGCCCAGGGTGCAATGATCGTGCGTCGAGGGGTCGGGGCCGAAGGTGAGCCCATGCTTCTCAGCGGCGTCTCGCAGGTTGTCGAGAACGACGCCCGGCTGCACGGTCGCGCGCCGGGCTTCAGGGTCAAGCTCGATGATGTCGTCGAGCCAGCGACTCATGTCCATGACGACCGCGACGTTGCAGCACTGTCCGGCCAGGCTGGTGCCGCCGCCGCGGGACAGGATGGGTGCGCCGAAGCGGCGACAGGCAGCCACTGTCGCTTCGACATCAGCGATGTCGCGCGGGACCACGACACCGATGGGGACTTGCCGGTAGTTGGACGCATCGGTCGCATAGAGTGCCCGCGATCCGGGGTCAAAACGGACGTTGCCGCGGATCGTGCTGCGGAGGGCCGCCGCCAGACCGTCGGCGTCGACCGCGGAGCCGACCGTTGCCGTCCTGGTTGCCGTCGCTGAGCTCATGCCGCCTCCTCCTCGATCTCGAACTGGCGGGCTGCGTCCTCCCGCAACTCTAGCCCCAAACCGACGCGCTCGCGGACCGGGCGCAGGCAGCCCTGTCGCGGTGCGGGGACGCCATCGAAGAACCGATCCTCGATGCGGACGTGGTCGTGGAAGTACTCCAGGTGCCGCACCGGTCGGGCGGCACAGCCCAGTACCGCGTGCAGTGCCGGGGCTGTATGCGACGAGAGCGGTAGTGATCGGGCTTCACAGAGCGCGGCGACGCGCATGAAGCCGCTGATGCCGCCGCAGCGGGTGGCATCAGCCTGCAGGACATCGACCGCTCCGGCCTCGAGCAGGCGCAGGAAGTCCACCGCGTCGTAGCCATACTCGCCGGCCGCGATCTCCAGCTTGGCCGGGACCCGGTCGCGCAGCAAACGCAAGCCCGCGAGATCGTCCGAGGTGACCGGCTCCTCGAACCAGCGAACGTCTTGCGCGGCGAACGCATCCGCCAGCCGCAATGCCTGCTTGCGGTCGTAGGCCCCGTTGGCATCCACCATCAGGGTCGCCTCCGGTCCGATGGCCGCACGCGCTGCCGCGACGCGTTCCGCATCAGCCGCTGGATCCCTGCCGACCTTCATCTTCACCGCTCCGATGCCCGATCGCGTCCAGCTCCTGAGCTGCTCCTGCAGATCAGGCACTGACATCGAGGTGAAGCCTCCACTGCCGTAGATAGGCACCCGGTCACGCACGACACCCAGCAGATCGGACAGGCTGAGACCGAGGATGCGTGCCTTCAGGTCCCACATGGCCACGTCCAGCGCCGACACCGCGGTCATCCCGATCCCCGGCCGGCCGATGTTACGCAGGGCCTCGGCCATCCGCCACCAGGCCCCGGCGATGTCCATCACCGGGTGGCCGAGGAGCACGTCGCCCAAGCGCGATCGGATGATCCGCGCGGCGGCGGCGTCGGCATAGCTGTAGCCCATGCCGACCTGGTCCCCAGACCGCAACTCGACCAGTACCATGGTCGTCGAATCCCAAGTCAACGTGCCGTCTGATTCGGGGCGCTCGGTGGGCACGGAGAACACGCGCACCGAGATAGCCTCGACGAGCGATACCTCACCGGACATGCTCGCAGCGTACGCCGACGGGTCACGAGCAGCGCGAACCATCGGCCCTTGAGGCCTTGCAACTCCATTGCAAGTCCCGAAACTGACCGCGGCTGCAACGAGGCCGCAACTGCGCGGGCCGCGGCGCTTAGTCGCATGCAGCGCGCGAGATGGTCAAGTAGAAGGCAGAAGCGACCGCACGACGGAAGCACATGGCGTGCCTCTGGCGCCTGGGTCGATGAGTGCCACGGAGGAACGTGCGATGGCTCGAACAGCTGCCGATGTGATGTTGGACATGCTCCACGACTGGGGGGTGGAGGTGATCTTCGGCCTGCCCGGAGATGGCATCAACGGGATCATGGAATCCCTCCGCAAACGCCAGGACGAGATCCGCTTCATCCAGGTACGGCATGAGGAGACGGCGGCCTTCGCCGCCGCCGGCTACGCCAAGTGGACCGGGAAACTGGGCGTCTGTCTCACCACCTCGGGTCCGGGCGGCCTGCACCTCACCAACGGGCTGTACGACGCCAAGCTCGACGGGCAACCGGTCCTGGCCATCACGGGCCACCACTATCACGACCTCATCGACACCCATGCCCAACAGGACGTCGATCTCACCCGCGTCTTCGAGGACGTGACCGTCTACAACACCCGCATCATGGGCGCTGCGCATGTGGAGAATGTCACCGACCTGGCTTGCCGGACCGCCCTGGCGCGGCGTGGCGTGGCCCACATCAACTTCCCCGTAGACATGCAGGACTGGGAGGTCCCCGGCAAGCCCTCCAAGCGCAACGTGGAAGGCCGCGGCATCAATCGCTTCACCGCCGGGCCGAGCATCCCGCGCGCCTCTGACATCAGGCAGGCGGCTGACGTGCTCAATGAGTGCCAGAAGGTCCTCATCCTTGCCGGTCGTGGCGCGCTCGGCGCCTCTGCTGAGCTCGAGGAGGCGGCGGAGCTGCTGGGCGCGCCCATCGCCAAGGCGCTGCTGGGCAAGGCGGCCGTGCCAGATGACAGTCCCTACACGACCGGTGGCATCGGCCTCCTTGGGACCGCCCCCACCCAGTCTGCGGTCAACGAGTGCGACGGGCTGCTCATCGTGGGCAGTTCCTTCCCCTATCTCGAGTTCATGCCCGAGCCGGGTCAGGCGCGGGCGGTCCAGATCGATATCGACCCGGTCCGCCTGGGCCTACGCTATCCGGTCGAGGTGGGCCTCGTCGGTGACAGCAAGCTCACCCTGCGCGCGCTCGTCGAGCAACTGCATCGCAAGGAAGACCGGGGCTTCCTCGAGAAGGCGCGGACGGGCATGGACGACTGGTGGAAGGTGATGGAGGAGCGGGGCACACGACAGGACGTGCCCATGAAGCCGCAGGTGCTGGCGTGGGAGCTGGGCAAGCTGCTGGCCGATGACGCCATCGTGGCGTCCGACTCGGGCACCGTGACGACCTGGTTCGCCCGCCAGATCAAGGCGCGGGCGGGCCAGCAGTTCTCAGTCTCTGGGACGCTCGCCTCGATGGCCTGCGGCCTGCCCTATGCCATCGCCGCCCAGGTCGCCTACCCCGACCGCCAGGTCGTGGCGTTCGTCGGTGATGGCGCCCTCTCGATGCTCATGGCGGAGTTCGCCACCGCCGTCAAGTACGAGCTGCCCATCAAGGTGGTGGTGGTGAAGAACGACTACCTGGGCCAGATCAAGTGGGAGCAGATGGTCTTCCTGGGCAACCCTGAGTTCGCAGTCGACCTGCAACCGATCGACTTCGTGAAGGTCGCCGAGGCCTGTGGTGCGCGTGGATACCACCTGGACGATCCGGCCCAGGCGTCCGACACCCTGGCGCAGGCGCTGGCGCATCCCGGGCCGGCGCTGATCGAGGCGGTGGTCGATCCACAGGAAGCGCCGTTGCCGGCCCACATCACGGTCGACCAGGCGAAGCAGTTCGCGGCCTCGTTGGTGCGCGGTGAGCCGGACGGCATCGCCATCGCCCGCAAGGCCTTCTCGACCAAGCTCCGGGAGTTGGTGTGATGGCGGCCGGGGTCGCTCGCAAGGTCGTCGCCATCACCGGCGGCTCGGCCGGGGTCGGTCGCGCGGCGGCTCGAGCCTTCGCCGAACACGGCTACGACGTCGGCATCCTGGCTCGTGGCGAGGATGGCCTGGTCGCCACGACACGGGAGATCGAGGAGCGCGGCGGTCGCGCGCTGGCCATCGCCACCGACGTGGCCGATGCCTCCGCGGTCGATATCGCGGCCAGTCGCATCGAATCCGAGCTGGGCGCCATCGATGTCTGGGTCAACGATGCCATGACGTCGGTGTTCGGCCGCTTCACCGACATCACCGCCGAGGAGTTCGACCGTGTCACCGCTGTCACCTACCTCGGCGCGGTCCACGGCACCATGGCGGCCCTGCGGCTCATGCAGGGGCGTGATCAGGGCACCATCGTGCAGGTCGGCTCGGCGCTGGCCTACCGCAGCATCCCTCTGCAGTCGGCCTATTGCGGCGCCAAACACGCCATCGTCGGCTTCACCGACTCCATCCGCAGCGAGCTCATCCACGATGGCAGCAACGTGCGCATCACCGTGGTCCACTTGCCCGCGCTCAACACCCCCCAGTTCCGCTGGGTTCGTAGCCGGCTCCCCAAGCAGTCTCAACCGGTACCTCCCATCTTCCAACCCGAAGTCGCTGCTGAAGCCATCGTCTGGGCAGCCGAGCATGAGCGGCGGGAGGTGTTCGTCGGTCGCTCTACGTGGATGGCGATCCTGGGCCAACGCGTCATTCCCGGGTGGCTCGACCGATACCTCGCCAGCAATGCCTGGGAGGGCCAGATGACCGAACAAGACGCCACGCAACGACCGGACAACCTCCTCAGTCCGGTGTCCGGCGACCCTGGCGCCCATGGACCCTTCGACGACCGGGCTCGACCGAGTGCCCCGAGCTTCTTCCTGGACCGCCATCGGCGTGCCCTCGCTCTGGCGACGGCCGGGGCAGTGGGCTTGCTCGCGGCGCTGCTGAAGCGCCGCTGAGCTGCCGATACGCCACGACGCCCGTCCCAGCGGAGGGACGGGCGTCTGACGTCTGTTGCGGCCGGTGGGCCGGCGAGCTACTCGCCTTCGGGCAGCATCGACCCGGCGGGCGCCATGGACTCCTCCGCCATCGAGGGGACCATGGACTCGTCGGCCGTGCCGCCATCCATGGCTCCTAGGTCGCTACACACGAGCCATGTCCCGTCTTCGCCCGGGATCATCGTGATCTCGGCGTCGATAGCGGTGGCCTCGGGCTGGAAGGAGGCCATCAGCTGGGACTTGATCATGTCGGTGAACGTCTGGACAGTCTCGGGCGTCACGTCCATACCGCTTGCCTCCATCATGGACTCGATGAACGGACCCATGGAGTCGAAGAACGGACCCATGGCGTCGGCATCGATATCCATCGACAAGGAGCCCTGCACCTTGACCACGGCCTCAGCGTCGGTCTGGCTGACGACCTCGACCGATGCCAGCTCAGTGTCCAGGATCAATGCGTCGAGGAGGGCATCGACGTCTACCCCCTCGGGCATGCCCTCGGCCAAACCACTCAGATCCAGGCCACCCATGCTGCCGGCAAATTCGGGGCAGAAGAAGGTCGGCAGGGCCTCGAAGTCCTTGGCCTCGATGGCAGCCATCAGGTTCTCGACGCTAGTCTCAGGACCGTCTTGCGCGAACGCGACGGGCGCAGCGACGAGCGAGATCGAGAGCGCCAGGCTGCCGGCGACAGCGGCGAAGCGAGTACGGGAGTCGGACATGGGGATGAAAGCTCCTTTGTCTGTGGAGGCGCCGTTGCGGTGCCTGGGATGAGGGGATTCTAGCGCCGTCGTCATCGTAGCGGCCGGACCCGTGCTGGAGGGAGTCCAGCGTAGGTGCGGAAGCCCGATCCTATGCCCGGCAGCGGCGCCGCAAAGCGCCAGTGAGGTGGCCTGTAAGCCGAGTTCTGTCCCGCGATGCGGGGATGGTCATCCATCTGGGACGCCGGTCACCCGACGCCTCTTGCGGCCGACCCGAAGGCGGGGCGACGCACCCCTGTGCAGCTTGCGCCACACGAGCCCTCCTATTTGGCCTTGCACCAGGTAGAGCTTGCCCGTTTCACCCGACCGAGCCCGAAAGCCCGATCGACTCGTCTCTGTGGCGCTTGTCCTCACCTTGCGGTGGACGGGAGTTACCCGCTACCACGCGTCGTGGTGCTCGGACTTTCCTCGAACGACGGGTTTCCCCGGCGCCCGCGACCATCCGGCCATCTCACTGGCGAGTCGACTGTAGCACCGGCGCGGGGCAAGCTCTCGCGTGACCTCTACGTGCGGTACTTCGCCTCCAGGCGGGCGGCGGCGGCAGGATCATCGAGGGCGAGGTTGGCCAGCGCATCGGCAGCCTTGTTGGTGGCCCGTGGCTCGTGCGTGGCATTCCAGCGCGCGAAGCCGCTCAGCAGCTCTCTCGCCTCGCCCCACAGCACGCGCATCTTGGGGTCCTTCACCCGCCAGCGGCCGTGCAGCTGCTCCACGATGAGCTTGGAGTCCAGTCGCAGGTCGATCTCGCGAGCACCCAGACGCTGCGCCTCCTTCAGCGCCAGCAGCAGCGCGGTGTACTCGGCCACATTGTTCGTCTGCACACCCAGTGGCCGCGACACGACCGACAGTGGTGGCGCAGCCATGGACGCCGCATCAGGACGGGAGGCATCGATGAGCACGGCTCCGGCGGAGGCCGGTCCAGGGTTGGAGCGCGAGGCGCCATCGGTGCGAATGAGGAGTCGGTCGACCACTAGCTGAGCGACTCGGTCGAGCGCTCGTCGGTCCCGGCCGCGTCCAGCGCGGCGGCCTCATCGGACACCGCCACCTCGTCGGACACCGCCACCTCGTCGGACACCGCCACCTCGTCGGAGACCCCCACCGTCCCGCCATCGGGGCGGTAACGCTCACCGCGGATCTTGCGCCACAGCATCCGCAACGGGTCGTAGTACTGGTCGGCCACCCGCTCCTTCAGCGGGATGATGGCATTGTCGGTGATCCTGATGTGCTCCGGGCACACCTCGGTACAGCACTTGTTGATGTTGCAGTAGCCGATGCCGCCCTGGTACTTCAGCTCCGCGGTTCGGTCGGCCGAATCGAGCGGATGCATCTCCAAGCTCGCCGCCCGCACCAGGAAACGAGGCCCGATGAACTCGTCTTCCGTCTCGTGGTTGCGAAGCACGTGGCAGGTGTCCATGCACAGGAAGCACTCGATGCACTTGCGGAACTCCTGGCTCCGCTCGCCGTCTTCCTGCTGCCAGCGCCACTCACTCTGGGGCACGCCCGCGGGCGGCGTGAAGGGCGTGATGCGTGCATTGATCTGGTAGTTCCAGGACACGTCCGTGACCAGGTCACGGACGCGCGGGAAGGCCCGCATGGGTTCGACGGTGATGGCCTCGTCATCGGGGAAGTCGGACAGGCGCGTCTTGCACATGAGCGAGGGCCTGCCGTTGATCTCCGCCGAGCATGAACCGCACTTGGCAGCCTTGCAGTTCCAGCGTGCCGCGAGGTCGGGCTGCACGTTCTGCTGGATCCAGTGGATGGCGTCAAGGACCACCATGCCCTCCTCTGCGGGCACGGTGTACTCGTAGTAATCGCCCTCCTCGTCGGCCTCGCCGCGGAACACCCACAGCTTCGCTTGATCGGCCATGCGCTAGCCCTTCGTGGCCAGCAGCTCGCGAAGCTCTGGTAGGAGCTCCACGACCGGGGTCTGACGGACGGACATGGCCTCGCCCTCGCGACGGGTGGCCACGTTGACCGTGTCCCACTCGTCGCGCATGCCCGGGTGATCCAGGCGCGAATGCGCGCCGCGGCTCTCCTCGCGCTCCAGCGCTGAGCGCGTGATGGCCTCAGACACGGTGAGCATGTTGCGCAGCTCGAAGACCAGGTCCCAAGCGGGGTTGAAGCGGCGCGGTCCAGTCACCCGCAGGTTCCGCCAGCGCTCCTTGTAGCCCTCGATATGGTCGATGGCGCGGTTCAGATCCTGCTCCAGGCGGAAGATGCCCACCAACGATGACATCGTCGCCTGTAGATCCTCGTGCAGCCGATTGGGATCTTCGCCCGAGGCCCGCTCGAAGGGGGCGTACATCGCCCGCATCGACTCTTCCGCGAAGCCGGGGTCGATGTCATCGACCGAGCCGGTCGCCGCCGCAGCTGCCACTGCGGTCGCAGCCTCCGAAGCCGCAGCCGACGCCGCCTCCCCGGCGCGACGCCCGAAGACGAGCAGGTCGGTCAGCGAGTTGCCACCCAAACGGTTGGCCCCGTGGAGCCCGGCCGCCACCTCGCCCGCCGCATAGAGGCCCGGCATCGTCGTCTCACCCACCTCGGCGTCGACCCGGATGCCGCCCATGATGTAGTGCATCGTCGGGCCGACCTCCATCGGCCCGGCCGTGATGTCGACGTCGGCCAGCTCCTTGAACTGCTCGTACATCGAGGGCAGCTTGGCGCGCACGCGCTCGGCCGGCAGGTAGCTGATGTCCAGGAAGACACCGCCATGCGGTGAGCCGCGGCCCTCCTTGACCTCCGTATAGATGGCGCGGGCGACGTTGTCGCGAGTGGACAGCTCGGGCGGTCGGCGGTTGCTGGTCTGGCGGCCCTCGGTGAGATCGTCGACCCAGGCGCGTGCCTCTTCGTCGGTGGCGGCATACTCGTCACGCCGCGCTTCGGGCAGGTAGCGCCACATGAAACGCTCGCCCTCGGCATTGCGCAGGATGCCGCCCTCGCCGCGCACCGCCTCGGTCACCAGCAGACCCTTCACGCCGGCCGGGTGGACCATGCCGGTGGGGTGGAACTGCACGAACTCCATGTCGATGAGCTCAGCTCCGGCGCGGTAGGCGAGCGCCTGCCCGTCCCCCGACGATTCCCACGAGTTGGAGGTCACCGCGAAGGCACGGCCGACTCCGCCGCTGGCGAGGATGACGGCCTTGGCCGGGAAGGCCACCGGCGCACCATCGAGGCGTCGGTAGCCGATGGCGCCGTTGACGCGGCCGGCCTTCCTTGAGAGGCGGGTGATGATGACTTCCTGGTAGACCTGCGCGCCGATGCCGACACTGCGGTCCTGCAGCGTCCGGATGAGCTCGAGGCCGGTACGGTCGCCCACGTGTGCCAGGCGCGGATAGGTGTGCCCACCGAAGGGCCGCTGCAGGATGCGACCATCGCGGGTGCGGTCGAAGACGGCGCCCCATTCCTCGAGCTCGCGTACGCGGTCGGGCGCCTCCTTGGCGTGCAGTTCGGCCATGCGTGGGTTGTTGAGCCGATAGCCGCCAACCATGGTGTCGCGAAAGTGTGTGGACCAGTCGTCGCGATCGTCGACATGCGCCAGCGAGGCGGCCATGCCGCCCTCGGCCATCACCGTGTGCGCCTTGCCCAGCAGTGACTTGCAGACGACGCCCACCGACAGGCCGGCATCGATGGCTGCGACCGCGGCGCGCAGGCCGGCGCCGCCGGCGCCGATGATGAGGATGTCGTGGGGTCGGGACTCGATCATCGGCCTACAGGAACCCTCCGATGATCGGCGTGCCCGTGTTGATGATGTCAAGCGCCAGGGCACGGACGTAGAGGTCCACGATCACGATGCTGAAGAGGCTGGCCCAGGCCCACACGCCGTGGTACTCGTTCCAGGCACTCACGCGCTGCCAGAGGCCGTGGCGCCGCTTGGTGTTGGCGCTGCAGCTGTAGCAGTCGATGCCACCACCGACGAGATGGCGGAAGGAGTGGCAACTGAAGACGTAGAGGCTGACCAGGATGGCATCCGCCGCGATCAGGAAGACACCGATCCCCAGGCGTAGGCTGCCCTCGTGGACCACCGAGATGATGAGGTCCCACCACAGCACCACGAGGGGGATGAACGCCAGGTACAGCGCGAAGCGGTGCGCGTTCATCAAGATGAAGGGGAAGCGATTCTCCATGCCGTACTTTCGATGCACGCTGGGCTCGCCCACGAAACATGCCGGCGGGTCCATGAAGAAGGCCTTGTAGTAGGCGCCACGGAAGTAGTAGCAGGTGGCGCGGAACAGGACCTGGATCCAAAGCACCAGGATGGCTGGGCTGAACCAGGCGGGCAGCACGTTCTCGCCGATGGCGATACCGAAGAACGGCGAGTGGTAGCCCCCCGCGGCGTAGTCGACCCCGAAGAACGGGATGCCGAAGACCGACGATGCGGTGGCATAGATGATGAAACCGATGAGGCCGAGGGCGATGAGGCCCGGCTTGATGATCCAGCGGTCGACCCGCATGGTTGCGCCGAATCCCCGCTTGGCGGTCCCGGCTGGCTTGGTCGACGGTCGCGCCTCGACACGACGGCCCTGCTCGACCTGATCGGAGACGGTCATGTGCGGCGGGCGAGTGACGGCGCGGGCTTCATCGAGACGCTTCGATCCCCTGTCGTGGTGGTCGTTCGGACGGCGTTCGGCAGACGCCTAATGTATCGCATCAGTCCTGTGTGATGGTGCCGCGCCGGCGCTTCAGGCGTTCCACGCGCTCCATGAGCCAGCCTACGAAGTACGCCGCCAGCGGCAGCAGCAGGATGACCGCGAAGCCATGGTGGCGGTCTCTAACCTCCAGGAGCGCATGCGTCGCCGACGCTCCCCAGATGACCAGCGTAGCCAGAGGGATCAGGGCGTCACGCTCGCGGCGACGCACGACCATGGCTCCCAGGGCCGCCAGCAGCACCAGCGCGTAGAAGCCCTGACTGAGCAGCATCGGTGTGGTCGCCCTGGGCAGCTCCGGCCGATCTGTGAGCCGCTGGCTGATGGCGTATTGCACGCCGTAGCGCTCGGTCCCCCACAGCGTGTCCTGCTTGCGAATGGCCAGCGCCGCCATGCCGAGGGGGTCAGCCTTGATGCGCTCGATAGCCAGCTCGGTTCCCAACGCGCTGCGTGCCCGCGGGTCAGGCCCGGCACGGTCGATCAACTCTTGCGACGCCTTGTCGCTGTAGGTGCCACCACTGGGCTCATAGGTGCCGATGTAGAAGGTGTGGCCACCGTAGTCCGAGGTCGAGAAGCTTGGTGAACCGGTGCGCTCCAGGTTGTAGCCCATGACCGGCACCAGCACGGCCAGGAACGCGAGGAGCGTGACCGTGGCGGTCAAGACATGCCGCTGCCAGGTCGCACCTGGCCACCAGCGGGCCACGATGTAGGCGGGCAGCAGGATGGGCGCGGTCGGCCGCAGATACTGGGCCAAGCCGAGCAGGGCGCCGGTGAGGGCGCTGCCACGCCAGCCGGCGGACATACCCACGGCCGCCCAGGCCGCGGCCACGATGGCCAGATCGAAGGCGATGTGCGGGATGCGCACGACCGTCATCAGTGCCGCCGCCGGCCAGATCGCATATCCGAGCAATGCCAAGGCGCCGGCGCGAGGGCCGTAGAGCCCCCGCGTCAAACCCAGGACGACGCCTCCCGCGAGCAGCGCGAGCAGCAGGTTCAGGGCCTCGGTCGCGAGTTGCCGATCGGCCATGAGCACGTAGGACACGGTCAGGAGTACGGCGTACCCGGGCGGGCGTCCGTGGAACTCCGGCCGAGCAGCCACGAATGACTCGGCCATAAGATCGTAGGCTGCCGGCTCACCAGTGGTGGTGCCGTCAAGCTGGTGCGAGAGGAACACCCGGATGACGACCAGCGTCGCGAACCCGATGCCGATGGCGATGCCTTCCCGTCTCTTGCCAGAGGCGGCCAACCAGCCGGTCAGCAGCACCAGAGCGAGGCCCGCAGCGGACAGCGACAGAGCCGGCAGCAGGCGTCCGACGAGCGCCCAGCGACCGCCGCGGACGTTGATGACCGCGGCAAGATCGGCCAGCAGATGCAGCAGTGCCAATGATGCGATCACGGCCACAGTGGCGATGCCGGCCCAGATGATGGCGCGGCGCAGCCGTTCGCCCCACTCGCTCGGGGCTGCTCGACCGCTCGCGGGGTCGCGGATCGCGTCGCTCATCGCGCAGCATCATAGGCGCTGGCGGCGGCCTCACCTGATCGCCTCATCCCGTCGCCGTATCTCGTCGGCTCATCCGATCGCCACATGTCGTCGGCATCCACTTGGAGTGGACGGATCGGACAGCTGCGCAACCCGATCGAAGACCCAGCCCGCGAAGAGAGCCCAGGACGTACGCATCGTCCGTTCGGAGTGGACGCTGGTGCGACGACTCGGGTTCGGGCGCAGGATCGGCGGGCCAACTCGGGCCGGCAACGGCCCAACTACGCTGCAGAGCGCGGATCCGTCCGCTCCAAGTGGACGCCGGCGAATGCCACGTTGGCGGCAACAGCGGCGCCTTCGTGCGCTGGAGGTGGCGGCTCCGAGCTGGAGGTGGCGTCTCCGTGCGGTGCCCCGACGCTCACGCCGGCGCCGCGCTATCCTCGGGCACGAGCATGAAACTCCAGGAATTCCACGCCAAGACCCTGCTGGCTCGTGCCGGTCTGCCGGTGCCGCCGTATTCGGTGGCAGCCACACCGGCGGAGGCGCGCGCCCAGGCCGCCGCCTACCTTGACGACGGCGCCGCCGCGGTCGTGATCAAGGCGCAAGTGCTGGTCGGCGGCCGCGGCAAAGCCGGTGGCGTCAAGCTGGCCCGTTCGGCCGATGAGGCCGAGGCCGCGGCTGAGGCCATCCTGGGCATGGACATCAAGGGCATCACCGTCCGCCGCGCGCTGGTCGCACCCGGCGCCGACATCGTGCGCGAGCTCTACCTGGCCGCTGTCCTCGATCGCGGCGCACAGCGCATCATGCTGATGGGCTCGGCCGAAGGCGGCGTGGAGATCGAGACGCTGGCCGAGGAGAACCCGGCTGCCATCACCAGGGTCCATGCCCATCCGCAGCTGGGGCTGCAGCCCTTTCAGGCACGTGAGATGGCCTTCCGGCTGGGACTGGGCGACCACCTGAAGCAGGCGACCGCCATCTGCAACGGCCTGGTCAAGGTGATGATCGACGAGGATGCCGACCTGGTCGAGATCAACCCGCTCGCGGTCGTACGCGAGGAAGGTCCCGACGGGCCGGTCGAGACGCTGCAACTGCTGGACGCCAAGATCACGCTCGACGACTCCGCTCTGGGGCGACACGGCGGCCACGAAGCGATGCGCGACCTGGCGGAGGAGGACCCGGCGGATATCGAGGCGCGCGCAGCGGGCCTCTCCTTCATCCGTCTCGATGGCGACATCGGCTGCATGGTCAACGGCGCCGGCTTGGCCATGACCACGATGGACCTCGTCAAGCGCGCCGGTGGTGAGCCGGCCAACTTCCTCGACATCGGCGGCGGCGCCCGCAGCGACAAGGTGGCAGAGGCCATGCGCCTCATCCTCAGCGATGCCTCGGTCAAAGCCATCCTGGTCAACATCTTCGGCGGCATCGCGCGGGGCGATGAGGTCGCGCGTGGCCTCATGGAGGCCCGATCGCGGCAAACCCGTGATGTGCCCATGGTGGTGCGGATCGTCGGCACCAACGCGGATATCGCGGGCCGCATCCTCGCCGACGCCGGCACCGACATCGTCAGTGCCGAGTCGCTCGACGAGGCCGTCGAGAAGGCCGTGCAGCTGGCCGGGCGCGCCCCATGAGCATCCTCATCGACCAGGACACGCGCCTGCTCGTCCAGGGCATCACCGGTCGTGAAGGCGGCTTCCACGCCGGACAGATGCTCGCCTACGGGACCAACATCGTGGCTGGCGTCACACCCATGAAGGGCGGCCAGACCGCCCTCGATGGAGCCGTGCCCGTCTACGACACCTGCGCCCAGGCCGTGGCGGCGACCGACGCCAACACCAGCGTCATCTTCGTGCCTGCCTTCGCGGCGCCGGACGCCATCATGGAGTCGGTCGATGCCGGCATCAGCACCATCTTCGCCATCACCGAGCACATCCCGGCACTGGACATGATCCCCGTCGTGGCTGAGGTGGAGGCGCGCGGCGCACGCCTGGTCGGTCCCAACTGCCCCGGTGCCACCACTCCGGGTCAGGCCAAGGTCGGCATCATCCCCGGGTCTATCCACCGGCCCGGCCGGGTGGGCCTGGTCAGCCGCTCCGGCACGCTGACCTATGAGGTGGTGCAAGCCATGACCGATGCGCGCATCGGCCAGTCCACCTGCGTCGGTATCGGCGGAGACCCCGTCAACGGAAGCGACTTCATCGACATGCTCAGACTCTTCGCTGCCGATCCGGACACCGACGGCGTGGTACTCATCGGCGAGATCGGTGGTGGTGCCGAGGAGGCCGCTGCCGAGTGGAAGACGCAGCACATGCCTGACACGCCGATGGTCGCCTTCATCGCCGGCCGCACCGCGCCGCCGGGACGTCGCATGGGCCACGCCGGCGCCATCATCAGCGGCTCCGGCGGGACCGCCGAGGGCAAGATCGCGGCGCTCGAAGCGGCGGGCATCCGCGTCGCCGAGTCGCCCACCCAGATCCCGCAGATGCTCATCGAGGCAGGCCTCGGCCCCGACTGAGCGTCGATCCTCGGCGTGCCCACACCGGTTGGCTGTGCCCACACGGTGGTCTGCCCGCCCCATGGGCGAGTCGACGGAGCACGGGGTTCGGGAAGCCCATCCTGCCGACCTTTGACCCGCCCCACGGGTGAGTCGACGGAGCACGGCCCCAGGCCAGCCTCGTGGTCCGTCGCTTCACCCGCCCCATGGGTAGCCGGCCCCGCTTCGCGTGTAGCGGACCCTCTTGCCTACCCCGGTCCGTCGCTTTGACCCGCCCCACGGGTGAGTCGACGGAGCACGGCCCCAGGCCGACCCCCGGTCCGTCGCTTCACCCGCCCGACGGGTAGCCGGCCCCGCTCCGCGGGTAGCGGACCCCCTTGCCTACTCGCGGCCGGTTCGACTGGCACGCAAACGGCAGAGGTTGGCACGCTCATGGGTGACGGCCGCGCCCGCGCCCGTGCCGACCGCCGCGCCCGCGCCCACCGCCTTTGCCGCCGCGCCTGCGACCACCGCCTTTGCCGCCCGCGCCTCCGAACCGTCTCCGTCGACACCTGGCGAACGCGGTGCCAACCGTGCCACCACCACCGAGGTCACGAGCAGGATCAAGGAGGCGGCCATGAGCGCATCGCCGACACCGCCCACGAATGCCACTCGCGCCCCCTCGACGACGCGCTGTCCCGCCTCGCCCGCCGCCGCCACCATCGGCGAGGCCGTGAACGCGATGGAGTCAAGGGCACGCTCGGCCATCTGTGCCGGCAGGTTGGCTACCACATCCGCCATCCCGTCCCGATAGCCCTGGTTCAGGAGACTGCCAAGGATGGCGATCCCCAGGGCGCTTCCCAGCTCGCGAGAGGTGTCGTTCCAGGCCGATGCGACGCCCTGCTTGGACACCGGCAGCGTGGAGGTGATGGCGGTCGTCGCCGGAGTTCCCGCGAGGCCCATGCCAAGAGCGAAGAAGACGAGACCCGACACGAAGTGCCAGTAGCTCGATGACACCTGCAACTGGCTCAGGATCACGAACCCGATCGACATCGAGACCAACCCCAGCGGACCAAGGCGACGGAACCCGATACGTCTGACCAGGACGGGCGCCTGTCGCGCCGTGGGCAACAGGATGAAGGGTAGCGGCAGCAGCGCTAGTGCCGCCTCCAGCGGCGAGCGGCCGGTCACGAACTGCAGGTACTGCAGTGAGACGAAGAAGAACCCGAAGGCCGACATGAACTGCACCATGATGGTCAGGCTACCGGCGCTGAAGTTGCGGTCGCGGAAGAGGCGCGGGTCAAGGAGCGGCTTGCGCATGCGGAGCTCCCAGAGCACGAACGCCACGGCGGCGGCGATGCCGAGTCCGAGCGCGCCCAGGGTCAGCGGCTCCGTCCAGCCCTCCCCCGGTCCCTCGATGACCCCGAAGACGAAGGACGTGACCGCCACCAGGGACAGCAGTGCTCCCACGACGTCGAGCGCCGGTGGGTCTGCGTCGACCGAAGCGGGCACGAACGCCAGCGAGCCCATGAGCGCGACCAATGCGAACGCCACGTTGAGCCCGAAGAACGACGTCCAGGGGAACCATTCGAGCAGGAGTCCGGTGACGAACAGGCCCGCCACGGCCCCTCCGCCGGCGATGCCGACCCACACGCCGATGGCGCGCGGGCGCTCCTCTTCGGGGAACGAGGTGGTGATGACCGAGAGGGTCGTAGGCATGATGGCGGCGGCGCCCACGCCCATCAGGACGCGCACGGCGATGAGGTGATCGGGGTCGTTGATGAAGAGGCCCACGATGGCGGCGCCGCCGAAGATGGTGAGCCCAGCCGAGAGCAGGAGCTTTCGCCCGTAGCGATCGCCCAGCGCGCCGGCGAAGAGCAGTAGCCCGGCGAATACCACGGTGTACGAGTCGACGATCCACGTCAGCTGTGACTGGCTCGCACCGGTGTCCAGGGCCAGGCTGGGCAGCGCCACGTTCAGGCCGCTGACCGCGGAGATGACCGCCATCAACGCCAGGCCCACGGTCGCCAGGATGAGCTTGCGACGCGCCGGTGAAGGCGAATGCGATCGCGGGCTGGTGGTGTGGACGTCGGGCTGTGCCATGGGCGCTCGCTCCTGCGCGTATATTCTTCGCTTGATGAAATGCTATTCTACACATGATGAAATCCGGGATAAGGCGGTGAGTACGCAGCGACGCGGGCGGCGGCCAGCCGGAAGCGGGACACGCGAGGCCATCCTGGAAGCAGCGCGCAGCCAGTTCGGCGAGCTTGGTTACCGGCGCACGACGCTGCGCAGCGTGGCCGCCACGGCCGATGTGGACCCCCGCCTGGTGTTGCACTACTTTGGATCCAAGCGCCGGCTCTTCATCGAGTCGGTCCGACTACCCGTCGACCCGGACTGGCTGGCGGAACGAGTATTCGCGCCAGGTGAGCAGGACGTCGGATGGCTGGCAGCCGATGCCCTCGTGTCGGTGCTCGAGGAGCCGGATTCGCGACAAGCGGTGATCGGGCTGCTCCGCGCAGCCGCATCGGAGCGGGAGGCGGCGCAGCTCATCCGGGAGGTGCTGACGGAGCGCGTCCTGCTGCCGATCACCGCGCGGCTCAGTGGTGACCAACCCCGGCTACGTGCGAGTCTGTGCGCGTCGCAGCTGGTGGGTATCGCCATGGCCCGATACGTGATCGGGATCGAGCCGCTGGCTTCGATGTCACCCGAGTTGTTGACAGGTGCCCTCGCGCCGGTCCTCGGTCACTTCCTCACCGGGGACTTGACAGCGGGCACCTCTGGCGATGAGGGTCAGCCTGCGAGCGGGTCGCCCTCGTAGCCGAGGCGGTCCCAAGCCGGACCGCCGGGCGCCTCGATGAGTTCGGTCAGCACGCCGTTGCAGGATCGCGGGTGGATGAACGCGACCGGGCCTTCGGCACCCTTCCGCGCCTCCGAGTCGATGATCTCGACGCCCTTGGTGGCGAGCTCGGCCAACGTGGCATCGACATCGGGCGTCTCGAAGCAGACGTGGTGGAAGCCCTCCCCCTTCTTCTCGAGGAAGCGCGCCACCCCGGTCGTGGTCGTGGTCGGCTGCACCAGTTCGATCTTGGTCTCGCCGATCTCCAGGAAGGCCACGATGACCTCGTCGGGATCGATGGGCAGCACCAGTCCGACCCGGAGACCCAACGTGTCGCGGTAGAACGCCAGCGATGCGTCGATGTCCCGCACGATGTAGGCGACGTGGTGGACCCGGCTGAACGTGCGACCTGCGACTTCGACCATGTTCCCTCCCTGGCAGTGGGCGCTGCCGCGCCCGACCCTCCTAGACGGTGACGACCTCACGGTGCTCGCCCCAAACCGCGCGCAGACGGTCACTGATCTCGCCCAGCGTCGCCTGCGCTTTCACCGCATCGATCATGGCCGGCATGATGTTGTCACTGCCGCGCGCGATGGCCTCAAGCCGCTCCAGCGCAGCCGCCCAGACCGCCACGTCGCGCGAGCCACGGAGCGCACTGAGGCGCTCGACCTGTTCGCGCTCCAACGAAGGGTCGATGCGCTGCAGCGCAGGCGTCACGACTTCGTCATCGGTGAACTTGTTGACCCCCACCACGACTCGCTCGGCGCGCTCGATCTCCCGCTGCACGCGATAGGCGGCGTCCTGGATCTGCCGCTGCTGGTAGCCGGCCCCGAGGGCAGCCACCGCGCCGCCCAACGCGTCGATCTCATCGAGATAGCCCTGCGCGGCAGCTTCCAGCGAATCGGTCAGCGACTCGACGTAGTACGAGCCGCCCAGCGGATCGGGGGTGTCGGTGACGCCGCTCTCGTGGGCGATGATCTGCTGGGTCCGCAGCGCCAAGCGGGCGGTCTCAGGCGTGGGCAGCGCCAGGGCTTCATCCCGCGCGTTGGTGTGCAGGCTCTGGGTTCCGCCCAGTACCGCCGCCAACGCCTGCAACGTGGTGCGCACCACGTTGTTGTCGACCGACTGCGCCGTCAGCGATGAGCCCGCCGTCTGGACGTGGAAGCGGCACATCATCGAGCGTGGGTCGGTAGCACCGAAGCGGTCACGCATGATGCGCGCCCACATGCGCCGTGCGGCACGGAACTTGGCCACCTCCTCGAAGAGCTCGCTCCAGGCGCCGAAGAAGAACGAGAGCCGCCCGCCGAACGCATCCACGTCCAGACCCCGGGCCACGGCTCCCTCGACGTAGGCGATGGCGTCGGCCAGCGTGAAGGCCAGCTCCTGTGCCGCCGTCGCCCCGGCCTCACGCATGTGGTAGCCGCTGATGGAGATGGTGTTCCAACGTGGCAGCTCACGGGCGCAGAACTCGAAGATGTCGGTCACCAGGCGCATCGATGCCTGCGGACCGTAGATGTACGTGCCGCGCGCGATGTACTCCTTGAGGATGTCGTTCTGCACGGTCCCGCCGAGCCGGTCACGCCCGATACCACGGCGGTCGGCCACGGCCACGTACATCGCCAGCAGGATGGGCGCGGTGGCATTGATGGTCATCGAGGTGGTCACGCTGCCGAGCGGCAGGTCGTCGAGCAGGATCTCCATGTCATCGATGGAGCTGACCGGCACACCGACTCGGCCGACCTCGCCGGCGGCGAACTCGGCATCGGAGTCGTAGCCCATCTGGGTGGGCAGGTCGAAGGCTACCGAGAGGCCGGTTTGGCCCTGCGCGAGGAGGTAGCGGAAGCGTTCGTTGGTCTGGGCCGCCGAGGCGAAGCCGGCGTACTGGCGCATCGTCCACAGGCGACCGCGGTACATCGTCGGCTGGACGCCGCGCGTGAAGGGGAACTCGCCGGGCATACCCAGGGCCGCAACGGACGCGTCATCGGCGGTGTCGGGGCTATCGGCCGCGGTGTACAGGTCGGCGATCTCGATGTCTGAAGTGGTGGCGAAACGACCGCGCCGCTCCGACTGCCCCTGAAGCGAACGGCCACGCGTACCCTGGCGCCAGCGTTCACGCTCCGGATCGATCGTGGCCATCCCTACCTCACTGTCAGGAGCTCATCACCGAGCTCCACGCCCCCGTCAATGGCGACACGGATCGACTCGACCGTGCCAGCGTGTGGGGCGCGCACCTCGTTCTCCATCTTCATAGCCTCGATGGCGAGAAGGCGCTGTCCCGCCTCGACGGTATCACCCTCCGCCACCCAAAGCCGGACGACGCGTCCGGGGATCTGGGCCTTGATGATGCCGCTTCCCAGCCTGGTATCACGCTCCGTCCCCTGCCCCGCACGCTCCCGCAGCAGCGAGCGCGGCTCGTCCTCGACGGATATCCGGAAGACCCAGCCATCGACGGTGATCTCGTAGCGATGCACTCCTGCGGCACGGTCATCCGCAGCACGATCGAGGAAACGAACCTCCGGATCGCGGCCCCCGTGTGGCAGGATCTCATCCTCGGCACGATGGAAGACGATGCCATCGAGGCCCCCGACCCGGAGCTGCAAGTGGCCGCGGTGGTCGGTCACTCGACGACCCTCATGTCAGGTCCACCGTTCCGATCCCCAGCCGAGATCTGGATCCGCACAGGGAGAGTCGAGGGGGGAGGCGGTACCTGCGGAGCGCGCTGGGCGAGAGACCCCCCAGACGTGGCGAGACACAGCATCCGCAGCACGCTCGGCAGCCGCCTCGCGGAGGGATAGCGGGTTCCAGTCGCGCGCCACCAGGTCGGTCCGAAGCCTGCACTCCGTGAACGCAGGATGCCTGAGGAGCCAGGCGTGGAATGGGAGTGTCGTCTGTACGCCGCCGGTCTCGAACTCACCGACGGCCCGACGCGCTCGGGCCAGTGCCATCTCCCGATCTGGCGCAGCGACCAGCAACTTGGCCAGCATGGGATCGTACTCACCAGGGACGCGCCAGCCCTGTGCGATGCCCGAATCCATGCGCACACCGGGTCCACCCGGCTCTCGCCAGCGCGTCACAAGGCCGGGCACTGGAGCAAAGTCGCGGGCTGGATCCTCGGCGCTGATGCGCAGCTCGATCGCGTGGCCCCTGGGGTCGGCGGCGCGTTCGGCGGCGGCGAGTACCGCCGGGGACAGTGGCTCGCCGGCGGCGATGAGGAGCTGCTCGCGCACCAGGTCAAGGCCACTGATCAGCTCGGTGACACCGTGCTCGACCTGGAGGCGCGCGTTGACCTCGAGGAAATAGAAGGCACCGTCAGGGGCATAGAGGAATTCTGCCGTGGCGGCGTTGCGCAGCCCGACCGAGCTGGCAATGCTCACCGCCATCTGGTGCACTCGCTCACGTTGGTCCCGCGTCAGGCCCGGCGCAGGTGCCTCTTCCACCAGCTTTTGGTGACGCCGCTGCGTCGAGCAGTCGCGCTCGCCGAGCGCCACCACGTGTCCCCTGCTGTCACCCAGCAGCTGCACCTCGATGTGGCGCCCACCCTCGATCAGCCGCTCCAGGTAGACCGATCCGTCGCCGAAGGCCAGTTCGGCTTCGCGGGCCGCAGCGGCGACAGCAGCATCCAACTCGGAAGCCTCATCCACTCGTCGCATACCCCGGCCACCACCTCCGGCAGCCGCCTTGATAAGCAGCGGATAGCCGATCTCGGCCGCAGCGCGAGCGATCTCAGCCGCGGCACCCGCTAGCGCCAATCGCTCGAACATACCCGGCACGATGGGGACGCCGACCGCCGTGGCCGAGGCGCGCGCTTCCAGCTTGTCCCCCAGCGCAGCGAGAGTCGCTGACGTCGGACCCACGAACACCAAGCCGGCCGACTCCACGGCAGTCCCGAACGCCGCTTGCTCGGACAGGAAGCCGTAGCCCGGATGGATGGCCTCGGCGTCGGTCCGGAGGGCCGCCTCCACGATCAGGTCACCGCGCAAGTAGGACTCGGCGGCAGGGGCCGGACCCAGTCGCACCGCGTTGTCGGCCAAGCGCACGTGGAGCGCGTCGGCGTCCGCCTCGGAGTAGACCGCCACCGTCTCGACACCCAACTCGCGACAAGTGCGGATGATACGGACTGCGATCTCACCGCGGTTGGCGACGAGCACGCGCCGGAACGGAGGCTGGGCGCTACTCATGGCCGTCCCGACATGGCCCCGTCTTTGCGCAAAGACAGACCCCCAGCCGAGCGCCCCACAGCGGTCGGCTCACAGTGGGATGTTGCCGTGCTTGCGGCGCGGGTTCTCGTCCCGCTTGCCTTGCAGCATCTTGAAAGCAGCGATGACACGCGGCCGTGTCTCGGACGGCACGATGACGTCGTCAAGGTAGCCACGACCCGCCGCCACGTACGGATTCGCGAAACGCTCCTCGTACTCGTGCGTCAGGCGCGCCAGCTCCGCAACCCGGTCATCGGCGCCGGCTAGCTCGTCGCGGAAGATGATCTTGACCGCACCCTCTACGCCCATGACGGCGATACGTGCCGTAGGCCAAGCCAGGTTGACATCGCCCCGCACGTGTTTGGAGCTCATCACGTCGTAGGCGCCACCGTAGGCCTTGCGCGTGATGACGGTCACCTTGGGCACCGTCGCTTCGCAGTAGGCGTACAGCAGCTTGGCACCGTGACGGATGATGCCGCCGTGCTCCTGGGCCACACCGGGCAGGAAGCCGGGCACGTCCTCAAGCGTCAGCAGCGGTACGTTGAAGGCGTCGCAGGTGCGCACGAATCGCGCCGCCTTGTCCGACGCGTCGATGTCGAGCGCGCCCGCCAGCACGGCCGGCTGCTGCGCCACGATCCCGACCGAACGCCCGTCGAGGTGGGCGAAGCCGATGATGATGTTGGCCGCCCAGGCTGGCTGCAGCTCCAGGAACTCCCCATCGTCCACGATGCGGGCGATGACCTCGTGCATGTCATAGGGTTGGGCGGGCGACTCGGGGATGATCTCATCGAGCCCGGCATCGGTTCGGTCGGACGGATCGGATGTCGGCCGACATGGTGCGGCGGCGGTGTTGTTCTGCGGCAAGTGATCGAGCAGCCGTCGCGCGGTCGCCAGCAGCGAGCCTTCGTCGGGCGCGGCGTAGTGCGCGACGCCACTGATGGCCGTGTGGACCGAGGCTCCGCCGAGTCCCTCGAAGTCGACCTGCTCGTGAGTCACCGTGCGCACCACGTCCGGCCCGGTGACGAACATGTAACTGCTGCCTTCGACCATCAGGGTGAAATCGGTGATCGCGGGCGAGTACACGGCTCCCCCTGCGCACGGACCCATGATCAGCGAGATCTGGGGGATGACGCCTGACGCCATGACGTTGCGCAGGAAGATGTCGGCATAGCCACCCAGCGAGACCACGCCTTCCTGGATGCGTGCGCCACCCGAGTCGTTGAGACCCATGACCGGGGCTCCGACCTTCATGGCCAGGTCCATGACCTTGCAGATCTTCTCGGCATGAGCTTCCGAAAGCGAGCCGCCGAAGACGGTGAAGTCCTGGCTGAAGACGAACACGAGCCGACCGTCGATGGTGCCGTGTCCGGTGACCACGCCGTCACCCAGGATGCGCTGCTCGTCCAACCCGAAGTCGTACGAGCGATGCGTGACGAAGGCATCGAACTCGACGAAGCTGTCAGCATCAAGCAGCAGCTCCAGGCGTTCGCGTGCGGTGAGCTTGCCCTTCTCATGCTGCTTGTCGATTCGCGCCTGACCGCCGCCCAGCCGAGACTGCGCCCGGAGTTCGTGCAAGCGCTCGATCTGCGCCCGGTCGTCCGTCACTCGGATCCTCCCTCGTGGTCCTCGCCTGCCCGTGACCCCCTCGTCTGCCAGCGCACCTCGGTCCGCGAATCCTACTGCCCGGAGCGAGTCACGACCTCACCGCCACGCCCACGGACGCACCACCCTGGCGAAGATCGGATGATCGCGCCTGTCTCCACGCGTCTCCACGCTCGCCATCGACGCACTGGTGCTCACGCACGGCATGCGCTAGATTGGAAGGCGCAAGCCGCGGCGATCACACCGCCCCGGAGCCCACCGGAGGACGTCTTGGCACGGATCATCTCGATCGCGAACCAGAAGGGTGGCGTGGGCAAGACCACCACCGCCATCAACCTCGGTGGCGCCCTCGCGGAGCTCGGCCATCGCATCCTGTGCGTGGACATGGACCCCCAGGCAAACCTGACCGTCGGACTCGGGCTGAACGCCCGCGACATCGACGTGTCGATCGCCAACGTGCTCCTGGACCCCTCGCTCACGCTCGAGGACATCGTCGAGCAGACCGACACCGAGAATGTCGATGTCGCGCCCTCGGACATCGACTTGTCGGCCACGGAGAACCAGTTGTTCAGCAGCATCGGCCGGGAACACGCCCTGCGCGAGGTGCTGCACGGCTGGGCGGAGAAGCAGTACGACTACGTCCTGATCGACTGCCCTCCGACGCTCGGTCTGCTCACCATCAATGCGCTGGTGGCCAGTGACGCGGTGATCATCCCGGTCCAGACGCAGTACTACTCGCTCAAGGGCTTCCGGGCACTGGCCAACCTGGTCATGCAGATACAGGCCAAGGGGCTTAACGCACGTCTACGCATCATGGGCATCCTGCCCACCTTCTACGACGGTCGCACCAACTTGGCCAAGGACATGCTGGCCGAGCTGGGAGAGTTGGGCGACTACCACGTCTTTGACACCATCGTGAAGCAGACCGTCCGACTTGGTGAGGCGCCGCTGGCCGGCAAGCCCGTGACCGCCTATGCCAGCCGATCGGCCGCCGCTACAGCGTACCGGGAGCTCGCACAGGAGGTGATCGATCTTGGCTAGACCCGATTTTCGCTCCCAGGCCGCGGAGCGCCTGTCTCACGAGCGGACCGAGTACACGCCGGCCCTGATGGACCTGCTCAGGCCTGACGACCTCAGCAGCGTCAGGGACGTGCGGCGAATGCCCATCGAACGCGTCTATTCCAACCCCAACCAGCCACGCCAGCGCTTCGATGAGGATGGACTGCAGGACCTTGCCGCTTCGATCCGCGAACACGGTGTGCTGCAGCCAGTGTTGGTGCGCCCACGTGCGGATGGCGACTATCAGATCGTGGCTGGCGAGCGGCGCTGGCGTGCCTCCAAGATCGCCGGGCTGAGTGTCATCCCAGTCATCGTCGAACATATCGATGATGAGGCGGCGCTTGAGATCGCCATCATCGAGAACCTGCAACGTGAAGACATCTCTCCGCTTGAGGAAGCGGAGATATTCGAGCGCATGACACGCGACCATGGTTACAGCCTGCGCAAACTGGCCACCAAGCTGGGCAAGGACAAGGGCTACCTGGAGAACCGGCTGCGCCTGGCCGATGCACCACCCGAGATCCGCGAGCTTGTCGCGGTGCGGCGTGACACGCTTTCGCACGCCTACGAGTTGATGAAGGTCGACGACCCCAGGAAGCGCCGTCGATTGGCCAAGCAGGTCGCATCGGGGGAGCTCAGCCTGGTCAAGCTCAAGCAACGCATCGAAGGCAAGCCCAGACTGGACCCAGACGCCGAGCTGGGGGCCGCATCGATCGAGGCTTCACCAGCCGAGTTCGTGTCCATGCCGATCGAGTCGGACGAACCCCCAGTCGATGCCGTCAGCATCGACGCCGCCAGCGCGCATCTTTCGGTGGCCGTTCGGGAGCTGGCTGAGGCGCTGATGTCCGATTCCTCGTTGAGCGAAGCCTCGATGCTCGAACGGCAGCAGTTCGCCAAGTACCTGACGCTGGCCAAGATCAAGCTTGAGAACGCCATCGCTGTGGTGCGCGCCGGCGACGCGCGTGAGGCCGCGAGCTCGATCGGATCGGGCAGTTTGGCGAGCCAGATCGGCAGCGGCAGCAGCAGCGAGTCGCACAACTAGGCTGGGCTGGCCCGCATGATCCCGACCGAGTTGGTCTATCTCCTCATGGCCTTGGGACTTGGCGCGCTCGTCTACCGCTACTTCACTGGTCGTGGCGGGATGGAGATCCTGCGTCCCGACTACGCCGGGCTACCATCGAGCGGCGGGGTCGACGTGCGGCAGCACGAGGTGCGTTGGTCCGCGGCCGATGACGATTCCTTCGTGGCTGCCTGGCAACTCGAGGATGGGCACTTCGTCGCCTTGCGCGTCGCGTTCGACCGGGCCGACGAGGAGGAGCCGGACTTGGGGCACCTGGAGATCCAGATCGACCAGCGCCGCGTGGAGACCGGGGTCCGCTGGACCGAGAAGATCCACGACCGAACCCTGCGGGCCGATGTCGAGGCCATCCTCAAGGCGCTGATGGGCGAGGCCCGGCGAGCCCGCTCCGATGCGGTCCGAGTCGCCGCCGCCAAGCACATCGGCGACGAACGCCGCCTCGAGTAGTGCTTTGCTGGGGGCGCCGGAGCGGCGTTGGGCTCCGGAGGGCCGGCTACCCGCCGGGCGGGTGAAGCGACGGAGCACCGGCGGTATCGGCGGCCTGATCCGACATCTCACCCACCCCACGGGTGAAGCGACGGAGCACCGGGGACACGGCGGCCTTGCTCCGTCAGTTCACCCGTGGGGCGGGTGGAAGGTCGGTAGTGTGGGGTCCAGAAGGCCTTTGCTCCGTCAGTTCACCCGTGGGGCGGGTGGAAGGTCGGTGGTGTGGGGTCCAGAAGCCCTTTGCTCCGTCAGTTCACCCGTGGGGCGGGTGGAGCCAGGTTCCGGCCAGCTGGGCAACGGCAAGATGGGCATCGAAGTCGCCCATAGACGTAGCCACCCGGGCAGGGCGCGGACGTTGCTATACCGGACCGTCCGAACGGGGACGAGAGGGGTCGGCCTATCGCTTCTCGCGCATGTGCGAGAGATAGGCGCGCCAGAATGCGCCGGTCTCCTGATAGTCACGGCGGCTGAGCAGCGTATCGAACTTCTGAGCCAACTTGCGAGGCACGCGCTGATGTGCCCATACCGGGCAGGAGCCCTCAGGTCCGTCAGTTCGCCCGCCTGGTGGGCCACAGGGGCGACCGGAGGGACGGGGGCGTGAGTCCGCTCAAGTTGCGCTGATTGCTGCCACCCAGAGGATGGCCAGGAGGGCCAGCGCTGTCGAGCCCAGGATCCAGCCGAGATTGCTCGACTCAGTGCGAGGATCCACCGATACCCAGGCGCCGACAGCCGCCAACGCACTGGCGGCCACCAGCACCAGGAGCATCCCGACCGAGATCTCCCCCAGCGCCACCAGGCTCAGCCAGCCCAACGCCCAGATCACCGCATCGAGGCCCAGCAGGACGATGCGGCTGCGCCGCACCCCCAGGCGAGTGGCGAGGCTCGTGGCACCGGTCTCCTGGTCGGCCGAGGCGTCCGCCATGCTGTTAGCCAGGTGCACTGCCGGACCCGCCAAGGCAGCCAGTGGCAGGAGCGCCTCCCAGCCGGGTGGCAGACTCCCCGCCGCAGCGAGCCAGGCCCAGGCAACCAGAGCCGGCAACGCGACCGAGAAGGCCAGCCAGCCCCAGCCGACCGAGCGCGCGAACAGGTCATAGGCATAGCCGCTCATGAGGCCGACCAAGCCGACGAGCAGGACCGGCCAGCCGAATGACGCGGAAACGACCAGCCCCACCGCCGCGCCCACTGCCGCGATGACAAGGGCAACCGGCACCGACACCAGGCCGGCCGGGATGGGCTTGTCGGATCGGACCATCCGATCTCTGGGAGCGTCGGCGACGTCATTCAGCGCTCCGATCGAAGTCTGGAACCCGAGCATCCCCAAGACGAGCAGCAGGACGTCGATCGCCTCAGCGCCGGCAACGGCCGCGAGCCCACCCGAAGCTGCTGCTGCCAGCAGAGACGGACCAGGGTGCAGGATGGCGAGGCGACGTGCCACCCGTGGCTGCGACACCCGGAGGGGTCTCAGATGTAGACGATGAGCTCGAAGCCGTGCACGAGGAAGTCGATCTCCTGGTCACGGGCCTTGGCCGACTGGGCCCGCAGGCCCGGCACCAGGAAATGCAGCGAGATCGCCGGCAGCATCAACTGGCCATCGGCCGTGTGCCCCATCGTGGCTGGCGCCCCTCCCCCAGCGGTGAACACTCGTTCGATGCCCGTGTCCGACAATCCCGTCGCCGCCCGGAAGTCGGCCAGCACATCAAGCACGCCGTGGCGGATCGACTTGTCGCGCATGAACTCGATCATCCAGGCATCGATCTGCTCGTCGGGCTGCTCGTTCAGCCGTTCGCGGTAGACCTTGGGATCTTCGGACAGGCCCTCAGACGACAACGTGGGCTCCTTCTCGGATGGGTGGCTCAGGCTGGAATGGTATCGCGCCCATGACCGTCATGGCTCTGTGACGGTGCTCGATCTACCATCGCACCATGTTCCTGTTCCGACGACCCTCCAGCATGCCCTCGCCCGACGATGCCCTCCCCGGTCGCGCCGAGCCCATCACCATCACCGAACGCCACCACGTCAACGGCGCTTCGCTCACGCCACCCTGGCCCGACGGTGCCCGAACCGCCATCTTCGGCCTCGGCTGCTTCTGGGGTGCGGAAAAGGCCTTCTGGCAGACCGACGGTGTCATCTCTACGGCAGTCGGTTACGCCGGCGGCTACACGCCCAATCCCACGTACGAGGAGACCTGCAGCGGCCGCACCGGCCACGCCGAGGTGGTGCTCGTCGTCTATGACCCCGAGCGCATCAGCTACGAAGGTCTGCTCAAGGTCTTTTGGGAGCATCACGACCCCACCCAGGGCATGCGCCAGGGCAACGACCAAGGCACCCAGTACCGCTCAGCCATATCTTGGGCGACCGACGAGGAGCGAGCGAGCGCCGAGGCCTCACGTGACGCCTACCAGCAACGGCTGAACGAGGCCGGCTTCGGCGAGATCACCACCGAGATCGCACAGGCCGGCGACTTCTACTACGCCGAGCCCTACCACCAGCAATACCTGAGCAAGAATCCGGCGGGCTACTGCCCCGATCACGGCACCGGTGTCGCCTGCCCGGTCGGCGTGGGAGTGACGGCGCGAGCTGACTCCCGGACGCGTATCACCTTCTGAGGACGGAAGGCGCAGACCTCGACGTCGGAAGCGATCTCGGCAATCCCTATCTGTCAGGTTGAGGTGAGACCCGGGCAGTCGCCCAGCATCTCCACGGGGAGAGAAGGAACACATCCCCTCGACCCTCGACCCTCGGGCCGATCCGCCCGGTGGGCGAAGTGACGGAGCAGCGCCGGTCGCTCCGACGTTTGACCCGCCCGGTGGGCGAGAGCCCTCGACACGCAGCACGTGCCGCGCACCGGAGGTTGCCTCGGCCGAGGACCTTCTCGGCCGAGTAGCCTCGACCCCAGGCCCGCACCAGCACCAGGGCGAGTGAATGACGCGACGCCTGTCATACTCGGCCGGTGGAGGCCAGCGCCAGCGCTCGCTACGGATGGTGGAGGACGATCGGCCTCGTCGTCGGTGCCGGCCTCGCCACAGGAGCGATCACCCAGCTCGGCCAAGCCTGGCTTCCCGATGGCTTGACACAATGGGCGAACGCCATCTCGCCGTGGCTGCTGGTGGCGTTCCTGGTCGGCTCGATCATGCCCGACAACATCCTCGCCGCCATCGCCGGCGCCACCACGCTTGTTCTCGCACTCGTGGCCTATAACGTCATGCTCCACCTCCAGGTCGGCTACTCGTCCTCGGTCAGCGCCACGCTGTTCTGGGTCATCGGTGCCGCGGCCGGTGGCCCCGTGTTCGGCATCGCCGGCCGAGCCTGGCGCATCGGCACACCCAAACAGCGAGCCGTGGCGCTGGGACTCCTCGTCGCGTTGTTCGTGGCCGAAGGAGCTCGCAACGCCGTCCAGCTCTCCTACCCGATCGTTGGGGCGATGTTCATCATCACGGGGCTGCTGCTGCCGCTGATCCTGGGCCGCACGCGCGAGGTCGTCGGGTGGGCGTACGCGGCAGCCGTTCCCATGCTCGGCCTGAGTGTGCTCGGCTACCTCGCCTTCACCGGGCTGTATGGGCTGATCACCGGTACATAGTCGGATACGTCACTGGGGCTGTGGCATCCTCCATCGCACTCGCTCCGATGCGCCACCCACCACCAGGAGTCCAACACATGCCGCAAGAACGGCCGGTCGATACCTACCTCGCAGCGCTGACTCCCGATGTTCGGGCTCCGCTGGAGACCCTGAGACAGACCATCCGAGGCGTCCTTCCCGATGCCGAGGAGGTCATCAGCTATGGTGTCCCCGCGCTCAAGTCTGCTGGCCGCGTCGTCGTCTTCTACGCCGGTTGGAAGAGCCACCTCAGCCTGTATCCGATCCCCGAGGTCGATGCCGAAACCGAGAAGCTGATCGGCCCTTACCGGGCGGGCAAGGGCACGCTCCGGTTCGCGCTTGACAAGCCCCTCCCCGTCGAACTGGTGGTCTCGGTCGTGACCCTGCTCCGCGACCAGCGCAAGCGCCCCGAGGACGCCCGGGACGAGTAGGGCGTAGGCGTAGAATGGCCGACTGTTCGCGTCGAACTACGAGGTGACCGCCATTGATGCGTTTCGGACCACTTCTCACTGCGCCCTTGCTGGCAACGCTGCTGGCGACGCCGAGTCTCGGTGCTGAGGAGGACGCCGGCCGAACCCGACCACCGGCACTCGAGGGGTCGTCGCTCACCTGGTGCGGGGACGTGCAGCCGATCCCCATCGACCCCGACCTCTTCGCCGACTCGCCCGTCTACGTGGCCAACGAACAGCCCACCAGCGAGGTCAAGAAGTGGGCCAAGCAGCAGCCCGGCTACCAGGACATCTGGATCGACCGCGACCACTCCGGTTGGCTGGTGGCGGCCTTCACTCAGGATGTGGCCGCCCGCCAGGCCGACCTGCAGGAGCGTTTTCCCGATGACGGCGTCGTGGCCGTGGAGGTCGAGCACCCGACTCACGAGCTGCGCGCCCTCCAGGACCGCCTCGTGAACGAGCTGCGAGGCTCGCTCGATTCGTTCTCCGTGGGCGTCGATGTGACCTCCAACATCACCGACCTCTGGGTCCCCTACGTCACCGAAGAGCTCGTGGCCGACTTGGAAGCCCAATTCGCGGGCGAGCCCTTCTGCATCGACGGCCAGGATCCTGCCGAGCGGCCCGTGGCCGGCCCGCAGCCGACCCAAGGTGATGGCTGGACCATGGTCGGACACGAGCACATGGACGCACGCGGCCAGAACTACCGCACCGGCGTCGCCACCAGTGACGCGCAGGTCCAACGTCTGTGGAAGCGGTCGGCCATCGACGGCGAGGCGCCTGCGGTCGACCTGGTCGAGGACGTGGTGCTCTGGTTCGCGGTCGGCCATGGTTCGTCCTGCCCCAACCTGCGACTCGATGATGTCGTCGTCGATCTTGAGTCAGCGACCATCTACCCTGACATCGTCGACCTCGACGGCAACGTCGGATGTACCGACGACCTGGTCGGAACCTATCAGTACGTCGTCGCGCTGGACCGCGCTCGACTGCCGGCCGGACCCTTCGTCGTCCAGTTGGACGCGCCGCATGGCAACGACGTCAGTCGGGATCAGACCGTCGTCGACATCGACCTGACGGCGCCTGGGACCATCGCCACCAAGGGCCAGATCCACGCGGCCGCGGCACCCCGCGGGCAACCGCCAGGCCGCTCGGGCACGACCGTCGAGACGATGGGCACGACCCCATACCTGATGGACGTGAGCTGCGGCATCGGTTACCTCGGTGAGGTCAACGACATCGATTGGATCACCGACCAGTCGGCCGTACCAAAAGCGTGGCAGCCGCTGGTCGACGCGCGAGATGAGGTGCTCGTGGACATCGCCCTCCGCACCCAACCCGAGCCGTACATCGATGCCACCGCCAACGGCCTTACCATCCGCTACCTACCGACCACGGAAGCTCCGCCACCCTGCGAAGGCTGACCGCACTGCCGGCGTCTCGACCGGTGTGGCGCGCGCTGCGCTGATAGGATGCTGCCGATCGGGGGGCTGAGTCACAGACACGGCCACGTGGCCAGGGAGTGATGACCGATGGAACCCGAGTCCGAACGACCGGTCGATGACCCCACCGTCACCGACGGTGATCTCTACCACGTGGTGATGGAGAACGAGCGCGTCCGAGTCCTGGAATACCGGGACAAGCCCGGCGACAGCACCACGCTGCACCACCACCCGGACAGCGTGATGGTGACTCTAAGCGGCTTCCGGCGTCGCCTCGAGGGCGGCGAACAGGTGGCCGATGTGGACCTTGAAGCCGGACAAGTGCGCTGGCTGAGCGATCAGTCGCATGCCGGTGAGAACATCGGAGACAGCGAGACGCACGTGATCCTTGTCGAACTCAAGGAACCGCGCCTCGACCCGGACGGCGGTGGCTCCGCTGACCAGCCGCTCGGGCCCACGTCAAGCTGATCTGGGCGTTGAGCACGCGGGTCGGGCGATCGCTACCGTGAGCGCATGACCAATTCGACACCCAGCCCACTCATCAGTGCGACCGACCTGCTGGCCGCCATCGACGACCCCAGCCTGCGCATCGCAGATGTGCGCTTCTTCCTGGGCGAGCCCGAGCGTGGTCTCGCCGAGTACCAGCAGGGTCACATCCGGGGCGCCATCTTCGTCGACCTGGACCGTGACCTCGCGGCTGTCCCGGGAGCCGGCCGCCATCCCCTCCCCGACCCGACCCGCTTTGCCGACCGAATGGGTGAGCTGGGGTTCGGCGACGAGCACACCATCGTCATCCACGATGCTCACAACGGTCAGTACGGTGCGCGCCTGTGGTGGATGCTCGACCGGCTCGGACACCGGAACGTGTTCATGCTCGACGGCGGCCTCAGCGCCTGGAGCGCTGCCGGCGGTGAGCTGACCGTCGCGAAGACCTCACATCTGCGAGCGGCCATGACATTGGCGAACGATTGGCCACGCACCATGGACCGTGCCGAGGTCGCCGCCTCCAAGGACACCGTGGACCTGATCGACGTCCGTGCGTCCGAGCGCTACAGCGGCGAGTCGGAGCCCATCGAGAAGGTCGGCGGACACATCCCGGGCGCTCGCAACCGGCCCTGTGGCTCGATGATGACCAACGATGGCCGACTGCTCCCCGCCGACGAGGTCTTGCAACTCATCCGTGGCGAAGGCGCACGCTCCGAGCTACCGCTGGTCATCTCCTGTGGCAGCGGCGTGACTGCTTGCTTCGGCATGTTGGCCGCTCGTGTCGCCGGGTTGCCCGACCCCATCCTCTACCCAGGTTCTTTCAGTGATTGGGTCGGCCATGACATGCCCGTCGCCACCGGCCCCGAACCAGTCGGGCCACTGACCGGCTGAGCCGGCCCCGCCAAACCGTAGCTAGCGTCGGAACGATGCCAGTAGCTGGACCGGGCCGCCACCGATGCGACCGTTGAGGACGACGAAGTCGGCGAGACCATTCTTGTCGTAGTCGAGCGAGAAGACGTCGTCGGCCTGGCCCTTCTTCGTCTGGGGTATCCGCACCGACGCGAAGCTGCGACCCCGTTTTCGGCTCACCAGCAGCCGGTCGGGCTGGTTCTTGTCACGGTCGCCGCGCGCGATATACAGGTCGACCTTGCCGTCCCCGTTGGCATCGCCCGCCGCCAGCGCCCACGCCCCGTCCACCCGGGCCTGGTAGATCTTGTGGAAGCCACTCGTGGTCCCCTTGCTCACCACCACCTTCTGTGAGGTCAGTTGGATGAGGTCCCGTCGGCCGTCACCGGTCACATCGGCGAAGGCGACATCGATGTCGCCCATGGGCCGGACACCCAGGCTCGCGGTGCGGTCACGAAGCCGGCCGTTCTCATTGCGCATGATGCGCAAGCCCGCAGGGCGACCGTTCACGCCGTAGTGGGTGCACATCGCCAGGTCCGCGTCACCGTCGCCGTCGATATCGGTCGCTTCAAGGCAGCGCCCACCATGTGACGTGTCGAGGCCCACGCCAGGAGCCGGCACGAACCGGCCACCGACGTTGCGGTAGAAGCGGTTCTGTGCCGGCAAGCCATCTTCACGATCGGGTGCGTTGGTGATGAACACCTCCGGATAACGGTCGTCATCGAGCCGGAAGATGGCCACGTGCCGACCGCGTCCGAGTGGGTCAGAGATGCCGAGCGCGTCGCGAGCAAGCGTGCGGGAGTCCTCTGCGGGCGAGAGCGAAAGCTCGTTGCGCCGAACGGCGATCCCGCGCGAGCCACCGATCGCACACAGGATGTCCCGTGTGCCGTTGCCGTCGACGTCACCAACGTCGCAGCCGTGGCGGTCGACGGGACTGAAGGCGCTTTCGGCCGGGGCGTCGTGGAAACCGTTCGGCCCATTGAGCGCCAGGCGCGGCATGAGCCCGCCGTGGCGGCTGTAGAAGACGTCCTTATAACCATTGTCATCGAAGTCGGCCGCGAAACCATCGTAGGTGCGGGTCCACTCACGGAGACCGGAGGCAGCCGCCATGTCACGGACCTTGAAGCTGGCATCATCGGTCGGCGCGGGCAGCTTGCGAGTGGGCACGGCCGAGGGCACGATGACAAAAGCATCGAGCGCGTCCATCTGCTCCTGCGGCGCGGCCGCGCGGCGGCGTGGGATGTCGCTGACCTCGACCTTGCGGCGGGGCGTCTTCTTCGACGCGGGGGTGATCGGCGGCCCGTCGTCACAGGAGCGCAGCACCAACAACGTTCCTCCGACCGCTGCCGCCGCGACCGCACCGCCGCGAGTGGCGGCCACGGCCATGACCTCCGAGCGCACCGAATCGGTGGCATCGAGCAGGCTGATCGACCAAACACCGTCGATGCGCTGCGCCACGAAGCCGCGCGTCTCGCGATTGGCATTGGCGGTCTGGGTGCCGGCCACCATGAGGTGGCCATCGGCACCGGCCGCGACCGAACGGGCCAGGGCGCCGAAGCCCGCTGCCCAGGGCAGTGGCACGTTCGACCAGCGCTTGCCGTCCCAATGCTGCAAGACGACTTGCGGCTCATCAGTCTTGGCGGGGACGACGTACCCGCTCGCGTAGCCGTCGGTCGCTGAACGGAAAGTGATGTCCGTCAGGACGGCCGGCCCGGTCGGAAGCGGTGCCGCCGCAACGGCCTTCCAGCTGCCGCCGGCGCGCTTGAAGATGGCCGGGATAGGCCGTCCCTTGTCACCGCCCTTCCAGCCCACCACCCAGAGACGTCCATTGGGGGCGCGCTCCAGATCGGTCAACCCACTGCCGCGGCCAGCCGGCGGGTCCTGGCGCTTCCAGCGCTTGCCATCGCGTCGCAGCGCATAGGCGTGGAGCTGGCCATCCGCGGAGAGACCAGTGCCGACCGCCCACGTCTTGCCAGCCCTGCTGCTGACGGCCGTCAGTGTGGCACGAGGCCCGGCCGAGAACGGGAGCGCTCGTAGTTGCGTGCGTGAGCTGCCGATCATGCCGGTCGCCGGCTCCAGCGTGCCTTGGGCAGCCCCGGTGAAGGGACGGTAGAAGCCCACGCCAAGGAGGCGCCCGCCGCCGACGAATTCGGCATCGGTGAAGCCACGATGGCCACGACCGCCTGCGATCTGCTTCCAGCCCGCGCCGTTTCGGCGCAGGACGAGGGCACCCTTGCTGGCGCCACCCACGATGGCCGCTGCCTTGCCACCGCGCACCACGATCTCGAATGGCGCCGCCAGGAACGCCGAACCCGGGATGCGCATCTGGACCCAGCCGCCGGTGCAGACCGGCGCGGCCACGGCCGGGGAGGTCGATACTGGCCCCAGGCCGAGGATGCTCGTGACCGCGATGGCCAAAGCGAGAGCGATGCGGCCGATCACGCTTGTCTGGTCATCCTTTCCCCCTGTCGACTCCAGCATGGATCTGCCCCAGCCTAACGCACCCTCGGCGGGGTGCGGAGCGGAGCCCCTGGGCGATGGTGCCCGCCGTGGCTTCGGCTGACTCTCGGTCGGACCAGCATCCGGCACACAGCCACGGATACCATGCATAGCACCTGGGACCTCCGGGGCCGTCAGCGCAAGGAGAGGCTCGCATGAAGGGATTGGTCCTCGCCGGTGGCACCGGCTCGCGCCTGCACCCGCTGACCCTGGTGACCAACAAGCACCTGCTGCCGGTCCACGACCGGCCCATGATCTACTACCCGTTGGCAACGCTGGCGGACATGGGCATCCGGGAGGTCATGGTCATCCTCGGTGGTCGCAGCATCGGTGACATCGTGGAACTGCTCTCCAGTGGCCAGGAGCATGGCCTTGACCTGAGCTACCGCTACCAGCGTGGCTCGCTCGGCATCGCGCATGCCATCGGCCTGTGCCGCGCGTTCGTGGGCGAGGATTCCTTCTGCGTGGTGCTGGGTGACAACATCCTGCTCGGGGAGGCGCTGGCCGAGGCGGTGGCGGAGTTCGCCGACGGACCGTGGGGTGCCGGTACCCTGCTGTATCGCGTGCCGGACGCTGGCCGCTTCGGGTGTGGCCGCGTTCGATGCCTCCGGGGTCGTCGTCGGCTTCAAGGAGAAGCCGAAGGTGCCCAAGAGCGATTCGATCATCCGCGTCTACTTCCTGCGACCCGATGCCTTCGATGTCATCGAGCACCTGGTGCCCTCCGGGCGTGGCGAGTCCGAGATCACCGATGTGCTCAACACTACATCGGCTCGGGCGGGCTCTTTGCCCAGCACTACGAGGGCCAATGGGCCGACGCCGGCACCATCGAAGCGCTGCTGGAATCGGGCACCATGGTCGCTTCGAGCGAGGGACTCCGTGCTAGCAGCAGGCCCATGGCCCAGGGGCGCGCCCGATGCTAGAGTCGGAAGACTGTGACAGACACCAAGATGGACACGGAAACCATCGAGACGGTCGGCATCCTGGGGCTGGGCTACGTCGGCCTGCCCCTCGCGGTCGCCTTCGCTGAGGCCGGCCTGCACGTCGTGGGCTTCGATCCGCGGCAGGACAAGGTGGCCTCGATCAGCGCCGGCGAGTCGTACATCGAAGATGTGCCCTCTGCCACCCTGGCTCGTCTGGTCAGCTCAGGCGTCTTGGAGGCCACGACCCATGCGACCCGGCTGGCGAGTTGCGGCGCGCTGCTGATCTGTGTGCCCACCCCGCTGGGCGAGTATCGTGAGCCCGACCTCTCCTACGTCCTCGCGGCGGCTGAGACCGCCATCGCCAACCTCGCTCCGAGTGCCCTGATCGTGTTGGAGTCGACGACCTGGCCCGGCACCACGCGGGAGGTGCTGGCACCTATGCTGGCGGCTGCCGGCGCGACATCGGTGAAGACGCCTTCGTCGCCTTCAGCCCGGAACGTGTGGACCCCGGCAACACGCGCTGGGGCATCCGTGAGACACCCAAGGTGGTGGGCGGCCTGACGGCGGCCTGTGCAGAACGTGCGTGCGCGCTCTACGCGCGCATCTGTGACACGGTCCACCCGGTCTCGTCGCCCGAATCGGCGGAGATGTCCAAGATCCTGGAGAACACCTTCCGCGCGGTGAACATCGCGCTCGTCAACGAGATGGCCATCCTGGCCGATCGCATGGACATCGACGTTTGGGAGGCGATCGAGGCAGCTGCCACCAAGCCGTTCGGCTTCATGCCCTTCTGGCCCGGTCCCGGTCTGGGCGGCCACTGTATCCCCATCGACCCCTTCTACCTGGCCTGGCGCGCGCGCGCCTTCGACCTCGACAGCGAGTTCGTGGAACTGGCCGGTCGTGTCAACGTCAACATGCCCTACTACGCGGTGTCACGGATCGCGCGCTCGCTCAACAGCCGCGCCAAGGCCGTGCGTGGCGCTCGCGTGCTGCTCCTAGGCATGGCTTACAAGGCGGACGTGGGAGACCTGCGGGAGAGCCCCTCGTTGAAGCTGCTGGAACTGCTGCGCGATGCCGGCGCAGACGTGACGTACCAGGACCCGCACGTCCCGAGCTTGCCGATGCCGGCCTCGCCTCGGTCACGCTCGACGAGGAGACGTGGCGGCAGCCGACTGCGTCGTCATCGCCACCGCGCAAAGCGCCATCGACCTGGCTCTCGTGGTCGAACACGCCGAGCTGGTGGTGGACCTGCGCAACGCGGTACGAAGCCGCCTCTGGGGTGGCACCTCAGGCAGTGTGCCGCCCAACGTCGACGTCCTCTAGTTTCGCCGTAGCGATCGTAGTCGCCGTGAGCGGCTTGGGTCAGACGCTCCCCAGAGTCGTCCACCTTGGAGGGTTCCGGGTTGGTCCACCTCGTTGCGCCACGGTGAACTCCAGCCGATAGGATGGAGGCCGACCGCGCACCGTCCGCGGCTGCTCCATGTGGAGGACGTGATGGAGAGAGGCGTAGCCGACCTCGTCATCTCCGGCTGCGATGGCCGGCTGGGGCGCGCCCTCGTCGCGACGGCGCCAGGTCCCGTGCGCGGTTGGGATCAGCCGGTCCTTGATCTCGACGACCCCGCGGCCTGTGCGGCGCTCATCGAGCGCGAACGGCCCCGGCTCGTCATCCACACCGCGGCCATGACGGCGGTCGACCGGGCCGCACGCGAGCCGGAAGCCGCCATGCGCCGCAATGGCGCGGCGGTGGGCGCCATGGCCAGGACATGCCATGGCATCGGCTGTGGCTTCGTGCTCATCTCCAGCAACGAGGTCTTCGACGGGGAGCGCACAGATGGCCGAGGTTATCTGGAGGATGACGCCACGGGTCCGCGCAACGCCTATGGGCGCAGCAAGCTGGCCGGCGAGATGGCAGTGTAAAGATGTCAAGGGTCGAATGACCAACCTGTCGTGGGCCCAACCTGTGGCTCCGTCGTTTCGCCCGCCGGGTGGGTCATCGGGCGGAGCAGCGGTCGTGGCTCCGTCGTTTCGCCCGCCGGGTGGGTCATCGGGCGGAGCAGCGGTCGTGGCTCCGTCGTTTCGCCCGCCGGGTGGGTCATCGGGCGGAGCAGCGGTCGTGGCTCCGTCGTTTCGCCCGCCGGGTGGGTCATCGGGCGGAGCAGCGGTCGTGGCTCCGTCGTTTCGCCCGCCGGGTGGGTCATCTGGCGGAGCAGCGGTCGTGGCTCCGCTGGTTCACCCGCCGGGTGGGTCATCTGGCGCTGCATCATCGTCGACACGTGGCGGTCGTGCGGCCGAGACGGAACGCGAGAGACGCAGCTCTGGCTCGCCATACTGAGGCTCGATGCGGGTCGCGCCATCCGGGTGCCATCCCAAGCGCTCGTAGAAACCGCGGGCAGCAACGTTGGCCTCGAAGACCCACAGCGTCGCGTCTGTCAGACCGTCGGAGCGGAAGCGGTCGAGAGCCGCCGACATCAGGCGTGCTCCGATACCGAGCCCCTGTGCATCGGGATGGACGTACAGGCTGAAGATATGTCCGGACACCGGGCGGTCAGGATCCCGGCCCGTGGCGAGCACGCCTACCACCGATCCATTGGCACGTTCGGCGACCAGGACCGCCACGTCGGTCTGTCCATCGCAGAGCGAGCGACGCCACAGCGCTCGAGCGCTGTCTGGTCCGAACATGCTCACGACAGGGGCCGGTAGGAAGCTGACGTAGGACGTTCGCCAGCAGGCCAGGAATAGATCCGCGACGTCGGCGAGATCCGCCATGCCGGCAGCCCGGAGGGTGATGTCAGCATCGTGGCTCACGACGGCACCGCCTCCGATCGCAGGTTCCGCGCTACCACGTGGCAGGCCACTCGATGCCCCGCTCTGACCTCATCGAGGGGCGGCTCGGTGGTCCGGCATTCGGCTTCGGCGATAGGGCAGCGTGGGTGGAAGGGGCATCCCTGCGGCGGTCTTGCGGGATCGGGAACCTCGCCGGCGACCGAGGCCACCAGTTCGCCCGACGCTCTGGGATCGGGGATCGGGACGGCGTCTCGTAACGCCATGGCATAGGGGTGAAGGGGCTGGTCGACGACCTCTTTCCAGGGCCCCTGCTCCACGACGCGCCCAAGGTACATGACCGCGACCCGGTCACTGAGATGACGCACCATGGCGACGTCGTGGCTGATGAAGACGTAGCTCAGGCCCAGGTCCTGGCGCAACCGGACCAGCAAGTTCATGATCTCAGCGCGTACCGAGACATCCAGCGCTGACACCGGCTCGTCGAGGAGGAGCACTTTGGGCTCGACAGCCAGGGCTCGGGCGATCCCGACTCGCTGTCGCTGGCCGCCGGACATCTCGTGTGGCAGTCGCTCCACGAAGGAGCGGCTCATGCCCACCATGTCGAGCAACTCCGCCACCCGCTCGGCGCGTCCATCGGACCCGCCGTAGAGCCCGTGCACGATGAGGACCTCCTCGATGGTGTCTCCAGCGGTGCGCCGCGGGTTCAGTGAGGCGTAGGGATCCTGGAACACGAGTTGGATCTTGCGGCGCTGCTCCCGCAACGCCTTGCCGCCGACGGCCGTCAACTCGATGCCATCGAGCATCACCGTCCCGCTGGTCGGCTCCTCCAAACGAACGAGCAGCCGTGCCAGGGTGGACTTGCCACAGCCGGACTCTCCCACGATACCCAGGGTCTCGCCAGCCTCCAGGCCGAGTGAAACGCCGTTGACGGCGTTGACCACGAGGTCGGTACCGCGAACCGGGTATCGCTTATGGAGGTCGCGGGCCTCAAGGATCAGCATGCGTGCGACCTGCGCATGGTCAGCCCCACTCCTCCACCGGGACCCAGCAGGCGACACGTCCCGCCAGACGGGGCTCTAGGTCCGGACGAACCAGGCAGGCGTCGCGTGCGACCTGGCAGCGCGGACGGAAGGCGCAGCCTGTGATCGAGTCGCCCGGAAGGGGTGGACGGCCCAGGATCTGGGCCAGTGGCGGTCGGCTGTCATCGGCTGGATTGGGCAGGGCCGCGAGCAGGCGTTTCGTGTAGGGATGCTGCGGTGCGTAGAAGATCTGATCGACAGGCGCGTCTTCGACGATGTAGCCGCCGTACATCACGACCACGCGGTCGACCAGTCGAGCGATGACGCCAAGGTCATGGGTGACCCAGATGGTGGTCATCCCGAGCTCCTTGCTCAGGCCCTTCACCAGCGCCAGGATCTGCCGCTGGATGGTGACATCGAGCGCGGTCGTCGGCTCGTCGACGATCAGCGGCGCAGCGTCCAGGCCAGGGCGGTCGCGATCAGTCCGCGCTGCCGCATCCCTCCAGAGAGTTCATGCGGATACGCCCTTGCCGTTCGCTCGGGATCGGGCATCTCCACGCGGGCCAGCGTCGTCAGTGTTCGCCGTGCGGCCTCGGACTTCGTCACGCCATGGGCAGTCATCGACTCGGCCACCTGGTCGCCGATGCGCATCAGCGGGTTGAGCGACGTCATGGGGTCTTGGTAGACCATGGCCAGCCGGCTGCCTCTCAGCCCCCGCATGTCAGCCTCTCGCAGGGCCGTGATGTCCTGCCCTTCAAGACGCACCCGGCCTCGGGTCATCTCCAGTGGCTGCGTCAGCAACCGCATCACCGCGAGCATGGTCAGTGATTTGCCTGACCCGCTCTCTCCGACCACGCCCAGGGTCTCACCCGGTGCTAATGAGAGGTCGATGCTGTGCACGATGTCGTAGTCACCGTGTCGCGAGTGCAACGTCACGACCATGTCCTCGATCTGGAGCAGAGGCGTTACGGTCATCTGGGCGTCACGGTCATCTGGGCGTCACGCCCCAGCGGTCCCGGCCGGCCACCTGATCCATGTTCACCCGCGGCTCTCGTGTCGAGGATCCAAGGCGTCGCGAAGGCCGTCCCCCAGCAGGTTGAGCCCGACCACGAAGACGATCAGCACGGCACCGGGTGCGACCATCGTCCACCATGCCGTGGCGGCCAGGGTCTTGGCCTCGAAGACCATCGAGCCCAGCGCAGGTGTCGGCGGTGGAGTACCCAGGCCCAGGTAGCTCAGGGCCGCTGCGGTGAGGACGGCCCACGACAACGAGAGGGTGACCTGGACGATGATGATGGGCGTGATATTGGGCAGGATGTGGCGGACCAGGATGCGCCTTGTCGGGAAGCCCAACACCCGTGCCGCCTTGATGAAGTCCGCCTCCTTGAGCGAGAGCACCGGCGCGCGCGTCACTCGAACGAAGATGGGGATGTAGACGATAGCGATGGCGGCCGCGACCGTGAACCAGTTGCGGGTGGCGACCGACGCGAGTGCCAGCGCCAGAAGCAGCGGCGGGAAGGCGAAGAGCATGTTCGTCAGGGCGTTGATGGGACCCCGGACCCGGTTACCGAAGAAGCCTGAGAGCACGCCGAAGGTGGTCCCCAGGGTCGCTGAGATCGCGACGGCCACCACAGCCACCTGGAGCGACGATGCCACACCAGCCATGGTTCGCGAGAAGATGTCGCGTCCGAACTGGTCGGTCCCGAACCAGTAGGTGGACGACGGTCCCTGGATCCGGTCGACCGCGTGTTGTGCGATGGGGTCGTACGGCGTAAATCCGATCGTTGCCAGCAGACCCGCGCCGAGCACGAAGCCCGTGAGGGCCAGCCCGATGACGCCGCTCCGGCTGGCCAGCAGCCGGCGCCAGGCACTGTCACGTCGCGTAACCGCAGCATCTGAGGCGACCATGGCCCCTTCGTCCATCGTCATGCCGAGCGTACCCGCGGATCGATGACCCGATAGAGCAGGTCGGTGACGAGGTTGACGAGCAGGAACAGCAGCGCGATGACGAGGACGGTGCTCTGGACCACGGCATATTCCTTCTGCTGCATGCCGATGAGGAACTGTCGGCCGATGCCCGGGACAGAGAAGATCTGCTCCACGATCACGGCGCCGCCCAGGAGATAGCCGAACTGGATGCCGATCATGGTCACGATGGGCACGAGGGCGTTGTGCAGCACATGGCGGACCTGGATCCGCAGCGGCGAGACGCCTTTGCCCCGGGCCGTGCGGACGAAGTCCTGGCCCTTGACCTCGAGTAGCGCCGAGCGTGAGGTACGCATGATGGGCGCAGCCAACGCGAAACCGAGCACGAGGGCCGGCAGCATCATCTGCTGCAGGTTCAAGCCGAGGTCCTCCATGGGCCTGGCGAAGGCCATGGCATTGGGGTTGTAGCGCGCGACCCGGGAGATGAACGTCAGGAGCAGGGCACCGAGCAGGAAGCTCGGGATGGACAGCGCCGCCAGACCGACGAATTGCGCCGCCGCATCTCGACCCCCGTTCGCACGAGATGCCGAGATCATGCCCAGGGGGACGCCGATGAGGACTCCCAGGGCCGTAGCCAGCAAGGCAAGTTCGAGGGTGACCGGCAGCGACGAAGCGGTCATGTCGAGCACCGACTGGCCGGTACGCTGCGAAACCCCCAGGTTGCCCGTCACAAAGTTGCCGAGCCAGCCCACGAACTGAGCCGCGAGTGGCTGGTCGATCCCGTAGTAGGAGCGCAGAGCGTCCATCTGGGCCGGTGTCAGCACTCCGGCTTCGATACCCAGGGAAGCCGTGATCTGGTCTCCGGGCACGACCCGGAGCATCACGAAAACGAGGACGGCCACTCCCAGGAGAGTGACCGTAGCCTCGAGGAGGGTGCGGGCGAGCCTCCTACCCGGGATCACCCGCTGTAGCCTCCCTTATTCCAGGTTCGTCATTTCAGGTTCGTCGCAGCGGGATGACCGGAGCTATTCCAGCGTGGTCGTGCGCAGGTACTGCAGCGAGGCGTTGGCCATCGGCACGAAGCCCGCGACGCCTTCGGTCATCGCCGTGTAGGCATTGCTCGAGAACATCCACTCCCAGACCGCGTTGTCCTCAAGGTGCTTGGAGATGTCCGTGTAGATCTGCCGGCGCGCGTCGACATCGCTGGTGGCCTTGCCTTGGGCGAAGAGGTCGTCCAGCTCAGGCGAGCTGTAGCCGGCGACCTGGTTGAGGTTGCCGGTGCTGGTGAAATAGCGTCCGTACATCACGTCGGGATCAGGCCGGCCGCCGTTCAGCGCCACAGCCGTGTCGAAGTCGGCCGCGAGCCAACGGTCGACGTAGGCACCGATCTCCATGATCTCCAGCTCCAGATTGATGCCGGCCTCAGCAAGCTGGGCCTGGAGGCTTTGGGCTTCGTTCACGGAGGTGGAGTACTCGCCCTGCGAGACGATCGCCTTGATGTTGATGCCATCACTGAAGCCTGCGTCCGCGAGGAGCTGCTTGGCTCGTTCCACATCACGCGTGGGGCAAGGGCGAGCGTCAGGGTCGCTCAGGTAGGCCGGCGATGTGATGGGGCCGATCACGACACCCTCGCCCAGTGCCGCGGTATCAAGCACCTCCTGGCGGTCGATCGCGCAGGTGATCGCGAGGCGCACATCCTTGTTGTCCAGCGGTGGCCGATAGCCGTTGATCATCAGGGCGTGGTAGGCCAGCTGGGGTGTCTTGATCAGGCTGATGCCGTCACCCTCCGCCGTCATCGCCACGAGCGGATCGTCAAGCACGGCGAACTGCACGTTGCCTGATCGCAGGGCATCCACGATGGATGACTCGTCAGGGATGACCCGGAACTCGACGCTCGCCAGGCTCGGTTCGCCCTCGCGCCAGTAGGCCTGGTTCCCGACCAGGGTGATGGATTCGTTGGGTTTGCGGCTCTCGAATGCGAACGGACCGGTGCCGTTGGGAGCGGTATTCAGAGCCTCTTCTGTGTCGTCCTTTGACAGGATCGCCAGGTTCACCGAGGCGAGCCCTGCCGGATCCCCGCATCCGCGCTCGTCAGGTTCAGCACGACCGTATAGTCATCGACCATTTCGACGGACTCGACGGACGGCGAGCGACGCTCGTGCGACCGCGCCGGTCGCTTCATCGAGGATCAGATCGAGCGACGACTTGACGTCTGCCGCGGTGAGCGGCTTGCCATCGTGGAACGTGACGCCTTCACGGATGTGGAGCGTGACGGCTGTGCCATCCTCGGACACATCCCAACTCTCGGCGATCCCGCCGACGACGTTGAGGTCCTGATCGAGCTCCGTCAGCGTGCCGTAGATGTTGCCGAGCAGCGCCACCGCCTGGAACTGTGTCGCCTTCCATGGGAAGAGCGTGTCCGGATCGCTTGTGACACCAACGACAAGGTCGCCCTTTCCCTGGGCGGTCGCTACACCTGAACCGGCCATCGTGGCCATCAACCCGGCGATGACAAGAGCCGTCATGAGCCTGGTCCCGACCTGGGCTAGCCTGGATGATCGCATGATTTCCCCTCTCGGTACGGAACGGAGCCAGGACATGTGCCCGGGCTCCACCTGCATCGGATGCTGTCATGGCCGCCGGTGGAAGTCAACTTGCGGACCCGTGTCGGCGGCGACCCGCCCTCAGTCGGGCAGCACCTTGCCGGGATTGAGGATGCCCTCGGGGTCGAGCGCTTCCTTGATGGCGCGCATGACGGCCAGACCACGGGACCCGACCTGTCCCTCAAGGTAGTCTCGCTTCGACAGACCGGTGCCGTGCTCGCCACTGATGCTGCCGCCGAGTGCGAGCACCTCGGCATACAGATCGGCGCGCGCGGCGTTCACCTGCGCCTCCACCGCGGGACCATCGGGGCCGGTCACGTAGGTGGGGTGGTAGTTTCCGTCGCCGGCATGGCCGAAGACGCCGATCTCCATGCCGTGCCTCTGGCTGACCCGTCCGATGGCGTCCATGAGTTCCGCGGCTCGGCTGCGGGGCACGCTCACGTCCTCGGTGCGGGCTGCCCCGGCCTGCTCCATCGACCAGTGGGCCTTGCGCCGGGCTTCACGCAGGGCATCGGCCTTGGCCGGATCGCTCGCGCGTGTCTGCGAGGTGGCACCAGCCGCGGCACAGGCGCTGCTGGCGATCTCGAGCTCGGCCTCGGCCAGCGCGCCCCCCGTATCGGACTCGATCATCAATAGCGCCCCGGCCTCAGTGTCGAGTCCCAGCCCCAGGGCCGACTCGACGGCCCTGATCACGTAGCGGTCAAGCAGTTCGAGTGTGGCCGGCACAAGGCCGCCGGTAGTCATCCGGGTCACCGCGTCGCCGGCCTGACGCACGCTCGGGAAGAAGGCCAGCAGGGTCACCTTGGGCGCCGGCATCGGGCGTAGTCGAAGCGTGGCCTCGGTGATGATCCCGAGCGTGCCCTCCGAGCCGACGAAGAGCCGGGTCAGGTCGTAGCCCATGACGTCCTTGACATTGCGCCCACCGGTGCGGATGACCTCGCCGTCAGCGAGGACGACCTCAAGGCCCAGCACGTAGTCCCGGGTGACGCCGTACTTGACGCAGCGCAGGCCACCGGCATTCTCGGCGAGATTGCCACCGATGCAGCTGGTCTCATGACTGGCTGGATCGGGCGGGTAGAGCAACCCCGTCGCCTCCACAGCTCTCTCCAGATCGGCAGTGATGACGCCCGGTTGGGTCACCACGAGCAGGTTGGCGGCGTCGATCTCGATGATCCGATCCAGGCCGGTCATGACCGCGACCACGCAGCCATCCACCGCGTTGGCGCCACCCGAAAGGCCGGTGCCCCCGCCCGCGCCACGACCGGCACCGAGTGTTTCGCCGCAAGTCGGACGATGCTGCTGACCTCGGCGGTAGCCTTGGGGAATGCGACGGCCAGCGGGTGCCCGGCGGGCAGGAACCCGGTTTCGTCGCGGCGGTATGACTCGGCCTGGGCCGGCTCGCTGATGAGCCGCATCTCCGGGAGCGCCGAGCGCAGGGCGGCGATGATCGCATGGTCCGATGGGGTCATCCGACGGCCTCCCTCATCCGAACGCCGCTGCGATGATGCTGTGGACTCGCAGACGCAGTGCCGCGATGCCTTCGTGGGTCCGACCAGCATAGACACGGTTGGTGAGCAGAGCGATCACCAGGTCACGGGCGGGGTCGACCGCCAGCGATGTGCCGGTAAAGCCGGTGTGTCCATAGGCAGCGTCGCCGAATGGCGCCAGGAAGTCCGTTGGCTGGACCCGCCAACCCAGGCCCCAAGCAGCCCCGAGGCCCGGCGTCTGGTCAGTGGTCGCGCCCGCCCACAGGCTCCCGAGCCGGAGGCGCGGATCGTGCCGCAGCCAGGCCACGCCAAGACGGGCGACGTCGTCCGCGTTCGCGAACAGGCCGGCGTGTCCGGCCACACCGGCGAGGCTGGCGGCGTTCTCGTCTTCCACCTCACCCCAGCAGCGCCGCCGACGCCAGTCGTGGTCGTAGCTCGTGGGCACGATCCCAGCCAGCGAACGACCGACCTTCAGGGGTGTATACGGTGAGTGAGTCGAGGCCAAGCCTGTCGCCTACCAGGGCCTGTATCGCGGCGTCCAGTGGCGCCCCGAAGATGCGGCTGACTGCCTCGCCGAGGACCATGAACCCAAGGTCGCTGTAGTGGAACTCCGTGCCGGGCGGGGCCACGAACGGATAGCGATACACCGCGTCCATGCTTGTGGCCGCGTCCATGCCTCCGTCCCGGAAGACTGACCGCCACGGAGCCATGCCGCTGGTATGGCTGAGCAGCTGGCGGAACGTGACCGCGGAAGGATCGACGGACCATCCCGCACGCTCGGACGGGACGGGCAGCAGGCGTCGGGATAACGGCTCCTGTCCGCCATCCACGCGCCTTGGGCCGCCCTCGGCAAACTCCGGGATGACGCCGGCGACGGGGTCGTCGAGGCCCACCCTCCCCTCGCTGGCCAGCTGCATGAACGCGGTCGCGGTGAACAGCTTGGTCACCGAGGCCAGGTCGAAGAGCGTCTTCGAATCGACCGGTGCTGCCTGTGTATCGGGGTCGATCCAGCCGGCCGAGGCCACATAGCATGGGCTGCCTGCTACCCACACGGCGATGGCCAACGCCGGTGCGACCGTCGGCACGCCACTGCGGTTGGCCTCGCTCAGCCGCCGGCTGACATCGGCCAGAAGCTCGTCGACCCAGACCGTGAACGGCTGATCGGTCACGGCGCCTCGATACCCGAGCCAAGCGCCCCTCGCAGGTATCCGCCGGCTGCTGCGAGTCGTGCCCGTGCGGCCGTCACGTCGAGGTGGGCGAGGCCCATGAGCACGGCGGTCTTGACCTCCTGATTCGCGTCGTCGAGCAGACCGGCGGCCGTGGCGGAGTCGCAGCCGACAAGGTCGGTGATGATGCTCTCGGCGCGACGCCGCAGCTTATCGTTAGTCACCGCAACATCGATCATGCGATTGCCGTAGACCTTGCCGAGCCCGACCATGGCGGCAGTGCTGAGCATGTTCAGCACCATCTTCTGGGCCGAACCCGCCTTGAGTCTCGTGGAGCCCGCCAGCACCTCCGGGCCCGTGACCACCGCGATGGGGTAGTCGGCCGACTGCAGGATCGGCGCCGGATCGTTGTTGGAGATGGCGACGGTCACCGCACCGCGCTCGTGCGCCGCTTCCATCGCCGCGATGACGTAGGGCGTCGTCCCGCTGGCAGCGACTCCTACGAATGCGTCATGGTTGCCGACACCGGCTGCCTCGACGGTCCGACGAGCCAGGCTGCCGTCGTCCTCCGCGCCTTCGACGCTGCGAGTCAGGGCCGTGTCGCCACCGGCGATGAGTGGGATCACGAGGTCCCGCGGGACGCTGAAGGTGGGAACGCATTCGACCGCGTCCAGGACAGCGAGGCGGCCGCTGGTGCCGGCTCCCGCGTAGAAGAGCCGTCCGCCGCCGCGGAGCCGGTCCGTGATGGCCTCCACGGCAGCCGCGATGACCGGCAGTACCAGTTTGATGGCGAGCGGGACGGTCGCGTCCTCCTCGTTCATCAAGGTCACGATCTCCAGCGCGCTCATGGTGTCAAGCTGGTCGGAGCGCGGGTTTGGCGATTCGGTCGTCGGGCCCGGCAGACTCACCGACCTGGCATCCGGCGGCCGGGATCGATGGATCCCATCAGGACCGGGTGTCGTACACCGGTGAACTCCGGCAATGTGCCGGGTCGGCCGTGCCAGGTCTCGTACGCCAGCACCGCGACCGCCATCGCCTCCTTCTGATGGCTCGCGTAGCCGACGTCCTCGTAGGTCATCACGTTCGTCCCGTCGGGCAGGGCCGCGGCCAGCCGGGCCATGAGCACCGGATTGCGGGTGCCACCCCCGGCGACGATGACCTCACTGGGCGCTACCGGCAGGAAGCGACGGTATTGGTCGGCCACCGAGTCGGCTGAGAACGCGGTGATGGTGGCGACGATAGCCTCGTCGTTCAGGCCGCGCAGCCGGCCCGTGGCCAGCAACTCCGCTCCCATGGCCGGGCTGAACAGTTCGCGCCCCGTGGTCTTGGGCGGCCTGCGCCCGAAGTACGGATGGCCCAACAGCTCAGCCACCCAGGCCTCGTCGACGGTGCCGGCGGCGGCGGTGCGGCCGTCGCGGTCGCAGGATTCCCGTCCCTCGCTGAGCAGCGTCATGAGCACATCGATGAGCACATTGGCAGGGCCGGTGTCGAAGGCCATCGGCCGCGTCTGTTCGTCAGCGACCGGCGGCAGATAGGCCACGTTGCCGATGCCGCCGAGGTTCTGGACCGCGCGATAGCGTGTCGCGTGTCGTGTCAGGAGCCAGTCGACGTACGCCACGATGGGCGCTCCCTGGCCACCCGCGGCGATGTCGCGCGAGCGCAGGTCACTGATGGTCGTGATGCTGGTTCGTTCCGCGATCCGCGCTCCATTGCCCACCTGCAGCGAACTCGCCACGGTCCCGTCTTCACGTACCGCGTGCCACAGCGTCTGGCCGTGTGAGCCGATGAGGTCGATGTCGTCGGGTGTCAGCCCCATGTCGGCGATGGTTGCCAAAGCGGCGCTGGCGACATGCCTCGGCGATCTCCGCATCCAACAGACAGATGACCTCCACGTCGCTGCCTTCGATCGTAGCCGCGGCGTGGATGCGCTGCTGCAGGCTCCAGCAGGATGGGTTCTGTGCGTGCCGCCAGCACCTCCAGTTCGAGTCGCGGCGGAGCGGAACCGATGTCGCACACGACGACTTCGATAGCGTCAGCGCTGGTACCGGAGATCATGCCGATCACACGCATGTCAGGATTCCTCGGTGGGGACGTGGCCGGGGTGGCGGGCCACCAGAATAACGACTTGGCAGCCCAAATCAGAACTCGGTGGACCACTCGGAGGCTTGCCCCAAGCTCGTCGTGCGTCCTGATCGTGCGTCGACCGCAGCTATGCACGCGAGCCGAGGAAACGCTCGAAGTGGGAGCGGATCGTGGCGCGTACCGGCGGCGCCAATTCCGGGTGTCGCTCATCAGCGGCGGCCATGCCAGTTTGCAGCCGTTCGATGGCGCCATCGATCGTGGTCCGAGCCTCACGTTCCGGGATGCCCCACGAGCGACCCTCAGCGTGCACATGGCCTCGGGTCGATCTCGTCCAGGCGGAACTTGCCGTCGACCGCGAGCGCAGCGTGACGCTGCTCGGGTAGGAACGCGCTGGTCGCGACGACATCGTAGAGCGGTGAAAGCGTCACCGCCGCGCCATGGTGGACGAGCGAGTGGTTCTTGGCGTGGGCGTCGGTCAGCGGTCGGTAATGGCCGTCCGCCGGTGTGTGACCTGGCGGCTATAGCGACACCGCGCCCGCACACTCCCAGCCGATGGCCGCGAGCAGCCCGAACGTGTCACCACGTTCGACATGATGTCGACGTTCCGCCATGGTGCGCGGCTCACCCTCAGGCAGCATCCATCGAACCAGACCCGGCTGAAGCCGAGGTCCCAAGGCTCCCCTGCTCCGGCCGGACTGACGGTCAAGGGGCGACTGCCGGGTCTGTAGCGGAAGCCGCGCCGCTCCTGCACGAGATCACCGACACGCTCGTCGCTGAGCCAGACATCGAGCAGCTCAAGCGTCATCGTCGGCGACCTCGACGAGACGCTGGCTCTTACGCACGATGACAGCCTTGCTCCCGAGCATCGTGAGCGCCTTTATCGCGAAGGGCAGACTGACGGGGCCGCCAGCCTCCATTTCATGACGGTCTGGCGGTTCACTCCGAGCCAGGATGCGAGGTCGGCCTGTGTCCAGCCGCGTGCTCGGCGTGCACGGTGGATCGCCCTGCCGAACCCCTCAGCGTCGTAGGCCTCTTCCATCGCTCGCTCCTGGCGTGTCGGTGTTCGACGACATCGGTACCGCTAGGGCCGGGATGTCGCTCATCGTCGACATTGCGGCTCTTCGGCCCGAATGGCAATCATCGTCGACATTCTTGGTGAGCCTCAGCGACCTGATAGACGGCCGACCACCTCGTCACCGCTCGGATCCACGGACACGACAACCGTGTGGGCAGCGACCAGCCTGGAACGCTCGACCTGACCCACCGGGCGGGTCAACGGACGGAGCAGCGGTCGTCGCTCCGCTGGTTCACCCGTGGGGCGGGTCAACGGACGGAGCAGCGGCCCCAGCTCCGCTGGTTCACCCGCCGGGCGGCTCAAACGACGGCTCCGTGGACCGCAGAGGCCCCAGCTCCGCTGGTTCAGTCGTGGGGCGGGTCAACGGACGGAGCAGCGGCCCCAGCTCCGCTGGTTCACCCGCCGGGCGGGTCATCGGACGGCGACGCCCGACAGGTCGGCGACGACCGCTCGGGCCGTGGCCGCGCGAGAGCTCAGGGCTTGCTCAGCTGCGACGGAGTTCGACCGTGCTCAGCGTATGGTCCGCCTCGCGATAGCGCTCAGAGAACGAGCGCTGACGGGGCTGCGGAGCCTCTGGGTTCAGGATGCGCATCGTCCTGTGCCACTCCTGGTCGCGGATCATCTGTCCGAGCGAACGGGGCGTCTTGTCGCCGAGGGTGTACGTCAAGTGTTCGGGTCGCATGGCTGAGGCTCCGATCCAGTTGCGCCAGCGCCTGGCCGCGCTCTTCGACGACGATGCTTTGATAGCCGCGCTGGCTTCACCCCTGTTGTACCAGACGACACCGGCTGGCAGTAGTCCCACTAACAGCTCGCCTCCGTGGCGGACCGCCCAATCGATGGGACTATGAGGCCCCGGGGGGTACCAGATCGGCCGCCCCCGCCGCTAGCGCCCAGCCTCACGCGCCCGAATGGCGAGGACGGCGGCCCCAGCAAGCACGCTTCGGCCCGCGAGCTGTGGGCGCCGCAGCTTGACACGACGGCCCGTGGCCCAGTGCACCAGGCGAGTCGCCTCACGGAACGCTTCGCGAGCGAACGTTGGCTCGCTGAGTCCGACCGTGCCTCCGATCGAGACGGCCGCCGGATCGAGGCTGGCCAGGAGCGCGGCGATCCCGATGGCAAAGGCGTGCCGGGCCCGCGCCACCAGCGCGACCGCGTCGACATCACCCGTCCGAGCCAACGCAAAGACCGCCGCTGCATCGCGGGGGGCGAGCGATCCATCGGTCAGGCGCGACAACGGCCAGATCTCGCGCGCCCGGCGCGCAAGTCCGATGCCCGAACACCAGCACTCCACGCAGTTGCGGCGGCCGCAGTTGCAGCGTGGTCCCTCGCGATCATGCACCGCCATGTGACCGACTTCACCGGCCGCCCCGTGCGCGCCTGAGACGATCTGGCCGGCCACGATGACGCCGGAGCCAAGGCCGGTCCCGAGTGGCAGGTACACGAATGGGTCCAGCCCACGACCGGCGCCCACGAGCGCCTCGCCCAGGGCGCCGGTGTTGGCATCATCCTCGATGACCGTGGGGATACCGCCGAAACGCTCGGAGACGAGCGACGCGAGCGGCAGGTGTCGCCAGCCCAGGTTGGTGGAGTACTCCACGATGCCGGCAGCCGGGTCGAGCGGTCCAGGGACACCGATGCCGACGGTGACCGGTCGGGCACCTGCTGGGAGCGCTCGCTCGGCCGCTTCACCGAGGGCCGCCAAAAAGGCCTCCGGGTCGCGAGGCGTGGCGAAGTGGACGGGGGGCCGCAGCAGTCGCAGTCGTTCGGTCGGCAGGACATCGACCGCCGCGACGATGGTCTTGGTGCCCCCGATATCCAGCGCCAGGGCCGGCGCAGGGTCAGCGCCCGGGGAGCCCGGCCCCGCCTTCGCCATCAGCTGGGGTCAGGACGGCGAGTGGGCAAGGATCTCGTCCACCAGGCGCTCCGCGAGGCCGGCGTCCGCAAGGCCGCTGTCCGCGACCATGGCGTCCTCGACCATGGGGTTGGCGACCAGAGCCTCCACGAGAGTCGCCCGGCGCGTGCGCACGTCCACACGCGAACGAGTCCCGGCCAGCGCGTGGGCCGTCAGGGTCTCGAACCTGGCGTGCCGAGCCAGCAGCTCGGCGACCGGGTCGGGCAGGCTGACCACGGGGCGCCGCGACAGAGCCCCACCGGCATGGATATCGGTGGGCAGCTCGACGATGGCGTCGTCCGGTGCCCAGTCCACGGCACCCTGGTTGGGTAGACCCAGGATGACCGTGTCGTGACCGCCGTTGGCGACAGCATCGAGCAGAGGGACGATGGAGACCCGGTACCAGAGCGCGCCTCGACGGGTCTGCTGGGCAGCATCCATGTGGCTGGCGTACTGGCCGAGCATCTCCGCCTCCATCCGCTTGAGGGCCTGGGCACGGCTCTCGTCCGCCCCGAGCTGAGCCTCCAGCTGACGCTCGGGGTGGAGGTAGAAACGAACGTAGGGCGTGGGCAGCGCACCGAGCGCCTCCACGTCTGCCGGTTCGATGCCGCTGGTCGCCGACAGGGCCGAGGCCAGCCGCCCGGGGTGCGGATCGGTCCAGAAGCCACAGTGGTTCATGCCCGCGTAGTCGAGCCGGACCGCGGACGCATCGTCACCGGTGGCCCGAGCGATGCCGTCCACGAAGGTCACCGGCCCATCGCAGATGGAAACGAAGCGCAACCCCGTGTGTGCGGTGGCCGCCTGCGTGACGATGCCCGATGGGTTGGTCAGATTGATGATGAATGCATCGCCGGCGTGCCGAGCGATGCGATCCCATGTGTCGGCCAGGGCTGGCACCGTGCGGACGGCATCGGAGAACCCGCCTGGCCCCATGGTTTCCTCGCCGGGCAGGCCGAAGGCGCGCGGGAAGGTCTCGTCGAAGATACGAGCATCCAGGCCTCCGATGCGGACCTGGATGAGCACCACATCGGCGCCCTCGAGCGCGCGGTCGAGGGAGGTTTCCGTGGTGACCTTGACGCCGTTCACTGACGCGGGCAGCCGGCTGCGGCAGGCATCGGCCACGGTCTCCAGCTTCTGGGCCGAGCGACCGTGGAGCACGACCTCCAGGACCGGACGACGTTCCGCGCCGCCCGGCCACTCCACGATGGCATCCATCAACTCCGGGGTCGAGGCGCCCGAGCCGCCGAGGACCGCGAGACGCACGTCAGCGCACGCCGTAGAAGTCGCGGATGGCGGCGCCCACGCGATCGAGCTCGGCGTCGGTCAGCTCCGCGAACATGGGCAGGCACAGCAGGCGCGGCACGAGCGAACGGGCCACGGACAGCTCATCGGCGGCACGCCAGGGGTTCGTCTGGTACGCGCCCTGGTCGGGCACGAGCTTGGGATAGATCATCTGGGTCGCGATCCCAGCCGCATCGAGATGGGCCCGCAGGTCCTCGCGATCGGGAGCCAGCACCGTATACATGTAGTAGACGTGGCGACCGGTGACGTCGTGGGCAGGCAGTTCCAGGGGTGTGTCACCGAGCAACTCGGCATAGCGGGCGGCCACTCGGCGCCTTCCCGCGATCTGATCCTCGAGGTGCCGCAGCTTGACGCGCAGGAAGGCCGCCTGGATCTCGTCGAGGCGCTCCTGGTAGCCAAGGATGAGGTGCTCGTGCTTGGTGCCCGCCTGACCCATGTAGCGCAGCTGTCGCAGGCGCGCCTCGAGCTCGGGATCGGAGGTCGTTGCGATGCCACCGTCGCCGAGGGCACCCATCACCTTGGAGGGATAGAAGCTGAAGGCCGCCAGCTCGCCGAGACTACCGGCGCGCCGCTCGCCCAGGGTGGCCCCGTGAGCGTGGGCCGCGTCCTCCAGGATGGCGATGCCGGGCGCGGCGGCCCTGACCGCGTCGATGTCCACGCACTGGCCGTACATGTGGACCGGCAGGATGGCCTTGGTGCGCTCCGTCACTGCCGCGGCGACGCGCGCGGGATCCATGTTGGCCGTAACTGGGTCGACATCGATGAAGACCGGGGTGGCACCCACGTAGCTGATGGCGAAGACGGTGGCCACGTAGGTGTTGGGGACCGTGATGACCTCGTCACCGGGGCCCACCCCGAGCGCCCGTAGCGCCATCGTCAGGGCCGCCGTCCCCGAGCTGATGCCGACGCCTGCCGCAGCTCCACTGTAGGCGGCGAATTCGGCCTCGAACTCGCGCAGGTTGGGGCCTAGCGTGAAGCGTGGCGCGGGCAGGCAGCTCTCGAAGGCCGCGCGCAACTCATCGGCGATGGCAGCGTGCCAGCGCGTCACGTCCTCGACCGGGACGGTCACCGCCGCGCTTGCACTGGTGCCACTTGGCATGATCATCAGGACTCCCTCCATTCGCGTTGGCCAGCCGTCCCATCTCTGGCAACGATAGCAGTCCGGACCCTGTGACAGATCGCGCCTCGCAGGAGGCATCGATCGATGCGCCGACGGCGCTCAGTGACCCCTAGACTGCGCGGGTGAAGATCGAGCTTGCTGCCCGGACGCGCATCGTGGGCACGGTTCTTCTGCCCGGCGGCCGGCTCCAGCAGGCCGTCGTCCACGTCGAGGCGGGACGGATCCTGGCCCTGGAGACCGACCCGCCGCCGAGCGAGCGGTCTCTGCGCCGCGATGCGCAGGGCACGATCGAGCTAGCGGATGACGAGATCCTCGCACCGGCCTTCATCGACATCCACTGCCATGGGGCTGGCGGAGGCGATGTCATGGGTGGTCGGGATGATCTCACGCGCATGGCCGCGACGCTGCTGCGCCACGGTGTGGCGGCGTTCGTGGCCGCCGTGACGACCGCACCGATCCCGCGACTCATGGCGGCCGCGCGGATGGTCTCCGACCTCCAGCCGCCCTCGCCAGCGGCCGTGGTGCCCTCGCCAGCGGCCGTGGTGCCCTCGCGAGCGGCCGTGGTGCCCTCGCCAGCGGCCGTCGTGCTCGGACTCCACTTCGAAGGTCCCGTCCTGTCACCGATCCGTTCGGGCGGCCACGACCCCACGGCGTTCGCCTCACCGGCCGATCTGGCCAGCTCGCTACGCAGCGACCCGGAGGCGTGGCGGATGGTGCGCGTGGTGACGCTGGCTCCGGAGCTGGATGGCGGGATCGACCTGGTGCGCCAGCTGGTGGAGTCGGGTGTCGTCGTTTCGGTCGGCCACACAAACGCGAGCATGGACACCGCCATGGCTGCCTATGCTGCCGGCGTCCGTTCCACGACGCATCTCCTCAATGGCATGCCGCCGCTCGGGGCTCGGGAGCCTGGGCCCGTCGGCGCAGCGCTCGCCGCGGCGCCCTTCGTGGAACTCATCAGCGACGGGGTCCACGTGGATGGCAACCTCCTCGCGCCGATCGCCCGAGCCATCGGCGCTGAGCGGCTCGTGCTCGTCTCCGATGCCCTGCCGCTGGCAGGCAGCCGGCTCCGTAGCATCGAAACGCCGGGTTCGAGCGCCCGCATCGTGGCTGGGCGCGCAGTCCACCCGGACGGCACGCTGGCCGGCAGTCGGCTATTGCTCGATGGCATGGTCGCGGGAGCGGTCCGCCATGGCATCCCGCTACCCGTGGCGCTGCGCGCGGCCACGGAGAACCCGGCACGGCTGCTGGGACTGACCGATCGCGGCCGCCTGGTGCCCGGTGCCGTGGCTGACCTGGTCGTGGTCTCGCGGAGCGGTCGCTTGCGCCGGGTGCTCTGCGGGCGGTGCTAGCGCCAGACTGGTCGAGCCTAGCGCCCCGAGCCGCTCACAAGGCCTCGGACGAGCTGCCGATGAGCCAAGATCCCGAAGGCCAGGACCGGCACCAGGACGACGGCCCCCGCCGCTGCCATGCGTCCCCAGTAGATCTCCTTGTTGGTCATGAAGCCCACGATGGCGACCGGCGCGGTCTTGGCCTCACGACTGGTCAGGATGAGCGCGTAGAGGAACTCGTTCCAGGTGTAGAGCAGACACAGCACCGCAGCTGCCGCGAGGCCCGGTCGCACCAGTGGCAATACGACCTGCCGCAGGATCTGCAGGCGGCTAGCGCCGTCCACCAGGGCCGCCTCATCGAGCTCCACGGGCAGGTCTTCGATGAAACGCGAGAGGATCCAGACCGAGATGGGAACGGTGAGGGCGAGATACGTGAAGGCCAGGGCGAACACGTTATCGAGCAGCCCGACACTGCGGAAGATCATGTAGATGGGGATGACCACGACGATCACCGGCAGCATCTGGGGGATGAGCGCCGCTGCGCGCAGGGCGCCACGGCCGCGTATGCGCATGCGTGCCAGCGCATAGCCGGTCGGCAGCGCCAGTGCCAGCGCGGCCGTCGTGGAGAGCGTGCCGACGATGATGCTGTTGAGCAGATAACGCGGGAAGTCCGACTGGCCGAAGACCTGCTGATAGCTGTCCAGGGTGGGCTCGAAGGTCAGCGCTGGCGGGTACGCGAAGGTCAGCGCGCTCGGCTTGATGCTGGTGAGGAAGAGCCAGACGATGGGGAACATGAAGATCACGACCGCCAGCCCAGCTAACAGGTACACCGACAGCGACTGCCATCGTGAACGTCTCACGGCCGGACCTCAGGTGGAGCGCCGGCCCAGGAGCCGGTACTCGATGGCCAGGATGATGGCCAGAGTGAGGATGATGAGGTAGGAGACGGCGGACGCGAAGCCGAGGTTGAACGAGGCGAAACCCTGGTTGTAGGCATAGAGGCTGATCGTCTCGGTGGCGTTGTAGGGCCCACCTCCGGTGAGGCTGTAGACCACGTCGAAGATACGGAAGAGGTCGATGGTGCGCCACACCACGGCCACGAAGATGACCGGCTTCAACAGCGGCAGGGTGATGTGTCGGAAGACCTGCCACGAGGAGGCACCGTCCACGCGGGCAGCTTGCCGCGGCTCCTCCGGGACGGCAGCCAGTCCGGCCAGCACGAGCAGGGCCACAAAAGCGGTCGTATTCCAGACGTCCACGATGACCAGCGACCAGAGGGCCAGTCCTGGGTCACCCAGCCAGGCGACCTTGGGCAGGCCGATGAGCGAGAACAGCCAGTTGAGGACACCGAAGTCGAAGCTGAGCAGGATGCGCCAGATGAGGCCGATGACCACGTTGGTGACGAACATCGGCAGCAGCAGCAGGATGAGGACCGTACGTCGGCCCTTGAAGGCCTGATCAAGGAGCACGGCCAGCCCGATGCCCAGCACCAGCTCGATGGACAAGGCGACGACCATGAAACCGATGGTCAGTTGCAGGGAGTGCCAAAAGCCGTCGTCCGCGATGGCCCGGGCGTAGTTGTCGAGGCCGACGAAGGGCACGCCCTTCTGGAAGGTCGTCAGCTTCCATTGGTGGAAGCTCAGGTACAGGCTGTAGACGACGGGGATCCCGACCACCGCCAGGATGGCGCCGTAGGCAGGCAACAAGAATGCCCACGTCCGGTCACGCGGACCACGGATGCGGGCAGTCCTGTCGGCCGACCTGCTGGGCTCGTCGGTCGTATGGCCTCCGTCGTTCATGTGACGACCGCCACCACCTCAGGGGCAGCGGCAGTCGTCAGCGATGCTTGCGATCCTCAGGGATGCCTACTTGTAGCCACCCTCGACGAGGGCAGCCTCGATGGCCGCGGCGGCGTCATCGAGGGCCTGCTGGGGTGTCTTGGCCCCAGCCACCGCAGCCGCAGCGGCTTCCTGCATGCCCAGCACGATCTGGTCGGACGTGGTCAGCAGCGGCGTGATGTGCCGATAGGGCATGGCCTCCGCAAGCAGCTCGAACTGCGGGACCGCGGCCACGACCTCAGGGTCGGAAAGCGCGGCCGTGTTCGAAGGGATGCCTCCGTTGAGCGCCCACATCGCGGCACCTGGGCCACCCACCAGCCACTCGATGAACTTGTAGCCGGCCTCCTTCTGTGTCGCCGCGGCCGGGACGACCCAACCCCACGAGCTGCCGCCGAAGCCGTACTGGTCGGCAACAGACGGGGGTACGAGCTCGTAGGCGAGCTTGTCGCACACGAGGGGCGACTGCTCACAGTCGGTCAGCTGCTGCGTGGCTGCCATCCACTCCACACCCATGGCTGCCTTGTCCTGGGCCAGCGCCGTGAGGATCTCGTTGAAGCCGTAGGTCGTCACGTCGGGCGAGACCACGCCGTATTTCTGGAGCAGGTCGGAGTAGAAGGTCAACGCCGCGACACCGGCCTCGTTGTTGACCGTGACCTCCAGCGTGTCGGGGTCATAGAGCTGGCCGCCGAAGGCCCAGAAGTAGTGCATGAAGTCCCACCAGGCCTCATCGGTCCGCGAGCCGATGACCAGGCCGTAGCGATCGGGCGTCGCGTTCAGCGCCTGCGCCGCAGCGAGCATCTCGTCCATGGTCTTGGGCGGTGCGATGCCGGCCGCCTCGAGCAGGTCGGTACGGTAGAACAGCCAGGCTGTGTCGCCTTCCGACGGGAACCCGTAGACCTTGCCGTCGAAGGTCAGGTTGGAGAGGCCCGGCTCCAGGTCCGCGAGGTTCAGGAAGTCAGCCGGTACGGTGGCGATGTACTCGTCGATGGGAGCCAGGCCACCGGCGGCGATGAAGGCCGGCAGCCAGTCGGCCGAAGCGTAGACGACATCCCAGTCGGCACCCCCACCGACGATGGAGGTCTTCAATGCGGCGTCGTAGCCGTCGCGGGCGATCTCATCGATCTCGACCGGATTGCCGGTCGCTGCCGTGTAGGCGTCGGCGACCTTGCGCAGGTTGTCCGCCTCAGGGCCACTCCAGACCGCGACGCGGACCTGTGGAAGCGGCTCGGACTGAGCCACCGTGACGGCCGCGGACCCGACGATCAGGCTGGCGGACATCCCGAGTGTGACAAGGGTGCGAGAGCGCATGGTTCCCTCCTCGTGGCGATCGGGCATCGCGTTCGCAAGGGGCGCTCGCCTGGCCCGGCCGCATCCGAGTTTACGGTGCGGCGGAGGCCCCGACCTTGTCAAGTCGAGGCCGGAGCTCCCCCTGCTGAGTGGTCAGTCGAGGGCGTCGGCGAGGCGGGCGGCCAGGGTCGGTGCGACCTGGCCGAAGCGATCGGGATCAGAAAGCCACTCCAGGCGCCCCGGATCGTCACGGAAGTAGCGGTACAGCGGTGCCGCCGGGGGGCCCGACCAGTCGAGCGCGGCGACCTCCTCGATGAGCGGCGGCGAGTCATACGCCGGGTTGGCCCTCAATCCTCCATCGGCCGCCACGTACCAGGCGAACCCGTGGGCGGCGGCCACGGCTGAGTAGATGCCTCGAGCGCGGCGGTCGATGACATCGGAAAAGACGAGGGGGCCGGCACCAAGGTCGATGGTCACGTGAGCGAGGTCTGGCGGCAGGACCACCCATTCGCCTGCTCGCGCACGGACGAGCCAGGCTCGTCGACTGTGCGGTCCTTCCGGGCCTTCGCCCAGGTCCTGGATGAGAAAGCCGGCCTCACCATGCAGGACTTCGACGACTTCGGGATAGCCGGTCGATATGCCCGGAGGGCGGACATGAACGTGACCCAGGGTCTTGGCCGCCTCCCAACCGATGGGCCGACCGAGCATCGCAGTGAGTTCGTAGCGGAGCGGGAGACCGGCGAGGTGCGCGTCCTCGGACCGGCGGACGCCGTTGAGCATGCGGTACTCGAGACGTGAACCATCGGTGCCAGCTTCGTCGGCGACCACATCGCGCATCTCGGAGAGACGTCGTACCAGGTCCTCCTCGACCAGGACGTCAGGTCCCGGTTCGATGCCACCGTCGCTCAGCAGGAGCGGCAGGCCGGCGCGTTCAGACAGGTCCGCATCAAGCGCGATGGGAGTGGCGATGGCGACTGGAGTGGGTGTGGCGGCCAGGGGGTCAGGCATCGTCTCAGCCGACGGTCCTGAGCGTCGCGATCGGCTCCAGATGGACATTGCGGTTCAAAGTCTCGGTCAGCATCCCGTCCAGTCTAGCCGGAGTTCCCGGGGTCATCGACGGCAGGTTCATCTGCGGCAGACGACCCATCAGGACAGGTCGGTGGTGGACCTACGCACCCGGTGCCACGCTGTCACCGTGACCCGCCCCATGGGTGAAGCGACGGAGTTGGGCGTCCGCTGCGCGGGCCATCTTGCCGTCGGTTGACCCGCCCCATGGGTGAAGCGACGGAGCTGGGCGCCGCTGCGGGCCATCTTGCCGTCGGTTGACCCGCCCCATGGGTGAAGCGACGGAGCTGGGCACCGCTGCGGGCCATCTTGCCGTCGGTTGACCCGCCCCATGGGTGAAACAGTCGAGCGAGGGGCGGGGCTCCGTCCGATGACCCGCCGGGTGGGCAACTACGACCTGGCGAGCTTCTTGTAGCGGATGCGGTGCGGCTGGTCGGCGGCCGTTCCCAGCTCCTGGTGCCGGAACGCCTCGTAGTCGCTCACGTTGCCCTGGAAGAACCGCACCTGCGAGTCGCTCTCGAAGGCCAGGATGTGGGTCGCGATGCGGTCGAGGAACCAGCGATCGTGGGAGATGACCACGACGCAGCCCGGGAACGACTCCAGGCCGGCCTCGAGCGCTCGCAGCGTGTCCACGTCGAGGTCGTTGGTCGGTTCGTCGAGCAGCAGCACGTTGCCACCGCTCTGCAGCAGCTTGGCCAGGTGCACCCGGTTCCGCTCGCCGCCCGACAGCTGACCGACGAGCTTCTGCTGGTCGGTACCGCGGAAGTTGAAGGATGAGACGTAGGCCCGCGCCGGGACCTCGCGTGCCCCGGTCCTGATGAACTCGGCGCCCTGGGTGATCTCCGCGAACACCGTCTTGTCGGCCGCCAGGTCATCGCGCTCCTGGTCGACGTAGCTCAGCGCGACGGTGTCGCCGATCACTGATCGACCCCGCGTCGGGCGACTCCTGCCCGACGAGCATCCGGAACAGCGTCGTCTTGCCGGCGCCGTTGGGCCCGATGATGCCGACGATGCCGGCCCGCGGCAGCGAGAACGTGAGGTCCTCGATGAGCAGCTTGTCGCCGTAGCCCTTGCGCAGGCCGGCGACCTCGATGACCTGGTCACCCAGGCGAGGCCCGGGCGGGATGGCGATCTCCAGCTCGCGGGCACCCCCCTTGTCGTCGTTGGCCTCGGCCAGCAGCCGCTCGTAGGCTGACAGCCGGGCCTTGCCCTTGGCCTGGCGCGCCTTCGAGCCCAGGCGCACCCATTCGAGCTCGCGTGCCAGCGTCCGCTGGCGGGCATCGGCCTGCTTCTGCTCGCTCGCGAGGCGCGCCAGCTTCTGCTCCAGCCAGCTCGAGTAGTTGCCGGCAAAGGGGAGGCCGCGGCCACGGTCGAGCTCCAGGATCCACTTGGCCACGTTGTCGAGGAAGTAGCGATCGTGGGTGATGGCGACGACGGTGCCGGCGTACTCCGACAGGAAGCGCTCCAGCCACTGGACCGACTCGGCGTCGAGGTGGTTGGTGGGTTCGTCGAGCAACAGCAGGTCGGGGTGGCGCAGCAGCAGTCGGGCCAGCGCCACGCGGCGTTTCTCGCCGCCGGACAGGGTCCTGACATCGGCATCGTCGGGCGGGCAGCGCAGCGCGTCCATGGCGATGTCGACGTTGCGCTCCAGGTTCCAGGCGTCGGCGGCCTCGATGCGGTCCTCCAGGAGCGCCTGCTCGGCGCCGATGGCGTCGTAGTCGGCGTCGGGCTCCGACCAGCGGGCCATGAGCGCGTTGTAGTCGTCGATGAGCGCCTGGACCTCGTGGACGCCGTCGAGCACGTTGCCCTTGACGTCCTTCGCCGGGTCGAGCCCGGGCTCCTGGTCGAGGTAGCCGACGCTGAAGCCCTGGGTCAGCCGAGCCTCGCCGCTGTAGCCGTCGTCGAGCCCGGCCATGATCTTGAGCAGGCTCGACTTGCCGGCGCCGTTGGGCCCGATGACGCCGATCTTGGCGCCGGGATAGAAGGACAGCGAGATGTCCTCGAGCACGGTCCGGTCGGGCGGATAGTGCCGCGCGAGCCTGTAGGCGGTGTAGATGAATTCGGCTGGCATGGGCCTAGGGTACCGAACCACCCGCGGGGGAGCGCCCGGGCTTCGGTGACCGTGCTACTCCGCCAGCTCGATCTCGTCCGGCAGCGTCCAGTGGATGAAGCCCTCGTCGGCGAGGCTCAGGCCTCGCGTGCTGACGGCATACGGGCCAGGCTCCTGCCGCACTGGCCCAGTCCTCGGGAAGTGCCAGGTGGTAGATCGGTGCGTCGGCCATCGTGAACCTCCGATCGAGACGGCTTGCGCCGGTGGTGGCACCACGTTCGGCGGGTGACGAGTCCGTGCCTTCGCCAGCCTAGCTTCCTCGACAGCGCCGCACGGCCTCCGCGTAGGCCCCGCCGTCACTGCGGCCACCCCAGATACCATCGACCTTGAAGTCGGTCTCGCCGATGAGGACGCCGTCCGACGCCGCGTAGTAGTCGGCGACGTTGGCCAACGACACGCCACTGCCGATGAGCACAGGCGCGGTCACGGCGTCGCGAACGGCCTTGACCCGCTCGAACGAGGGCGGGTCGGGACTGCGCGAGCCTGAGACGATGACCGCATCGGCGCCACCGCGCTCGGCGAGGTCGGCAGCAGCGTCCTCGATGGGGACATCGAAGAGGGGCGCGGCATGCTTGACGTGGACGTCGCCGAGGACCGCGATGTCGTAGTCGAGCGTGCGGCGCAGTCGGGCGAGCTCAGCGGCACAGCCCTGGATGAGGCCCTGGTCCGTGACGTAGGCACCGATGACCACGTTGCAGAGGATGAAGTCCGCGCGTACGAACGAGGCGATGGACATTGCCTCGAGGCACGCGTTGCGCAAGAGGTTGACCCCCACCGCGAGCGAGGTCTGGCGGCGCAGAAAGAGACAGCGCGCCGATGCACTTTCATCGTGCGTCGACCGCCGAGGCGGCTTACGCTGCCTTCATCCCGTTCAGGCCCGCCGGTGCTCAGCCGCGGGTGGAACCGTCACGATGGAGCGTTCACATGCCTCGTACGCCGCTGCTCGACCTGCTAGGCATCGAACACCCCATCATCCAGGCGGGGATGGGTCGTTTCGGGAGTGGCGCGGTGCTGGCGGCAGCTGTCTCCAACGCCGGCGCTATCGGCACCGTCGGCGCCGCAAAACGCTCGGCCGACGAGTTGCAAGCTGAGCTCACAGCCATCTCCGAGTGGACGCGGGCTCCGTTCATCGTGAACTTCACACTGACCTGGCTGCGGCTGCACCCGGAGTGCCTTGACGTCGCCCTGGCCGCACGGCCACGTGCCATCTCCGTCTCGGCCGGCCTGCCCGGGGACCTCGTTCCTCGCATCCGTGAGCACGGCGCCCTCGTCATCGCCCAGGTCCATACCGTGGAACAGGCACGCATCGCCGCGGACCAGGGCGTGGACATCATCATCGCCCAGGGTGCCGAGGCAGGCGGCTACGGCGCTCCCCTCAGCGGCCTGGCGCTCATCCCGCAGGTCGTCGATGCTGTGGCGCCCATGCCGGTGGTGGGGGCCGGCGGCATCAGTGACGGGCGCGGCGTTGCGGCCGTCCTGCTCCTGGGCGCGGTCGGCGCCAACGTCGGGACACGCTTCCTCGCGACTCGCGAAGCCTCGCTCAACGACGGTTGGAAGGAGCGCCTGCTGGAGACTCCGCCGGACGAACGGCTCCGTCTCGAGCGAGCGCTCGTGCAGCAGGGCAGTGCCGACGGCCAAGTGCCCTACGTCTCCCTGCCCGTGACGTCCGAGACAGCCAACGAAACGGACGTCCCGGTCTCAGGTCTGGGCGGCGGTGCCGTCCGTTCGGTGCTCCCGGCTGCCGAGGTCGTGGAGATGCTCGTGCGCGGCGCGGAGCAGAGCCTGATGCGAGCCCAGGAGTTGCTGACCGCCGGCGTACCCGCGTAGCCTCAGCGCCGGGACAGGCGGCTGTACCGCTCATCTGGGTCAC
>CAWIPU010000005.1:0-91114 GCA_963838115.1 uncultured Chloroflexia bacterium
CGATAAACATCTCGCTGCCAGAGGAATTGAAGCAGTACATCGAAGCCGCGACCAAGCTGGGTACAGCACGCCGAGCGAATATGTCCGCGAACTGATCCGGGAGGACCAGAAGCGGGGGCGCAGCAGCGGCTCCAGGAACTGCTGCTGGAAGGTATCAACTCGGGTGAGCCGGTCGCTGGTACGCCCAGCGGGAGTGCTAGGAGTTCAAGCCGGTGAGGACCAGGGCGCTCAAGCGCTCGACGTGCGAAATCAGGGCGACGGTGGTCATAGATCCGGCAATCCATCCCGAACTTGCGGAAGCCCTGGTCGAAGGTGATCAACTGGGCGTTCGTCGAGACGGCGTGCGCGGCCAGATAGCCGTCGCCCCACAGTTTGGGCGCCGACTGGGCCAGGCCCGAGTACTTTCGGAACGCTTCGTCGATCCCTGGAAATTCGGAAAAGAGCCGCACCCGGACGTCCCGGTGGAACGCTTCGTACACGCCCCAAGCCTGCTCGTTAGTGAACGGGCGCCCCTTCATGGCGGCGGCGGTGGTCAGGCAGCGCAAGAGCCCGATTTGTGAAAAGCGGCAGAACCCGATCGCCTCGGAGTCGTCCTCCTCCCACCAGGCGGCCGCTTTCTCGTGAGAAACGTGCTCGGCGACGGCCAGCGCCAGCCAGACGTTGATATCAGGAAAAGAGAAGATCGTAGATCTCCTCGTTGGTGATGTCAATCGGGTCGCCGCCGGTCCTCACCAGCGGCAGTCCGATTCTGGTCTTGCGCTCCGGGTCGGCGGCGATCTCGCGCTCGATCGAGTGCAGGATGAGCGACCGGGCGGAGCAGCCGCGGCGCCGGGCGGTTTCCCGGAGCTGGCGGTAGAGCAGCGCCGGGATATCGACCGAGGTGCGGACCGTATCCTTCTTCATCGCGCTTCCAGGATAGGCTTTGACTTACGATAAGTCAACTCTACCAATGATAAGGGCTACCAATAATAAGCGGCCATTATCGGCCCGATAAACACGCGAGAAAGTACTGTTAAAGTACTTTATCGTCGAGTGGATACCACCGTCCGCCCGACGACACGAAGGGAATGCAGCACCAGCAGAAACTGTCGGGGGTATGGCCTCGCCGTTGTAATCGTCAGAATGGTCGAACCGGATCGAGGATTTGATCGAACGCGTTGAAGTATGCAGGCCAACCGCTGCGTAGGTTTTGTCGAATTGTCGTCGTTGACCGCCGGGACCGAGAACGGTCGGTCCTTCTACCGCATTTTGACGTGCTCAGACGCGTCGGCCGGATATTTGTATGCTTGGAGAGTTTGCTCCTCGGCGACGAACTAAAACAGGTCCAAATCCAACTGCCTCAGCTGCACCGGCCAGGTGCGGACGGGGAACGAGCCGAATTTCCTCGCTTAGCCAGGACTGGCCGCAGCGTTGGGCCCAGGTTCGGCGGGTTCATAGCGATGCGCTGCGGGGTGTCGTTCTTGGCGTGGCAGCTCGGGCACAGCACTGCCAGAAAATGGCGGTCTGTCGGGTCATGCGTCAGGTGAGCGACATTCAAGAGCCGGTGCGGCTTCGCGCAGAGCTGGCAAACGTTCCCGGCGGCCTCAAGCATCGTCAGCCGAAACTTCCGCCAGCGGGCATCGTAGTATTTGCGGTTATCGGCCCGGATCGGCATCGCTCCACGTTCAGATTCAGGTAGTCGCAGGGCGCGTCGGTCAGATCCTTCTGAACCCCCAGATACCGTTCGGTGGGTTGGATCGAGGCGTGGCCGAGCGAGAGCTGGATCTGATCCAGCTTGGCGCCGCCTTTGAAGGCCAGCTTCGCGAACGTGCGACGAAGATCGCGAGGCGCGATCGCGTCGACGTAGCGCGTGACCGCGCGCAGAATGCCCTGCGTCCTCAGCCGTTCACCGATCACCACGTTGCTCTTGTTCACGCCCCGGAATACAGGCCCCGCGCTCATGCCAACAGCCCCAATTCGACTGTACACTCCTGGGCGTTGCTTATTGCCCGCATACAAACTGGAGTTGACCCGGATGCCGAATTCCAGATCAGAGCGCTTGTACGAACGGGCCTATTGCTGATTCTCCGCAGACGATTACCCTCCGACGCCGATTTTGAGTGCATTGGTGATGCCATACTTGACATCGCTATCGCCGCAGTGCGGAATGGCGAGTTGCAGACAGCCGTCAATTTTCCCGGGCTTATCTGGCGGATTGTAGACGATTACGGTGTAGCGCCGCGCGTAGCGACTAAGACGCCAAAACCACGACGGGGCAATGGAGACAAGATCGTCCGGATAGTCAAGGCGCTGGGCTCACGGCAGCGGGAAGCGATCGTTCGCTATTTCAACGGGCAGTGCACCTGACTCCATTGAGCGCGGTCTCGGCATCACGGTTGCTGATGTCCTCTCAACCGTACGGCAGGTACGGCAGAAAATGGGCTGACGGATCGGGCTGCGCGACCAGGACGGTTACATGTGACCTCAAACGAACATTGATCGCTTGTGGGCGGTTCCGGCACCTTTAGAGTGGGTAGCAGGGGCGAGATCGAGACCGCCGCAATGGAATGGAATCGCTGTCTTGAAGTTCTTCTTGTTGCTGAAATCCCCGAGCCGTGTACTTGACCCACTGAATCTTGGCCTTGATGGATTCGCTGCCGGCGTTCGTGATTCGATGCCGCCCAGCCGTGCACCATCGGAAATGTTTGTTTCCGGGCCGGCCTTTCGCATACAGTTTGCGATCTTGCACTTTCCACAATCTCGCATCCCCGCTCCCGCAGCCGCATCCCACCCACTAGAAAACCGGATCCCCCCGATTATATTGCCGGCTCATAGGAGGGCTTCCGCATCTCGGCCGTAATCACCGCCTCGGACACCGGCGGCTGACATTTCCAGCAGCACCAGCGATAGCCGTTAAACCAGTACTTCTGCGAATCGCACGCCGCCCTCGCACGGCTCAGGTTGCATGAGCGATCCATACCCTTCGCACGTACCCTGTAGTGCGCGACCGTTATCGGCTTTTTCAGCGATAGCATGGATGCGTGCTCCTCGACTGCCCCGACCTCCTGCGTCCCGCTCGGCTGTGGTCGCGCTCGGAGGGGATGGCTCGATCACACGCTGCTGTACATGGGGATCTCGCCCTCTGACCGCACTTTGCCCAGCTAACAGAGCCTCCGAAGTCGGCTTCGTTATCACTATCGCGGCAAGCCGAAGGCTCACCCTCGGATGTCTACTCGGCCTGACGCTGCACCGCGTTGACAGCGGCCCCCGCGCATGACATTCGCCGAGAACGAAGCGACGCTATGGCAGTGGATTGGCCGACAATGCATTCGTGGTATGGAGCGTGCATTCGGGCCAATGGGTGCTGGAGCACGAACTGATCAGCGCGCTGCCGCTGCCGCTGAACCTTGATCAGAAGGAGAGCTGCGGCTTCCAAGACGCGCGCGATATTCGCCGCTAGTGACGATCCGTGAAAGCGCTGATCAGAATCCCGCCGCACGATGCTGCAAGCTGCTCCGCGAACCCATGAACAGTCAGCACTATCTCGGGAATTGACTTCTCCTCCCTTGCATCTTGGAAGAGCGCATAGCTGAGCAAGTTCGGCATCGTGATGATAGGTAGTGCCGGTGCAAGGATCGTTGTATCGCCGATATATTCGAAGCAGGTCTCACGTCGCAGCTGAACATCAGAACGGCGGGCGGCGTCCCAGGAACGCTGATGCACTTGCGCCCGGGTCGCGCGTGAGATGGCATTTAGAAGTCGTCGAGTTTGATGTGATCGATGCTTGTCGAAGCAGAGTCTCGCAGCGGCCAGGCGCTCCTCCGATCTCGTCAATCGGCAAGCCATAGTCTTCCCACATCTCTTCGAGCATGGCGCCATCTTTCGAGTCCAGATAGAGGCCGTAATATACGAATGAATCGCTGAAGCTCCCGCTGCTCGTCATGCATCGGGCAGCTCGCACGACAACTGCACCGCCCTCGAGATCAAGCGGTCGCAGCTGATGTCGACGTGCAGTTCTGGCGCCCAATCGCGGTTCGGTCGCTGCATCAGGAGGTCGAACCCGACTGTGCCGCTGCGCAACCGCATCGGCCGATCGTTCGCTCTCGCCGTGCCTCCGCGATGCCGATCAACAACTCGGGATGCACATCGTGCGGCAGCGGCAGCATTGTGAACAGTTGCTCCTCCAGCTCAATGAGGAGACCAGGACAAAACGGGCGCTGCGTTCGCGTTGATGGCGTTTCTAAACACAGCGTCTTAAGTAATTGCGCATAGCCTGCGCAGGACATCGTTGGGCTCGGTCCAATCCGCGAACCGATCTTCGACCGCGGCAACGACGCCATCCAGGAAACCAAAGTACCGATTGTGGAGACACAGCCGACGCGTGAGTTTCCATACTCGTTCGATGGGATTCAGATCAGGGCTATAGGGTGGCAGGAAGTCCAAGCCAAACTGGGGAGCCTGCTGGTCGCGCCACGCCAAGTGGAGCTTGGAACGATGTAAGCGTCCGGTGAACACCTCTTTTCGCGCCGCTCTGATTCCCGCATAGTGTCCCTATGGCAGGGAACATCGCGAAAGCGGATCAATGGCGTGAACGCATTGCCGAGCAAAAAGGCAGCGGGTTATCGATCAAGCAATTTTGCAAGGACCGAGGACTCTCGACGTGGTCGTTCTATGACTGGCGCAAGCGGCTGTGCAAAACCGAACCGGTCCGGTTCGCTCTCGTTGATCGGCGAAGGCGAACTGAGCCTGAGGAGCCGCCGACCGACGCCGGTCTGGAAGTCGTATTCGCGACCGGAGAGCGATTGCGGATCCGGTCCGGAGTAGACACCCCGACCTTGCGCGCCGTCGTTGAGGCTTTACGCGCATGATTCACCTGCCGGCCAGCGTGCGCGTGTATCTGTGCCTGACGGCCTGCGATATGCGCAAGAGCTTCGACGGGCTGCACACGCTGGTGCGCGAGCACTTGGACCTGGACCCGTTTGCCGGGCATCTGTTCGTGTTCGCCAGCCGTCGTCGCGACCGCGTGAAGATTCTCTACTGGGACCGCGACGGCTTTGCGATCTGGAGCAAGCGGTTGGAACAAGGCACTTACACGGTCCCGTTCGGCGACGGCGGCGACGATTGCCGGCGCGAGATCACGGCGCAGGAATTAGGGGCGATTCTGAGCGGAATCGACCTCGACCAGGCGACGCGGAGCAAACGGTACCGGCGGTCGGACAAGACCACGAATAAAACACTTCCATAGAATTTTGTTCTTGGCAAGAAACGGCCCAACGGGTACACTGTTTCCTTACTCGTGGCCATCGACGCGAAACATCTCCCCGACGATCCCAAAGTCCTGCAACAGATGGTGCTGGACTTGATGGCGCAACTGGATCGCGAGTCCGCCGAGCGAAACAAATTCGAGACATTGCTGCGCGAGTTGCTGGATGCCAGGCGCAACCGCAAGAGCGAACAACTCTCGGCGGATCAGCTCGCGTTGTTCGCGGCGGCCTGGCAGGCCCGGCAAGCGGAAGCAGAATCACAAGCAGAAGCGTCCGCACCATCCGACGGGTCCGATGACGATGACACGCCCGGCACGGCCGGATCCGGCGCGAAGAAAAGGGGCGGTGGCCGGCAGCCGTTGCCGCGACACCTGAAACGGGAACGCATCGTGCACGATCTCGCGGATTCGGAAAAGCACTGCCAGGCGTGCCATCAGGATCTGCGCGAGATCGGGGAAGAGTCGAGCGAGCGGTACGAATATGTGCCGGCGCAACTGACGGTGGTCGAGGACGTCTGCAAGAAATATGCCTGCGCGTGCACGGTGAAGACGGCTACCAAGCCGCCGCAGCCCATTGAGAAGAGCACGGCAGGCGCGAGCTTGCTGGCGCAGGTGATCGTCGCCAAGACTGTTGACCATCTCCCGTTGAACCGTCAGGAGAAGATCTTCGAACGTCACGGCGTGGACATCTCACGCAAGACGATGTGCGGATGGATGGCGCAGTCCGCCGACCTGCTCGATCCGCTGTACGACGCGATGAAGGAGGTTCTGTTCCAATCCAAGGTGATCGGCACGGACGACACCAGCGTGAAGGTGCTGGATGCGAAGCTTCCATTCGCCCGCACCGGACGCATCTGGCCGTATTACGGCGACGAAGATCATCCGGTGATCGTGTACGATTACACGGCCACGCGAGAACGGGCCGGACCGGAGAAGTTTCTGGAAGGATACTGCGGATATTTACAAGCGGACGCCTATGGCGGCTATGACGCCTTCTTCAAGGACCCGGCGCGGGGCTTGACGGAAGTCGGCTGCTGGGCGCACGCGCGCCGCTACTTCCACAAGGCGCTGGAATCGGATCGCACGCGCATGGGTATGGCGCTATCGCTGATTGCGCAGCTCTATCGTGTGGAGACACAAGCACGGCCTCTGACGGCAAGCGAACGGCTCGAGTTGCGGCGGTTCGAATCGCGGCCGATCCTGGACAAGTTGTACTGCTACTTGCTCGAGATCGAGGTGGAAGTGCTGCCGAAGAGCCCGGAAGGCCGCGCGGTACGGTATACGCTCAAGAACTGGACGGCGCTGACGCGGTATTGCGAAGACGGCGATCTGGCCATCGACAACAACGCCACGGAGCGCGCGATCCGCGGCATCGCTGTCGGGCGGGCGAACTGGACGTTTTTCGGCAGCGACGAGGGCGGCAATACGGCCGCGGTGCTGCGGAGTCTGGTGGCGTCTTGTCAGCGCGTCGGGGTCGATCCGTTCTCATGGCTCAAGGATGTACTGTCGCGCGTTGTGACGCATCCGATCACTCGCATTGCCGAGTTACTGCCGCATAACTGGGCTCCCGCCCAGGCCTGACATCCACCTTCGTTCGTTTGCATCGCGGGGAGTTGTTGCGATCCGGCGTGACCGGTGATTCTCGGACACTTACGAACGATGGTATTGTGCGTTGTCACTGATGGCCACGACTCGGCGACCACTCACGGTACTGGCCTCCCGGAATACCTTCAGGAACGCCCAGAAGGTCTCTCCGTTGAACCTTCCGGCCTCACGGCGAAATAGGAACTGACCGTCCCGCAAACGGACGGCGGCAAAATAGCCGACGCTCTTGCGCGTCGGATGATGGTACACAATGGGATCCTTGATCTCCGGCGGAACCCACATGCGGCAGCGCGATCCTTGCTGCTGAAAGTGCACTTCGTCGAGAGCCCACAGGTCCACCGTATCGTCCGCCATTAGCTTCCGGAGTTTTTTTTATGCTTCTTTTGTCGCACCGGATCTGCTCGGGCCAAAACCGGACGAGGCTTGCGGAGCCGGAACTCGAACTGCCGGAACAACCGCTGGCATTGACGCACTCCCAGTTGGACTCCATAGGTCTTGTCGATCCATGCCGACAGCGTCTTGCCATCCCACAGATTCACCCGCATTCCTGCGTCGCTCGGCTTGGCCCGCAAAACCCGATTGACCTCCCTCACCTGCTTTTCGTCCAGCCGACTGGGGCGGCCGGACCGCTCTCCTTCCGTCAGGCCAGCCAAGCCATGTTGGTCGAAACGATGAACCCAATTCTCGACCGAACGCGGCGCGTCGCCCAGCAGGCGGGCTACCTCCGGGCACGTCATGCCTTGCGCTACCAACAGAACACCGTGCAGCCGGTGGTCGTACCGCGACTCCTCAGATCGCTGAATTTCTTGCTGCAAACCCAACACAGAAGTGGCATCGGATATCACGAGTGGTCTCATAATTCCAGGAGACCACGTTCCAGCTCTATACGCAATTACTTATGACGCCATGTTTATTCCAATTGTTAAGCTGCCGTCGCGGAAGAAGCCGGTCGTTCGGAGTACCGGACTCACGTGGGGTTTCGGCGCCCACCCGATGATTTGGCGGCGATGGGTCGTCGACACGACCAGCACCATTGCCGATCTCCACTACCATCATTCAGATTGCTTTCGACTGGACCGACTATCACCTTCATCGCTTCCCGATTCACGGCAAGGAGTTCGGCATACCGCGGCTGGGTGGACCCTCGTACTCCCAGGACGCACGCGACGTCCGGCTGGTTGATTTCCAATTTCGAGTGAATGAACGCCTTTACGAGGACGACTTCACTGATCGTTGGGAACACCAAGTGCGCGTCGAGCGGTTCATTGCGCCAGAGCAGATGCCGCATTATCCGATGCGCATCGACGGAAGCCGGGCGGCGCCGCCGGAAGATTGTGGCGGCCCGTTTACTTTTCAGGAGCCGCGAGACGAAGCGCCATGGCAAGCACGAGAGCTACTGGCGCAGATCGCGGAATGTACTGGTAAACGCCCGACGTCACCGCTTTGGTGCTGCGGCCAAAGCGCCGCGCGAGCGGAGCCAGGAGGGAGGGCAAACGGACCCGGGGGCGACTCGGAAACAATCCTTGTTGAGAATCGGAGGCCATGCCAAATTGCGCGGGATTGGTGCTCTTATCTCGCGGGTTCGGTGGCGACGTCGTGGTCAACGGCGTCGGCAATAGCTTGCTCGTCCTTGATCATCGCGGCGATCAGAGCGTCTACAATTTGCTTTGCCAGCGATGGCGACCGTAGTGGTGCGTGTGGCAATAGTTGCGCCGACCAAAGCGCTTTGCCTGTAGGGGTGACTAAGCGCACTGTTCGCGTAGTAGGCTCAATCGTCACTCCTGCGCTCCGCACGCCCGTGACACGCAAGACGGCATCGGCAGCTGAGTGCGGATCTGAAACAGGGAGCTGCTTTGTCACACTGAGCAGGATTTCGATGTTATTGCGCAGAGCAGACGTACCGGAGTCCGATGGCGTCGAATCCACTGCGATGGTCTCAACAAGGCCGATACGAGAAACACTCACCTCCTCGGCCATGGCTGATGGAGCCGAGAGAACCAGACCACCAACCGCGCAGCAATAGATCAGGAGCCTGACGTTGATAGTCGGCACGACAACTAAGTGGCCACGCGGACGAAAAGCTCTGTCCAAATCTGAGGGAGAAATCTGGCGTATGATCCGCACTAACTCAGAATGGAGAACAGCACTGCCAAATTCTTCATTGTAGGCTTTCCATTGATGGCGCTGCTCGCGCGCATGCTCCGCTGGCCGCGTATGCATCGGAGGCTTGAGGATGGCCACGCGAGGGCAGAAAGCAGAGAAGACGCTTGGTATGGCGCCAGGCTTTGGTAGGGTCCACGCGCATCGTTGTTCGCGGGCTGCGTGTGCCCGTCTTCCTGACGCTCCGTTTCCCATGAGCACAGCCCTGGATCTCGGGAGAGATTGGAGGCGCGGGTACGCACTCCTGCTTTCGTGGAAACCCCTTCAAGAGACGACCGTCGTGCTCGGCAGTACGGATCTCGTGGTATGCGACGAGGCCCACAAAATGTCGGCAACGTCTTCGGCGGCGAGGTTGAGTACACGAAGCGCTACCGCCTCGGTCGACTCTTGGGCGCCATTACGCGGCACCTGTTATTGATGGCGGCAACGCCGCACAACCGGCGACGTGTACACGCCGCGCTTCAGGTCGCAGACCGTGGGCTTCCCCAAGCTGGCGGTGTTTCCGGCGAAGTCTGAAGGCGTCGTCGGCGAGCTGATAAGCCAAGCCCAAACTGAGGGCCAAAGCTTGCGAGAGTTCCACCTGCTCTTCCGATTCCGCGAGTGCTTTGAAGCAGGCTGCTGAATGCCGATCTCTTCACCATCGGCGTCAAAGGCGGCGGCGAGGTCGGCGGTACCCTTCAGTTGGGGAACTGTCATGTTCTGACAGTTTATGTCAGGATAGGCGTATGGCGATGACGTCGATGAACATCTCGCTGCCAGAGGAATTGAAGCAGTACATTGAGGCGCAAACCAAAGCTGGGTACAGCACGCCGAGCGAATATGTCCGCGAATTGATCCGGGAGGACCAGAAGCGGCGGGCGCAGCAGCGGCTCGAGGAACTGCTGCTGGAAGGTATCAACTCGGGTGAACCGGTCGTGGCGGACGAGAAATTTTGGTCCGACCTGAAGGCCGAAGCACTCGCGCAAATGGAGGCGCGCCGAAAGAGCAGGACTCGGCGGAAGTAGTATGGTCATATGCTGAGCAGAAACCTCACGTTTACCTTGCCCCAGGACTTGGCTCCGGAGTTCCTGCGTCGGGTTCCTGCCAGTTTGCGTTCGCAATATGTGGCGACGGCCATTGCCGACAAACTTCACGAACGTGAGGACCAACTTGTCCGGGCTTGCGAGGCCGCGAACAGCTCGGCGGACGTTCGCGAAATCGACAACTCGTTTGATTCCCTGGCGGATGAATCCGACGCCGTGCAGGAAGCATGGTAGAGCCCCGGCGCGGCGAAATCTGGTGAGTCCGTCTGCATACGACTCTGGGCTCTGAGATCGCCAAGATGCTGCCATGCGTCATCTTGTCCGGTAACGTTTTCAACAGATTACGCCGGACTGTCGTAATCATTCCGCTGTCGACATCGCCCTAGTCCAGCGCCCCCTTGCTGGTACCCGTGCGGTGCGACGGCCGCGACGTAGTGGCAGTAACCGATCAGGTCCGGGCGATCGCGAAACTGCGTTTGAGAGACTTATCGTCCGAAGACTTAGAGGCGGTCGAGCAGGGTGTTCGAGAAGTTCTTCAATTATAGGGCGATACGGAATTTGTCGACTGACGCCGTCTTTCTACGATTTAGAGCCTACGCGACATTAGGGTTGGAAAAAGTCAGCGTTGGAAAAATCGCTGCTGCGGCCAGCACGTCGGGACCTTCCGCCGAAGACTTCGGCGAGATTCTGCCGTCGGACGAGATCGAGGTCAGGTGATGATGAACGGCGATCATCTTGAGCCATTCGCGCACGAAGCCCTTCAACTCCCGACGGAACGCGAACGGTTCTGATGGTGCAGGCGCCGGCAGTTCCGCACGAGAACCGGTTCTATGCCGGAATCCTCGAAGCACTGAACGCTCCGTGCCGTCCGCAGGAGACTGCCGGCCGGGCGGCTCAACGGACTTTCAACAACTTGCGGCGAGTTTCGAAGGAGGAGTGTCTGAACCATGCGCACCATGGGCTTGCTCGGAGTCGTTTGTTGCGCGGTTCCCTTTGCTACGATCGTTGCGGCGCAGTGTCCGCCGGATCAGGTGATACTGAATGGTCCTTCGCTCGGCAATGGCGTAAACGTCGGCTCAACACCTCGGGAAATCGTACGGATTGGCCTTCGAAACGACGGGGCGCACTGATTGCAATACCCGTCGCTTCAGTCCTGGGGTGTCGTATTCTTCACGTTTGGAGCTGCGGGACCGGTGGGCAATCGGCGATTACGCGACCTGTCGGGTTGTTCGAACCTGGTTCTGGAAATTAGCGGTGATCCCGGGTCCGTTGACATCGGGGTTCAAGACTGGCAGCAGCACGCGAACTGGCTTCCCTATCCGGCTATTTCCAATATTTGGGAAGATTTTCTATACCGCGGGTTTCCGGTCGATGCTTTTGTGTTTTCAAGCACCGAACCACCTTGAATCCCCCGTCCGACGGAATGGCACATCGAATGCGAGTACGCGCGCAACAAGCATCGAATCCTGCTGGTTTGACGCCGCGTTGTATCGGAGTCGACTGCCGGAGGTGAGTTCTGGGTACATCCGTGAAGCTCGTCTGGTCCACCATCCTCCTGGGGTGTGTTGTCTGCATGCCCACCGCTCGGGCGGCGACAGAGGTCCAAAATTCGATCGCAATACAAAAAGCTCTTGCATATTTGTACAACACACAGCAGGCCGGTGGATTTTGGAATGCTTCCGGACACGAACAAGCCGCTACCGGTGCAGCGGCATTTGCTTTTCTAACCCAGCAAGACACGTGGGGTAGTAACGCCGCTCTGTATCAAAGCGCTGTCGATAAAGCCGTCGCCTATCTCCTGAATACCGCAATAATCGTAGACGTAGGGGGCCGTAGCGACGGCGCCAATATATGCCCGGACAGTAGTTTTTCCTGCAAAGGCGTGTATTGGCGTGATGGTGAGACATCAACGTATACCACGGGATTGGTAGCCCCAGCGATTGCAGCCTATGGGCTCGTAGCCGGCGCCGATGTTGTGGCAACGAAGGGTGGGCGATTAGCAGGCATGACCTGGAAACAGATCGCCCAAGCAATTACTAACGCATTGGCGGCGAGCCAAAACGCGAGTAGCAACGGCAATACAACGGGCAATGAAGGCAATGCTGAATCCGAGAATTCTAATATGCCGTGGGCCGTAATCGCACTCGCTTATAACGAAACACTGGGCCCCGTCACGCCGGAAACGCTGAAGAGCAGCCTCGAGGGCTGGGCCAGTAAAGTCCAGAATGCAGCAACCAGAGTCGGGCGCACCGACATAGGCGGCTGGCTGGTAGCCATGAAGTTTCTCGGGCATGACCTGACAAACTCACAATTGCAGCCGTCTCTGGCGTTATTGAATGCACGGTGGAAGTCGACTGCAAACCATGGATTGCCGGGTAATTTCGGTAACCCGTACACCATGTGGATGATCTACGCCGGGCTGGAAACGACCATCGGACTGGACGATTCCACACACATCACCGACATGCTGACTGATTGCGGCTCGACGACAAATGAACACTGCAGGTGGTCCGAAGATTATGACGAATGGCTGGTCAAAAACCAGAACATTGATGGAAGCTGGGATGGTTATTCGCGCTGGACGGCCCCTATTGCAACCGCTCTTTACGTGAACATTTTGGGCGCTACAAGAATTCCGATAGGTCCTTACAAGTGTCCGATGAGCCAGAGTTTCTGGCGGAAAACTCCTGCGTCCTGGCCGGTTGCCTCGCTCAGCCTGGGCGGCCAGACGTACACCAAAGAGGAATTGCTCGCTTTTCTGGAGGCAACACTCGGGTCCGGTATTCCTGCCGATCCGAGCGTAATTGTGGCGGGCGAGTTAGTCGCCGCAAAACTCAATGTTGCCCGAGGCTCTGACCGAGTTCCGGTCGCCCGCACAATCGTGAATGCAGACACACTACTCAGCCAGTTCAAGGGTAAAATCCCGCTTCAGGTAGCGACGTCCTCGTTCACAGGACAGAAGATGGCTGACGTTGCGAAGATACTTGCGTCGTACAGCAACGGGGTCTTGACACCTGGCTGCATTAGCTCTAACGAATTGCGTGAGGCTGATGCGCAAGAGCGCTTACAGGCGGCTCCGCGTTCGGCTCCTCCCATACCGGGCAGTCAAGCGAGCAGGGAGTCAACATCGGTGTCCACTGCTCAGAACTTGGCAGCAGGTAATACGCCTGCGCTCCGTCCCCGCGTGCGCAAAGGCGTCACCGCTCTTGCCACCAACGGGGATGGCAGCTTGCTGGCGAGCGGAAGTACTGACAATACGCTTCGAATCTGGAATGCGACAACGGGTCTGCAAACGGCGGTTATTAAAGGCTCTCTCGGGTTGCCCACCGGTCTTGTGTTTAGTCCTGGCGGCAACACGCTCAGCAGCGTGGGCAGAGATAGTGTCGTCCGCATTTGGGATGTAGTAGGCGGAAACCGAATAGCAACGCTTACAGGTCATGAGCACGCGATCAGAACGGTCGCTGCCAGTCCTGACGGCAAATTTCTCGCCAGTGCGGGCGAAGAGACACGGATCATGCTATGGGATCTCGCGAGCCGGAAGTTGAGCAAGATCCTCTACGGCCCGGCGGATTTTGTTAATGCGCTATCGTTCAGTCCAGACAGCCAGCTCCTGGCCAGTGCGGGCGAGGATGGTCGAGTTCTAGTTTTTGATGTTGCCTCTGCGAAACTTCTATACACGCTGCGCGGACATTCCGGACCGGTCGATGCTGTTGCGTTCAGTCCGGATGGAACGGTGCTAGCGAGCGGAGGTCAAGATACCGTCATTCACTTGTGGAATCCGGCCAATGGACAGCAACTACAGGTCTTGAAAGGACACGCCGCGCCCATAGAAACCATCGTCTTCAGCCCTGATGGTAAGTCAATTGCCAGCGGCGGCGAAGATGCACTGATCATTTTGTGGGATGCCCGAACCGGGGTTCTGGACAAGACATTATTCGGTTCGACGGGCGCCATCAATGTGCTTGTATTTGCTCCCCGCGCGAAGTTTCTGGCGGCGGCGAGCGACGCCGGCGACATCACGCTTTGGAATGTAGTCAGCGGAAGAAAACTGCTAACCATCCCGGCGTCCACAACGCCGTGACTTTCTTTTGTGATCGCGAGACCGTGACATGAAGCATAGACGGCCGGTTATGCGCGAAGTAGTCGTCGCTCTCATATTGCTGTTCCTGTGGGCCGGGTGCGCCAGTGCTCAGCCAGATCCCAATCAGGGGCCGGGCGGACCGATCCTCGTCATCACCTCCTCTTCCTCCACATACGGCACATATTATGCCGAGATTCTGCGGACGGAAGGACTAAATGAATTTGCCGTAGCAGATATCGGCACAGTGACACCGACGGTGCTAAACAACTATGACGTGGCCATCCTCGCTCCCGCGACGCTAACCGCCGGCCAAGTCAGCACGTTGAGCGCCTGGGTGAACGCTGGGGGTAACCTCATCGCGATGCGGCCCGACTCGCAGCTTGCCCCGCTGCTCGGGCTTACACCAACCGGGTCTACGCTCGTCAAATGCCTACCTTCTCGTGGATACGTCCACTCCATCTGGCAATGGCATCGTGGGCCTGCCCATGCAGTTTCATGGCACGGCGCGGATAACTATACAGTGAATGGCGCTTCGATTATTGCCACACTTTATACGACTCCCACCACGCCGACTTCCAATCCAGCCGTGACACTGCGTAGCGTCGGTACAAGCGGCGGCCACGCAGCGGCCTTCGCCTACGATCTCGCGACCTCCATCGTCTATATGCGCCAGGGAAATCCCGCCTGGGCCGCGCAGGAGCGCGATGGATTTACGCCCATCCGATCCGACGACAAGTTCTATGGCGGCTGCTACCGGTGATCCCCAGCCCGACTGGGTCGATCTGGACAACGAAGTAGCGATCCCGCAGGCGGACGAACAGCAGCGGTTACTCGCGAATCTCATCCTTCAGATGAATCTCGCTAAAAAGCCCCTGCCGCGGTTCTGGTATTTCCCGCGCGGCAAGAAGGCGGTCGTGATCATGACCGGCGACGACCACGGAAACGGCGGAACGGCGGGCCGCTTTGACCAGTATCTCGCCGCCAGTCCCGCCGGATGCAACGTCGCGAATTGGGAGTGCATTCGGTCGACCTCATATATCTACGTCGAGCCTCAGAACCTATCGAATGCTCAGGCCGCGAGCTACACTGCGCAGGGCTTTGAGGTAGGACTGCACATCAATACCGATTGTGCCGACTTCACGCCATCGTCGCTCGATACCTTCTATAACCAGCAGGTTTCCGATTTTACCAGTTCCTATCTGAGCATTCCGGCGCCGATCACCGAGCGGCACCATTGCATCGCCTGGAGCGATTGGGTAACAGGCGCAAAGACCGAGCTGAAATATGGGATTCGGCTGGATACCAGCTATTATTTTTGGCCGCCCGGCTGGGTGCAAGACCGTCCCGGCCACTTCACCGGATCGGCCATGCCGATGCGCTTCGCGGACTCGATGGAACCATCATCGATGTATACAACGCGACTACGCAGATGACCGATGAATCGGGGCAGACCTATCCGTTCACCAGCGACGCCCTGTTGAGTGCGGCGGTAGGTCCACAAGGGCTATTACGGCGCGTATACCGTGAATGCGCATACCGACAGCGCTAGCTAATCCGGTCTCCGATGGAGTTCTCTCCTCGGCACTCTCCCGCGGAGTACCGATTGTATCGAGCCTTCAGATGTTGAAATGGCTCGATGGTCGCAATAGCTCTTCGTTCGGCGGGCTGACATGGGCTAACAATACGCTCAGCTTCACTGTGAGCCCAGGGAGCAACACTAACGGCCTTCAGGCCATGTTGCCGACGCACTCTGGGCCAGCGGTACTCACCGGCATTACGGGCCCAAGCGGGGCCGTGACGCTTACATTCGATTCCATCAAAGGCATCGAATATGCGCTTTTCCCGGCATCTGCGGGAGCTATACACGCCACCTACGCGGCCGATACAACGCCGCCGACAGTGAATGCGACATCCCCCGTCAACGGCGCGACGGGGGTAAGCCAGAGCCACGACTGTCGCCGCGACATTCACCGAAGGCGATGGACCCGGCCACCATTAATATGAATACTTTCGTCCTGCGCGACTCTGACCAATACCGCGGCGCCGGCCACAGTAGCGTATACTGCGGCCACGCCATACTGCGAGTACTCACACCCAATAGTCCGCTTACGGCTTCGACCACCTATACCGCCACCTTACCACCGGGGTCAAGGATCTCTCAGGAAATGCTCTCACCTCCAATTACACCTGGTCGTTCACTACCGCAGCGGGACCGTCCTGTCCCTGTAGTGCCTGGAGTAGCTCAACCACGCCGTCCAACCCTTCGGTCAACGACCCGAACGCCGTCGAACTCGGGGTTAAGTTTAAAGTCGACCTGAACGGCTTCATCACGGGGATCCGATTTTACAAAGGGTCGACGAATACCGGCACACATGTAGGAAACCTGTGGAGCAGCGCCGGTCAACTGCTCGGGACGGCAACCTTCACGAACGAGACCGCCTCGGGCTGGCAGCAGGTGAACTTCTCGGCTCCTGTCGCGGTGACGGCGAACACGGTGTATGTGGCGTCGTATCACACGAATGTTGGCAATTACGCTGCGAATAACGGGTACTTCGTCGTTGGCGTCGACAATCCGCCGGTGCACCTGTTGCAGGATGGAGCGAGCGGGGGCGACGGGGTATATGCGTACAGCATCAGCAGCCTCTTCCCTTCCAATACGTTCCAGTCGAGCAACTATTGGGTTGATGTGGTCTTTACGACTAGCAGCGCGCCCGCTCCACTGAGCCTCACTGCAACAACCCCGGCGAGTGGCGCGACGGGGGTGAGTTCGGGCGCGGCGGTGAGTGCTACGTTCAACAATACTCTTGATGCGACGACAATTACCGCATCAACGTTCACCTTGAAAAACGCCAGCAACACGCAGGTGTCCGGCTCTATAACGGTGAGCGGCAACACTGCGACGCTCACTCCCAGTAGTGCGCTGGCAGCCTCGACGACCTACACCGCCACGCTCACTACGGGGATTAAGGACGTCAACGGGAGTGCTCTCGCCGCAGACTTCACGTGGTCTTTCACTACCGCGGCGGCGGGGGGCAACTGCAGTTCGCCGGCGAATCCCATCGTGGCCGAGAACTGCCTGGCGGGCAATTCGGCGTCTGAATGGGATATCTCGGGCGCCGGCGATGCGACCATCCAGGGATTCGCGACGGATATCAGCGTGAACCAAGGCGGGACAATCAACTTCAAGATCAACACCAATGCACCAGGCTATCGCCTCGATATCTATCGGATGGGTTATTACGGTGGAAATGGGGCGCGGAAAGTGGCCACCATAAATGCGGTCTGGTCCTCAGAATCAGCCGGCTTGCCTGACCAATTCCACGACCGGCCTGATCGACTGCGGCAATTGGGCGGTCTCGGCGTCGTGGACCGTACCCGCCAACGCGACTTCTGGGATTTATTTCGCTAAGAGCCGTGCGCACGGATACCGGCGGCGCGAGCCACATCTTCTTCATTGTCCGTAACGATGCCAGCCACTCCGACCTTCTGTTTCAGACTTCGGACACGACATGGCAGGCATATAACGATTACGGCGGAAACAACCTGTATACGGGGGCGCCCGGCACTAATCCCTCACGCGCCTATAAGGTGAGCTACAACCGGCCATTTCATACCCGGGCATTTGAGGCCGAGAGCTGGGTGTTCAACGCCGAGTACCCGATGGTGCGCTGGCTCGAGGCTAACGGCTACGACGTAACCTACTTCACCGGGGTAGATGCTGAACGCAACGCCGCGCTGATTCAGAATCATAAGGTGTGGATGTCGAACGGCCACGACGAGTACTGGTCGGCCGGGCGAGCGCGCCAGTATACAGGCGGCGCGTGACGCGGGCGTCCACCTGGCCTTCTTCAGCGGAAATACGATGTTTTGGAAGACGCGGTGGGAGAACTCCATCGACGGGTCGAATACGCCGTTCCGTACGATGGTCTGCTACAAGGAAACACACGCTAATGCAATGCATTGATCCGGCAGACCCGCCGACCTGGACCGGCACCTGGCGCGATCCGCGCTTCAGTCCGCCTGCAGATGGCGGCCGACCGGAGAACGCGCTAGTGGGAACCCTCTTTCGCATGAACGGCGGTCAAAACGGCACGATCACCGTGCCGCAGGCGGATGGGCGGATGCGCTTCTGGCGTAACACCTCGGTCTCCACTCTTGGAACCGGCCAACAGGCGACGCTGGCTCCGGGGACAATTGGCGCTGAGTTTGACGACGATGAGGACAACGGCTTCCGGCCCGCAGGTCTTTTTGAGCTATCGAACACACCCATTACGGATTCCTCGAACTTCCTGCTCGACTACGGGAGCGCTTACGGCGCGGGCACGGTGATTCATAAAATGACGCTGTACAAGGCGCTAAGCGGGGCATGGGTGTTCGCCGCCGGGACGTACCAATGGTCCTGGGGCCTGGACTCCAACCATGACCGTAGCAATTTGGGGTCAACGACCGACGTCCGGATGCAACAGGCGACGGTCAACCTCTTCGCAGATATGGGCGCACAGCCCGCGACACTACAAGCGGGACTGACAGCGGCTACTGCCTCGACCGATACAAGCGCTCCAGGCTCGGCGATTACTTCGCCGGCGGCCGGTTCGAACTTGCCACTGGGCAGTCCCGTTACGATTACCGGTACCGCGGCCGATGCGGGTCTCGGCGTCGTTGCAGGCGTGGAGGTTTCAGTCGACGGCGGTACAACTTGGCATCCCGCTACCGGCCGAGAGGCTTGGAGTTATGCGTGGACCCCCGCTGCATCGGGTTCTGTGACGATCAAGAGCAGAGCGGTGGATGACAGCGGCAATGTCGAAACCCCGAGCGCCGGCGTCGTGGTCACAGTCGGCGGCGGCGGAACGGATTGTACCACCAACTGCACCATCTGGCCGGGGACAGTACCGGGGATACCAGACTCCGGTCCAGACAGCGCGGTGGAATTGGGCGTGAAGTTCAGGGCTGATTTTGACGGCACTATTACCGGGATTCGTTTCTATAAAGCGAGCACGAATACCGGGACGCATGTCGGCAACCTGTGGTCCAGCAGTGGTCAACTGCTGGCCTCGGCCACCTTCAGCGGCGAGACTGCGTCGGGATGGCAACAGGTGAATTTCTCAAGTCCTGTGACGATCACTGCTAATACGGTGTATGTGGCTTCGTATCACCTTACCGCGGGTCATTATTCCGATGATCAGAACTATTTCGCCACGACCGGGGTGAACAATCCGCCTTTGCATGCACTTCAGAACGGCGTATCGGGCTTTAATGGTGTGTTCGCCTACGGTGCGGGGAGCAACTTCCCGAACCAGGGGTTCAATTCCTCGAATTATTGGGTCGATGTGGTCTTTACATCGACAACTCAGACCTGGAGCATCTCGGGAACGACCACGGCCGGAGGTGCGGGGGCGACGGTCAGCCTGTCTGGCGCAGCGACAGCGACGACGACCGCCGATGCCTCCGGCAATTACACGTTCACCGGGCTGGTGAACGGCTCGTATACGGTCACGCCGACCAAATCCGGCGTCATTTTCTCGCCGGTGAACCAGGCGGTTACGGTCAATAGCGCCAACGTCTCGGGCATCAATTTCACCGCGACAGCTCAGACGTGGAGCATCTCGGGGACGACCACGGCCGGAGGTGCGGGGGCGACGGTCAGCCTGTCTGGCGCAGCGACAGCGACGACAACGGCTGATGCCTCCGGCAATTACACGTTCACCGGGCTGGTGAACGGCTCGTATACGGTCACGCCGACCAAATCCGGCGTCACTTTCTCGCCGGTGAACCAGGCGGTTACGGTCAATAGCGCCAACGTCTCGGGCATCAATTTCACCGCGACAGCTCAGACGTGGAGCATCTCGGGGACGACCACGGCCGGAGGTGCGGGGGCGACGGTCAGCCTGTCTGGCGCAGCGACAGCGACGACGACCGCCGATGCCTCCGGCAATTACACGTTCACCGGGCTGGCGAACGGCTCGTATACGGTCACGCCGACCAAATCCGGCGTCACCTTCACACCAGCCAGCCTATCCCCCACGGTCAACGGTGCTAACGTTACGGGCGTCAATTTCACAGCGCAATTGAATCCGACGTGGAGCATCTCGGGGACGACCACGGCCGGAGGTGCGGGGGCGACGGTTAGCCTGTCTGGCGCGGCGACAGCGACGACGACCGCCGATGCCTCCGGCAATTACACGTTCACCGGGCTGGCGAACGGCTCGTATACGGTCACGCCGACCAAATCCGGCGTCACCTTCACGCCAGCCAGCCTATCCCCCACGGTCAACGGTGCTAACGTCTACGGGCGTCAATTTCACAGCACGATCGAATCCGACGTGGAGCATCTCGGGGACGACCACGGCCGGAGGTGCGGGGGCGACGGTCAGCCTGTCTGGCGCGGCGACAGCGACGACGACCGCCGATGCCTCCGGCAATTACACGTTCACCGGGCTGGCGAACGGCTCGTATACGGTCACGCCGACCAAATCCGGCGTCACTTTCTCGCCGGCCAGCCAATCGCCCACGGTCAACGGCGCCAACGTCTCGGGCATCAATTTCACACGCAATCGGCTCCGACGTGGAGCATCTCGGGGACGACCACGGCCGGAGGTGCGGGGGCGACGGTCAGCCTGTCTGGTACAGCGACAGCGACGACGACGGCCGATGGCTCCGGCAATTACACGTTCACCGGGCTGGCGAACGGCTCGTATACGGTCACGCCGACCAAGTCCGGCGTCACTTTCTCGCCGGTGAACCAAGCGGTTACGGTTAATGGCGCCAACGTCTCGGGCATCAATTTCAGCACGACGGCTCCGACGTGGAGCATCTCGGGGACGACCACGGCCGGAGGTGCGGGGGCGACGGTCAGCCTGTCTGGTACAGCGACAGCGACGACGACGGCCGATGGCTCCGGCAATTACACGTTCACCGGGCTGGCGAACGGCTCGTATACGGTCACGCCGACCAAGTCCGGCGTCACTTTCTCGCCGGTGAACCAAGCGGTTACGGTTAATGGCGCCAACGTCTCGGGCATCAATTTCAGCACGACGGCTCCGACGTGGAGCATCTCGGGGACGACCACGGCCGGAGGTGCGGGGGCGACGGTCAGCCTGTCTGGTACAGCGACAGCGACGACGACGGCTGATGCCTCCGGCAATTACACGTTCACCGGGCTGGCGAACGGCTCGTATACGGTCACACCGACCAAATCCGGCGTCACTTTCTCGCCGGTGAGCCAGGCGGTTACGGTCAATGGCGCCAACGTCGCGGGCATCAATTTCACCGCGACGGCTCAGACGTGGAGCATCTCGGGCACGACCACGGCCGGAGGTGCGGGGGCGACGGTCAGCCTGTCTGGTGCAGCGACAGCGACGACAACGGCTGATGCCTCCGGCAATTACACGTTCACCGGGCTGGCGAACGGCTCGTATACGGTCACGCCGACGAAATCCGGCGTCACTTTCTCGCCGGTGAACCAAGCGGTTACGGTCTAATGCGCCAACGTCGCGGGCATCAATTTCACCACGACGGCTCAGACGTGGAGCATCTCGGGGACGACCACGGCCGGAGGTGCGGGGGCGACGGTCAGCCTGTCTGGTACAGCGACAGCGACGACGACGGCTGATGGCTCCGGCATTTACACGTTCACCGGGCTGGCGAACGGCTCGTATACGGTCACGCCGACGAAATCCGGCGTCCTTTTCTCGCCGGTGAACCAAACCGTTACGGTCAGTAATGCGAATGTCGCGGGCATCAATTTCACCGCTCAGGCAGTTACCGCGACAGGAATAGCAATTGACGCGATGGTTTCTAAAGATCAGGGCACATCAAGCACGACAGTTTCTACTCCGAGTTTCTCCACGGCCACCGGCAATGAACTCCTGCTCGCCTTCGTTGCCACCGACGCACCAGGAACAAACACGGTAGTGAACAGCGTTTCCGGAGGAGGCTTGACTTGGGCTCTCGTAATCAGAACTAACGTTCAGAAGGGAACTTCCGAGATATGGCGGGCGTTCGCCCCAGCGGCGCTCAGCAACATGTCTGTGAGCGTTACGCTGTCACAAAAAGTGGTCTCGTCCATCACGGTCGTGAGCTTTAGCGGGGTCGATTCTTCTGGAACGAACGGATCGGGAGCTATCGGAGCAACAGGAAGCGGGAATGCCAGATCAGGGGCCCCGACCGCAACATTAACTACGACCCGGAACAACTCGTGGGTGTTTGGCGTCGGGAACGATTACGATAAAGCAATTGCGCGGGCGCTTGGTCCGAACCAAACTATGGTGCATGAAGATCTTAGTCCGAGTGGCGATGCGCCTGGTGGACTGGCTCGTGGAGCGCAGCCGGCGGCGCCAGACGGCAGGCTCCCGATGAGCGGTGAGAGGGTAGGCGCCAGTGGCCGCCGACTGGGAGGTGAGGCGGTGCGCCTGGAGGGCCTTTACAAGTCGTTCGGTGACCTTGAGGTGCTCAAGGGCATCGATCTGGCCGTCGGCGAGCATGCGTGGTCTGCCTCATCGGTGCCTCGGGATCAAGGGCAAGTCCACGCTGCTGCGCTGCATCAACCTGCTCGAGCCCATCGACGGCGGGCGAGTCATGGTCGAGGGTGCTGACATCACTGCCCGCGGCGTCAAGATCGACATCGTGCGCCGCCGCATCGGCATCGTCTTCCAGGCCTACAACCTCTTCCCCCACATGAGCGTCATCGACAACGTCATGCTGGCGCCGCGCAAGGTGCTCAAAGTCGGCAAGTATGAGGCCAGGTCGGGGGCGTTGGCCCTGTTGCAGCGCTTCGGCCTGGAAGAGAAGGCGGACCAGTATCCCGACCGCCTTTCCGGCGGCCAGCAGCAGCGTGTCGCCATCGTGCGCGCACTGGCCATGAAGCCGGAACTGTTGCTGCTCGATGAGATCACTTCCGCGCTGGATTCCGAGCTGGTGGCAGAGGTGCTGGACGTCATCCGTGAGCTGGCCGAGGCCGGTATGACCATGACCATCGCCACCCATGAGATGGGTTTCGCGCGTGACATCGCCGACCGCGTCTGCTTCCTCGATGCGGGGCGGCTGCTCGAGGAAGGGCCGCCCGCGGAGGCTTCGGCCATCCACGCGAGGCGCGGACGCGGCAGTTCCTCGATCGCGTCATCCAGGCCGGCCGCATGGGTGGTGGATCGAGCGGCGGTTGACTCAGGCGGTAGTCGGCGGCTGATTCAGGCGGGAGTCGGGCGAGTCGCGCTACAGTGACGCGCAGGGCCCAGCCCTGTCTCGTACGCTTCTGCTAACCCAGTCGAGGTCACACCGATGCGACTGCAACTCATCACCTGCGACATGCTCATGCTCCCGGTCGAGCATCTGGCTGCCTCGTCTTCCCACGAGGTCATCGTCTCCGACCTGTCAGCCTCACTGCACGTCGACCCACTGCCCTTGCGGGACCGCATCCAGGAGGAGATCGACCGCGTCGAAGCGGCCGACCCGGATGCCGACGCCATCCTGCTCGGATACGGGCTCTGTGGTGGTGCCGTGGCCGGCCTGGTCGCCCGCACGCGCCCGTTGGTGCTGCCCCGCGCGCACGACTGCGCCACCATCTTCCTCGGTAGCCGCGAGCGCTACGAGCAGGAGCACGCCACTACGCCTGGCACCTACTGGTTCACCGAGGACAACGTCAAGCGCGGCAATGCCTTGACCGGCTGGCAGCTGGGCGACTCGAGCCGCTCCGACAGCGTCAGCGATACCTACCAGACGTACATCGAGAAGTACGGACAGGAGAATGCCGACTACCTGATGGAGGCGATGGGCGAGTGGCAGTCACACTACGAGCGGGGCGCCTTCCTGGAGACCGGCCTGGCCACCGATGGCGAAGCCAAGCAGCAGGCGCGCCAGGAGACGGAGATGCGAGGTTGGCGCTTCGAATCAGTTCTCAGCGACCTGGGGCTCATCGACCGGCTGCTCGATGGCGAGTGGGACGATGACTTCCTGGTCGTGCAGCCCGGCCAGAAGCTGGTGATGAGCTACGACGAAGATGTGATGAAGGCCGTGCCGGCTTCGGCCTAGCCAGGCAGGTATCGTCCGCCGTCTCATGCTTCACGACCCTAGTCACTACGAACCGCCGCCCATCGCCCACGAGATCGAGGTCAGCCAGCACGACCGCGAGATACTGCGACGCCTCGCCGCGGAGTCGGCCGAGATCGCGGCCCTGCCCGTCCACGCGGAGAAGGCCAGGCTCTGGCAGCAGCTCAACGACCTCAAGTCGGCACGGCCGATGGTCTGGATCGAACGAGATCCCCTGGCACGAGATGAACGTCGACGACGAGCTGACGCTGCGCACGAGCGATCCCTGGGCGCAGGACCAGGAACGGGACCTGCGGCGAACGCTGTACCAGTGGCGTCACCTGCGGGGCGACATGATAATCAACGACTTCATCGCCTGCCCCCTCGCGGTCCACAGCACCGACTTCGGCATCGTCGAGGACGTGGAGCTGGCGCGGACCGATGATGCCAATGACATCGTCTCGCGCGAGTTCCATATCCAGATCCGGGACTTCGACGACCTCGAAAAGATCAGGATGCCGGTCGTCACGCACAACGAGGCGGCGACCGAGTTCCGCTACCAGGCCATGTGCGAGGTCTACGACGGCATCATGCCCGTCAGGAAACAGGGCCAGACGCATATCTGGTATACGCCCTGGGACTATCTCGTCCGCTGGTGGGGTGTGCAAGAAGCCATGCTGGATCTGGTCATGCGACCGGACCTGGTCCACGCCGGCGTGGCCCGCATGGTGGACGCCTGGATGGTGGAGCTGGACCAGTTCGATGCCCTGAACGTGCTCTCGCTCGACTGCGACAACACGCGCATCGGCTCGGGCGGCTATGGCTACACGGAGTCCCTGCCGGGTGAGCCGTTCGACCCCGCCTGGGTCCATCCCCGCAACATGTGGGGCTGCTCCAACGCCCAGATCTTCAGCGATGTCTCACCGGCGATGCGATGGGAGTTCGCCGTCGAACACGATCTGCGTTGGCTGAAGCGCTTCAGGATGACCTACTACGGCTGCTGCGAGCCGCTGCACAACAGCATCGACGTCATCAAACGCATCCCCAACCTGCGCAAGATCTCGACCACTCCGTGGGCCGATACCGCCCGTATGGTCGACCAGATCGGCAGTGACTACGTCCTGAGTCGCAAGCCCAACCCCAACGTCTTCGCGCGCGACAGGTTCGACCCGGAGCTGGCGCGGCAGCAGCTGGTCGAGTTCCTCGACGCGTCGCGCGGCTGCCACCGCGAGTTGATCATGAAGGACATCTCCACGGTCCGCTATGAGCCGCAACGGCTGTGGCAGTGGGCCGAGATCGCCATGGAAGTAGCGGAGGACTACGCCGACTGAGTGACGCGCCAGACGGTCAGCCCAAGCGGCCAGCGCGGAAGGCTTCGATGAAGGCCATGCCGTAGGCGTCCTCGCCAGTCAGCATCGCGGCTGCCAGCCGGTAGGCCTCCGAGTCGCGGTCGGGGTCGAGCGCTGCTTGGACGTCGGCCACCGGATCGATGATGCCGCTGTCCTGGCCGGCTCGGACAGCAAGGTCGAGGAAGGTATCGGTGATGATGCGACGTGCCGGCATGCCGAAGCTGATGTTGCTCACGCCGCCGGTGATGTGGATCGCATCGCCGAAGCGTTCGCGGATGGTGCGGACGGCGTCGAGATAGGCACCGCCGGCCATGGGATCGACGCCGATGGGGATGACCAGCGGGTCCACGTAGAGCGTGTCGGCCGCGAGCCCCAGGTCGAAGGCCGAGCGTATCGATCTGCTCGGCGCGATCGATGCGATCCTGCGTCCCCGACGGCATCGCTGCTCCTGTGCACGACAAGACCACGGGCGTGCCTCGTTCCTTGCACAACTCGAGCACTCCCGGACGTTCCGAGGAGGCCGAGTTCACCATCGGCGTGGCACCACTCGCCCAAGCCCGATCGATGGCATCGAGCCCGGCTTCAAGCACGACCGCGTCAGAGGAATCGATCGACAGCGGCACGCGGGAGGCAGGGCCAACGGCCGCCACCAGCCACTGCATGGCCTCGACGCGGCCGTTCACCTCCGGGCTGATCTCGTCGACGTTGAGGTCGAGGTAGTGCGCGCCACCGGCGACCTGGCGCTCGGCCATCCAGGCCACGTAGCGAGCGGCCGTCTCGGCATCGGCGCCACCAGCCAGCCCCACACGTACGGCTGCCATGACGTGTTTGATCCGCCCGCTGCCGGTGAACTCCTGGGACTGCAGGATGGAGTCCGGCAGCGGCACCCAGGCCTCGCCGCCGTCGCCGTCGGGGAAGCGCACGCCGGGTCGCCCATCCGGCGCGACGCCACCGCGAGCACCATCGCGCTTGACGACGCGGGTGCAGTGGATGTTCTCGCCGATGATGATGAAGGGGGTGGCGCCCTCGGCGTCGGTCACGAGTCTTCTCCTTCGGTGTCGTAGCCGTAGTGGTCGCGGCCCAGGAAGGTGTTGGCCCAGGCGCTTGTGCCGCGCAGCGCGTTGTCCTGGAGGACCGGTTCGCGCTCGAGCATGCTCATGGCCTCACCGTAGGGCCGTAGTCGATCGTAGGCCTGGGTCCAGACACAAGGCTTGCCGGGCACTTCGCACTCGCCGTTGAGCGAGCCACCACAGGGGCCGTTGCGCTGGTTCTTGGCACAGGCACCTTCGGGGCACTGGTAGGCGATGTCCGGGAGCGAGCAGTCACCGCAGTCGTGGCAGTCGAACATGGGCACCTTCAGCGCCTGTTCGAAGACGTGCGCCGGCCACATCAGGCGGGCCGACTCAAGCCTGCTGTAGACGGACCTGGCTACGCCGAAACCCGGTGACCGGGGCGCGAACGCGAGATCATGGACGAGGCGGTTGAAGCGGTAATAGAGTGGCACGCGCTTCGTCCTGCTGGCGGCAACGACCTGCTCGGAGGCCAGCTCCGGCCGGTCGCCCGTTCGAAAGAGGCGGTAGGCATCGGGCTCGGGGTAGTGGATGTCGGCAAGCACCGCCTGCCAGTCCGTCGCGAAGTCATCGGCCATGCGCAGGACCTGGTCGATCTCGGCACTGTTCCGCTGTCCGGCGATATAGGCACCCGCGTAGCCGAGGCCGCGCACGACCGCGATCTGCTTGGCGGCGAACTCGAGGAACACCCCACGGCCATTGTCAGCGGACGCAGCTTGACGCTCCGCCCAGGCCATCTGCCCATCGCTGAGTCGGATCCCCGGCACCCCACCGCGATGGAAGACCCCGGCGACGCCCTTGCTCAGGATGTACACGGAAGCCATCAATGGGATGGGCTGCGTCTGGGCGCGGTTCCACTGCATCAGCTCGGACAGCGAACGCGCATCGTAGCCGACCTGCGTGATGGCAAGGTCGGCCCCGGCCCGCACCTTCATCGCCAGCTTGAGGTACTGCGGGACGAGGTCGCCCTCCAGGGCCTTGAAGGGGTTGATGGCACACCCGATGGTGAACCTGGGGCCGTGACCCGACATGTCGCGCAGGAGCGTGATGAGACCGACCGAATCGATGTCGAAGACCGGACGGGAACGACCGTGGAAGCCTTCCTTGGGGTAGTCACCCGAGAGCGCCAGCACGCTGGTCAAGCCATCGCTGGCGAGCCCGAACGCCGCCGACTGGAGCGCGGCCCGGTTCCGATCCCGGCAGGCCAGGTGGACCACGACCTGGCCGCCCATCTGCTGGATGGCCTGGCCCAACGTCAGCGGACCCAGCCGCACGAAGCCACCGGCGTTGTCGGTGATGGTGAGCGCCGTGATGCGTGGATCGCCAGAGAGCTCCTCGGCCATGTGGCGGTGGCGATCGCCAGCCTCGTGCTGCAGTGGCCCCGCCCAGGGCACCAGCTCCACGAGCGTGGTACGACCGTCGTTGCGCAGCAGGATCTGGAGAATGCGCTCATATCCGGGCTGGCCTCACGACCTGAGGCTGGCGCGAACGGCATCCGCGATGCGCTCGGCCGACGGGATGGCCGCGTCCTCCAGCGGCGGCGAGAACGGGATGAGCACGTCGTCCGGCAGCGATACCGCGCGTGGCGGCGCAGCCAGGTGGACACCCTGCATCAGCAGCCGGCTGATGAGCGTCGCGCCCCATCCGGCGTCGTGCCACTGCTCCTCGGCGACCACCAGGCGACCAGTTCGGCCCACTGACTCCGCTACCGTCGGGACGTCCAGCGGCCGGATCCAGCGCAGGTCCACGACCTCGGCACTGATGCCCTCCGCCTCGAGCATCCGGGCGGCCCCCAGCGCGCGTTCGACCATCAGCAGGGTGGCCACGATGGTGACATCGTCACCCTGGCGCTCGATGGACGCTCGGCCCATCTCGGCGACAGCGCCGCGTCGAACGGGGCCCTTGCGGGTGTACAGCGCCTTGTGCTCGTGCACGATGACGGGATCATCGGAGCGGACGGCCGCTTTCAGCAGCTCGTAAGCGGCAGCCGGCGTCGCGGCGGCTGCCACGCGCAGTCCGGGCTGGGACATGAACCACAATTCACCGGTGGCGCTGTGCTGCGTGCCGAAGCGGCCTCCGCCCCCCGAGATGACGCGCAGGGTGACCGGCACCGAGAGCGCCCCTCCGCTCATGAAGCGGTACTTGGGCAGCTGGTTGACGATGGCGTCACCCGCGCTGGGCAAGAAGTCGGCGAACATGAACTCGACGATGGGGCGCATGCCCACGACGGCCATCCCCAATGCCACGCCGGTGAAGCCGTTCTCGCAGATGGGCGTGTTGATGACGCGATCGCCATGCTTCTCCGCCAGGCCGGTGTTGGTCTTGAAGACGCCGCCGGCGTTGGCCACGTCCTCGCCCAAAAAGACGACGGCCGGATCATCGGCGAGTGACTCGTCGAGCGCCAGGTTGACGGCATCTCGATAGCTCATCTCGGTCGGCTCGGCCACGGTCTCAGCCTGCGGTTCAGTCAGCGTAGACATAGCTGCCGGCCTCCTCCAACGTCAGATAGGGTGCCGCCTCTGCCTGTTCGATGGCAGCGTCGACCTGGGCCTGGACGGCCTCCCGCATGGCGGTCTGCTCAGCGTCGGTCATCGCCGCGTCCTCGATGAGACGTCGACCCAGGAGCAGGATCGGATCGCGCTCCTGCCACGCGTCCAGCTCCCCGTCGGGGCGGTACTTGGCGGGATCGGATCTCGAATGGCCTCGATAACGGTAGGTCTTCATCTCGAGGAGGCTGGGCCCGGCTCCCGATCGGGCACGCGCGAGCGCCTCCGATGTGGCCGCATGCACGGCGTCGACATCCTGGCCATCGACGATGACGCCGGGCATGGCGTAGGGCTCGGCGCGCCTGGCCAGGTCGTCGATGGGGGTCGTCATGCGCAGCGGCGAGTACTCGCCGTAGAGGTTGTTGACCACGATGAAGACGACCGGCGCATTCCACACCGAGGCCATGTTCATGGCTTCGTGGAACGTACCGATATTGGTGGCACCGTCGCCCATGAAGGTGAGCGCAGCGTAGGGATCACCGCGCAGCTTGAACGCCATGGCGGCCCCCACCGCGATGGGCAGCCCGGCACCGACGATGGCGTTGGCGCCGATGTTGCCCTTGCTGGTATCGATCAGGTGCATCGAGCCACCCAGGCCCTTGGAGCCGCCCGTGGAGCGACCCATCAACTCGGCCATGGCGACCGCGGGGTCCATGCCCAAGGCGAGCGCTTCTCCGTGACCGCGATAGGTGTTGGTCTGCACGTCATGCGGGTCCATGGCCGCGATGGCCCCGACCGAGACAGCTTCCTGTCCCTGGCAAAGGTGGGTAGTGCCCTCGATGCGACCGTTCATGAAGAGCCGCTGCACCGTGTCCTCGAAGACACGGATGAGCAGCATCTGCCGGTACCAGTCGAGGTGCTGGCCTTGGGGGTCAGACATCAAGCCCTCCGTAGGTTCTGGGTGCCGATACAGGGCGACACGCGAACTCGGCGGCGCGCCCCTGGTCTCCCGATGGTACCGCGTTGGTCAACCGGTTGACTCGTGCTCGCCGCCGATAGGCAGAGATGGCGATGGAAGCCGCGGATGGCTATCCCTCGCGACGCCATTCGGAGCGTCATCCGCCGAGCTCCGTACGCACCAGTCGGGCCGCCGCAACCAGTGAGCGCATCTTGTCTACCGCGAGTGGCCGTGCGGTCTGGCTGTAGCCACAGTCGGCCGAGAGCCAGAGCTTGTCCGGGACCACCGAGCGCAGCAACGTGCGGATCCGCTCGGCCACGATCTGCGGGGACTCCGCGTCACGACCCTTCACATCGATGACGCCCGCAACGAGGATCTTGTCGCCGCCATGTTCGGCCCACAGACCGGTCTGCCACATCGAGCGGTTGGCGAACTCCAGGCTTAGCGCGTCGTAGGCAAGGTCACCGAAGTGCGGCGCGAATGCCTCGTACGAACGGAATGCCGTCGCGGGCCGACCCCGGAAGTTGCCGAAGCAGAGGTGCAGCGAGGTCATCGCTTCCACGCCTTCGATGCAGGCGTTGGCGATCTCCACCATCTCGGGCAGCCCGCCGGGCATGATCCAGAAAGCCGGCTCATCGATCTGGACGAGGTGAGCGCCGGCCGCGACGGCCGCCTTGAGCTCGCGATTGATATCGGGGACCAGCGCCCATGCCAACTTGCCCTTGTCCGCATAGATGTGGCCCGGGTCGATGCGGAAAGCCTGCGTGACCGGTCCCTGTAGCGGCGTCACGAAGGGCCGCTCGGTGAGCGCCAGCATCGCCGCCGTCTCCGCGACGAGCCCATAGCCATCCGCTGCCGAGATCGGGGCCACGGCACGGAAGGCGTCGAGCTGATCGGGACCTGGATAGCCCAGTCGCCGCTCGTACTCGATGGGCTCCAGGCCCTCGACGTGTGCGTGGAAGTTGCGGGTGAAGTCGGCGCGCAGCATCTCGCCGTCGGAGACGATGTCGTAGCCCGCTTCCCGTTGGTCCAGCAGCGCGATGCGAGCGGCGTCATGGAGCGACTCGGCGATGTCGGACGGACCCAGCTTGCCCTCCCCGACGGCATCACGGAGGAGCCAGACCCAGGGCGGGGCGGCGGCGCTCCCGAGCGCCTGGACCGGTAGCAGAGGCAGCTGTTCGAGTCGGGACATGCGGTCCTCCGAGGGGTGCGTTCGTGGCACGAGGTGCGCTACGCGGGCGCGTCGGCGGGTGGGGTGAAGCCTTGCCGCTCATAGTGGACGCGGCGGGGCTTGCTGACGTCCTTATAGATGAACCAGCGACAGGGGCGGTCGGGCAGATCGCAGTCCTCGACCGGTCGCAGCGGCGGCTGGCCTTCCGACATCTGGATGTGCTCGAGCGCGATCATCGAGTGGATGCTGTACCAGCTCATGCCGGTCCGGCCCTGTGTCCAGGGGTGTGGCTGCTGGTTGGTGGCGGACGCGTGTGGCGAGCGACCGCTGTCGGGATCACCGCGCCGCAACACGCCGCAGCTGCCACAGGGATCGAGCGACATCACGTAGCGGTCCCCTTCGTCGCTGACACCGACGTCGCCACGGTGGTGCGGGCCGGACAGGTGGCCGCCGCGCATACCTTCCACGCTGAGCTGGAGACGCAACTCCGGGCTCATCTGGCCCCACAGTGCGTAGCGCGGCTTCCAGATGTGTTCGTAGGCGAGCGTGACCAATTCGCGGATGGCATCCTCGCCGAAGGCGGCCGCGATCTCGGACTGCAGCTCCTGGATCCAGACCACCAGACCATCGTGCTGCGCCGCCCAGCGGACCCGCATCAGCTCCACGGCCGCAACGGTGGCGGGGGCGTCCTGCGCTTCGATAGCCTGACTTGAGCGCTCGAGGTCGCCGGCCCCCGGCTCGAAGCGCCGATAGCCCGACAGCAGCTTGTGCCCCATGCCCGGCTCGGCAGCTCCGGCTCGCGCCAGGCGGTAGTCGAGGATGTCGGTCAGCCAGACGAAGAGCACGTCGTTCATGATCGAGATCTCGTGACTGAAGTACTCGACCAGCTCCAGGGCGAGACTCCAGCGGCCCTCCGCGACCGCCACCTCCGCCCACGTCTGGGTGCTGATGCCGAGGGTTTGAAGCCCATCCTGGCGCAGCCTGCGTCCCAGCAGATCACTCTGCCCGATGGGACTTGCCGGCCACCCTTCGGGGCGGAAAGTCGGTCGAGTCATGTGCTTCTTCCTCGGGCAAGTAGGCTAGGCCATGAAGGGCCCGCGGGCCTGCTGGCTGGACAGGAGGTCAGGACATGGATGGTGGGCGCTCGGGATGGGGGCTGGAGGGCAAGGGTGTCATCGTCACCGGCGCTGCCCAGGGCATCGGCGAAGCGACGGCGAGGGCGTTCGCCGACGTGGGTGCGAACGTGTGTGCCGTTGACCGGCGAACGGAAGACGTGCAGGTGGTCGTCGGGACGCTGCCGGGCGAAGCACACATGGCAGTGGGCATGGACCTCAACGACCTCGGCGCGCACGCCGGACTGGTGCGTGACGCTGCCGCCGGACTGGGCGGCATCCACGCCATCGTGTTGGCCGCCGGCGTCCTTCGACGGGAGCCGTTCGTGGACGTCACCGAGGAAGCCTGGGACTGGCAGCTCGACACGAACCTGAAGGCCACGTTCTTCCTGTCGCGGATGGTCGGCGAGCAGATGCGTGAGGCCGGGACCAAAGGCAGCATCTGCACGTTCACGTCGATCTCGGCGACCATGGGTGGCGTGAGCTCGGCGCCGGCCTACGGCGCCTCCAAGGGCGGCGTCATCGCCCTCACCTACGCCATGGCCCGCCACTACGGACCGGCCGGCATCCGCGTCAACAGCATCGCGCCGGGCTTCATCGACACGCCCATGCAGCGTGCCGGCTTCTCGCCCGCAGCGCAGGCGTATATCGACAGCACCCCGCTGGCGCGTCAGGCGGACCCGGCGGAGGTCGCCTCCGTGGCCGTCTTCCTGGCCTCGGACCACGCCAGCTTCGTGACTGGCGCCATCATGAACGTGAGCGGTGGCGGCTGGATGGGCTGAGGGCGATCTCATCGGCCGCACGGCCTCATGGGTTGCCTCGGCGCCACCCGCTGACTGCCCGCGCCGCATCCGCACGCGCCTGTCCGGTCCACTCAGCAGGGCTGATGTGGGGCACCTGGTGGCGGCCGGCGCTGACCTCCTCGAGCGCCTCGAGCAGTGCCATCGAGCGTGCTTTCGAAAGCGTCGCCGCCTGGTACACCTCGTCATGTGCAGCCTCGCGACCCAACTCCGGTGCCAGCTCGAACATGTAGGCCTCGGCAAGCGTGCGGCCCTGCTCGGCGTCCAGGTTGGCGGCCATGCGCTCGGGATAGACGAGCAGCTCATCGACCACCCGGGCCGCGGTGGCCAGGCAACCAGCCGTGAGCACCACCACCTGCGGTAGCTGGTGCCACTCGATCTGCCACTCGCCAGCCGAGCGCTCGTGCCCCGCCTCCATGGCGCGGTAGAGGCTGCCGGCCGCCGAGGTCACGCTTGCAGCCATGCCCACGATGACCTCCGAGTCGATGGGGTTGGCCTTCTGGGGCATGGTTGACGATGCACCGCGGTGATGGCCCACCGACTCGCTGACCTCACCGATCTCGGTGCGCGAGAGGTCGATGACCTCGCGCGCCAGGCGTGCTGATATGGCCGCGGCACGAGCACACCAGGCGCCAAGGGTCGCCAGCCCATCACGCGTGACGTGCCAGGGAGCGTCGCTATCGACGAGGCCGAGGCGGCGCGCCATGGCAGCGCGCACTTCGGCCGCGCGGGGCCCGAGTCCGGCCGAGGTCCCGGCCGCCCCGTGCAGGCTCACCCGGCAGGCGACCTCACGCACCGACGAGAGGTCTGCACGCAGACGGATGCACTGCTGCAGGTAGGTGGCCAGCTTGGCGCCGAAGGTGGTTGGCACCGCCTGCTGGCCATGGGTGCGCCCGGCGATGACGGTGTCGAGGTGGGTCTCGCACTGGCGCGCCAGTGCGTCGCCGAGGTCTCCCAGCAGGACGGTGAGACGCTCGAGCGCGGCAGCCAGCTGCAGGCTGAGGCCGGTGTCCATGATGTCCTGCGTGGTGGCGCCGTAGTGGAGCGAGCCGCGCTCTGCCTCCGGCAGTCGCTCGGTGAGCTGCCGCACCAGCGGCAGGATGGGATAGCCGACGTTGCCGGTGTCCACCCACAGCGCCGACAGGTCCACGTTCTCCAGCGTGCAGGCAGCAGCGATGGCCGCGGCGCGCTCCACGCCAAGCTCGCCGATCTCAGCCTGACTCAGCGCCAACGCGGCCTCCGTTCGCAACCACGCCTCCACCGTCGCCGACTCGGAGAACATCGCTTCCATCACCGCGTCCCCGAAGGCGCGCTGCAGCATCGAGAAGATGGCTGCGGGAGGGGCGGCGGAGTGGCTCATGCGTCGTCGCCGATGATCTCCGAGAGACGCACGCTGCGGCGTTGCTCCGCCGAGCGGTAGGCAGCCTCACCGATGGCGACCGTGGGCAGCATCTGGCGCCCGGCGGTGACCGGCTGGCGGCCCGTGGCGATGGCATCGAGGAGATCGCTCATCGGTCCCAGGAAGGCATCCGGCAGCCACTTCTGGTCCAGCTCGAAGGCCTGCACCTCCTCGCGATCGCGGTACAGCGAGAGCGTGTCCGGGCGTCCGTTGGGGTAGTCGTACATGAGGCCGATGGTGCCCTGCAGCGTGCCCTCGGTACCCAGGATGCGGAATTCCGCGTAGGGGGTGCCGTGCTCGTTGTAGTGGTTGGTAGCCACCAGGGCCTGGACCCCGTCGGCATACTCCAGCACGGTCTTGGTGACGGTCTCACCCACCACCGGAGCCTGTTCGGGGTAGCGCCCATGGACGCTGGTCACCCAGATCGGGTCGCCCAGGATGGAACGCAGGGCGTCGAGGTAGTGCGTGCTGTGAACCTTGATGTCGAGGTGCGGCATCTCGGCGATCCAGGCCCATAGGTGCAGCGGCGTGGAGACCGAGACCTGGATCTGCGCCTCTGTGACCCGGCCCAGCGCACCCTGCGCCACCAGATCACGCGATGCTGCGATGCCGGCGTCCCAACGCATCTGGTGGTTGACCGCCAGCAAGACATCGGCGGCCTCAGCCGTCTCGACCACGGCCACCGCGGTGGCATAGTCCATGGCCAGCGGCTTCTGGCAGAGCATGGGCTTGCCGGCCGCAGCTACGGTATGGACGACCTCCGGCTGCACCCAGGGCAGGACAGCGACGTCCACGACGTCGACGTCGTCGCGAGCGGCCAACTCCTCCGCTGAGGCTGCCACGGACGGGATGCCCCATTCCGCGGCCACGGCTCGGGCTTTCTCCGCGTCCAGGTCGAAGACGGCGGACACCTTCAGCTCGGCCGCCCGATAGGCCGGCAGGTGGGCGCCGCTGACGATCCCGCCGCAACCGATGATGCCGATGCCCAGGTCTCGTCCCGCGCCCTCCTCGATGCGCCAGCGCGGCTCGAACTGCTTGCCCATCTCGTTACCCCTTGACTGCTCCGAAGGTCAGGCCCTTGGTCAGGCTCCGCTGCATGGCCAGCACGAACAGGACGGCCGGGATCATCATCAGCACCGACATCGCGGCCATGCCGCGCCAGTCCACGGTGAACTGGGTGGTGAAGTCCGACAGGCCCACCGGGAACGTCTTGGAGACCGGCGTCTTGGTGAGGACCGACGCGATCTGGTACTCGTTCCAGGCGGCCAGGAACGCGAACACCGATGCCGCCCCAAGACCAGGCAGCGCCAGCGGCAAGTCGATCTTCCAGAAGGTCTGCCAATGACTGGCGCCATCCACGTAGGCGGCGTCGTCGAGCTCACGCGGGATACGCCGGAAGAACCCGTCCATCAGCCAAGCCGTGAACGGGATGTTCAGGGCCATGTAGACGAAGGCCAGGCCATGGACCGTGTTGATGAGCCCGAGGTTGCGCATGAGCAGGAAGAGCGGCAGGCTGAGGGCGACACCTGGCACCGCCCGCGTCAGCAACAGCAACAACAGCAGTGCCCGACTGCCCACGAAGTCGAAGCGCGAGAAGGCGTAGCCGGCGGCCGTGCCGATCGGCACCGAGAGGAGCGTGGCCACCAGTGCCACCGTCAGCGAGTTGGTGAGATAGCTCATCACCGGCACGCCCGACGCCGTCCCGGGATTGAGGCCGAAGAGCGACTCGAAGGCTTCGAGCGTCAGCGCCCGGGGGATCCAGATCGGTGGCGAAGCGTTGACCTCGAGGTTGGGACGGAATGCCGTGAGGATGATCCAGACGGCCGGCAGCGCCAGGATGCCGATGATGGCGAAGGCGAGCCAGTTGGCGCCGATGTCCCGCCAGTGGACACGACGGCGCGTCGTCGAACGGGGCTGCGTCGTCCCGGCCTTGGTCGGGGTCGTGGTGCCGGGAGGGGTGGTCGTCATCCCATGTCCTTGCGTAGTTGCATCATCTGGCGGAAGAGGATGAAGGTGAATGCCACACCCAACACGACGCCGGCCATCGACATGGCCGAGGCCAGGCCGAACTGCGAACCGCGGATGGCGAGTTGGCCCGCATACGTCCAGATGAGCTCGGTGCGATGGGCCGGCCCACCGTCGGTCATGATGCGGACGATGTCGTATGCCCGCGCGATGTCGAGTGAGAGCAGCACCATGACGATGACGAAGAACACCCGCATCTGCGGCAACGTGATGTGGCGCATGCGCTGGAATACCGACGCCCCGTCGACCGAGGCAGCGTCGTAGAGCTCCTCCGGGAGCGACAGGCGGCCGGCCAGCAACACGATGGTGACCACCGGCACCGTCATCCAGATGGTGGCGATCATGAGCGACATCATCCCGGTGGGCTCCCGCACCAGCCACGCCACCGGTTCGGAGATCAGGCCCAAGGTGAGCAACGCGTTGTTCACGAGGCCGACCGTGGCGTTGAAGAACCAGGCGAACTGGAAGCCGATGAGCACCGGCGCGAACATCATCGGGATCATCAGCAACACTCGCACCGGGCCCATGGCAAAGGTCATGCGGGCCAACATCATGGCCAGCCCGAATCCGATCAGGATGGAGAGGTTGACCGTCACCACCATGAACAGGATGGTGTTCCACAGCGCTCGCCAGAACACATCATCGCGTGCCAGGCGCGCGTAGTTGTCGAACATCTCCCCGGGGATGAACTGTGACGTCGTGTCCGGCCGCAGCAGATGGAACCCGGTGAACGAGACGAACAGCGAGTAGGCCATCGGGTAGACCACCACGGCCAGCACCACGAGCACAGCCGGGACCGTCATCAGGTACGGGAACCACTCGCGTCGTCGCAGGCGCGCCCAGAGCGAGTCCCTGGGCGGACCCTGAGGCGCGCCTGGCAGTGGTGCTGCGTCGGTCGTCATCGGTCAGCCGGCTCTCGTTGATGCATGGTCGGGTACGTCGAGAGGGGCCGCACCATGAGTGGCACGGCCCCTCTCGTCACGATGGGCTAGTAGCCGAGGCTGTCCAACAGGTCAGCCGTGTCCGAAACGCCCTTGGCCAGGCCGTCCTCGACACTCATGTCGCCGAGGATGATGGACTGGAGCGTGGGGTACCACTCGTTGGTGAAGCTGATCCAGTCTGCGAAGAGCGGCGGGGTACGGAAGTCCTCGCTGATCTGCAGGTTGGCGAGCTCCCAACGTTCGGCGTCAAGCGGCACACCGGTATCGGCGTTGGCCGCGACGACGCGCTCGGAGACGTCCGAACGGACCGGCAGGAAACCCTGGCTGCTCGACTCTTCGAACTCGACCGCCTCCGAGGTCAGGAACTTGATCAGTTGGACGGCGGCCTCCTTGTTCTGCGAATCCTTGGCCACGCTGAAGGCGTGCGCGCCGCCCCAGCCGGTATGGGTCTCGGCATCCATGCCCACGGGTCCGCGAGCCATGCCGAAGTTGCCGGCTACCTCGGGACACGATTCGGGGTCCTGGAAGTAGCTGTACCAGCCGTACCATTCGAGGTAGACCGCGACGTCGCCGTTGCAGAAGTTGGCGGCCACGCCATCCCACAGCAGGTTGGGGGTGTCAGGCGGGACCAGGCCGTTGGCGTAGAGATCCTGCATCCATTGAGCCGAGGCCATGCCGGCCTCGGAGTCGAAGATGGGCTTGAGGTTCTCATCGAAGTAGTCGCCGCCGTTGGCGAAGAGCAGCTCGTAGAAGCGGCCGGCGAGAGCCTCCTCCTTGCCCGCGAACTGCGTGCCGTACTGGACGGCACCCTCGTTCACGAAGAACTCCGACATGTCATACAACTGCTCGAGCGTCGTCGGCACCGCCAACGGATACCCGTATTGCTCCTCGAACTTGGCCTGCAGATCCGCGTCCTCGAAGAGATCGGTGCGATAGAACAGGGCGCTGATGTCAGCGTGTCGAGGGATGAGCTGCAGGTTGCCGTCGATGGTGGCCGCGTCGATGATGCTGGGTGAGAACGGTGCCAGCTCCTCCGCGCTGAAGTAGTCCTGCAACGGCTCCACGAAGTTGGTGTACTGCGACATGAAGCTGGTGTGGTTCCAAGCCACGTCGAAGTCGACCGTGCCGGCCGCGTAGTTGGTCTTCAGATAGCGGTCGATCTCGAAGCCATCGCCCAGGAAGACGATCTCGACGTTGGCGCCGGTCTCCTCCTCGAACTTGCTGATGGAGTCGTACATGGCCTCGTATGGCCCGCCGCCGATGGCGGCCATCTTGATGGTCGTGCCCGAGAGATCCTTGTCGAGGCCGGCGTAGGCCGGCTCGTCCTGTGCCAGGGCGGCACCCGCGCCCAGCGCGGTCGCGGCCAGGGCGGCCGCCAGCGGGATCGCCCAGCGCCCGCCCCTGATGATCATGGTGTCGCGCATCCTTGCTCCTCCATCTTGGATCCGGTTCACGGGGCCGCGTCTGCGGCCCCCTCCAGCGATCGTCTCAGTCCGTATGGAATACCTCCTCAAGCTCAGCCCACCACTCCCCTTGGGCTCGGTCAGCCAGTGGTTCCTGGAGCGGCATCATCACGTCCCACCAGCGCTGGGTCTCGGCGTCGGCGGCCATGCGCGCCATGTCCGCCTCGTAGTCGTCGCCGATGTACTCGAAGTAGGCGAACAACTGACCGCCGCGGTGGAAGATGGAGTAGTTGCGGATGTTGCACTCGCGGATCTTGGCGAGCACGCCGGGCCAGACGTCGGCGTGCGCCTTGACGTATGCCGCGTGATGTTCCGGCTTCAAGCCGATGAGCTGCCCGTAGCGCTTCATGACATCGCTCCGATCGAGTACAGCGTCGCCGCGTTGCCGCCCAGGATCGCGCCTCGATCGGCAGCAGCGACGCCGAGCCTGTCGAGAACGGTGTTGGTCTCGTTCCACACCCTGGCGTAGTCACCCGCCAGGAGCGCCACAGGCCAATCGCTCCCGAACAGCAGCCGCTCCGGCCCGAAGACCTCCAGCGCGAAGCCCACCGACTCTTCGAGGTCGGCAGCGCTCCAGGTGGTCCAGTCGGCGGCGGTGTTGAGGCCGGAGATCTTGGCCTGGACGTTGGCGTGCTCCGCAGCGGCGCGCAGGGCAGCCTTCCAGGCGTCGTAGTCGCCGCTGACGATGGGCGGCTTGGCGAGGTGGTCGATGACGATGCTGAGATCGGGGCAGTGGCGCGCCAGCACGGGAACGTGCGGAAGGTGCAACGGGTGGACGGCCACGACCTCGTAGACGAGTCCACGCTCCTCGAGGACCCGCAGGCCATCAAGGACAGCTGGCCGCACCAACCAGTCGCTATCGGCCTCTTCATGGTTGAGGTGGCGGACGCCCTTGAACCATGGGTCGGCGAGGTATCGTTCGTCGAGCATGCGGGCCGCCTCGGCGGGGTCTTCGAGGGGCACCCAGCCCACGACCGCGCCGATCCATTCGTGCTCGGCAGCCTGGGCCAGCATCGAATCGGTGTCCGCATACGAGTTGGCCGCCTGGACCAGCACGGTCCGGTCGATGCCGGCCGCAGCCAGGTGCGGCTCCAGCTCGGACGGGCTGAAGGCGCGGTAGATGGGCCCGTATTCGGGGACCAGCCACGGGTAGTCGACCTTTTCCGGATCCCAGAAGTGCTGGTGGCTGTCGACGATCACGCTCGACCCCCTTTCGCCCCTCTTGCGTCGCGTCGGATCGCACCCGGGTGGGCGCACCCTAAACCTTGACAGCACCGTAAGTCAAGCGGTTGACCACGACCGTGGGCCTTCATCTCCAGACAGCCTCCACGTCAGCCAGAGCGTCATCGAGGATCGTGACCATGCGGTCGATCTCATCGTCAGTGGCGATCACCGCAGGGGCCACGAAGAGCACGTTCCCGGGATGCAGCAGCAGCGTGGTCAGGCCACGATCACGAGCCGCGATGCGGAGGGCGTTGCCGGCCGCGAGCGGGTCTGCGAAGTCCTCGCCGGTCTCACGGTCGCGCACGATCTCAAGCCCGGCCAGCAAGCCCTTGCCGCGCGCGTCCCAATAGCTGCGGTGGTGGCTGAGCGAGCGCAAGCCATCGAGCAGCCGGGCTCCCGACTGCGCCGAGCGCTCGGCCAGCCCCTCGCTGATGACACGCCGCAGCACCGCCAGTGCAGCCGCCGCTGCGACCGGGTGGCCGGCATAGGTGTGTCCGTGCCGGAAGACGCCATCGTGCTCCAGGAATGTGTCGCGAACCCCTGGCGCGATGAGCGTCGCGCCGATGGGGACGTAGCCTGAGCTCAAGGCCTTGGAAAGGGTGATGAAATCCGGCTCGATGCCATCCCATTCGGTCGCGAACAATCGCCCCGTGCGGCCCATGCCGGTGATGATCTCGTCGACCACCAGGAGCACGCCGTAGCGATCACACACCGCGCGCAGATCGCGCAGGTAGCCGACCGGCGGGATCGACACGGCGATGGCCGTGGCACAGGGGTCCACCACGACGGCCGCCACCGTTTCAGGGCCCTCGGCGCGGATGGTCGCCTCGATGGCGTGGACACAGGCCAGATGGCGGCTGGCCTTGCCGAAGTCACAGTCCGGACAGGCACCCGCCGGAACCGTCCGGCCCCAGCTCAAACCACCGTCGTAGACCACGTTGCGCGAGGCGAAGTACTGGCCATCGAGGGCCATCGCGCCCGCGGTGACGCCGTGGAAGGCCCCCTGGCGCGTGATGACCTTCATGCGGTACGGCTCACCACGCAGCGCGTGGTATTGCCGTGCCATCTTGATGGCCACCTCGTCAGCCTCCGCGCCACCCGGCGTGAAGTGCACCATGGACATGCCTGGCGAGGCGGCCACCAGCTCCGCTGCCAACTCCACCTGTGGTGGCGTCACGAAGCGGAAGACGTCCACGAACGACATCGTGCGCGCCTGCTGGGCGATGGCTGCCACGATGGACTCATCGGCGTGGCCCAGGATGAGTGCCTCCAATGCCGAGGTCCCGTCGAGATATTCGCGTCCCTCGGTGTCCCAGGTGTGCACGCCCTTGCCGTGGCTCATGATGCGGATCTCGTCACGGACCGAACCCTGCGCGCCCGGTGGCGAATAGGGCATCCAGAGATGCCGCTCCGCGAGATCTCGCAGACGGGCCGCGTCGACGGTCGTGTTCGGGGCCATGCCTTCAGTGCACCTCGATGCCGAGCGCCTGAGCCCGCTCCGCGAGGTTTCGCTTGGCCAGCGCGATCTGGCCGAGGGGCAGATGCTCGATCACCGCGTACATCTCCGGCCCGAGCTCCGCGGTGCGTCGCAGCACCGTGTCAAGGTCCATCTCACCGGTACCCGGGATGGTCTCGCTGATGTGCACCACGAAGCGCTCCTCGAGGTAGAAGTCCTTGACCTGGACGGTCGCGCAATGCGGCCCCAGGACGTCGAAGAACGCATCGATCATCGGGGTCGGGTCGAAGGCCGTGGGCAGGTCGCGGACGAAGTTCACGGTGTCGATGTTGACCCTGACGTGGCGTGGATCGGTCCGATCGATGACGCGCTTGACGCGTTCGACCGAGTCGAGGGTGGAGGTGGCGTGGACCTCCAGGACGATGACCACGCCTTCGGCCACTGCGGTCTCGAGGATCTCGGAGATGCTCCGCACCAGCCGGTCCTCGCTGGCCTGGCTGTGGTTCTCCTTGTGGGGCCACCAGTCGCCGCGGGGGTTATGGCTGGTGGGCCGCACGCCAGCCTCCGCCACACCCAGGCGAGCTGCCAGGCGGACGATGTCGCGGGCACCCTTGACGCCGGCACGTCGCACTGCCTCGTCGCCGCTGATGATGGTGGGGTACGGTCCCCAGAGTTGGATGAAGTCCATGCCGTTGGCATCGATGCAGGCGCGTACATTGGCGGCGACATCCTCGCTGATGGCACTGGCGGGGACGGTCAGGTGAGCACCGATGCCGGCGAAGCCAAGATCCCGTGCGAACGCCACCGATCGGACGGAGACATCGCTCCAGTCGCTCCAGATGACCCCGAGAACCCCGAACCGCATGTCCGCTCCCTCGTTCGTGCCACATCGCATCCGGTCGTGAGGCTGCTCCCGGATGCTGACGCCGACGGCACCGTAGACCGTCACGGGCGTCCCCGTCAACCGGTTGACCAAGCTGCCACGAGCGTCCATCCTGTGGGCCTCGGAAGCAGATTGGAAACGTGATGCAGCGATGAAGGCGAGCGTTCGGACGACCATCGCCGACGTGGCCAGGCAGGCCGGCGTCGATCGCGCCGTGGTTTCCAAGGTCCTCAGCGATGATCCCTCGCTGCGAGTGCGCGAGGAGACGCGGCAACGCGTCAGGGACGCCGCAGCGGCGCTGCGCTACCGGCCCAACTTTCATGCCCGCGGGCTCGCCAGCGCCCGCGCCGGCACCATCGGCCTGCTGGTGCCCCAGGGCAACCCGCTCATCGTGCAGATCATCGCCGGCGCAGAGGAGGTGGCTGCCGAGCGTGGCCTCCTGCTGTGGACCGCCTCGCACGAGGGCGAGCTGACCGAGCGCTACGTGCGCATGTTGCGCAGCGGCGCGGTCGACGGTGCGCTCGTGGCGGGCTTGCGCGCCGGCTACGACGCGGAGGAACTGTTCGACGACCCGCGCGTCCCCACCCTGCTGGTCAACCGGCGGTCGGTCGGTGCCGAGCGCTGGGTCATCCTCGACGACGAGCAGGCGGCACGGCTCGCGACCGAGCACCTCATCGCGCACGGGCACCAGCGCATCGCCTGGGCCGGTGGCCCCCCGGGCGTGGATACGGCCGAACGCCGACAGAACGGGTTCCGCGATGCCATGGCCGCGGCAGACCTCTGGATGGATCCGAGCTGGATCATCAGCGCCGATTACACACCCGAAGGCGGTGCCCACGCGGTCCGCGAGTTCCTGAAGAGCCCTGAAGGCCCGACGGCGATCGTGGCCGCCGACGCCAATGAAGGCCTGGGTGTCTGGCATGAGCTCCATCAGCATGGGTTGCGGGTACCCGAGGACATCTCGCTCATCGCCATCCACAAGCTGCCGGCCGAGGACTTCCGTGTCCCCGCCATGACCTGTGTCGAGATGCCGCTGCGAGAGCTGGGGCGGCGCGCCGTGGAGCTCATCCTCGACTCGCCCTGGGACGCCCCTATCCGTGAGACGCTGCGAGAGGCGGTCGAGATCTCCCATGGAGCCACGGTCGCTGCACCGCCGGAGGGGGCGAGTACGATCCTCCGGGACTCGTACATCAGGGAAGGGCGGCGGGGCTGACCCGTCGAGCCGAGTTCCGGTCGGGGCTCGGGCTACTGCCCCGGTGAGTGGTCCAGTGGCTGGCGTGGATCTGAGCGCACCCGGCACCCGGCACCAAGGCGTCACAGATGACCCGCCCGGTGGGTGAAACAGCGGAGCCAGGGGTGCTGCTCCGCCCGATGACCCGCCCGGTGGGTGAAACAGCGGAGCCAGGGGCGCTGCTCCGCCCGATGACCCGCCCGGTGGGTGAAACAGCGGAGCCAGGGGCGCTGCTCCGCCCGATGACCCGCCCGGTGGGTGAAACAGCGGAGCCAGGGGCGCTGCTCCGTCCGATGACCCGCCCGATGGGTGAAACCGCGCAGCCAGGGGTGCTGCTCCGTCCGATGACCCGCCCGGTGGGTGAAACAGCGGAGCCAGGGGTGCTGCTCCGTCCGATGACCCGCCCGGTGGGTCGGCTCGGCTCGAGTCTGGTCAGGTCTGGTCTGGTCAGGACGGGTCAGGTCGGATCTCGCTGTCCCGTCTGTCGTAACGTTGTCGAGGTCCCCCGACACAGCCGTGGTCAACCGGTTGACTTGGGCCGCTCTGCTTGCTATACATGCGCTCATGGACACGCGAGGTTCGGCAACGTGATCGGCCTGCTTTCCGAGATCGCCGACGCCTGTGATCTGTCGGTCCCGGAGCGGTATGTGCGCCCGATCGGCATCGTCGGGACCGGTGCCATCCTTGATGTCGGCCATTTGCCGGTATACAAGGCTGCGGGCATCCCCGTGCCGGCCATCTGGGGCCGCGATCGCAGTCACGCTGAGCGACTGGCACAGGTGCACGGCATCCCCCGCGTTCACAGCACGCTGGATGACCTGCTCACAGACCCCGACGTGGCTGTCGTCGACATCGCCGTCGTGCCGAGCGCACAGGTCGAGATCGCGTTGCGTGCATTGGACGCAGGCAAGGACTTGATGTGCCAGAAGCCGCTGGCGCTGACCGTCGCGGATGCCGAGCGTATCGTCGAACGCGCCGAAGCCCGCGGCCGCAAGGTGGCCGTGCAGCAGCAGATGCGCTACGAGGAGGGGATGCTGGCCGCCCGCGCCATGATCAAGCGCGGCTGGCTCGGCCAGGTCACCACCATCTCGTTCGATGTCAACATCGACACCAACTTGGCCGGCTGGGGTTGGCTGGGCGAGGTACCCAGGCTCGAGATCTACTTCCACTCCATCCACTACATCGATACGCTGCGCGCCTTCCTGGGCGAGCCTTCGGCGGTCTTCGGGACGCAGTGGCGTCTGCCCGGCCAGAAGCCGGTGGGTGAGACGCGTACCGTTAGCGTGCTGCTGTACCCGGGCGATGTCCGTGGCCTGGTGCACTCCAACCAGGAGAACCTGGCCGGCGACAATGAAGCGCGCTTCCGCATCGACGGCTCGGAGGGCGCCATCCGCGGCACCCTCGGTCTCCTTTCGGACTACCCCCACGGACGCCCGGACACGCTGGAGCTGTGGAGCCGGGTGATGCCCACGGACGGCTGGCTGCCCTACCCGGTCACGCGTCGCTGGGTGCCCGACGCCTTCCTGGGCCCGGTCGGCTCTCTGCTCCGAGCCATGAAGGACGGCGGTGAGCCCGAATCTGGTGCCCGCGACAACCTGCGCACGCTTCGCCTTGTCGAAGCCCTGTACCGTTCGGGAGAGACCGGACAAGTCATCGAGATCGCCGGCACAGAAGCGACTGCGTCGACATGAACGACAAGACGCCACCCCGGTGGGCGTGGTGAGGGGAGGTCACTGTCCATGGCTGAGATGCACCCACTGACCCAGGCCATCATCGATGGGGACAAGGCCCGCGCGGTCGAGCTGACTCAGGCATGCCTGAGTGACGGCGATGATGCCGGCGAGATCATCGAGGAGCGCCTGGTACCCGGGATGGCGGTCATCGGCGAGCAGTTCCAACGCGACGAGATCTTCGTGCCGGAGATGCTCATCGCCGCCAACGCCATGAAGGCATCGCTGGCGATCCTGGAGCCACTCATCGCCGAGAGCGGCAGGCGAGCACCGCACACGGCCGTGATCGGCACCGTCCAGGGAGACCTTCACGATATCGGCAAGAACCTGGTGGGTATGATGTGGCGCGGCGCCAACATCGAGGTCATCGACCTCGGTGTGAACGTCTCCCCTGCCGCTTTCGCGGAGGCGGCGCGAGCCCACCAGCCCGACCTGGTCGGCATGTCGGCGCTGCTGACCACCACCATGCCGCACATGCGCGAAGCCGTGGCCGCGGTCAAGGCTACCGGCGTCCCCACCAAGATCGTCATCGGTGGTGCGCCCGTCAGCCAGGAGTTCGCGGACGAGGTACAGGCCGATGGCTTCGCCGCCGATGCTGGCGGTGCCGCCGACGTGGCACGCAACCTCATCGGCGCAGCCTGAGCAGGAGGGGGACGACGAGATGAGCATGTTCAGCACCTACGGGAGCGGCCAGGGGGCGGAGCGCAAGCCGGAGACCCTGGCCAAGCTCGAGCGGATGCGCAAGACGTTCGCGCACGAGGAGGCTGATCGCGTCCCTATCAGCGACTTCTTCTGGGGCTCGTTCCGTGAGCGTTGGCGCCGTGAGCTCGGCTTGCCCGCCGATGCCGATCCGTACTATCACTACGACCTCGACTTCATCGTCACGGTCCCCAACATGGACCCGCACATCCGCGCCTTCGAGACGATCCGCGAGGACGACGAGGAGGTCGTGGTCAAGACCGGCTTCGAGACCACCATCCGCAAGCGCTTCGACCTGCCCATGCCCGAGCAGATCAGCTGGGAGACCGACAGCATCGAAAAGATGGAGGCCTTCGAATTCGACGACCCGACGGACCGGCGACGCTTCTTCGAGGCCGGCGACAACCAGATCGCCGGCGTCGGCGATGGCTTCGAGCGCAACAGCCCGCCGTGGGTCGAGACGGTCAAGTCGCTCCATGTCGACTTCCCCGTCTACGGCAGCATCACCGAGGCTTCGGAGATCACGACGCGCCTGCTGGGGCAGCTCAACACGCTGACCTGGATCGGCGAGTATCCCGAGCGCTTCGGCGAGCAGCTGCTGCGCATCGGCGACTTCAGCTACGAGGTCACGAAAGCCCAGATCGAAGCTGCCCAGGGCCATCTCGACGGCATGGTCATCTGGGGTGATGCCGCCTACCGCAAAGGCCTCTTCATGGGCCCGGCCTACTGGCGCCAGTACTACAAGCCGACCATCGCCCGCATCATCGAGCTGTGCCACGAACACGACCTGCCGGTCATCTTCCATGGCTGCGGCAACGCCAACAGCTATCTTGAAGACATGATCGAGATCGGCCTCGATGGCTACAACCCGCTCGAGGCCAAAGCCGACCTGGACGTGGTGGTGCTACGGGAGCGACTGGGCCACCGGCTCACCTTCTGCGGTAACAGTGACATGCGGGTCTGGGAGCGTGGCGACCCCGACGAGGTCCTACGAGAGGTCATCCATCGGCTGCGTGCGGCTGAAGGTGGTAGCTACGTCTTCATGTCCGACCACTCCGTGTCGAGCGATGTGTCCGGCCAGACGTACGACCTCATCGTCAAGCTCGTGCGTGAGTACGGCCAGTACCCGCTGCACCTGCCGGCGGAGTAGGCCGTGTCCGGCCCGCGGCCGATGACCGCTCGCGAGCGTGTGCTCGCGAGCGTTGCGCATCGCGAACCCGATGGCCTCGCCGTCGACCTGGGATCGAACCCCAGTTCCGGCATCTCGGCGGTGGCGCACGCCGGCCTCGTGCGCCAGCTCGGGTTGACCGATCAGCGCACCCTGGTGTACGACGTCGTGCAGCAGCTTGCGCAGCCGTCCGACGAGCTGCTCGACCGGCTGCGGATCAGCGTGGTGGACATCGGCCGCACCTTCAATGCGTCGCCGCAGGACTGGAAGCCGATGGCGCTGCCTTCCGGCGTGGAAGTCGAGATCCCCGCCTGGTTCGACCCGGTCCAGCGAGACGACGGCGCCTGGGATGCCTTCAACGCCGACGGCCTGCGCATCGCGTCGATGCCTCGCGGGGCGGCCTTCTTCGACCAGACGCATTGGCCCTACCTCGACAGCTACCCCGACGACCTCTCTAACCTGGCCGAGGTGATGCCCAACGTGCTCTGGTCAGGGCTGGTGCACAGCCCTTGGGACCACGCTGCCGACGCGCACTTCTGGGAGACGCTGCGTTCGCAGACCCTGGCGCTGCGCGCATCCACCGAACGTGCGCTGATGGTGGTGGTGGGCTGCAACCTCTTCGAGTGGGGCACGTTCCTGCGTCGGATCGACAACTTCCTCATGGACCTCGTGGTGGACACGGCCAACGCCGAGCGCCTGCTCGATGCGCTCCTCGAGCTGCACTTCGATACGCTCGACCACGTCATCGCCGCCGTCGGTGACATCGTGGACGTGCTGCGCTTCGGCGACGATTTGGGCATGGACAACGGCCCGCTGATGTCTCCCTCCACATACCGGGCCATCTTCAAACCTCGCCAGACAGCGCTCAATGCCTACGTGCACGAGCGCAGCTCGATGAAGACGTTCCTACACTCGTGCGGCTCGCTCTACGACCTGCTGCCGGACATCATCGAGACCGGCGTGGACATCCTCAACCCGGTGCAGATCTCGGCGCGCGACATGGAGCCGACCAAGCTCAAGGCCGAGTTCGGCGACGCCATCACCTTCTGGGGTGGCGGCGCCGACACGCGAAAGGTGCTGCCCAAGGGCACACCGGCAGAGGTCAAGGACCACGTGCGCCGCAATATCGAGGCCTTCGCGCCCGGTGGGGGCTTCGTCTTCGCCACCGCGCACAACATGCTGCCGGATGTCCCGCCTGCGAACATCGAAGCCATGTACGAAGCCGTGGACGAATACCGCTGATGGCGGCCCAGCTGCTCAAGGGAGGACCGGTCGCAGCGGAGATCCGTGAGGGCGTCGCCGACGACGTGGTGGCCTTCCGCGACGAATTCGGCTACACGCCGGAGCTGGCCATCGTGGTGGTGGGTGCCGACGCGCCCTCGCTGGTGTACCTGCGCAAGATCCTCGACGGCTGCGAGCGCGTGGGCCTGGTGGGACGATTGGTGGAGCTGGAAGGCGAATGCACAGCCGACGAGCTCGGTCGCACCATCACGGCGCTCGGTGAGGACCCGCATGTGGCCGGCATCATCGTGCAGCAGCCCCTCCCCGACCGCATCCCGCTGCGGGTCGTGCTGGACACGCTCGACCCGCGCAAGGACATCGACGGCATCCACCCGCTGAACGCCGGCCTACTGGCGCTCGGCTACGAGGGCTACCTGCCCGCCACCGCGCACGCCTCAGTGGAGCTGCTCAAGCGCTCGGGCATCGAGCTGGCAGGGAAGCACGCCGTGGTGGTCGGCCGTTCCAACGTCATCGGCAAGCCGGTCGCCCAGCTGCTGCTCCGCGAGCACGCCACGGTCACACTGTGCCACTCTCGGACTCGCGACCTGCCGGCGGTCCTGGGTGAGGCCGATGTGGTGGTGGTGGCAATCGGCCGGGCCGGCTTCGTCAGCGGCGAGATGCTCAAAGATGGGGCCGTCGTGGTGGACGTCGGCATCAACGTCACCGACGCGGGCCTGATGGGCGACGTCGACTTCGAGTCCGCCGTCCAGGTGGCATCGGCCATCACGCCGGTGCCCGGTGGCGTCGGCCCCCTCACCAACGCCATCCTGCTGACCCACCTCATGCGTGCCGCTCGTGACCAGGCCAACCGCTCGGTCGCCGTCGGTGCCCCCTCCGTCCGATCCAGCTAGCGCGTCGTCCCGCAACACCGCCCCAACCGGAGACCCGACCATGACCTTGACCGACCTCGACATCGCCCGCTCGGTGAAGCCTCGACCCATCGACGACATCGCCGCCGAGCTGGGCCTGCGGCCCGACGAGCTCGAGCACTATGGCCCGGTAAAGGCCAAGGTCACGCTAGAAGGGCTCGAGCGGGTCGAGCGCGAGAACCCGCGCGGCAAGTACGTGGTCATGACGGCCATCACGCCGACACCGCTGGGCGAGGGCAAGACCACCACGACCGTGGGCCTGGTGCAGGGGCTCAACCGCATCGGCCATCGGGCCGCGGTGGCCATCCGCCAGCCCTCCCTTGGACCGGTCTTCGGCATCAAGGGTGGCGCCGCCGGTGGTGGCTACAGCCAGGTCATCCCCATGGAGGATTTCAACCTCCACCTGACCGGTGACGTCCACGCTATCGGTGCCGCGCACAACCTCGCGAGTGCCTTCCTCGACAACCATCTGCACCATGGCAACGCGCTCGACATCGACCCCTATTCGATCACCTGGCCACGCGTCCTTGACATCAGCGATCGCGCGCTTCGCAAGGTCAACGTCGGCCTGGGTGGTCGGCTCAACGGCGTGCCCCGGGAGAGCGAGTTCGTCATCACCGTGGCGTCGGAGGTCATGGCCATCCTGGCGCTGGCCACCGATGTCTTCGACCTGCGCGACCGCCTGGGTCGCATCGTGGTCGCCACCGACCGCTCGGGGGCCGCGGTCACCACCGAGGACCTCGGCGTGGCCGGCGCCATGACGGTGCTGCTGCTCGATGCCATCAAGCCCAACCTGCTGCAGACGCTGGAGGGTGGGCCGGCTTGGGTCCATGCAGGGCCCTTCGCCAACATCGCCCACGGCAACAGCTCCATCCTGGCCGACCGGGTGGCGCTCGCGACGTCGGACATCGTCGTCACCGAGGCCGGCTTCGGCGCGGACATGGGGGCGCAGAAGTTCTTCGACATCAAATGCCGTGCGTCCGGCCTGGCGCCCGATCTGGCGGTGGTCGTGGCCACTGTTCGCGCGCTCAAGATGCACGGCGGCGTGGGTCGCATCGTGGCCGGCAAGCCGCTCGATCCGGCGCTACTGGAGGAGAACCCCGACGCGGTCCGTGTCGGTGGCGAGAACCTGGCCGCGCAGATCGAGCTGGTGAGCCAGTACGGCGTGCCGGTGGTAGTGGCCACCAATGCCTTCCCCGGTGATGCCGCCTCCGAGTTCGAGGTCATCCGCGAGGTGGCCCTGGCGGCCGGGGCGCGCGATGCCGTGGTGACGACCCACTGGGCCGATGGTGGGGCTGGAGCGGAGGCGCTGGCCGCGGCGGTCTGGGAGGCCGCGCAGGAGCCGTCCGAGTTCCAACTGCTCTATCCCGACGAGATGCCGCTGCCGCAGAAGATCGAGACCATCGCGACTCGTATCTATGGGGCCGACGGGGTCGACTTCGCGCCGGCCGCGGCACGGGCACTCGCCGAATACGATCGCCTCGGCTACAGCCACCTGCCGGTGTGCGTGGCCAAGACGCACCTGTCGATGTCGCACGATCCGTCCCTGCTGGGCCGGCCAACTGGCTTCCGGGTACCCATCCGCGAGGTACGGCTGGCGGCTGGCGCGGGCTTCATCTATCCGCTCGCGGGCGATATGCGAACCATGCCGGGGCTGCCCTCGCGACCGGCGGGCGAGAGCGTCGACATCGATGCGGACGGCAAGGCGGTCGGACTGTTCTAGTGGGGCGTTGCGCGTGCTGGCTCGCGTAGACACTTTGGGCCGGACTGGCCCGCCTCCATCCAGCGGCTTTCCCGTTGCGCGGGACGACCTGACGATGCAGACACCGTCCTGGAGTGTTCTTCCCGCACATCGGGATTTCATGTCAAGCATTCCCGGCACTCGGGAAGGACCGGCAAGTCGGCCGGACCGCTGGTCGCGTCGTCCCGCCGAGCGGGAACGGCCGTGGACGGATGCCCTCGCAGCGCCATCCGCCTGAGAGCCGATGAGCGGGGCAAGCCAAAAGCAGGCTGATCCGGACGAGTTGTTGCGACCGAAGGCCGTTGGGTTCGAACCTTCCCAGACGGAAGGTTCCCCTACCCTCCTAACCTCGGTTCCTGTCGAAAGACCCATGCATGCAGCACACTTAGCGTCGGACTGTCAGCAGGGGTATCGAGATGAGAACGTGGTGGCGCGCCGTCGCTACATATCCGCCGTCCTGGATCGCCATCGCTGCGGTCCTGGTGGCGGTCGTCCTGATCGTGCTGCTGCTCGAGCCGCCCCCGCTGCTGGCCATCGTCGTCGTCGGCCTCGGCATCGTCGCCATCGCCCTCTGGCCCGTCACACTCTCAGCGACGGGTACGCTGCGCCGGCTCCAGTTCCAGGCGCCCAGGCTTCCGGAGGTCAGCGAGATCGAGCTGCGCACCCTCAAGGATGCATTGGACCGGCTCCAGGACCCGCGACCCGCCTACCAGTTGGAGGCCATCGGTGAGAAGCGTGACAACCTCGTGGCCATCCTCGGCAGCCGGTTGGACGCAGGGGAGCTGACCTACGAGCGCTACCGCTCGACCGCACAGCAGGTCTACCTGGCGGTCATCAGCAACCTGCGCGAGATCGCCATCGCCAGGCAGAGCGTGAGCACCATCGACACCGACTACATCGATGCCCGACTCGCGGAGATCAAGGCCGGCGACGCCGCCGGGGCACAGGCCGAGGTCACCTCGCTCCAGGATCGCCGGGCGCTGGGTGTGACACAGGAGGCCAAGGCGACCTACCTACTGGCCCAGAACGAATCGGCCATGACCTTGCTCGATCGCACCTCGACCGCGCTCGCGGATGCACCCATCGGGCTCGCGCCGCAGGACGCCGAGGCGGCCATGGAGGCGCTCAAGGAGCTGGCCGACCGCGCCAACCGGTACGCCACGGCATGACCACATCCACATGACGACCCGACCCCATCGCGTATGCCACCACAAGGGAGAACAAGCGTGAACGACACGAGCGACAGCACCAACGAGGAGAAGGCGCTGGCCCTCCGACTCGACCTGGACGTGGCCGCCACGAAGGCCGAGGTCATCGTGCCCAAGCCCGATATCAGCGACGAGCTCCAGCAGCGAGCGCTGGCCGTCGCGGACAAGCTGGTCACCTTCGACCCCGATGACCAGGATGCCCGTGTGACCACCGTCGATGCCGTCGAGGGCATGGGCCGGGACCTGCAACGTCGTGCCGCCACGCGTAGCCGCATGCTCCAGGCGCCGCTGCGCGACCTCGCCCGCGAGAGCGAAGAGGGTGGCCCCGTGGCCAAGTCGCTGTCGGACCTGCGCCTCGAAGTGCAGAAGCTCGACCCCACATCGCTGAACCTCGAACCTGGCATGTTCAACCGCGTGCTCGGGATGATCCCGGGCGTGGGCACCCCGCTGCAGCGCTACTTCATGCAGTTCGAGACCTCACAGGGTGTCATCGACGCTATCATCCGCTCGCTCGAGAGCGGCCGCGACCAGCTGAAGCGCGACAACGTCACGCTCAATGAAGACCAGAAGTCCATGCGCGAGCTGACGCTCACCATCACCGAGCAAGTCGCCTTGGCCCAGGCGCTCGACGCGGCCATCAACGCCAAGCTTGACCAAGAGGTCGGACCTGACGACCCTCGTCGCTCGTTCATCCAGGAGGAGCTGGTCTTCGTGCTGCGCCAGCGGACCATGGACCTGCAGCAGCAGCTGGCCGTCAACCAGCAGGGCGTGCTGGCCACCGCGCTCATCGTGCGCAACAATCGCGAGCTCATCCGGGGTGTCGATCGCGCGCTAGACGTCACCATCAGCGCCCTCGAGGTGGCCGTGACGGTGGCCATGGCCGTGGCGCACCAGAAGGTCGTGCTCGACAAGGTCGAGGCGCTCAATCGCACCACATCTGACATGATCGCCGGCACCGCGGCGCGACTCAAGACGCAGGGCAGCCAGATCCACCAGCAGGCCTCCAGCACGATGCTTGACATGGACGCCCTGAAGTCGGCCTTCCGCGACATCAACATCGCGCTCGAAGAGATCTCGCGCTATCGGCGCGAGGCCCTGCCGGAGATGGCCAGCAACATCGTGGAGATGGACAAGCTCACCTCCGAGGCGGAGGAGACGATCGGGAAGTACGAGCGCGGCTCGGCCGCCACGGTGGCCCTTGACCTGGAGGTCGCCAGCGGGGACGAAGCGGCGGCCGACGCTTGAGAGACAGCATGCCAGGGGGACACGTCATGACACGATATCGAGGCGCGATGAGGCTCATCGTCGCCATCGTCAGCATCCTTTTCGTAGTCACGGCCTGCGCCACGGAGCTCGCCCGCAACGAGCCCCTGGACCAGGCCGACGCTCAGGGTCAGCTCGCCAAGATGACCGACCGCATGGACTGGGTCGATGAGCCCGTCGAACGCAAGGCCAGCGTGGCACCGGGTGGCGAGCGCGATCTTGCAGACGCGCTGCCGGACATCAGCCAGTTCGAGCTGACGGTGAACCCCCCTGCCCAGGCCGGCGAGGTGGTCGCTGAGATCTTCGCCTCCACCGAGAAGTCCGGCACGGGCACCGACGGCTGGATGGTCGAGGCAGCCGAGTCGTTCAACCGCTCGGGCGCGAAGCTCGCGGATGGGTCCACAGCCAAGGTGGCCATCCGCGAGATCGCCTCGGGGACGGGCTACCAGTTCATCGCTGCCGGCGATGCCATCCCCGCCGGCTTCAGCCCGTCCAACCAGCTTTGGATCGAGATGGCGCGCGTCCACAGTCCCATGTCCGTGGTCACCGACCGGACCGTCCCCAACGTGGCCGGCATCGTCATGAAGAAGGAGACCGCCGATCAGCTGCGCGAGCAGTACGGCGAGCTCGACGCCAAGGTGCTCCTGCAGGCCGTGATCGCCGGCGACGTGGTGATGGGCTATACCGACCCCTTCGCATCATCCACCGGCCTGAACTTCCTGCTAACGGTGCTCGATGCGTTCGCCGAGGGCGACGAGGCCAGACTCGTAGCACCGGACGTGGCCAGCGTGTTCGAGACGTTCCAGGAGCAGGTCCCGTTCGTGGCCTTCACGACACTGCAGATGCGGGAGTCGGTCGAGAAGGACAACGGCACGCTGGACGCCTTCGTCATGGAATGGCAGACGTTCGTCAACACCGAATCGCTGCGCTCGGGGTTCGAGTTCATCCCCTTCGGCGTCCGTCACGACAACCCGCTCTATGCGTTCGACTCAGCGACGCCCCAAGAGCGCGAGGTCCTCGAACTGTTCGCCCGCCATGTCGAAAGCGATGAGCTGCAGGGCGAGGCCGCGAAGTTCGGCTTCGACCCGCCGGACTATGTCTCCGATGTGGCCGTCCCCTCAGGTGAGACGCTCATCGAGGCACAGCGGCTGTGGAAGGACAAGAAGGATGCCGGCCGTCCCGTCTACGCCGTCTTCGTGACCGATACGAGCGGGTCGATGGCCGGGTCACGCATCAACGCGGTGCAGCAGGCGCTCGAGTCAGCTCGGCAGTTCATCAACCCTGAGGCATCGGTGGGCATGGTGGAGTTCGGTGATCAGGCCCGTAAGCGCCTGGACCTCGCTAAGTTCGACCTCAATCAGCAGGCCCTCTTCGCGGCCGCCGTCGAGGACATGGATCCGGTCGGCGGGACGGCCATGTACGACGGCGTCATGCTGGGCCTCTCGATGCTGGCCGACCAACGAGCCATCGACCCACGGGGCAAGTACATGCTCATCGTGCTCACCGACGGAGAGACCAACGAGGGACTCGAGCTGGGGCAGGTCGACCAGGTCATCGAAGGGTTGCGCATCCCGGTGGTCACGGTCGGCTTCGAGGCCAACCTCGAGGAACTGGGGCAGCTGGCGTCGCTCGTGGAGTCGGCGTCCATCAACGCCAACGAAGGCGATGTGGAGTTCAAGCTCTCGTCGCTGTTCAACGCCGGGGTCTAGCTGGGGGTGCGTCCACTCGCCATCTTCCTCGTCGGTGTGCTGATCGCCTTCGGCTTGGTCGCCGCGTTGATCATCGTGTCGCGTCCGACGGAGCGGGTCTTCGTCGTGGTCGACGACTCGTTCCCGATGCGCGGCGTCTGGAGCCAGGTCCGTGGTGCACTCGACGAGATCGAGAGCGAGGGCTACGCCGAATACGCGCTGGCCACGGAGAAGGGCCTGGTCCACTCTTGGCAGGACTCGCTGGAGCTCCGTGCTCCAGCACCCTATGCACCCTGTGACTTCAGCGCCATCGGCACACCCGCCGAGGCCGGCGAGGCGGACGAACGAGTGCTTATCACCACCGTGGGCTCCTGCCCGACGGATGGGCTTGCCGATTGGCGCGTGGTCACCCTCAGCCGCTGATGCTACCGGCCCGCGGCGACGGCTGGTGGTTCCGGGCGGCGGCATTCCCGTCACGCGGGACAACCTGACTGTTTTGGCACCGTCGTGTCGCGCCTGTCTCGCCCATCGGGATGTCGTGCCAGGCAGTCCCATCAGTCGGGAAGAACCGGCAGGTCAGCCGCCTCTCTGGTCGCGTTGTCCCGTCATGCGGGAACGACCTTATGACGACCTGTTCGTCCTCCAGACGTGACGGTTGACGACGTTCTCGGCCAGTTCCTGGTGTCCGCTGATAGGAGTTGGCGCGATGTCGCCGGCCTCCACCCGGTCAGCCAGGTCCGCCAGTGATAGCTCCCCGGACATGATCGACCGCCCGAGCTGACCCGACCAGCCGGCGTAGCGCTCTTCGACCATCTCCCCGAGCTCTCCCGAATTCGACCAGGCCTGCAGCCGCGAGCAACGCCTGGGCGAGCGTGTCGATGCCCCCGATGTGGGCGTAGAACAGGTCCGTTCGGTCACTGCTCTGGCGTCGGAGCTTGGCATCGAAGTTGAAGCCACCGCCCGCGGCGAACCCGCCGCTCTTGAAGATCTCGTAGAGCGGCATGACCAGATCATCGACCGAGTTGGGGAACTGGTCGGTGTCCCAAGCATTTTGGGGATCACCGCGATTGGCGTCGACCGATCCGAAGATCCCATGGGACACCGCGTACGCCACCTCATGGTGGAAGCTGTGTCCGGCAAGCGTGGCGTGGTTGGCCTCGATATTGACTCTGTACTCGTCCTCCAGTCCATGGCGTGCGAGGAAGCCGTGGACGGTCGCCGAGTCGTAGTCGTACTGGTGCTTGGTCGGCTCCTGGGGCTTGGGCTCGATGAGCAGCATGCCCTCGAACCCGATCTTGGCCTTGTGATCCGCGACCAGATGGAGGAAGCGCGCGAGCTGCTCGCCCTCATGACGGAGGTCGGTGTTCAGCAGTGAGTCATAGCCTTCGCGACCGCCCCACAGGACATAGTTGTTGCCGCCGAGTCGCTGCGTGACCTCGAGCATGTTGCGGACCTGCGCCGCGGCGCAGGCGAAGACCTCCGGGTCCGGATTGGTCGACGCTCCGCCCTGGTAGCGCGGGCTGGTGAAGAGATTGGCGGTGCCCCAAAGCAATCGCACGCCGGTCCGCTCCTGGTAGCCCAACGCATCCTCGACGAGGGCATCGAGGTTGGAGCGGAACTCACGGAACGACGCCCCCTCCGGTGCCACGTCCGCGTCATGGAAGCAGTAGTAGGGCATGCCCAGCTTCTCGAGGAACTCGAACGCGACCGCCATCTTCAGGCGCGCCGCAGCCATGGGGTCCATGCTCGGATCAAGCCACGGGCGGTCGAGCGTGCCGACGCCGAACATGTCTCGGCCATCCCACGCGAACGAGTGCCACAGGCAAACCCCGATGCGCAGCTGCTCCTCCATGCGCTTGCCGAGGACGATGCGATCGGGATCGTAGACCTTGAAGGCCAGCGGGTCGATGGAGTCGAGTCCCGCGAACGGGATCCGGTTCGGCACCTGTGTGAAGAAAGGTTCTGACACGTTACGACCTCCAGGATGGTGGATGTGGATCGATTTGGGTAACCCTGCGACCGGTTCAGTCACGATAACTCACGCAGCACATGCCTCGACGTCAGCCAAGGTCACGTAACCGACGGGTCTGATGTCCTTTGGGTCGGCCAGGACCTGAGTCACCTCGCCGTCGGCATCTCCCAGCGAGCTGACCACGAGTGCGGCCCCGGGGGTCGGTTGGTGGCGCCGGCATTCCCGTCACGAGGGACAACATCACTACATAGGCACCGTCCGGTCGCGTTGTCCCCGCCCATCGGGACGCGGTGACGCACATCCCCGTCAGGCGGGAAGGACCGGCAGATCAGCCGAACCACTGGTCGCGTTGTCCCGCCCCGGGGGAACGGGCGGTCCCACCGCGAGAACGGCCGGTCCCCGGGAGAGGCCGGACGCTCCGCGGGAACGGCCGGTCGCCGGGGCATGACGATGTCGCAGCCGCGACGGTGCGCCACTCGAGCCATTCGACCCAGTTGACGGAACATGCTCGTTCGTGATTGAATATCAATCGTTGATGAGCGTTTCTGACCGACCCCCTTTCGTGCCCTCGAATATCGTGGCGTTCGCGCCTGAGCGGCGTGAGCGACTGAAGCAGATCGTTCGCTCCCGGCATGCGGTGCGAGTGGAGGATCTCAAGACGGAGCTGGGGGTCTCCACGGCCACCATCCGCCGCGACCTCGATGAACTCGAGGGATCGGGGGAGCTGCGCAGAGTCCACGGCGGCGCCGTATCGGTCGACGTCCACCCCATCGAAGCCCGCTTCGAGGCCAAGGCCGCCAAGCACACACCGGAGAAGCAGCGCATCGCGGCGCGCGCGCTCGAGCTGGTCGACCCTGATTCGACCGTCTACCTCGACGCCGGCTCGACCTGCCTGGAGCTGGCCAAGCTGCTGGCCGGCCGAACCGACATCACCGTCGTCACCAACAGCCTGCCTGCCATCGTCGAGCTCGCCGGCCAGGGGCCGCGCCTGGTCGTCATCGGCGGTGAGCTGCGCCCCTTGAGCCAAGCCATCGTGGGCCCCTTGAGCACCCATCTACTCGATGAGCTGTACGTGGACCGCGCCTTCATGGGCACCTTCAGCCTCTCGCTCGACGCCGGCTTGACCACCACCGATCCGTCCGAGGCGTTCACCAAGGAACGCGCGCTCGGTCGGGCTCGAGAGGTGGTGCTGCTGGTCGACAGCTCCAAGCTCGGCACCCGTACATTCGCCCATGCCGGTCGGCTTGACCAGATCGACGTCATCATCACCGATACCGATCTCGACGATGACACCGCAACCACGTTCACAAACGCCGGCGTCCGCGTGTTGGTCGCCCAAGAGGAGAGACGATGACCGATACCCGCACCCTCTACCGCTCGGACCACCGACCGGAGTTCGAGTCGTTCAGCATCACGCCGCCGGACGTCAAGGGCTTCCAGTACCGCAGCGACCTCGCCTATGAGCTGCGCAGCCACTCCATCGATGGTGCGTCCGCGGTGGACTTGCTCGATGACATGCTCGCCATCCGCGAGCTGGAGGAGATGATCGTCCGGCTGCGCTCGGGCGGCTACGAGCCGCTGCAGGGCTACGCCTACCGCGGCCCCACCCACGTGTCGATCGGCCAGGAGGGCACGGCCGTGGGCGCCTCGTCCGTCCTCGGCATCACCGACCACATCACGTCCAGCCACCGCGGCCACGGCGATGCCGTCGCCAAGGGCTTCAGCGCCATCCGCCAGATGGACGACGAGCAGCTCAAGGCGCGCGTGCCCTGGAGCAAGGCCAAGGATCACGCTGGACTGCTGGCCGACGCGCTCGAGGAGCACATCTATCGTGTCATCGCCGAGCTCTTCGGCAAGGATGAGGGCTACTGCGCCGGGCGAGGCGGTGGCATGCACATCGGCGACTGGTCGACCGGGCACCTGGGCGCCAACGCCATCGTCGGCGGCTCCGTGCCCATCGCCACGGGAGCAGCCATGGCGCAGCGCTACCTGCAGACCGCTGACGTGGTCGTCTGCTTCGCCGGCGACGGCGCCTATGCCAACGGCGTGGTGCTTGAATCGCTCAACTGGGCCAGCCAGTACCAGTGGAAGAACTTCCTGGCCGGTGATAAGGCCTACGGCCTGCCGGTCATCTACGTCATCCAGAATAACCACTACGGTATGACCCACCGCACCGACGATGAGGTCATGGGTGTCAAGGCACTGGCCCTGCGCGGCGCCGGCTTCGCTGACGACGGCATGCACGCCGAGGTCGTCAACGGCATGGACGTGCTAGCGGTGCGTGACGCCGTCTCGCGTGCCGCGGAACTGTGCCGCGCGGGCGAGGGACCGGTGCTCATAGAGGCCTCCACCTACCGTTACTACGGCCATTCCCTCTCCGATCCGCGCAACGAGTACCGCACCAAGGAAGAGGAAGAGGCCTGGAAGGCGGTCGACCCCATCGAGAACCTGGGCCGCCAGCTGGTCGCCAGCAAGGTGCTGAACAAAGACGAACTGGACGCCGTCAAGCAGGCCGCGGCCGAGCGCAACGCGAAGGCTGCCAAGCGCGCGTCTGAGGCCACCGACCCGGCACCGGAGGATGTGCTCAAGTTCATGTACGCGGGCACCGTGTCAGAGACCGTGCCCAAGGAGTTCGCGTCCCCGACCCTCTACGATGTCGCGCCCGTGCCCAAGGTCACCGACGCCGGCATGCTCCAGCGCGACGCCCTGCGCGAGGCGATGATCGAGGAGATGGAGCGAGACAGCCGCGTCCTTTTCTACGGTGAGGACGTGGCCGATTACGGTGGTGCCTTCAAGGCCAGCAAGGGCCTGATGGAGCGCTTCGGTCGTGACCGCGTCTTCAACACCCCCATCAGCGAGGCGGCCATCATCGGTACCGGCGTGGGGGCGGCCATGGCCGGCCTGCGGCCGGTGGTCGAGCTGATGTACATGGACTTCGCGCTGATGGCATCCGATCAGATCGCCAACCAGGCGGGCAAGTGGCACTTCATGAGCGGCGGCCAGACGACCGTGCCCATGGTCATCCGTTGCTCGGTCGGTGCCGGCAAGGGCTACGGCGGCCAGCACTCGCAGTCGCTCGAGTCGCTCTTCACGCACCTGCCTGGGCTGGTGGTCGTCTACCCCTCCACCGCGGCCGATGCCAAGGGCATGCTCAAGTCCGCTATCCGCTCCGATGACCCGGTGCTCTTCTGCGAGAGCCAGGGCCTGTACGCGGCGCGCGGGCCCGTACCTGAGGGCGAGGTGCTGGTGCCGATCGGTGAGTCGGCGCTCATTCGCGAAGGTGGCGATGCCACCATCGTGGCCTGGGGTCCGGCCGTGCCGGATGCGCTGAGGGCGGCCGAGGAGCTGGCCGGCGAGGGTGTCGAGTGCGACGTCATCGACCTGCGCACGCTGGTACCGCTGGACATGGAGCCGGTGCTGGCCTCGGTGGCCAAGACCGGGCGCTGTGTGGTCGCTGCCCAGGCCATCCTGAGCGGTTCATACGTCAACGAGGTCGTGGCTCGCGTGGTGGCTGAGGCCTTCGATGACCTCGACGGGCCGGTGGCGCGCATCGGTGCGGCCAACGGCATCAGCCCGCAGGCAGAAGGACTGGAGGCGGCCTTCCTGCCCAGCGCCGGTGACATCGCGGCCGCTGTGCGAGGGCTCATCTGATGGCCACTCCCATCCGCATGCCGATGCCCGGCCAGATGACCGAGGAGTGCACCGTGCTCCAGTGGTACAAGGCTGAGGGCGATTCGATCGCCAAGGGCGACCCGCTCTTCGAGATCGAGACCGACAAGTCCAACATGGAGATCGAGGCCTTCGACGAGGGCACGCTGCTGCGCATCGATGCGCCCGAAGGCGCGACGGTGCCGGTCGAGTCGATCGTGGCCTGGATCGGCGCACCCGGTGATGACCTGCCCGAGGCCGTTGCTGCCGGCAACGGTGTGCCAGAGGCTGGGTCACCCGAGGCTGGGTCACCCGAGGCCGACGCCCCTGGGGTGACTGCGACTGGAAAGCCCTCTCCCTCCCCCAGTCAGATCGAGGCATTTCCCAGTCAGCAAGGGGCATCAGAAGGGGCTCAGGTCGCGGCCGCGGCTCCGGCTGCTGCTTCGGGTGCGGCGCCGGCTGACGTCGCGACGCCGCCCCCGCCGTCGGCAGCGGCGACGCCGCCGATGCAGGCCCGTTCGGGCGAAGGGCCTGCGGGCGAAGCACCAGCAACGCCGACGGCTTCCGGGAAGCGCCTGGCGATCAGTCCACGTGCCAGCCGCATCGCCGCTGAGCTGGGGGTCGATCCGCGCGCGGTGACCGGCACCGGACCGGGCGGCCGCATCGTGGAGCGCGATGTCCGTGTTGCCGCCGAAGCTCCCGCCGCGCAGCCGGCTGAGGCAGCGCCACAGACGACAGCCGCCTCACCTCCTTCGACGACTTCGCGCACGGCGCCGCCGGCTCCGACCAACGTGGAGAGCGACGGGGAAACACTCAGTCGCATGCGACAAACCATCGCGCGCCGACTCACCGAGAACACCTCGGTGCCGACGTTCACCGTCACCGTGGCGGTCGACATGACCGACCTATCGGCCTATCGGGCGCAGCTGAAAGCGGCCGGCTCGAAGATCAGCGTGACCGACTTCATCCACGTGGCCACGGTGCAGGCACTGGGCGAGTTCCCCACGGTCAACGCCTCGACGGACGGGGTGAAGGTCTGGAAGCACGAGCACGTCCACCTCGGTGTGGCCGTTTCCGTGCCGACGGGCCTGCTGGTGCCCGTGGTCCGCGACGCTGACATGCTCAGCGTCAAGGGCCTCCACGACAAGACCGTCGAGACCGTCACTGCGGCGCGCGACGGGGCACTCAGCCCGGATGCGCTGAGTGGCTCGACCTTCTCGGTCAGCAACATGGGCATGTTCGGCGTCGAGCAGTTCACGGCCATCATCAACCCTGGCGAGTCGGGCATCCTGGCGGTATCCAGCGTCACGCCGGAGGTCCGCCCCTACGCGGGCGGCATGGCTATCCGCCAGATGATGCGCATCACCCTCACCGCCGACCATCGTCTGGTCGACGGCGCGATGGGCGCCGAGTTCGTCAACGCCGTCAAGCGTCGCCTCGAGGACGCCGATGGCTTCCGCAACCAGGTACCGCTCGGCTAGCGGCCCGGGCGCGCCCCTTGTTCCTCCTCCTCTGACCGGCGGTCGGGCCTTGAGCACGGCCGCCGGTTCGCTATCGGTTCGGCGCCGCTGTCTGCCCTTCGTCGCCGGCGTCGATCCGTCGGATGAGCTTGTTCGACCGTTCCACGGCCAGTTCGACGTTGGGCAGGACGTCCAGTCCTTCCGCTTCGGCCGTATAGATGGTGGTGTCCCACTGGGAGTACACCGTGACCGTCGGCGGCCACGCCTGGGCATGGCGTGACGAGAAGATTCGGCGGGCGATATCGGACGTCGCAGCAAGGTCGATCCCGTCACGTTCGAGAAGCTGCAGGTCAACGAGGTGGTGGGCACGCTCGTTCCGGTGAGTCGGGGCGCTCTTCAGCGGTCGAGCTGCTGGAACACGCCGGCCAGGGCCGGGTAGAGCTCGCGGTAGGCGGCGGACATGGCGCGGTAGCGGTCCCGGTCGGTGTCGTCGGGCTGCACGACTCGCCATCCTTGTGACATGCGCCGCGCCGTCGCCACCACGTCGGTCTCGCCGGCGACGCCCACCCCGGCGGCGGCCAGCACGCCTGCTCCCAGGGCCGTCGTTTCCGTGTGCTCGGTGACTTCGACTGGTCGCTCGAAGATGTCGGCGATCAGCTGGACCCACAGCCGACTCCTGGCGCCCCCACCCATGAGTCGTAGCCGCTCCGTGGGGGTGCCCGTGTCCTGCTCGATCATCGACAGCACCATGGACTGCTCGTAGGCAAGGCCCTCGAGCACGGCGCGATAGAGATGACCCAGGTCGTGATGGTCACGCAACCCGACCCACGCCCCTCGTGCTGCCGGGTCCCAGTGCGGCGTCTCCGCACGCACCAGGTAGGGCAGGAAGAGCAGGCCATCGGCACCCGCGGACACCGCCGCAGCCTTCGCTTCGAGACGTTCCAACGCAGCGTCCGAACGATCGCCCAGCACGCGAGCCCTGAACCATTCCAGCGAGTGCACACCGCTCGCGAGTGCCGCCTCCAGCGTCCAGCTGCCGGCGATGGGACTGGCGAGCGTGCGGTAGGCCAGGCCGCTCCGGTGCTGATCGGAATGGACACCCAGCGTGATGGCGGTGCCGAGGTTGAGATAGGCCTCCCTGCGGTCGCAACTGGCGGCACCCAGCCCCGCACACTGGCCGTCGCCACCTGCGGCGATGACGGGCAGACCGAGTGGCAGGCCCGTCTCGCGGGCAGCCGGTGCGGTGACATGGCCGGCGATCTGGCCCGGTGCGACAAGGGCGGGCAACTGGGCCTCGTCGAGGCCGATCAGCTCGAGCAGGGGCTTCGAGTAGTCGAACGTGCGCACATCGAGGAGCCCGGTCGGATCCGCGCTCGCCCAGCTGGTGACCCAGTCGCCCGTCAGCCGATGGACCAGGAAGGCGTGCACCTCGGCGACCTTCGCGGTGCGCTCCATGACCTCGGGCTCGTGCTCGCGCAGCCAGGCGAGCTTGTAGAACGATGGGGCCGTGCTCGGGGGCCTGCCCGTCACGTCATGGACGTGTGGTGAACCCAACGCCAGGACCTGCTCGGTGGCGCGCGCATCAAGCCACAGGATCGCCGGCCTGATCTCACGTCCGTCGCGGTCCAGGCACACGAACGTCTCCCGCTGATGGGTGATGGACACGGCTTGGATGTCCGTGGCGTCGATGTCGACCGCATCCAGATCAGCAATGACCTGACGCAGCGCCGCGCACATGGATGACCACCAGGCCTCTGACGACTGTTCGAGCCAACCCGGATGCGGGGACGATGTCACGAGCGGCACGCGCGCTGTCGCCACGACCTCCCCGCGAGGCCCGAAAGCGATCGCCTTGCATGCCGTCGTTGAGAGGTCGACCGCGATGACCAGCGGCTGCGGCGCGTGCTGGTCCCCGGCTACCTCCATGCTGCGAACACTACCAATGGACGAGGGCCGCAGGATGCCCGCTATGCTCGGCGACCCGATGACATCCGGGTCAGGAGAAGGAGAGAACGATGAGCGACTACCCGAGCTTCCGACTCGACGGCCAGACGGCCCTGGTGACCGGTGCCGCGCGCGGCCTTGGTCGCGCCATCTCGTTGGCGCTGGCCGACGCCGGTGCCGATGTGGCCCTGGGGCTGCGCGTGGGCACGGACGCGGATGACCTCGCGGCCGAGATCGAAGGCATGGGCCGACGGGCGCTGCGAGTGCAGATGGACCTGTTGGACCTCGAACAGATCCGCGCGGCGGTCGAGGAGGTGCGCGATGGCTTCGGCCGCATCGATATCCTCGTCAACAACGCCGGCATCGGCCCGGAGGAAGCGGCCGCGGAGGATTGGACGGAAGCGGACTTCGACGCCACATTCGACCTCAACGTGAAGGGCCTCTTCTTCGCCAGTCAGACCGTGGCTCGCGTGATGATCGACCAAGGGTCGGGGCGCATCGTCAACATCAGCTCACAGGCGGGTTTCATCGCGCTGCCGGGCGAGGCCATCTATTGCGCAACCAAGGCCGCCGTTTCCCATCTGACCAAGTGCCACGCGGTCGAATGGGGCAAATACGGCATCAACGTGAACGCGGTGGCGCCCACGTTCATCCGCACTCCCGGCACCACACCTGCCCTTTCCGACCCCGCCTTCAAGGCCGATGTCGAGGAGCGCATCGCCGCGCTGCACCGCATCGGAGAGCCGGTGGATGTGGCCGGTGCCGTGGTCTACCTGGCCTCCCCTGCCGCGGCGCTGGTCACCGGCACCACGCTGATGGTCGATGGAGGCTGGACCGCCCGCTGACTACGCGGCAGTGGTCGGGATGGGGTGGAACATGCAGCCGTCGACGAAGAGGTCGAAGAAGTCCGGTTCCGTTTCCAGCTCGACATGCTCGATGCGGCCGATGAGCGCGCTAAGCGACTCACGCTGCCGGCGCGAGAGCAGCAACATGGTGGCGCCGCGGAGGGCCGCGTTGCCCACGCGTTCGACCCGCTCGGGCCGCACCTGGGCCAGGAAGCCGATGGCGATGGCATTCTCGATATCGATGGCGTTGGCGAAGCCACCTGCGAGGTAGACGCGATCGACCTGGTCGGCCGCCAGACCGAGTCGGCGCAACAGGATGCGCTGGCCCGATGCGTTGGAGGCCTTGGCCTGCGCCAGCTGGCTGGCATCGGCGCGCGAGAAGGTGATGCCCTTCGATGGCGCGATGGAGTACTCCGACCCGCCGTCAGGGAATCGACCCTCGGGACTCATCCAGGCCACGCGACGGAGCTCGGCGATGACGTCGACCAGGCCGGAGCCGCAGATACCCTCCGGCTCGACACCACCGATGACCTGGTATTCGAACGTGTCGTCGTTGATGTGCACGGCCTCGATGGCCCCGTCTGCGCCGGGCATCCCGAAGCGCAGCATGCCGCCCTCGAACGCCGGACCAGCGGGGCTCGATGCGGCCACGATGCGTTGGCCGTCGCTGACGACGATCTCGGTATTGGTGCCGATGTCGATGAGCATGCTGGTGCCCGGCTGCGAGCCGAAGTCGGTGGCCACCAGGTCGGCGGCGACATCACCGCCCACGTGGCTGGCGATGAGCGGCGCGCCCACCACTCGGCCTTGGGGGTGCATGAAGAGGCCCAGCTCGTGGGCAAGGCTCGTCACCCAGGTCGAAATCGGCCTCGCCGCACAGCATGGCGTGCTCGGTCACCGACTTGTAGGGCATCTCACCGATAGGCTTGACATCGAGGCCGAAGAAGAGGTCGCGCATCGTGGAGTTGGCCACGATCATGGCCTCGTAGACCTCGTGGCGGTCGATGCCGTGCTCCTGATAGATTTCCTTGAGGCCGGCGTTGAGCGCGCGGCGCAGGGCCTTGCGCATGGTGCCGGGGTGGCCGCGCTCGTAGGTGATGCGGCTCATCACGTCGCTGCCACCGAAACGCTGCGGATTCTCGAAGGCCCCACCGCTGACGACGGCACCGTCGATCAGGTCGATAAGGCGAAAGACGACGGTGGTGGTGCCCACGTCCACGGCGAGTCCCAGGACACGCTCGCGGGGGACGTCAAGCACGGTGCCGTCGTAGAGGATTTCGTGGTCGGTGGCGGTGACCACGGGGTCCACCTCGGTGATCGCTGCGCCGGCCTCCTCGAGGATGTGCATGCGCCGACGGATGATGGCGAACTCCACGTCCTGGTCGGCCAATTCGATCTGCGCCTGGCAGGCCAGACGGAAGACTTCGGGCAGGTATTCCTCGGCCGCGGTGCGCGGTGAGAGAGCAGCGCCGCCTCGGCGGATCTCGACCACACATTCGCGACAGCGACCCGAGCGGCCACACGATTGCGGGACAGCGATGGAGACCTCGTCGGCATAATCGAATAGCGACTTGCCGGGTACGAGCGGGCGACGCTCGATGCCATGGATGATCTCGGGCACGATGTCTCCGACGACGAGGGTGTTGCGTTGTTCAACGCTACCAAAGGTTGGGCTGAGTCTCCCGGCGACTCAACCAGCCAAGCACCCGGGCTGTCCTGGCCGTTTGATGCTGTGGGCGACTCAAATGGCCCAGCTGACCCCGACTTGAGTCGCCGGGCGACTCGGATGGCCAAGCCCGAGGCCCAGCAAGGGTCCAACTTGGCTCGTTGAGTCGCCCCCGGCATCAGCCCTCTGGTCGGGCTATGGCGGAGGTTTGGTATCCTTGCTCTTCTCGATGGCGAGTGGCCAAACGGTAAGGCACCTGACTCTGGATCAGGGGATTGAAGGTTCGAATCCTTCCTCGCCAGCCATCTCCTTTGCCCTGAAGGGGCGTTTCCACGCACGAAGTCAGCAGACCACTGTGTCCGCTGATCCCGATCAGGGTCTCCTGCCCTCCCTCCGGATGCGAGTCAGAGGAGCAGATTCGTGCACTTCAGTCCCCTGATCGTGTCCCACCTGAGCGTGGGGTGCTCCCCTAATCGTCGAATTCGGTGTCGATCCGAAGGGGTCGAGCCATGCGACGTGAGCACCCCCGTCGGCGCTCCCTTGATCAGGTCGTCGAGACCTTCCTCTCCCACTGCCGCGCCCGTAACCTCTCGGTGGGCAATCCGCAACTTCCGGGCGAACCTTGGGACCGACATCGCCGACCAGGTCCTGGCAGACGTCGAGCCCGAACCCGTGCGTGCCTGGATCGCGAGCCTGACCCGGACTCGCCCGATGAGATCGCATCCGATGAGTCTTGGGCCGGCACATCGCGTTCTCCGAGATGGCGAACGTGAAGCAGGGCGGATCCACGCGTCGGTAGTGAGTCGACGAGCTTGGGCGGCTCGGCCCCGCGGAGTGGCGATGGCGGGCCGGACACGCCCAAGGCGGGCGGGCGCACCTGAACGCCCCGGCGGGTTCGGCACCTTGAGCCAGCAGCCATGGAAACATCCCCTTGGCTCGGGTACCCTGCGTCAGGCCCAAGTCAGCATGATAGAGTCGAAGATCTTCCGAACCGGGGGTCGAGGACGCTGATGCAGTCGACGGCGGGCACCAATCGTGACGCCATGCGACCCCATAATCTTGGCGTGATCTTGCGACATCTGCACCGTGATGGTGCGTTGTCCCGGGCGGCACTGACAGGACGGATGGGTCTGACGCGAGGTTCCATCGGGGGTCTGCTCGCAGAGCTGGAGACCCTAGGCGCGGTGACGATCGCGCCGGATCCCGAGCCTCGATTGACGGGCGGACGACCTTCGCCGCGCGTGCGGCCCGACAAGAAGTGTGTCCAGGTGCTGGGGGCGGAGATCGGAGCCGACCACATCCGTGTTCTCAGTGTGGGACTCGGCGGCCACGTCGTGGCGCGCGCGGCGTGCTCGACCCCGAGGTCGCACGAGCCGCACGAGGTGGTCGCCGCCCTCGGCGAGATGATCGAGCGCATCTCCGCCGACATCGCCGGCCGTGCCGCCGTCCTCGGCCTGGGGATCGGGGTGGCCGGAGTCGTCGGGCTGAACGGCCATGTGGAGATGGCATCCAGCCTTGGATGGACCGACCTCCAGCTTGCCGACGTCGCGCGCGAGTACCTTCCGGCAGACCTGCCGGTCAAAGTGGCCAACGATGCCGACCTTGGCGCAGTCGCGGAACACATGCGTGGTGCGGGCAAGGGCACCGAGCACCTGGTCTACGTCGGCGTCGACGACCCCGGAGTCGGTGGCGGGATCATCCTCGAGGGGCGAATCTTCCGAGGAGCCGGAGGCTACGCCGGAGAGTTCGGCCACATGATGGTGAACCCCGAGGGCCTCCGCTGCCGATGCGGCAGCGTGGGTTGCTGGGAGACCGAGATCGGAACGGCCCGGATCGCTGAGGCGCTCGGGCTCACCACCATCGACACGGATGCAGTGGCATCCGAGTTGAGTCGCGTGACGGAACCTCCACCCAAGTTGCGTACCGCCGGTCGCTATCTCGGGCTGGGCCTGGCCGGCATCGTGAACGCGCTTAACACGGAGATCCTCGTGCTGGGCGGGACGTTGCGAGATCTCTATCCGGTCGTGAAGGACGAAGCTGATGCTGCGTTCGAGCGCCTCGTCCTGCCGGCACCAGGGGCCAGTGTCCGCCTCGCCCTCTCGCGACTCGGCCCCGACGCGGCGTCGGTCGGGGCGGCCGAGACGATCTTCGAGTTCCTCTTCGACGATCCCGCAGGAGTCATCGCGACCGCCCACCGCGGCCCGGTGCGCCCGCGGGCTAAGGCCGGGATCCGCTGAAATGCCCTTGCTAGGGGTTGTATATTCAACGAACAAACCACGTAGCCTTGTGGAGCGATCCACCGATGCGCGCTCGGGTTCACGGAGAGGAGGTCCGACCAACGACACCACTCGCGCTGATCCAGTGACTGCCAAGACAACGGCCAAAGGGAGGTTCGACGTGCACTCCATCAAGACTCGACTGACCGCCATCGGACTCGCGGTGCCACTCGTGCTGGGCATGGCGGGTTCGGCATTCGCACAAGAGGAAGGCGGGAGCAACCAGGCGTCCTGTAACTACCCAGGTGATCTGACCGGCGGGGAGTCCTTGGTCATCGTCATCGAGGGCCTCGGGGATCCCAGTTCCGGCTTCTTCCGGACTCTGAACAATGGCGCCCAGCAAGCCGCCAAGGACCTCTGCGTCGAGGTCCGCTACATCTACCCACAAGGCGGCTCATTCGATCTGGCGAGCTACACCCAGCAGATCGAACAGTCGATCGCGGCCCAGCCAGACGGCATCGTCATCCTCGGCATCGGCCCCCTGGATGACGTGGCACAGCGAGCAGTCGATGCAGGCATCGCGGTCGGCTTCCAGCCAGCCCCGTCCGTCAGGGACCAGGCCCTGAGGGACCCCAACGATATCTACGTGTCACGTGTCGGCGCCGACGAGTATGCGGGCGGTGCCATGGCCGGGAACCGCTTCATCACAGATGGAGCGAAGTCGCTCGTGTGCGTCCAGCAGGATCCCGCCGATGGTACCCAGTCGATGCGTTGCCAAGGCATGGCGGACGTGGCCGCCGAGGCTGGTGTCGACTACGAACTGGTCGCCGGCAGCCCAGATCCGGGCCAGACCGCAGCCATCCTCGAGCCATTCCTGCGTGCCAACCCCGACGTCGATGCGCTCCTCGCTACTGGCGGCTCGGCAACACCGGGACTGGTGACCGCGAAGAACGCCGTCGGACGAGAACTCTTCACAGCAGGCTTCGATGTCCTCCCCAACCTCGTGCAATCGATCCAGGATGGCGAACTGACGTTCACCATCGACCAGCAGGGATATTGGCGCGGGTACATCTCCGTGATGCAGCTCGTCCACTATCTGCGTTACGGCTTGGTCCAGGCGAACTACTACCTGACCGGGCCGATCCTCGTCGACGCTTCGAACGCCGATGCGGTGGCGACGCTCGCCGAAGCTGGCGTGCGCTAGGCCCACGGGCGGCAAGACCCAGCGGTCGTGGTCATGGCGCCGCGACCGCTGGCATCTCACATCTCGCCGAGGGGCGCGAACATGAGCGCACGTGATCGGGATCGGGACCCGGGCGCCGAGCACGAGAGGCAGCGGGGCGCGGTGTGACGACTCATCCGAACGGTGGTGACGGAGCCGCCACGGCGCGTCGTCCCCGACGACTTCGAGTCCGCCGGGCCCTGATCCGTCCCGAGTTGGCCTCGATCGCGGGCGTCGTCGCGGCCTTGATCTTCTTCAGCCTGGCGACGCCGCTCTTCCTGAGCACCGCGACGTTCGTGCCGGCGACGAGTCTGGCGGCACAGTTCGGGATCGTCGCGGTCGGGGTGACCCTGCTCATGATCGGTGGTCAGTTCGACCTCTCGGTCGGTGCTATCGTCGGCTTGACCAGCTGGTCGATGTATCTCTTCGGACAGCAGTTGTCGCTGCCGCCAGAGCTGGCCATCTTGGCCGCGCTCGGGTTCGGCACCGGACTCGGCTTGATCAATGGGGTCATCGTCGTGAGGACCGGACTGGCCTCATTCATCGTGACGCTTGCCACCGCGATGGTCTACCGCGGCTTCTTGACCATGCAGACCGCAGGAATGCCCATCGTCGTCGACTTTCCTGACCAGCTCACGGAACTGCTTTCAGGCACCAGCCTCGGTGGCTATCGGATGTCGGTCCTGTGGTTCGTCATCCTCGCCACGTTGGCCACCCTCTTCCTCCAGCGCACCACCACGGGCAACTGGGTGTTCTCCATGGGACAGAACCGCCAGGCCGCTCGGAACCTGGGTGTGCCAGTCGGCCGCACCACCGTGCTGCTGTTCTCGATCTCCGGCTTCACGGCCGCGCTCGCCGGTGTGATCATGGCGTCCCAGTACGGTTCGGTCGACGCTGGGCGCGGCATCGGCTGGGAGCTCTACGCCATCGCCATCACCGTCATCGGTGGGACGCTCTTGACCGGTGGCTACGGCAGCGTCATCGGAACGGTGCTTGGCGCCTTCTTCTACGCCATCGTCCAGGGGGGCCTGATCCTCATCGGGGTCCAGGGATACTGGGTCAACATCCTGTTCGGCGTGGTGATCATCCTCTCTGTACTCCTCAATCAGGTGATGGTCAGCGCGATGATGAAGCGACCAGCCGAGAGCCTTGACGAGGACGATGCGCCCGACTCCCCTCTCGGTGGGACGCTGAACTCGGGTGGCGGTGCATGATGGTGCAACCCCAGCGGCCTCCCATCGGCGTCACAGATGCCCCCGGCGCCAACCCGGTTCCCGTCGTCGCGCTGCGCCACGTCACCAAGCAGTTCGAATCGGTGGTGGCCCTCCGGGACATCACGATCGAGGCCTACGCCGGCCGCGTCCTGGCTTTGCTGGGTGACAACGGCGCCGGCAAGTCGACGCTCATCGAAGATCCTTTCGGGCGTGCACCAGCCCACGACGGGTAGCGTCGAGGTGAACGGCCGGCCGACCTCCTGCGGAGCCCACACGTGGCCCGTGGACTCGGGATCTCGACCGTGTTCCAGGACCTCGCGGTCTGTGAGTTGCTGTCGATCGCCCGGAACGTCGTGCTCGGCAACGAGCCGAAACGGCGATTTGGACCCTTCCACTGGTTGGACGTGTCGGCGGCGCGCCGGGTCTCCCAAGAGGCGCTCACCATGCTCGGCGTCGACCTCCATCGCGACATGGACGACCCTGCGGGAACCCTGTCCGGAGGCCAGCGGCAGGCGATCGCGATCGCACGTGCCATCTACTACGGCTCCAGGTGTCTGATCCTTGACGAGCCCACGGCCGCGCTGGCCGTGCGCCAGACGCAGCAGGTCCTCGACCAGGTCAGGCGCGCGCGCGACGCAGGGCAGGCGGTGATCCTCATCACCCACAACCTCGAGCAGGCCCTCTCGGTGGCCGACTCCGCGGTGGTGCTGGCGCGAGGGCGCTGCGTCGGTTCATATGACGATCCGACATCACAGGCAGACGAGATCACTCGGCTCGTGATGAAGGGCTGAGAAGGTACGGCGTCGGTCGAGGCGACGCTGCGCGGTACGGACCCGAGGGCGAGCAGGCCCGAGGGGATGGATGGTCGATCGCGCCCAGTCCTCGGGAGTCACCGGGGCCGGGCACGGAAGGAGACGGTGATGCGTGAGACGGGTTTCGACATCGGAGGCAAGGTGGTCATCGTGACCGGTGCTGACTTCGGCATCGGTCGCGGAGTGGCCCTGATGCTCGCGGAGGCGGGCGCGACGGTGGTCCCCACCGTACTGGAGGAGGGAAGCCTCGAAGGCCTGCGTTCGGAAGCCGAAGCGGCTGGCTCGCTGGTCCATCCTGTGCAGTTGGACGTCTCAGACGTCGGTGCCATCAACCACGTCGTCGACTCGATCGTGACCGAGCACGAGCGCATCGACGTGCTCTTCAACAACGCCGGTCTCGGCTACGGACATCCTGCGCTCGCGGTCACCGAATCGGACTGGGACGAGATGATGGCAGTCAACCTGCGGGGGCTCTTCTTCATGAGCCAGGCGGTCGCGCGCGTCATGATCGGCCAGGGTGAGGGCCGCATAATCAACCAGTCTTCGCAGGGCGGACTGGTGGGCTTGCCGGAGGCGGCCGTGTACTGCGCGAGCAAAGGCGGGGTGAACACCCTCACCAAGCAACTCGCCCTGGAATGGGCGCCTCACGGTGTCACCGTCAACGCCATCGCCCCGACATTCGTCGAGACACCCGGCACAAGGCCGATCCTCGAGGATCCGGAGCGCCGAGCCGACGTGCTCTCGCGGATCCCATTGGGCCACGTCGCAACCATCGACGACGTCGCGGCCGCAGTGATCTATCTCGCTTCCGACGCTGGACGGATGCTCACTGGCACCATCCTGTCGGTCGACGGCGGCTGGACCGCCCAGTGACCGTCGTCGGCAAACCCTGGGTGCTCGAGGTCGAGGACCGGCGAGCGACGTTCGACCTCGAGCACGGTGGGCGTCTCGCTTCACTGGTGATCGCGGGCTATGAACTCCTTCCGGTCGAGGGGAAGGACATCTACCACTGGGGTAGTTTCGTGCTTGCTCCGTGGACCGGAAGGATGCGCGACGGGCGCTTCTCTCACGCTGGACGGGACTACCGCCTGCCACGCACGGATCCGCCGAATGCCATCCATGGACTGGTGGTGGACGTCCCGTGGCGGGCCACCGGGCCTGACACGCTTGGCGTCGAACTGCGCGACCCCTGGCCATGGCGAGGGCGGGTCCTCCAGACGGTCCGTCTCGCGTCGGACCGTCTGGTTTCGCGCCTCGAGTTGCACGCCGATGAGCCGATGCCGGCAGCGATCGGATGGCACCCCTGGTTCCGGCGGCACTTGGTCGGGCCTGACGGCCGACGTGGTCCCGTCGCGATCGAGGTTGCGCCGGCGATGATGTACGAGCATGGCACCGACGGCCTCCCCACCGGCCGGTTGGTGGCACCCAAGCCGCCGCCTTGGGACGACTGCTTCGTCGAACTCGCCGGTCCGGTTCGCTTGCGGTGGCCTGGCGCCGATGGGTCGGGCATCGAGCTCAGCGTCGCGTCGGACTGTCCATGCTGGGTCCTCTACGACAAGGAACCCCAGGCGATCTGCGTGGAGCCGTGGACGGCGCCTCCCGACTCGCTGAACCTGCCAGCACCGCGGATCGTCCGCCCCGGTGAGCCCCTGGCCGTGTCGATGACCTGGCGATGGCGGCTGTTCTGAGCGTCGCGGCCGTTGGCGTCAACAGCCACCGACATGCAACGACACATGGTGGTCGTCCTCTCTGCCTCGTCGTCCTCGCTTCTGAATAGCGTCTGCCGGGCGTGCGGTCGAACGCGAGAATGACCTCACCGAGCAGCACGGTAGCGGATGAGACGCGGTTCGCCGGTTACCCGCTGTCCAATGAGTCGGAGCCTACGACGGACGCGAGAGGACGCAGACCGAATGAGGAGTTACCTCGAAGTTGTCGACCGTTCCGCTCCAATCCTCCTTGCGTGGCACGGCGGCATCGCCGCCGCGCCGCACGGCGTGCCTGCGTCTCCTGCGCACTGACAGCCGATACGGTTCGCCCGGCCGGAGTTGGCCCGCCAGATTAGCCTCCGCCCGACACTCGGGGCAACGGCAACCGCGCACACGTCAGTCGATCAGGGGATCTGGGTAGATGAGTTCGGGCGTGTCGCGCTGGGTCGGCGCCTGGACGATCTCGACGAGGCAACCGATGTCGTCACCGTGCTCGTAGTAGGCGAACTTGCCGTCACGCGAACGCCCGAAGCCATCTCCGGTCTGCACCGCGACCCACCCCTCCTCAGTCATGCCACTGGCAGCTTCGTCGAAGTCGGGCACATAGAAGTTGAAGTGGTGCAGGGTGGCACCCCGCTGGTCCAGGTACTCGTGCCAGATGCTTGGGCCTTCCAGCGGCTGGATGATCTCCATGGTTAACGAACCCGACTTGGCCAGTCCGTAGCGGATCTTGAACTGTGAGGGCCGACCGCGATAGGTCACGCCCTCCAGATGAGGTCCGCCAACCGTGTAGACACTCCACGGCCCGAGTCCCAACAGCGCCCAGTAGCCGCGGATCGATGCGTCCACGTCCGGAACGACCAGGGCGAGTTGGCCCACTGGGACCCCGAAACGCGAGCCGCCCGGAAGCGGCGCGTTTGATCTCTTGAACCTCGACACTTCTTACACCCCTTTCCGCCTGAGACAGTATCTTCCATACTGTAACGGTGTTACCGTTCGATCTATCCAGATGAGTCGAGGGTCGCCAATGTTCCAGGAGTTATTCGATCTCGGTGGGCGAGTCGCGGTGATCACGGGCGGTTCCGGGGCCATCGGCCAGGGTGCTGCCCGGATCTTCCTCGAACTGGGAGCGACGGTCATCCTCGCAGGCAGGACCGAGGAGCATCTGGCGGCCGCGCGGGACGCGCTCCGGGCCGGAGACCGCGTGATCACGGTGCTGGGCGATGCGCGTGACAAGGCACATATCGAGGAGTTGGCCGAGACCGCGCGCTCGCACGGCGGCGTGGACATCCTCGTCAACAGCGTGGGGACGAACCGGCGCAAGCCGATCCTGGAGGCGACACCTGAGGATCTGGAGTTCCTGTGGCAGGTGAACATGGCGAGCGTCTTCGCCGTCACGCAGGCCCTCGTCCCGCAGATGGTCGAGAAGGCATATGGAAAGATCATCAACATGTGCTCGATCGGATCGCTGGTCGGCCTCGAGTACAAGACCATGTACGCCATCACCAAGGGTGCGCTCGCCCAGCACACGCGGAGCGCCGGGCTCGAGCTCGCGCAGTACGGCATCCGGGTGAACGCTCTCGCGCCCGGCTATGTCGATACCCCGATGACACATGCATGGATCCACTCCGAGCGCGAAGCCGAGTACCTGTCCAAGATCCCGCTCGGGCAGTTCGCCCAGGTGTCGGATCTCCTGGGCGCCTTCGCTTTCCTGGCTTCACGAGCCTCCGACCACATCACCGGCCAGATCCTCGTGATCGACGGCGGCGAGACCATCTGGTAGGGGCATGGCTGCACCCCCCTCGCGACCGTCCCTGGCGCCGGCCGCGATGCCTTGTGTCGCGGCCCAGTGACAGGCGATGGCGACCTACATCCCGCATGACCGACCTGGAGATACGTGATGACACACATGAAGACGACGACGCTCACTTCGCTGACCGAATCAGGGGTAGTCGCCGTAGTCCGCGTCGACGCTCCCACTGGCCTCATCCGTTTGGCGGACGCGCTGCGCGCCGGGGGCGTGGTCCACACGGAGATCACGATGACCGTCCCAGGTGCCCTTGGGGCGATCGAGGCGACCGTACGCGAACTCGGCGACGACGTGTTCATCGGGGCCGGCACCGTGCTCGACGAGACGACCGCGCGACTGGCCATCAGCGCGGGTGCCTCGTTCATCGTCGGCCCCAGCCTTGACCTTGACGTCATCGCGATGGCCCATCGCTACGGGGTGATGGTGGTCCCAGGTTGCCTGACGCCAACCGAGATCGTGCAGGCCTGGTCGGCCGGAGCCGACGTGCTGAAGCTCTTTCCCGGAAGGGTCGCGACCCCTGGATACTTCGCCGACCTGCGCGGCCCGTTCCCGCAGGTGAAGCTCATGCCCACCGGCAACGTGAACCTCGAGACCACTCCCGAGTACATCAAGGCTGGCGCCGTCGCAGTCGGTGTGGGCAAGGCGCTGGTGGACCAGCCGGCCGTGCGCGAGGAGCGATGGGCCGTCATCACCGACAATGCTCGACGCTTCAGAGCCATCGTCGATGAGGCTCGGGCGGCCTGACCATGAGCGCCCGCAGGCACCGCGTCATCGCCTTCGGCGAGTTGATGATGCGACTCGACCCTCGCGACCACCAGCGCATCGTGCAAGCGAGCGAGTTCGACGTTCGATACACAGGTGGCGAAGCCAACGCGGCGGCCCTGCTCGCATCGCTCGGCGTGGATGCAGCCTGTGTCTCCAAGGTACCCACGAGCGAGGTGGGCCAAGCATGTGTCGACTACCTGCGCCGCTTCGGGATCGATACGACGTACATCGCACGCGGTGGCGAGCGGCTCGGGCTTCTCTACGTCGAGACGGGAGCGTCCCAACGCGCATCTAAGGTCGTATACGACCGCGACAACACCTCACTGCGCGGCGCTTCGGCCGACGATTTCGATTGGGACGCGATCCTGCACGGCGCTGACTGGCTCCACTTCTCGGGTACCGCGCCAGCTTCGGGGGCCATCGTCACGGGCCTTCTTGAGGCCGGCCTTTCGCTCGCCAAGGAGCGTGGAGTCCGCGTCAGCTGCGACCTCAACTTCCGCAGCAAGCTATGGAGCCCGGCCGAGGCGCGGGAGGCGATGACGCGCCTCATGCCGTACGTGGACGTCCTGATCGGGAACGAAGAGGACGCGACGATCGTCTTCGGCATCTCCGCGGAGGGAAGCGACGTGGCCGGCGGCGACCTCAAGGTCGAGTCATATCGAAGGGTCGCCGAGCAGTTGATGCAGGCGTTCGACCTCGAGGCGGTCGCAACGACCCTGCGCACCAGCATCTCCGCCTCGATCAACGATTGGGCGGGGCTCCTCTTCGACGGGAGCACCCACCACGTGAGCCGCACATACCGGATCGACCCCATCGTGGATCGAGTGGGTGGTGGTGATGCATTCTCAGGCGGGCTGATCTTCGGCATGCTCGAGGGCATGGACTCCCAGGCCTGCGTGGAGTTCGCGGTCGCGGCATCGTGCCTGAAGCACTCGATCCCCGGTGATCTCGCGCTACTCTCACGCGCCGAGATCGATGCCTTGGTCGCCGGCGATGCTTCGGGACGAGTTCGGCGTTGACGACAGCCGGCCCCTCCTTGCGACACCATGGCGCGACAGCAGAGCGGTCTTGTCAGGCACGTGTAACGCTGTTACCGTTAGAGTCCGCTGGGAAGGGAGTTCGCGGGAGTTGACATGGCTACTCTCCTTGGTCACACGCTCGGGACGCCTGGTCTGACGCCGCTCGCCGCACTGGACCTGTTCGCCGAATCAGGACTCGACGGCGCCGAACTGATCTGGCAAGACGGATACCTCGGCGGGATCCCTGAAAGCGACGATGGCCGGATGGTCGCCGAGATAAAGACTCGCGCCACCGAACTTGGCCTGGTCATCGGTTGCCTGACGCCGTACGTGACCCAGTTGAACAGTCTTGACGAGACCATTCGCCAGCGTGAGATCGACCGACTCGAGCGAGCCATCCACACAGCCGAGGCGCTTGGATCTCCGCGCATCCGCGTGTACGGCGGAACGCTACTCGGCAACGAACCCCCGGCAGACGTCCCGAGCCTCTGGGACCGGCTCGTGGTCTCGCTGCGCCTCTTGGGACCCATCGCCCTGGACCATGGGGTCGTGCTCTGTATCGAGAACCACTTCGGCACGATGACGGTGTCCGCCGCCGACACTCTCGCGCTCGTGGAGGAGGTCGACTCGCAGGGTGTGGGCATCCTGTACGACCAGGCCAACCTCGCGTTCACGCACCGGGAGCCCTACGACGAAGCCATCCGTCTGCAGGCTCCCTGGATCCGGCACGTTCACGTCAAGGATCTCGAGTTCATCCACCCCGACAAGACCCTCAAGACGAATCAGGTCGCCAGCATCGACAAATCGGAGCGTATCCACGCGTCACGCATGATCGGCGACGGCATCCTCGACTGGAAAGCCATCGTGGAGGACCTGCACGCGGGCGGCTACGACGGTTCCTACTCGCTCGAATATGAGTACCGCTGGAACCCAGAGGATCTGCCAGCGCCGGAAGTCGGCTTTCCCGAGAGTGCCCGCCGACTGCGTGCATGCTTCGAGGAGGCACCATCGGCGGCACCTGACAGAGTCGGCCCGACGCCTGCCGCGCGCGCCTCACGGCCAAGGTAGCCCGAGATGGCGACGAGATCGATGCCTGAGGCACGCGACATGCAGTCCGTCGCGATGGTGGGCGATGCCGAGGTGCGGACACAGGATGGGAAGGTCGGGAGTACGAGCATCGGCCGCACGATGCGGACACTGGAGCTGCTCGCGGGCGAGCCTCGCGGCCTCCGCGTCACGGATCTCGCCAACGCGCTCGAGGTGAACCGGGCCATCCCCCACCGCATCCTCGCGGATCTCACGGAGCTCGGCTACGTCACCCAGGACCCTCGCACCGAACGGTACCGAGTGACGTTCAAGGTCGGGAGTCTGGGCCTCCGTCAACTCGAGACCGCCGGCATCATCCGCTGGGCTCAGGATGAACTCGACAAGCTGGCCGCAAAGACGCGCGAGCTTGTCCGTCTCGCCGTCGTCTCGGAGAACAGCCTACGTTGGGTGGCCAAGGCGCAGGGGTCCGCATCGGCCCTGACACTCGACGGAGTCTCGGGGGCCCAGGTCGTGCTGCATGCCACCGCGAGCGGGAAGGCCTGGCTCTCGACACTGCTGGACGATGAGGCAGCGGCGTTCCTGACCGAGCGCGGACTCGTCGCCCAGACGGCGCGCACGGAGACGGACCTCACGCAAGTCCTGCACGACATCGCCCTCGCGCGGGCACACGGATTCGCCTTGGTGGAAGAGGAGATGGAAGTCGGCGTGTGCGCGATCGCGGTCCCGATCGTGCCTCCTGAGAGCGCGGAAGGCCGAGCCGTCGCGACCGTCAGCATCGCTGGTCCGGCCGCTCGCCTGAGCCCCGACAGACTCGTCGGCTACGCCCCTGCCCTGACCGCCGTGGCGCGACAGCTCGGGGCCCAGTGGCACACCTACGAATACATGGCGGCACTATCCGAGCCCATCACCGCGAAACAGTGATGGGCTCCATGATCGATTGGGAGGAACGCCCGGGCGGTGTCGGTGTCATCACGCTCTTGCGGCCACCGGTCAACGCATTCGACGCGAGATCGAAGCAGGCGCTGTACAGCCTGCTGAGCGAGCTCGATGCGCGCACGGACATCCGGAGCATCGTCATCCGAAGTGGCCTGCCGCAGACCTTCTGTGCCGGCTCGGACCTTCGCGAGCTGGCGGGCGAGCACGAACAGACCGGCGTGGCCCTCGAACGTACGAGGTTCGAGTTCGACATGTGGCAGCGGCTCTCGAGCCTGCCGCAGCCGTCCATCGCCGCGATCGACGGACATGCCCTCGGGAGCGGCCTGGAGCTGGCGGTGGCATGCGACTTCCGCATCGCAGGTGCCGGGGCGACCCTCGGTCTGCCCGAGATCCGCATCGGAGGCGCACCGGGCATCCAGGTGCTGGCTCGCCTTCCGGTGCTCGTCGGGCTCGGCATCGCCACCCGGATGCTCTTGACGGGTGACACCCTGACCGCAGATGCGGCTGCGTCGGCGGGTCTCGTTCACGAGGTCACCGCGGATGGAGCCGCGTTCGAGGTCGCTGAACGTCTGGCGCTACGGCTCGCGGGCCAGCCCCGCAGTTCCGTGCGGTTCCTCAAGGACTCCCTCTGCGCGACGCTCGACGCGTCCGTCGACCGAGTCGCCGCTGTGGCCGACGATGGCGTCGAAGGACTGTTCCAGGCGCCAGAGATGCGCGAGGGGATCACGGCGTTCCTCGAGAAGCGACAGCCTGATTTCACATCGATCGCCTCTGGCCACGCGACGGGGGGACCGTCGTGAGTACGTCCAAGGTCGTGGATGTCACCGAAGCCGTCGCGCGGATCGAGGCCGGCCAGACGTTGGCCGTGGGCGGCAGCGGCCACCTCCTCCAGGTGCCCGATGGCGTGCTCGCTGGCTTGGCGGCTCGCTACGACGAGACGGGCTCGCCGTCGGGACTGACCGTCGTGCACACCATGGGCATCGGCGACAACGCTATCCGCGGCATGGGGCGACTGGCCCGTCCCGGTCTCGTACGTCGTTTCATCGGCTCGCACTACGGCCACAACCCAGAGATCATGCGCATGATCGCCGACGACGAGGTCGAGGCGCTTGGCATCCCTGGGGGGACGCTGTCGCTCCTGTACCGGGAGATCGCCGGGCATCGGCCGGGCTTGGTCACCAAGGTCGGCCTGGGGACCTTCGTCGACCCTCGAGTCGAAGGCGGGCGCCTGAACGCCCGCACCAGCGGTTCGATCGCGGCGGTGATGGAGCTGGCCGGTCACGAGTGGCTCTTCTACCAGGCATTCCCGATCCATGCCGGACTCATCCGTGCGACGACGGCCGATACCACCGGGAACCTGACCATGGAGGATGAAGCGGGCCTTGCCGACAACCTGGCGCTGGCGTCGGCGGTGCACAACTCGGGTGGGTTCATGATCGCCGAGGTCAAGCGACTGGCGGAGGCTGGCTCGCTGCCGCCCAAGTCGGTCAGGGTCCCAGGCATCCTCGTCGACGCCATCGTCGTCGATCCCGACCAGCACCAGACGGGAGCCACCGTCTACAGCCCCTACCTCGCGGGAACGCTCCGGGCCCCCGGGGCGACGATCCCGCGACTCGACCAGGGCCCACGCAAGCTCATCGCAAGGCGCGCTGCGGAGGAGTTGACACCGGGCGACGTCGTCAACCTCGGCTACGGCGTTTCGAGTGGCGTGGCCTCCGTGCTCGCCGAGGAGGGCTGCTACGACCGGATCTCGTTCAGCATCGAGCAAGGGATCGTCGGGGGCGTACCCGGCGTCGGCCTCGACTCCGGCACCGCCGTGAACGCCGAGGCATACATCGATGAAGGCTCGCAGTTCGATCTCTACGATGGAGGCGCGCTCGACGTCGCATGTGTCGCATTCGGCGAGGTGGACGCCATCGGCAACGTCAACGTCAGCAAGCTGGCTGGCCGGGCGGTCGGCCCCGGAGGCTTCATCAACATCACGCAGAACGCCAAGAAGGTCGTGTTCTGCGGCACGTTCACCGGTGGAGGCCTGGAGGTCGCCATCCACGGCGATCGGGTCGAGATACTCAAGGAAGGCCGCTACACCAAGTTCGTCGAGCGAGTCGGGCACATCACCTTCTCAGCAGTCCAAGGCCGATGGCTTGGCGGCGAGATCGTCTACGTCACCGAACGCGCGGTCTTCCGCCTCGTCGGTGGCGGCCTCCAGCTGATCGAGCTCGCTCCTGGCATCGAGCTGGAGCGCGACGTCCTCGCACGGATGGACTTCCGTCCATCCGTCGCGAGCACCCTCGGGACCATGGACCTGCGCCTCCTGCGCCATGGTGCGATGGGGAGTATCGCCAGTCTCGGTGGCGCAGCCTCATGAGGGGCGGACGTCGTGTCTAGCGTCACCGCGCAGTCCCTGCCCGACCAGCGTCGGCTCGCTGGCAAGGTGGCGGTCGTGACCGGGGCCGCTGGCGGCATCGGGCGAGCCATCGTGCTGAAGCTGGCAGCTGAAGGCGCATCGGTCATCGCGACGGCCAGGAGTCTCCAGTCGGTCGAGGGCACCATCGTCGAGGCGACACGAGCCGGCGGCGTGGTGCGGCCGCTCGTCGTCGACGTGACCAAGCCAGATGACGCCTCGGCGATCGTGCCGGCGACCCAGCGGGAGTTCGGCTCGATTCCTGACATCCTCGTGTGCTGTGCGGGCGCGCAGACGTTCGCGGACATCTTCGACCTCGACATCGACGAATGGGACCACGTCTTCGACGTCAACGCCCGGGGCACCTTCCTCACCATCCGCCCCGTCGCCGATGAGATGCGGCAGGCGGGTCGTGGCTCAATCGTGACCGTGGCCTCTCTGCAGGGCCGTCTCGGGAACCGCTGGTTCGCCCACTACTCTGCCTCGAAGGCCGCGGTCCTCAGCCTCACCAAGTCATTCGCGGTCACCTTGGCGCCGCATCGAGTTCGGGTCAACGCCGTGGCGCCTGGGATCATCGATGCAGGGCTCGCCCACAAGGCGAATGAGGAGCTGGCCCGGCTGCAGGGACTCTCACCGGGTGAGCCGATGCGGCGGCGAGTCGCAGACGTGCCCCTCGGTCGGGCCGGGACCCCGGAAGACGTGGCCAATGCCGTCCTCTTCCTCGCCTCGGATGAGGCTGACTACATCACCGGGGAGTGCATCCACGTCTGCGGCGGAGACCTGATGCTGTAGTAGTGCGTGTCCAGGCCGCGGAGTCGATCGAGGCAAGACGGGACCGTAAGGAGGTATCAAGAAGATGGATCGGGGCGTCCTGCGGTATGAGGACCTGCATGTCGGTCTGGGGTTCGAAAGCCCCACACGGACCATCACCGAGACGGACGTGGTCATGTTCGCGGCCATGACGGGCGACTACTCCGAGCTTCACACGAGCGAAGCATTCGCCCGCCGGACGCAATATGGACGTCGAGTCGCACACGGACTCCTGGGGCTAGCGATCACACACGGGCTGATGTGGCCGCGCACGAACGCCTTGCGAGACATCGCCATCGCGTTCCTGGGTATCTCGGACTGGCGCTTCCGCGGCCCTATCTTCCTCGGTGACACGGTCCACGTCGTCTATCGGATCGCTGAGATGCGAGACAGCCGCACGTACCCCGATCAGGCCATCGTGTCGTTCGAGGTAGAGCTCCGGAACGAGGAAGGCGAGGTGCTGCAGCAGGGACGGAAAGTGCTCCTTGTCTCCAAGGTCCCGCTCGCGGCGGCGGCGAGTCATGGGACGAGCGAGAAGACCTGACATGACCCTGCCCTACGAAGGCATCACCGTCCTCGACTTCACACAGCTCGAGCAGGGTCCCTCAGGCACGCTCATGCTCGCGGACTTCGGGGCCGACGTCATCAAGGTCGAGCAGATCGACAGCGGTGAGGTGGGGCGCGGGCAGGTGCCGTCGTATCGCGGCATGAGCTGCCACTGGGCGGCCAACAACCGCAACAAGCTCAGCCTGAGCGTGGACATCAAGCACCCCCAGGGCAAGGAGATCATCCTGCGGCTGGCTCGCGACGCTGACATCGTGGCGAGCAACTTCCGACCAGGCGTGATGGAGCGCCTGGGTTTCGGCTACGAGGATCTCTCGAGGACCAACCCCCGCATCATCTGTGCCTATGCCTCGGGATACGGTCAAGCGGGTCCCTACCGCGACCTGCGCGGTCAGGACCTGGCGGCCCAGGCGATCGGTGGGATCATGGACCTGACCGGCGATGCCGATGGTCCGCCCACGCCGATCGGGACGTTCGCCGTCGACTACCTCGCGGCGATGCAGTTCGCGATCGGCATGATGGCCGCGTTGGCGGCGCGCGAGCGCACCGGCGTCGGCCAGATCGTGGACACCTGTCTCCTGAATGCGTCCCTGACGCTGCATCACCAGGAGGCCACCGCCTTCCTCAACACGGGCCGGCTTTATCCACGAGCGCCGTACGGCATCGCACATGCCCACAACACGCCCCTGTACGCGCGCTACCGGTGCGCGGACGATCGCTGGCTGGTCCTGATCGCCGAGTTCTACATCACCGAGCCCTGGCAGCGCATCGCTCGTGCGCTATCGCTGGAGCCCAACGAGGCCGATGACCCACGGTTCGCGACAGTCGATGGGATCGAGGCGAACGCCGAAGCGGCCCACTCGGTCCTGAGCGGGGCCTTCGGGCGCGTGGGACGACCAGAGGCGCTGAGCCGCTTGACGGCTGAGGACGTGCTCTGTGCGCCAGTCAACTCCTACCCAGAGGTCGTCGAGGACCCGCAGTTGCTCTACAACGACATGGTGATCGAAACCGAGCGGCCCGAGACCGGCCCCTTCCGGTTGGTGGGGATGCCCATCAAGTTGTCGGCCACTCCGGCTCGATTGCGGCACGCGCCACCGACGGTCGGTGAGCACAACGCGGACGTCCTCACCTCGCATGGCTTCACTGCCGAACAGATCGTGGAGCTGCGAGGAGAGCGCGCCATCGGCAGCGAAGTGGACCGCCAACGCGAGGAAGGCGTCGTAGCTTGGGGGTCAGACCCGGTCTTCAGGGCGACCCGGGCATGACGGCACAAGCGCGCCGGGACCCAAGCGCCACGAAGGCGACGGCCCATGATGCCTCTGATGTCTACCCGCCGATGTTCCCGGGTGGCAACCGCATCGGACCGGAAGAGGAAGAGGCCGTTCTGCGAGTCGTTCGGTCCAAACGCCTATTCCGCTACTACGGGACCATCGATGGGCCCTCGGAGGTCGAGGCCTTCGAGGTCGCGCTGGCTCAAGTGTTGTCGAGCCGTCACGCGCTGGCGGTCGGCTCGGGGACACTGGCCTTGATGACCGCCCTCGCTGCCGCGGGCGTGGGTCGTGGTGATCACGTCATCGTGCCTGCGTACACGTGGGTGTCCACCGCAGCCGCAGTGCTCGCGGTCGGTGCCATCCCGGTCATCGCGGAGGTGGACGAGACTCTCACTCTCGACATCGAGGACGCCGAGCGTCGCATCACCGCTCGGACGAAGGCCATCGTCCCGGTCCACATGCGGGGGGCGCCAGCTGACATGGATGGCGTCCGTCAGGTCGCAGACCGGCACGGACTCGTCATCGTCGAGGACGCCGCGCAGGCTATCGGCGGCTCGTTCGGAGGTCGACGGCTGGGGACGATCGGTCATCTCGGCTGCTTCAGCCTGCAGTACAACAAGATCATCACCTGCGGCGAGGGTGGGGCGGTCGTGACGGACGATCCAGTCCTTCACGATCGCGCCCTGATGTTCCACGACGTGGCAGCCACGCAACGCAAGCCCATGGGAGGCACGCCCGAGTTCTTCGGCGTCGTCTGCCGGATGTCCGAGCTCCAGGGTGCGGTCGCGGCAGTCCAGTTGCGTCGGATGGACGACATCGTCGTCGACTGCCGCACCAACCGAGCGCAGATCATCGATGTGCTCGGCGATACCGTGCGCCGGCACGGGTTCCGGCTGCGTGCATGTCACGACGATGAGGGCGACACGGGCATCGCCCTCATCCTCCAAGGTCCCGACGCCGGTCGCGCAGGCTCGGTCGCCACGGCACTCCGATCGTCGGGGACCCCGGCACGGATCCTGTTCGATCCCGACCGGCGTGATCTCCATGTCGCCTATCACTGGACGCCGATCCTGCAGAAGCGCGGTTGGGCCCGCCCGACGATAGGGACCGATGTCGACGTTGATGCCACCTACGGACCCGAATGCTGGACGAGGACCGTGGACTTGCTCGGGCGATCCGTTCACATCGACGTGAGCCCCGACTTGACAGACGTTCAGATCGAAAGCATAGGCCGGTCGATCAGAGCAGCGCTGACGCGCCAATGAGAGCGGGCGGAGCACCTTGACACTGCCGGCCGGGGTGGCATAGTAGTCTGCCTGTAACGCTGTTACACTTGTTTAGTCACACTGGGGCCGGAGGAGACCAAGACCGAGCGAGGCCGTCGGGACAAGTCCTGGAGGAGCGGCGTCGCCCGGACGACGAGGGCATCGGATTGCAGACGAGCGGACGGAGCACGCCACCCACGAGCGGAAGCGTTTCGAGCGAGTCGGTCGCCGGAGCGGATCATGTGCGGCCTGAGCTGGTTGCAAGCCGCTCGGTCATAAATCGGCGGCTTCGGAGGTTCCTGACAGCGGTCGGCCCGCCGGCGATCACGTTCGCGCTCCTGATCGCCCTGTGGTGGTTCCTGGTCGCGTACTTCGAAGTCCCGGTCTACCTTGTCCCGTCACCAGAGCTGGTCTTGCCCGCGCTGGTCGAATACTGGCCAGACCTGTGGGTGAACACACAGTTCACCGTCACTGCCGTCTTGCTCGGGTTCGTCTTCAGCATCGTCACCGCCATCCCCATGGGCCTCGCGATCGCGGTTTCACGCACGACCAAGCAGGCCGCCTATCCGGTCTTGGTGTTCATACAGCTGATCCCCAAGATCGCTATCGCTCCGCTGTTCGTCGTGTGGTTCGGTTTCGCGCTCGAGTCCAAGGTCATGCTCACGACGCTGCTGACCTTCTTCCCGCTGCTGCTGGCAAGCATCGCCGGCTTCCAGGCACTCGATGATCGCGTCCTCTATCTCACGCGAACGATGGGAGCATCGACATGGCAGACGTTCCGCTTCGTTCGATTGCCGAGTGCGCTGCCGGTCATCTTCTCGGGCTTGAAGGTATCGGCGACCATCGCCGTCACGGCGGCGATCGTGGCGGAGTTCGTCGGCTCGAATAACGGACTCGGCTATCGCTTGCTCGTCGCAAGCCAGTACCTGGATACGCCGCTGATCTTCGCAATCCTGCTGCTCATGACGATCATCGGACTGGGCCTCAACTACATCGTCGAGATCGTCGAGTATTTCGTCCTGCCCTGGCGGCGGGTCTCTTCCTGAGTTGCGGATCCACAAGGAGGTGGCGATGGCCCAACGCACTCGATGCTGATGGCCCTCACAAGGCATAGGGCTATCTGGAGACAGGTGACCGCGGAGTAGGCGGCCACGGAGAAGGAGGAAAGACAAGGCATGACACTGACACACAGGCGCAGGTTCCGAGCCGGTCTAGCGCTGGTCGTGGTGGTCCCTCTGGCTGCCGCGTTCAGCGGTCCAACAGCGATGGCACAGGAGGCCGATGCGACGGCCTGTGTGCCGACCGACCCCGCAACGCCTATCAGCTTCCAGCTCAACTTCACGGCCGGTGGCTACAACGCTCCATTCGCGCTCGCCGAGCTCGAGGGGTACTACGACGATGTTGGCCTCAACGTGGACATCGTGAAGGGTCAGGGTTCGGGCACGACGGCGCGGCTGGTCGCGTCCGGACAGGCTGGCTTGGCCTACGCGGACGCCTCTGCGGTGGCGCAGGTCATCGCGCAGGGTGCCGACATCAAGGTCCTCTCGACCATCTACCAGTCGAGCCCGAATGCCGTGAACGCTCTCGCGGATTCGGGCATCGAGTCCATCGCGGATCTCCGCGGCAAGAGACTCGGTGAACCGACCGGCGAGGCGTCCAGCGCCATGTTCCCACTCCTGCTCGAGGCTAACGGTCTTACCAGGGACGATCTGGAAGTCATCCCCATGCCCGGTACGTCGCTCGTCGGCGCGCTGACGCAGGGGCAGGTTGACGCTGTCCTCGGTTCGACCGAGGGCTACAACCTCGTGCTCGAAGAGCAGGGGTTCGAGGTCACGGTCCTTCCGTACGCCGAGTGGGGCGTGCCGACCGTCAGCACTTCGATCATCGCCTCGGGACGCTTCCTCGAGGAGAACGCCAATGCGGTCCGTTGCTTCATCGAGGCCAGCCTCAAGGGATGGGACGAAGCGATCAAGCGACCAGATGATGCGATCGCGGCACTCGTGGAGTATTTCCCCTACGACACGCGGCCAGAACTGAACAAGCGACAGCTCGAGTCGGCCATCGACCTCGTCTGCTCCAATAACGCCCAGTTCGTGGGCAAGGCAGAACCCGAGGCATGGGAGACATCCGTCAAGATCTGGCAGGACTTCTTCGGTCTGTCCCCAGATGTGCCCGCGACGGACTACTACACCTACGACTTCCTGCCGGCGACGCTGCCGACGCAGTGCCCGCTGGACCAAGCGACCGAGTAACCGACCATTCACGGGTGGACGATCCGAGGTGAGACGGTGACATCAGGCACGAACGGGCGCGGACCCGCCAGACAACGTGGGACATCGATCGACATCGATGGCGCCACGATGGTCTTCAACGCGGAAACCGCCCCGTTCCAGGCCCTCACCGAGATCACCCTCAGCGTCAAGCCCGGCGAGTTCGTCAGCGTGGTGGGGCCGAGCGGCTGTGGCAAGAGCACACTGATGCTCCTGACTGCCGGACTGCTCCGGCCCACCACGGGCGAGATCCGTATCGCGAACAAGCGACTGGACTCGGCACTGACCGATGTCGGGATCGTCTTTCAGGACGACCTCCTCCTCGAGTTCCGGACAGCCGAGAACAACATCCTCCTCCAGGGCCAGGTTCGGAAGCTCGATATGGACGGGATCCGCACTCGGACGGCCCAGCTAATGGGCCAGCTCGGTGTGGCGGACGCGGCCGATCGATATCCGAAGCAACTCTCCGGAGGGATGCGTCAGCGCGTCGCGATCGCTCGCGCGTTGGTGCATGATCCATCGCTCCTGCTCATGGACGAGCCATTCGGCGCCCTCGACGCGCTGACGAGACTGCAGGTGCGCCATGACCTCGAGCAGTTGTGGATGCGTGAACGGCCAACCGTGTTGTTCATCACCCACAGCGTGGAGGAGGCGGTCGGTCTGTCCGATCGGGTGATCGTCTTCTCGCCATCGCCAGGCCGGATCGTAGAGGAGGTCATCATCGATCTGCCGCGCCCGCGACCGTTGGCGCTTGGCGAGACCAAGGAGCTCGCAGACCGTGCGGACGGCATCTACCGGACCTTCGAGGAGATGGGCGTTCTATCCGAGCACGAACTCCCGGGCGAGGCGAGGTCTCTGTAGGGCTCACATCCGCCCCGCTGCAGCTGACGTGATGAGCCGCATCCCCGGCGGCAACGCCACCACGCTCGCCTTCGGTGCGGTCTACTTCATCTGGGGCTCCACCTACCTGGCCATCCGCTTCGGGCTCGACAGCTTCCCACCCTTCATCCTGAACGGGCTGCGCTACTCCCTGGCGGGGGTCGCGATGTTCCTCGTGCTCATGGCGCTGGGGACACCGATCCCGACCCGACGGCAATGGTGGAACATCGCCCGCGTGGCGGCACTCATGATGGTCGGCGGGGCGGGGCTCGTGACTGTCGCGCAGGATGTCGGTGTCGGCTCCGGACTCGCCGCCACAGCGGTGGCGATGATCCCGGTGTGGGCGGCCCTCGTCTCGGGCTTCCTTGGGACCTGGCCACGCAGGGTGGAGTGGGTCGGACTCGCCGTCGGATTGCTCGGCGTCGCCGCGCTTGCCCAGGAAGGCGATTTCCGGTCGAGTGCCCTCGGGACGGCGCTGGTGATCGTCGGTCCGGCCTTGTGGGCGCTGGGCTCGGTCTGGCAGACGCGCCTCGACACACCGCCGGCCGTGATGGCCACCGCCGGCGCCCTGCTCAGTGGTGGGACGATGCTCCTCGTGCTCGGCGTGCTCGGCGGGGAGCGCATCACGGCGATACCGACCGTCGAGTCGCTGGGCGCCCTGCTCTTCCTCATCGTCTTCGGCTCGATCGTCGGCTACACCGCCTACGTGTATCTGCTGCGGCATACGAGCGCGGTAATGGCGACCAGCTATGCCTACGTCAATCCAGCCATCGCGGTCCTGCTCGCCATGACGATCGGCGCGGAGACGATCACGGGGCCGTTGGCGGTGGCCTTACCGTTGATCGTCGCCGGCGTGGCGATCGTCACGCTGGGACAGCGTGGACAACGAGTGGTCGCTCCCGAAGCCATCTCCACCGACCCGGATGGTCAGTTGGAGGCAGAGGCCCGCCGGTGATGGGATCCCGACGCCTGACCGACCAAGGGACAGACGGAACGTTCGGAACGACGGGAACAGCCGACCTCGGCCAGACCCGTGGGCCGGGTACGTTCGACGATGTCCATCGTCTCCCCTGACGCCCAGCGGAGACACCAGCCGAAGCATCCGAGGATCAGTAGTCAGCGGAGCCCAGTCGAGCGTGACGCCTCTGGATCAGGGGATTGAAGGTTCGAAATCCTTCCTCGCCAGCCATCTTCTTGCCTTGAAGGCGTTTCCACGCACGAACTGACGGGTAACCCCCTCCCCCGTCGTCCTGACCTCCCCTGTCGTGGAGGTCATCGATCTGGCCACGACGCGATGATGGTGGCATCGGACCTGCCCATCACGAAGCACGCCGCTCGCCGTGATCGCCCAGCCCGTCGGGGTGACGACGGATGGATGTCCCTAAGCTGCTCGTCGCATTGACCCACCGCGCGCTCATCGACGTTGCGATCGATGCGCAGGATCACGTCGCGCTCTCCGGGGTGTGGCCTCGCGTTTCGCCGACGCCGTGTCGGCCTTCGTCGCAGAGCGGACCTCGCGCACCCGCGTCTCGGCCACGTTTCGGACGTCGCCCCACTCGAGTCCTTGCGGTCATTCGCCGCCGGCAAGGGGGTCGTCGATGCGCGCGATGTCGATGGCCTCGAGCAGCAGCCCCGTCGAACTCCGGACTCGCGGACGAGGCGGTCACCGGAGGTCATCCTCGAATCCCGAACGCGGCCCCACGTACCGACCTTCGTCCTACCGTTCGGCGGCCGCGGGCGGCTCCAGCGGGACCACCACGTCGGCCACCTCGAAGAGGCCTTCGAGGTCGTCCTCGTCGAGTGCTCGGGCGGCGCGGCGGTTGCGCGGGGACATGCCGATGATGGTGCAGCCATCGAGCGAGTCCCAGGTCTCCTCGTCGCTGAGTACCACGATGTATCGCAGACGGTCGGACATGTGATCGTCCCTTTCCTGTTCGAACGGGCGGTCGCCCCTTGCGGCCACGGTGGGCAGGAGCGGTGCGATGTCAAGGGCCCGGCCTACGCGTGACTCCTCAGAGACATAT
>CAWIPU010000006.1:0-672364 GCA_963838115.1 uncultured Chloroflexia bacterium
GGTCCCAGCAGGATGACGGTACGCTCGACCCGTTCCGCATCAATATGCCGAAAGTCACCTCGATGGACCGGCGGGACAGGGACCGGCGGGTCAGGCGCTCCCGGCACCGTCAAGTCGGGCAAGGATCTGGAGTGACAGACGAGCGGCTTCGACCGGGTCGGAGGCCAATACCTGGCGGCAGTAATCGAACGACTCGAACTCGACGATGAGGTAGCCCTCGTAGCCGATATCGTCGATAGCGGTGCAGAAGTCGGCGCAGCGCACGCCCCCCTCCCCCAGCAGCGGGAAGACGAACGTCTCACCGAACATGCCTGGCCGCCCCACCGCGTCCTTCCAGTGGACGTGGCGGATGCGCGGGCCCAGCTGGCGGACGACCCATGGGATGTCGTTGCCCACCAGCACACCGTGCGACGGATCGAAGTTGATGCCCAGCACGATGCACACGAAGTCCAGTTGCACGATCCATTCGCTGACCGCCAACCCGGCCGCCCACGCGTCGGCCGGCAGCGCACGGCGGTCGGCACGGTCCGATGGGCGGGATCGATGCTCACACGTGGTCGGCCAGGACGATCCGCTGACCCCGCTCGGCCGATACATACGCGGTGCGGATGATGCGCAATGCTGCGCGGGCATCGTGCGGCGTGACCAGGAACGGACGATCGTGCGCGATGGCAGCGAGCGCGTGTGCCAGGCCTCGCCTGACCGACCAGGGCCACCATTCGGGATCGTGCTCCACGTGCTGCGGGACCTGCTCGCCATCGTCCCAGACCGCCATCGGGTCGCTGTCTTCGAGGCGAACGTGGATGGCACCGGTCTCGCCCCAGATCGAGCGTGTCTCGCTCCACGGCTGACCGCCCGAGGCGTACCCGACCACGAGCGAGACCGTGAGGTGCGGGTACTCGAGGATGAGCGCAGCGGTGTCGTCGGCCTTGTCGGGCGACTCGATGACATGGCGCGAGAGATGACACTGCAGCGCGGTCGGCACGCCGAACCAGTGGAGCGCGAGATCGACGATGTGCGTACCGCTGTCGGCCAGGGCGCCTCCGCCAGCGCGATCCCAGGTGCCTTTCCAATGACCCGGGAGGCCCATGCGTGGGCGTTCGTCCCCGGCGACCGTCAAAGTGGCGAGGGAGATGCGGTCGATGAAGCCGTCGTCCAACAGATCCCGGGTGCGCTGGTGGCAGGGCAGGAAACGCTGGTTAAGAGCGACGTAGAAGCGCCGGCCGGCCTCCTCCGCTGCGGCCATCATCTCGTCAGCTTCGGCGAGTGTGTTGGCGATTGGTTCGTCGACGATGACGTGCTTGCCAGCCGCCAAGGCTTCGAGCACGACGGGATGATGGAGGTCATGCGGGAGGCACACGTCGATGACGTCGATACTGGGGTCATCGAGCAAAGCTCGGTAGTCGGCCACCGCGCGAGCGACGTCGTAGTCGTGGTGGATGCGCTCGAGCTGATGTGGATCGCTATCGGCGACCGAGACGCGCTCCACGTCGTGGTGGGACAGCGCCTCCTCGACATGGACGGCCCCGGCGAACCCGCCGCCGATGACCCCGACGTGCAGCCTCATCTCCGCCCTCCTGCGACTCCAAGCTTTGCCACCAGCGTACGCCTCCGCGGACGACACGTGATCGCAGAGTCGACCCGATGGCGATGGGTACCGCACAGGGGCACGCTCGTCGCGGCGCCACGACAGGAACTGGCCAAGCGAGTAGCGTGAGCCGCTCGATGGGGTCGCGGGGCGAACAGGGGTCTCACCCATGCCCAAACCCACCATCGATGCGCTGCGTGACCGCGTCAGTGGCAAGGCCACGACCGCGGCCGACGACGGCTACGACGAGGCGCGTGCCGTCTACAACGCCATGATCGACCGGCGACCGGCCGTGATCGCCTCAGCCGTCGACGAGGGCGAGGCCATCGTGGGCAAGATCCGGGAGGTGGCGCCGGTCGTCAACTCGACGGTGCACCTCGACCCCATCAACGGCGCGGCTCAACGCTTCGGGCCCGACGATGCCGCCTTCGGACATCGGGACGCGACGTTCGCGCCGGTCATCGCGGGCATGTGGCCCGATCCCGCCGACAACGACGCCAACATCGCCTGGGTATAGGACTACTACGCGGCCACGGCACCACACTCCGAGGAAGGCGCGTACGTCAACTTCGCGGCGTCGGATGACCAGGATCGCGTACAGGCGAACTACGGGGTCAACTACGATCGACCAGTGGATCTCAAGGGCCGCTACGACCCCGACGACCTGTTCCGCCACAACTAGAACATCCGTCCGGAGTAGCCTCAGGCCGCTCGACGGCGGGGCCGACCACGCGGTCCACGAGCATGTCGCGCGGCGCTGGCGACAGCTTGCGATCACGGGCCGGGCTGAGGTTCTGGCCACTTGCTGGGGCGTCTGCGATGGTGGGGATGCTGTCTTTGAGGACCGCCACCGCACTGGGCGACCGGTGAGATCGTCCTCAAGCGGGCGTTCTCCGACGGCTACCTGATGCTTCCCACGCGCCGCACCGGGATGCTGGTCCGTGACCTCTCGCGCAGGGCATCGTGGGCGGTGCGACCTAGGCTGCCGTCATCGCCACGACGATGGATCGCTATGCGCTCGAACTGGCGACGCTGGATACTCGCGTCCGAGCCACTTACGACCGCGTCGGTCTTGCGTTCGGTTCCTGGGCTGATCGGTGTGCTCGGCTCATCAGCCTGACCCGCTAGAATGTCGCTCGATGCCGACATAGCTCAGTGGTAGAGCAGCTGTTTCGTAAACAGCAGGTCCTCGGTTCAAATCCGAGTGTCGGCTCCACACCCCCACCCGTAGTGGCGTCCATGTGCGGGCCCTACCAGCGATCGTGGTTTCCGAACGAACCGCGGCTCGATTTGAGGTTTGGACTGCTGTTTTCTGCAGGAGATACTTCACATGCGGGTCGCGGGGAGGGACAGGCATGAGCTTTCCTACGTTCGACGACGCGGTCGAGGCGTACCTTCGCGACTGTGAGCGGCGGGGGCTCCGCCCCGCCACCTTGCGTTACTACCGGATGGTGCTGGGGCGCTTCGCGGCCCTGTGTGCTCCGATGACACCCCGGGACCTGAGCCTGGCGAGCGTGCGGGCGCTCCAGGACCGTTCCCCGCAGATCTCGCCCGGATCGATCCGCGGCTTCCTTTGCCGGATCGCTTCCGGCTCGGCGACCCCTATGCGGTGTCGCCCAGGAGACTCGGCGGGCTGGCGGCTGCATCATCTTGGCGGGGCAGGTGAGGCTCGGGGCAGCATCAGGGAGACATGGCCTGAATGTGACCGATTTCCCCCCGGATTCGGTAACAGGCAGCCTGTGACTCTCCGCGGCCGCTGGGTGTTGACTGAGCAGTAGGACTCCGTCGCAAGCGACGGACGGCCGCGTCAGGTGCGGCGTCGATCGCGCCGCCTGCGGGCCCAGCCCAGCGCCGTCCTCGCTGCTTAGCGGTCGGCCAAGCGCTGCGTCCTCGTCTGCGCAGGGCGCTTCGCCCGCGGCCGCTCCTGCTCACCGAGAAAGGGGGCGCTGTAATGAGATCCGACAAGCGCATCGTCGTGATGGTGCTGGTGCTCGCCGGGGTTTTCGTCGTCGCTGGCGTCGTCGTGGCCAGCATCGGGTTCTCCTCGCGACCATTCGACTCGTCGGGAGAGCGAGCCACGGGCATGGCCCAGAACTCGCTGGGCAGCCGCTACACGCTTGACGCGGCCAGCATCAGCTCAACCTGGACGTTCACCCGCGACGCGCAGGTCGTGCTGCGCTTCGCCGACGGGGACGTGACCCTGGGTGACGCAACCCTGGGGCCCGGCTGCTATTCCGGGACGATCTCGAAGGGCGCGGTCGTGACCATCAACGAGGCTCATGGCGTGAGCTTCGCCTCGCCCGAGACCGATGGGAGCTGCCAGGCGCTGCCCTGATCTTTGAGCGCGGCTGCCTGCGCCCGGTGCCCGCCCGCCTGCGGGACCTGATCGGCGACTGGCTCGCCGTGGAGGCGGGGAAGCAGTAGCAGCAGCTCGGCGCAACTGAGTAGGAGGGATGAGATGACTCGATTCGCAGCGGCGCTGACCTGGCTTGCGACAGGACTCGCAGCGGTCGCGAGCGCCGTTGGCCTGCTGACCGCGGTCTATCGAGACGCGCCGGCCATGACCGACCAGGCGCGCGGGACGGACCTCGCCACGCTGCTGGTCGCCGTACCGCTGCTGGTCGCCGTACCGCTGCTGGTCGCCGTACCGCTGCTGGTCGTCGCCATGTGGCGTGCGCGGGATGGATCACCGTTCGCGCGCGTGGCGGTCGCGGGGGCGTTGGCCTACCTGATCTACACGTACGCGATCTTTGCCTTCCAGGTGGTGTTCAACGCTCTGACCCCCGTCTACATCGCGATCCTGGGAGTCGCGGCCTGGGCGCTGGCCACCGGGCTGCCCGTCCTGCTGGCCGCCGTGAGGGACCGCGCCGCCCAGCCCCGACTACCCCGTCGCACGACTGCGGGTTTCCTGGCGTTCATCGCGGTGGCATTTGGCGGAATGTGGCTGGGCCAGATCGGCCAGGCCATCGCCTCCGGCGGCCCGCCGGAGGCCATCGTCGACCTGCACCTGCCCACCAGCGGTGTCTATGCACTCGACCTGGCGTTCGTCCTGCCGGTCTTTGCGATCGCCAGCGTGCTCCTCGCTCGGCGAGATATTGGAGGTCGATGGCTCGCCTACGGGAGCCTGGTGTTCAGCGTGATGATGGCCCTCAGCATCGTAGGAGCATTCGCGATGGCCGCGACGCGCGGAGCCCTGAGCGACCCGAGCACGCTCATCGGATTCGCGCTGATCACGGGCATTGCCATCGCCCTCGCTGCCGCCGGCACCAGGCCGGCTCCCAGCCAGCGGGCAACGACATCGGGGAGCCCGATCGCCGCCCCCGGCTGATCGCCCGCCACAGGAAGGAAGGTGACAACACATGACCGAGACCACCCCCTTGCGGACCACGGCGCAGGAGCGGGACGAGAGCATTGCGGCCAATCGCGGTGGCCTCTCCTTCCTGCTCGTCCACGGGATCACCTGGACCGTCGCCGGGTGCCTTGCCCTGGTTCTCGCGCCAGAATCAGCTGCGCTCATCTACCTGTTCCAGGGCCTCATCGCCTTTCCCGCTTCGATGGTGCTCGAACGGGCGCTCGGGTTGAGGACGCTGTCGGCCCGGGACAACTCGCTCGTCAAGCTGTTCGTGCTGATCGCGGTCGCGCAGGGTCTCGCACTACCCGTGTCGATCCTGGTCTTCAACCTCAATCCGCTCTACGTCCCGGTTGTCTTCGCCGCCACGAGCAGCGGGCACTTTCTGCCCTATGCCTGGCTGTACCGGACGCGCGCGTACATCGTCTTGGGCGTTGTCGCGGCCCTCGGACCCTTTGCGCTCCTGGTCGTCATTGGGTCCGAAACGACATTCTGGCTGTCCGGCTTCGTTGTCGGGGCCGCGCTGCTCGTCACGGCGGCATACCTCGCTTGGCTGACCCGGGCGTCCCGGCGTTCCGGGACCGGCGCACGCACGCCATGGCCCGCGCAAGGCTGATCGGGATGCTGGCCGGACTGCTGCTTGGCCTTGCCGTCTGGCTCGGCACCGGGCAGCTCGTTCTTGGGGTCGTCACCCTCGCTGCCGGGATGACCGTCGGAAGTGGCGTCGCTCGTCATCGCGCGCGGCAACGGCCACCCAGCGGTGAGGACCCGGCGATTCCGGCTGAACCAACGACTGTGGAGGTCACGTCATGAATCGAGCCATCCCCATGACACGGCTTGTGGCCAGCTCGCTGCTCGTCGTGCTTGCCGCGGCCTCGGTGGTTCTCGCGGCCATGGCGCTCCTCGGCGCGTGGGCGACCGGTTCTCGGCTCTCGGCCGGCATCGGCGAGGTCGGCACGGTCTCGGTGCTGATCACCTGCGTGCTCGCGCTCGTGTGCGCCGCCTTGACCGGCTATGCAGCGCTCCAGGAATGGCGAGCGCGACCGGTCGGGCGAATGCTGGCCTGGCCGCGGCGCTGGTCGCGACCCTGGCGGCGCTGGCGGCACTCCTGACGGGCGAGTTCTGGGAGTCGGCGGTCCTGCTCCTCATGGCGATCGGGCTCGGCTCGGTCACCGCCCTCGTGCTCCTGCTCCCGCGGAAAGCGCCGTGATGGCGGCACTCGGACGCTCGCCGTCCTCCGTGGGCCAGGGTGGGCAACAGGTCCCAGCGGTCGTCGAGTGCGCCCCGGCAGCTCGGCTGCGGTCAGCTGGACCGTCCTTGGGGCGGCCGTCACGGTGCTGGGCGTCGGACTGTTCGCGTTCCCGTCGATCCTTCGGGCGGGTCCGGCCGGCGCAACGTTCCAGATCGGGCTGGTCGACATCCTGCTGGTCGTGGCCCTCACGGCGGTGCTGGTTGTCGTCCATGAGGCGATCCACGCGCTGGTCATGCTCGGCTTTGGGGCGCGAACCCGGTTCGGCGCCATCCTCGTCGGCCGCGTCCTGCCGGCGGTCTACGCGACAGCCGAGGGGCACCACTTCACCCGCGGGCAGTACCTGACCGTGGCCGCCGCCCCCGCGGTCGCCGTCTCCGTGCTCGGCTTCGTGGCCTGCCTTGGTCCCTGGGCCGGCTGGCTGATCGTCCCGCTCGCCGTCCACCTCGGAGGCTGCATCGGCGATGGCTCCGCCTGCTGGCGCGCGCTTCGCGAACCCTCTGGTACCGAGTGCGAAGACCTGAGGGACGGCATTCGGTTCCATCGCATGCCTGCCTAGTCCGAACGTAGCCCAGCACACAGATATCCCGCCGCCCATGGTGCCGGTCAGCTCCCCGCGCGGTGGCGGCTCCCTATGCCCTGGTGGCTCCCTATGCCCTGGTGGTCGCCATCTCGCCCGTCTCGATCTCGCCCGCGGGCTCGAGGACGAGGGCCATGACTCCCGATTCGAACACCTGCGCTGGCTGCGCCGGGCGGAAAGCTACCGGCACGACGCCGGTATCGAAGAGGCGCTTGCCGGTGCCCAGCGCAACGGGGTACACCCACAGGTTCAGGCGATCCAGGAACCTCTCGGCGAGGAGACTCCGCAGCAGCTCGCCGCTGCCCCAGGTGTGGACCTCGTCGAAGTCGTCGCGTAGCCGTCCCACGGCCGCGGCATCCGCCAACACCGTGGTGCCCGCCCAGCTCGGATCCCCTAGCGTCCGTGAGACCACGTACTTGGGGATGGCGGCGAACTTCGCCGCGACCGGATCCTCGGCCGGCTGGAACGGCCAGAAGGAGGCGAAGATGTCGTACGTGCGGCGACCGAGCAGGAGTGCGTCGGTGCGTTCGATGCTCGACATGATCGAGGCGCCGATCGCGTCGTCCGAATACGGAGCCTGCCAGCCGCCGTAGTCGAAGCCGCCCTCACGGTCCTCGTCATTGCCGCCTGGCGCCTGGTAGACCCCGTCGAGGGTGAGGAAGAGGTCTGCTGCGATGATGCCCATCGATGGTCTCCTGTGTCCTGGGACGCCTCGTGGGCGGCCGCTACCCCCGACAGCGACCACCTCTGCCCCGGATTCTGCACCGTATCCGGAATGCGAGCCCGGGCGTGCCCGGCTCACGGCGTACCGGTCGTTGTCCATGGCCGGCCGCGCCGACTCCATGACGGCAGGGTCGCGACAGCGCCATGGCGATCCACTGTCGCGAATCTGTTAGGCGCACCGACGGCGAGACTAGGCAAACTGCAGGCGGGACGACCCTATCCTGACCACATCACGAGCCTGTCGTGGTCTCCGTCTCGATCCTTCGGGGGCGACAAGGGAGCAGGACGGTGTCCGAGTGGGGGATAGCAGAAGGAGGCTACCCATGCGCCGTTCCATCTCCATCATCACCCTCGTGGCGACCCTCGCGCTCGCCCTGGCGGCCTTGGCCCCCGGCGTGGCCGCGCAGGGCGAGCCGACCGCCACGACGGACCATCCGATTGTCGGCGCCTGGAGCGTCGATGCCGGGAACGACCAGTCGCTCGAGTTGATGCTCTTCGGACCCGGCGGCACGCTGCTCGATGCATCGCCCGACGAGCTTGCGGTGGGCGCCTGGACCGCGACCGGCGACCGGACCGTGGACATCACGTTCCTCACCATCCCTTCGGCCCCCGACGAAGGCTCGTTCACCATCCGTGCCAGCCTCGAGGTGGCTGAGGATGGCAACAGCTTCAGCGGGACCTACTCGTTCGGGCTGTCGCCCGAGATCGCCGCGAGCTTCGGCATGGGGCCAGGAGAGTACGGACCAGGCGAGGTGACGGGCGAGCGTATCGAGGCCGGTCCCATGGGCGACCTCGTCGGTCCGATGCCGGACTTCGGGCAGGCGCCGTCGGCGGACCCGGGAGCGTCAACTTCACCGGGGCCGTCAGCCTCGGTCGATGGGACGCCAGCGGACCAGGGAGCGTCGCCCAGTCCAGAGGCATCGCTCGCGGCCGATGCGCCGGCGGCGGACCAGGGAGCGTCGCCCAGTCCAGAGGCTTCGCTCGCGGCCGATGCGCCGGCGGCGGACCAGGGAGCGTCGCCCAGTCCAGAGGCTTCGCTCGCGGCCGATGCGCCGCCGGCGGACGACGGAATCCCCGGCACCGGAGGCTTCTCCCGTCAGCTAAGTACTGGCGATGCTGTGTGGCTGGGGCGGCTCTCGCCCTCGCCGGTAGGGCGCCGGGCGGCGTCATTCGACCTGCATTGGCCTCGAGGCGGCGATCAGCGTCGCCACGCCACTACGATCGAGACGTTGTCTGTCAGTCCTCCGGCGCGAGCGGCGGGCCGATCGCCCAACCTGCGTCGCGCACGCGGCGCTCGGGCTGAGGATGGGGAAGATCCTCGACCTGCGGTCATCTCCCCGGGCGCCATGCGCTGGTGCTGGCGTGGCTGTCTCGCGACGGCTTCTCCGCATCGAGCTTGGCCATCGTGCCTGCGAGCGTCTCTGCGGCGCCATCGCCGCCGATGGCCTACCGCGTACTCGGTCCTGCGGGGGCTCTGGCTCGTCCTCGCCACCGCGACCGGCGTCGCGGCGAAGGCGGAGCGTGTCCGCTGTGACCAGGGTGCCGACCTGCAGGTCGCCATCGACCAGGCTTCCCCTGGCGCCATCCTCGGATGATGAGCGAGACGCCCAGGCGAGTGGCCTCCGAGGTGTACAGCTCAGATAGTCGGGCGCCCAGCAACGCGCTGGGAGCGGCGTCGAGGCACGCTGCCGCAGTCGTTGATGGGCTCGCCCTTGAGCGTGAACCCATAGGGCGCGGCGCGACCGTCTGGACCGAAGATGAAGGGTCCCGCGGTCGCCACGCCGCTGAGGCGGGATAACTGGCGTCCCACCACCTCGGCCGTGGCCGACGGTGCAGCATCGTCCTGGAAGCCGCGGACCGTCTGCATGATGAGGGAGCGCTCACGAAAGAGGCGAGAGGGCTCCTCCTCGCGCCGCCGCTCTTCGGTGACGTCGCGCTTGACGGCCACGTAGCCGGTCGTCCTGCCGGACCGTTCCCGGATAGGAGAGATGGCCGCATGCTCCAGGAACGTCGAGCCGTCCTTGCGTCGGTTGACGAGGTCGGCGATCCATGTATGCCCGGCCGCCTTGACAGATCGACGAAGATTTACGGCATGGAGGAGGCGGAGCGGGGCCAGGTCGCGACGGATGCGGCCGAGGTGTACGAGGCGTTCTTCGTCCCGGCGCTGTTCGGCCAGTGGCCCGACCGGCTGCTCGGCGCCGCGGCCGTGGGCCCCGGCGATCGGGTCCTCGATGTCGGATGTGGCACGGGAGTTCTCGCACGGGGAGCACTCTCCCTGGTGGGAGGAGCCGGGCAGGTCGTCGGCGTCGATCCGAACCCGGGGATGCTCGCGGTGGCGCGCCGCTCGAGCGATCGGATCGAGTGGGTCGAGGCCGTCGCCGAGCGACTCCCGTTCGAGGCGGGTCGCTTCGACCGGATCGTCAGTCAGTTCGCTCTCATGTTCTTCACCGATCGAGCGGCGGCGATCCAGGAGATGGCCCGCGTCCTGCGCCCGGACGGCACCGTGGCGGTCGCGACGTGGGCACCGCTGGACGAGACGCCGGGCTATGCAGCCATGGTCGGGCTGTTGCGGCAGCTCTTCGGGGAGCCGGCCGCCCAAGCGCTGCGCGCACCGTACGTCCTCGGCGAGCACGACGACGTCCGCGCCCTCCTCGAGGAAGCCTTCGAGGACATCGTCGTGGCGACCGTGCCCGGGGTTGCCCGCTTCGAGTCGATCGAGGCCTGGGTCCACACCGATATCCGTGGCTGGACCCTGGCCAACCTGATCGACGACGACCAGTACGAGACCCTGTTGCGGGAAGCCCGGCGCGAGCTAGCGAGCTTCCGGACGACCGATGGTTCGGTCGCCTTCGACGCGCCGGCGCTCATCAGCACCGGGAGGTGCCGGCCCTAGGTTTCGTTCGAGGCCTTGCTCCTCGCCTGGTTCAGCAACGCCGCCCGGGTCATGCGACCCGGTGGCTCCTTCTACGTCAGTCCTTGCGGTCATTCGCCGTCGGCAAGGCGGTCGTGGATCCGCCCGATGTCGATGGCCTCGTGCCACGGTCGGTCCATTTAACAAATACCAAGTCGCTTAGTAGGAGATTAGTCCCTGGATGACGGGGGAGGAAGTGGCCATTGCGACCGAGCGGTGCTCGAGACCATAATCGGCGTATGCCGTCGACCTTGAGGTTGACAGCGACCCCGGGGCGTCGGCCACGGGCCATCCACGAATACGGTCCTTACGTCAAGAGTGGCGCTGCAATCGCTCCGCAAACCGCGGAGCAGCATCACATCCAAAGGACCGGCGCGGCAGGCCACGAGTCGAGTGACAGGACAACCGGCCAGCGTGGGTCTCGGTCCGCTCAGGGACGATGGCGAAGTCATCCATCACATCCGTCTTCGACACAGGCATGACAAGAGGCCCCGGCAGGGCAGCGCCGGGGCCTCTCGTCGGAGTCGGTGCGAGGACCAGCGAAGCCTGCTCGTTTGCTGAAGGACGACCCTTGTGCCTGTCGCCAGATCCTCGACTTCACGGTCAGCCCAGCTCGCGTCGGTGCCCGTCGCGCGGTCCCCGACTGTGCCGTTCGCGCGGCTCGCCGCCATCGGCAGCTTCGGCACCTTCGAGATCGACCTCGTCCGTGACCGCCTGACGCTCTCGCCCGGCTTCTGGCCGCTCGTCGGGCCCGGGCCTGCCCCGGCGTCCGAGAGCAAGGCCATCGCGCAGCTCGGCTGCCTCATCCATCCCGACGACCGGGGTGACGTGATCGTCGAGCTCGACTGCCTGCGCCGCGACGGTGGCCGGGCGGCGCTGGGCTTCCGGGTCATCCGCGACGATGGCTCGCTCATCGAGGTCGCCGGCGTGGCCGAGCGCGAGTCCGACGCGGGCGGCGATCGTATCATGGCCATCGTCGAGGACGTCACCGCCGAGCACGAGACCCGACGGGCGCTCAAGGCTCGCGAGGACATCCTCGCGAGCCTGCCCGAGATCATCGTCGCGTCCGATCTCGCCGGAGACATCACGTTCTGGGGCCACGGCGCCCAGGCCGCCCTCGGCTACCCGGCCGAGGCCATGCTCGGCCGTCCGCTCCGAGCGGTCTTCGGGACGCTCGCCGATGGCCAGGTCGCCAGGCTTGCGTCCGGCTCGACCGATGGCGCCCGCTTCGACGATGTCGAGGTCCGGCACGCGGACCGGCGCATCATCCGGCTCGATGTCCGGGTCTCGGTCATCCGGGGGCCGCACGTCGCACCGGCGGGGCTCGCGGTGCTGGCGGTGGACGTCACCGGGCGTGCCACCGCGGTCGCCTCGCTCGGCCGCCTGCACATGGCCATCGAGCAGTCGTCCGACTCGGTCGTCATCACCGATGCGAGCGGGATCATCGAATACGTCAACCCGGCCTTCGAGCGGATCACCGGCTACAGCCGCGACGAGGTCATCGGCCGCAACCCGCGCCTGTTCAAGAGCGGCGTGCAACCGCCGGCGTTCTACGAGGAGATGTGGTCATCGCTGGTCTCGGGGAGGCCCTGGGTCGCTGACATGGTGAACCGCCGCAAGGACGGGTCCCCCTTCGAGGAACAGGCCTCCATCTCGCCCATCGTCGATGTGCACGGAGCGGTCACCGGCTACGTCGCGGTGAAGCGCGACGTCACCGAAGAGCGGCGGCGCGAGAAGGCAGACCTGCGCCGCTCCCGCGAGCGCACGCTCATCGCCCAGACCATCCGCGGATTCGAAGGCACTGAGGACCCGGAGTCGGTCGCGGAAGCCGTCGGTCGGCAGCTCTCGCGCCTGTCGGGCGTGGCCACCGCCGGCCTGTTCATCTTCGGACTCGACGGGCGGGCCGCGCCCTACGGCTTCACGGTCAAGGGCGAGCCGCGCCCCGGCCTCGCCCCGGTGTCGCAGCAGCGGACGTACTTCCTGCGGCGACGCGCCGAACTGGGCCCCTGGATCGCGACCTGGGAGGCTCGACCGGACCACTCCTTCGACGCCGTCTTCCGCGAGGCCGGCGTGGCTGCCATCGCCTATGCACCGGTGCGTCATGGCCGGATACTCATCGGCTTCATCCACCTCGGACTGCCCGGTCCAGACGCCGATGTCGAGGCGACCGCGAACCTGCCCGCCCTCGTCGAGTTCGCCGATATCGCCGGCGCCCTGCTCGGACGCCACCTCATCGACCGCGCCGTCAAGACACAGGCGCGCAGGCGCGTCTCGACGGTCATCGGCCGGGAGGCGTTCTCGCCGGTCTTCCAGCCCATCGTCGACATCCGCCGCCACCGCATCGTCGGCTACGAGGGCCTGACCCGGTTCCGGGACGGCATCGGCCCCGACCGCCACTTCGCCGAGGCCGAACGCGCCGGACTGGGCCTCGATCTCGAGGTCGCCACGTTGCGCGCCGCCCTCGCCGCCGCTCGCGACCTGCCCGCCGACACCTGGCTCGACATCAACGTCTCTCCCGCCCTCGTCTTCGACCACGGGCGCCTGCTCGAGCTGCTCGCCACCTGCGGACGCGAGGTCGTGCTCGAGATTACCGAGCACGCGGCCATCAAGGATTACCGTGCCTTCCGGCGCGCCGTCGAGCGACTGGGGCCCGGGACCCGCATCGCCATCGATGACGCCGGCTCGGGCTACGCCAGCCTGCGCCACATCATCGAGCTGCGGCCAGCCATGGTGAAGCTCGACCACGGCTTCATCAGGGGAATCGAGCGCGACCGGGCGCGACGGGCGCTCGTCGCGGGCATGCGACACTTCGCCCTCGACGCAGCGGTGCTGCTCGTCGCCGAAGGCGTCGAGACACAGGCCGAGCTGGCCACGCTGCGTGACCTCGACATCGAGCTCTCGCAGGGCAATCTGCTCGGACGCCCGAAGCCCGTCGAGTCGACCAGGGAGCCCTGAACAGCCCGAGCGGTTCCACGACCGCGTGGCGGTCGAAGACCGCGGCATGGATCGGATAGGCCGCCCGCATGACGAAGCGGCCTTCCGCTCGGCACTTCGTGGACCGTTGCGGACCATCACCTTCGACCGGATGCCGTCGGGGATGTCTGCTCCGAACCCGCTGTCGATCGGCGGCATGACCCTCGCGCCGCCTTGCCGGTGAGCCCACCATCTGCGGGAGCGGCGCGGCGGCCGCGAGCTTCCGGACCGACGCCGTCGTGTTCCCGGCCGTATCGGCGCCGAACGTACTCATGCCCGTCGCCGCGGATGGCACGGCCGCGACGGGCGAGATGGTCTTCGCAGCGCGACCCATGCGAGGGGTCGCACCATCGATGCGGACGTCGTCTTCCGCTTTGGGGGCGGCGAACGACGTTTCATCGGGTTCGTCTCGAGGTTCCCGCTGCGCGAGGTCGTCATCCGCTATGCCATCCATCACGACGGTCGTGGCTGCTCGATGGTCGCGCTCGACGACCTCGTCCTCGCCCGAAAGGTCCGCGGCCGGTAGACCCGACGCACGACTTGACGAGGTCGTCGTCGGCCACAGCATCCCCGCATGGATGCGACCCGGGAGGATGATGACCTCGGACCGACCACCAGGGTCGGGTCGTCCGACTCCGCCAAGGGCAGCGGCGCCGCCGGGAACGCAGACCGACTTGTGGCAGCCGGGCGACGTATCGGCTCCACTCCCCTACCCGTAGTGGTGTCCCTGTGCGGGCCCTACCAGCGATCGTGGTTTCCCCCGTTCCCCTGTGAACGAACCGCGGCTCGATTTGAGGTTTGGACCTGCTGTTTTCTGCAGGAGATACTTCACAGGCGGGTCGCGGGGAGGGACAGGCATGAGCTTTCCTACGTTCGACGATGCGGTCGAGGCGTACCTTCGCGACTGTGAGCGGCGGGGGCTCCGCCCCGCCACCTTGCGTTACTACCGGATGGTGCTGGGGCGCTTCGCGGCCCTGTGTGCTCCGATGACACCCGGGGACCTGAGCCTGGCGAGCGTGCGGGCGCTCCAGGACCGCTCCCCGCAGCTGTCGCCGGGATCGGTCCGCGGGTTCCTGCGCGCCCTCAAGTCGTTCTCCGGCTGGCTCACCGACGAGGGCGTGCTGCCCGCCGACCCCTCGTGCGGCTGCGGATGCCACGCGTCGATACCCGCCTCAGGGTCATGCCGACCGACCAGGAGCTGGCCGCGATGCTGCGGACGTCCGGCCGACCGCCGGCGACCGAGCGGACGATGTTGTCCCACAACGTCCGCGTATTCATCTCACGCAAAGAACGGTGGTGGGAGTGGTGGGCACCAGGGCGGCGCGCAGTCCGGTGTGAAGACCGCTGATCGGCGGCTCCCGAACTCTCCCACGGTTCTACGTGCCGCCGGTCGCCCGAGCGATGCGCTCCGCCGCCACCATCCGCCGGCGTCGCTGCTGGACTTGGTGGGTCACGGCCGGAACGAGGACGGCGGCGATAAGCAACAGGCCCTTGACCGGCTGCTGGTAGAAGTACGGCACCGCGGTCAGGTTGAGGACGTTCGGCAAGAGACCCAGGCTGATGGTGCCGATCACGGTGCCGATGATCGTGACGCGACCGCCCGCGAGCAGCGAACCACCGAGTACCACAGCGGCGACTGAATCGAGCGTGAAGGACTGTCCGATGAGTGGATCGCCCGTGCGGGTCCTGGCCGCCAGATAGAGCCCGGCCAAGCCAGCCAGCGCCGAGCAGATGATGTAGGCAGCCATCAGGCTTCGGCCCACACGGATGCCCGACAGCCGGGCCACTCCCGGGTGTCCCCCGCTCGCGAGCAGATGGGACCCGAGCCGCGTCCAGTTCACCACGAATGCCGCACCTCCGGCCACGACCACCGCGATGGGCAGGGCGATCGGCAGAGGTCCCACGGAGCCGGCGACCTGAGTCAGCCATTCAGGGACCGTGCCCCCCGGGGAGGTGCGATAGGTGAAGATCACCCCCTGCACGACCGAGAGCGACGCCAGCGTCATGAGGAACGGGTTCAGCCCCCAGCGCACACCAGCGCCGTTTACGATGCCCACGACCACCGCTGCCCCGACCGCAGCCGGCACGGCCAGCAGTCCGATCTCCGGGGTCAGCGTGGCCACCAGCGTCGCCGACAGCGTCGCGGTCACGCCCACCGACAGGTCCAGGCCGCCAGCTCCGATGACGAAGGTCTGGCCGACGGCGATGAGCAGGAGCGGTGTGACGTTGGTGAGGACGTTGCCGATGTTGCGGGGCGAGAGGAAGACGTCGCTCAGGAGCGTGCCGATGACGACGAGCAGCACCAGGAATAGCAGGGCTGGGATCGCCGCGGGGTCGATCGAGGTCCGTCCGGGGCGGAACCATCTCATGCTGCGACCTTGCCAGTCGTCGCTGCCGCCATGACTTGCTCCTCGGTGGCTCCGCGGCCCAGCGAGGCGACGATCCGCCCGCCGCGGACGACCAGCACTCGGTCGCACAGCCCCAGGATCTCTGCCAGTTCCCGACTGGTCATCAGCGCAGCACCGCCAGCGTCAGTGAAGGCACGCAGCAACGCGTAGATCTCGCCCTTGGCGCCCACGTCGACACCACGTGTCGGCTGATTGAGCAGCAGGACGTCGCGCTGGCGGGCCAGCCACTTGGCCAGCACCACCTTCTGTTGGTTGCCGCCCGAGAGCGACTGCACCGGGCCTTCGATGGAACCACGTACGCCGACCCGTTCCGCGACCTCGTGGGCCAGTTCGCGCTCCCGTCTCCGCTCGATCCAGCCGAGCCGGGTCAGGTTCGCGAGCGACGGCAGTGCGATGTTTCGGACCGAGGATTGCTCCAGCAGGAGTCCTCGGGTCTTACGGTCCTCGGGGACGTAGCCGATGCCATACCCGATCATGCGCCGCACGCCACCCCAAGTCGCGGGGGCCCCACGCACGAACAACTCGCCACCGACCGGCATTCGGTCGCCCGCGAGGCAAGCAAGGAGCTCGTCCTGGCCCTGACCCTCCAAACCGGCGATCCCGAGTATCTCGCCGCTGTGGACGGCGAGATCGATCCCCACGACCGCCGGTGGGTCGATCAGTCCCCGCACTTCGAGCACCGGGACTCCGTCGCCCCGCCACGCAGTGGGTGGGAAGAGATCTTCGATCGGCCGTCCCACCATGTGTCGGACGAGGCCTTGCGCGCCGAGCCCGGCCGCCGGCCAGGTCCCTACGACCTCGCCATCCTTGAGCACCGTGACGGTATCTGCGAGTTCCAGGACCTCACCGATGCGATGACTGATATAGACGATGGCCTTGCCAGCGGCGCGGAGATCACGGAGGACCGTGAAGAGGGCTGTCGCCTCTTCGGGCGAGAGCGCGGCTGTGGGCTCGTCGAGGATGACGACCCGAGCCTCGCCCACGAGCGCCCGCGCGATCTCCACCATCTGCCGCTGCGCGACGGTGAGCGACGCGACCCTGAGGTCGGGTGGGATGGACACACCGAGACGCGTAAGCACCTCCACCGTGCGGTCGCGCATCTGGCTCCGCCGCAGCACCCCACCTCGGCCCGCGAGCTCATCACCGAGGAAGACATTCTCCGCGACGGTGCGCTCCGGAAGCAGCGCCAGCTCCTGGTGGACCAGATGGACGCCCGCGAGGGCGGCGTCTCGCGGGCTCTCGAAGCGCGTCGTGGCACCGTCCAGCCGTAGCTCTCCGCTGTCAGCGGGGATGACGCCACTGAGGATGTTGACCAGGGTGGACTTGCCGGCGCCGTTCTCGCCCACGAGGGCATGGATCTCGCCGGCACGGACGGTGAACGAGACACCATGGAGCGCAGGCACCCCTCCGAAGGCCTTGGTCGTGTCCGCCAACTCGAGGACGGACACGACCGGCACCCGCGCTCCCGGTGTCATCTCAGACTCCCTTGTAGCCGCTGGGTCCTACTGCGGGAAGACCTCCAGGATCTGCTCGTCGGTCAGGTAGCCCTCGACCCAGTAGTCGTCGGTGACGTCGGGCTTCACCGCGGCGGCCAGGTCGTCATTGGTGATCGGTGCGGGCAGGACCAGATAGTCCTGGTAGACACACTGTCCCTGGAGGGCCAGGACCGCCAGCTTGAGCGCCTCCGGGCCCATCCAGGACGGGTACACCGGGGCGACGCTCTTGAGGCCCAGTTCCTGCCAGAGCTTGAGGAAGCCGTTGAGGTGCTCACCGCTCATCGGTGGCAGCTCGCGGCCAGCCTCCTGGAACGCGGAGATGGCGCCCTTGGTCATCGCAGCACCCGATGACCACACCCCGTCGATCTGGGGGTTGGCAGCGAGGAGGTTCTGGGTGATGGCCTTGCCCTTGTCCTCGTTCCAGTCGCCGTAGTCCTCACCCACGATGGTGATGTCGGGGTATTGGTCCGCGACCGAGCGGAAGCCTTCATAGCGGGCCGTCTCGACCGGGTTGCCCGCGACGCCACGGAGGGCGATCAGGTTGCCGGCCCCACCCATGTCCTCGGCCAACTTCTCCATGCCCGCCTGCCCGAACTGGGCATCGTCGGCATAGACGAAGGACGTGTACTTGTCGGTCCCCGGAGAGCTCTGGAAGACCATCACCGGGATGCCGGCGTCGTAGGCGCGCTCGATGGCCGGGCCAAGGGCATCGGCCACGGCGGGTGCGATGACGAGGGCATCGACACCGCGCGTCAGCAGGTCGTCCACATCGGCGATCTGCTTGGCCGTGTCACCACCGGCGTCGGTGATCTGCAGGGTCACGCCCAACTCGCGAGCGAGGATCTCCATCGCTCCTCGCGTCTGGACGCGGTGGCTGTTAACGAGACCCCAATCGGAGAAGCCGATGGTGTACGGCCCCTCCTTGGCGAAGGCCGACGTGTCGACCGTCTCGGAACCCTCGAGCGGTGTCGTCTCGTAGAAGAGCGCGACATCGGTGCTGCCGGGCGGGATCCCGAGCTCGCTCGTGCCGACGGCACACTCGGTCGGCGACGCCGACTCGTCCTGCGCGACGGCGCCGAGACCGAGGGATGCGACGGCGATCGTCGTCGCCGCGAGGATGGTGGCGCCGCGGCGCCAGACTGGTGTGGAACCCATCGTGGTTCTCCTCCTACTGTGTGTGGTCATCGAGTTGCGATGCGACGGCGGAACAATGCCGCCGCTCCTGCGAGCACGAGACCCTGGGTGATGAGGTTCCCGAACTTGGCGATGCCAAGCCCGGTGAGGATGGCACTGATCAAGACGAGGAAGAACGCGCCTGCGACGCTTCCTAGAACACCTCCCTTCCCTCCTTCGAATGTCGTCCCGCCGATGACGACCGCCGCGACCGATTGCAGGAGCAGATACTGGCCGGCGCCCAGGCTCCCGCTGCCGACGAACCCGGCCAGGAGCAGTCCGCCCCCGGCCGCGCACAGGCCCGAGATGATGTATGCGCTCGAATTCGATGGTGCGGACCGGCACGCCCGAAAGGCGCGCCGTCTCCGGATTGGCGCCGAACGAATAGATGTAGCGTCCCCAGCGCGTACCCCGGAGCGCCGCGATCGCGATGAGCGCCACAGCGCCCCAGATCCACACCGAGAGTGATAGACCGAGGACACGCGTCGCGGAGATGGCCTGGATGGTGTCGGGGACGTTGCCCGTCGGCGCTCCGCCGGTGAACACGAGCGCCGCACCCGAGAGGATGAAGGCCATGCCCAACGTCATGATCAGGGGCGAGACACGACCGAGGACGACGCCTGCGGCGTTGATCGAGCCGACGAGGGCACCGACGCCCAGGCAGATGGCGACGACGACGAGCGCATCGCCCTGGCCTCCGAACAGGTTCGCTGCCAGCACGGTCGTGAAGGCCACCATGCCGCCCATCGACAGGTCGAAGCCTCGAGCCAGGATGACGATGGTCTGACCCACCGCCAGCAAGCCCAGGGGTGCGGCCTGTCGCGCGATGACCGCGAGCTGCTGTGGGGAAACGAGGTCGGGATTGAGCAGGAACCCGACGATGATGGCGACCAGGACCGCGATCCAGGCCAGCCCGCCTCCGAGTGGGAGGCGGTCCGACTGACCGACATCGACCACGTCGTCCGAGCCGGCGCCACGGTCACGCCTGTGGCCCCCCCGCCGAACGCGGGATGCCCGTGGCCCGTGAGAACTCCTGGTAGCGCTCCAGCGATCCCGGATGGGGACCGTCGAGTCGCGGCTCGAACCCGTGCTCACGACGCACGGCGCGAGAGCGCGTCGAGGTCGTCGGTCGCTCCGATCGCTCAGGCCGCGAGTACCGCGACGCCGCGCGCGCCGAACTCATCGCCGGCGAGACGCACGACGGTCGTGCAGCGATATCGGGGAGCGTCTGGAGCAGCAGGTGAACGTGCCGCTCCACGATAGCGACGATCTCCGCCACGGGCACGCTATGTTCGCGTAGCAGTCGGCGACGCTGTGGCAAGGCCTTCGATGACGGCCATGACCACATGTATGGGCCCATGGTGGACACGCAACAGCTGGCGCTGTGGCGTTGGGGTCGACGCGCGGGGAGACATGCCGGCCGGACTCAGGTAGGGCACAGGGTCAGACAGTCGGCTCCCGCCGGAGCGGTCGCCGCGAGCGCGATGAGGTGGTCGAGATCGCCGCCCGTGAGCAGACGCGCGCCTCAGTAGAGGGTGGCGGAGCTCGAGGTGTTGATGAGTGATAGAGCGAAGCGCTCGAGGGGGCTGGCCGCTATGATGCCCACGTTCCGCGGCTGCCAGGGCGGCTCGGCCGCGACCACGGTGGAGTTGGCGCTCGTGCCCAGGATCGTGACGTTGCCTCCCACCTGGGTGGCCCCAGCACCGACGACCCCGGCGATGATGTCCGTCGCGCCGACCGCGACCGGTGTTCGACGGGCAGGCCCGTCCGACTCGCCGCCTCGCTCATGAGTGGCAGCGTCGTCATCGGGGGCAGCAGGTCTGGAACGAGCCGTCTCCAGGGATGCACACCGGCCAGCTCGAAGAGCTCCTCGCTCCAGGCCCTCGCCGTGATGTCGAACGGGACGTAGGAGGCTTCGCTCTCGTCGGTGGCAGAGATGCCGGTCAGCTTGGACCGCAGCCAGTCCTTGCACCACAGAAGCGACGACGCGGCATCGAGCGACTCAGGTTCGTTGGCGGCGAGCCAGGCGAGGACGCTCAGGGTGTAGCCGGGGAAGGGCACGTTGCCACTCACCGCGAAGATGCGATCCATCGTGCCGTCGCAGCTCCAGGCTCGGGTGATGCCCGCAGCACGACCGTCATTCCAGAGGATGGCCGGGCGGACGGGGGCGCCGGCACCATCGGCGAGCCAAGCTCCGCACGCCGTGCCACTGATCCCGATCGCGGCCACGCGGCTCGCGCCGACCTCGGCGACGAGCGCGTGGACGGTCGCGAGCGCGGCGTCCTCGACCGCGATCGAGGTCGACCTCGGACCAGTCGGGATGCGGGGAGGCGGTCACCGAAGGACGTTTGCGGACCGCGATGGGCGCCCCCAGATCGGGTAGCTCGAACGCCGCACTCTTGACGGTCGTTGTCCCGATGTTGATTCGATGATCAGGTCCCGCACGTCACATCCCTCCGCCGGACGGTTCATCCGCGTTCACAGGGAGGGAGCATAGCGAGGTCGGCTCGCCAGTGTCAACGAATGAGCGCTTGCCACTCACATGAGCGCGCCATAGAATGGCCGCGAAACGCTCATGTTGGCGTGGCGAACCGAGGTCAGAGGCGCGGCCGGAGGTGAGAAGTGAACGCAGCCTGCGCAGCGGCTGGTCGTCCGGAGTGGGCGCCATGAGTGGTTCGACGATCACGCCGCCCGTGTCGCCGACCGATGAGACCGGGGAGATGGCGCTGGCAGCCAGGCGCTCGATGTTCTTCGACCGCGAGATGACCAAGGTCCAGATCGCGTCCCAGCTGGGGATCTCTCGCTTCCGAGTCGCGCGACTGATTGAAAGCGCGCGGCAGCGAGGACTCGTGCGCATCGAGTTCCGGGACATCCCTCGTCAAGATCGCGAGCTGGCCAAGACCATCGAGGATGGCTGGGGGCTCGATCTCTGCGTCGTCGTGGCCGGTGACCCGAGGAGTGACCAACCACTCCTTCCGCTCACCCGACTCGCAGCGGCCGTCATCGTCGATCTCATCGGGCCCGACGAGATCATCGGCATCGCCTGGGGCTCGACGCTGGCAGCCATCGTCGAGGAGCTGCGGCCGCGGACCAGTCCCGGCGTGCAGGTCGTGCAGCTGGCCGGCAGCTCGGGACGCGTCGAACGGATCCGGAACCCGGGTGAGTTGGCGCGCACGCTGGCTGAGCGTCTGGGCGGGACCTACCACGCCCTGTTCGCACCGGCGTTCGTGGAATTGGCGACGCTGCGGGACGCCCTGCTTCGCGAGCCCGAGATCCAGGACACGGTCAGCCTCTTCGATCGTGTCAGCCTGGCCATCATCGGCATCGGCGCCTTCGCCGGCGGCAAGGCGTCGAGCTCATCGCTGGTCCATTCCCACGTGCTTTCCGATAAGGACTTGGAGCGACTGCTGCTGGAGGGCGCCGTCGGCGATCTCATCCTGTATCCCTTCGACAGCGACGGGCGCTTCGTGGCCGATCGACTTGCAGATCGAGCGGTAGCTGTCACGACCGAGCAGCTTGTGCGCTTTCCGCGCGTGATCGCCGTCGCTGGTGGAGCGAACAAGGCAGCGGCGATCGCAGGAGCCCTCTCCACGGGGATGATCAGCATCCTGGTGATCGATGAACCAGCTGCGCGACGTCTCGTGGTGATGCGAGGCAGCACGATGGGACACCGCCGGAGTCTCCCTGGAGCCCCACGCCGTTCCGTCGGTCGAGCGGGATGAGAGGCGGTCCGGCTCTGCATGGGTGACCTGGAGTCCGGTGACACCACTTTGCCAGGCGGCTACCGGCGCGGAAGATCCCAGCCGGCATGGTCGGATATCACCTGACGCCAGAGCCGCCGCGCGGCGTGCGATGCCTGCCAACTCGATGGTTGTCGCTCAGGCGCTCACGTAGCGCACGGTCGGTCCGAGTGTGTGATGCAATCGTCGCTCACATCGTCACGGACGACCTGCTTGCTGGAGGGAGCCACCATGGTGCAACTCGGTATCAACACCTGTTTCGCGGTGAAGCGCTGGCCACGTCCCATGGATTGGGCCCCCATCGTGCGCGACAGGCTCGGGCTCGACCTCGTGCAGGTCTCGCTAGACCTGATCGATCTGGCGCGTGACGACGAGTCGATGGCGCGGGCCGTCGACGAGCACGGCGAGGCGGCAGATCGTGACCGGATCCGGATCCACTCCGTCTTCACTGGGATCGCGGGCTACTCCTCGAACCTGCTCCTCCACCCGAACGAGCGCGAGCGCGATGCCGCGGAGCGCTGGTATGAGCGCGCCATCGATTTCACGGCGCGGCTCGCTGCCGAGTCGGTCGGCGGACACGTCGGCGCCTACAGCGTTCCTGACTGGGCAGATGCTTCGCGACGCACCGTCCTATGGGAGGAACTCAGGGTCCGTCTGGGTCGGCTGGCGTCGGTGGCGCGCAACCACGGTCTCCAGGGCTTCCTCATCGAGAACCTGGCCGCCCGGCGCGAGCCCTCGACGATGTCCGATATCGAGTCGCTCATCACTGACGGCGATGAAGGGCATGTCCCACTCCAACTCTGTCTGGATGTCGGTCACATGTGCGTACCCGACACCGAGGGCAAGGAGCGCGATCCGCTCGCCTGGCTCGGGCGGCTCGGCGCTCGTGCGGCCGTCATCCAGATCCAACAGACCGACGTCTACGGTGATCGACACTGGCCGTTCACTGCGGAGCACGATGAGGTCGGTCGCATCATCCCGAGCTCGGTGCTGGAGGCGCTGGGCCATGCCACCACAGCGCCACTCATCTTCGAAGTCATCCCCGCCTTCGAGGCTCCCGACGCGACCACTCTCGAAGACCTGGAGGAGTCGGTGCGGCGCTGGCGCGAGGCGGTCGCCGACTTTGAATCACCCGCGAGCTGAACTCCACCACCAGCGCCAAGGACACTGGCGAGCCGGTCCGCATACGGTTCCCGGATACCTCGGCGGACGGGTGACTCGAATCGTTTCTGCTTGACAAATCGTGGCACCATGAGGACCGGACGTCCAGATGTCCGGACGGTCCAGTTTCAGGCAAGGCAAGTACTGGGAGATGACTGATGGTGAGAGCTACCTCGGCTCGCATGCCCGCGCGAGTCGCCCTCGTCACTGGCGCGGTCCTGACCGCGTCGATGCTCGCAGGAGCGACTGCGGCTGTGGCACAGGATGGCAGCCTGGCAGAGTGCCTGGCCAACGCTCAGCCCAAGACCTACGGATACATCAAGCCCGGTCCCGACACGTGGTACCAGCGCGATGTGGACGGTTTCGTCTTCGCGGCCGAGGCAGACGGCAACGAGGTCGTGGTCCTCGATACGGAGTACGACTCCGAGAAGGAGATCGCCAACATCGAATCGCTCATCAACCAGGGTGTCGATGGGATCAGCATGTTCTCATCCACCGAGGCGGGTGCGACTTTGGCCGCGGAGGAAGGCAACAAGGCCGGCATCCCGGTCGTGCTGACCGACAGCGTTGGCACGGTCATCGCCAACGGCACCGATCATGTGGCGTCCATCGACTTCGACTGGTACGGCATGGGTGAGTCATACGCCGAGTGGATGGCTGCGAACTATCCGGGCGAGACATTTGCCATCCTGACCGGCTTCTTCATCTCTCCGCCGAGTCAGCAGATCAACGCCGGCATGACCGAGAAGGCTGCGGAACTGGGCGTCAACACGCTCATCGAGCCCATCCTAGAGACCGAATACAGCCCAGACAAGGCGCGTGACCTCGCGCAAGACCTGCTCTACTCAGGTGAAGCACCCGGGCTGCTGTTCGTGATGGACGAGGACATGGCGACCGCCGTCATCCGCATGCTCCGCAATGAGGGTGCACTCGACAACCCGGTGAAGGTCTTTGCCCAGAACGGCTCGACCTCCGGCATCCCGCTCCTGAAGGAAGGCTCCCTGAAGTACACCATCAGCAGCTCACCGGGTTGGGAGGGCTACGTCGCCTACCACGCGCTGAACAACTACGTGCAAGGCTGTACCGATGCGATGAACCAGCAGATCATGCTGCCGGTCATCCCGGTCACTCCCGAGAACGTCGACGATCCCATGCAGGTCGTGCCGTGGGAGCCGGATGCGATCTACGCGGAGCTGACCAAGGCGTACTTCCCCGAGCTCCTCCCCGAATAGAGAGCCGATCGGAGACTGCTTGCCCGTGATCGCGCAAGCAGAAAGGACCGGACCGAATGTCACGGGCGACCGGGACGCTGGTCCGGTCCTTTCACTGGAGCACATCTCGAAGGCGTATCAGGGGACCCGCGCCCTGATCGACGTCAGCTTCGACCTATCGGCCGGTGAGATCCACAGCCTCATCGGCGAGAACGGGGCTGGCAAGTCCACGCTGATGAAGATCCTCGCCGGAGTGGTGGCGCCAGACGGCGGACGGATCGTCATCCAGGGCCAAGCGCGGCAGCACCTGACGCCGCGGTCAGCCCTCGAGCTGGGGGTCAGCACGATCTATCAGGACGCGGACATCGTCAGCGGCCTGACCGTGGCCGACAACATCTTCCTGGGTCAGGAGCCGACACGTGGGCTGAGCGTGATCGACACACGTGAGCAACGACGCGTCGCGAGCGAACTCATCGAGGACCTCGGTGTCATGCTCGATCCGGACAAGCTCGGGGCGGATCTAACGCCGGCCGAGCGCCAGTTGTCCATGATCGTGCGCGCGCTCCGCTTCTCGCCAGCGGTGCTCGTACTCGATGAACCCACCTCTTCACTCGGCCAGTTGGAGACCGAGCACCTCCTCGGGTTGGTGCGCCGACTGGCCGACAAGGGGCTCGGCATCATCTACATCTCCCACTACCTCGAGGAGGTATTGCGGGTCGCGGATCGGATCACGGTCCTCAAGGACGGGCGGCACGTGGAGACGCGTCCGGCAGAGGGCAGCACGCCCGATGACCTGGTCCGCCTCATGGTCGGGCGCGATGCCTCCGCCTTCTTCGTCAAGGAGACCGTGGAGATCGGCGACGTGGCCATGCGCGCCGCGGGTTACCTGGGGCCCGGCCTCACTGAGCCGGCCTCGTTCGAGGTGCGGCATGGCGAGGTGCTGGGCTTCGGCGGGCTCGTCGGAGCAGGCCGCACCGAGCTCATGGAGCTCCTTTTCGGGGTCTCGAAGGCCACCGCGGGCGAGATCCACATCGACGGCCGGACCGTCAGGCCTCGCAGTCCTCGCGAAGCCGTGGCGGCCGGGCTGTCCCTCGTCACCGAGGATCGAGGCGACTCCGGCCTACTGCCCGATCGACCCGTGCGTGAGAACCTCGCAGTCGCTTGGAACGAGCTACGTGGTCTCATCATCAAAGGTGAGCGACCCCTGGCTGAGGGCATCGTGGAGCGACTCGGTATCGTGACGCCATCGGTGGACCAAGAGGTCAGGCGACTCAGCGGCGGCAACCAACAGAAGGTGGTGATCGGCCGATGGCTCGCTGTCGATGCCAAGGTCTACCTCTTCGACGAACCCACGAAGGGCGTCGATGTCGGCGCGAAGCACGACATCTACGGGCTCATCGCAGAACTCCTCAAGCAGGGTCGCGCCGTGGTCATCGTGTCGTCCGACTTGCCGGAACTCCTGTCGATCAGCGACAGGATCGCGATCATGCGCCATGGCCGGATCATCAACACCGTGTCCGCGGCGGATGCGACCGAACAGAGCCTGATGCGCGAGTTCCTGGGGGTGGCGAGTGACTGAGCGGACGCAGACGGTGCCGGATAGTTCGGAGCCCGTACGAGAGCGGACCACGAGGCAACGCACCACGCGCTTCGTGGCCGCCAATCAGTGGGTGCTGCTACTCGCACTGACGCTTGTTCTCGGACTCATGACGGGCCTCATGAACGAGCGGTTCTTCAACCCCCGCAATCTCATCAGCATCCTGGAACAGTCGTCGGTGCTGGGCTTGGTCGCCGCCGGCGCGACCATCCTCATCATCTCGGGCAACTTCGACATCTCCGTCGGGGCCATCGTCGGGCTGTGTGCTGTGGTCATGTCCATGATCGTCCTCGCCGGATACCCCGAGGAACTGGCGATGCTGGCGGGGATCGCGGTGGCGGTGGCTTGCAGCGTCTTCAACGCGGCGGTCGCACGCCTGTTCCAGGCGCCCACGTTCATCGTGTCGCTGGCCACGCTGGGTATCTACACCGGCATCGGCCTGTGGTTGACGGCGGGGATCATCCAGCTCGTGCCCAACCACTTCACGTTCCTGGCCGGGACGCGGATCGGTGGCACCATCCCGCTCATCTTCCTCATCAGCGTGGCGGGCTATGTCGCCGTCGGCTTCCTGCTCAAGTACACCCGCATCGGCCGGCGGACGTACGCCATCGGCGACAACCCGCGTGCGGCCTTCCTTGCCGGCATCGATGTCTCGCGGGCCACGATCGGGCTCTTCGCCATCAACGGCGTCCTGGTCGGCATCGCGGCCATCGTGCTCATCTCGCGGATCGGCTCGGCACTGCCGGACACCGGCGCGGGCCTGGAGTTGCGCGCCATCGGTGCGGTCGTCATCGGCGGCGTGCCCATCACCGGTGGCCGCGGCGGGATCGTGGGAACGTTCTTCGGGGTGCTCCTGCTCGGCGTGATCTCGAACATGCTCAACATGCTGCGTGTCGATCCGTTCCTGCAGGACATCGCGTTCGGTGCGCTGATCGTGCTGGCGATCGGAGTGAGTTGGCTGCGGACACGGGTCGGCACCGAGGGCTAGCGTCTGAAACCGAGGATCGAAGGCTCGGACACCTCCTCGCCAGCCGCCTCTTTGGCTGAAAGCACTCCTTCGCGTACCCCAATGCCCCGGCACTACCGTCCAACCAGGACGCGTCAGGAGAAGCGGTGCGAGACGAACTTCTTGGTGAAGTCGCCAGCCCACGAAAAGTAGACGTCTGGCAACGTGTTGGAGGCGGCCAGCTGGGGTCGAGTGTGAGGGCGGTCTCGTTCCCGACGCATGAGGTCGATGCGGCGCGCACGATGCCGCGATCGTGTGTCCGGACCGGGTGGCTTGAGCGGTCTAGGTGTCGTTCCTGAGGACAGCTGGTTTCGTGCTTGGCTTCCCTACTTGGCGCGGTACGTCCGGCTACCGAAGAGTACGAACACGCTCGAGCCAGCCGAGTCCTTCCTCGGGATGACCCGAACCTCGAGCTTGTGTTTGGTGGCGACATCGCCGAGAGCCATCGCCAAAGCCGGGAGGCCCTTGATGCCGCGAGCGCTCACGTCACGGATATCGGCCTCAAGTGCCGCGTGATCGCCCGCGGCTCCGAGCCACACGTCGAGCGCTCCGCTCGGTCCGACGATACGCAGCAGCGAAGCCCTCAGCTTTTCCGTCTGCAGCAGCGTCGCGGCTTCGGCGCCGGCCCCATCTCGGCTCACGCTACGAGCCGCGGGACGGTTGCCCTGGAAGAGGTATTCCTTCGTATCCTCCGCGGCGGTGAAGCCGAAGCTACGCTCGGCGTCGACCTTCTTGATGGTGCCGGTGGGCACGGGGACCTCCTCAGCGCTTCCCGAACAGGGAGAGCAGCGCACGGTCCGTTCGAGAAGGGGGTCGACCACGCGGAGCATCGCCACGACGGGGCGGGCGAGGTATCGAGCGTACCACTGTGCGACAGCCTCCCAGCCTCCCATGGGGGTTGCTGCTCGTGTCGGTGGTCTAAATCCAGCTCGGCGCGGCTGTGGCGGCGCTCCGTCCGAGGCTGTCGGGCCGACCGGCGCCGTTCCGGCGGACGATCCTCCTCGTTGGATCGCTAGTCGGATTAGGCTCCGAAACGCATCATCGCAGAGGGGGCTGCCTGATCCCCGGGCTCACGTCGGAAAGGTGACGCTGCCGGTGTTCGCGATGATGCTGGCCCGGTCGATTGATAGCCAGTCGCAGGGGGCACGTCGCCACGATTTGCGCGCGCGAAGGCCTACATCGTGCATGCTCGCCAAGACCAAGACGCGCAGCGGAGGGACCCCATGGAACGCCAACCAGCCGGCGGATCTGCCCCGGTCGACAGCCACACCTACAACGTGCTCCAGGCGCCGACCTCGACCCTCGAGGCGATAGCGGCCCACGGGCGCTATCGCGAGGACGGTGGCGGGGACCCCTCCGATCGGCGGAGGAGGGCCAGCACGCGGAGTTGCTCGTCTTGGAGGCCAGAGCGCTCTTGGGCAGCGAAGCAACCTCCCGTTCAAGGCGACGCGGGGCTTTGTATCCGTGCATGGCCCGGCCTGAGGCCCTCTTCCGCCGGCTCGAGGCCCTCTTCCGCCGGCCAGACGTCCGTGATCGGCTCTAGCCGAGGAGTGTGACCCGTGCTCATCGACATCATCGCCTGGCTGGTCCTCGGCGCCATCGCCGGATATGTCGCCGGATTCTTCGTCTCCGGCGACGAGGGTCTCGGCTGCATGGGCCGCATCCTGCTCGGAGTGGTCGGAGCGCTCGTCGGAGGCTTCATCGTCGGCGCGCTCGGCTTCAACACTGGCCGCGAGGACGGTGACATCCTCAACCTGGCCTCGATCATCGTTGCCGTATTCGGTGCCATCGTGGTGGTGCTGGTCGTCAACATGTTGCGCGGAAGGCGCGCCTGACCACAATGACGAGGTCGGACGGCGATCACAACGGACTCCAGTCGTGGGGTGGTTCCACGGTCGCCGGGTTCGCGAACGCGCCTGCCTCAATTCGCCCTCGCGGCAGCGCGATCGGGACTCCGGTCAGTCGACTCGCTCGTAGAGGACGACGCGCCAGAAGCTCGTGAACGCCTCCGATCGCCGTCTCAGACCGGCCATCCGAATGTGCTCGTCGACCCGCGAGTTCGCATGCGCATAGGCGCGGTAGTCGCTGCGCTTCAGCCACCAGCGGACGTTGTCGAGCCGGATGAGCCAGGGGACGTACCAGCGTTCGCGTGGCAGCACGAGCCCGTAGAGCCTGCGCGCGTGGGCCGCGGATGCCGTGACCAGCTCGTCGACGGCGCGATAACAGCACACCACTCGATCTAGCGTGACGATGTCCGCATCGTCCATGTCATCCGCTCGACGCACGAAGTCGCCGGCCACGATCTCCCACCGCTCGAGCAGACCGGCTTCGAGGGCCTCCGCGCGGGCGGCCTCGAGATAAGCCGGTGAGGCATCGATGAGAACGGCCCGGCCGGCGCCGCGGCGAAGGAGCTCCTGGTCGATGACGCCGATCCCGCCACCGACGTCGAGGATCGAGGCCCCGCTCGCCGCCTCGGTCCCGATCATGTCGAGCAACATGCGCGTCGTCTCGTCGGGGCCGCCGGTGCGGTAGCGGTCACGGTCCTTCCGCGCCTCCACGGTGTCGAAGGGCGTCGGATAGCCGTCACAGCCGCAGCAGTCCATCCACAAAGCGTAGCAAGGCGAGCCCCATCCGGAGCTGTCAGTCGACTCGGATGGTGCGCGCCTCGCCCTGTCACGTCGATGCGAGGCGGTCGCAGTAGCTACTCGTGCGTCCGCAACGCAGTCTGTCTACCTTGGATGTGACGGGGGTGAGCACCTCCGGGACAGCAGGCAGGAGACCGCAGTGGTCAAGCCGCATATCGTCCAGAACGGCTGGCGCAACCACAACCGCGACGCCGTGAGTTTGGGCACCGTCAGCGATTCCTCGGGCGACGTTCTCCTTCCCCGCGGTGATGACGGTGACCACTGAGTCCATGCTGGCCACCCTCTCCCACGGATGCCGACCGAGTACGCCGGGCCGAAACCTGGGACGCACTTGGTGGATTGGCAGCCATGAAACGGCGAACGTCGAAACGGAGGCGAAGCGGTGACATACCCGACGGGGGACCCGCCCACGACCGAGAACAGGGATCAAAATCAAGGCATCGGCAGGGTCGGCTGGTCTTGGGTCCTCGTAGCGATCCTCGCGATCGCCATCGCCCTCATGATCGGCTGGTGGCTGTGGCAGGGTGATGACGGCACGGTCCGCGAGACGCGCAGCATGAGTCTGGGCACCATCCTGGAGGAGCCTGAGAGTCTGGTCGATGACCGCATCGTGGTCAGCGGCTTGGTGGCGCGGCTCCTGACCGACAACGCCATGACGCTCGGGAACGACTTCGTCCAGGAGGAACTCCTCGTCCTGACGCCTCCTGGTGCGTTCGGCGGTCCTGGTGGTGGCGCTGCTGCGCCCGGCGTCGCGGCGCCGGCCGGCGGGGACGCGACCGTGGCACCTTTCCTCGAAGGCCAGTTCGTCCAGGTCACCGGGACCGTCCGGACCTTCGATGCCGAGGCCATGACCGAAGATTACGGCTTGGTGCTCGCCCCCGAGCTCTTCGACTCATTCGAGGGGTCGCCGGCGCTCATCACGGAGGTCTTCGACATCGCCATCGCTGCCCCACAGCTCGCAACTGAGGTCGAGCAGGAGGAGGAAGTCGACGTGGCCGCGGTACTCGCTGAGCCGGAGCGCTTTGCCGGACAGACCGTTCGTGTAAAGGGCGGCTTCGGGGAGATCATCGCAGACAACGTCTTCACGCTCGGTGGACCGAACGGAGAGGATGGGCTGCTGGTCGTGGGCGAGGACACCGGGGGCTTCGACGAGGTGGAGCGCGGGCGACTCGTCCGTGTCGAAGGCACGATGCTCGGATTCGATGCCGAGGCGCTGCGCAACGCCGGCGTCGATCTTGGCGAGGACATCGACACAGGAGCACTCGAAGGCCGGCCCACGATCATCCCGACCGCGGTGGAGGTCCTGGAGGCGGAAGAGTCCTCTCCCGCAGCCGATGGGGCAGCCGTAGCGACGCCACAGGCCAGCTAGCACCCCAAACCGGAATGCCAGCTAGCACCCCAACCCGGAACCAGGAATCGGTGTTGAGCGGATCAGCCTCTCATCGGCTGGGACGTGGAACGGTTTCTTGGAAGCTGCTGAAGCCGCTGCCTGCATAGCGAAGGGCATGCACAACCAGGGGCTTGGGTTGCGACGGCTAGGGCTGTCGCAGTCGCCGGCGTGCAAACCCTGCCGCTTGGGCGTACCCGTGGTCACTGACGCGTGCGATGCGCCAAGTTCGGCGACGAGTCGAGGAGTTCGCCGTGACTGATGTTCGGTGGTTCATCGCAGCCGGCCTGATCCTCGTAACGATGGCCCTCGTCGGCTCGACCATCCGGCGGTTGCCGCTGTCCACGTCGTACGTGTACCTGGTCGCGGGCGTCATCCTCGGGCCGCTCGGTCTGGGGATGCTCGTCGTCGACCCGATAGGCCAGGCATCCCTACTTGAGTTGATCAGCGAGGTGGCCGTCATCGTCTCGCTGTTCACAGCTGGCCTGAAGCTCCGCATCCCGCTGCGCGACCGCATGTGGCGGCTTCCGATCCGGCTCGCGAGCCTCTCCATGATGTTCACCGTCGCAGCATTGGCATTGGTGGGCTGGCTGGGCTTGGGCCTCCCCATCGGCTCAGCGGTACTGCTCGGGGCGATCCTGGCACCAACCGACCCCGTTCTCGCATCCGACATCCAGCTGTCCGATGCGTTCGACCGTGACCGCGTCCGGTTCACACTCACGGGCGAGGCTGGCCTGAATGACGGCACCGCATTTCCGTTCGTGATGCTCGGGCTCGGGCTCCTTGGCCTTCACGACATCGGACCGTTCGGCCTCCGATGGCTCGCGGTGGACGTCCTCTGGGCCGTGGCAGGAGGACTCGCTGTCGGATTCGTCGTGGGGACAGGGGCCTCGCGCATCGTCCTCCACCTGCGAACGCGATCGTACGCCGCGGTCGGACGCGACGAGTTCCTCTTGCTCGGGCTCATCGCGCTGTCGTACGGCGTCGCGATCGCCCTCGGTACGTACGGATTCCTGGCGGTCTTCGCGGCAGGCCTCGCCGTGCGCCGCGTGGAGCGCATCAACGCAGGCGACGGGCCATCCGATGAACTGCGAAAACCCTCGGGGGCCGCAGTCGACGAGGAGCACGTCAGCGCCAAGGGAGTAGCCGCCCATGTCGCTCATTCGCTGCTGACGTTCAACGAGGCGATCGAGCGAGTGGCAGAAGTGGCACTCGTCGTCATCGTGGGTGCCGCACTGAGCGCTGTGGGGCTCGATTCGTCCATCATCTGGCTCGGCCCACTGCTCTTCCTGGGGATCCGGCCGCTGTCGGTGTTCGCGGGCCTCGCCGGGACACGGTCACGACGGTCGACGGTCGCGCTGTACGGGTGGTTCGGCATCCGCGGGATCGGCTCTGTGTACTACCTGTCCTACGCCGCCACCCACGGCCTGCGCCCTGACCTCATCTCCTGGCTCGCCAGCATCACCCTCGGCCTGGTGGCTCTTTCGATCGTCGTCCATGGCTTGTCCGTCACGCCACTCATGACGTGGTATGAGCGGCGACAGTCCCGTCGCCGGAGCACGACCAGCGGGCGGCCGTAAGCCGGTCCACTCGCGCGGCGACCCTACGCTGTTAGTGGTCCCAGTCGGGGCGGTCGGCGTAGCGACCGCAGAGGGCCGCGTGCGGGCCGCCTCCCCTGACGGTGCACGAAGTCAGGCACTCGCCAGCACCCGGACCGGACCGCCCGGTTCGACCTCACCCCCGGGCGATGGGGCCCACGGCCAGAAGCCATCGGGGCCGAGATCGCAGCGCGCCATCGCGCTCGGGTCCGTCACCGCCCCAGGACCCTGAGTGGAGCTGGCCAGGCTCCCGTCGAGCGAGTGCCTGTCGCCGCTCGCGGAGGTGGCGCCGGAAGTCGTGTAACGCGGCTCGGCCCGGTCGTCCCCCCAAGACGAGCGCGAAGCTCCTGCCCCCGATGGCGATGACCCCTCGGCCGACGGTGCCGGATCGGGACTCCTCGGGCATCAGTAGGGCATCCCAGGGTGCCCAGCGGATGACCCAGCGATCGTGGCCGGCCACGCGCCGGAGCGTGGCGATGGCGAGCTTGCGCGGCGTCGCCACGAGCACGGTCGCGCGCCCCGATCCCACCTCGGATACAGGCAGGACCGCGCTCGCGCGTTCCCTCTCCAAGGCGGCTTCGAGCCGCTCCGCCGGCAGGCTGCACAGGTGTCGCAGTCCATCGAATCGCATCTCTTGACCTCCTTTACCCCACTGCTTCCGCACCGTAGCGCACACGGTCCTCGCGGTCACTGGGCTCTTGGAGGTAGGTGACGATGGCTCGGAAGTACCGCTCGCGATGAGACTCGGCAAGGGCCGAACGGCCCTATCCCGAGGGCCGCTGATACTTGGTCAGGCTGGCCCTTCCTGTCGTCGTTCGCCGCCTCGCCTGGTGTCGGACCCGGTGGTGGCCTCCCTGGGGCACGAGCCAGAGGCTGGACCCGCGCTGGTCACGCTCCGAGAACCGGAGAGTGTGCTCGGTTGCGCCGGGGTCTGCCAGCGAGGAATGGCCGACGTCTCGGATGCGGCCTCTGAGTGGCCCCGTGGCGCAGCCCGCGTCCCCGTCTCGAGCAGTCCGACGCAGAGGCGACGGCACCGACCAGCCCAGCAACAAGCACCGGCCGGTGCCTTGACGAACGCCACCCGGCTCACCATCCTGTTGCGGTGCTTCGAGGCGAGCTGATCACCCTGCGACCCATCCGCCAGTCGGACTTCGACGCCTTCTACGCCGCGCATGCCGACATCGTCAAGCGCGGCGACTTCTTCCCGCTGGGCGTGGCCTCCGAGTCCCGCATGCGTACGGAGTTCGCCGACACCGGTTTCTGGCAGAAGGAGGCGGGGACCCTCCTGATCGTCTCATCCACCGGCGAGATGGCCGGCCACATCGAGTTCTTCCGACCGGTCGACTACTGGGACGCCTGGGAGCTCAGCTACCAGCTCTACGATGACCGATTCGCCGGTCGCGGCTACACCACCCAAGCCGTGCAGCTGCTCGTCGACTACCTATTCGCCACCACGAAGCAACACCGCGTCCAGCTGGTCATCGTGCCCGAGAACATGGCCTCGCGGCGGATCGCGGAGAAGTGCGGGTTCTCGCTGGAGGGGACGGCCCGTGGGGCGTTCTTCAACGATGGCCGCAACCAGGACGTGCTCATCTACTCACTGCTCAGGACCGATCTCCGGCCCTGGCGCGAGCACGCCTAGCCCCCTGCGTCTGCCAGGGGACCGTGTGAGTGTCTACCACCGCCACCGACCAGTCACAGAAGCGGCGGCCGCTCAGCGCGGCCTGCCGACCCACCAACGGTCGCTGCCACGTCCGAGCCACCAGAGCGCCCTTGGCTTGCGTCGCCGTGGGCTATTCGGCGGTCGGCTCGACTCGAGCCTCGCTGATCTCGAGGAGGTGGCCGTCCGGGTCGCGGAAGAACGCGCGCACCTCCCAGGCGGAGGCGACCGGTGGCGTTAGGAAGCGGGCGCCTCGAGCCCGCAGAGTCTCGTAGGCCGCCTGGCAGTCCCTGACCCGGATGGTCATGGCGTGACTGACCCGCTCCGGCTCGTGCGGCGTCGCGAACGTCACGGTCGGCTTGTCCGGTGTGGGTCCGCCACCGGTCACCAGGAGCAGCCAAGCTCCCTGGAACGAGAACACCGCGGACGTGCCGCCGTACTCGCGGATGAGCGTCGCGCCGAGCACGTCGCGGTAGAACGCGCTGGCCCGCGCGTAATCACCCACGACGAGCATGTGGGTGAGCTCCATCTCCTCATCAGGGAAGGGCGCGGTCATGGCTTTGGGAGGACCTCCTGGCATGGTTCGCGTGGCGGCCCGGGCAGTGCGGCTTGTCAGGCCCTGCGCGTTGCCGGCTGGGCGCCACTGTACCAAGTGACGAGCAGGTACCACCCGCCAGCATGTCCTCCGCGTGTTGGGTTCGTTCGCGACCTGCGTGGGTCAGGCGAGCATCCCATCCGCAGCGGGCTCACCGAAGCAGGCCCGCTCCCCAGTCGCCCGTACTTCGTGCTCTCCCCTACGACGACGAGGCGGGCATCTACCGGAGCCAAGGCGCCGGGATCCGTCTCCGTCCGATCGGCGTCGCTTCGTCTTCGCGCTCGCCCAGGCCCAGCGGTCTCCCAGTACAGCATCGTCTCGTACAGCCGTCGTCCCATCTGCTGCACGCCGGTTTCTCGGATCTCGTGCTTGACAAGTGCCTCCAGGTCGTGGATCGGCCGAGCTGATGGCCGCCACCTCGTACGACGCCGGCGAGTCAGTCCGCCACGGCCATGATGATCCCGGCCAGAAGGGTCGTGCGCGGCACGATCGAGTCCAGGGCGACGTATTCAGCAGGGGCGTGGTCCAGGCCACCGATGGGGCCCAGGCCATCGATCGTGGGCACACCCAGCCCAGCCGTCGTGTTGCCGTCAGAGGCACCGCCGGTCGCGGCATCACTGAGACCAAAGCCGAGCCGAGCGGCCACCTCGACAGCGTGCTGTACCAGTCGCCCGGTCGCCTCCGTCCGTTCCATGGGCCAGTGCCGAGCGGTCAACTCGACGATCGTGCTCACGTCCGGCACGGTCGAGCCCTGTGCGATCTCCATGATGGCCGCCTCGACGGCCTCCAAGTGCCGGCGCTCCACGGCCCGCACATCGATCTCGATGGACGCGTGGTCAGCCACGATGTTGGGCCTGCTGCCGCCATGGACAACTCCAGCGTTGACGGTCACGCCGGGGAAGCGCCCGTTGAGTCCATGGAGTGCGACGATCTTGTGGGCCGCCTCAAGGACTGCGCTGCGTCCCTTCTCTGGCTCCACGCCGGCGTGTGCTGCCCGGCCCTGGATCCTGAGACGGAGATCCATCTGCCCCTTGCGAGCGGAGACGATGTCCCCGTTCTCCCTGGCCGCTTCGAGCACGAGAGCGAAGTCGGCGTCTGCGGCGTGCTCACGGATGATGGGCTCACTCACCGGCGATCCGATCTCCTCGTCGGGATTGACCACGAAGACAAGCCGCCCGACCGGGAGCCACGCACAGCTCGATGTGCCCGACGATCGACCAGGAGCGAGCGCACGCAGCGCCGACAGCGCGTACAGGCCGGTCAGGAGTCCAGCCTTCATGTCGCTCACGCCTGGCCCGTACGCTCGGCCATCGCGCATGGCGAAGGGCCGCTGGGCCACCGTGCCCGGCTCGAACACGGTATCAAGGTGTCCGATCATCAGGACCGTGGGGCCGTCCTGGTCCCGCTCGAAGGTGCCCACGATGGTGTCGCCCAGCTCCGCGTTGGCGTGGCGGACGACGGACGCGCCCAGCTCCTCGAGGCGCTGCTCCGCCCACCGGCCGACCTCATCGACACCGGCCTTGGTGTACGAGCCGCAGTCGACGTTGACGAGTCGCTCGAGGTCCCCAAGATACTCGGGCAGGGCGTCGTCGAGGTGAGCGCGGAGGGCTTCCAGATCGAGGTCAGTCATCAGGCGTCCACTGTAGCCAAGTCGGGCCAAGCGTGATGGGTGAGCGGCGTGTCCCCAAGCCTCAGCGATGCTGGTGGGGTGTGGACGGTGACCGCGGCACAGCACCGTCCGGAGCAGATACAGTGATGGACCTGAGACAACGGTCCACACAAAAGCCCCCTCGCCGGAGAGATGCCATGCCAGCCACCATCGAAGAGGTCGTCGCGCGTGCAGGTGAAGACGACGTTCGGCTGGTGCGGTTCCTGTATTGCGATCCATCCGGGGTCATCCGGGGAAAGGCGGTGCACGTCGATCACCTGATGAGCCGCATGCGTTCCGGCGTTGGGCTGACGAGAGGGCAGAATGCCGTCAACAGCCTCGACGCCTTCGTGGATGTCCAGGGCATGGAGCCCGTGGGCGAGATCCGCATCGTGCCCGACCCCGACACGTACCGCCTGCTGCCTTGGCTGCCTCGCACGGCCAGCCTGCTGAGCGAACAGCTGGGACACGACTTCGAGGACTGGGGTGCGTGCACGCGCAGCTTCCTGAAGCGAGCCATCGCCGCGGCCGCGAGCCGAGGCATCGAGGTAAAGGCCGCCTTCGAGAACGAGTTCTACCTGGCGCACATGGTCGACGGGCATGTCCAGCCCTATCAGGATGGACCCGTCTATTCATCGGCAGGCATGGACCGCGTGGCCGACGTCATGGACGACATCCTCTCCGCTCTCGAGGCGCAGGGGCTCCAGGTCGAGCTGGCCATCAACGAATACGGACCGGGCCAGCAGGAAGTTGCCATCCGCTACGACGCAGCGCTGAACGCGGCGGACGACCAGCTGCGCGTTCGGGACACGGTCCGTGGCGTCGCCGAGGTCGAGCACGGACTCATCTGCTCGTTTGCGCCCAAGCCGTTTCCCGACGGCGTCGGCTCCGGGGCTCACATCCACTTCAGCCTGTGGTCCAACGACGGGTCGCGCAACCTGCTGTACGCGGAAGGCGCTGGCGACCGATTGCTTTCCGATGTGGGTCGCCACTTCGTGGCCGGGGTGCTGCAGCACCTGCCGGCCCTGGTGGCTCTTACCTGCCCCAGCTTCACCTCCTACGAGCGTCTGAAGCCCAAGGCCTGGGCCGGCGCCACCGTCTCGTGGGGACTGGACAATCGTGAGTGCGCCGTGCGCGTGGCCTCGTCCTTCCGCGGGCGTGAGATGGAATCGACCAACGTCGAGCTCAAGGCCTGCGATCCCAGCTGCAACCCGTACCTGGCCCTCGGAGGCCTGATCCTGGCCGGTCTCGACGGCATGGAACGCGGCCTTGAGCCGCCCCAGCCAGCCTCGATCGACCCGGCTCGCATGTCTGCTGAGCAGCGCGCCAAGTCGGGCATCAAGCCCCTGCCCTCCTCCTTGCGGGAAGCGCTGGCGGCCCTGCAGGCTGACGAGGTGCTGTTCCCGGCTCTCGGGGACCTGCTCGGAGGGTGCATCCTTGGCGTGCGCGATGCTGAGATCACGGCCTTCGAGCAGATGACGCCGGAGCAAGTTCAACTGGCGCACCTGCGGGTATTTTGAATGGATATCAAGAGGAGGAACGATCGATGATCGGGGACATGCGCGTCGTTGACCTGACCCAGCCGCTCGACGAGCGCACGGTGATGTGGCCTGGTGTGCCCGGCCCCACGGTGACGCCCTTCCTGACCATCGCCCACGATGGGTTCTTCAATCGCGTGGTCGGATTCGCCGAGCACAGTGGAACACACCTCGATGCACCCGCGCACATGGTGGAGGGCGCGGCCAGCGTCGACCAGATCGATGCCGGCAGCCTGGTCAGGCCGCTGGTGGTGATCGACGTGAGTGAGGATATGGCTGGGGACCCCGATAGTGCGCTCACCCTGGAGCAGGTGCAGGCGTTCGAGGCGCGCCACGGGCGCATCCCGGACGCCGCCGCCGTGTTCCTGAGGACTGGTTGGGAGGAATTCAACACCGACGCGGCGCGCTACGCCAACGCGCCCGATGCCTTGCGCTTTCCCGGCTTTGGTCCGGAATCCGCCCGGTTCCTGGTGGCAGAGCGAGGCGCCGTGGGACTGGGCGTCGACACCCTGGGTATCGACCCAGGTGTGGCCACGGACTTCGTCGTGCACCGCCAGGTCACGTTCCCTCACGGCGTCTGGCATCTCGAGGGCCTGACGAACCTGGCCGCAGTACCGCCCCTGGGTGCCTGGGTCGTGGTCGGCGTTCTCCGGCTGACCGGTGGCTCGGGCGGTCCAGCTCGCGTCCTTGCTCTCGTGCCCTAGACACGAGCCGAAGCTTGGCTACCACGGCCGCCGCTGCCATCGACCAGTGCGGACTCCTTGACGGTCCTGATGACGGCGTCAACGAGCTACTCCGCGACACGCTCTTCGTGGACCACCACGTGCACGGCATCCTGCGCGGGTCGCTGCGCGCGGAGCGACTCATCGAGGCCTTGAGCGAGACCAACCGGCCGGAAGCGGCGGCGTTGGGCGGCATGGACCACCAGCTCGGGGTGGCCGTTCGGCGTTGGTGCGCTCCGCTGCTCGGCCTGGACCCGCATGTCGCCCCCGAGGTCTGGTTGGCACACCGTGCCAACCTGGACAACGAGGCGGTCGGCGCAACGCTCCTGCCGCTGGCGGGCCTGCAGGCGCTGTACGTGGACACCGGCTACCGGGGCAGCGAGCTGCTGTCGCCCGCCGAGCTGTCTGACCTGGCCGGAGCAGAAGCACGATCCATCGTCAGGCTCGAGGCCCTGGCCGAAGACGCCGCGACATCGGGTGTCGCGGCAGCGGACTTCCCGGACGCGTTTCGCGAAGCGCTGACCGCCGAAGCCGCGAAGGCGATCGGCCTCAAGTCCATCATCGCCTACCGCATCGGGCTCGATGTCGACCCCGCCCGTCCCTCCGATGGAGACGTCGCCGACCACGCCGCTAGCTGGCTGGCATCGATCGCCGCTGGTGGCCCGCAGCGCCTGACCGACCCGGTGATCCTGAGGTTCCTGTTGTGGAGCGCTGTCGACACCGGACTGCCGCTCCAGATCCACACCGGCTACGGCGACCCGGACCTCGACCTGCACGCGAGCGACCCGCTGTTGTTGACGGACTTCATCAGAGCGACCGAGGGTGGCAGCCCCCTCTTGCTGCTGCACACCTACCCATTCCATCGCCAGGCCGGCTACCTGGCCCAGATGTTCGCCCATGTCTACATGGACATCGGCCTCGGCGTGAACCACAGCGGCATCCAGAGCGAAGTCCTTGTCGCCGAGATGCTTGAGGTCGCGCCGTTCCGCAAGATCCTGTACTCCTCGGACGCGTGGGGCCTACCCGAGCTGCATCTGCTGGGCAGCTGGCTCTTCCGGCGTGGCCTCTCCAGAGTGCTCGGTCGCTGGGTGGCCGGGGGCGACTGGTCGAGGGACGACGCCGCGCGAGCGATCTGGCTCATGGCATCGCAAAATGCACACCGAGTCTATCGATGATTAGGCGTCCTACGCTATCGTAGCCATCTGGCCGAGGCGCGCACCCACGCTTGCCCGACCACCTTCAAGGAGGGTCCGAATGAAGAAGACCACCGGGGTCCTGCTGTCGGCGTCGTTGCTGGCGTCCATCGCCGCTGCATCCATCGGCTCTGTCACCAGCGCCCAGTCAGAGACCATCAAGATCGGCGGGGGCTTCGCCCTCACCGGAGCCGAGTCTGCCCTTGACGTACCCGCCTACAACGGCGCCACGCTGGCCGTGGAGGAGATCAATGCGGCTGGCGGTATCAACGGCCAGCCTCTCGAGATGGTCACCCACGACAGCCAGTACGACATGGCGGTGACCGCGCAGACGGCCCGCCAGTACGTGGAAGAAGACAAGGTCCAGGCCATGATCGGGTACACGGACACGGACTCCGTGCTCGCGTCCGGTCCCATCTTCCAGGAGGCCGGCATCCCCTTCATCACCGTTGGGGCCACATCCCCGCTCATCCCCGACCAGGTCGGCGATCTGATGTTCCTTGAGGCTTTCGGCGACAACGTCCAGGCCGCCGCGGGAGCCGAGTACGCGCTCGACACGTTCGGTGATACCGCCTACCTGCTGTGGGACAAGGGCCAGACGTACACCACCCTGCTGGCCGAGTACTTCAAGGATCGCTTCAACGAGGCCGGCGGCACCATCGTGGCCGAGGACACATACGAGAGCGACGCCACCGACTTCGCCGCCCAGATCGCCAAGATCAAGGCGCTCCCTGAGCAGCCAGCCTTCTACTACATCGCCGCCATGCCGGGCAACATCGGCATCGTCGTGAAGCAGATGCGTGACTCAGGTCTCGACGGTGCGATCGTCGGCGGCGATGGCTACGACACGCCGGACCTGCCCGCCATCGCCGGCGCGGCCTCGAACGACGTGTTCTTCACCACCCATGCGCTCATGGACGCCAACGGCGGCACCGAGCCGATCAAGGCCTTCATGGCTGCCTATGAGGCCAAGTTCGGTCATCCCGTCGAGAACGCCTTCGCGGCGTTGGGCTATGACACCGTCTACCTGCTCAAGGATGCCATCGAGCGCGCTGGCTCCATGGACGGCCAGGCGCTCAAGGAGGCCATCGAGACGACGACGGACTTCCCCGGCATCACCGGCTCCGTCACCTTCACTGCCGATGCCCACGTCCCCCAGAAGGGCGTGACCGTCATCGAGGTCGCCGATGGGGTCTTCACCCTGGCCGCTGAAGTCGTGCCCAGCTCGGTTCCGGCCCCGTAGCCGATGGGGCTCCCTGCGAGCCCTTTCCACACCTGCGCGATCGACCCGTGTCCACCACTGGACGCGGGTCGCGCCTATTCCTGGCCGCGCCCGTGGCTACTCCCGTGGCTGCGCCCGTGGCTGCGCCCACGGTTACTCCCGTGGCTGCGCCCGCGGCTACTCCTGGCTGCGCCTGAAGAGACGATCGAAAGAGATCTCACGCTGGCCCATGATGCCGGCCGGCCGGAAGACGAGCACCGCGATGAGCACGGAAGCGATGATGATCCCGCCGATGCCGTAGAGCTGCGTCGGTTCCTCCAGACGCCGCAGGGCCTCGCCGAGACTGAGCATCACGGTGGCCCCGATGACTGAGCCGCTGACTGAGCCCATGCCTCCCACGACGAGCATGGTCACGACCTCGAAGGTGGTGTCGAAGTAGAACGCGTTGGGCGAGAACGAGCCCAGGAAGTGCGCGTAGAGCGATCCGGCTACCGCCGTGAAGAAGGCGCTGATGACGAACGCCTGCAACCTCGGCCGCAGCACCGAAACACCCACCGAGTTGGCTGCCCAGCGGTCCTCGCGCTGGGCGAACATGGCACGGCCGTAGCCGGAACGCTTGATGCGCCAGACGACATACACGGTCACCACGGCGACGCCGAAGGCCAGCCACATGTCCGTGTAGCGAGTCACGTTCGAGAAAGCCCGCGAACCACGGGTCAGCGAGTCGGCGTTGAGCAGGACGACACGCACGATGACCAGGAAGCCGAGGGTGGCCACCGAGACGAACGGCCCAGACAAGCGCATGAGCACAGCCCCCACCAGTGCGGCGATGCCGCTGACGAGCAGGGCGGCGATGAGGGTGGCCGCGAGCCAGCCCACGGGCAGGCCGGCGATGGTCTGATCGAACGAGGCGCCAGCGAGCCAGGAGGGCAGATCGGGCAGGAAGGCCGCCTTGGCCTGCTGCGGCAGAGTCAGGATGGCGGAGATGTAGGCACCCAGGGCCATGAATCCGATCTGGCCAAGGGTGAAGACTCCCGTGAAGCCGTTGGCCAGGTTGAGGCTGACCGTGAGCACGATGAAGATGGCCAGCGTCGTCGCCATCCCTTGCCAGAAAGCCAGGCCCGACGCCTCGAGTGCCAGCAAACCGGCGAGCAGTGATACCAGCAGGATGGCGCTGTCACGAAGCCGTGGCGAGCGCCTCATGGCGTGTCCTCGCGTGCCTGGCCGCCAAGCAGCCCGTTGGGCCGGAAGAGCAGGATGATGATGAGCACGATGAAGACGAAGGCGTCGCGATAGCCCGACAGGTGCGCCGGGAACAGTGTCGCGATGAGGTCGTGCACCTCGGGCGGGATGGATCCAGCCGGGATGATGTCAGCGATGCCGAAGAGGGCCGTGGGCAGGACCTCCAGGAAGGCCAGCACGTAGGCGCCCAGCACCGCGCCCGCAAGACTTCCGAAGCCACCGATGACCGCCGCGATGAACGCCTTCAGGACGGGCGTGAACCCCATGTAGGGGTTGATCTGTCCGGTCTGCGCGGCATAGAAGAGTCCCGCGATGGCCGCGAGTGCTGCTGCGATCACGAACGCCACGGCGACGACATAGTTGATGCGGATGCCCATCAGTCTCGCCGCATCCAGGTCCTCCGCGGAGGCGTGCATCGAGAGGCCCAGCCTGGTCCTGGAGATGAAGAGCGTCAGGAGGACGAGCACGACGACACCAACGATGAAGCTGCCCAGGTTGACCTTGGAGATGGTCAGCGACCCGACGTTGACGACCCCGCTGATGAGATCGGGCGCAGGGAAGGCGATCTGGATGGGCTTGCCCAGCAGTCTCGTGAGCAGGAGGACCGAGTTCTGTAGGATCTGCCCGACCGCGAAGGAGGTCAGCAGCAGCGCCACCTCCGGAGCGCCACGCAGCGGACGGTAGGCGACTCGCTCGATGAGCAGGCCCACCACGATGGTGCCAACGACCATGGTCACGACGGCTACTGGCAAGGGCATGCCGGAGGCCAAGCTGAAGACTGCGATGTAGGCAGCCACCATCATCACGTCGCCGTGGGCGAAGTTGATGAGGCGGAGGATTCCGAAGACGAGTGCGAGCCCGACCGCCATGAGCGCATACAGGCTGCCCGCGCTGAGTGCGTTGATGACTTGCTGAAGCAGATAGTCGATCATGCGCGGATCACGAGCGGTAGCCCAGGTACGCGCTCTCGACGCGGTGGTCATGCATCAGCTCGGCCGCCGACCCCTCAAGGGTGATCCGGCCACTCTCCATGATGTAGGCCCGATCGGCAAGGTCCAGGGCATGGTGCACGTTCTGCTCGACGAGCAGGATGGTGAGGCCCTGGTCCTTGAGCCGCTCGATGACCTCGAAGATGTGCTGGACCAGCAATGGCGCCAGTCCCAGCGAGGGCTCGTCGAGGATGAGCAGCCGTGGCTTGGCCATCAGCGCTCGAGCGACGGCCAGCATCTGCTGCTCGCCTCCCGAGAGCGTGCCCGCAGGCTGGTCGATCCTCTCGGCCAATCTGGGGAAGAGCTCGCCGATCTGCCGGATGTCCGCCAGGACGTCTGAGGCTCGACGCTGCACCCCTCCGAGGACGAGGTTTTCATGGACGCTGAGTCGGCCAAAGACGCGGCGTCCCTCCGGGCAGTGGGAGATGCCCAGCGACACGATGCGGTCGGTCGACGCGTGGGTGATGTCGATGCCGTCGTAGGTGATGGTCCCCGAGCGTGCGCGCATCAGTCCGGAGATGGTGCGCAGTGTCGTCGACTTCCCGGCTCCGTTCGCGCCGATGACCGCCACGGCCTCGCCGGTCCGCACCTCCATGGAGACGCCGTGGAGTGCCCGGATGTTGCCGTAGGCAGCGTGGACATCAGTGAGCTCAAGCATCCTTCGGCTGGCCGATATAGGCGGCGATGACCTCAGGGTCGGAGCGCACTTGCTGCGGGTCTCCTTCGGCGATGAGCTGGCCGAAGTTGAGGACCTGGATGCGGTCGCACAGGTTCATGACCAGGGGGATATCGTGGGCGATGAGGATGATGGTCACGCCTAATTCGTCACGGATGCGCCGCACCAGCTCCAGCAGCTCATCCGTTTCCGCCTGATTCATGCCGGCGTTGGGCTCATCGAGCATCAGGATGCGCGGGTCGATGGCAAGCGCTCGCGCGATCTCGAGGCGCCGCTGATCGCCGTACGGCAGGCTGCCTGACTGGCGGGCTGCCTGTCCTGCCAGACCGACCAAGGCGAGCAACTCCCGGGCGCGCTCGTCGATCAGCTTCTCTTGCCGCTGGAAGGAAGGCGTGCTCAGCAGCGTGGGCAGAAAGCCGCTGGGACGGTGGGCCTGCACACCGAGCTTGACGTTGTCGAGCACGCTGAGGTCATCGAAGAGGCGGATGTTCTGGAACGTTCGGGTGATGCCCATGCGGGCCACCCGGTGCGCTGGTACATGGGTGATGTCCTGACCCTGGAACTCGATCGTCCCAGTCGTCGGCGCGACCATCCGCGACAGGAGGTTGAACAGGGTGGTCTTGCCTGCCCCGTTCGGACCGATGACCCCATGGATGGTACCGGCGGCCAAACTCAGGTCATAGTCGGCCAGCGCGACCAGGCCACCGAATTGCTTGGACAGTCCACTCGCACGCAGCAGAGGCGCGCCCGCCGCGATCAGGTACGCGGGCGAACTCAGCACCGATGGCTCCTCCGGGGGTAGGCGCTCGACTGGAAGGACCGCCCTGAACAGGGCCGCGAACCGAAGTCGAAATATGGCATACGCCCGCCGCGAGCGTCAAACGAGCGGCAACGACGTCGAACCGGGCGAACCCGAGCGGCGACCGAGCGGCGACCGAGCGGCGACCTGCTACCGTGCCCCTGCCGCCATGCAGCCGTGGGGGGCGTGGGGTGTAGTGAAAGAGGGAGTCTGGATATGCCTGACGAAGCGCGACAAGGGGACGAGGAAGTGGGCCTCGCTGCCGCCACACTTGCCGTCTGGTCCGGCGAGGACGTGGGCACCATCGATGGTGCGACTCAGGTCCCGATCGTCTACAGCGCGGCGTACGGCTTCGCCGACGTGGACGACTGGCTGGAGGTGGCGCTGGGCCACAAGCCCGGACACATCTACAGTCGAAACACGAACCCGACCGTCCAGGCCTTCGAGGAGAAGGTTCGCGCACTCGAGGGAGGAGACGCCGCGACGAGCTTCGCTACGGGCATGGCGGCCATCAGCAACACGCTCTTCGCACTGCTGCACCCGGGCGATCGCGTCGTGTCCGTGCGCGACACCTACGGCGGCACGAACCGCGTCTTCCTGGAGTTCCTGCCACGCATCGGTATCGAGGTCGAGCTCTGCGACACCAGTGACCACGAAGCCATCGAAGGCGCCATCGCCAAGGGTGTGAAGCTCCTCTACCTGGAGACGCCCACCAACCCCACCCTGAAGGTGCTCGACATCGAGCGGCTCGCGGCCGCCGGGCATGCTGCTGGCGCCACGGTCGTGGTCGACAACACCTTCGCCACGCCGATCAATCAGAACCCACTCGCGCTCGGGGCTGACCTGGTCGTCCACAGCGCCACGAAGTTCCTCGGCGGGCACGCAGATGCCCTGGGCGGCGTCATCGTCGGTGATACGGCGCTGGTCGCGGAGGTGTTCCACTTTCGCGAGATCACCGGTGCCACCCTTGACCCCATGGCGGCGTACCTGCTCATCCGTGGCATGAAGACGCTCGCCTTGCGCATCCGGCAACAGAACGAGAGCGCCCTCCTCATCGCCCGCTGGCTGGAGTCCCAGCCAGGCGTCACGGTCGTCAACTACCCGGGCCTTCTGAGCCATCCGCAACACGACATCGCGGCGCGCCAGATGCGTGGCTACGGCGGCGTGATGAGCTTCGGCCTCGAGGGCGGATACGACGCCGTGAAGCGTGTGCTGCCCCGTCTACGTCTGGCCCATCGTGCCGCCAACCTTGGTGCTGTCGAGACCATCGCCGGTCCACCGGCGACGACGAGCCACGTCGAATGCAGCGCCGACGAGCGCGCCGCGATGGGCATCCCTGAGGGCCTCATCCGATACTCGGTCGGCATCGAGGACCCGCACGACCTCATGGCTGACCTCGCGGCGGCGTTCGCAACGGCATAGCACGGCACGCTCGCAACGCGGCTTTGGCAGCGACTCCGGGGCGCCGCGCTCTTGCGGCTCCTCAGTCGCCACAGGTGTCAGCACGATGTCAGCCCCTACGGCGGCCGACCAGCGGTGCAGGGGCAGCCGCCTTCGCACCGACCCATTGGCGGCCCATGATAGTGTTCGCATCAGCCGCGACGGAACACGCGCACTGCGGCGCGCCGGGACGCCTCGAGCGACCAGTTGGCAGGGCGGGTTCAGCAGGAGGGCTTTGACTGTCTGGGAGTGCACGCATCCATATCGGTGTGGTCGGCTTGGGGCTGATCGGCCAGGTCGTGCATCTGCCCAACCTGCTGCGGCTCAGCGACTCCTTCGTGGTCACGCACGTCAGTGACCTATCCCGATCCCTGATGGCAGCTGTTGCCTCGAGCCTTCCGGGCATCCCTCGCTGCTCTCTGGATGCCAACGACCTGTGCGTGGACCCGAACGTCGACGCGGTCCTGCTGCTGACGCCGGGCGCCCATGCGCCTCTCGCAGAGACTGCCCTCCTGGCGGGCAAGCACGTCATCAGCGAGAAGCCCTTCTGCATCACCCAGGCTGAAGCCGTGCGCCTTGGCAGCGTCGCCTCCGAGCGAGGCCTCGTCCTGCAAGTCGCATACATGAAGGCTTACGATCCCGTGATCCCTGCTGCACGTACTGCGATCGAGCGCATCGGTGATGTGCAGTTGGTCAGCGTCGAGGTGCGCCACCCTCGCCACGAAAACCAGATCGCCACGCTCGACTACCGCACCGCGTCTGACATCGACGTGTCCGTGGTGCGCGCTGTCGAAGCCGCCGAAGGACTCGAGTCCCTGGCGGCCATCGGGAGCGTGCCCACCGGGATCGACCATCTATATCGCTGGGTCCTGCTGGGCTCGGTCATCCATGAGCTCTCCGCGCTGCGCGCCCTGGGCTTCCCGCCGCCCGCCCGGTGGGAACACGTGCATGCCTGGCCATTCGACCCTTTGGACCGCGCCGCGGATCCGCCTTCGCTCGCGGCCACAGCTGCACTCGAGGACGGCGCGCTGCTGCGCCTGCAGTGGCTGTGGGTGCCCGACTACCCACGCTATGAGGAGACCATCGACGTCGTCGGCAGCGCCGGCGCGATCCACCTGGACATGCCCCAGCCGTATGGCCCCAACGTGCCGGCGCGACTGCACGTCCGCGGGTCCGATGACCACGCTATCGTCCTCGACGATGGGCGTCAGCATCGCGATTCAGGGTTCCTCGAGGAATTGCGAGTCTTCCATGCCGCGGTGACCGAGGGGGCATCCATGCCCACCGGTGCCGAGCAGGCGCGAGAGGATACTGCCTCGCTGCAGGCCTTCGTCTCCCACATCGCGGCACGACACGGCATCGAGCTCGGCGGTGAGGCTGTGGCGCTCACGTCGGAGGCAAGGCCCACAGAGGCGAGGTCCGCATGAGCATCAGCGGGATCGGGACTGCGCCGGTCAACTTCGGGGTCTACGACGCGGTCGAGGAGCTGGACGTCGCCTCCCGCCTGGCGACGGCTATTGAGATTTGCACGGCTATTGAGATTTGCGAGGTTTGTGTCTAGACTCCCCATGTGAACGGTCACACGGCCCCATGGCGCAGTGCAGAAGCGGCGTCCGACGACAGGGCGGGGCGGGTGTCCACGTCACTCGAGACAAGGAGGAGATCTGACATGTTGTGGTTGATCGATCGGACACGACGCAGCGCGGTGATAGGTGGGTGCGTGCTGACGCTCGCCCTCGTCGCACCTGCGGTCGCGCAGGATGCTTCGCCGGCGGCTGGCGACAGCGGCCCCGTCGCCCTCTCGATCGCTTCCAATGCGATCGTCGGGGGCAAGAACGAGGTCGAGGCGAAGTGGATCCAGGACTATGTCATCCCGACGTTCGAGCAGATGATGGCGGACCAAGGCAAGGATGTCACGGTGACGTTCCAGGGCCGTGGTGTCGACGATGAGGATTACAAGGCCCAGCTCGCACTCGACCTTGGCGCCGGGATCGGTGACGACGTCATCGCCATCGACGGCATCTGGGTCGGCGAGTTCGCGCAGGGAGGCTTCATCTCCCCGCTTGACGACGTCGTCGCGGCTGGGGTCGACGACTGGGACGGCTGGGACCAGATCCCCGAGGCCGTCCAGGGTCTGATGTCCTTCGAAGGCGAGCGCTACGGCGTGCCCGCAGGTACGGACGGTCGCATCCTGTACTTCCGCAAGGACCTCTTCGAACAGGCGGGCCTCCCGACCGACTGGCAGCCGACCAGCTGGCAGGACGTCCTCGATGCGGCTCAGCAGCTGAAGGACGCGCTGCCGGACGTCAACCCGCTCCAGATCGACGCCGGCGTGTCGATGGGAGAGGCGACGACGATGCAGGGCGTGCTGCCCCTCCTCGTGGGAACTGGCAAGCGCATCTACGACGAGGACACCGGCCTGTGGCTCGGAGACACACCCGAGCTCGAGGCCATGCTCCAGTTCTACGCCGACATCTACCAGAGCGATCAGGTCGGCGACGCCGACCTACAGCTTCGACAAGACGGGCGTGATCGCTCGTTCCAGGACTTCGCCGACGGTCGGATCGGCATCCTCCTCGAGGGTGACTATCTGTGGCGCGGCGTCGTCAATCCAGAGACGGGCACGGCGCCCATCGCCGACCGCAATGAGATCGTGGGCTGGGCCAAGACCCGGCCGAGGAGCCGGGCTCGGGCATCGATGGCCAGGATTTCGTGAGCATGTCCGGCGGTGGCGGTCGCGTCCTGAACCCCAATACGCAGCACCCGGCCGAGGCATGGGCGCTGATGGAGTTCATGAACTCCCACGACGCGGTTCTCAAGCAGGTCGAGAATGCGGCCCGGATCACGCAGCGCCAGGACGTCAACGACGAGACGCTGTCCGACGATCCCCTCCTGAGCTTCGTGTCACAGGAGGTCCTTCCCATCACGGCCACGAGGCCCGGTCTCGCCGTCTATCCGCAGGTCTCGCAGTTGCTCCAGAAGGCGGCCGAGGACGCCGCTTCAGGTGTCTCGGTCGCTGACGCGGCCCAGGCCTACCAGAGCAGCCTGGAGGACCTGGTCGGGGCTGACAGCGTCGAGTCCGGTAGCTAAAACCCGAAGAGACCGTCCCCGTCATGGGACGTGAGACGCGCGCCGCCGCCCTCGGTACACGGGGAGCGGCGGCGTTCGTCACGCCTGCGTTCGTCCTGGTCGGCATCTTCCTCATCTTCCCGGCGCTGTGGACGATCTACCTCGGACTCACCAACTATCGGTTGACCGGACTGGCCGCCGCGCAACCGGAGTTCGTGGGCCTCGACAATTACACAGCGGCGCTGTCCGACCCGCGCTTCCTCAACGCGTTATGGGTCACCATCCTGTTCGTGCTCGGTTCGGCGATCCTCGGCCAGGCCGTCCTTGGCTTCCTGCTCGCCTGGGCGGTCCGCGGCTGGCGGAGCCGTCTTCGCGGGGTCGTCGAACTGCTTGTCATCGTGGCCTGGATCATGCCCAGCTCCGTGGTGGCATTCCTGTGGATCGCCCTTCTCGACGGTCGGTCGGGAACGCTGAACGCGGTGATCGGGGGCGACACGGAGTGGCTCCTCAGGCAGCCACTCCTGGCCATCATCGTCTTCAACGTCTGGCGTGGGACGGCGTTCTCGATGCTCCTCTTTGGCGCCGCGCTCGGCTCCCTGCCGCCCTCGTACCTTGAGACGGCTCGCCTGGCGGGCGCGTCGACGTGGCAGCAGCTACGTGACATCGTGCTGCCCTCGATCCGTGGTCACATCCTGACGACCCTGCTGCTGATCAGTCTGTGGACGTTCAACGACTTCACGCCCTTCCTCATCACCGGCGGCGGTCCCCGTGGCCAGACCGAGCTGCTCCCCATCTACGTCTTCCGGGAGGCGCTGGGTACGTTCCAGTTCGGCTTCGGCGCAGCCATCAGCACGATCCTGCTTGCCATCAACCTGATCGTCGCGCTCTTCTACCTGCGTCTGCTCCGCGAGCGAACGCCATGACGCTCCCACGCGCCCGGGATCGCTGGCATGCCGTGCGGACCTTCATCGGACGGATCATCTTCTACCTGTTCATCGTGGTCGTCTCGGCGTACTTCTTCGTGCCGCTGTTGTGGCTCATCGTGGCGCCGTTCGACCGAGTGCCGTCGCTCGATGTCAAGGCTCCCGACTTCACGCTCGACAACTTCACCACGGTGCTGTTCGAGAATCCGCATGCGCTGCGCTCGCTCGGTAACTCCGTGCTGCTCGCGGGGGCCACCATGTTGCTGGTGGTCGCGACCGCGGCCCCGGCCGCCTATGCGCTGAGCCGCGTCAATCTCCCCGGACGCGACCTGCTCCTATATGTGCTGCTGCTGTTCTCGTCGGTCGTGACAGGTTCGGCGGCGATGGTCCCGCTGTTCGTGCTGATCTTCAACCTCGGGCTCATCAACACGTACCTCGGTGTCGTCCTCGTCCTCGCCGGCGGGCTGCTGCCGGCCGCCATCTTCATCCTCAAGGATTTCACCGACTCGACCCCGCGGAGCTACGAGGAGTCGGCCATGGTCTTCGGTGCGAACTCCTTCCAGATCCTGCGCGATACCGTCCTGCCGCTCATCCGCCCAGGATTGGCTGTCATCGCGGTGTGGGTCATGGTCAACGTGTGGAGCAACTTCCTGATGCCGTTCATCCTGCTGCGCAACGTGGACCTGTCCCCGGCATCGGTCGTGATGTACACCTTCTACACCGAGGCCGGGACGCCGAACCTCCGCCTGTTGGCGACGTTCTCGCTGCTCTATTCCGTGCCGGTCGTGGTGATGTACCTGTTCGTCAACCGCCGCTACGGGTTCCGCTTCTATGGAGGGATCAAACGCTGATGGGTGAGGTCGAGATCCACTCACTGGTCAAGGACTTCGGCGGGGGCGTTCGCGCCCTGGACGGGCTGGACCTGCGTATCGAGGACGGCGAATTCTTCGCTCTGCTGGGACCGTCGGGCTGTGGCAAGACGACGCTGCTGCGCTCCATCGCCGGGCTCGAAGGGCCTACGTCCGGAACCATCGCCATCGCTGGTCGTGACGTGACCGATCTGCCTCCCGGAGCGCGCGACGTGGCCATGGTCTTCCAGGACTATGCCCTGTATCCGCATATGCGAGTGCTCGACAATATCGCCTACCCGCTCAAGATCCGGAAGGTCGCGCGCAGCGAGCGCGAGGCCTCCGCCGCGCAGATCGCGTCGGAGCTCCAGCTCGAGGACACCCTCACCCGCCGGCCGGCACAGCTGTCTGGCGGGCAGCAGCAGCGCGTCGCCCTGGCCCGTGCCATGGCCGTCCACCCATCCGTGTTCCTGTTCGACGAACCGCTCTCCAACCTCGATGCTCGCCTGCGCCTGGAGGCGCGAACCTTCCTGAAGCGGCTCCAGCGTGAACTTGGTGTGACGACGGTCTACGTGACGCATGACCAAGCCGAGGCACTCGCGTTGGCCGATCGGATGGCCGTGATGGAGAACGGGAGGATCCGCCAGCTGGGCCGGCCGGTCGAGCTGTTCCAGCGACCGGCCAACCTGTTCGTGGCCAGCTTCATCGGCTCGACGCCGATGAACCTCCTGCCCGGGGTGGTCGCCGGCGACGAACTCATGGTCGGCCGCCATCGCATGCCCGTCCCGCCGGCCTTCCGGGACTCCGCCCACGACGGTGAGGAGATCGTCCTCGGCGCCCGGCCCGAGTACATGAAGGTAGTCGCTTCCGGCTCGCCGGGCGCGATCAGCGGCACGGTGCAGATACTCGAGACGCTCGGTACGCACACGCTGGTGTCGGTCGAGGATGGTGACGGCATGCGCGTCCAGGTCGCCGTGCCGGAGGGCGACGAACCAGCGGTCGGTGAGCCTATCTCGGTCGCCGCCAGCCCGGATCGGGCCTTCCTCTACCGGAGCGCCGACGGTGAGCTCGTCGGTGCCGACAGCAGCCCATGATCACGCGACATCAGGGGCATTGGACGCCCGCTGACCGGGCGGAGGCGATCTATCGCTACCTGCCCTTTGACGTGCCGCCGAGCGCGGCAGGTGTGACGGTCACCCTTGACTACGATCGTGCCCGGGGCGTCATCGACCTGGGACTGCTCGATCCCACACGCTTCCGCGGCTGGTCGGGGGGCGTGCGATCACGCGTATCGGTAGCACCGGACGCGGCTACTCCCGGCTATCTTCCCGGCGACATGCCGGTAGGGGCCTGGTCGGTGATGCTTGGCCTGCATCGGGTGCCTGCCGACGGTCTGGACTTCGACGTAAGCGTGGAGGTCGGCCCGGTGACGCACGAGCCACCGGCGCCACCCCTGCCCCGCCCGGAGCGGCCGCCTCGTCGCGAGGTCCCTGCCGCCTACGGCCGACGCTGGTTGGCCGGCGATCTGCACGCACATACCTTGCACTCCGATGGCGCGCTCAGCATCGACGAACTCGCCAGCCTCGCCCGCACGCGCGGGCTCGATTTCCTCGCCGTCACCGACCACAACACGACGAGTCACCACCCCGCGCTGGCCGCCGCAGGCCGTCGCCTCGGGATCGCCCTCGTCCCGGGCCAGGAGGTCACGACCGACCACGGCCACGCCAACTGCTTCGGCGACACCGGCTGGATCGACTTCCGGATGCCCAGCGACGATTGGCTGACGAGCGCCGAAACGGGAGGCGGGCTGCTATCGATCAATCACCCGCTCGACGGTGACTGCCGGTGGCGCCGGCCGATGAGCCGGCGGCCACCGCTGGCGGAGGTGTGGCACTCCAGCTGGGACCGCGGCGCACTGTTGCCGCTCGCCTGGTGGGCCGGCTGGGGGGGCGGCTTTGCCATCGGCGGCAGCGACTTCCACCGGGTCGGGAACGATGGCCTGCCGGGCCAGCCGACGACCTGGGTCGAGGCGGAGGACGAGGACGTCCTCGGCGCGCTCGCGGCCGGCCGCATCGCGATCTCCGCGGCACCATCGGGTCCCTTGCTCATCCGGCGCGATGGCGAGCTGCTCGCTTTCGGAGCCGCCGGCGCCGAACTGCATGGCGCTGACGGGAGTCGGCGCCATGTCGCGAGCGACCGCGCCTCGTACTCGGTCGATGAAGGGCCATGGTGGCTGACCGGGGCGACCGGTCGATGCCTCTCCCTGAGCGCCTAGGCGTGCTGAAGATGAGATCGACGAGGCCCACCATCATCGACGTCGCCAAAGTGGCGGCCGTTTCCCGCGGCACTGTGACCCGCGTCCTGGCCGGATCGCCGCGCGTGCTGCCCGCCACTCGCGAGCGCGTGCTCAAGGCGATCGAGGCGCTTGATTACCAGCCCTCGAATATCGCGCGCGCGCTTCGGCTGCAGCGGACAAGGACCGTGGGGCTGATCGTCACCGATATCACCAACCCCTTCTATCCTGAAGTCGTGCGGGGCTTCGAGGACGCCGCGCAGCGACTCGGTCTCGGCGTCTTTCTCTGCAATGCCGCGGAGGAGCCCGATCGCGAGGCGCGATATCTGGCGCTGCTCCGGGAACGCCGGGTGGACGCCGTGGTGATCGCCGCCGGAGGCCTGCGCCACCGCCAGGCCGATGCCCTCAGATCATTCCCGGTGCCCGTCGTCATCGTCAACGCTTCTTCACCGGATCCGCGGATCCCGGCTGTCTTGAGCGACAGCCGTGCCGGCGGTCGGATGGCGGCGCAGCATTTGATCGATCTGGGACATCGACGGCTTGTGTATGTGCTCGGCCCGCGCGAGGCGGACGAGACACCTGTCCGCCTGGAGGGCGCTCGTGCGGCCGCCCTGTCCGCCCGAGGGCTGGGAGTGATGTTGGATGTCGTCCAGGGCGACGGCCATCTCTCTGGTGGGACCGCGGCCGCCCGCACCGTCGCCTCCCGGCTGGTGCCCCCGTTCGCGTTCATCTGCCACAACGACGTGACCGCGATCGGGGCCATGCATGGCCTGACCGAGGCAGGTCTCAAGATCCCTTACGACGTCAGTGTCGTCGGTTTCGACGACATCGCACTCACCGACTACACCGTCCCACCGTTGACGACGGTGGCGCAGGACAAGTACGCGATGGGCCGCCGGGCGGTCGAGATCCTCGACCGGCTCCTCGCCGGCGAGGTCGTGTCCGGGACCGAGCGACTTCCAGTACGTCTCGTCGTACGCGGCACGACAGCGCGCCCACACTCGTCCGCCCAAACCCCGGAGGTCGCTGCAGCCCGATGAACCGACGCACCACGGTCCACCTCGTCCCGCATACGCATTGGGACCGCGAGTGGTACAGCCCGTTCCAGGTCTTCCGCATGCGGCTGGTGGAGCTCGTCGACCGTGTCCTCGAGATGCTCGAAGCAGATGGGGCGTTCAAGTTCACCCTTGACGGGCAGTGCGCGACGATCGACGACTACCTCGAGATCCGGCCGGAGGCCGAAGCGCGCATCCGCAGGTTCGTCAGCGAGGGACGGCTTGCGGTGGGGCCGTGGCAGATCCTCATGGACGAGTTCCTCTGCTCGGGCGAGACCATGGTCAGGAACCTGGAGTCAGGGATCAGCCGTGGGCGAGAGCTCGGTGGCACGGCGGCGATCGGCTACCTCCCAGACATGTTCGGCCATGTCGCCCAGATGCCGCAGCTTCTTCGACGTGCCGGGATCGAGCATGCGTTCGTGTGGCGCGGCGTGCCGGCCACGATCGACTGCCACCGGTTCGCCTGGAGCGCGCCGGACGGGTCGACCGTGACGACCGAATACCTCGTCGGCGGCTACGGGAACGCGGCCCACTTGTTCGTGATCCCGAATCGAGCCGCCAGTCAACTCACGCTGCTCCAGGACGCGATGCGGCCGTTCGGTGGCGGGACGCATCTGCTGGCGATGTACGGATCCGATCACACGCTGCCATCCCGCGACCTACTCGAGCTCGCCGATACCCTCAACGCTGTCCAGCAGGACTACGACGTACGGATCGAGACGCTCACCGAGTATCTCGCGGCTGCGCCACGGACCGATACCATCCCGGAGTGGCGCGGTGAGATGCGGTCGTCGGCCCGTGCCAATGTCCTCATGGGAGTCAACTCTGCGAGGATCGACCTCAAGCAGGCGGGAGGCCGTGCAGAGGTCGCGCTGGAGCGATTGGCCGAGCCGCTGCAGGCGGTCTGGGGCGATCCGACCGCATGGCCCGGGTCCTACCTGCGGCTCGCGTGGCGGCGGTTGATCGAGAACTCCGCCCATGACTCGATCTGCGGCTGCAGCGTCGACGAGGTCGTCGACCAGGTCCTCGTACGTTATGCAGAAGCAGCGCAGATCGCCCGCGGGCTCACAGCGCGCGCGGCGGGTCAGGTCGCCGATCAGCTGCCACGCGACGCCTTCGCGGTCCTCAATCCGACCCCCGCGCCACGAACCGGGCTGGTGGAAGTGTCCGCACCGATCCCCGCCGTCTGGGACACGGTCGTGTTCGTGTCGGGTGACGGAGAACGACTCCCGACCCAGGAGCTGGCACGAACAGCGCCAGTCGTGTTCGTCGAGCAGATGGCCGGCCGCGATGTCCCGCGCATCTACCGCCGCATCCACGGGCGCGAGCTGTTCGGACGCTATCTGCGCGGGTTCGCCATCGGCGTCGTCGACGGTCTGCGAGAGGTGCGACTCGACGTAGATCCCGAGCCGGAGCCGGAATGGATGGACGTGGAGGAGATGAAGCGGACGATCGACGAGGCGGTCGCAAGCGCACCGGATGAGCGATGGCGCCTGCGCGTCGTCGTCGCCGCTCGACGCTCTCTGCTCGTGCAGGTGCCCGTCCCACCACTCGGGACGACGGCGATCCGGGCGGTCGAGGGGGCGACAGGCACGGCCGACCCGGTGGCGGCTTCGGTCGAGCGGATCAGCAACGGTCTGCTCACGGTCGACGTCACGCCAAGTGGAATACTCCGCCTGGAGGCTGCCGACGGCGCGGTCCTCGATGGTGTTGCTCGGCTCGTCGATGGAGGCGATCGGGGTGACAGCTACAACCACGCGCCGCCAGCCACCGACAGGCTCGTCGAGACACCCATGCGCATCAGCCGCCGGGTCGTCGAGTCGGGGCCACTCCGGGCGGTGGTCGAGGTGGACCGCACATACGGCTGGCCGCTCGGACTGTCGACCCAGGAGGAGGGGGCGGCGGATGGGAATGCGCGTACCGCCGAGGAAGTCGACGTCCTGGTCAGCATGCGAGTGGAATTGCGCGTCGGCGAGCCATTCGTCCGCCTCACACTCCGCTTCGAGAACCGCGTCGATGACCACCGGCTACGGCTGCACGTCCCGCTTGCCCGCGCGACCGACACGACGGCGGCGGAAGGACAGTTCGCCGTCGTCGAGCGGACGGGCACGCCGGAGGCTGGGCACGGGGAGGTTCCCCTGGCCACCTATCCGGCGCGCGCATTCGTGGACGCGGGGGGGACGGCGGTCCTCACCGAGCACGCCATCGAGTACGAGTTGGTGGATAGAAGGGAACTGGCCGTGACGGTCCTTCGAGCCACGGGCCTGATCAGCCGCGATGACAACGCCTATCGTGAAGATCCGGCCGGCCCGCAGCTCGCCATCCCGAACGGACAGTGCCGCGGAGCGTGGCGCTTCGCGGTCGCGATCATGCCCCACGCTGGTTCCTGGCACGAGGCGGGCGTCCTGGAAGCGGCCGAGCGCTACCGGCTGGACCTCGTCGCAGCGCCCGGCACCGGGATGGGCTGGACCGAGCCATTGCCGCCTTCGCAAGCGGGGCTCCAGCTCACGGGCCAGGGCATCGTCCTCTCGGCGCTCCGCCGCGTCGGGGACGAGTTGGAGTTGCGGATCGTAGCCGAACACCCAGACGCCAAGGAGGCGATCGTACGCGGCAGGTTCGACGCGGTCCGAGAGGTAGACCTGCTCGGGGAACCGACCGGCGCACCGCTCGCGGTCAGTGACGGCACCCTGCGACTGCCTGTCCGCCCGTGGGAGATCAGGACCCTGCGGCTTTCGCTGCTCGCGCAGATTTGAGAGGTTGATGGGGCTGCGCAGATGCTCGCACAAGTCGCTGCACACCACTGGCTTCGATGGTTCGGATCGAGCGCGAGTGGGATCGAGGCTTCAACTTCACGTTGAGGGAATCACTCGCGCCATCACGCTCGATGCCGACTTAAGGACGGCCGGCTTCGAGACGCTCCCGTAGCGCTGTCCGACCGACGATAGCAAGTCGGTGGCAGAGCTCGGCCCCATTGCCTGGCAAGGCTGACCTTGCCCGGCCCATCGCGTCGGGGCGGGTCGCTCCCCCGACGCGGGTCGGGCTGCCTGGACCGCTGCAAATTGATGGGGCCCGCTCGCTTGCCGGCTTACGGGCGCTGGCGCCCGGGATGTGAACGACGCTCCGTGCCTCAGATATGCCGATGCAAGTCGCTCTCGGAGCCCGTCCCGGAGTCATCGTCGCGCGGAGCTTGCTCCCATCCCATCTGCTCGGCCTCATCGTGGGTGAGGCTGAGGTGGATGGTGTCGTGTTCCACATTGGCGATGTACGAAGCCGGGACGTAGAGGTCCGCCGCAAACCCCGACCGAGAAACGAGGAAGTAGCTCCGCCCCACGTCCTTGATGACACCGAGCTGGCGACCGTCGTTGCCCACCACAGCCCAGCCTGCGCGAAAGTCGGTCATCCGCATCTGACACTCCCCATACGATCAGCGCAAGCATAGCGACAGGCGAGCCTACCGGGCCGCGCGAACGCTGCCGCGATCGGCGAACCGATCGGCTCGACCTCGTCAGGCAGCCACGACATCTTGCTCCGCGCTCGTGACCTGCGAGACGAAGGGCGAGGTCATGGCTCGGACGAGAGCGCTGTAGCCCAGCCCGAAGCGGATCTCGCCTCCCACTGGAGGCAAGCTCGACCCACAGTCGAGAACCATGTGGTCGCTGCTAGCCCCGGTGATCTCGAACCCGACCGGTGCGACGAGCGCATGGCAGTCCGTGTCCTGCTCACCGATGGCCAGGATCGCCTGCTGCATGAACCCATGCCGCTGCGGCCGCTCGGCCTGCCCTAACGCACGCTGCGCGGTGACGCCCCACGGCTGGGCCGGCTTGGGGCCCAATTCGATGACCTCTGCTACCAGCGTGATGGCGTCAGTGTAGAGCCCCTTGATGGCTCGACGGTGAAGGGGCTCACGACCCAGCAGCAGCAATTCGCCAAGGCGCAGGTCGTTGACCCTCCCGGTTTCCGCTCCACTGAAGACCCAGTCGAGATTGCCCGAGTTGCCTCCGGAGATGGTCGCCAGGTGGAGACTGAAGGTCGACTCGATGGCGTCCGCCAAACCGGTCAGCACCGCCATGTTCGTGGCGTCGGGCGAGACGCCGCTGTGACACGCCAGGTTGGTGCCGATACCGATGAGTGAGAGGTTGGGTAGTCGCAAGGTCTGGTAGGCCACGCCTTCCAGGTCCGCGGGCATGATGCCCTCGCGCAGATCGCCCAGTTCCACCATCAGGACGATGCCGTGGAGCCGCTCGGCCCGAGCGGCCGCCGCGGACAGGCGGCGAATGACGGCGATCTCGGTGTTCAAGCTCACGTCCGCCTGGCGGACCACGACATCGACCTGCGAGACCATGGGCGAGCGGATGAGCGTAAGCCGCGCGGTGATCGAGGCGGCTCGCAGGGCCTGCAGGTTCTCCACGCGGGAGTCACCCAGCCCGGCGACACCAGCTCGCAACCACACCTTCGCGATCTCCGGCGAGCCCAATGTGGCCTTGGTCACTCCCGTGACAGAGATCCCTTGCCCAGCCAGGGCGCCGACGAGCGCGACTGCGTTGTGCTCGAGCTTGGCGAGATCGATCTCGAGTCGCGGTGTGGCTAGCGTATCGCGGCGCTCGATATCTCCGAGAGCTCCGGGAAGGCTGACAAGACCATCTCCACGAGCGATGCCGGAGACCGCGTCAGTGCGTCTGTGGTGATGAGGCCGAGCTCCCGCTCGTAGCGACCGATGGCGGCGCTGAGCTGCCCGTCGTCCAAGTTCTCATGGTTGATGGTCAGTCCGATGACCTGCGTGTCAGCGAAGGACTCGATGAGCTTGATCTCCGTCGCTGGCTCGGGCATGGACATCGACGGGAAATCGCAGCGATGGGCCCGCCCGGGCGCATGCTGGAGCACGACGGCCTGCGGGCAGCTGCCGCGCAGGATGAATGCCGACGTCGAGTAGGCCGGGTGGCTGAGCGCCCCCTGTCCCTCGATGATGATGACGTCGGGCTTCTCGGCCTGGTAGGCCTCGACCACGGTGGCCTCCAGCTCACCGGCGCAGAACTGCGATGGGACAGCGTCGAGTGCGACGCCATAGCGGGCGCCTTGCATGAGGCCGGTCTGGCCCGTCCCGACCATCACGGCTTTGAGGCCATGATCGCGCAGTGCTTGCGTCAGGATCGTGGCGGTCGTGCGCTTGCCGATGGCACAGTCGGTCCCGAGGACCGCGATGCGCGGGCAGTCGACATCGTGGATGCGGCCGCTGAAGACCCGCAGGTCCTTCGCCGCTCGAGGCCTGCGGACGTCGCGGATGAGGACGCCATTGGTGGCACCGGCTGCCGCGAACTCGGGATCATCGGCGAGGAATTCGTGCAGACCGCTGACGACGTCCATACCCAAGCCCATGGCCTTGAGCACGAGGCCACGCTCATGGACTGACAGCATCCCACTCGATGGTGCGATCCCGTAGATGAAACAGTCCGGCACCTGCCCCCAACGCAGGAGGGCTTCCTCAAGGTCGAAACAGACAGGGATGCCATTGGGCTTGCCGTCGAGCACGCTACCGCTATCGAGGCCCGCCTTGTGGCTATCGATGACGGCCACGACGGCGTACTTCTCGGAGTGGCGGATCAGGCCATTGGCGGTCTTGCCGTCGATCTCACCGAAGTTCGCCTCGCAGTACACGACCGCAGTCGCCAGCCGCTTGCGGTCGGCGATCGCCAGAGCTGGTCTCGTTGACCGCGATGCGACCTCGGCCGCGGGCGTCCACGCCACCACCGGCGGATACGTTGGAACTGGACCAGCGGTGTCGTCGCCATGTGGCGGTGCCACCAGCGGGCTCGGGGGCGGAAAGATCGAAGGGACTGAGGTCATCAAGGCTCCAGGTGTCGGGGGAAGATCGTTAGCGTGGCTTGCGCGATCGGAGGAAGGCCAGGTACTTCAGGAGCTCCTCCTCCTCCTCGGCCGTCAGGTCATCGATGGCGAACACGGCCAGTCGCCGGCGTCGTTCACCGGTTTCGCCGGTGTCCGGCAGCAGGTATCCGGCCTTTTCCATCAACGTCTCGTAGGGCACGCCGTAGACGGCGGCGAGGCTGTGAAGCACGTTGGGCGACGGCTTCTTGATCTTCTGGTGTTCGAGTTGACTCAGGTATGCGTTCGATACCGCGCCGCCGGTCGCTTCCTGGACCTCACGGAGTGAGAATCCCTTGGCCTTGCGCAGATCTGCCAGGACCACGCCGAGGACGTTGGGCTGGCCCGCGAATTCGGAGCGGTCCCGGTCGCTCTCGTCAGCTGAGGCGTCCTGGATCACTTGATCAGTGTACTTCAATTGCGAAGTTTATCAAGCATTGGCGCATGTGGACGTCGTGGGTGGTCACCATGGCCGTGGCGCCTGTGTGGTGCCCGTGGTGGTACTGGAGGTCAGCACCAAGCTGCCCCAGTGACGGAGGCGATGGACCGGGTCCTCGCTGAGGTCGACAGCGACCAAGCTCGACACGATCCTGGGCATCGACGTCGAGCTGGGCCGGTAGCCGAGACAAGCAAGTCGTCAGCCCAGCCGTCGTGGCGAGACTGACGCCAAGCCACACAGGAGACTGTTGTGTCGGGAGGCCGAAGCTCGCCTGTGTCGCACCGCGCTCGGGGGGTTACTCGGCGGACACCTCTGGCATGGTCGCGTCTGACTCGACGATGAGCCAGCTAAAGGGCGTGGATCGATTCCTTGGACCTGACAGCCGGATGGTGAAGGTGTCGGCGTCGGGGTCGCTGGTGACCCAGAAGGCGCGGTCGCGCAGGTTCGCGGACGGCGTGACCATCACGATGGTGCCCGGTCCGATGTCCCAACTTGGCTCCACGGTCACGGCACGACCGTTGCGTGGCACGCTGGCGAAGCCGCTGGCGCTCTCGATCGCTGGGCCCTGCTCACCCTGGGGGCCGGCCTCACCCTGGGGCCCTTGGGGACCCACGGGACCGGCTTCGCCCGGCTGCCCCTGGGGCCCGGTGTCACCCTGGGGGCCGGTGTCACCTTGCGGGCCGACCTCACCTTGGGGCCCGGAGTCGCCCTGCGGGCCGACCTCACCCTGGGGGCCGGCTTGGCCGGGCTCACCCACTGTGCCATCGGCGCCCGCCGGGCCGACCTCACCCTGGGGCCCGGTGTCGCCCTGGGGGCCCTGCGGGCCTTGCGGGCCGGCTTCGCCCACGCTGCCATCGGCGCCGGCCGGACCGGTTTCGCCCTGCGGTCCGGGTTCTCCCTGCGGGCCCTGGGGACCAGGTTCACCGAGCTGCCCTTGCGGGCCGGTGTCGCCCTGAGGGCCGGCGGCTCCGGGCTCGCCCACTGTGCCATCGGCGCCGGCCGGACCGGTTTCGCCAGCAGGACCGGTTTCGCCTTGCGGTCCTGCTGGGCCCACTGGTCCTGCTGGGCCCACGGCGTTCCAACTGACGAGCGTGTTGCCGAGTGCGCAATGATCCGCCGGCGCATCACCGACACCGACATCGACCAGCACCGCGTCCGGCGTGATACAGCCGTAGTAGCTGTCCACCGATTGCGCTGCCACGCCAGCCGGGACGAAGCTCGCCGCCATCATCGCGACCACCGCGACCACGACTGGGCGAGACGCGGCCCCCCGCTTCTTCTGAAACGTCTTCTGCATGATCGATCCCTCCTCAACAGACGATAGTCACGCCGTTACAGACGATGGTCACGCCATGATGCTACCGGGTCGCGACCGGTAGGCGTGAGCCGGTCTGGCATCTATAGTTCGCTGTATCGGAGGGAGAGCGCCCCTGCGGGCCAGCGGTCCCCGCAACGCCGGCGCCATGATGGAGACCGACGAAAGGGTATGACATGGGACTCAAATCGAGAGGATTGGCGGCAGCGACCGCGGCGCTCCTGTTGGTTTCGTTGCCGGTGTACGCCCAGGAGGCGACCAGCACCGTCTTGTTCGATGGCAACGGCTTCACATTCGACGAGTCTCTTGGTGTCAGCGTGAATATCACGCAAGTGCCCGGCGGCCCCCCGGGTGAGGAAGGCCCAGCCGATCTCGGTCCGGGCCATCAGGCGTTCACGTTGTATGGCCCGCAGCAGGAGGGGGCACGGGTCCCACGAACGTTCAGCGCGCCCGGCGCCGTGCGCTTCTACCGCACTGCGGATCTGGCTGGCCACGGCTGGCAGGCACAGAAACTGACGGAATTGCAGTCCCTGCTCGATGAGCGCCCCGATCTGGCTCCATACACGGCACCGGGTGAAGGTGGTGCATCGCTACCGCTGCCGTTCGTGCTCGATGGCTCAGCCGCTCAGGCCATCGATGCCAGGGCGCAGTACATCGACACCCCGGAGGTTGCCGGCATCGCCTACCTGACCGTGTTCCGACAGGACGTCTACCCATTCGCGGCGAGTGAGTTCTGGTACTCCTTCCAGGGGCTCAGTGCCGATGGCGGGTGGTATGTCGCGGTCGACTTCCAGATCGAGGCAGACATGTTCCCAGCGAAGGTCAGCGGGAAGGACGCGAAGCGGGTGGGGACGGCCAAGAAGTGGATCGCCTATCAGGAACAGAGCGTCCAGACCCTTGAGTCGGCTGCCGCCGACGCGTTCACACCGTCACTCTCATCGATCGACGATCTGATCATGTCGATCGTGACTGCCTGATACGGCTGCTCGCGCGAGGCCATCGATGATGAGGTCGAGCCCGAATTCGAAGGTATCGCCGAAGGCGTAACCGGGCCGTAGGACGTGCTCTGTCGTGAACTCGGCGAGATGCGGGAATTCGGCCAAGCCTTCGCGAATCATGTCTGCGGCCACCTCCACGATCTCGCCGCTGCCCCCACCCGGCAGGTTGGCTTCTTCGAGCGCGAAGCCGTAGACGAAGCTATCGACGATCGCGTAGGCGTGTGCCGTGAGCTTCAGCGAGAGGCCACCGCGCCGCAAGCACCCCAGGACGGCGTCGTGGTGGCGGAGGGTCGCAGGACCCGGTTCGAGCCGCGATTCCATCAGTGGCGGAGCCCACGGATGGCGGCGCAGGACATCCCGGGCTGAACGGCACCGAACGCGGATGGCGGTCTGCCATTCGGAATCATCGGGCGGGAGGGCGATCTCGCTGAACACGTTATCGACCATCCCGTCGATGATCTTATCCTTCGACGCGACGTAGTGGTAGATAGTCATCGGCTTCACGTCGAGCGCCGCTGCCAGCCGTCGGATGGTGAAGGCCTCGATGCCGATCTCGTCGACAAGCTCGATCGCTCCAGTGATGACTCGTTCGCGCGTGAGGCCCGGTCGTGGTGTTTCGGTCGTCATCGTCTCGTTTGCCATCGTCTCGGTCCTATCGTAGATCTCGCAGTTTCGTGGGCACCGTGACCCACCGGGCGGGTGAACCAGCGGAGCCAGGGGTGCTGCGACCCGCCCAGCCGTCCGATGACCCACCGGGCGGGTGAACCAGCGGAGCCAGGGGTGCTGCGACCCGCCCAGCCGTCCGATGACCCACCGGGCGGGTGAACCAGCGGAGCCAGGGGTGCTGCGACCCGCCCAGCCGTCCGATGACCCACCGGGCGGGTGAACCAGCGGAGCCAGGGGTGCTGCGACCCGCCCAGCCGTCCGATGACCCACCGGGCGGGTGAACCAGCGGAGCCAGGGGTGCTGCGACCCGCCCAGCCGTCCGATGACCCACCGGGCGGGTGAACCAGCGGAGCCAGGGGTGCTGCGACCCGCCCAGCCGTCCGATGACCCACCGGGCGGGTGAACCAGCGGAGCCAGGGGTGCTGCGACCCGCCCAGCCGTCCGATGACCCACCGGGCGGGTGAACCAGCGGAGCCAGGGGTGCTGCGACCCGCCCAGCCGTCCGATGACCCACCGGGCGGGTGAACCAGCGGAGCCAGGGGTGCTGCGACCCGCCCAGCCGTCCGATGACCCACCGGGCGGGTGAACCAGCGGAGCCAGGGGTGCTGCGACCCGCCCAGCCGTCCGATGACCCACCGGGCGGGTGAACCAGCGGAGCCGATCGATGGATGAGGATGATGAAGCGCCGCTGCGCCGGCCGGTCCAAGTCGATCGTCTCCCCCGAGTCCATGGATACGAGAGTGACAAAGTCGCTGTCCCGTTGGCTGTGACGTTTTCGCTGTCCCGTGGCACACGTCGCCCCTCACCCGTTGACGAACTCGTACTAAGTACGTTAGGGTTCCTCCCAACCTAGTACTAAGTACGATAGCACCCACGAATGGAGGACACACCATGCAGGCGACGACACATCAGGACCACATCAAGAAGACAGCGGCCATTTCCGCAGAGCGCACTGGGACCATGCGGGCCATCGTCCAGCGAACGTATGGATCGACCGAGACCCTTCAGTTGGACCAAATCGCCCGGCCGGCCGTCGGGGCCGAGCAGGTGCTCGTGGAGGTTCACGCGGCCGGTGTCGACCGCGGTACGTGGCACCTGATGACCGGAAGGCCCTATCTCGTCCGCGTGATGGGCTTTGGACTTACGCGGCCCAAGAACCCGACCCCCGGCGCGGATGTGGCCGGCCGGGTCGTGGCCGTCGGCCCGAGTGTGGAGCGGTTCAAGGTCGGCGACGAGGTATTCGGCATCGCCAGCGGCTCTCATGCCGAGTTCACCGTCGCCGACGCGGACAAGCTCGCGCACAAGCCAGCATCGCTGTCGTGGGAGGGGGCCGCCGTGGCTTCGGTCTCGGGCATCACGGCGCTCCAGGCCCTGACCGAGATCGGGAAGGTCGAGGCCGGTCAGGATGTGCTGGTCATCGGCGCGTCCGGTGGCGTCGGCAGCTACGCGGTCCAGATCGCCAAGGCGCTCGGTGCCCGCGTCTCCGGCGTGGCCAGCAGTGCCAAGGCTGAGCTCGTTCGCTCACTCGGCGCAGACGCGGTCATCGACTATGCGCAGGCCGACTACCTTGACGGCTCGACGCGATACGACCTGATCATCGATATCGGCGGCCTGAACTCGCTGCGACGCCTGCGTCGCGCACTGACCCACCGCGGCACGCTCGTCATCGTCGGTGGTGAGGGCGGTGACCGCTGGACCGGCGGGATCGGCCGCCAGCTCGGAGCCACGCTGCTCTCCCCGTTCGTCTCGCAGCGGATGACGATGTTCATCAGCAAGGAGCACTTCCGCTACATCGAGGAGCTGGCGGGCTTCATCGAGCGCGGCGAGGTGACACCTTGGGTGGGCCAACGCTACGCCCTTGAGCAGGCGCCGCAGGCCATCGCGGACCTCGTCGCCGGCCGAGCGCAGGGCAAATCGGCCATCGTCATCCGCTGAGCGCCCAGGGCTTCGGCTCCACTTGGGACATGTAATGCGAGGCTCGGCGTCGCATGTGTGCTACAGTCGTCGCATGACCGAGGTAGCCTCCCGCGAACTACGCAACGCCACACGTGCGCTGCTGGATCGTGTCGCGGCTGGTGAGGACATCACGATCACCGTGGGCGGCCGGCCGGTCGCGCGGCTCATACCATCAGAGCCACGGCAGCGCTGGATGCCCCGGGAGACCTTCGCAAGCCATATCCTCCGTCATCAAGCGGATGCGGGCCTCGCGTCTGAGCTCGCTGGTCTGGCGCCTGACACCACCGACGACCCGGCTTTGTGATCGAGCGCGGGCTGGCGGACACGTCAGTGTTCATCGCCCGCGAATCAGGTCGGTCCATCGATCTCGAGGCGCTGCCCCAGCGGCTGGCCGTGTCAGTCGTCACCATCGGGGAGCTACGAGCCGGAGTGCTGGCCGCTGCCGATGCTGCCACCCGCGACCGTCGCCTCGATACACTCACCGCCGCACTGTCACTCGATCCGATCGGAATCGATGTCTTCGTCGCGAACGCCTGGGCCCGCTTGCGGCTGGCGCTGCGTGATCGGGGGTTGCGTATGCCCGTCAACGATTCCTGGATCGCGGCGAGCGCGATGGCGCTGGGCGTGCCCATCGTGACGCAGGATGACGACTTCCCGACGCTCGGCGAGCTGGCGGTCATCCACGTCTGACGACGGGGTCACTCGCCGGCGACATCGTCTCCTGCTGCGGCCGCCGCAGGCTCGCCATCGGACGGCGCCGCCTCCGCGGTCGGCTCCACCTCTGCGGTCAGCTCCACCTCTGCGGTCAGCTCCAACACCACGCCCGTCCCTGGCCGAACCTCGACGGCGTCGAAGCGCCGCACCGGATCGGTCAGGACGAGCACGCTATAGGTCCCCGGCGGCACGCTGACCCGTCCACCGCCGACCGTTGCCGTGGCGACCTCGTTGCCGGCCGCATCGAGCACCCGAACGGGCGGCTGGACAGCCTGCTGCACTGCCTTTGCCAGGCCCTTCGTTGAGTTGGCGTGGAAGTACGCACCTTGCCCGGCGCGAGCCCACTTGCGCAGGCGCGCCTTGAGCTTCGGGTCACTCAGCGCGAAGCCAACGAGGTTCAGTCGCGCATCGATCCCGCGGCGGCGCAGGTCGCGGATGGCGGAGGCGGGGTTGCCGCCACAAGTCTCCTCACCATCGGTGATGAGCAGGACGATCTTGGTGCCTGCGCCATCCCCGAGGTCGTCGGGTACCCGTGAGAGGGCCGCGGCGATAGGCGTGTCCGTCTCCTGGTCCACACCGAGGTCGTTGACCAGCCGGATCACGCGATCAGGCTCCAGCGGTCCCAGTGGAACGGCGAGGTTGGTGGCGCAGGGCTGGGCTCGGTCGCCAAAGACGCGCAAAGCCACCGGCGAACCCGCTGGCAGCCGCGATCGAACGAGGTCGGTGAGCACGTCCTTGGCGACATCGATACGGCGCCGGCGCCCAAGGCGCTCAAGCATGCTGCCGGAGGTGTCCAGGATGATCTCCACGGCCACGTCGGCGGCGATGGCGGCGATGGCGGCCCGGCCATGGGCCCCCTTGGCAGCACGGACGGCGATCGATCCGGGTTCGGCAGAGGGTGGCGGTTGGTCATGGAAGGACGACTTCGCCTCCAGCGTGTATGCGGCCGGGCGGCGCAGCCAGGTCGCCAAACGGTCGAAGGCGCGATCCATCTCGGCATGGGAGCGGACGTAGCGGTAGACGCCGCCGTTGACGCGAGACCAGTCCTCCATCCAGGCCTGCGTGAGGGCCGGCTCGACGGTGGCGCCTACGTGCACCGCGAAGATCATGGGCCGACTGGAGCCGAGGATCCGCCATAGTTCCTCAGCTTGGGCATACGAGCTCGTCTCGGCGTCGGTGACGAGCAGGATGGCGCGGGCGCCCTCGCGCACGGAGAGCTCGGTGGAGGCAGCGATGAGCGCCGACTCGGCTGAGCTCGAACCATCCCCCGCCTGGTAGCTGTCCACCGCCTCCTGCAACAGGTAGGGCTCGTCGCTCCAGTCGTCGAGGAGTGGATCCTCCTCGAAGGGCACGATCTTCACGGCCTCCTCACCCTGCGCGATGTCGGCCGTGAACGCGCGCAGGCCCTGGTAGACGTAGTCGAGGTATGGACCCATGCTGCCACTGGTATCGAAGGTGAAGACGATCGACGAGGGCGGCTGCTGGACACGCAGGTAGTAGGACGCTCCGGGCATCACCTCCGCCGAATATCGCACCGAGCCGGGCACGTTGCCAGGTCCGAAGAGGACCGGGACCTCGAAGCCCTCGGCATCGAGCAGGGTGAGGCTCACCACGAGGATGGGCTCACCGGCCAGCTCGACATCCAGGCTGTTGTGACCCTCCGGCACCGTCAAGGCGTACCAGTCTTCATCGCCACCGTGCTCGATGAGCCCACGCGCAACCCTGCCCGGTTCGAGCGGCAGGGCCGCCGCAGCGTCACCGGCATCCACGATCGGTGGCGCCGGCGCCGGCTCACCCGGGGACGACCATTCGTATGGCCCGGCAGGCTCGGCAGCGCCCCAAGCGCCCAGGATCGATCGATACCCGGGTCCGCTGGGGGCCTCGATGACTCCAAGATCACCCGGTAGCTCAAGGCTGCCCCAGTCCTTGCCGGGCGACTTGGTCGTGAAGCGCAGGTAGCGCACCCAGGTCGGTTGGTCCAGCACGAACGGGGTGACGCTGCCGTCAGCTGCCCGCTCCAGCTCCCAGGTTTCCAGTGCCTGCCAGGGGCCGACTGGGCCATCCAGGCTCAGCTCCACCTTGACCCGTCGCAGCCGACCGGATGGATCGCTGGGCCGCGGGTCGCGCCACTCCAGGCGCTCGACTTGGGCCGCCCGATCATCCGCGAAGCCGACGACCCAGCTGATGGGCACGCCCGCGTCGAGGTAAAGCGTCTGGGGTGCCAGGTCCTCGTCGAGTATCGATCGCGGGATCGACGGGTCCGACGGTTGCGGGCTCATCGTCACGATGTGTCCGCCGCGGCCCGGCTCGGCCAGGTCGATGGGGCCGCCCACCGTGGCACCGGGCGCAGCGACGACCTTCCACTCACCGAGGGCGACCCGACCAGTACCGCCGGGCCACGTCGATAGCAGACGCAGCCGTGCCCAGGCTGCCGGGACCGGCGCGTCGAGCACGAACGACTGCTCCTGCATGAGGGGTGACAGCTCGGCCTGCAGGACCGGCTGGAACTCCACGCCATCGGTCGAGAGTGACAGCTCGACCTCCCGCGGCACGTTCCCCGGGATGGCGTCTCCGGCCTGCGGGTCGAGGATGACGCCAGCCACCGGCACAGGCATATCGCCGGCCAGGTCGACCGTAAGGTCAAGAGGCAGCAGCGACGTATCCGCCCAGAAGCCCATGCCCACGTGGCTCAAACCATCATGAAGCTGCGCCTCACGATCCGGATCGACCGAGATCAGGGGCGTGGCACCGAGCGCCAGGGAGGCGACGTCCAGGCCGCCCAGCAGGCTCTCCGGCACCGACCAGGAACGTTCAGCTGCGACGGGCGCGGCATCGCGACGGGGAGTCACGGCGGCGGTCACGGTGCGCTGTCCCCCGTCTGCTGCGCGCGCGCGCATGGTCAGGCGCACCGGCTCGTCGGCCCAGGCATCAGGCTGGGCGTCGATGGCGAGTGGGACGTCGAGCGATCCGGCCGGAGGGACCTCCACACTCCCGGACTCCGGGGTGATGACCCAGCCAGCCTGGCTGGTGACCCCGTCGAGATCGACCTTGACGACCTGATCAGACGTGTTGGCGATGGCGAGCGTGGCCTCCAGGCGCTGGCCCGTGGGCCAGTACGCTGCCACCTCCGAAGGGTGCACCGAGAGCGCCAAGTCAAGCGGCAGCTGCGGGGGCGGCTCGGCGGCGGCGAGACCGGGTGCGGAGACCTCGACCCGATAGTCGCCCAGAGCGGTGATGACGAGGAAGAACGGACCGCCGCCCAGCACCTCGGTCGAGGTGAAGCGGCCACCATCCTCGGCGAGCTCACCGGGGATCCTGCCGCTGGGCCCCTCGATGACGACCCTGTCGACCGCGCCGCCGAGCTCGACCTGGATCACCGAGCCATCAGCCAGCGGCGGCAGCCGATACCAATCCTCCTCGCCACCGGGCGCGCCCGTGCCCGCCACGCGCAGGGTGACCGGGAGGTCGACCGCGCTGGCAAGGTCATCGTTGGGTTCCAGGTCGGCCGGGAGGGTCAGCGGGTCCAGGGGGTCGATGGTGAACGTGTAGGGACCATCACTCGGCGTCGTCGTGCTGAGCCAGACCTCGTAGTCACCGGGTTGCAGGCGCACCTCGTATTCGGTCGCAAGGCCAAGTCCGGGGGAGCGACGCCCGCCGACCACACCGCCAGCTTGGATGCGCAGATCGACCGACCCGTCTGCGGATGGTTCGGCACGCAACCGGAGATGCTCCGGCGCGGCCAGGCTGAAGCGGAAGACGTCGGTATCTTCGAGACGTGGCAATCGACCCACGACACGTCCACGTGAGAGGCGGAACAGCTCCGCGAAGGCGGCCGCGTCGTTGGGCTCGCGTTCACTGTCCGGGAGCGGCGGGCCCATCGGCAGCGCCTGAAGCTCATACGCCTCGTCGGCCTGGACGGCGAACCAGTGCGCGCCGGGCGTCAGGTAGACGTCGTCGAGCACCAGGGAACCGTCTTCGGTGGGCAAGCTGGCACGGGCCAACGCTCCGCCGTCAGGCTTGCGCCAATCGAGCCATGCCACAGCCGTGCCGGTCGCCCGCATCTGCCACAGCTGCGGTTCGCCGGAGATGTCGAGGCGATAGTCGTCTACGTCACCGGACCGGCCGCGCCCCCGCATCGGCATGGTGGGATCCATGGGCGTCGCGATGGTGGCGACGTCGTTGGGTTCGATCTCGTAGCCCGGCACCGGAGAGACGGCACGGTCCACGCGCACGACGTATGAGGCCGTTTCGTCCGCATCCCCGCTGACGGCCAGCTCGTAGCGACCTGGGGCAAGGACCAGGGCATCAAGAACCACGCCCTCGGACCCTTCGCGGCACTGCACGGTCTCACCGCCAGTGAGACCCAGGCAGAGACGGCGGTACGGTCCTGCCGGCAGCAGTCTGATCTCACGCAGGATGGGAGTCTCGTCCGCCGGCACCTCGAACTCGAAGCGATCGGTATCTCCCTCCGGGTATAGGCGGCCGCGCGCGGCCGCGCGCAACGGGTCGACCTGAAGGCCCTGGCCAGGCAGATCGTTGGGTTCAGCATCGGCGATGGGCTCGCCCTGGTTCGCTGTCAGGACGTACGGCAAGGCACCTTCGATGGGGCCGTCCAGTCTCACCCCGTAGTCGCCGGGAGCGAGGTCGAGGTCGACGAAGCGAGCGCGGCCGTCGCGGTCGGTGTAGGCATGGGTGATGGCGTTGCCGTCGGCATCCAACAGCGACAAGGTGATGTTCATACCCGATGCCGCCTCCACTCCGAGCTCCCAGCGCTCATCGCCGATCGGTTCTGGCACGCTCCAGCGGAAGAGATCGGGGCTGCCCGACAGGTTGCCCGAGGAGTCGAAGGCGCCCTCAACCGGGCTGGCCGACGCGAGATCGTCGTTGGGCTCCGTCTCCAGACTGGTCGGCAACGGTGGACCTTTCTCGACCTCCAACCGATAGGTCGGCGGTGTGCTCTCCGACCCAGCGCCGGCTCCGGAGATCCCGACCAGGTAGCGACCTGGCGCCAGAAGCATCTGGCGGGTCTCGGAGGCCGGAAAACCCGGCCCGGCGTCGATGGCGGTCACCAGGGCGCCGGTCGCGGGCGGCCCCACACCGGGCTCGGAGGCTATAGCGAACAGCTTCAGGCTCGTCAGTGCCCCTGGATCACCAAGCAGCGAGATCGCCCACGACGCTCCATCGGCCGAGTCGAGCTCCCAGAGCAGGAGGTCTTGGTCACCTGCCTCCAGCGTGGCACCAAGGCAGAAGACGCCCGCGACGCTCGTTGCCTGCCCAGAGTCGTCGTTGGGCTCGGCGTCAGCCAGACACCTCGGCTCAACGGCCTGCGCATTCGCCACTGGGATCTCGCCGTCCAGCGCGCCAGCAACACCCAGCATCGCAGCGAGCGTGAGCGCCAGCATCCGACCGAGCTTCGTCATCTGCGGCCGCGGCCTACGGCGCGGCACCCGATGAGCCGCTGCCAGCACAGGCGATCTTGGTAGCAGCGTCGCCCCGTTTCCGGTTCTCCTCGGCCGTCTGGGCGATCTTGACGACTGCCTTGACGGCGTCGCCACCGACTTCGCCACCGGTGCCGATGAAGAGGAGGCTTGCCGCCAGGGCGACAACACCCGAGTAGCGGCAGGCGAGCCTGCGGTAGCGCTCCGCCCAGGTGATGGACTGCTCGGTCTGGACCGTCTCCTCGGCCATGACCTGGTGGCGCCCGCTTTCGTGCTCATCCCGCAGCAGTCCACTGGCGGGGTCGCGTGTCCACCAGGCCGTCGTCGTGACTCCGGACAGGGAGGGTGCGAACATGGGCGTCAGGAGCGACTGGCCGGCCGCGAGCTGCTGCTGCATGCGGGCCTGGGCCGCTGCCGAGGCGCCAGGGATGGCGGGGTCGTCTCCGGGCGCCAGCCAGGTCAGTCCGATGCCCTGGTCGTGAACCGCCTCGAAGACGGCAGCCGCATCGCCCAGGGGTACGTCCGGCAGCTCAAGCAGGTCGAGCATGAGCGCCTCGGCCGCCACGACTGCCTGGGCGTCGCTGGCGATGCCGGCTGCGTCGAGCTCGTGGGGTCCGGGGACATGCAGGGCGTCGAGGACGACACGTGAGGCCGGCTCGCCATCCGCGGCGAGCGCGTCGATCATCCCAGCCAGCAGCACGGTCGGTCCCACGCCACGTCCGCCCAAGTCGTGGTAGGCCGCGGGGAAGATGCGGAGCCAGGCGTCTGTCGAGGCAGCCACCCCGTCAGCGCTGGTGGGGTCGGCGAGGCCTGTGCCGGCACCCTCGGGCGCCCGCACCTCGCCCAGCAGAAGGCCGATCTGCCACATCGCCAGCAGGTCCGACTGGCCACCAGACACCTCGGCGAGCGGCCGGACCTCTGCGCTCTCAGCGTTGCCGGCTGCCCGCGCCTCCACGCCAATCCGATCGAAGACTTGGCTGCGCAGCTCAGTCGGTGGGCCAGCAGGCGGCAGCAGGTCGATGCGCATCCAGGCGCCCGTGATCGGATCCGGCTCCAAGACATCACCGGGCACCTCGCTCGCTGACGGCTCGTCGCCCAAGGCGTCACCCAGGGCGTCACCGCCCAAAGCGTCACCACCCGAGTCGCCACTGCCGAGGACGTCGATGATGCGATCGAGCACCCCATGGTCACCGCCGGAGGGCGGCAGCGACAGCGGCGTGCCGGACATCACCTGGCCACCGATCGCCAGCACCGGCGTGTGCCGGACCAATGTGCCCGACGTCCAGGGGATGCCCGAGAGGAATCCGCCACTCTCGCCGAAGCCGAAGGTGATCGGCGAAGTTGCGACGTCCGCGGTCGGCACCGTCACGCTGAGCGCCTCGCTCGTGACGAGGGAGCCGGCGACCCGCTGTTCGACCTCGAGCGCGAATCGGACCTTGTGGTCCAAGCGTTCGGGCAGTCGGTCGAACGTCTCGTCGGCCGTGCAGGGCGGCTCGCCACTCTGGGTCGTGAGGTCCAGGTCACGCCAGGTCGGTCCCTTCATCGCCTGGATCCAGACATGTGGGTGGAAGGCCCCTGGGCCGTTCGCGGGCGAGACGCTCCCAGAGCTTGTCGCTCCAAATAGGCCCCCCGTCACCGCATCGGGCGCCGTCTCGATGGCGTCAGCCAGCGCGGTGGCGGCCGCGGCGCTGGTGGATCGTGCGGCGTCACGGATCCGTAGCACCGCTTCGAGAGCGCTGCGTAGCTCCGGGTCGGTGACCGCAGCGATGATCTCGTCGGACGAGTCGATGGCCAGCGTCCCCTCGTCGGGTGGCGTGGCCGGGTGCGAGTCGGGTACCGCATCCGCCAGCTCACAGCTCGCGTAGCGATAGGGCACCAGCGAGGCATCCAGGAACGCGCCCAGGAGTCTCGCCTTGTCCAGCTCGTTGGCGCTGCGCGTGAGGAAGGTGCCGCGCGGACCCTTGAGAGTGCCCTGGTAGTCCTCGTGGTCGACATGTTCCGCGACCCAAGCGCGCTGGGCATCGACGTCGAAGAGGAGGTCCTGGGCCGTGGCGGCGATGGCCGCATCCAGCCTGGCGCTGAGCGATGGAGGGCCGTCGCCGGATGATTGGCCGAGTGCTCCCGGAGCTATCGTCCCGACGGCGATGGTGGTCGCCACACCGATGGCAAGTACCCGATGCAGAGACCGAGCCATGCGCTCTCCTCCGGCCCGTCGTCCCCCGTGACCCAACGGCTCTGCGGTTCCCCCGAGTCGGAAACGTAGCACGCACCGATCGCCTTGTCATCCACGACAGCCCTGCTGGTTGCACGGTGTCGGTCTGATATCCTCGTCTATCTTCCCCAACGCACGAGCTTCATGATCAACGAAGGACTGCGACGACTCATCGCACCCCACGCGAACGACATCGGTGGGCCTGTGACCGCGCTCCGGATCCTCCAGCAAGACAGCGGCTGGATCGACACCGATGCGGTGGACACGGTCGCCGAGGTCTTCAACCTGAGCCGGGCGGAGGTTCGTGGCCTGGTCGGCTTTTACGCCGACTTCCGCACCACTCCACCGCCGACGCACCTGCTGCGGGTCTGCCAAGCAGAGGCCTGCCAGGCGGCCGGCGCGCGCGAGCTGACCCGCGCCATCGGCGAACGCCTCGGCATCGCGCTGGGCGAGATGACGACCGACCGGCGCATCGGGCTTGAGGGTGTCTACTGCCTGGGCCTGTGCGCCCGTGGACCCGCGATGCTGGTGGACGAGACGTTGGTCGTGGAAGCTGACGCCGCCGCCGACCGTATCGTCGATGGCCTCCTGGCATGACCGCACGAATGGCCGAGCGCGCCTTCGTCCCGACCGAATCGGTCGCCAACGCGCTGGGCGCGGCTGAGGTCGCGACCGCCCTCTCGGCGGCAGGAAGCGAGGTGACTCGGAATGGGTCACGCGGCCTGCTGTGGGCCGAGCCGATGGTCGAGATCGAGCGCGAGGGCCGGCGCATCGCCTTCGGACACGTCGGACCGGATGACCTTAAGCACCTGAAAGCGCACGAGCTCGGCGCCGTAGACGACCTTCTGGCCGGACAGACACGGGTGGTCTTCGCCAACTGTGGCGCCTACCAGCCCACGTCCCTCGCGGCCTACAAGTCCCATGGCGGCTTCAGCACGCCAGTCCTCGCCCCGCAGGAGATCATCGATGAGGTCACCACCGCCGGCCTGCGCGGCTACGGCGGTGCCGGTTTCCCGGCGGGCACAAAGTGGCAGGCCGCCGCCGACACGCCCGGGGATCAGAAGTACATCGTGGCCAACGCTGACGAAGGCGACTCCGGCACGTTCTCCGACCGACTCATCATGGAGGGCGATCCGTTCCTGCTCATCGAGGGCATGCAGCTTGCCGGCCGTGCCATCGGAGCTACACGCGGCGTCATCTACCTGCGCTCCGAGTACCCCCTCGCCGCGGCAGTCCTGCGCGAAGCCCTGGCCAACGCACGTGCCGGCGGCGTCCTCGGCGACGACTTCGATATCGAGCTCTTCATCGGCGCCGGCGCCTACATCTGTGGCGAGGCCACCTCACTGCTCGAAAGCCTGGAGGGCAAGCGTGGCGAGGTCCGCGCCAAGCCACCACCCATGGCCGTGCGGGGCCTCTACGGAAAGCCGACCGTGGTCAACAACGTCATCACGCTCTGTGCCGTGCCCTGGATCCTGCGGCATGGTGGCGCCGCGTATGCACGGCTAGGGGTGGGGCGCTCGACCGGTACGATGCCCTTCCAGCTGGGCGGCAACGTCAAGCGCGGTGGCCTCTACGAGCTGGAGTTCGGGGTCACCCTCGGCGACCTTGTCGAGAAGTGGGGCGGTGGGACACGCAGTGGGCGGCCGGTGCGGGCAGTGCAGGTCGGAGGACCACTGGGTGCCTACCTGACGCCAGACCAATTCGACATCCCCATGACCTACGAGGCGCTGCGCGAGATCGGCGCAGACATCGGCCACGGTGGCGTGGTGGTCTTCGACGACAGCGTCGACATGGCCCAGCAGGCACGCTACGCCTTCGAGTTCTGCGCCGAGGAATCGTGCGGCAAGTGCACACCCTGCCGCATCGGCTCGGTGCGTGGCGAGGAGCTGGTGGCGCAGATCATCGCTGATGGCCCGCGCGCCGATCGCCTGACGGTGCTCGACGACCTCTGCACCATCATGGAGGGGTCCAGCCTGTGCGCCCTGGGCAGCATGACGCCCAAGCCGGTCCGCAGCGCGCTCAAGTACTTCCCCGAGGACTTCGGGCTACCGGTGGAGGGCCCCTGACATGCGACTGATCGAGACCGACTACGGGACGCCCCCGAGCACTGCGACCGGCAGCGTCGCCCTGGAGATCGACGGCGTCCCCGTCACCACCACCGCGGGTACGTCGATCCTGCGTGCCGCGGCGGAGGTGGGCGTGTCGATCCCCAAGCTCTGCGCGACCGACAGCCTGCGCTCCTTCGGCTCGTGTCGCATGTGCATGGTGGAGGTCGAGGGACGGCCCGGGTTCAAGGCCGCCTGCACCGAGCCAGTTCGGGACGGCATGCGCATACGCACCCAGTCCGACGCCATCGCCAAGCTGCGTCGCGGAGTGATGGAGCTGTATATCTCCGACCATCCACTCGACTGTCTGACCTGCTCGGCCAACGGCGACTGCGAGCTGCAGGACGTGGCCGGTGCGGTGGGCCTTCGCGAGGTGCGCTACCAGGCGCCGTCCACCCACCTGGACCTGCCGACCGACGCCTCCAATCCCTACTTCGACTTCGATCCCTCCAAGTGCATCATGTGCTCGCGCTGCGTGCGCGCCTGCAACGAGGTCCAAGGAACCTTCGCGTTGACCGTGTTGGGACGCGGCTTCGACTCCGTCATCGCCACCAGTGCGGCGGACTTCATGTCATCCGATTGCGTCTCCTGCGGCGCGTGCGTAGCGGCCTGCCCCACCGCGACGCTGATGGAGAAGTCAGTGGTCGAGCATGGCGTGCCCGACCGCACGGTGCTGACGACCTGCGCCTACTGCGGCGTCGGCTGCTCCTTGAAAGCCGAGCTCAAGGGCGACCAGGTCGTGCGCATGGTGCCCTATAAGGATGGCAAGGCCAACCACGGCCACGCCTGCGTGAAGGGTCGCTTCGCCTGGGGCTATGCCAACCACAAGGACCGCGTCACCGCGCCCATGGTCCGCGAGACGACCGACCAGCCCTGGCGCGAGGTCTCATGGGAAGAGGCCATCAGCTTCGCCGCGGCCCGCCTCAAGGCCATCCAGGCGAAGCACGGTCTCTTGTCGGTCGGCGGCATCACCTCATCACGCTGCACCAACGAGGAGGTGTGGCTGGTGATGAAGCTGGTGCGCGCCGCCTTCGGCAACAACAACGTCGACACCTGCGCCCGTGTCTGCCACTCACCCACGGGCTACGGGCTGAAGCAGACCTACGGCACCTCCGCGGGCACGCAGCACTTCAATTCGGTCGCGGGTGCGGACGTCATCATGGTCATCGGCGCCAACCCCACCGAGGCGCACCCGGTCTTCGCGTCACAGATGAAGCGACGCCTACGCGAGGGCGCCCGCCTGATCGTCGTTGACCCGCGCCGCATCGAGCTGGTGCGCTCACCACACGTCGAAGCGGATGTGCATCTGCCCCTCCGACCCGGCACCAACGTCGTGCTGATGAACGCCTTCGCCCACGTCATCGTGAGCGAGGGGCTGCTCGACCATGACTTCATCGAGGGGCGCTGCGACCTGCCCTCCTTCCGCGAGTGGCTCGAGTTCGCGGCTCGTCCCGAGCATGCCCCCGAAGCGGTGGCCGGCGAGATCGGCGTGCCCGCTGGCGACATCCGCGCGGCGGCCCGCCTCTACGCGACCGGCGGCAACGCCGCCATCTACTACGGCCTGGGCGTGACCGAGCACAGCCAGGGTTCGACCATGGTCATGGCCATGGCCAACCTCGCCATGGCCACCGGCAATATCGGCCGCTTCGGCGTGGGCGTCAATCCGCTGCGCGGGCAGAACAACGTGCAGGGCTCGTGTGACATGGGCTCGTTCCCCCACGAGCTGCCGGGCTACCGTCCCGTCACCGATGCCGCGGTGCGCGCGTCGTTCGATGAGCACTGGGGCGTGCGCGTCCATGACCAGGCCGGCTTCCGCATCCCCAACATGCTCGACGCCGCGGTAGCGGGCAACTTCAAGGGCATCTACATCCAGGGCGAGGACATCGCCCAGTCGGATCCCAACACGCAGCACGTGGAAGCGGCACTCGAGTCCATGGAGTGCGTCATCGTCCAGGACCTCTTCCTCAACGAGACGGCCAAGTTCGCCCACGTCTTCCTGCCCGGCACGTCGTTCCTGGAAAAGGACGGCACCTTCATCAACGCCGAGCGGCGCATCAACCGTGTGCGCCCGGTATCAAAGCCGCTCACCGGCAAGGCCGAATGGGAGGTCACGCAGGACCTGGCGGTCGCGCTGGGATACACCATGCAGTACGAGTCCGCCTCGCAGATCCTTGACGAGATCGCTGCCCTCACGCCCTCGTTCGCCGGCGTTTCCTTCGACTTCCTCGATGAGCACGGCAGCGTGCAGTGGCCCTGCAACAATTCGGCACCCGAGGGCACGCCCATCATGCACGTCGATGAGTTCGTCCGCGGCAAGGGCCTGTTCGTGCTTACCGACTACCAACCGACCGAGGAACGCGCCAACCGCAAGTTCCCACTGCTGCTCACCACCGGGCGCATCCTCAGCCAGTACAACGTTGGTGCCCAGACGCGCCGGACAGAGAACATCCGCTGGCTGGAACGGGACGTGCTGGAGATCCATCCGGCCGATGCCGAGCTGCGCGGCGTCCACAGCGGCGACCTTGTCTCCGTCCAGAGCCGCAAGGGTGAGATCACGCTTCCGGCCACCATCAGCGAGCGGGTCGCGCCGGGCGTCGTCTACACCACCTTCCACCATCCCGATACCGGCACCAACGTGGTCACCACGGAGCTGTCCGACTGGGCCACGAACTGCCCCGAGTACAAGGTCACCGCGGTGGAGGTGCGCCCGGCAAACCACCGTTCCACATGGCAGGACGGCTTCGCCGCGCGCGCCGCCACACAAGCCCGCATGCTGCCTGTCGTGGAGTGAGATGAGCTTGGTGCGACCCGTGGCCGATGCGCCGATGGGGGTCGCTGCGGTCGACGTGAACGTCGTTGCCGAGGGCGTGGTGACACGAGAAGGCGACGTGGTGACCGTCGAGGAGCCGCTTGAGATCCGCCTCGTTTCCGGCCCCGCGGGCGAGCGCATCGAGCAGGCGCTGGCTGTGACCATGCGGACTCCCGGCGACGACGGGGCACTCGCGCTCGGGTTCCTTCACGGAGAAGGCATCGTGCGCACGGTGGCGGATGTCGTCGCCATCGATCCGGGTGTCGGTGAGGATGGCGACAGCGACGGCACGGTCCGCATCGAGCTGGCACCCTCGGTGGACTTCGACGCGAACCGTCTCACTCGCAATGTCTACACGACGTCAAGCTGTGGGGTCTGCGGCAAGGCCTCGCTCGATGCGGTGCGCGTCCAGGTCCCGGACTACGCTGGCCGCGACTCCTTCGCCATCGACCAGGCGCTCCTTGGGGCGCTTCCCGACCGACTCCGCCGGGAGCAGCCCGAGTTCGACCGCACTGGTGGCCTGCATGCCTCGGCCGCCTTCGACACGAGCGGACGCATCGTCGCCGTGGCCGAAGACGTGGGTCGCCACAACGCTCTTGACAAGCTGGTCGGCGGCTTCCTCATCGACGGACGGTTGCCGATGACCGAGCTCGGCCTCATCTTCAGCGGCCGCGCCAGCTTCGAGCTGGTGCAGAAGGCCGCCATGGCTGGCTGTCCGTTCATCGCCGCCATCGGGCCGCCCTCGAGCCTCGCGGTGGAACTGGCCGCCGAACAACGCATGACCCTCGTCGGCTTCCTGCGCCGCCAGCGCTTCAACATCTACACGCTGCCACACCGGGTGCTGGTCGGAGCCTGATGACCGTCAAGGGGTCCGGAGCGTAGTCACGAGCGATGCGGCGGACGCTATGCCCCTGGGGGTCGGTAGTCGACGTCCGGAGCCACCCGACCGACGGCGTCGTCGAGCTCCTCGGCAGATAGCAGTTGCGTCATAGTCACGCGCGCCGATGCGCTGGCGTTGACGGCGAGACAGCCCACGGCGGCAGCTTCGTCGTCCGGCAGATCGGCCACGATGAAGAAGTCCTCTCCACCGAAGGCCCAGTATTGTGACTCGATCGACCCCCCCAGGCTCTTCATCAGCGCCTTGAGTGCGGCCGCCCTGCCCATGCCACCTTCCTTCAGCACACCTGCTGCTCCTGCCGCGGTGTACGAGCCCTGGAACAGGTACTTCGGCATCCTGGGACCTCCTGTCATATCAGCAGCCAGCGATCCGGAGCGGGCCGGGCAGGCACCATCAGTATGCGCTGCGGGGCCGTGGTTCGACCATCACTCTCGGGCAGGGCGCGACGTGGTCGAGCCGGGCGGCCCGGCCGTGTTGGCGACGGCGATGGGCGGTACGCTCCCCCCGTGCCAGGTAGCGAAGGACGCCAAGAGGCCGATCGACGTCAACATGGGTGAAAGGGGCCAGTGACGAGCACGCGCGCGGTGATACCTTTCGAGGGTCTCGCGGCCTCGTGCATGACGCCCACGAACCTGCCTGAGCGGAGCAGGGCTTCCGCCACGCATGGTCGCCCTGAAGCGCCAGTATGGACGCGCACCTGATGGACGCCTGGATCGCCGGGGGCGTCTTCCTCATCGCCTATGCCGTCATCGCGACGGAACGGCTCAACCGCACGCTCGTGGCCATGCTGGCGGGTCTGTCCCTGGTGGCGATCGGTGTCATCGACCAGGAAGAGGCCTTCGCGGCTGTCGACTGGAACGTCATCTTTCTGCTGGCCGGGATGATGGTGATCGCAGGCGCCCTCCGACAGACCGGCTTCTTCCGCTGGCTGGGCGTTCACTCGGTGCGCGTCTCACAGGGTCATCCACTGCGTCTGCTCATCGCCCTGTCCCTGACCACGGCAGTCCTCTCGGCGTTCCTGGACAACGTGACCACGGTGGTGCTGATGACGCCGGTCGTCCTCTCGATCGCGCGGTCCCTGGGCATCTCGCCGGCGCCGTACCTCATCAGCATGATCCTGGCTTCGAACATCGGGGGTACGGCGACCCTCATCGGCGACCCGCCCAACATCCTCATCGGTTCCGCGGCCGGACTCGATTTCATGGACTTCCTCATCAACCTCGCGCCGGTGATCGTGGTCATCTTCGGCGCCTTCCTGGTGGCGATGGTGATCATCTTCCGGGGGACCCTGCAGGTTCCCAGCGAGCGCCGCGAGGCGGCTCTCGAGGCGTTGGAGGACGCCATGATCACGGACCGTCCGCTGCTGGTCCGGACCCTCATCATCCTGGGCGTCACCCTGGTGGGCTTCCTGGCGCATGGGATCCTGGGCGTGGAGGTGGCGACCGTAGCGCTCCTCGGAGCCACGGCCCTGCTGCTCATCAGCGGCATCGATCCCGACGAAGCCCTGCGTGACGTGGAATGGGTGACGCTCTTCTTCTTCGTCGGCTTATTCATCCTCGTCGAGGCCGTGGTCCAGACGGGCATCGTCAGCGGCATCGCCGACAGCATCGTCGAAGCCACCGGCGGACAGCCTGTCGCGACGACGATGGCCCTGCTGTGGTTCTCTGCCATCGCGTCGGCCCTCATCGACAACATCCCCTTCACGGCCACGGCCATCCCCGTGGTGCAGCACCTCATCGACGCCGGCCTGCCGGCTGATGGCCTGTGGTGGTCGCTGGCGCTGGGAGCCTGCCTCGGCGGCAACCTCACCATCGTGGGCGCATCGGCCAACGTGGTGGTGGCGAACCTCGCCGAACGGGGCGGCCATCCCATCCGCTTCGGCCAGTTCATCCGCTACGGTGCAGTGGTCACCCTGGGCTCGCTCGCCATCTCCTCGGGCTACGTCTGGTTGCGCTACCTCGGCTGACGATGGGCCTGTGCGGTGTTGCATCCTGTCACCGACTTGTGCAACCCGACCGTGAATACCGTGGCCTGGTACTGGTGCTGGTCGGTACTCTAGTCCCATGAGTGAGGCCGACTGGTGGCTCTGTGGCCACTGCCAGAGCCTGAACAACCTCTCGGCACGGAAGTGCTACTCGTGCCGCAGGCGCAAGCCCAAGGAAACGGTGCGCGCCAGCGAGTATCTGGGCTACGTGCCTTTCATCGACGCGAATGGCAAGGTCGCCATGGTGGACATCCCGCCTCCGATCGTGTCGCAGCGACTCGATGCCGCCTCTGTGCACCTGCCGCCGTTGCGGGATCCGATCCCTCGCGACACGTTGGCGGTCGCACCACGCCCTCCGGAGGGGGCACGGATCACCTACCGACCATGGCCGGCTCCACCACCTCCGCCCCAGGCGGATCTCCTGCCGCCACTGCCGCCACGGCCGGCGGGGCCGGCGGGGCCGGATCCGCTGGTGGCACCAGGACCGCTGGTCGCGATGGGGCCTGGGCCGATGCCGGTGCCCGCCGCCCAGCCTGTGGCGGCCGTACCGGTCTCCAGCCCGATCCCCGGTCAGACCGAGCGATGGCCCCACTGGAGTGACCTGCTCGATGTTCCCAAACCGGCGGCCGATCGCCTTCGGGCGACGTATGCGCTGGACCGTGAACACGAGGCGGCAGCGGACGTCCAGGCCGCAAGCGACAGCAACGGCAATGGCAACGGAACCCTCGGCCAGCGGATGAAGGCGGTGCGTGAGAACGACCCCGATGTCGCGAGCGGTTCGGTTCCCTGGCCCGAGAACGACCGACCGACTCACCGGCCCGCGCTCTCCCGAGCGACCGAAAACGGCCACTGGGACCCGCCGACCTGACGACCTGGCCTGCCCGCTGACGCTGCTGCGGCCGCGTACACTCGCGGCTGTGTGGTACAGCAGCGAGCGGGATCTCTATGCTCCGCTGAAAGCGTACTTCGAGGCGCAGGGCTACGAGGTGAAGTCAGAAGTTCGAGGCTGCGACCTCGTCGCCCAGCGGGGCGCGGAGCCGCCGCTGATCGTGGAGCTCAAGACAGGCTTCACGCTGCCACTGGTGCTGCAGGGCATCGATCGGCTGGCCATCTCGGAGCACGTCTACCTGGCGGTCGCAGTGGCGGCACGACCGGCGCGCGGCTCCCTCTGGCGGCGCCGCCGCCGCGGCATCCTGAAGCTTTGCCGTCGCCTTGGCCTGGGGCTGCTCGCGGTGCATGAGCCGAGCCGAGGCGGACCACCACTGGTGGAGCCCCTGCTGGACCCATTGCCGTACCGGCCACGTGCGGACCGCAGGCGCCAGGGACTGCTGCTCAAGGAGTTCGCCCATCGCGTGGGGGACCACAACGTCGGAGGCATGACGAGGCGGCCCATCGTCACCGCCTACCGCCAGGTCGCCCTGGCCTGCGCCGCCTACCTACGCGCACACGGTCCCACCCGAGCCGCCCAGGTCACCCTGGCCACCGGGATCGGGCGCGCCGGCAGGATCCTACGAGATGATGTCTACGGCTGGTACGAGCGAGTCGAGCGCGGTGTGTACCGACTCTCGCCCAAGGGTGAAGCAGCGATGATCACCTATGCGGATGTCGTCGCCGACCTGGAGGCCGCCGCTGGAGACTCAGCACCGTTCCGCAGCGGCACATCCGCCACCTGACGACGCGGCGGGCGCGAAGCGTCGTAACTGACACGCGACCGCAACGCGCCGGTCCGGGAGGCGTGGTCGTTCGCAGTGGCATCGATGGTTTCATCGAGGTGATACGCCGATGGGCGCCATGACCACGAAGGGAGTGAGCGATGTCGCGATCGATCCGGACCGGGCCGGAGCTGCCGAGCGGTGAGGGCCCCTTGAGCAAGGCGGGGCCGGCGGGTGGGCCCATCGATGATCCCTTCCATGGCGGACCGAGCCAACCCCCGTTGGGACGATCCGGCCTCGCCGCGACCGGACGCGCAGCCCCTGGCCAACCCCGACGGGACGCCCAACGTGATGCCGGCCGAAGATGTCGGGGTTCCGGTCGCGACGTCGGCGGAGCGCGAGCATGGGACCGAGCAGGACCAGGCTGCACGGCCGCTCGACGCCGATGTCGGATCCGACAACATCCGTGAGGGACGAGGGGGCGGCGCGCCCAATCCGGCCTTGGCCGAGGGCGGTGACAACGGCTGACGCTACGGTCGTGGGCCGACGCGACCAACGCGCGGGGACCGACAGGATCAGCCGACCTACGGGTATACGGGCGGCGGCGCCTCCAGCAGCTCCAACAGACCGCCCATGGGGATGCTGACCCAGTCGGGACGCGAGCCCAGCTCATAACGGAGCTCGTAGGCGGCCTTCGATAGCAGTAGCGCATCGAGCAGGATGCTCCAGGCGCGGTCATCGCTGGGCAGGAAGGCGGCGCCATCGGTGACGTCGCGGTAGCCACCGATACACGCGGCCGCCACCCAGTGGTACCAGAACGTAGCCCAAATCTCGATGCCGTTGTCCGACTCCATGGCGTCGCCGTTCGACATACGCTCCAGGCGTGACCAGTGGGCTGCGTAGTGGAAGGACCGGACCATGCCGGCCAGGTCGGTCAGCGCCGAGCGCTTGAGACGGCGCTCACTCAGCGGGCGTGCCGGCTCTCCTTCGAAATCGATGAACATCACATCGTCACCGGTATCGAGCACCTGGCCCAGGTGCAGGTCCCCGTGGATGCGGATGCGCTGGCCGCCGATCTTATGCTCCAGCAGCCGACGCACCCTGGCGTCGACATCGGCGGGCGAGCGCAGGAGCGACTCGCTGGTCGCCCGGTCGCGCTCGGAGAGCAGCTTCTGACGTGAGCGCAGCAGTGTCAGCGACTCACGCAGCCCGCTTCGGATGGACTGGTAGAGCGCGCGCACGTGGAACGGCGCCATGGCCTCGGGGGCGAAGTCTCGGTCGGAGGCATCGGCAGCTGCCAGCGTGAGGTGCATCTGGCCGATGCGCTCACCCAACAGGCGCGCCGTCTGGAGGTAGGGGCCGATCAGCCGATGCGCCACATCGGGCACGGGCGTCCGCGAGAGGTCCAGCAGCGATGGTCGGCCCGACTCCGACCATGTGGGGAGCTCCGGCTCGGCAGCAGAATCCTGAAGGAACGACTCCACCGCCACACGTGTGGCGTCCCAAAGGTCGCCCTCGTTGGGCACGAATGCCTGGATCATGGCCACCGTGCCGCCCGACCCTGACTTGACGCCCAGGCCGATCGAGCCCAGCACCGGCGGCACGTGTTCGAAGCCGTTGTCGACCAGGTGGCGGCCGACCTCCAGGTCGGGATTGGGACCGTCCTCGATGGCTCGATAGAGCTTCATCACCAGCTTCTCGGCGAAGTTGGCCGAGCTGTTGGACTGCTCGATCCGCATCGGTGTCGCCGGCAGCTCCTGCGGTCGCGTCCCGGCCCATGTCCGCAGGCCACCGAAGGCCCGACCAAGCAGGTCATGGCCCGACTCGCCGCGGATGCGCCGCCGGCCCGCAGCGACACCCATCAGTGCCTCAAGGACGTGTGGAACGAGCGCGCCATCGATCAGGTGACTGGTCACATCTCCATCCATCAGCCTCGCGATGGCGGCGAACGGCGTGCTCGCGAGGATGTCGTCCAGATCACCCGCCTCATCGCTGAGCAGCGGCAAGGCGTAGGTCTCCGGCTCGCCATCGATGTATTCGACCCTGAGGAACGCGAGGACGGCAGTGGCCGACGCGGTACGGAGCGGCACGAAGCCGGACAACGTCGCACCACGGACCTTGCGCGCCTTGCCACGATACCAGCGGCGGTCGCGCATCCAGTCGAGCAGCACCGTCGCGACGCGGGCCGGCTGCGTCCGCAGCAGGCCCACGATGTCGCCCTGCCAGCGCAGCGCGGGCAGATCCTGCTCGCTTGCCGCGAGTGCCTCGGTCATCGTGTCCGCGGCCAACCGGAACCACAGGAACGAGTGGGGGCCCAGGCTGACCATGTAGGGTGCCGCGCCGATGCGGGGGAACTCCACGGCACCGAAGAGCTCCACCGGCACGCGACCCTCGAAACGACCGAGCGCCAGCTCGCTCCACTGCGCGTAGCGACTGAGGTTGGCGACCACCAGGATGGTCTCGCCCTCGTATTCGCGGATGAAGGCGAGGATGCGACGGTTGTCGGGATGCAGGAACTCGAGACTGCCACGACCGAAGGCGGGATGCTTCTTGCGCAGCGCGATGAGCCGCTTGGTCCACCACAGCAGCGACTGCGGGTTGGCCTGCTGGGTCTCGACGTTGACGGCCTCGTAGTGGTACTCGGGATCGGTCACCACCGGCAGGTAGAGCCGCTGCCGGTTGGCGGCGCTGAAGCCGGCGTTGCGGTCCGATGACCACTGCATCGGGGTGCGCACGCCGTTGCGGTCACCGACATAGACGTTGTCGCCCATGCCGATCTCGTCGCCGTAGTAGATGACCGGGGTGCCCGGCAGGCTGAAGAGCAGGCCGTTGAGCAGCTCGATGCGGCGGCGGTTGTTGCCCAGCAATGGCGCCAGGCGGCGGCGGATGCCCAGGTTGATGCGCGCCTGCGGGTCGGCGGCATAGACGCGGTACATGTAGTCGCGCTCCTCGTCGGTGACCATCTCCAACGTGAGCTCGTCGTGGTTGCGCAGGAAGAGCGCCCACTGTCCCGCCGGCGGCAGCTCGGGGGTCTGCTCGAGGATGTCGAGGACCGGGTAGCGGTCCTCCATGCGCAGCGCCATGAACATGCGCGGCATGAGCGGGAAGTGGAACGCCATGTGGCACTCGTCCCCCTCACCCGCGCCGAAGTAGGCGACCGCATCCTCGGGCCACTGGTTGGCCTCCGCGAGCAGCATGCGGTCGGCGTAGTGCGCATCCACGTGGGCGCGCAGCGCCTTCAGGAAGCGGTGCGTCTCGGGCAGGTTCTCGCCGTTGGTGCCGTCGCGCTCGTAGAGGTAGGGGATGGCATCGAGGCGCAGGCCGTCGACGCCGGCCTCGAGCCAGAAGTCGGTGGCTTTCAGGAGCGCGTCCTGCACGCGGGGGGCGTCGAAGTTGAGGTCCGGCTGGTGGGCGTAGAAGCGGTGCCAGTAGTAGGCGCCCGCGACCGGGTCCCAGCTCCAGTTGGAGGGTTCGAAGTCCTTGAAGATGATGCGCGCGTCGGGGTAGCGCTCGGGCGTGTCGCTCCACACGTACCAGTCACGCTCGGGGCTGCCCGCGGGCGCCTTGCGGGCACGGCGGAACCAGGGGTGCGCATCGCTGGTGTGGTTGAAGACGAGCTCGGTGATGACGCGCAGGTCGCGCCGGTGCGCCTCGCGGATGAAGGTGCGCACGTCACGCAGCGTGCCGTAGTCGGGATGGACGCCGGTGTAGTCGGCGATGTCGTAGCCGTCGTCGCGTCCGGGGCTGGGGTAGAAGGGCATCACCCAGAGGGCGCTGACACCGAGGTCGGCGAGGTAGTCGAGGCGGCCCGTGAGACCGCGGAAGTCACCGATGCCGTCCCCGGAGCTGTCGCTGAAGGCACGCACGTGGACCTGGTAGATGACCGCGTCCTTGTACCACGACCGATCGGGCGGGAAGCCGGTGGAGCGCCGCCCCACGGGGGCGCCCTCGGAGCGGCCGGGTGCGGCGGGTCGATCGCGGCGTCGGGCGGCGCTCATCGGGATGCTCCGCCGCGTCCACCGCGCGGTCGCAGCTGGATCATCCGTGCCACGTCCCCGGCCGGATCAAGCTCGAACGGAAAGGCAGCCCCATCGATCACTGCGACATCATCGCGCAGCAGATCGACCGCCTCGACAGCAGCGGCATCGAGACCGTACGCGGCGAGCGGGAGTGACACGCGACCACCGTGGACGCCGGCCGGATCCAGGTTGACGACGGTGACGACGACATCGGAACCATCGCCGGTGTGACGCGAATAGGCCAGCACGTGCTCGTCGTCCGTGGGCAGGAACCATAGCCGCTCGTGCGACTGCAGCGCGGGGTGCTCGCGCCGGATGCGGTTGACGCGAGCGATGAGCGGCGCGATCGATTCGCTGCCCTCCAGATCCCAATGCCGCACTTGATACTTCTCCGAATCGAGGTATTCCTCGCTGCCGGCCTCACGCGCGACACCCTGCAGCAGCTCGAAGGGCGGTCCGTAGATGCCGTAGGAAGGTGCCAGCGTGGCGGCCAGCATGAAGCGCACCTCGAACGCGGCACGGCTCCCCTGCTGCAGGAAGGCGTGCAGGATGTCGGGGGTGTTGGTGAAGAGGTTGGGCCGGAAGAAGTCGCTGACCGGTGGGCGACTGACCTCCTCAAGATACTCTCGCAGCTCTTCCTTCCCGTTGCGCCAGGTGAAGTAGGTGTAGGACTGGCTGAAGCCGACCTTGGCCAGGCGGTACATGACCTTGGGCCGGGTGAATGCCTCAGCCAGGAAGAGCACGTCCGGATCGCTCGCCTTGATGGCGCCGATGAGCCACTCCCAGAAGACGAATGGCTTGGTGTGCGGGTTGTCCACGCGGAAGATGCGCACACCGTGGTCCATCCAGAAACGCGTCACCGTCAGCAGCTCCAGCCAGAGCTCCCTCCAGGCATCGGTCTCGAAGTCGAAGGGATAGGCGTCCTGGTACTTCTTGGGCGGGTTCTCAGCATACTGGATGGTGCCGTCGGGTCGCGACTTGAACCACTCGCGGTGCGCCTCCAGGTAGGGATGGTCAGCGCTGGTCTGAAAGGCCAGGTCGAGCGAGATGGCGATGTCACGCTCGGCGGCCGCCGCCACCAGCGCATCGAAGTCGGCCAGTGTCCCCAGCTCCGGATGGACCGCCATATGACCGCCTTCCGCGGCACCGATGGCCCAGGGCACGCCGGGATCGTCGAGGCCCGCATCGAGCGTGTTGTTGGGGCCTTTGCGGAAGGCACGGCCGATGGGGTGGATGGGCGGCAGGTACAGCACATCGAAACCCATGTCGGCCACGTAGGGCAGGCGCTCGATGACGTCCCGGAAGGTGCCATGCCGGCCGGCCTCGGGCGAAGCCGATCGCGGGAAGAGCTCGTACCAGGCGCCGAAACGCGCCACGGGCGGGTCGACCGTGACTGCCAGCGCCGGCTCCCAGACCGTCTCGAAGCGGCGGTCAGGATAGGCCTGCATGAGGCGCAGGAGATCATCCTCCATGGCGGCCTCGATGTGCTCAGGCGTGGGCTCGCCCTCGACCGCATCTGCCGCCGCGGCGAGCCGCCCGCGATCGCCGCCGAGCGCACGCCCGGCTGCTTCGCGCACGAGGGCTGCGCCGATGGCCATGTCGACCGCCGTGGTGGTGCCGGCATCGACCCTCCGAACGAGATCGTGTCGCCACGTGCCGAAGTGGTCGATCCAGGCAGCGACGGTGTATTCGTGGCGGCCAAGGTGCTTGAGCGGCAGCTGGGCCGACCAGCGGTCGTCGTCTGGCTCGGCCATGGGAAGCTCAGACCAATCCGCCGCACCCGGCGGCCGGTGGCGCAGCCGCACGCTGATGTGGTCGTGGCCATCGGGAAAGGCATCCGCCTGGACGAGGAGGTCGTCTCCCAGTACCCGCTTGACGTCGAACCGTCCACCATCGACGGCCGGCAGCACGCGGTCGATGACGACGCGTCGCCGTCCCTCTGACGGCATCCTCTGTCCGGCTCCTGCCCCTGGATCCATCAGCGTCGACCCTCCCGCGCGGTGCTGCGTGAAGGGGCATGGTAGCGAGCCTCAGGCATCAGCGGACTCGGAGCCGCTGAACGGCACGCTGACCAACACCGCCGCCGACATCGGCGGCAGCCAAATCCTGCCACCCTCGGATCGGACGTCACGATGCGAGGCGGCCGCCAGCTCGGCCGCCAGCGGCAGCTCGACGGAACAGGCATCCGCGGCGAGGTTGGCGGCGACCGTCCGGTCGCCGCCCGTCACCACCAGCCAACGGTGGTCGGCACCGGCTTTCACCTCTGGCCGGGCATCGCCATCGAGACCTCGCGTGGCGCGGCGCACGGCGATGAGCTGACGGTGCCAGTCCAGAAGCGCAGCATGCGGCTCACGCCCTGGCTCACGCCAGTCGAGTCGCGATGCCTCGAACGTCTCGACCGCCATGGGATCGGGAACATCCTCTGGGCGCCAGCCGAAGGCGGCGAACTCGGCACGACGTCCCTTCCTTACGGCTTCGGCAAGCGCTTCGTCTTCGAAGTCGGCGAAGAACTGGAAGGGCGTCCCCGCGCCCCACTCCTCGCCCTGGAACAGCAGCGGCACGAATGGGCCGCACAACACGAGCGCGGCCGCCACCCGCAGAGCCGCCTCGTCGACCAGCTCGGCCAAACGCTCCCCGCGGGCGCGATTGCCGATGTGGTCGTGGTTCTGGGCGAAGCCGAGGAAGCGCCGCAGTGGCAGCCCGTCCGCCGGACGCCCATGGTGCCGACCACGATTGGCGGCATAGCGTCCGTCGTAGACCCAGACCCTGCGTAGCGACTTGACCAGGTCGGGGAAGCCGGCGAAGTCGGCATAGTAGCCACCACTTTCGGCCGTGAGCGTGGTGTGCAGCGCGTGGTGGAAGTCATCGCTCCACTGGGCGTCGATGCCGTAGCCACCGAGCTCCCGGGAACGCACGATGCGTGGATCGTTGAGATCGCTCTCGGCGATGAGCACGAGTTCGCGGCCCAGGTCGGCGGCGAGCGCTTCGACCTCCACGGCCATCTGCTCAAGCAGGTGCGTGGCGGTCAGGTCGATGAAGGCATGCACGGCATCGATGCGCAATCCGTCGACGTGGTAGTCACGCAGCCACATCAGAGCGTTGTCGACGATGAAACGCCGCACCTCGTCGGCGCCGGCGTCACCCAGGTTGACCGCATCACCCCACGGCGTTCGGAAGAGATCGGTGACATAGGGCCCGAAATGCGAGAGGTAGCAGCCCTCCGGGCCCAGGTGGTTGTAGACCACGTCGAGCAGAACCGTCAGCCCGCAGTCGTGGCAGGCATCGACTAACCGCTTGAGCCCTTCAGGCCCGCCGTAGGGTTCGTGCGGCGCGAAGAAGCCGGCTACGTCATAGCCCCAGCCGTGACGGCCGGGGAAGGCGTGCACAGGCATCAGCTCCAGATGCGTGATCCCCAGCTCGACGAGATGGTCGAGCCGTTCGATGGCGCCGTCGAACGTACCCTGCGGGCTGAACGTGCCGACATGTGCCTCATAGACGATGCCGTCGCGGAGCGGCGTGGGTCGGAACGTCCCGTCGTGCCACCCGAACGCCGCGTGATCGATGCGCTGGCCAGCTCCATGGACGCCGTGCGGCAGCCGCTCGCTGCGGGGGTCCGGGATGGCGACACCTCCGTCGAGCGAGAGAGCGTAGTCGTCGCCGGGCGCGGGAGCAGTGCCGGGGGTCTCCCAATAGCCGCCGTCGGCGGCGCGCAGAGGCCGACGCTCCCCGGCCATGACCAGGTCGACCTGTGTGGCACGAGGCGCCCAGATCCGTAGGCTCATTCGTCCTCCTTCACCAGCAGCGCCACGGGGAACCGCCGCAGAACGCGCTCCACTGGTAGCGTGCCGTCCACCGGCAGCGTGCCGTCCACCGGCAGCGTGCCGTCCACCGGCAGCGTCCCGTCCACCGGCAGCGTCCGCGCATCGCCACGAACGACGTGACGCTCGCCCGTCAAGTGGTCCCGCCATCGGCCAGCCGGCACCTCGACCCGCGTCTCACCCCAGCGCGACGCGGGCGGCAGGAGGCGAGCGCTCAGGCGGCCACGGGTGAGCTTGTAGGCATGGCGAGGCACGATGGTGACGGCGGCCTCAGCGCGGGCGAAGGCGACCACATGGTCGGCAGCATGGCCCGCGACCCGGAGGGGACGGTAGGCCGCCTCAGGCCCGAAGAGATCGCGCCGCACTCGGCGCAGATGCAGTGCCTGCCGCGTGAGCCACAGCTTGGGCAGGCCCGCGTCCGCGGCGGCCAGGATGGCGGCCGGGCCTGGTCCACGGAGCGGATCGACCTCCAGGGCTGCCTCGAGGTCGGCAAGCAGACGCGCTCGCAGCTCGAAGTCGACCAGTTGGCGATTGTCCGGGTCGACCAGCGAGAGGTCCCAGAGCTCGCAGCCCTGGTAGATATCCGGCACGCCCGGCGCCGTGAGCTTGAGCAACGTCTGCGACAAGGCGTTCACCCGTCCGGCGCGCAGGATCGGTGGCAGGACGTGCTCCACGTCCGCGACGAAGCTGGCGTCCGCGAGCGTGTCTCGCACGAACCCTTCCAATGATGCCTCGTAGGCCGCATCCGGCTCCGTCCAGGTGGTGCGCAGCTTGGCTTCACGAGCGGCCTTCAGCAGGTACGCGGTCAGGCGGTCGGCGTCGATGGGCCAGGTGCCCACGATGGTCTGGGCCGCGAGGTACCCGATGACCGGGTCGAAGCTGGTCCCACGCCAGCGACGACGGAAGCGACGCATCCAGCGTTCGGCGATGCGTCGCCAGCGGTCAGGCATCTCCGACAGCACTGCCAGGCGGGCCCGGACGTCTTCGGAGCGCTTGGTGTCGTGCGTCGACGTCGTCAGCATGGCGGCCGGCCAGGTGGCTGCGCGAGCGGCAGTGGCCGCGTGATACGCCTCGACGGAGAGGCCGAAGCGGCCGGGTTCGCAGCCGACATCGTTGAGTGCCACCAGTCGCACGTAGCGGTAGAACGCGGTGTCTTCGATGCCCTTGGCCATGACCGCGCCGGAAAGCTGCTGGAAGCGGCCCACCAGGTCGCCCTCCGCATCCCCGTTCACGCCCAGGGTCAGGATGTCGCCAAGAAAGCCGAGCAGCTCCGTGTCGATGTCCGCGCGAGCTTCCTGGGCTGCGGCGATGGCGGTGCTGATGACGCGCCGGTCCTGGTCACTGATGGCGCCCTCGTCAGGACGCGCGTAGGTGCGATACACCGGCACGGAAACGAGCACGGCTCGCAACGCCTCGTGGAGCTCGTGGCGCGTGTAGTCCCGGAAGCGACGCTGGTTCTCGCAGATGGCCACGAACACCGCGGTCAGCCGGTTGAGCTCCGAGCCCAGGGTCTCGCGCACCACGAGGTCACGTGTCTCGCGGGTGATGGCGTCGAAGCTGCGTGTCTCACGAGTGAGACGGGCATGCAGCTCGCTGAAGGCCTCCTCAGCACCTGGATCGACCAGCAAGCTGACGGTGTCGCTGAGGAAGTCATAGCCGGTGGTGCCGTCGACGGGCCAGTCCCGGGGCAACGCCTCACCGGGCATGAGGATCTTCTCCACCACCAGCCAGCCGCGGCGCAGGGACGCCCGCAGCCGCTTCGTATAGGTGGTGGGGTCCAGCAATCCATCGGGATGGTCGACCCGGATGCCGTCGAGCACGCCATCGTCGATCCAGCGCTTGAGGCGCACATGCGAGTCGTCGAAGACGAGCTTGTCCTCGACACGCAGGCCGATGAGGGTGGTGATATCGAAGAAGCGGCGATAGCCCAGGTCCCGGCCGGCAGCCCGCCAATAGGCGAGCCGATAGTTCTGTATGGACAGCAGGGCATCAAGGGCATCGGGATCGGCGCTGGCAGCGGCCAGCTCGGCATCGACCGCATCACGCACCTGCGGCTGCTCATCGAGCAGGCGCTCCAGCAACTCCTGCAGCACCTCCTTGTCACGGTGGCGTCGAAGCAGGCTCTCGCGGTCAGTGACGGTCGAGCGCGGGAGTGCCCGGAAGGCCGCCGCCAGGAATGCCAGGTCGCGCGAACGGGTCCGCGTGGCGGCCGGCTCGAGCAGCCGGTACAGCGAGCGTGGCGAGAGCGGTAAGAGGTGCTCGTGATAGCGCAGGCTCACCGCGGCGCCATGTCGCTCCAACACCAGGTCGCCAGCTTCGAGCACGCGGCCGTAGTGGTCGCCAAGGATGGGCAGCAGAACCACGTTGCGATCGCGTGCCTCGGGTGGATCCCACTCCACGTCGAAATAGCGTGCGTATCGGCTCGACTGGCCGTTCTCCAGCACGTCCCACCACCAGGGGTTCTCCGGGCCTGAGATGGCCAGGTGGTTGGGCACGATGTCAAGCACCTGGCCGAGTCCCAGGCGCCCCAGGGTGCTCGAGAGCCGCCGATGGCCGGCGCTGCCGCCCAGCTCCTCGTTGACGCGTCTCGGGTCCACCACGTCATAGCCATGCTGGCTGCCCGGCGCCGCTTGCAGATAGGGCGAGGCGTACAGGTGGCTGACCCCGAGCCGTGCCAGGTAGGCGGAGACATCGCCGGCCGCCTTGAAGCCGAACTCCGCGCGCAACTGCAGACGATAGGTGGCACTGGGCACGACTCGGCCAGGACGCCGACGCAGAGGCCGAGTCCGAGGCGCGGTCGCCGCTTCGCTGCTGGCCGCGATCGCGACAGGCGCTGCGGACGCCTCCCCGGCAGCGGTCGCGCGCGACTCAGTCATCGTCACGCTGCAGCACCTTGATGGAGTGGGCCGGCACCGGCACCCGCCAGCCGGCATGGTAGACACGACCACGTGCCGGGAAGGGTGGCTCGGCCGCGGTGGCCAGGACCGTGCGCCAGCGCCTGCCCAGCCGCTCGCCCGGCAGGCGGAAGCGCCGATCGCGCGCACCGGCGTTGATGGTGAGGTAGTAGGAGTGGTCGATCACGGGCCTGCCGTTCATGTCTGTCAGGCCCTCCGGCGAGAGGAAGATGCCCAACAGGCTGACCGTGGCGGCCTCCCAGTCATGGTCGGTCATCTCCGTGCCGTTGGGCGCGAACCACTCGATGTCGGCGACACCGGGGCCGTGCACCGGGCGGTCCTGGAACCAGCGGCGCCGCCCGAAGATCGGTCGTTCGTGGCGGAATCGGATCAGTCGTCGCGTGAAGTCGAGGAGCGGCTCGTCCAGCGTCTCCCAGTCGTACCAACTGATCTCGTTGTCCTGGCAGTAGCCGTTGTTGTTGCCGTGCTGCGTGCGACCCATCTCGTCTCCGCCGAGCAGCATCGGCACTCCCTGGGACAGCATCAGCGTGGCCAGGATGTTGCGCTGCTGCCGTGAGCGCAGTGCGTTGATGGCAGGATCGTCGGTGGGCCCCTCGGCACCGCAGTTCCAGGAGCGGTTGTGCGACTCGCCATCCTGGTCGCCCTCGCCGTTGGCCTCGTTGTGCTTGTGGTTGTAGCTGACGAGATCGGCGAGGGTGAAGCCATCGTGTGCGGTGACGAGGTTGATGCTCGCATGCGGCAACCGTCCCGACCGCGCGTAGAGGTCGGAACTGCCCGTGATGCGGTAGCCGAAGTCGGACAGAGCGCTGGGCTCGCCGCGCCAGAGATCTCGTGCCGTGTCGCGGTAGCGACCGTTCCATTCGGACCAGTGGACCGGGAAGTTGCCCACCTGGTAGCCACCTTCGCCTACGTCCCAAGGCTCGGCGATGAGCTTGACCCCGCGAACCACCGGATCCTGGTGGATGACGTCGAAGAAGGCGGATAGGCGATCCACGTCGTGAAGCTGGCGGGCGAGCGCGGATGCCAGGTCGAAGCGAAAGCCATCGACATGCATCTCCTCCACCCAGTAGCGCAAACTGTCCATGATCAGCTGCAGCACGTAGGGATCGCGCGCGTCGAGGGTGTTGCCGGTACCGGTGTAGTCCATGTAGTAGCGAGGGTCTTCGTCCACGAGCCGGTAGTAGGCGTGGTTGTCAAGGCCGCGCATGGCCAGCGTAGGCCCCTCGTGGTTGCCTTCGGCGGTGTGGTTGTAGACCACATCGAGGATGACCTCGATGCCGGCCCCGTGGAGCGCCTTGACCATGTGCTTGAATTCGCCTACCTGCTGGCCCTGCGTGCCGGCGCTCGAGTACTCACCGTGCGGCGCCAGAAAACCGATGGAGTTGTAGCCCCAGTAGTTGCGTAGACCTCGTTCCAGGAGATGGCCGTCATGCACGAACTGGTGGACCGGGAGAAGCTCGAGGGTGGTGACGCCGAGACCGACCAGATGCTCGATGGCGGCCGGGTGGGCGAGGCCCGCGTAGGTGCCGCGCAGCTCCGGCGGGATCGCCGGATGCCGCATCGTCAGGCCCTTGACATGGGCCTCGTAGATGACGCTCTCGTGCTCCGGCCGATGCGGTCGCACATCGCCGCTCCAGTCGAAGGCACCGTCGATGACGATCGAACGGGGAACGAAGGGGGCGCTGTCTTCGTGGTTGGGCGCGTCCGGGTCCGACAGCTCGTGGCCGAACACCGGCGGCTGCCAGTCCACGCCGCCATGGATGGCCAGGGCGTACGGGTCCAGCAACAGCTTGGACGGGTTGCAGCGCAGTCCGGCACGGGGTTCCCAGGGTCCGTGGACGCGATAGCCATAGTGTTGGCCCGCGCCGATGCCGGGCAGGTATCCGTGCCAGGTGTTACCCGTCCTCTCAGGCAGGTCGACCCGGGTCTCGCGGCCCTGGGCATCGAAGAAGCACACCTCGACCCGCTCAGCGACCCCCGAGAATACCGCGAAGTTCGTGCCGCCCTCGTCCGGGATGGCACCGAGCCGGTCGGGCGCACCGGGCCGGATGGCGGCCCCTGAAGCTGTGTCGTCGGTCATCATCGTCCTCGATGTGGTCGGGCGCGCGCCGTGGTCGGGCGCGCGCCGTGGTCGTCCGGGCGCGCCGTTGGCTCGAAGGAAGGGATCGTGGGGGTCTCAGCCGGTCGAACAGGTGCGGCGACAGCCGCCACTCATTCTCACCCAGATCGCCCCTGCCCGCGCGACGCCCGGTTGTCCGGCTGGTCAGCGGCTGGCCCCGGATCGTCTTGTATGGCTGCCGGATCACCGCGTCGCGCATCGCTACCGGGGATGCCCAGGGCGCTGATGTCGGTCGCGAACGCCATCAGGTCGCCCAAGCCGAGATAGAGCGCCGGGACCTTGAAGATCGTCCACTGCACCGGCTCTCGGAAATCAAGGCGAACACCACCGCGAGGGCTCCCGGCAAATGTGATGTCACCACCGCGGATGCTGCGCCGCACGCCGACAGCCGTGATCCAGCGCCACGGGCCCTCAAGGCGCCAGCGACTGATGTTTTCTGTAGCGGCGCGGAACTCCCACCGTCCGAAGCGCGCCACCAACTCTTCGTCACTCAAGGAGGCCCAAGCTCGTTCTGGCGTCACCCCGAAGGCGACTCGGAGAAGAGGAGCGGACTTGCGGCCGATGCGGATGGGGTAACGGCGGTCCCACGGGGCTGACCGACTGGCGTCACCACTCACGGCATCGATCAGCCGGCCGACGAGGACGCCTTGTTGGTGCCGGTGGTGCGGTTGGCCCGGCTGGTGCGGCGCTTCTTCTTGGCGGCCTGCCGCTTTCGGCGCGTCCTGACCAGCACGGCTAGCAGCCCGAATGCGAGCAAGGCCAGCCCAGCAGCAACGAAAGCCACGGCGATCGCCCGCTCCTGCTCGACCGTCCGATCATCCAGCACATGCTCCAGATCCGAGCGTGCTTCACTCTGCAGATGTTCGACCTGTTCCTGGATCTGCCGGATCGCTCCTCGCACGTCGTGCTCGATGTCTGCCACGGCCTCCTCCACGACAGGTCCTCTCTCCGCGATCACATCCTGGGCACGGCCCACGATGCTGTTGGCTGCCCGCTGGGCGCGTTCGGCGCCGCTTGGTTCGAACATCAGACTCCCTCGACTTCGGTCTTTTGTCGAGCATATAGAGGACGGATGACGCCCGCATCCGGCGGCTGCGGACTGGGCATCACAAGTACGTTGCGTTCCGCTGTCGAATCCTCGGTCCACCACGACGATATGGGTCTGATATGAGACAAAGCCTGGCTGCAGTCCGCTTGTGCACATCCATGCCCGACACTTGGCGCACACGACATGCGAAGGAGGATCACATGGCAAGCACCATCCGCGCCAGCGGAGACGCCACCAACGATGGCGACGACACCGTCCACAACCTGCTGGACACGGTTGGCGAAGTCTCCGTCGGGGCCGAGGCCCGATTGGAGCGCGCCGCGGGACAGGTTGGATCGGGCGTCGGTCGCGCCAACGAGTCGCTGCGCCGCAGTTCGGACCAGACGTTGGGCATCGTGGGTGCCCTCTCGGTAGGCATGGCCATGGGTCTGTTGCTCGCGGGCGCTAACCGGTTGCTGACGACCGCGGCACTTATCCCGGCGGCGCTGGTAGCCGGGGTGGCCCTGGAACGGGCTGATCGCGCCGCGCGTGGCGGACGATCCTCGAAGACCTGACCCTGTTCCGAGGTCCTGGCGCTCGGACGAGCGGCCACGCTTGCAGCCGCGTGTATGGTGGGGCCTACCGCAGGGGGCCTCGGAGGAGATGCACGTGCTGAGACCGACGATCGACCTGGGCTCTGCCCTTGCCCTCGCCGCCGCCCTGAGTCTGTCCATGATGTCGACGGCCACGGCCCAGTCGGGCAACGCCGATGAGGGGACGTCTGACCCCGCGGCCGCCCCGGAGCTCGAGGGCTTGGCCTGGTACAGGTCGGTCGATGTGAGCGGCGCGGACATCGAGAGCGCGCGCGATGCCGACGAGGTCGCCCAATGGGTGAAGTTGGTCGATGGCGCCGGTGCGGCGCTGGCGGACCTGGAGTACAGCTACTACCAGGCGTTCGACCCCGCGACTTTGCCGAACCTGGGTGAGATGGCCACGGTGCGCGTGGCCGGAGCAGAGACCGACGCGCTGCGCGGGGCGGTGGTGAGGGACATCGTCTCTCAAGTCGTCGGCTGGGGCGGTGATGCGCCGGTGCCAGAGGAGGCGATGATCGGCGGCAAGAACGTGGTCGTGGTCAACCTCCCCGACGAGTTCGGACTCGCGGACGCCATCGTCTACGCCAGTGGCGAAAGCGCCTGGGTCCTGATGCTCGATGGCGAACTCGCCGGACGAGCTCTCGAACAGCTGCCCTGACGACGCCGCGGCTGGGACTGGCCGGTGTCGGCCTCGCCATCGTGATGTCGTTCGTCTTCGTGTGGCACTCGGATCCTGTCGCACGCGCGGCAGTCGTGCCTGACTCGCCCCGCTGGACGGCGTGCGTCGGGGCAGACCAGGCGGCCGAAGCGGCGGAATGCGCGACCTTGCGGGTGCCGCTCGACCATGCCGACCCACGGTCGAGGACGATCAGGCTGCCGGTGCGTAGGGTCCGAGCGACCGATCGGATGGAGCGTCTGGGCGTGCTGGTGACCATCGATGGCGGACCCGGCCAACGCGGCACGCTCAGCGTCCGACCGGGCGCGCACACCAAGGCTATCGAGGACCATTTCGACATCGTCAGCTGGGACCCGCGCGGCAGCGCTGGCGAGTCGCGCATCGACTGCCTCCCACAGTGGGATCCGTTCGTCGGCCTGGACCGCACGCCAGACACGGCCGCTGAACGCGAAGCACTCGACGCCGAGACCAGTCGACTGGCGACCCGCTGCGGTGAGCGACACGCCGACCTGCTGCCACACGTCGGCACGCTGGACACGGCGCTCGACCTGGAGTCGTTGCGCCAGTTGCTCGATGAGCCGCGGATCAGCATCCTGGGCAGCTCGTACGGTTCGGAGGTCGCACTCACGTACGCCACGCTGTTCCCGGAACACATCCGAGCCGTCGTCCTCGACGGCTACAGCGACCCCAACCTATCCCCGGGCCAGCGGCAGATCGAGGGGGCCGCCGCGTTCGAACACGAGCTCCAGGCCGTGCTCGCGGAGTGCGGGGTCCAGCCGCAGTGCCCGTTCCACCACGGTGGTACGCCGGGACCGGCACTCGACCAGCTGCTGACAGCCCTGGACCGGCAGCCCATCGCCGCCGGCGCTGGCGCGTTGCTCACGCAGTCGGATGCCTACGAGGCTATCGTTGGCTCACTCAGCGGCGACCATTCGGCTCGTCGCCGGCTGTTGCAGGCTCTCGCAGCGGCAGAGCAGGGCGACGGCGTACCACTGCTGGGGATCGCGAACGAGGTACGACGGGCCTATGAAGCTAGCGGTCTCAACCAGGGCGACTTCATGGCCGTCTACTGTGCCGATCAGGGAGCATGGTGGCGACATCTGTCCGCCGCCGAGGTAGGCGACCTCGATGCTCGTGTGCACGAGGTAGCGCCGCGGCTGGGACGCTGGCTGTGGTCGCCGCCGAGCGACCCCGACTTGCCACCGCTCGGGTTGTGCGCGATGCAGGCCGACCCGCCGGCGGCTCCCGACATGCTCATCGACGCTGCCGGTGCCGGGCCCATCCTGGTGCTCGCGTCCAGTGGGGACCCGAGCACGCCCATCAGCGCCGCCCGGCGGTCGCTGCACGACCTGCAGGATGCGGCGCTGGTCACGCTCCAGGCTGACCACCATCTCGCGTACCACTACGCCCTGAGCGATCCGGCGCGGCCGGCGTATCGCTGCGTCCTCGACGCCGTGGAGGCCTACCTCATCGAGCTTGAAACGCCGGCTGAGAAGGAGTGCGCTGATGACCAGGGAATGTGACACGTCACCACGGCATCGGGTCATCGCCGGATTGGTGATGACGTTGCTGATGCTCGGGGCTGCGATGCCGGCGACCGCGACGGCGCCCGGCCCGGTGATCCCGGTGGGCGACGCCCCCGGCGGATCTGAACCGGCACCGGTCGAACCCGAACCAGAGGACGTCGCCGAATGCCTCCTCGGATGGTCCGGCGCCCCAAACACGCTGGTGGCCTACCCCGCGCCGGTCATCCCGGTCCCTTCGGTCGAACGTGAGTCGACATGCCAGACCGAGATCTCACTGTCCCTCGAAGTCAGGTCACCGGACGAGCGCCGGCCGCAAGGGGCCGATGCTGATGTCGATGGGACGACTGCGCCACGACCGGTGCTGGAGGCAGGCTTCGACACCGTCCTCCCAGCCCGTTCGAGAACCATCTCGCTCGGCGACCCCGGTGGGGACTGGGAGGTCACTGAGGTGGGCTGTACCTGCAGCGGCAGCACGGCATCAGCACGGCTGGCAAGTTACCCCGGTCCGGTCATCCCGATACCCACGTTCGACTCGGGCGCACGGCCCGGCAGCGCCGCCTGCGGAACGGTCGGCGGAGCAGGGTCGTCCGCTGCGTCGACAGCGTCCGTTGCGTCGACAGCGTCCGTTGCGTCGACAGCGGCATTCACCCCCGGCCGCTTCGACCTGACGGCCTATCCCCGGCCGGTCATCCCGGTACCCGGTCCGGCTGCGCCACCGTTACCACCAGAGCCGCCGCCTGCCCCGGTCGATGTGACCTGGGATGCTCGCGGCACCGTCCACATCCAGGATGGCGACCGGCTCGGCGGCGCGGTGACCTGCGCCTGGACGGTGGAGCTCGTCTATGGCGACCTCATCCTCAAGACGAAGACCGAGCCACGCGGCAACGAAGGACGGTTCCACTATGTGGTCACGCCCGCGAGCTCGGAGCACGGAGCCACCGCCACCACTATGAACGGCTCTTCGTCGGGTACCAGGAGCAAGCTGTGGAAGGGTGCCTGGTCCGCCGAGATGGAAGTGCCTGATCGGCGCTGGGAGCTGAAGCGCTCAAGCTGCGATGAGACCGACGCCACCACGTCCAGCAGCGCATCTGGTACGAGTGCGCAGATCGGACTGGATCCCGGCGACAAGGTGACGTGTACATTCGAGATGAAGATCCTGGCACCCAAGCCCGGCAAGTGGCAGGCCAGGAACGGCAAGGGCTTGGTGTCCTGCGGTGTGCAGAACATCAAGCTTCCAGCAGTGACGGACTTCGGCAGCCTCAAGGTCCGCGAGAACGGCGATCTGCTCATCGCACGTGGGTTGACGCCTGGCAGCGACACGACGTGGAAGCTGCGCCGCGACCAAGCCGACCCGCGGCGCTACACGGGCCGGGTGACCCTGAACCTCGGCGGCGCACGCGGCACATTCGACACGGCACTTCGGATGAGTGACGAGGAGCACATGCAGGGCTCCTTCAGCGGCAAGGTCAGGGTGCGCGGCAAGACGTGTGGCTTCAGCCGCCCGCTGAAGTTGGATCACGCCGGCGGCTGATCCCAGCCCGGATCAGAACCGCAGCCGCTCCAGGTCCTCTGGTCGGTCTACGTCTGGCATCTCGCCGTCGATGGGCACGTCGAGGACCAGCTCGGGGTGCTGGGCGATGAGCGGGGCCAGCCCGTGGTCACCGCGCGATCCCTCGACCATCGGCCAGGCCGCCCGGCGGATGAGGACTGGATTGCGCGGTCCTGGGTCGGCAGCGTATCTCGGCACCAGCAGCAGCCGATCGACGGCGGCCGTCGTCCGCGCAGCGCGCGCCAGAGCCTCAAGCGTGCTGGACCGGAGCTGGGGCTGATCTCCCAGCACGACGAATGCGCCGTCGATGGCCGAGGACGAGGCTGACAGGGCCTGGATGCCCACGCGTAGCGAAGATGCGATGCCCTCCTCTGGCGCCTCATTGCGTACTCTGACCTCAGCCGACCACGTGATAGCCCGTTCGATGCGCTCAGCCGCCTCGCCGAGGACGACGACGGTCATCTCTGGAGCGTAGTCACGCACCGCCTGGAGCACGTGCCCCAGGACGGATCCGCCATCGAGCGGAGCCGTCAGCTTCTCACCGGGAACGCTCGAGAACCGTGATCCCGAGCCTGCTGCGAGGACCACCACGCCCAAGCGCGGCGACCGCTCGGCTGCAGTCGGCAGCTGCATGATCAGTGCCTCCTCTGCGTGATGGCCGTTCAGACGACGGACCCGGGCCTGCCGACCCGGGTCCGTCCAGTGGTGTCGCCGAAACCCCTGGGCTAGGCGGCCGGGCTCTCCTCGGGCGTAGCGACATCGACATCGACATCACCCTGCTCGTCGACTTCGACCGTCACGGTAACCGTGCCATCGGTGGCCGCGGCATCGGGCATCATCGACTCGGTGGGCATCATCAATTCGGTGGCCGCAGCCTGGTCCCCCGCCATCGCGGGCGAATCGACATTGGCATCCTTCTCGGTCAGCATGCTGTAGACGGCCGTATTGCCATCACCGTTCTCCTTGAGGAGCGCGACACCGATAGAGCCACTGGCGTCGTGCTCATCGAGGCGGATGACCAGCGTGCCGGTGTCGAAGACGACGCCACTGATGTCGCCACAGGCGACACGGGTGCCCATGTCAGCTTCACTTTGGTGGATGTTGATCGCGTGCGGCGAGGCCGTAAGTTCCGCCAGTGTGGCCGCGACCACGGTCATGTTGACGGCTACCTTCTGGTCGCTGACCCCGCCGAGCGGAGTGCCGCCGGCCGGCTCACCATTGACCATCAGGTCGGTCGAGATCTCACCCAGCGGGAAGATGACGTCGCCAAGCTGATCACAGGTACCAGCGTGGATGTGCAGCGGATGCGCTTGGCTGCCAGCGGCCATCGTGCCGTCAGCCTGGGCCGCCGGGGACATGTCGGGGGACTGATCCTGAGCCAGGACGATGCCGCTGGAGGCGAGCAATGCCATGGCAGAGATGGCCGCCGCGCCTGACATGATCCTTCGATGTGGGAGCAAGTACATGGGTATCGTCTCCTCGGTGGTGGATGCTGGAGGGGTTTCTCGAACCCTCGCCGCACTATGACCCGCCGCGTGCTATGACCGCATCACCAGCGTGGAGTCACCGCTTGCAGCGGCGTGACAGGTGGGGCCAGACGCTCGGGTCTCACACCGCTGCCCGTCCCGGACATGGGCATGCCCCGTCGATGAGGCCGGGGCATGTTGTCTGGACCAAGGTGGTGGGCGGCGACGCCCGGAAGGGCGTCGGAGCCCTATTCGCCGTCGGGGGCCAACGTGGCCGCCTGCGGCTCCGCCGTAACGACGACGGGCGTTGCGGTATCAACTCCGACTGGCGTGGCCACGTCCCCACCGCTATCACCGCAGGCGGCGAGGGCGAGGAGGGCAGTCACGGCGAGGGCCACGATCCGGAAATTTCGCATGTAATCAGTCCTTTCGCAGTTGCATGTCGGCCAGGCGAGGCTCATCATCGCCCTTCTGTGGTCGACTCTCCCCGAGAGGCGGTTTCGACCGCTGCGGCGGCGTGCCGTGAAGCGTGACAAATGCGTTGCACGCGCAGATCGATCACGCGAACGGCGGCAGGGTGCTCTCCTCGGCACAGACCGCCTCCACCGCGTCAGGCTCGACCGGCGCCAGCACGGACAGGTTCTCGTGCCCCTCGAGCGTGACGAGCAAGTCATCCTCGATGCGCACGCCGATGCCCAGGAATTCCGCCGGCACCTTGAAGTCGAGGGTCCCCGCCTCCTCTTCGCGCCGCGCGATCTCCGCCTTCGCCGCGGCAGCCCCCAGCTCGAACCCCAGGCGCAACCGCTCGTCGGCATCGTAGCCAGCGTGCGAGAGCGTCAAGCTGGCCCTGCTACGCGAGATGTAGAGACCGGGCTCCACCGTGAAGGCCATGCCCGGCTCGAGCGGCCGGCCGGCGCCATCTCGCCGAGTAGCACCGGCATCATGCACGTCGATGCCCAGCCAGTGCCCGGTGCCGTGGAAGTAGAACTGGCGATACCAGCCCTTCTCGACGACCTCAGCGGCGGTCCCCGGTAGCAGGCCCAGCTCGACCAGCCCGGCGGACAGCACCTGCACCGCGGTCGTATGCATCTCGCTGAAGGGAAGACCCGGCCGGCAGCGGTCGATGACGGCCCGTTGCGCCGTCAGCACCAGCTCGTACACGGCCCGCTGCGGCCCACTGAAGACGCCGTTGATCGGGAAGGTGCGTGTGATGTCGGCCGTCAGATGGCGGTACTCGGCCGCAGCATCGATGAGCAGCAGGTCGCCGTCATGGAGCAGCTGGTCGTTCTCGACATAGTGGAGGATGACCGCGTTGTCGCCGCCGGCCACGATGGATCCGTAGCCCACACGCTCTGCATCCAGCTGCGCGAAGACGTACTCCAGCACCGCCTGGACCTGCCGCTCGGTGCGCCCCGGTGCGGCGAAACGCATGGCCTCCTTGTGGGCCAGCGCGCTGATGCGACAAGCTTCGCGCAGTGCCTCGATCTCGCGAGGCGACTTGATCAGGCGTATCTCATGGATGAACGAGCGGATGTCGACGAGGCGGTCCGGGACGCGGTCACCGGAGCGTTCGGCATACCCGCGTGCGGCACGCAGGGCGCCCAACACCTCGGTGTCGATCGGTCCACCTAACACGTAGCCGACCGATCCGCGAGCGATGAGCCGGCGCCTGAGCCAGTCCCCCAACTCCTCGACCGGATGGGCAGCGTCGGCCCCGAAGCGCTCGACCGCACCGTCCACACCTGCACGCAGTCCGTTCCAGGCCTCCTGCTCGGGGTCGCGCGGCCGCACGAACAGCGTGAACGGTTCCGGTCCCACGGGATCCAACACCGCCACGGCATCGGGCTCGGTGAAGCCGGTCAGGAAGTGGAAGTCGGAATCCTGGCGGAAGGGGTGTGTGACGTCGTCGTTGCGGACCTGCTCGCGAGCGGCGGGGATGATGGCGATGGTTTCGCCGAGGCGGGCCAGCAGGTCGACGCGGCGCCCTCCGAATCGGTCGTGATCCATCAGCGGACCAGCAGATCGGCCACGGGCATGTCACTCATGGCGCAACTCTACCCAGTCGCGTCGCGGCTCAGTGGCTGAAGTGGGTGCGTTCCACCGACTTGAGAGGTGGGTCGGCCAAGAGGTCGTCGGCAGCCGACTTGAGGTCGGCCAGCAGCGCTTCACCCAGGTCGCGGGTGAACCCCTCGCGCACGACGATGCGCAGCACGACCACGTCGGTGGCGTCGTCCGGCATCGTGTAGGCGGGTACCTGCCAGCCGTTATAGCGGAGGTGGTGGGAGACGTCGTAGGCGGTGTACGGCAAGTCGTCCGCCACCGTGAATGAGAGCACCGGGATGGCGCTGCCGTCGCTGATGATGCTGAACGGTCCCATCTCAGCGATGCGGGCTGACAGCGTTGTCGCCACCGCCTGCAACGTCTGCATCACCTTGGTATAGCCCGAGCGCCCCAGCCGGATGAAGTTGTAGTACTGCCCCACCACCTGGTTGCCGGGGCGGCTGAAGTTGAGCGTGAAGGTGGGCATGTCACCGCCCAGGTAGTTGACGTGGAAGACCAGCTCCTCCGGCAGGTCATCGGCACCGCGCCAGACGACGAAGCCGATGCCGGGGTAGACCAGGCCGTACTTGTGACCCGAGACGTTGATCGACACCACGTTGGGCAAGCGGAAGTCCCATTCCAGGTCGGGGTGGATGAAGGGCGCCACGAAGCCACCCGAAGCGGCGTCGATATGGAGCGGCACCTGTCGGCCACTGGCCTCGTTGTCAGCCACCAGCGCGTCGTGGATCTCCTTGATGGGCTCGAACTCACCGGTGTAGGTGGTGCCCAGGATGGCGACCACGCCGATGGTGTTCTCATCGATACGCGAGAGCACCTCGTCGGGCGTGATGACGTAGCGTCCGCGCTCGACCGGCACATAGCGAGCCTCCACGTCCCAGTAGCGGCAGAACTTCTCCCATACCACCTGCACATTAGAGCCAAGGATCAGGTTGGGGCGCGAGCCGTCCTGGCCAGCAGCCTCACGGCGCTGGCGCCACTTCCACTTCATGGCCAAGCCGGCGAGCATCACCGCCTCCGAGGAGCCGATGGTGGAGACACCGACGGCATCACCATCGGCTGGTGCGTGGAAGAGATCGGCCACGATATTGACGCAGCGCTTTTCGATCTCGGCGGTGGCCGGGTACTCGTCCTTGTCGATCATGTTCTTGTCAAAGGACGCCGCCATCAGAGCGTCGGCCTGTGGCTCCATCCAGGTGGTCACGAAAGTGGCCAGGTTGAGCCGGGCGTTGCCGTCGAGCATGAGCTCGTCGCTGATGAGACGCTCGACATCGTCCGGCATCGACCCTTCATCGGGCAGGCGGTACTTGGGGATGGCACCAAGCGTGATGCGGCTGGTGTAGGCGGGCGCGACTAACTCGCTCTCGACTTCGCGCGTGCTGAGCTTCTTGACGACCATCGTGCTTGTCTCCCTGGCTTTCTCGTGCTCGTACCCTGATGTGATCCAGCGACTACTCGACGTACCGGCGACCGCGAGCTTCCATCATGCAACAGACGCGTTGCGGGCGATCAGCTCCGCGACCGCGGGGGCCTGGTCCTCCTGCAGGAAGTGCTTGGCCGGAACGACATCGATCGACGTCAGGCGTGTGGCGGCGAGGGCCATGAAGCCGTACTTGCGAAGGGTCAGCATCGGGTCGAGGCCGCCCCAGACGAGCTTGACAGGGTAGCCCACGCGACGCGAGTCGATGACGGACTCGATGCGGCTGCGGTCATGACCCTCATGCACGTGGCGCATGATCTCCAGGTAGGTGGCACCCTTGTTCTGGCCCAAAGCAAGGTCGCGATAGGCCAGCACTTCCGGCATCGGCAGCGCCAGCTGGTCGGCGACGCCGACTCGGTACATCATCTGGCGCCATACCGTGGCAGATGCCATGGGGCCACCCACGCCCCTGACAAGGCGAGCCAGGACCTCGCCGGGATACGGCCGGGCGGGCAATCGCACCATCGTGTCGAGGATGGTCAGCGACGCGATGCGATCGGGCGACTGCGCCACGACCTCGAAGCCCACAGGACCGCCAGCATCATGCAGCACGAGATGGCAGCGATCGACCCCAAGCGTCTCGATCGCGGCCCCTACCCACGTGGCCAGTCCCCGGATGCTGTAGTCGAACTCCGTGGGCCGCTCTGCCAATCCCAGCCCGGGCCAATCGAAGCTGAGCGCGCGGAAGCCCCGCGACGCCAGCTCCGGGATGACCTTGCGGTACAGGAACGACGACGCCGGGAGGCCATGTATGAGCACGACCGGCTCGCCGTCCCCACTTGAGAGCAGGAAGCTCTGGACCCCGGCTGCCGTGAAGAAGCTCCCGGCCTCGCGATGGGCTGCGACGACCTCCTTGGCCGCTGTCTCGTCGTTCAAGTGCGGATGCTCCTGCTACTCGGTGTGCGCCACTGGCTCGAAGATGGCCGGGGTCCCTAGGGCTGGACTTGCTCGGGCGCGGTGTCGTACGTCGCGGACCAGACGGCACCGGTGGAGCTGAGCTGATCCGACAGTGCCTGCAGGCACTGTCCTGAGAGGAATGACTCGATCGAGCAGTTCTGCCCCTGGGGTGCCGCGAGGCCCATGCCGTTGAACTGCGTGACCTGGGCGGAGGGCGGATCCTGCGGCAGCGGCAGGGTCGGGTCCGTCGACTGCGGGCAGGGTGCACCGGCTGTGACGGAGTTGGGACTCAGCGAGTCCGGCCACGTATCGTTGGGCCCCTTCTCACGGACGACCAGCAGGTTGGGCGCCTTGTTGTTCTGGACCCCGCTGCGAAGGATGTTCCAGCCGTTGGCCTTGACCACCGCGTCGATCTTCTCGACCTGTTGGCTGGTGGCCGACTGCGGGTAGAGCACGATCGTGGCGCTGCCGTCGGCGTTGGGCTCGATCTGGCGGTTGCCGATCTGCGTGTTCTTGACGGTGCCCAGCGCATCGAGCTGCTTGGTTGCGCCGTAGACAACGACGCTGTAGAAGCGCAGGTCGTACTGGTCAGAGTCGTTGACCGTGGAGGCCGTCGCGCCCCGGTAGTCGGGGAACGTCGGCACCTGGGGGATGTGCACCATCGAGACCACGTCGTTGGGCAGGTTGGCCATGACGTAGCCACCACAGGCGTCGGGTGGATCACTCGTGGGCGGTGCTGCTGCGACATCAGCGTACGGAGAGTTGGCCGCGACGTTCCGGTAGAACTGGACTTGCTCCGGGACAGGCGCGGGTGCGAACTCCCCGCCGAGGAAGCCAGCCACTGAACCGGTCTGCAGCTTGAAGCGCGGGACGTTGGCCAGGTCGTCACTGGTCGGACGAGGCGCCTTGACGAAGGTGAGGACCGGCTTGCCCGTGACCGGGTCGTACGCGATGCGCTTGGGCACCTGGCTCTGGGAGGCGCAGTCGTCGACAGGCGTGTCGGTGATCTCGCCGGTATCGGGGTCCGTCAGGAACGCGGCGATGGTGTGGACGGGCGAGTCGGTGGGCCCGCCATAGCCGAAACGATCCCAATCGCCGAGGTCGTCGTTGGAAAGCGACCAGTAGCTGCGAAAGACGAAGGACGTACCCTTGGTGCTGCCGATCTCGGGCAGGACGGCCACGTTCTCACCCGCCTCCTGCATGGCGGTGATGACGCTATCGGGTGTGTCATTCGGCATGACCGTGATCTTGTAGTTGCGCTCTGGAGCCAGGATGGGTTGGCCCGACACGAAGGGGTTGGTGGAGCCGGGCTCCGGGATGATGTCCTGGTCGGACAGCTTGAACAGCGGCTGCCCCTTGGTGTTGTACAGGTACCAGGACATCCAGTAGGAATAGGGGAACTCACCGCTGATCACGTAGGCCCAGTCAGCGGTGTCATCGTTCAGCTTCTGGCCGGCGAGAGTGTAGCCGGCCGAGAAGCTTGGCTGCACGGGGTAGAAGTCGGCGGAGGATGCGTCCAGCACCTGCGGGCACAGGTTGCCCGCAGGGACCGAGCCGCCACTGTCGGTGGATGCGGCCGGCGGCGACGGGTCGGCTGCCGTGGCGGGCACTGCCGACAGGGCGAGCAGCAGCACCGCCGAAGCGGTGAGGGCGAACGATCGGTGGCCTGCTGGCCGAATCCTGCGCATGGTGTCTGTTTCCCTTCGATGCGACGCCGAGGCCCGGCACGTACTGCACGTGGTACTTGGCATTGAGACATGCGTGTCAGGGCGCGGCATCATCCCATCCGCATGAGAACAGGCTGACGCCGACGCGCCGCTCAGGCGCCGCGGGCAGCCTCGGGGCTCGCGGCCGGCGCAGGCTCACCATCGTCTGGGTCTCGACCGATGACACCGAGCACCGTTCGCCAGGTCGCCGCCACGACCCCGATGGCAGGGACCACGATGAACATGCCCAGGATGCCCGCGACTGCGGCTCCGGCCGGGATGGCAACCAACACGATGGCCGGATGGATGTGGACAGTCTTGCCGTAGACGATCGGGCTCACGATGTTCCCGGTCACGATGTTGAACACCAGTGTCCAGATGGCCATGATCACGATGTCGGCTTGCGAGCCGACGGCGATCGTGATGAGGAATGCGATGCCGGTCGAGAGGAAGCCCCCGATGTAGGGGATGAAGCCCAGGAAGAATGAGAGCACGAACACCGGCAGGGCCAAGGGCAGCCCCAGCACGACCATGATCAAGAACTGGCTGGCTGCACCCACGAATGAGATGGCTGCAGTCCCGATCATGTAGCCACCGAGCACGTCGAAAGCGCGGCTGGCAGCCGCGTCGACATCAGCCAGCGCTCCCGGGCGCAGGCGCGAGGTGGCGCGACTCCAGAGGTCGCCACCATCGCGCAGGAAGTAGAACGTGAGCAGCGTGCTCAGAAGCAGGATGACAGCGGCACCGGCGAGCGACTCCCCGACCTGCACGAGCGTCTTCACCATCCCGACGAGACCGCCCGCCGCGGCGTCAGCTGGGATCTGGAGATGGCCGCCAAGCGCGTCGTTGGCCGCGCTCACGCCGGAACTGACTCCGTCGGACAACTCACCGGCCTGCTCGACGAGGGAGACGACGGTCAGGGCGAGGATACCGCTGATGGCGAGGAATCCGCCGCCCACGGCGATGGCGGCGGCGCGGGATCGTGCGTGACCGCGGCGCATCAACCACTGTACGAGGGGGTCGAGGGTGGCCGTGAGCACAAGCGCCAGGACGACGGGGATCAGGACCAGCGGGATGGCAGTGAAGACGAGGATGGCGAGGGCGATGAGGGCGACGGCGATAAGCAGCCGCCAGCTGAATTGCGCCATGCGATCCAGCCAGGCAGGCACCAACCCCGGGAGGATCGGTGGCGGGTCCGGAGCAAGGATCGCCGCGACCGCCCCTGCCACCGCCAGCACCACGGCCGTCACGGGTACGGCGGCAAATAGGCCGATGACACCCGCCAGCTGGAATCCCGCCGGGAGCGCGATCAGCACGACGGCCGGGTGGATGTTGACGGTCCGGCCGTACACCATGGGCCGGACGCCGTAGCCCAGCACCAGGTTGCGCGCTCCGATGAGCACGAGCATCAGCACGGTCGGCCCGGTCCCCAGGGCCGCCAGCGTCACGAGCAGCAAGATGAGGGTGGCGATGATGCCGCCGAAGTAGGGGATGTACCCGCCCAGGAAGACGAGCACGGCCAGCGGCACGGCCAGCGGCACGCCCAACAACAGCATGAATGCCAGGTCAGTGAGAGCCATGAGCGCCGCCAGCACCGTGGTACCACGGAGGTAGCCGCCGACCCGTGCGAGGGCATCGTCGCCGGCCGCCGTGATGCGCTCGCGCTTCTGGTCGCTGGCATCCTGGAACAACCAGAGCCATGCCTTGTCGCCGTCGCGCAGGAAGAAAAAGACCAGGAAGGTCGCCAGGATCCCGATGGTGGCAAGCTCGCCGGCGGCAGCCACGAGGCTACGGCCATCGCGCCCGACGGCGTCGCGGACGATGCCGATCAGATCATGCGCGATGGTGCTGACGAATGTGGGGACCTGGAGGTCCGCCAAGCTGGTCTGAAGCTGGCCAAGACCCGCGTCGATACGAGAGAGAAGCTCACCCAGGTACGGCAGGAACGCGGCCACCAGGAGTAGCAGGACGCCGCCGATGCTGACCACGGCGGCGGCCCAGACGATGGCGGCTGAAGCCGTCCTCGATCGGCCGTCGTCGCGCAGCCGCAGGACCAGTGGCGCGAAGACCGCTGAGACGATGACGGCGACCAGGATGGAGGCCGTGACCGTCCACAAGGTGGCGGTGATGGCGCCGAGCACCAACAGGAAGCCGGCGACGGCCAGGATGCGCCAGCCGAGCGCGGCCAGGTTGACCAGCCAATCAGGGACAAGCTGGGGAGCAGTGACTGAATGGGCGGTGGAAGCAGCGACCTGGCCGGCCCCTGGAACCTCCGGATCGAGCGGCGGGCGGGCGTGGCTGCCCACCTCGTCGCTCGCTGATCGTTCCGTCGGACCGGCCATGGCGCCTCCGCTGGGGGCTAACGTGGGGTCGGGGTGACTAGAAGCGGCGGCGCCCCGGGGTGACAGCAGCGCCTACCACGGCCGCCTTGGCGACGGGCGAGGGTCCGGGCTTGACGGCAGCGCCCACGACCGCGGCCTTGGCGACGGGGGAGGGTCCGGGCTTGACGGCAGCGGTCACGACCGCGGCCTTGGCGACTCGGGATGGTCTGAGCGGCATATCAGGCTCCTTCTGGTTCGGCAGCCGCGTCGGCTTCGACGGCGGCGATGATGGCCTGGATGGGGATGCGACCGTCGGCGACCAGCTGGCCACCGGCACGACGCAGGGCCGAGGCGAATGGTGCGGCCCAGAGGTTCTCGTAGACGACCATGCCGGCGACACTGCCGGGGGCCATGGCCTCGGCGAGCGTGATGACATCGTCAGCGGCCAGCGTCTCGGCCAGCTCTGCCTCGAGACGAGCGAAGTCGCCGAGGTTGGGCACGTCCGACAGCTCCATGGCGTCGACCGAGCCGTCATCGTCCTTGACCACGATGACCAGGTCCATGATGCGAATGGTGCCGGCGTCGTGGAGCTTGAGCAGTTCGTCAGCGGCCTCGCCGGTGAAGTTCTGCTGCCCGGCAGGGAACTCGATGATCAGGTAGTCGACGGGTCCGAGCTCGTCGATCGATCTCTCGGTCATGCTCTGTCCTTTCGATGTGGTGGATTCGCCCGCCACTAGCATGCACGATTGACGCACGCGAGGTCCGGGGTCACATCATCCCAACTGGATGACCCGGCCCAACGGGCGGTGTTGCTCAGCCGTGCCGGGCGCGCCCCACAGTATCTACCTGCGGCAGGTGCCTCGTCAGGTGGGCGCGCCGGTCCTGGGCTACCCTCCGGGCAGGTCCCCTCCTCGCCCGACCGCCGTGTTCAGGACGCTGCCGTGCCCGTTGGACCGGCTCGAGCGGACTGCCGGGCGGCGACGGCAGTAGCGAGGTAGGGCTGGACGATCATCACGGCGGCGACGGCGAGGACGATCAGCGCGACCAGATCCGCATCAGCCTCGAGCATCACGGCGGTCAGCAGGATGACCATGAACGGCGCGCGGAAGAGGACCATCAGGAAGCCCGCCATGACACCGCCGATCACCACGCTCACGGGAATGGTCGGGAAGAGCAAGCTGATCGCGAGCGCCACACAGACCGAAGCGAAGATGGCGGGGAAGGTGGGGCCGCCGAGGAATCCGCTCTTGAAGGCGACGGCGAGCAGGGCGAGCTTGCCCATCGCCATCAGGAGCAGCCAGACCGGCCCGAAGGCGTCTGGATCAGCCACCACGGTATGGATCTGGGTCTCACCAGAGAACAGCAGGATCGGCGACACCACACCCATCACGCTGAAGATCAGGCCCGCGATGAGGGCACGGGTCACGACACGATCCGCCCAGCGCCCAAAGAAGGCCGCAGATACGCGGAAGAGCACGCCGGCGACGACGCCGAGGGACAGGCCCACGAACCCGAATACGACGACCAGGACGACATCCAGCGCTGTGATGGGCCCGGCGGGGGCCAGCCCCAGGTAGTTCTCCAGGCCGGTGCTGCCGATCGAGGTGAAGATCAGGAAGCCGATCGCGCCGCCGATCAGGTTGGCCGGTAGATTTCGTGCTCTGGCGGCTGGGTCCTTCATCAGCTCGGTGCCCAGGACACCAGTGAAGAGCGGGTTGGCGACGAGGCCGTTGTATGCGGACGCCAACGTCGAGAAGACGAGTCGAGAGCGGTGCTCGACGGGCATCGCCACCCGTTCGCCGTAGAGAGCAGCCATCTTCGAGGCGATACCGCCGATGCCGCCCTCGGGGCCCAATACAGCGCCTGAGAGCAGCGATGCCCATGCCATGACCACGCTAACGGGCAGCGTCCGCCAGTCGATCGCCGACACGTCCCCATTCAGGCTGTCGAGCATCGACCCATCGATGCTGGTGGGCGCACGGCGGTACTTCACCAGCAACCCCACCAACAGCGAGAACGGCAGGCAGATGACAGGGAACACCCAGCGATTCGTCTGGACGAAGTCGTTCTCCCAGAGGAGAGCGTTCATTGCCTCCCAGGCAACGAGCCAGAGAAGGACTCCCACAGCGCCGACGACCGCGACGATGACCACGTGCGCATACAGGTGGACGTGGTGATCATCGGCACTGCGATCGTCCATCCGGAGCCCTCCTGGCCAATCGATCCATCGCGCCCGGACGATGACCGACCGTACGAGGCCTCCGAGTCTAATGCAGGCTCAGCCAGCTGCGCCGGCACCTACGGTCTGTGCCGTGTGCTGGGCGTGCAGCGCCAGCTCGTCCGCCTGGACCATCGGCTTCAAGTCGAAGACGACGTTCCTGACGGTGCCGGTGAACGCGTACGGCGCCCGGTCCTCGTAGGCGAGATCGACGACGCCGCCGTTGTCACGCCCGATGTCCATGCCGGCATAGGTCGTGAAGATGAGGGAGACGGTCTTGTCGAGACGACCCTCACCGATCTGCCTGTCGTTCGCCCACAGCGTCACCCGGCCACCCGCGGCGTGCTCTGTCGAATCCGCTTCGAACAGCATCTTGACGGTGACCGCTCCCGTGGGGATGGGCTCGGTCGAGGTCTGCTTGTAGGTCTCGATGCCGAGGTACTGGTAGGTGTGGTTGAGCAGGCCCTTCTCGTCGACCCACAGGGCGAAGCCCCCGATGAAGTCGGCGAAGGCCACGAGGACACCCTCGGCGCCGTCGTCCGGCACATCGAGGTTCGCCTCGATGGCGTACGAGCGCCCGTAGATACGGGGGATCATCGAGGTCTGGATGTTTTGGACATCGCCGGCGTAGTTGAACCGGGTGATGGTCGGCAGCGGTGGCAGATCACCCATCCACACCGAGAAGGGCGCCAGCAGCGGCAGCACGTGATTCCGCTCGGCCTCTTCCCAGAACAGGTCCTGCAGCTCCTTGAGCTTCTCGGGGTTCTCGGCGGCCAGATCCCTGGCCTGAGAGAAGTCGTCAGGCAGGTAGTAGAGCTCCCAGACGTCATCGTCTGTGCTGTACTTGCCAGGGGCGAAGCGGGCCAGGGTCTCCGGCGTGAAGTCCCAGGGAGCCTTGTCCAGCTTGGTGCAGGCCCACCAGCCGTCCTTGTACATCGCCCGGCTGCCGAGCATCTCGAAGTACTGAACGGTGTGCCGCTCCTCGGCCTTCGGCTCATCGAAGGTGTAACGGAAGCTGGTGCCGTCCATGGGCTCCTGCTCGATGCCGTCGACCATGCTGGGCGCGGGGATGCCGACCGCCTCGAGGATCGTGGGCACGATGTCGATGCAGTGGGTGAACTGCTCTCGCAGGTGACCGCCAGCTGGGATATGCCCCGGCCAGGCCACGACCATCGGGTCGCGGGTGCCCCCCAGGTGGCTGGCCATCTGCTTGCCCCACTGGAACGGCGTGTTGTTGGCGTGGGCCCAGGCAGCCGCGAAGTGCGGTGCCGTGTGGAAGCCGCCGAGGGCCTCGATGCCACCGAACTTCTCGATGATCTTCAGCTGTTGGTCGGCGTCGAGGATGGCGCCGTTGAAGAAGGTCGTCTCGTTGAACGAGCCCGTCAGGGTGCCTTCCATGCTGGAGCCGTTGTCGCCCCAGATGTAGATGATGAGCGTGTTCTCGAGGTCGCCCATCTCCTCTATGGCGTCGAGCAGGCGGCCGACGTTCCAGTCGGCATTCTCCGAGTATCCGGCGAAGACCTCCATCTGGCGCGCATAGAGCTTCTTCTGGGCATCGGTGAGTGAGTCCCAGGCCGGGAACAGGTCGGGTCGCTCACTCAGCTCCGTATCCTGCGGTACCACGCCGAGCTGCTTCTGGCGCTCCAGCGTAGCCTCACGGTACGCGTCCCAGCCCTCGTCGAACTTGCCCGCGTACCTGTCCGCCCACTGCTTGGCGACATGGTGGGGCGCGTGACTGCAGCCGGTGGAGTAGTACATCATCCAGGGCTTCTCGGAGTCCTGCGCCCGGATCGCGTGCAGCCACTCGACGGACTTGTCGGTGATGTCGTCGGGGAAGTAATACTCGTGGCCGTCCTTGCCCTGGGGCACCCCGATGGTGGTGTTGTCCACGGTGATGATGGGGTCGTACTGCCCGGCTGCACCGGTGAGGAAGCCCCACCAATGGTCGAAGCCCCAGGACTGGGGCCAGTGGTCGAAGGGGCCGGCCGCGCCCATCTGGCTCCCCGGGGTCAGGTGCCACTTGCCGAAGCCACCGGTGACGTAGCCGTTCTCCCGCAGGATCCTGGGCAGGGCCGTGCAGCTCCGAGGTCGTTCACCGGTGTAGCCGGGATACGGGGCGGGCAGCTCAGCGATGGTGCCCATGCCCACGCGATGATGATTGCGACCGGTGAGCAGCGCGGCGCGCGTGGGCGAGCAGACGGCGGTCACGTGGAAGCGGTTGTAGGTCAGGCCCATCTGCTGGACGCGGGTCAGGGTCGGGGTGGAGATGCCGCCGCCAAAGGTGTCCGGGCCGCCGAAACCGGCGTCGTCGATGAGCACCACGAGCACGTTGGGTGAACCTTCGGGAGCCTTGGGACTGGGCATGATGGTCCAGTCGCCGACCGACTTGTCGAGCGTGCGACCGATGCTGCCTCCGAAGGGGCGGTCGGGGATCGGCAGCACGGTTCGATCGGGCTTGAACTTGCCCATCGCCTCCACGAGCGAGTCCTTGAGTGCGGCGGCGCCCTTCTTGTCGGTCTGGACTACCGACTTCATCAGCGAGCCCGAAAGCGACTGCTCGACGCCCAGGCGCTGCTTCTCGCCGAACTCGGCGACGATGGCTGCGGAGCCGGGCGGCAGTGCCTCTCCGATCTTGTCGTGGAAGCCAGCCTGCAGCTTGTGGTCGGCGAACTTGCCTACGATGGCGCCGCCGGCTGCGCCGACGACGGTCGCGGCCAGCAGTGGTGGAGCCGCGAGGCCGACCAGGAAGCCCACGCTGCCGCCCCACTTGGCACCAGTGCGACCAAGATGGTCGCCGGTTTGCTGGACGACGACGTTGCCGTCCGTGTCATGGGTGATGAGGATGGCGGCCTCGATGGCGACGGAATTCGCCTGTACCTTCTCGATGAGCGCATCGAAGTCAGTGGTCGCGGTGGCCACGTCTTGGTAGCCGGCGACGAGGACGTCAGTGAGTTCCTGAGCCATTGGATCGAACCTCCAAGATCGCCGCTCCGGGCGAAGATCCGCTACCGGCCGGTATCGGTGGCGAGCGGTCTTCCGCCACCAGGGTCGTCAGTCTCGCGCGGCATCCAGCGCCGTGTGCGCTTCGGCCTCCTCGGCCGTCATCAGGCCGATGGCAACCAGGTCGACGGGATCGATGAAGCCTTCGTCGATCCTGAAGCCACCGGCGCGGCCAAGCGCGTCCCGCAGTGGCACCGCCCAATGATGCTCGATGAGCAGCAGGGCCGCGGCCGAATCGCGCGGGATGCTGGCCACGACGTCCCAGGCATCCTCTTCGGTGAAGACCCTGGCGTCCGTGCTGGCCGCATACTCGGCTCCAAGCTCCGCTCCGCTCTCTGCGCCCTCCCCGCCGGCGTACCCGAGCCCGATCAGGGCACCGATCTTGGAACCGAGCTCGGTCGACTCGTCCTCGCTGAGGTTGCCCAGGCGCATGCTGGCGACATCGCCGTCGGCACTCTTGACGACCGTGAGGCTGTCGATGAGACGGATCGTGTCCGACTGGCGGAGTCGCTCGATCTCGTCGAGGATCTCGCCCTGGAAGTCCGGGTGGTCGAAGCCGACCACGAGCAGCTGGATGGGTCCGATGGCCATGATGTGCGTCCTCCTTGGGTTGGCGATGGGGATCTCTGACCGGCTGGCTGCCGGGCAGCGGGGGCCGCCTACGGTGCGGCGGACTCGACGGCTGCCTGGGCATCCGCGGCGATCGATTCGACTGTATCGGCAGCAGCGGAGGCCGCCTCCTGGGCCTCGACGAGGCCGCACTGTGCGGTACCGGCCTGGACTCCGGCCTTCTTGAGAGCTCGGATCTGGGGGGTCAGCGAGTCGAGGGCGGCGAACAGCAACAGCGACGCGGCAGCGAGCGCCAGCAGCTTCAGGTTCATGGACATATCCCCTCGATCGAGACTGTGGTCCCGCTATGGGTCATGGCGCCGGGTCGGTGGGCACGTGGATGCCCGGGTCCGTCGGGAAGGTCGCCCACCTGGGGCGTGACTCTGGCGGGACCATAGGTCGCACGCAGCGCAGCGCCATCATCCGTTCTGGATGATTCACGGCCGCGAGTTGAGGCACGCCTGAGTCGCCAGTACAGTCCACCTGTGCCGGATACCTCCTTCGTGCAGCCGCTACTGGAAGCGGCAGTGACGCCGCTCATCGCGTTCACGCTGTGGACGGCCGGTCTGGGCATGGGCATGTCCATCCAGGCGGCAGACATCATCGAGTCCCTGGGCCGGCGCCGACTCGTGGCCGGCACGATCGTGCTGGACATCGCCCTGGTGCCGTTCGCCATGTGGGCGATGATCCAGCTGCTGCAGATCGAGGATGGCCTCGCCACTGGCCTGCTCCTCGTCGCGTTCGCCTCGGCTGGGCCACTGGGGATCAAGCTGGCAGCCGTGGCGGGCGCCGATACGGCATACGCCATCGGCATCGTGGTGGCCCTCGAGCTCGCCAACATCGTGATCGTGCCCGCGTGGGTATCGTTGCTGGGTGTCGCGACCGGCAGGGAGGTCGTCATCGAGATCATCGTGGCGCTGGTCGTGTTCGTACTGTTGCCGATCGGCGTCGGGCAGGCGATCGGTCGCATCAGACGGGGTGGGTCAGAGAGATTCGTCTCCCTGGCGGTGCGGGCCTCCAGCGTCGGTCTTGCGCTCACGATCGCGACCATCGTCGCGCGCGACATCCAGGTCGTCTCGACGGCCATCGCGAGCGCGGCCGGGCTGGCCGCTGCAGCCGTCGTCGGCTTCGCCCTGGTGGCAGGCTGGTTCATCGGCGGGCGGGAGCGGCCGACCAAGCTCGCCACGAGCCTGGTCACCGGCACGCGTGCGAACGCGGTCGCCTTGGCTGTCGCCTCCACCGCCTTCGCGGCCGACCCGCAGGTCCTCACGGGGGCCCTGACAGCCGGGCTGGTCTCGATCACCCTGCCCGGCCTGCTGGCCGTGGTGGTCAGCCGATGGCGGGGGTCGCCGGTGCCGGCGGCTCAGCGACCCGGGTAGCGCCGCGGGGCGGACCCGGCCAGCCCCAGCCGCTGAGGATCTTCCTTAGCCGTTGAGGATCTTCTGCTTCTGCGTCGCGAACTCCTCGTCGGTGAGGGCACCCGATCCGTGCAGGGTCGCGAGCTTCTGGATCTCGGCGATCTTGGCATCCATCGGGTCGGCGGCCGACGGCGGCGCCTGGGGGCCGCGGCTTGCGCCTGCGCCAGCCCGGCTTCGTATGCGGCCTGCTGGTCCGCCGCCGACTGCGCCTGGTACTGCTGCTCCATCTGCTGTTCGTGATGGCGCGCGACCGCAGCGCCGGCAACCATGCCACGTCGGCGCATGCGCCGTCCTCGTCCCAACATGGGTCTTCTCCGTGCGATACATGGGATGGCGGATCATCCATGGCCGTCGGCCCGTCTGTTCGGATCGGGCAGTGCTGACGGCTACTCGCCCCACCATAGGGCGGCACACTCGGAGGGCCTCATCCAGAATGGATGAACCGCCAGGCACAACGTACCGGTCAGGGCTGGCCGGCTCGGGTCGTGGCACGAGGCAGGAGCCCTGACCGCGGCCAAGACCGAACCCGCGGAGCCGGGCTCGCGCAGCCGAGCGCGTCGCCTCAGGGGCCGGCGGGGCTACCGATCCCTGCTGCCGCGAGGCGATCCCGGCAGCGGCTGCCGCGGGATGCCCTCGAAGGCCCCATCGAGGTCGTATCCGACCGAGGCAGCGACGAACGGCGCCGCCGTGACGACCCGCGCCGTGCCGACCGCGGGGGCGACTGCCAGCAGCACATCGACGACGTCCTCCGCTGTAGCACCCGCCCCGAAGGCGGCCGCCACAGCGGCGTCGATGGCCGCAGATCCCGCGTCGATAGCGATGAGCGCCCCAAGGATGACCAGCCGACGTGTGCGATCGTCGAGCATGTGCGCCATCTCGTCCACGTCACCTGCTCGCCAGACACCAACGTACTCCCCCATCATCGCGGCCACGAAAGCCTCGTCATGCAGCGAGAGACGTCGGAGCGTTTCCTCATAGCCTGGAGGCTGCCGGTGTTGCGTCGATCGAGTCATCGTCGGGGCACACACTCCTCGATGCGCCGTGCCACCTGGGAGGCAGCACTGGCCGTCCCATTGGACCGCCTCAAGCCAGGCCGCGCATCATCCCGACGGGGTGAAGCCCCGACCCGTCCTAGCCGACGAGGTGGTCGACCCAGCTCGCCGCCTCCAGCACACTCGGAACAGCCGCGGGGTCGAGAAGGCCGAAGCGCACGGCCGCGACCACCGCTTCCGAGCGCGAGGACGCGCCCAGCTTGCGGTAGATCGCGAGTGCCTCTGTCTTCACCGTGTTGGGCGAAAGGAAGAGCCGCTCACCGATCTCCCGGAACGAGAGATGGGTCGCCAGCCAGGGCACCAGGCGAAGCTCGGCGCCCGTCAGGGCAGACGCACCTGACGCCATCTCGAAGTGACTCGATACCTGCTCCTTCAGCCGTTGCGTTTCGTCCTCCAGCGCGCCCATCCCAGGCCGGCGCCGCAGGATGTCGCTGGCCTCGCGCAACAGCAGGCGCGCGGCGGTCGCGTCGGCCAGGGCAAGGTGCGCCTGGACCAGGTCCAGGCGAGCGATGAGCGCGGGCCCCGGAATGGCCCACGTCAGCAGCGGCCGCACGGTCTGGGCATGGGCAAGATAGGAACGAGCCAGGGCGAGATCGGCGTCGGCGGTGATGGCCAGGCGCGCCAGGAGTGCGTCGATCATCGCCTGCATGCCCTGGCCGGCGATGCCGTGACGAGCACGCAGCAGCGCCGCCTGCTCAAGGTGTTGCCTGGCGCCCTCCAGGTCGCCAGCGTCGAGCAGTCGTCTCGCCAGCAGGGCGGAGGCGATCGAGCGCGAGTTGGCATCTGGACCCTCGGACCGGAACGGATCGACGACCTCGAGCAAGGCGGCCTCGCTCTCGGCGGGCCGGCCGTTCATCATCTGGCACAGCCCCAGCGTGGTCAGCGCAGCGCTCCGCCAAGGGCTCAGGCTCCCGATCAGCTCACAGGCACGGAGGGCATCCGTCAGGGCGGCGGACGCGCCCAACCGACAGGCGACCCCCGCCGCGAGGGCGCTCCATCCGGCGCTCTCATCGCGCCCGCCGGCGGCTGCGTCGTGGAGGGTACGCGCCCAGCGCTCGGCACGCTCCCCTTCCCCGCCGAACGCCAGGACGAAATGCCCAGACATGGCCAGGAGCGGATCGCGGCGAACCAGGTCGGACTCCTCTGCCCAGTCCAGCCAACGTCGCACCGTTGGTGTGCGCCCGGCGTTGAACGTGCGCTGCGCAAACATGCTGATGAGCCGGGACGTGAGGTCGTCGTCGCCTGACTCCATGGCGTAGCTGACCGCCTCCACGGGGTCGTCATGCAGGGCATACCACTCAGCGGCGCGGCCACGCAATGTCGCCAGCAGGTCTGGGTCGGTGCGGTTCAGCTCAGCCGAGAGTGCTTCGCGGAAGATGTCGTGGTAGCGGTAGTGATCGCCCTGCACACGCGTCATGAAGGCGTTGGAGTCGCAGAGCCGGCCGAGCAGGACGGCTGAGCCGGTCCGCTCAAGCACAGCGTCGCAGAGGGGTGCGGAGAGCTCCCGCAAGACGGAGGTCTGGAGCAGGAAGGCGACCTCGTCAGGCGACATGCGTGACAAGACCTCTGAGTAGATGTATTGACCGAGCAGGTCGCTCCCGCGCACGGGACTCGCCGGCTGGCGACTGGTCGCCCGAACGGGATCGCCCATCGCGCTGAGCAGCAATCCGCTGATCCAACCCTCGCAAGCCTGGTTGAGCTGAGCGCCCTGCTTCGCAGTCATCTCGAGACCAGAGTCGCGCAGGAGCTCCAACGCCTCGTCATCCGAGAACCTGAGCTGGTCGACACCGATCTCCACGATGCGTCGTTCCAGGTGGAGCCTGGGCCGGGCCAGCCCCGTCGCCGCGCGACCGGCGATGACGAGCTGCGAGCCGGCGGGCACCTGTAGCGCCAGCGAGTTGACCACATCCAGGCACTCGGGCTCGCTGATCTCGTGGATGTCATCGATGACCTGGATGAACGGCGACCTCTTCGTCAACTCGGCGGACAGGCGGGGCGTGAGCAGCGACCAGATCGAGGCCATGGGCGTCTCAAGCGCTTCCTCGACGGCGCGAGCCGATGGCCAGGCTTCCAGGATGGCGAGGGCGATGCTGGTGGCCAGGGTCACCGGGTCGTTGTCGCGTCGGTCGAGCGACAACCAGACGACCGGCAGGTCGGCGGCCTCGACCCAGCTGTGGAGCAGCGTCGACTTGCCGTATCCGGCCGGCGCGATGATGGTCACGACCGAAGCCTCCACCGGATCGGGCCTGAGGCCGAGCAGACGCTCCCGGGCCACGATCGGTCGGCGGACGGTGGGCGGCTGGACCTTGGTGGCAGCCGAAGGCGATGCAATCATGGTCAACGCGAGCCGAGCAATTTGACACCCTGAGATGAGTGGACGCCAGTGGGGACCGTAGCACGCATACTATCGCCCATGACTGCGGTTTCATCCCTTTTGGATGTCGCGTGGTCGACGCACGAACCTGAGGCTATCGATAGCGATCTCGCCACAGCATCGGATGGAACGTCGGACATGAGATACCGCCCTGGCCCCGGTCTTCAGTTGCCATGAACAGTCTGAACAAGCTCGTCGCACTCTATCGAACGCAGATCGGTCTGCTGTGGCACTGGCGCCTCGGCCGTGGTGCGCTCGTCAAGCGAGCACTCGTCTCCCTGGTCGCGGCCCTCATCGCCTTCTGGCTCACGGCCTGGCTCGTGCCGGGCCTTCTGGAGATCACCGAGCTCGGCGGCGGTCTGCTTGCGATCCTGTTCATCAGCGCCCTCAACCTGCTGGTGCGGCCAGCCTTGCTGGTGCTGGTGGCCGGACGCTTCGTGCTGCTGGTGATCACGACGCTGCTCTTCCAGGCGCTCGTCATCTGGTTGCTTACGCCGATCGTCCCGGGCGTCACGGTGGAGGGCGGCATCCTCGGCGCGCTGCTGGTGTCGTTCATCCTTGGCTTCTTCACCGGCGCCGCCGGTATCCTCTTCGGGCTGGGTGAGGACGACTCCTACTACGGCGCGCTCGTGCGCACGCTGGCCACGCGCCGGGACGACGTCATCCACAGCGACGAACCCGGACTCATCATCATCCAGGTCGACGGGCTGTCGCACGATGTCCTGTCGCATTCGCTGCGCGCGGGACGCGTGCCCTACCTCAGCCGCCTGGTCCGCTCGGGAAGCCACAAGCTCGCCCACTGGACGGCGCTGCTGCCGTCGACGACACCGGCCAGCCAGGCCGGCATCCTGCATGGCAACAACGACGGCATCCCCAACTTCCGCTGGTACGAGAAGGAGACCGGGCAGCTGCTGGTGGCCAACCATCCCGAGGACGCGACCGTCATCGAGTCTCGCATCTCGAATGGCGAGGGCCTGCTGAGCCCGGGCGGCGCCAGCATCAGCAACATCTTCACCGGGGACGGCGACCGCGCCTTCCTGGTGATGTCCACGATCAAGGTCAAGGAGCGCGGCCTGGGCCAGTCCAACGCGTTCGCGCACTACTTCGCGAGCCCCTACAACTACCTCACCATGCTGGCGCAGTACCTTGCCGAAGTGGTGAAGGAGAACATCCAGTCGCGGCGCCAGACCCGTGCCGGCATCGAACCACGGATGCATCGAGGCTTCCCCTACCCCTGGGTGCGTGGCGCGACCAATGTGGCCCTGCGTGCGCTGGGCACGTCACTGATCATCGAAGAGATGATGCGCGGCACGCCCGTTGTCTACATGGACTACACCGACTACGACGAGATCGCGCACCACAGCGGACCTGAGCGCGCCGAGTCGCTCGACGCGCTCGACGGCGTGGACCGCGAGCTGGCGACGCTGGCCAAGGTGGCCGGGGACGCGCCGCGACCCTATCGCTTCGTCTACCTCGCTGACCATGGCCAGAGCCTGGGGGCCACATTCCTGCAGCGTTACGGCGTGACCTTGCAGGACGTGGTGCGTTCGCTCATGGGCGGAACGGCTTCGGTGGCTGCCGCGACCGCGCAGATCGAGGACTGGGGCCCGCTCAATGCGTTCCTCAGCGAAGTCGGCCAGACAGACAGCGTGGCCGGCTCGGTCACCCGCACCGCGACCCGCCACCGCAGCAAGGACGGCCAGGTCGACCTCGGGCCCGACCAAGGGTTCGTGGTCGAGGGCACGAGCGATGACACCAAGGCAGGGTCCGGCGAGGACGAGCCCGCGGACCTCATCGTGGTCGCCGGCGGCAACCTCGCGCTGGTGTACTTCACCGCCATCGACGGGCGCGCCGACTTGCAGCAGATCGAGGTAGCCTATCCCGACCTCGTGGACGCGCTCGCCAACCATCCGGGTATCGGCGTGCTCATCGTGCGCTCGGACGCCCACGGGCTGCTGGCTGTCGGCGGCGGCGGCATCCACTACCTCGACGAGGACCGCGTCGAAGGCGTCGACCCGCTCGCCGTCTATGGCGAGCATGCGTCCGCAGCCGTGCGGCGGCTCGACGAGATCGAGCATGTCGGCGACCTCGCGGTCATCAGCACCTATGACCCCGAGACCGGCGATATCGCCGCCTTCGAGGAGCTCATCGGCGCCCACGGCGGGCTCGGTGGACCGCAGACCAAGCCGTTCCTCTTGCATCCGGCCGACTGGGAGCTGGACCTCGCGCCGCTCCTTGGTGCACCGATGGTCTACAAGCAGCTCCGGCACTGGATGGAGGACGAGCTGGGCATGACCTTCGGGCCTCGGCCCGGACGAGACGACGCGACAAGCTGAGCCCTTCCACACCGTGGGAACTCAGGAACCCTCAGGTTGACGTTTCAGCTTCTTCCACCGGCTCAGGCTCGCTTGCCGGCGCCAGGAACAGGTTGGCGAGAAAGCCGGTCAGCGTACCGAAGACACCGACCCCCACGATGATGATCATCGAGCCGATGATCCGTCCAGCGTTGGTGACCGGATACTGGTCGCCGTAGCCGACCGTCGACATGGTCACGATCATGTACCAGAGAGAGTCGGAGGCGGTGGTGATGTTCGCCGCTGGACTGGTGCGCTCCACGGCGAGGATGGCCAGACTGCCGAACTCCAGCACCAGGATGGCGATGAGGAGGACCAGCAGCAACCCGCCCGTGGCCCGGTTTCTGAAGAACGCTTTCAACGCAGGCCCCAGCCCGCCCATGCGGCCGACCACACGAACGACGCGGAAGATGCGCAGGATGCGGGCGATCCGCAGCGCCGGGATGATGCTGATAGCGTCAAGCCAGCCACGCCCCTTGGTGAGGTAGGCGCGGTTGTCGTCAGCCACGTTCAGGCGTCGCACGAGGTCGACCGCGAAGATGACGACGAGGATCAGGTCCATGATGGTGATGATCTGGTCCAGGTCGGGATTGCGGATGAGGAGCGCCAGGACCAGGTTGACGATCGACAGGATGGCGACCGCCAGCACGAAGATCTCCCAAGGCATGGAGAGCAGCACCTGGCCGTCTTCGGACTGTGTGCCCCAGGCATCGGGACTGGGGGGCTGGTCGGATGTCATCAGTGTCTCCTCGGCGGGCTGCGTGATGCGATGTTGATACCACTATCTGCGCGCCGCCTCCGCCCCTGGCCGACGCGGCGGCTACCCTGAAGCGGTCACATCAAGAGCGCACGCGAGGGACCTGGTGCAACTGGCTGAGGCATTGCTCCACGCGCTGCGGAACGCTGGAGCGCGTGAGATCTTCGGCATCCCCGGCGACTTCGCGCTGCCCCTCTTCGAGGTCATCGAGCGCACGCGCATCCTGCCGCTGTACACGCTCAGCCACGAACCCGGGGTGGGCTTCGCCGCCGACGCTGCCACGCGCTTCCATGGCGGCATCGGGGTCGCCGCTATCACCTACGGCGCGGGTGCCTTCAACCTGGTCAACGCCGTCGCTGGCGCCTATGCGGAACGTACGCCACTAGTGGTGCTGTCAGGTGCCCCCTCACGAGCCGAGCGTTCCAGCGGCCTGCTCGTTCATCACCAGGCCCGCACGCTCGACTCCCAGCGGCACGTCTATGGTGAGATCACCTGCGACCAGGCGGTGCTGGATGACCCGGTCGCCGCGGCGGATGCCATCGCCCGCGTGCTGCGCAACTGCCAGGAGCGCTCGCAGCCGGTGTACCTGGAGATCCCGCGTGACATGGTGGCGGTCGAAATCGGCACGGTGCCGCCGCTGCCGCCGAGCCCGGTGGATGCCGATGCCGTGGAGGCGGCTGCCACTGAGGTGATGGGGCGTCTGTCGGCAGCGCACTCACCGGTGCTGATGGTCGATGCCGAGATCCGGCGCTACGGCATCGAGTCTGAGGTCGCCGACTTGGCGGTCCGCCTGGGTATCCCCGTCGTCACCACCTTCATGGGTCGAGGGCTGTTGACCGAGTCGGCCAATCCGCCCCTGGGGACCTACATCGGTGTGGCCGGCCAACCGGAGATCACCCGACTGGTCGAATCGTCTGATGCGCTGTTGTTGCTGGGCGTCATCCTGTCAGACACCAACTTCGCGGTGTCCATGCGCCAGATCGACCTGCGCCAGACCATCCTCGCCGCCGAGCGACAGGTGCGCCTGGGCTTCCACGTCTACCCCGATGTCCCACTGGCGGCCCTGGTCAGAGCCATGGCCGCGATCGCTCGGCCACTGGGCGCCCGACCGGACTTGCCGGCCCCGCCCGAACCGCCCTACGACCTGGTTGCCGACGAGGCGCCGCTTGCCCCGACCGACATCGCCACTGCGGTCAATGACATGATGCGAAGCCATGGCCCCATGCCCATGGCCTCGGACATGGGCGACTGCCTCTTCACGGCCATGGACATCGCGCATCACGAGCTGGCGGCGCCGGGCTACTACGCCGGCATGGGCTTCGGCGTGCCCGGCGGCCTCGGCATCCAGGCAGCCACCGGCGAGCGACCGCTGATCCTCGTCGGCGATGGCGCCTTCCAGATGACCGGCTGGGAGTTGGGCAACTGCCGCCGCTACGGCTGGAACCCCATCGTCATCGTCTTCAACAACGCCTCTTGGGAGATGCTGCGTGCGTTCCAGCCGGGGGCCGCCTACAACGACCTCGATGACTGGCCATTCCACGAGCTGGCCGGTCCGCTGGGTGGTCTGGGGATCCGCGTCTGGACCCGTCGCGAGCTGGCTGAGGCATTGGAGCTGGCCGTCGCCACCCAAGACCGGTTCGTGCTCATCGACGTGGTCATGGAGCGAGGTCGCATGTCAGACACGCTCAGTCGTTTCGTCGAGGGATTCAAGCGCCGCCGAGCTGCAGCTGAGGCCGGATAGACCGGATAGGGCCGATCCGGAGGCGATCAGGCGCCTGCCACCGCAGCAACCTGTTCAGCCAACCGATCCGGAACCGCGCATCCTGCCAGCACGGATCCCACATAGATCGAACAATCGGCCTGTCTGGGCTCGATTTCGGCCGGCCATGGTGCCCAGCCTGCCCTCAACTGGACCAGATGACCCGCGGAGGCAAATTCGAGCATGCTCACATCCGCAACCAAGCTGAGAGTGACCGGAACCCCGCGAAAGGGCGGTTTCTGTTCGCTCTATCTGGGAAACCGGCAAGTTGGAGCGAAACGATGCAGGGATCAGTACCGCGTCCGCGGTCTTGGTGGTGGCCCCGTCGAGTCGCGGACTACGAGTTCAGCCTGATACACAGGGTGGAGATCCACCGCCGGGCCGGACTCCCGATCAAGCAAGCCGATGGCGATGTCCATGGCGGCCTTGACCATGGTTCGGACGGGCATCCGCATGGTCGTTAGGGGCGGCATGATGACGTGAGCCCCCGGGATGTCGTCAAAGCCGGTGATCGAGACATCTTGCGGCACCCGGAGCCCTCGCTGGAGCGCAGCATGCACCATGCCGATGGCGATGACGTCGGTGGCGCCGACGATGGCCGTCGGCGGCTCAGTGAGACGCATCAGTCGTTGTAACGCCTCGATGCCGCCTTCGTACTCGTTGACGGTGTCCGGCATGTAGTCCGGACGGATCGGCCACCGCCTGCGCGTGAGGAAGGCCTCGTAGGTTTCTTCGCGCTCCACGATGTCACCCAGCTGCTTTCGGCCAACGAAGGCGATGCGCTCATGGCCGAGCGAGGAAAGGTGCTCCATCACCGCCGTGATGGCAGCGCGATTGTCCACGTTGACGGTGGGGATGACGGTTGAACGCGAACCGTGCCAGAGCGCCACCACCGGTTCTCGCGTGCTTTCTAGGCCCTCGATGAGCGCCGGCCGATCGCTCAGATCACCCAGCAGCAGGATGGCGTCACAGTGGCGTGATTCGAGGATGGCCCAGAGTTCGACGGCTTCGCCGGCACTCCCCTGCGCGTGGCCCAGCACTACGTTGTAGTTGTGCCTGCGGGCTTCGGTCGTGACGGCCTCGATGATCGCCGGGAAGCTGGGATCGGTGATGTCACGGATGACCGCACCGAGCAGCATGGTGCGTGCGCCCATCAGGCCGCGCGCCAGCGGGTTGGGCCGGTAGCCCAGACGCTTGGCCGTCTCCAGTACGCGTTCGCGTGTCGCCGCCGCGATGGGGATGGCCGTGGGCGAGTCGGAGAGGACGCGTGAGACCGTCGATTGCGAGACCTTGGTAGCTTCGGCGATGTCGCGCATGGTGGGCGGCCCCGCAGCGACGCTGGCAGGCGTGACCGGCATTGCGCCGCCAAGGCCCGTGTGAACTCGCCGATCCGCTCGTGCCATCGATGTCTTCTTCCTCCAGCTTCCCATCCTAGCGGTCGCGCAAGAGTTGGTGGTTGACTCATTGACATGCGCTTGCATACAATCGCTTGCATTCATGCGAACGTGGGCCTGCGGAGGCCCAGAAGAGGGGGTTTGGGATGGCGTTCGATGGGCTGCGGATCTACTTCCTGACCGGCAGCATCCACTACTACGACGACGCGACCCGGCAGAAGGTCGCCGAGCAATCCAAACGCATCGTGCGTGGACTCCAGGCGGCGGCCGAGATCCCTATCCAGATCGTCCAGCTGCCGACACTGCTGGACCCCGATGCCATCCGCCGGGCCTGTCTGGAGGCTTCTGCCGACGATGCCTGTATCGGGGTCATCGGCTGGATGCACACGTTCAGCCCGGCCAAGATGTGGATCGCGGGAGTGCAGGCCCTCTCGAAGCCCTTCCTGCACCTCCACACCCAGTACGGTGCCGACCTGCCCTACCGCGACATCGACATGGACTTCATGAACCTCAACCAGTCGGCCCACGGGGACCGCGAGTTCGCCTACCTCATGAGTAGGCTGCGGCTGCCCCGCAAGATCATCGCGGGCCACTGGGCCGATCCGGGCGTGCAGCGTCGCATCGGCGCCTGGAGCCGTGCCTGTGCCGGCGCCCACGAGGCCCGCACCCTGCGCGTCATCCGCTTCGGCGACAACATGCGCGAGGTGGCCGACACCGATGGCGACAAGGTGGAAGTGCAGGCGAGGCTCGGGACCTCGGTCAACACGTACCCCGTCAACGAGCTGGTCACGGTCGTGGACGAGATCGCCGATGCCGAAGTGGAGCGGCTCTGTACCGAGTACGACGAGACCTACGAGGTCGTGCCACCGCTGCGTCCCGCTGGTGAGCGACGCGGCTCGCTGCGTGATGCCGCGCGCATCGAGCTGGGCCTGCGGGCCTTCCTGGCGGACCACGGCGCCATGGCCTTCGTCGACACCTTCGAGGACCTGGGGGGCTTGCAGCAGCTCCCGGGCATCGGGGCCCAGCGCTTGATGGCCGACGGCTACGGCTTCGGCGCCGAGGGTGACTGGAAGTCCTCGCTGCTGGTCCGCATCGTGAAGGCCATGAGCGAGGGGCTCCCCGGTGGCGTGTCCTTCATGGAGGACTACACCTACGACCTGGGCGCCGCGAGTCCCGCGGTCCTGGGCGCGCACATGCTGGAGGTCTGCCCCAGCATCGCCGCCGCGACCCCGACGTGCGAGATCCATCCGCTCTTCGTGGGTGGTCGCGAGGATCCCGTGCGGCTCGTCTTTTCTGGTGCCGCCGGTCCGGGGGTCGTGGTGGGCCTCGTCGACATGGGCACGCACCTGCGGCTGGTGGCCGACGAGATCGACGCCGTGGCGCCACCGGAGGAGCTGCCGAAGCTGCCGGTGGCCCGGGCCTTGTGGGAGCCGCGACCCGACTTCAGCACCGCCGCCGAATTGTGGCTGCTCGCGGGCGGTCCCCACCACACCGCCTACAGCCAGGCGGTCGGGCTCGAGGTCATCGAGGACCTCGCCCGCATGCTCGACGTGGAGCTGCTGGCCATCGATGCCGACACCACGGCCCGCGGCTTCGCCAAGGAGGTGCGCTGGAGCGCTGCCTACCGGCACCTCGCCGGGGCGGTGTAGGGAGCACGTTCGAATACTCACTGATGACAGCTTGCTGATGACAGCTTGCAGGTAGAGGAGGTGACCCACCGGACCACGGCGAACGAGACCACGAGGCGGCAACGGATGACTACATCCGTTGCATTTATGGCAAAGACAGACGCGTGGCCGAAAGACCACGACCATGGAGGATCACTCATGCGACGTCTTGGTGTCAGCTCGGCTGTCATGGCGGCAGCAGCACTGGTGGTAGCGATGGTGCCGGCAGGCGCAGTCGCGCAGGACGGCCCCGTCATCGGGCTATCCGTCAAGACCATCACCAATGACCCCTTCCAGGCTGCCTGGGTCCAAGCAGCCACGGACAAGGTCGAGGAACTCGGTGGCACGGTCCAGCTTCTGGTCGCCGGTGGGCAGACCGCGGTGGCCAGCCAGTCCAGCCAGCTCGAAGACCTCGTCACCCAGCAGGTCGACGGCATCATCGTGAGCCCGCTCGATGGCTCGGCCGTCCTGCCCGCACTGCAGAAGGCCAAGGATGCCGGTGTGCCGGTCATCCTGGTCGACCAGCCCATCGCAGCCGGCAACGAGGAGCTCTATGAGACCCTCATCGCGACCGACAACGTGAATGCCGGACGCGAGCTGGCCACCTACCTCGTCACATCGATGCCCGATCCCGAACTCAAGGTCGCCATCATCGAAGGTGCACCCGGCTCGGTGGCCGGCGATGACCGTCTCACCGGGTTCATGGAGGGCTTGGCCTCCGGAGGCATCACCCCCGTAGCCTCTGCCACGGGTGAATGGGACAACGCCAAGGCACTGGCCGCGATGGAGAACATCATCACCGCCAACCCCGACCTCCAAGCCGTCCTGTCGGCCAGTGATGTCATGGTCGACGGCATCCTGCAGGCACTCGCCGGTGCCGGCAAGACCGACGTGGCGGTCCTCGCCATCGACGGTTCCACGGTCGGCATCCAAGGCGTCCTCGACGGCAAGCTCCTAGCCGACAACACTCAGGACCCGATGGCCATGGGCTCCATGGCGGCGGAATTCGCCGTGGGCATCGCCAACGGCGAGATCGAGACCGGCTCGCTCGACAAGTACATCGACTCGGGCACCACGACGGTGACGATCGACAACGCCGAAGAGGCCATGGCTAAGGCCTTCTAGCGGCCACCTCGCGGCCACTTCAAGCCTAAGGGCTGGCGCACCACCGACTCAGGTGGTGCGCCAGACTCACCGGAGGCCCTGGCGATGCTCAGCCACCAGAGAGACCGGCTGCTCCGCGCGATCAGCGCCGTCGTGCTGATCGTCGTGACACTGTTGCTCGTGGGCCAGTTGGTGCCCTACTTCGCGACGCTCTCCAATCTCGAAAACGTCTTGTCGCAGGCGGCCATCCTGTCGGTCGTCGCGTTCGGCATGACGCTCGTCGTCGTGACGGGTGGCATCGACTTGTCAGTCGGCGGTGTGATGTCGCTGGTCGGCGTGGTGGAGGTCTCCCTCGTGAGCGTCGGGGTCGTCTGGCCGCTGGCGGTGGTCGTCGGCCTCGGGGTCGGCATGGTGCTTGGCTCGGTCAATGCGCTGATCGTCTCCCGACTGAAACTGCCGCCATTCATCGCCACATTCGGAACACTGGGTATCGCGGCCGGCCTGGCTCTCTACCTGGCCGACCTGGTCGGGCGTCCCATCCTGCCCTCGGATTTCGTATCCCTCGGCAACGACACCATCCTCGGCGTGCCCTATCTGGTCATCCTGGCCGTCGTCACGCTGCTCGTGCTGGAGATCGTCTGGCGCGTGACTAGCTGGGGCGTGCACCTGCGCGCCACAGGAGACAACCTGGCCGTGGCTCGCCTCTCCGGCGTGCCGGTCCTGCGGGTGCTCTCGAGTGCCTATGTCGTGTCGGGGCTGCTGGCCGCCACGGCCGGGACCATGCTGGCCGCTCGACTAGGGACCGCCAGCCCGTTGCAGGGGGAGCCGTTCACGCTTTCGGCGGTAGCCGCCTGCGTCATCGGTGGAGTCGATCTCTTCGGCGGCCGCGGGCACCTCTGGGCTGCCGGCGCTGGTGCCATCTTCCTCGTCTCGATCCGGAACGTCCTGAACCTGCAAGGCGTGCAGCCGTTCATGCAGGACTTCGTCACCGGCATGCTCATCATCCTGGCGGTCCTGGTGACCGTCCAGGGTCCAGCGCTGCGTGATGTCCTTGGCAGCGCGCTCCTGCGCGTCCGAGGCCAGCGCGCCGCATGACCGCCCACGAATCACCCCCGGCGAGCGAGTCGCCGACTCCGCACGAGCCGACCCGACACGAGCCCACGCCCGTGACATCTCACAGCCGTCTCGGCGGGATCTGGGAGCAGGTCAGCCGGAACCCGACGCTGGGCCTCCTGGCCCTGCTGCTGGTCATGTGGATCCTGGCGGCGATCTTCGTGCCGCACTTCGGGACGCCCGAGAATATCCGCAACGTGCTGCGCCAGGCCAGCGACCTCTCGGTCGCGGCCATCGGCATCCTCTTCGTGCTCCTGATCGGGGGCATCGACCTCTCGGTGGGCGCCGTGTACGGCCTGGTGTCGGTGGTCCTCGTCACGGTGATGATCGAGACCGGTAGCTTCCCGCTGTCGCTGGCGGTCGCCCTCGCGACCGGCATCGTCTTCGGTCTTGTCAATGGGGTCCTGGTGCAATGGGTCCGGATCCCGGCCTTCATCACGACGTTGGGCAGCTTCTACATCGCCTACGCCATCGCACAGATGATCTCGGCGGGCAGCATGCTCTCGATGCCAGCCGACGACCTGTTCGTCGGCCTGCAGACCGGAGACCTCTTCGGCATCCCGTACCTGGTAGTCCTGGCAGCGCTGGTCGCCGCCGTCGCCTGGGTCGTGCTCAACCATTCGACCTTCGGCCGGTCGGTCGTCGCTGTCGGCTACAACCGCGTGACGCCGGGCTTTCGGGGATCCGCGTTACCACCATCGTGATCAGCTGCTTCGCCATCGGCAGCGGCATGGCCGCCCTGGCCGCGGTGATGCTCACGTCTCGCGTCCAGATCGGCGTCCCCACGCTGGGTGGCTTCAACACGACCTTCGAGACGATCACTGCCGCGGTGGTCGGCGGCACCAGCCTCTTCGGCGGCCGCGGCACCGTGGTCGGGGTCATCATCGGTGCCATCATCATCCGGACCATCGGCAACTCCATCGTCCTGCTAAACATCACGCCGCTCCTCTACCAGGCGGTGATGGGCCTGCTCATCGTTACCTCGCTCGTCATCGACGCCGCACGCAGTCGATACCTGGGGGAACGGACATGACGGCGGTCGCCCGCGAAGATGCCGCCGCCATCCTGCTGGACGCCCAGCATGTCCAGAAGTACGCCTACGACGACGAGGGCCGACCCATCCGAGGCACGGATGTGCTGCTGCTCGCCGACGCCTGCCTGGAACTCCGGGCCGGCGAGGTCCACGCGCTCGTCGGTGAGAACGGCGCCGGCAAGTCGACACTTATCAAAGTTATCGGCGGCGCCCTCCCCTACGAGGGTGGTAGCCTGCAGGTGATGGGGCGCCTCCGCGGCGAGACCACCATCTCGCGGGTGCGTCGGGAGGGCATCGCGGTCATCTGGCAGGAGTTAAGCCTGGCCCCACACCTGACGGTCGTGGAGAACATGTACCTGGGTCGGGAACTGCGTCGGGGACGCCGGCTGGACAAGCGTGAGATGCGACAGCAGGCGGCGGAGGCCATCGCCACGCTGGGGGTCGACATCGATCCGGACAGCCCGGTCGAACGACTTTCCACCTCGCAGCAGCAGCTGGTCGAGATCGCACGGGCGCTCAGCGAGCGCTCAAAGATCCTCATCCTCGATGAGCCGACGGCCAGCCTCAGCCGGTTCGAGACGGAGCGGCTCTTCGAACTCTTGCGACGGCTGCGATCCGAGCTGCTGGGCATCATCTTCGTCACGCACCGACTGGACGAGGTCTTCACCATCTCTGACCGGGTCTCGGTCCTGAAAGACGGTCGCTCCACGGGAACCCTCCGAACCGGCGAGACCAACAAGGACGAGATCGTGGAGCGAATGGTCGGCCGCCACCTCGACTCGGTCTACCAGCGTCGGCGGACGACCCCCGGTGAGGTTGCGCTGGAGACCTGCGACCTGCGGCCCATGGGCGCTCCGGCAGCTGTCTCGATCACGGTCCGACGAGGCGAGATCGTGGGCATCGCCGGACTCGTCGGCGCCGGCAGGACGGAGCTGGCACGCGTCATCGTGGGGGCGGACCCGGCCGCATCGGGTTCGGTGCTCCTCAACGGTCAGGACGTCACAGCGTGGCCGATGCGCCGTCGGCTGGACGCCGGGTTCGCCTTCGTTCCCGAGGATCGGAAGGACCAGGGTGTCATCCTGTCACTGCCGATCATGCGCAACCTGGCCATCACGGAGTGGCCGCGCCTGGGTCCAGGGCCGCTCGTCATGCCCGATCGTGAGCGTGGCTTGGCGACCTCGCTCGTGGAAGAGCTCAGCATCGTGGCCCGAACCGTGCGCCAGCCAGCGTTCACCTTGAGCGGCGGCAACCAACAGCGTGTCGCCATCGGCAAGTGGTTGGCCCGCGACCGGCTCGTCTATGTGCTCGATGAACCGACGCGCGGCGTGGACGTCTCGGCACGCTACGCCCTCTATGAGCTCATGGAGGCCATCGCTGACCGAGGCGGCGCAGTCCTCATGATCTCCTCTGACCTGCCCGAGATCATCAGCATGAGCGACCGGATCTACGTGATGCGGGTAGGCGCGATCTCAGCGGAGGTGGCGCGCGAGGATGCCACCGAGCAGTCGCTGCTGACGATGATGCTGCCGGACACCAACGCGGGCGACACGAGGCCATGAGCCGGGGCGTCGTCTTCGACATCCGCGAGTTCACCGTGCATGACGGACCCGGCATCCGCACCACCGTCTTCATGAAGGGCTGCCCACTCGTGTGCACCTGGTGCCACAACCCAGAGGGCATGACCATGCAGCCGCAGGTCATGCGCTCAACGACCGGGGAGCGGACGGTGGGCAGTGAATACGACGCTGCCGAGCTCGCCGAGATCCTGATGCGGCAGGCGGACATCCTCGCCTCCGGCGGTGGCGGAGTGACCTTCTCGGGCGGTGAGCCGCTCCTGCAGGCCGGCTTCGTGGCCGAGGTCATCGACCTCCTCGGAGGCATGCACGTCGTGCTGGATACCTCCGGCTACGCGGCGGCCGATGTGTTCAGGCGGGTCGCGACGCGGTCCGACTTGCTCTTCTTCGACATCAAGCTCATCGATGCCGAGGCGCACCAGCGCTGGACGGGACAGGACAATGGGCCGATCCTGATGAACCTTGACTCGTTGGCACGACTGTGGAGGCCCTTCGTGGCTCGGGTGCCGCTCATCCCGGGTGTCACCGATACGACCGCCAACCTGGCCGCCATCGCCGAGCGGCTGGCGCCGCAGCCCACCCTACTTCGCGTCGAACTGCTGCCCTACAATCGAGCCGCCGGCGGCAAGTACGCAGCCTGTGGCAGGGCGTTCCAGCCGGGCTTCGATGAGGCCCGAACACCGCATGCAGACGTGGAGCCGTTCGAGCAACTGGGGATCGAGGTACGAGTCGCATGAACGAGAGGCTGACCAGGCTTCGAGCACGGACGCGCGAGGGCCACTTCAGGCAGTTCCGCCAGGCCGGGGTTCCCGATCTCGTCTCCGAGTGCGATCGCGAGAGCCTAACGTGGCCGGCGCGGATGGCGCGCCTGACGCGACGCATGTGCGAAGCCGAGCAGGTCGTGATCGAGCCCGATGAGCGCATCGTCTTCACCCGGACGCTGACGGCGGTGCCGCCGGTCTATGCGCCGACGGATTTGGCGACGATGACCGAGGGCCGCACCCTGCACGAGGGCGGACTCGTGAACAACGTATGCGCCGACTGGGGCCTGTCGTTGCGAGCCGGCCTGCTGGGGCGACGCGGGGTGGCATTGCAGACGCGCGCCCGGCTGGCGACTGCCGGCGATGCGGATGGCGTCGCATTCATCGATGCGTCCATCGAGACCATCGACGCCGTGCTGGCCCTGGCCGCCCGTTATGCGGCCGAGGCGCGACGGCTGGGCAGGGACGATGTGGCCGACCGGCTGGATCGTGTCCCGGGTGCGGCTCCGACGTCCTTCCACGACGCTCTGCAGTCGATGCGCTTCATGCACGCGGTGGTGTGGCTTTCCGGTCATCATCACGTGGGCCTGGGACGCCTTGATCAGTACCTGTGGCCATACCTGGCCACGGATCTTGACCGCGGCCGGCTCGATGAGGCTGGCGCGGAGGAGCTGCTGGCTGAGTTCTTCATCGCGCTCAATCGCGACTCCGACCTGTACCCGGGCATCCAGCAGGGTGACAACGGCCAGTCTCTCACGCTCGGCGGTGTCACGCCAAGCGGGGCATCCGCGGTCAACCTACTGACCACCATGGCGTTGCGGGTAGCTCGCGACGTCGGTCTCATCGACCCCAAGATCAACCTGCGCATCACGGCTGAAACGGACCAAGCCCTGCTGGAGCTGGCGACCGAGCTGACCCGCAAGGGGCTGGGCTTCCCGCAGTACGCCAATGACGACGTGGTCATCCCGGCGCTGGCTGCGCACGGCTATGAGGTCGCTGACGCCCGTGACTACACCGTCGCTGCGTGCTGGGAGTTCATCATCCCCGGCTGCGGCATGGACGTGGGCAACATCGGCGCGGTCTCGTTCCCGGCCGCTGCCGATGCCGCCATCCGCGACGGTCTGGCCAGTGGCGCTTCGTTCCAGGCCATCCTTGAGGGCACAGTAGCCCAGATCGCGGTGCAGGTCCGTGCGCGGACGATGCCCTACGAGCACCTGCTGTGGGCACCGGCGCCGTACTACTCGGCGCTGATGTCCGACGCCCTGGACAACGGTGTTGACCATGGCCAAGGTGCCAGGTACCGCAACCTGGGCATCCATGGTGCTGCGGCTGCCAGCGCGGCCGATGCCCTCGCTGCCGTCAAGCGCCACGTCTTCGAGGCTGCCGATGTTGACGCCGCCGAGGTGCTGGCTGCGTTGGATGCGGACTACGTGGGCTACGAGGATCTGAGGCGCAAGCTGGCTGACGAGAGTCCCCGGGTCGGGCTTGCCCAGCCGGAGGCGGATGACCTCTTGCGACGGCTGTACGACTGGCTGGCAGACGCCTGCGATGCCGAGACCGGTTGCTCGGGGCGGATGGTGCGACCGGGCACGGGCACGGCCATGTACTACCTGTGGTTGGCTCGTGGGCGCGACGATGGGCCCCTGGCTGAACCGGTGGTCGGCGCCACCGCCGATGGCCGGCGTCGCGGCGATCCATTCGGTGCCAATCTCGCCCCCACGCCAGGAACGCGACTGCGCGGTCCCATCAGCGTGCTGCAGTCGTACGCCAAGATCGACTACGGCCGCGTCTGCAACGGTGGCCCGATCACGCTGGAGCTGTCCGATTTGGTGTTTCGCAGCGCCGGTTCGATCGGCAAGGTTGCGCAGCTGGTGCGCACCTTCGTGCGCGTCGGTGGTCAGCAGCTACAGCTCAACGCCCTCAACGCGTCCACGCTGCTCGACGCCAAGGCCAACCCCGAGGCACACCGGGACCTCATCGTGCGCGTCTGGGGCTGGAGCGGCTACTTCTGCGAACTCTCACCCGAGTATCAGGACCACGTCATCGCCCGCCACCTCTACGCCGAGGTGTAGGGGAGGCCTGGCGGGCTCCGCTCCGGACTTGGCTCCGAGGGCCGGGACGGGCCGACCCGGGCTGGCGAAAAAGGTGCCGGCCTATTGGACCTAACCGTTCCCGGCGAGCTGGCCGAGTTGCTCTTCGATGCCATCCAGGCGATCGGTGACCTCCTTCAGGGCATCCTCGGTGTCGCTCACCCGAGAGCGCAGGTTGGCGACATCGACACTCCCGATCTGCTCGGTCAGCGCCTTGGACTCCTCCTGCAGCTGCGCCACCGAAGCATCGAGGTCGGCGATGTCGCGAGGCCCGAAGCGTTCGGATAGCGTCACCGTCGGTGCAGCCATCTGGCCGCTGTCGTCGATCCAGGCCAACTCCGCATCGCCGCAGCGCTGAACGACTGGGAAGGCGATGACGGCACCTGGGTCGTCGGGGAAGCCGGCTCGGAGACCGAACTCCTTGAAGGTGCCGTCCGGCAGCGGACCGCCGCTCCAGCGCACTACGGTCTGCTCGCCACCATCGTCGCCGGTAGCCATGCTCTCTACGGTCACATCCCAGCCGGACACCGACTCAGGGAGTGGGCTCTCGACCGAGTCCGGGATGGTCACTTCGAGTGCGTCGGTGGGCGCGCCATCGCAGCCCTCTTGCACCTGGAAGTTGATGACGAAGACGCTGTCAGGCGTAACCGCTCCGCCTTCGGGGATATTCACCGCGGCGGCAGGAGCGGCGACAAGTCCTGCCAGCCCTGCCAGCACTGCGGCTCGCGCCATGCCTTTGGTCATGGGATTCATCATCTCGATGGTCTCCTTGCTACTTGGTGCTCTCACGAAGGTGCAGTCTGGCCACGGCGGCATAACGGCCGGGCGGGCGCCCGAGAGAGCCACCTTGCAGCACCGTTGCGGAGTCGGCCGGGGCGAGCAGGCTGTAACGCCAGCGCAGGTGCGTGGCGCGCGGACGTATCGCGTCTTAAGGCAAATTCGGCCCCACCAAACCCACTCGGAAGGAGCGAACCGAACATGACCACCGAGACGAGCGCCAGCAGCCCTTCAGACGACAAGTCGGGTAGTCCCAGCGATGAATCGTCGCGCAAGCAACTGGAGTTGGCGCGGGCCCAAGGCAACGCCTACGGCAAGGCTGTCGAGATGATGACCCAGGACGAAGCGCACGGCAGATCGACGGAGCATGGCGACTACCTCGTGGGCTACGCCGTGGAAGATGCAGAGGGCATGTACCACTTCCGCGACGGTGGGCTCGAGTGGCAAAACCCGGACGACGAGAACGCGCACATCGAGATCGTCGTTCGCGACGCCCATGACGGTCGCTTCCTCCCCGGCCTCGCGGTGAGCGTGACGGTCTTCGATGAGGCTGGCACCGAGGTCGGCAGCCACGACCAGCCCTTCCTCTGGCACCCCTGGCTCCACCACTATGGCCGGAACTGGAAGCTCCCCGGCGACGGCACATACAAGCTGGTAGTGCACGTCGAACCACCACGATACATGCGGCACGACAAGGTCAATGGCAAGCGCTTCGCGACGGCCCTGGATGTGGAGTTCGAGGGCGTGGACATCGAGACCGGTCAGAAGAAGAGCTGACCATGGCGGTGGGCTACGTCCACCGATGAAGAGAGGCGCCTCTCGGTCAGAGAAGGCGCCTCTCGGTCAGAGGAGGACCCGCTGGGTGCTACGGCGCCGAATGGATCCCCCTCCGTCTGTCGACGACCTCGACAGAGTCCCTGCGAATGCCGCTAGTCGCTGACGGGGCTGGGCTCATCCTCGCGTTCATCTGGTGCGCGAACGGGGTCTTCCTCTTGCCATTCGTCGGGCACCAGGTCGCCACTCGACTTGCCTGGAGCGCGTTGCTCGCCATGGTCAGGTCGCACCTCCTCACGACCCTCGAGGTCAGACATCGGTCCCTCGACCTGTCCTCTAGCCACCTGGAACGGATCATCCTTCATGTCGGGAGCCCTCCATCAAAACGGACACCGCGACTGGTGCGGCATCTACCCTGCAACGTAGTCGCGCCCGCGCTACAGGCGCCCCAGTCCACGCCTGGGACTTCGTGACTAACGCATTGCACGCCAGGTCCGAGCTCGGGCATCCACATCGACCCAGGCCCGAGCCACGCATCTGAGACCTCAGCACCGGCGGACCCTGACCGCTACCTGGTGCGGGTCCGTCGTCGACCAGCGGACGCGGACCACCTCGTAGTCAGCACCCTCGTGCTCGATGATGTCGCCCGACTGCGGGAGCGCCTCGGGCCAGGGCCACTTGCCAAGCGATGCCGTGGGATCAGCCTCAAGCGTGAGCTCCACGACCAGGGCCGAGACTTCCAGGACTTCCTTCACGACTACCTCACTTTCATGGACGTCGCCAGACTTTTGCCTGGCTTGGACTCGCTGACCGAGCGCACGACGGCGGCTCGCAGTGGTGGTGTCGTCGACGGACCGATGGGAGGGCCCTCACACCAAGCGCCGTCGCCACAGGGTGCGAAGACGACCGGGGTCACTGCTCACTGCCCCGCCCCGGTCGGTGTCCGCCGACGCATGACGGGCTCCCTCTGTGTGGAGGGTCACTGCACGTGCGTCTAGCTGCAGCGTCGAGATCTGGTTGGCGAAGTCGATCCCTTGCAGCCGCCGCCAGCGGAGGTCCGTGGCACGCACCCCAGCCGACCGGGCAAGCAGGCCAAGCACAGCGCCGCCCACACGCGATGCCGCCACGCGTTGCGCGAGACGCTCGTGCGGCATGAGCGGGTTGCGCAGGGGCGATGTCACGACCTGGTGCACGGGCGTCCGGACGGCGGCCTCGGCGGGCCAGTCCAGGCGCGCGACATAGCCGTGGTGCACGTCACCCGAAAGCAGCGTGATGGAGGTTGGCGCCGCCCCCAAGCGGCCCGAACCGAGGCCTTCCAGCAGACCCATGAGCCGCTCGAACGAGACGCCGAACGATGGCCAACCAGAGAAGCTCAGCGCGCGCCGGGTCCGTTCCGCGAGGGCCGCCGCACGCCCACCCCAAACTCCGGCGGCGACACGCTCGCTCCAACGTTGCAGGTGATGGAACCCAACGGCATAGATCACTGGCACGGAGCTGGCGATGAGCAAGTGATGGGCGCCCTGGATGTTCTCCTCCAGCCAGCGCCAGTCGCCCGCATCGAGCATGTCCCGGTGCCCTTCCTCCAGCACCCGAGTGGCGCGAGTGTCCAGCACCAGCAATCGGGTATCCACGAAGTCTCGTCGAAAGGCCCAGCGGCTCTTGGAATGATCATGATCGTACTCGCGCACCCAGCTGCTCAGGCGCTCGGTGCCGTCCCCATCTGCGACCACGCCCTGGTAGAGCGGATCTGCATCGAGTTCCTCGAGCGACAGATTACCGATGTGCTGGTAGAGCCAGTAGCTCATGAGCGCGCCCTTGAGCCGATCATCCCAGCCCGGCGTCGCCCGTTTCTCCGCGAGCCAAGCGGCGGAGATGTCCCAGTTGTCGACCAGCTCGTGGTCATCGAAGATCATCGCGCTTGGCATCGTCGAGAGGAGCCAACGGATGCGGGGTTCGGTCCAGGAATCGTGGTAGAGCTGAGTGTAGTCCTCGAAATCGGTGACAGAGCCGCGCTCCGAAACCTTCCCACCATGGCGCGCCACGATGGCGCGGCTGGTCGACTCCGGCACGTTGTCGGCGTAGACCTGGTCGCCCAGCAGAAGCAGGAGATCCGGCCACTCAGCATGGGGCAGGCGTTGGAGGCGCTCCGCGAATGCGGCCAAGGCATCGAGGGCGGGATCGTAGCGACGCAGGATCCGATCGATCCTCAACGGCGCATCCCGAGGGCCCACCACGCGACAGGAGCCGAATGCGAGCCGCAAACCGCTCATGGACCCCGGCGTCGAGATGGCGCTCGCCGGCGCGCTCGATCCTTCGAGCGGCCAGACCATCCGATCGTCAAGGCGCACGTCGTATGCTCGCCGCATCCCCGGCTGAAGCCCCGCGATGGTGACGAGCGCATAGTGATGGTCGGCTACGCTGAATGTCTTCTGGGTGCGACCTAGCACGGACACGTTCGTAGGCTCTGTCGTCTCAACGAAGATGGTCGCGCTCGTCTCATCCACCCGACGCAACACCGGGCCGACGCGCAGCCTGGCGGTTCCGGTCGGCATCTTGTTTCGGGACCCTATGCTCTCGCGCTACGCCGCGTGGCCATGGACTACTCCTCCGTCGCGGCCCGATGGCCCGACGATCGGCCGGACATGACCACGAGGCCGGTGGCTCCGATGATGTTACGACCAGCTTGATCGCGGGCGCCTATCGCGCCGTGCCAACTGCGTGTCGGATGCGTAACGCCTGGCCCGCTGGGCACGGCATCCGCCGTCGTCGCGGAGAGGTCGCGACTACGAACGTGGGCTGTCCGGATCCGAACCGAACGCAGTCAGCGCACGCCGGATGGGGGGCAACCGTGCCGGTTCGACATCCCGCGCCAATGCCTCCAGCAGCGAGCGCAGACGGGCACGCACCTGCGGCAGCGATGCGCTGGCATCGTGGATCTCATCGACTGCAGCGTGCACGAATGCGTCCCAATCGGGTGCCGGGATGACGATGGCGGCATGGCCGTCACGACGGACCCGGCGGGGAGAGTCGACGTCGCGGGCCAGCAGGTGCCGCAACAGATCGTGCAGCTGATCGATGACCTGGTTGGCGGTGGTGGGGTCATTCAGGCTGGGGGAGAGTGCACGCAGCGCGATGTCCACCAGCTGGCGGAAGCCGAACTCGGGATCCTGGCTCATCGTCCGTTCGGGACCCACGCGGATGGCATCCGCGAGGCCCTCATCGGCGACGGTCTCAAGAGCATCCGTGGCCCCGTATAGTCGCACTATCGGAGCATCGTGCACCAGATACTCTCCGGGGCCCACGGTCAGCTCGAGGGTCCGTCCGTGGGTGGCGGCATACTCGAGCAGGCGGTCCTCATCGATGGCCTGTATGTAGCCGGAGTCCTGCGCCCAGCGTACGGTCGGTGCGTCAGGGTCGGCATCGCCGCCCTCGGCAGGCTCCGGAGGCACCGCACCATCGGTCGACGTGAGCTCGTCGTAGTTGCGATCGATGGCCGCTCGTGTCTCGGTCGCGATGGAGCGGATGACGCTGGTAGGGCGGATCGCATGCGCCATGTGATCGATATAGGCGACGAAAGCGAAGACCGCCGCCAGCACCAGGACCACCGTCACGATCACCCCGAGCTGGGGCACGAAGTCGGACTTCACCGCGGCCAACGTGAGCAGCGCAAAGACGAAGGTGGCCACGAACAGACCCAGGACCGACTGGTTGAAGCGGTCACGGAGAAAGGTGCGCATCACCCGTGGCGAGAGCTGCGAGCTGGCCAGCTGCAGCACCAGCATGGTCACGCTGAATACCAGACCGGTGAAGCTGATCATGGCGGAGGACACCGACGAGAGCAGTGACAGGGCACTCGCGGCGTCGATCTGGACGGGCAGTCCCAGCGAGTCGGTCGACTCCTCGACCCAGATCACGACGAACGCGCCGAGGGCGGCCACCATGGCCGACAGGGCCGGAACGACCCAGATCTGAAGCCGGAAGATCTCGGCAAGGACCGAGAATGAGCCACGCATGCTGGCAAGTATGCCGTGCCTGGTCGCTTTCAGATACGGCGACGCGCCCGGCCGGGCTTCACGCGCGTCCCACGGCCACGACGTACGCCATACGACTACTGATGGCGACCTCGGCATCGCCCGCGGCCAGGTCCGAAGCACACTTCCGTCGGGGACCTTGTCGGAGCGACGGGTCCCGCGGCGCTCGGGCACCAAACCGAGGATGTGCAGCTCCGCGCTCGCCTCCGACTCGTCGCGGCCACGCAGATCGGGGACCACCACATGTGGACGTCCACCGCGGCGACGAGGACGCGGTCGCCGGGAAAGACATCGACCCCGGGCCTGCATCCTCGGTGAATGGTACGGTGCCCTCGACGGGCCCGGTTCGGCGTCGACTGCTGAGCGCTGCGGAGCGATCGTCACGCCCTGGAGCGATGACAGTTCACGAGGGCGAGCGGCTTAGGGCGAGCCCCACGTCAGTCGTAGATTAAGAATCCATAACCTCTTCGACATCGTTCGTTACCGTTTTACGAGAGCCGGTGAGGAGTACATTTCAGTTTGGGAGCAGGGTGCGTATTCCGGCCGCCGTGGGCCTTGAGCGCAGCCACGCCGGTGAGGGCTGGGCCGATGGGGACGCATCGTGCGCATGTGGCCGTGCCGTACAGCGCGCCTGCCCAGGAGACTCAGGCGGAAGCGCCGCTGACCACGCCGCGTGTCCTGAGCATCCACGTGTCGAGCCCCACCAGCCACGCCGTTACGGAGCGATCCGAGACGCCTGATGTGGTGGGCTTGGAGCTGGTCGCTGCACATCGGCTCGCTCGCCGGCACCGACTGCGCCTGTCGGTCTCGGTCTGGGAGACCAAGATCGGGCCCTGGGGCATGATCCTGACGCAACAGCCAGGGGGCGGCAGACAACAGCCGGGAGAGTGCATCCATGTGGTCGTCGCCACTCGACCGCACCTCGCCATCCCTGATGTGGACGGGCTGGAAGCAGGCAGGGCCATGCGAGCGCTGCGCCGTTTCGGCCTGCTGCCGACTCGCGTCGAAGGTCGAGCCTCACGCACGGTCCCGGCTGGTCACGTCATCACGACAAGACCACGCGCCGGCACTCTGGTCGCGGACGGCGAACACGTGACGGTGACGATCTCTCGCGCCCGCCCATCACGCGGTGTCGCGGAGGAGCCGGTGGCCTCCAACAAGGAGACGCCACGGGTCGAGCGGGACCCGGGCTCGCCACGCGATCCGTCCAGGGCTACCTTGGTCCCGACGCGAGCAGGCTGAACGAACCTATCGGTCGCGGGCCGAAGCGCCTAGCGTGTCATCCGAGCGTGCCGAGGCAGCCCCAGGAGCGACTGGTCCTCGCAGACGCGCTGCACAGCAGTCGCGCAGCACATAGGATGGGGGCATACACGTGGGTTCGGCTGGTACGAATTCAGCGATCGATGGCAGTCATGACGCCGCGGCGGGCTCGACGTCTCCGGCGCGGCCTGCCGCTCGCCTATTGCTCAGCATCGCCGTGGCCGTGGTCGCGGGCGTCATCGCGGCGTGGGTGACACCGCGCGGACCGGTCACGACCATGGACACCGTGGGCTGGACGGCGGGTGCGGTGCTGGTGGGGCTGGCCTGCGGCTTCATCCTGGGCTCCCGCTGGGCTGTGCTGCTGGCACCGATCGCCTTCGGTGTGGGCTTCGAGATCGCCCGCTTGGGCACCGATGGGCCAACCGTCGATGCCGTCCACCTTGGTTCGACCTACGGCATCATCGCCTTCGTCGTCGGACGTGGCCTCAGCTACCTGTTGCTGGTGCCGGCCATGATGCTCGGCGGCGCGGTCGGCGTGGAGTTCGCCGCCCGCGCGGGCCGGCCCCGAGCACACACGCTCGGTGTCGCGGGCTGGCTGGGAGTAGCGCTGCTGACGCTGGTGGTGGTCGGAGTGCAAGCGGCCTTCCTGCGACCTGCCCATGTCACGCCCATCCTGGGCTCCGACGGCGAGCCGCTGCCCGGCGCGGTGGCGGAGCTGACGAGCGTGGAGCTCGGCGGCCACGAGCAGACCATCATGATCCGGGGCCGCAGCGACCAGAACCCGGTGCTGCTCCATCTCGCCGGCGGTCCCGGCGGCACCGATATCGGTGCCATGCGCGCCGATACCTCGCTCGAGGACGACTTCGTGGTCGTGACCTGGGACCAGCGCGGCACAGGCAAGTCCTACGGCGCCATCGATCCCGTCGAGACCTTCACGCTCCAACAGATGGTCAGCGACACCATCGAGCTCAGCGAGTACCTGCGCGACCGCTTCGATGAGGAGCGCATCTACATGCACGGCCAGTCGTGGGGTTCACTTCTGGGCGTGCTGGCGGTGCAACAGCGACCCGACCTGTACCACGCCTGGATCGGCAGCGGCCAGATGGTCAGCCCAGTCGAGACGGACACGATGTTCTGGGAGGACACCGTCGCCTGGGCCGAGTCAGTCGACGACGATGCGCTGGCAGCCAGCCTGCGCGAGAGCGGCCCACCGCCGTACGAGGACATGCTCGCCTACGAAGCTGCGCTCTCACATGAGCACGACTGGAACCCCTATCCGGAGTTCGATGGCGACAAGGAGATGCCCTTCAACCTGTTCGTGCCCGAGAACTCGCTGATGGACCAGTTCAACGGTCTGCGCGCGTTCCTCGACACCTTCTCCGTGCTGTATCCACAGCTACAGGACATCGACTTCCGTCGCGACGCGGCCGAGCTGGAGGTGCCGGTGTACCTGATCCTGGGGGCGCACGAGGCTCGCGGTCGCGCTGTCCTGACGGAGGACTGGTTCGAGGGGCTCAAGGCGCCGGCCAAGGAGCTCATCACCTTCCCCCACTCCGGCCACCGCCCGACCTTCGAGGAGCCGAGCCGTTTCGCCGAGCTGATGGGGCGCGTGCGCGACGAGACATACAGCGAGGCCTGACGGGACGAGCCCGACGACCGACTACGATGGCTCTCGCGCCAGCTGTAGCGGGAGAGCCCCATGACCGTCGAGACCGAACGCCAGTCGTCGCAGTCCGATCGCCAGTCCCTGGAGCGCATCCGTGAGCTGGCGGCGGCCGACGACCGCGAGGGCCTGGACGCGGTCATCAGCGCGCTCGACCCGAGCGAGGCCATCCGCGCCATCCTGCGCCTGGAGGCTGAAGATCAGCAGGCGGTGCTGACGACCCTGTCGCCGCCGGAAGCCGCCGACCTGATCGAGGACGCCCCCGACGAGCAGGCCGCCGACCTGATCGAGCAACTGACCCCGACCGACGCTGCCGCCATCGTGACCGCGATGCAGAGCGACGAGCAGGCGGACCTGATCGCCGACCTGGGCCGCTCGGAGGCGGCGGCCATCCTGGGACAGATGGAGCCCGGCATCGCGAGTGAGGTGCGGGCCCTCGCGGACTACGCTGATGACGTCGCCGGCGGCTTGATGATCACCGAGTTCCTGCAGGTCGGCGAGAACACCACGGTGGCCGAGACGCTCGATGCGCTGGTCGAGAACGCTGAAGACAGCGACGACCATTTCAGTCGCTACGTTTACGTCCTTTCACCACTGGGGCGGCTGGTCGGAGTCGCTGCCGCCAGTGTGCTGGCTGCGGTTCCGCGCACCCAGCGCGTGGCAGACACGATGGTGCCACCCCTCTTCACCACGCCGTCCACCGGTCTCGATGCCCTGCGTGACTTCTTCGAGGCACATCCCATCGCCGCCGTGCCGGTCGTCGATCCCCGCGGTCGCCTGCTGGGCGTGACCCGCCGCACGGCGGTGCTCGATGCCATCACCGACCGCACCGAGCGCGAGATGCTGCGCATGCGCGGCATCGTCGGTGGTGACGAAGTGCGTTCGCTGCCGCTCACCACGCGCACCAAGCGACGTCTCTCCTGGCTGAGCATCAACATCTTGCTCAACGTCATCGCCGCCAGCGTCATCGCCCTCTTCATCGACACCCTCGATGAAGTCATCGCGCTGGCCGTGTTCCTGCCCATCATCAGCGACATGTCCGGTGCCAGTGGCAACCAGGCGGTCGCGGTCAGCATGCGCGAGCTCTCACTCGGCCTCGTCCGGCCCTACGAGGTGGGCCGGGTATGGCTCAAGGAAGTCTCGGTCGGGCTCATCAACGGCACTGCCCTGGGCATCCTCATCGCCCTGGTGGCCACGCTCTGGGACGGCAATGCCTGGCTGGGGCTGGTGGTCGGCGTGACGCTCGCAGTCAACACCGTCATCGCGGTGTCCATCGGCGGCACGGTACCCCTGCTCCTGAAGCGCTTCGGAGTCGATCCGGCTGTAGCCTCGGGGCCTATCCTGACCACCATCACCGACATCTGCGGCTTCTTCATCGCGCTGAGCCTGGCCAGCCTGATGCTGGCACGGCTGACGTAGCCGAAGCGTTAGGCTCAGAGGCGACATGGCACAAACCGGCACCCAACCAGTCCGCACCAAACCAGCACGCACTCAGCCTCCGCTCACCACGGTCGGCTGGCGCGAGTGGGTGGCACTGCCAGACTGGAGCGTGCCCTGGTTGAAAGCCAAGATCGACACCGGCGCGCGTACGTCAGCCTTGCACGCGTTCGACATCGAGACCACTGAGCACGACGGTGAGCGCTGGGCCCGTTTCGCCATCCATCCCTGGCAGGACACAGCGCAGGATGAGGTCGTCATCGAAGCGCCACTCGTCGACCATCGGAGGGTGCGTAGCTCGTCGGGCTCACAGGGCGAGCGGCCGGTGGTTCGCACCACCATCGAGCTGGCTGGGCGAACGGTGCCGCTGGAGGTGACGCTGACCAGGCGGGACGAGATGGGCTTTCGCATGCTCATCGGCCGACAGGCGTTGCGGCGGGCGTACGTGGTCGACCCAGCGCGCTCGTACCTGGGTGGCCGCCCGTCACACGAGATCCGCAAGCGCAATCGGGGGCGAGCCTGATGCCCGAGCGACGAGCCTGATGCCCGCCAGACGCGGGAACTTCGATTTCGCCGGACTGGCCATCCCGGCCGGACGTGCAGCGACCGCGGAGCTGCCCGTGCCTCGATTGGTCACGGGCACCGACGTCTCGCTGCCTGTGCGTGTCATCCACGGTCGCCGCGATGGCCCCACGGTCTGGATCAGCGCGGCCATCCACGGCGATGAGATCGCCGGCGTGGAGGTCATCCGCCGTGTCATCGGCCGCCTGGACCCACGCCGGCTCAGTGGCACCGTGATGGCCGTGCCCATCGTGAACGTGCATGGCTTCCTGACCGGCGACCGCTATCTGCCCGACCGGCGTGATCTCAATCGTTCGTTTCCCGGCTCCACCAGCGGCTCCTTGGCCGGCCACATCGCGAACGCATTCATGGAGCAGATCGTGCTGCGCAGCGACATCGGCATCGATCTGCACACGGGCTCTGACCACCGCACCAACATGCCCCAGATCCGTGGCAACCTCGACGATCCGCGCACGCGCGAGCTGGCGCTCGCCTTTGGCGCTCCGCTGATCCTGCACTCGGGCCTGCGCGACGGCTCCCTGCGCGCGGCGGCCACCGACGCCGGCGTCACCGTGTTGCTCTTCGAGGGTGGCGAGGCTTGGCGCTTCGACGAGGAGTCCATCGCCGCGGGCACCAATGGCACACTGCGGGTGCTGGCACACCTGGGCGTGATCGACAGCGATGGCGTGGCGGCCACGACGACCCCGGTCGAAAGCCGGCGCAGCAGCTGGATCCGGGCACGTCGCAGTGGCATCGTCTCGATGCTGGTGTCACTGGGACAACCGGTGGGCAGGGGCCAGCACGTGGCGGTCATCCATGATTCGTTGGGGCGGCGCCTCAGCCGCGCCGGTGCGCCGTTCGCGGGTATGGTCATCGGCATGACCCAGCATCCACTCGTCCACCAGGGCGACGCCCTTGTCCACCTCGCTGAGGCGGAGATGAAGACGGAGACGGCATGAAGGTCGCGATCCTCTCCCGCGCGCCCGGCGCCTACAGCACCCAACGCCTGAAGGCAGCCGCCCTCGACCGCGGCCACCGCTGCCGCGTGCTCGATACGATGCGCTTTGCCATCGACCTGTCCACCGGCGATCCGGATCTGCAGTATCGCGGCAAGCCGTTGTCCGATTACGATGCGGTCATCCCCCGCATCGGTGCATCCATCACCTATTTCGGCTCGGCGGTGGTGCGGCAGTTCGAGCAGATGGATGTCTACACGCCCAACACGGCCAACGGCATCACCAACTCGCGCGACAAGCTGCGCGCCATCCAGTTCCTCTCGCGCCATGACATCGGCATGCCCGCCACCGCGTTCGTGCATGGCCGCATCGATGTGCGCCCGGCCATCGAGCGGGTCGGCGGCGCGCCCGTCGTCATCAAGCTGCTGGAGGGCACCCAGGGCATCGGCGTCATCCTGGCCCCCAGCATGCGCGTCGCCGAGGCCATCGTGGAGACGCTGCACAGCACCCGCCAGAACGTGCTCATCCAGGAGTTCATCTCCGAGTCCAAGGGCCGGGACATCCGCGCGCTGGTGGTGGGCGACCGCGTCGTGGCGGCCATGCGCCGCACGGCGCAGGGAGATGAGTTCCGTTCCAACGTGCACCGCGGCGGCAGTGCCGAGAAGGTGGCCATCAGCCCCGAGTACGAGCGAGCCGCGGTGCGTGCCGCCCAGATCATGGGACTGCGCGTGGCCGGCGTGGACATGCTCGAGGGCAAAGATGGTCCGCTGGTGATGGAGGTCAACTCCTCCCCCGGCCTTGAGGGCATCGAGACTGCCACCTCCCTGGACGTGGCCGGCGCCATCGTCGACTACATCGACAACCAGGTCGCCTTCCCCGAGCTGGATGTGCGTCAGCGGCTATCGGTCAGCACGGGCTATGGCGTGGCCGAGCTACTGGTTCGCGAGGACGGCGACTTCGTGGGCACCACCATCGCCGACTCGGGTCTGCGGGACCGCGATATCGCGGTGTTGACACTGCACCGCGGTGCAGAGGTCATCCCCAATCCTCGCGAGTCGCGGGTGCTGGAGTCCAACGACCGGCTGCTCTGCTTCGGCAGGCTGGAAGCGATGCGCGACATGATCCCCACACGCCGCAAGCGGCGGGCGCGCGTGCGCAAGCTGCCCGACGACCCGCTCGCAGGCGGCGAACCACCGTCAAGCTCCGCCACGGCGTAGCCGTTTTGCCGGCGCAAGGAGCGCAGAGACGGCTACCCTTCATCCCATGATCACCTCCGACCTCATGTCCGCCGACCGGATGACCTTCGGCGTGTGCGTCCCCAACTTCCGACGTGGCGCCGGGCCGGAGGCCATGCTGGCGGCCGCGGGAACGGCCGAGCGGCTGGGCTGGGCGGCAGCCTGGACGACCGACCACTTGCTCATCGATGGGGCTGCACGTGGTGCCGACTACCGACACATCTATGAGGCACTCAATGTCCTTGCCTGGCTGGCAGGCCAGACGCAGCACATCGCACTGGGTACGAGCGTGCTGGTCGTGCCGATGCGCAGCGCCGTGGTGGTGGCCAAGGAGCTGGCCACCATCGACGCGCTCAGTGGCGGACGCTTGATCGCCGGTGTCGGCATCGGCTGGAACCGCGCTGAGTTCGAGGGCGTCGGTGTGGGCGACCGCTTCGGGGTGCGCGGCGCGTACCTCGAAGAGACGGTGGCCCTGTGGCGCTACCTGTGGGGCGGTGGCAGTGGGCCGTATCACGGGCGCTTCGACAGCTTCGGCGAGAGCTACTTCTCTCCCCTGCCGCCGCAAGGCGCGGAGCTGCCGGTGTGGATCGGCGCCACCGCCGTGCCGGCGCTTCGCCGCGTCGGACGGATCGCCCAGGGCTACCAGTCGACGCGGACAGATCCCGAGACGATGCGGCAGCGTGCAGCCATCATCGCTGCCGCCGCCGCGGAGTCTGGTCGACCCATGCCCGCGCTATCCGCTCGCTGCAGCGTCATCTTCGACAGGGTCGTCGACGGACCTGTGCTCTCGGGCTCGGCCCAACGGATCGGATCGCAGGTGCGCGCTTATCGTGAGGTGGGGGTCGAGCATCTGGCGCTCGACTTCAGGGCCGTGGAGCCGACGGCCGTATCGCGCGCCATCAAGCGCTTCGACGACGAGGTGGTCGCCAACCTGTAGGCCTCCTGCTGGATGACGACCAGCTGGCAGGCGCTTGCAAGACGCGGCCGAGACGTGGCTGGCGCCGGGTTGAGCACGGCGGTCGGAGCATCGGTCGATCGGACGCCGGTGGCTGCCACCGAGGGAGGAGGAGGACCGACGAACATGGCGCCGACTCGAACGGTCCGAGCTGGAACTCGTGCCATCGAGATCTCACGCCCGGACAAGGTGCTCTTTCCCGATGCCCACGTCACCAAGGCCGAATTGGCCGAGTACTACGCCTCGGTGGCGGAGACGATGCTGCCGCTGCTGTGGGGTCGCCCGCTCTCGTTCCAGCGCTTTCCCGATGGGATCGCGCGGCCTGGCTTCTTCCAGAAGGCCGTGCCCGATCACTACCCTGACTGGATGGGACGCGTCGACGTCGACAAGGCGGGTGGGACCATCACCCACGTGGTGGTGCATGACGAGCCTGCGACGCTGGTCTACCTCGCGAACCAAGCCTGCATCACCGCACACGCCTGGCTGTCCACGACCGCGGCCATCGACCAGCCCGATCGCCTGGTCCTCGACCTTGATCCCTCCACCGACGCGGTCGAGCTCGTCCGAGCCGCCGCGCGAGACGTCCGCTCGGTGCTGGAGGAGATCGGCCTCACCGCGTTCATCATGACCACCGGCTCGCGCGGTTTCCACGTGGTCAGTCCCATCACGCCCGAACTCGGCTTCGACGGGGTGCGGACATTCGCCCGCGACGTGGCCGATGTGGTCGTTCGGCGGCATCCCCGCGACTACACCATGGAGTGGCCCCGAGCGAGACGCGGAGGCCGTGTCTTCCTCGACTACCTGCGCAATGGCTATGCACAGACGACGGTCGCGCCCTACGCCGTGCGGGCACGTCCCTCAGCCCCGGTGGCGACACCGATCGACTGGGGCGAGCTTGCCGGACTGGCCCCCGACGCCTACACCATCACCTCCGTGCGCCGGCGGCTGTCGCAGAAGTCTGACCCCTGGGAAGGCATCGATGCCAGACGGCGTTCCCTGACCAAGGCTCGACGCATCCTGGAGGCGCTCGTCGAGCAAGAAGGTCGATGAGACTTCAGCCAGGGTGAACGTGGCGCTGACGAGCATGTAGGCGACGCCGACTCCGGTCCCGTGCGTGACACGACGCCCCTACACTGAGTGTGCGTACGGCCGACCAGGAGCCCGTGCACAGGAGGCAGGGATGCGCTTCGGACGGTTCGATGACGAACGGCGTGAGTACGTCATCACGCGGCCAGACACGCCACTGCCGTGGCTCAACTACCTCGGCAACGACGACTACCTGGGCCTCATCTCCAACACCGCCGGGGGCTACTCCTTCTATCGAGATGCTCGCCTGCGCCGACTGACGCGCTATCGCTACAACAACGCACCCCTCGACGTCGGCGGACGCTACCTGTACTTGCGCGACGACCTCACTGGCGACTACTGGAGTCCGAGCTGGCAGCCTGTGGGCGGATTCGTCGAGGACTACGAGTGCCGCCACGGCCTTGGCTACACCGTCATCGGCTCGCGCAGCAGCGGCGTCCGCACGGAGACGACCTACTTCGTGCCGCTGCGAGAGACGCTCGAGGTCTGGCGCAGTCGCATCACCAATGAGCGCGATACGCCGGCGAGGCTGTCACTCTTCAGCGCGGTCGAATGGAACCTCTGGGACGCACTCGACGACGCCACCAACTTCCAGCGCAACTACTCCATCGGCGAGGTGGAGGTCGACGATGGCGTCATCTATCACAAGACCGAGTACCGCGAACGTCGCGACCACTTCGCCTGGTTCGCTTGCAGCGAGCCACTGGCGGGGTTCGACACGCAGCGCGATGCCTTCCTGGGTCCCTACCGCGGCTGGGACCGCCCGCTGGTCGTGGAGCAGGGAGCGGCGACCGATTCGATGGCACACGGCTGGCAGCCCATCGGCTCCCATCACGTGCGTCTGGAGCTGGCGCCCGGTGAGACGCGCGAGGTCATCTTCACGTTGGGCTATGCGGAGAACCCCGCCAACGCCAAGTTCGACCCACCCGGTTCGCAGATCATCGCCAAGAGCGGCGTGCGGCCGACCATCGAGCGCTACCTCCGCGCCGACCAAGTGGAGCGGGCCCTGGATGCCCTGCACGGTCATTGGGACGAGTTGCTTGGCTCACTGCACGTCACCACGCCCGATGAGCACCTCGATCGGATGGTCAACATCTGGAACGCCTACCAGTGCATGGTCACGTTCAACCTCTCGCGCTCGGCATCGCTGTTCGAGTCGGGCATCGGCCGGGGCATGGGCTTCCGTGATTCCAACCAGGACCTGCTCGGCTTCGTGCACATGGTCCCCGAGCGCGCTCGGCAGCGCATCCTCGACATCAGTGCCACGCAGCTGCCGAGCGGCGGCGCCTATCACCAGTATCAGCCGCTCACCAAACGCGGCAACGACGCGGTCGGTTCCGGCTTCAACGACGACCCGGCCTGGCTGGTGCTGGGTGTGGCGGCCTATGTCCGCGAGACCGGCGACTGGTCCATCCTCGATGAACCGGTCCCCTATGACAATGGGCCGGGCTCGGAGACGCCGCTGTACGAGCACCTTGTTCGTGCCGTCGAGTACACGATGGCGCGCCTCGGCCCCCATGGGCTGCCGCTCATCGGCCGCGCCGACTGGAACGACTGCCTCAACCTCAACTGCTTCAGCCAGACCCCCGGCGAGTCGTTCCAGACCACGCAGAACAAGGAAGGTGGCGTGGCTGAGTCGGTCTTCATCGGCGCCCTCTTCACGCTGGCTACACAAGCGATGGCAGCCCTGGCGCGATGGAGAGGTGACGACGCGTTCGCCGTGCGTTGTGGGTCGGCCGAGTCGGTCATGGTGGCGGCGATGGACACGCACGGCTGGGATGGCGCCTGGTTCCGCCGCGCCTACGACTACTTCGGAGAGCCGTTGGGCTCGGCGCACAACGAGGAAGGGCAGATCTTCGTCGAGCCCCAGGGCATGGCCGTCATGGCCGGCATCGGCGTCCCGGGTGGGCGAGCGCAGCAGGCGTTGGCGGCGGTGCGTGAGCGCCTGGCCACCGATCACGGCGTCGTGCTGCTGCAGCCGGCTTTCAGCCGCTACTACCCAGAGTACGGCGAGATCTCGTCCTACCCACCGGGCTACAAGGAGAACGCCGGCATCTTCTGCCACACCAACCCGTGGCTGATGATCGCCGAGACGATGCTCGGCAACGGCGACGGCGCACTCGACTACTACCTGCGCATCAACCCCTCCGCGCGCGAGGAGATCAGCGAGGTCCACCGCTGCGAGCCGTACGTGTACGCCCAGATGATCGCCGGGCCGGACGCACCCACTCACGGCGAGGCCAAGAATTCCTGGCTGACCGGAACGGCGGCCTGGAACTACGTGGCTGCCACGCAGTGGATCCTGGGCATTCGCCCTGAGCACGACGGGCTGCGCGTCGATCCATGCATCCCGGCCGACTGGGAGGGCTTCAGCGTCACGCGGCGCTTCCGGGGATCGACCTATCGCATCCGCGTGCAGAAGGAGCCAGGCACGACCGGGCGGGTCCGGCGTCTTGCCGTCGATGGCCGGGTGGTCGACGGCAACATCATCCCGCTGCCGGGCGGTCGGGGTGGCACTATCGAGGTCGAAGCGCTCATCGAGGACATGGGCATGGGCATGGGAGGAACGGGATGACGCAGAACCAGGGTTGGGGACCAGCACCGGGCGGCCAGCCACCCGGCACCCTGCCGCCGGTAGGTCCGCCGCCGCCGCACTGGGCACCGCCGCCGCCACCACCGCCATCCGGACAGCCCTACAAGTATTGCTACGCCTGCGCTTCGGCCATGGACAGCCGCGCGGTCGACTGTCCACGTTGTGGCGTGCGCCAACCTGACGCCGTCGGAGGCTACGGCAAGAACCGGGCGGTCGCGGCGTTGCTGGCGATCATCGTCGGTGGCCTCGGCATCCACCGCTTCTATCTCGGTGACATCGCCTGGGGCGTGGTCTACCTGCTGTTCTCGTGGACGGGCATCCCCAGCATCATCGCCTGGTTCGAGGCGTTGTACTTCCTGACGCGTTCCGATGCGCAATGGGCGGCGGTGCACGGCGGTCCGGTGCGATCTGCCGACGGCTTTGGCATCGGCTGTGCCTGGATCTTGCTTTTCCTGCCGCTGATCGTGGTCTTGCTGGGACTCTTGCTGTTCGTTCCCGTCTCATCGATCATCTCGGGGACCTGAACGGGTCGCTTCGCTCCGGGTCGATGTCATGCTCCCTGTCCGGCCCTCGCCTCACCCATCGAGATCCGCGGGGTGGTCCACATCGAAGAGGGTGCGAGCGCCGGGGTCCAGCCTGCCCCACTCGCTCTCCGGCACCAGCTCCAGATCGACTCCGTCGAGAAGCGCTCGAAGGCTCCGCCGGCCGGCCACGACCAGGTCCCGACCCTGCTCAAGGACGTATCGTCGATGCAACGCCAAGGGCAGAGGATGGGCCACCGCCTCCCACATCAGACAGGCTCCGGCGCGGTCGGCGGCGAACGACAGCAGTCGCCGCAGGACGCGCGGCTCAAGCTCCGGCATGTCACCAGCGACGACCAAGAGTCGCTCGTTCCCGGCTTTCGCGGCGGCATCCACCAGGGCCATCAGGGGACCCTCGAAAGCCGTCTTGTCCCGGACCTCGAGGACGCGAGCGGAGAGATGGGGCGGGATCGTGACCGGAAGTCCGGAGGGTGATCCGACCACCAGGACCTCCTCGCAGACCGACGACACCGCTCGCAACGTCAGGTGCAGGAGTGGCATACCATCCTTGACGGCCGCGAGCTTCTGACTGCCGAAGCGGCTGGAGCGCCCACCGGCCAGCACGATCGCCGAGGCCGGTCCGACGGATGGGCGTCCCGACGAGCGGGCGTCGTCAGTGGGCGTCAGGCTCACGCAGGGGCAGCCCATACAGCGCGAACGTGAACCAGAACGGACTGAGGGCCAGGGCCAGCACTCCGGCCGCCACGAGTTCGCTCTTCGGAGGGCGCCCGCACGTCACAGGCGAGCGGCGTCGCCGCCGGGCCGATCAGCCCAGCCGTGGCCAAACATGAGACGTGGCGCGAAGAGAGCTTCATGTGGGATCCCATCCAGTGCCGATGACGGCAAGAGCGTTGAAGCGATGGTCGCCTGCGTTCCATGGCGAGGAAAGAGCCGCACGGACGGTCCTGTCCACCGTCGTCCTGGGTCTCTGGAGCACCTACCATGAAGACGAGGCTGTGCCAGACGGGGCGGCAAGAGGAGGCGATCATGGACCTTGAGCAGTGCTATCGAACCATCTCGGAGGCCGCGACCGAGCACGGACTTGAGCCGCTCGAACCACTCTCGGACCACGAGGCGACGGCCGTCCTCGACCTCGCCCGTGTGGTCGCCCACGCCGTCGAGCGGAAGGCGGCGCCGCTGGTCTGCTACTCACTGGGCCAGGTGCTCGGCGACGCCGACGCCAAGGTGCGCACGGCGCTGCTGGCAGATTTCATCACGCGCATCGAGAAGGCCGGAGGCTCCACCAGCGGGGCATGACCCTCGAGGAAGTGGCGTGGCGTGGCGGGCAGCCACATGCAGGACTCCGCCGTAGGGCCGCTCGGCCAGACTCGGTCGGCTGCGGGTGATCTGACCGGAGCCGATCGAGGTCATGGCCGCTGTCACACCAGTTCAACACCCCACACGTGATGGCCGCTGCGCCACGAACGTAGACGGACTCGTACTCGTCCTGTCCGAAGTTGCGACCGGTGCCGACTAGGCGACGAACTTCGGTGCTTTGGGCTTCTTGGGTTTGGGCGGTCTCTTCGGGGTCTTGTCACCCATCTGGCAACCTCCTTGCACTGGCTTGCGACTGAACGTCGTGCCTCGTGGCCGATCGGCCGACTCGGGTCCCGGTCTGGATGACACGGGACCGTGACTACCATATCGGTCTCCGTCGAAGTCAGCGCACGATCGTGGACTTAGCGTCGGGTGCGCCATCGACCCCGGTGTCGCGATCGCTCTCTGCGGCGGGAGCTACGCCGAGATCATCGGTTCGACCGGGTACGGGGCGAGCAACTGTCCACCGTCGGGCGTGACACGATAGACATCCTCGAAGCGTGCGCCGCCGAAGCCGGGGATGGCCAGTACGGGATGGCCGATGGTGAAGGTCATGCCCTCGCGCAGGGGCACGTTCTTGTGCGGCGGGATGATGGTCGGGGCCGGCGTCTCCTCGAAACGCAGGCCCAGGCCGTGGCCGATGCCGTAGACGTGGAACTGGCCCAGGCCGTGGCCCTCGTAGATCTCGTGCGCGACCGCGTCGAGCTTGGCCGGCGTGGCACCCGGAACCAGGGCCTGGCGCACCGCCTCTACCGCTTCCAGATAGGCGTCGATGAGCCCCTGCTGTCGGTCGTCCGGTTGACCGACGACGAAGGTGCGGGCTAGATTGGCGCAGTACCCCTGTACCTGCGGCGTGAGGTCGATGATGGCCATCTCGCCGGCCGCGAGCGGTTGCGGGCTCTGGCGACCGTGGAGCATGCAGCTCTCGATACCGAAGTTGGCCCAGGGCGGCGTGCTCGTCGACTCGGACCCGGCGCGCATCATGGTGTAGAGCGCTTCGGTCACCACCTCGTGGGCGGTGACGCCCGGTCGGAGCAGCTCGCGGGCGCGATCCATACCCAGTCCGGCGATGCGCTGCGCCTCGGTCATGAGCTCGATCTCAGCGGAGTCCTTGATCATCCGTAGCGGATCCATGACCGCGTCGGAGGTCACCACTTCCATCCCCGGATTCACCTTGCGGAACATGTCCAGAAGGAAGGCGGGCGTCTCGAACCACTGCTGCATGCCCACCTTGGGGCGTTCCCCTTTAGGCGTGTCGGATGCGGCAGCGATCTGGTTCAGGCGGGAAACGACGTCATTGATCTGACCGCCGACCGTGGTGAAGACCTGGACCCGGCCTTCATCGATGCCAGCCCGCAGCTCTGGCTCCTCGCCGGCGAAGGCCACGATCTCAGCCGGCCCGGAGACGGGGATCAGGGCCCGCGGCTGCGAGCGGTCCTCGCCGAACAGGTAGCGGAAATCGTCGTGGTTCATGACCACGAGGGCGATGAGTCCCTGCTCCCGCATCCCCTCCTGCACGCGAGCGATACGGTCGTAGCGGATATCCATGGAGTCCCCCGATCGATGGCTGGATGACTCCGTAGTATCGCCAGCATGATGGATCGTGCTCGGATACGGTCAATCTGGACTGGGAGCCGGTGGGTATCGCTCCGGAGCGGGGCGGCTCATATCCGTTCTACGCCGTGCAGCGATGTTTCGAGCCACCACGAATGTGATGGCACTGGCGATGAACAGGACCACACCGGCGATGACCGCCGACTTGAGACGTTCCTGGTCCTTCGCCGCCTGCACCGGCTCTGCGCAGGGACACTCATCCCCGACGAAACGACGCACAGCGTGGCGCATCTTCGGCTCGATGGACTTGGGGTCGACATCCATGGAGCGGAGAGACTGCTGTGCCCCGTTGGCGGTGCGCTCGATGGCGCCCATGACATCCTTCACGCCTCCCTCGAGGGCGCGCGTTGCGGTCGTCATGCTTCCCCCGCTTCTGGCCCATCCGGCGGGTCGGTCGGTGGCTGAACATCGTGAGGACGTTGCTCCCCTTCGACGTCGCGCTGTCCCTCTGTGCTCTCCTGCAGGTCGACCTGACGCGCCTTTGCCTCATCCAGCTCCGACAGGTCGGCAGCGGCACGCTCGACCTGACCGGTAGCGTCGGAATACGGTTTCTCCGCCATGCGGTACCTCCTTCGTCGCGGCCGGCGACGTCGTCAGGCGAGCCGACCTCGGTATCGTAGTGACCTACGCTAAGGGTCGGCTGGCTACGTGCGCACCGGCCCCAGCAGGCTGGGACGTGTCAGATATGTGTCGAGCCGGAGGCTATGGCAACTCCAGGTCTACGCGAGGTCCCATCCCCTTCATCACATGCGGACCGTTCGCAATGTGGACGCAACGCCACCCACTCTGCCGCTCGCGCCGACGCAGCCCACTCCGTGCTGCACTACGACGATGCCAGATCATCAGGCCAGCGGTCGTCATATCACCGCTGCGGGGCCCGACAGCCGCCCCTCGGATGTTGCCATCGAACATTTGGAGGCCGATCCACCCGGGCAGACCTCCGAGCGTTCGGGATGCCACCACTAGGGCGGGAGGCATGTCGTTCTGGGAGGTCGACGTTCCCGCCGTGGTCCGCACCGTGGTCCTGGGCGTCCTGGCCTACTTCGCGCTCATCGGCATGCTGCGAGTCTCGGGCAAGCGGACGCTCTCCCAGCTCAACGCGTTCGACCTCGTCGTCACCGTGGCATTGGGCTCGACGCTGGCGACGGTCCTGCTTTCGGAAGAGGTCGGACTGGTGCAGGGCATCGTCGCGTTCCTGGTGTTGATCCTGCTGCAGTTCGTCATCACCTGGACGTCGCTTCGCTCGAACACGATCGCACGCTTGGCGAAGTCGGAACCGACGGTGCTGGTCTATCGCGGCGAGCTGCTGACCGATGCGTTGCGGAGCGAACGGCTCTTACCGACGGAGATCAGAGCTGCACTTCGCGAGCATCGGCTGGCCAGGGTCGAGGAGGCCGATTTGGTAGTGCTGGAAACCGACGGCTCGATCTCCGTCGTGCCGCGGCTCGACCACGGATCGGAGCCACCGCCGGTGCTCGATCCAATGACTTGAGCCCGCAGTGGCTAACAAACGGCCAACGGGCGCGGGTGAGGATGTGCTCGCAGCCGCTGGTCCTTGGTGACCAGTGGCCAGCCCTGTTCGATCGCCGTCGCGTAGATGAGCCGATCAGCGGCGTCACCCAGAAATGTCGACGGCAGTTCGATGGCCGTGGCCGCGATCGCAGGCGTCACCGGGATCGTCCGGAGCTGCCTGCTGAGCCGTCCAAGCCAGGCGGGGATCGGCACCGACAAGATGATGCGATCGTGACGGGCCACACGCCAGTTCGAACCAGGGGATATCAGCGACGGCGAGCTCGTCGGCATCGCGGATGGCCTGGCCGGCAGCGGTGCTGACACGATCCGGGTCGCGGTCAAGTCGTGGACAGCGCCTCGAAGCCGGCGGCACTCCAGCGCTCAAGCGCCTCGCGTCCGGTACGGACAGCAGCGAGCACCCGTTGGACCTCCTCGAGGGGAAGAACCGACGGCCAGAGACTGCTGAGAAGGTCCTCGTCGTTGCCGCGATCATCATCACGGCGCAGCACGTCGAGCCCGGCGGCCACACCCATGGCATACCGTGGCGTCGGAACGCCTTCGGCCAACCCCAGTCGGATGAGCCCGACCAGTCGGTCGTCCCAGCCCAGCTTGCGACGCGGATCGCGTGCGGCACGCTCGATGGTGTCGGCAAGATGCGGGTTGACCATGCGCGCCAACAGGTCGTCGGCGAACGCCTCATAGCCAGCGGCGGTGAAAAGGTCGTCGGCCCCGGCCCAGCGCTTCCGCAGCGTGGCGCCGGACTCCTGGATGAAGGCCGCGCGCAGGAACTCCACGGCACCGGGCACATCGGCCAGCTCGGCGAACAGCGTCAGGCCCAATGATTGACCCAGGAACGCGCCCAGCGCGTGGGTGGCGTTGTGGCCCAGCAGCTTGGCGTCCTCGAACGGCTCCAGGACGTCGACCTCCCGCAGCACGGACATGCCCGGATGGAGCGAGCCGGCTTGATCGACGCGGGAGACGAGGATGCGGTCGAACGCCTCCACCAGAAAGGCCGACGGCAAAGCCGAGGTGACGGTGGCAAGTCCGAGCGATGCGATCTCCGTCGCATCGGTGATGACGCCGCTCATCTTGCCGATGACGGTGTCCACGTAGCGAGCACGTGAGCGTACGGTCTCCCGCTCGCCGGCCGGAACCGCCTCGCGAACCGCCTCTTCCAGCAACGCCGCCGCACTGCGGTGGTTTTCCGCGCAGAAGACGACCAGGGGACGTTCCTCGGTGCGGCGTCGAAGGCCCTCCGCGAGCAAACGATGTGGACTGTTGGCAGCATCAGAGCGATAGAAGGCCACGCTGGGAAGCGCTGAGGTGAACTCGTCGGCGGCGGCGACCGCCTCGATGATGCGCTCACGTTCTGCAGTCACCGTCGAATCGGCAACCTCGATCGGCCCCACCTCGGCGACATCGATGCGATCAGATCGAGCGATGTTGACGCGAACTCGTCCCTCGTCGGCGCGAAGGCCGGCGATGAGATCGGCGCGCACATCCACCACCAGCGGCGGTGCGTAGTCGCCTGTTCGCTGGGCCTCGTAGACGAACAGGCCTGACTGGATGGCTCCGAAGCCAAGCCCCACCAGCTTGCGGGTGCCGCCGAAGGCCACTCCCCTAGCCTGCCGCGAGGTAGCGCTGCTCGTCGGCAGCGTCCCAGCGGGGCACATCCATGATGGTATCCGCGTGCCGGTGGGGATAGACGATGGCCTTGCCCTGCACGCGACCTTCGCGCGCCATCTGCAGCAGCTCTGGAGCGTGTGCCAGGTCGCCGACGTGGCCGATGTGGGCGGCGGCGTCGATCTCGCCAGCCGCCATCAGCCGCAGCGTCTCGATGACGTCCCACGGGCCGCCCCCGGACGATCCGGTGATGTTGATCTCCTGGTAATGCACGAAGCGCTCGTCGATGCCGATGGTCTCCTTGCCCGGCGGCAGCCCCGCGAAGAGGTCGAGCACGCCGTAGCGCGCCACCAGGTGCTGGACCGATTCCATGAGCGACCCGTCGGCGGCGGTGACGATGACGTCGTCGGCACCCCGGCCCTTGCTGACCCGCGCGATCGTTGCCGCCAGGTCGCCGTTGCCCGCGACGACCGTCACCAGCTCCACGCCAGCCGCAGCCGCGCGCTCGTTGAAGTTCTCGTGGAGCCACTGCAGTCGCTCCGCGCGTCGGGCAGTCACGATGATGGCCTTTGGCCGCGCCGCGATCGCGAGATCGACATGGATGCGGCCCATGGGCCCGGCGCCGATGACGACCGTGACGCCGCCGCGTGCGAGTCCGGTCTGCGCGACCCGTGCCTGGGTGCGGTCGGGTTGCGAAAGGTGCATGTGGTGGGCGTGCGAGCTGATGATGCAGCTGATGGGCTCGGCGATGGCGGCGTGACCGGCCGGCAGCGAATCATCGGGCAGCGGCAACAGACAGCCGGCCGCCAGCACCTCCTCGCCGATGAGGATGTACTCGGCCAGGAGGCCCGGGAGCGAGTAGCCGACCGCGATCTTGGCCGCTCCACGGCCGCCATCGGTGTAGCGCCCGAGATGGTTGATGGGGGCGTGGTCCACGGCTGGCTGCACGGAGCAACGCTGCCCTACCGACCACTGGTCGCGAAGGCCGTCTCCGACCTCCACCAGCGTGACCACGCCCTCGTCGCCGACGATGGCCGGATGCACCGCAGGGTCCCAGCCGTGCATCAGCGGATGCTCGGCACCCTGGTCGATGAGCTTGTTGACCGAAGTGCAGATGCCGGCCGCATCGACGCGTGCCAGTAGCTGCTGCCGCCCCGGCTGCGGCACGGGCACGCGGCGCACCGCCAGTTGGTGGGTCCCGCGGCCGGAGATCACGGTGGCCCGCATCTGGTCCGGGACCGAGCCGACCACACCCGGCAGGATGACGCTCATCGGGGCGGCTCCAGCCCAGCCAGACGCCAGGCATCAGCGGGGTCATCAGGCCCGGAGAAGGTGCCGATGGTGGTCGTGCAGAGAGCGCCCATGGCCGCACCCAATCGCGCCGCATCCTCTGCCCCGCGGCCGTTGATGAGGCCAGTCAGCACACCGCCGGTGAAGGAGTCACCCGCCCCGGTGGTATCGATGGTGTCCACCTTGAAGGCTGGGATGTGGCCCACGAAGTCATCGTGGTTCACCCAGGCACCGCGTGGACCGTCGGTGACGATGGCAAAGCGAACCCCAAGGTCGCGCAGGGCGGCCGCGGCATCGGCCGGGTCCGCGATCCCGGTGATGCCCACAACCTCTGCGAGGCTGGGCACGAAGAGGTCGGTGTATGGCAACGCCGGCAGCACTCGTCCCCACTGCTCGGTGGAGTCATGCACCACATCCAGGCTCGTATGCATCCCACGCGCCTTGGTGCGCCCAAACAAGCCGGCCAACGGAGCACCGTCAGGGTCATCGAGCCCCGGCAGGACCAGTGCCCCACCGACATGGAGGTAGTCGCTGACCAGGCGCGACTCGATGGACTCGGCAGTGATCGACGCGTCGGCGCCAAGGTTGTGCAGCATCGTGCGCTCACCGTCCTGGTCGACCGCCACCAGCGAGGTGGACGTCGGGAACGGCGAGGTCACGAACTCGACATGCAGATGTGGCGCCGGCACGGTCTGACGGAACGAGCGACCGAAGATGTCATCGCCCACGGGGATGATGAGCCGGGTCTCGATGCCCATGCCCGCCAGCACGCGACCGGTACGCAGGGCCGGACCACCCTCAGCCGTGGAAAAGGTATCGACAAGACCCAGCACGCCGATGGGCAACGGCCCGGTGGACTTGGCCAGGATGTCGAAGACGGCACTGCCGGCACAGGTGATCTGGATGTCGCTCATGACCCGATGATAGGTCGGGCCCTACAGCCGGTGTGAGATGGGTGCGACCGCCGGGTAGACCTCGCGATACAGCTCGTACTGACGAGAATACGCCGTGTGCCGCGCGGGGTCCGGCTGGTACGTCTCGGTCAGCTCCAGGAAGCGCTCAGCACCCTCAGCTGCAGATGCCCACAGGCCCGCGCCGGTACCCGCAAGCAGAGCTGCCCCGAAGGCTGCCGCCTCCGTGATGCGCGGCGTGATGACGGTGATCCCAGTGATGTCCGCCTTCAGCTGGAGCCAGAGCGGGGAGCGTGCACCGCCGCCGATGGCGCGCAACACGTCGACGGCCACGCCGCCGTCACGGAGCAGGTCGAGGTTGAGCCGCAGCTCGTAGGTGAGCCCCTCCAGGATGGCCTTGGCGATATCGCCCCGAGTGGTCGAGAACGTGAGGCCCAGGATGGCACCCCGCGAGGTCGTGTCGAAGGTGGGCGTGCCGGCGCCGGCGAAGTGCGGCAGGACCAGGAGGCCGGACGGTTCCGGCGAGGCATCGGCCAGGATGACGTCGTAGGCGTCGGCTCCGGACGCAGTGGCCCGAGCCGACTGTGGCTCGCAGAAGCCGTCCCGGAACCAGCGCAGCGCCAGGCCACCGCTGTGGTTGAGCGTCATGGCCAGGAACGACCCGGGCACGGTGGCGCGGTAGACCGAGACGTTGCCCTCGTAGAGCGGATCGGAGACGACGGGCGTGCCCAGCGCGACCTCCACCACCTCCGCGGTGCCCGTCGAGACCGATGCCAACCCGGGCCGCGTGAGCCCGACGCCCAGCGCTCCACAGGCTTGGTCGTGGCCACCGGTGACGACGCCGGGTGCTGCGGCCAGCCCGAGTCGGTCGGCCAGATCGGCCCGCATCGGGCCCACCAGCGTGCCCGAGGGCGCGACCTCCGCCAGGCGGTCGGGTGCGAGCTCCAGCGCATCAAGGATCTCCGACGCCCAGCCCCCGGCCACCAGATCGAAGAGCTGGGTGCGCGATGCCAGGCACTCGCTGATGACAGCGCGGCCGGTCATGCGCGCGATGAGGAAGTCCTCGACCAGCAGGAACTTGTCAGCTGCCGCCCACATGTCCGGCTCGTGCTCCCGCAGCCAGAGCAGCTTGGGCAGCGTGTTCACGGTATGGATGGGCATCCCGGTACGCTCGAAGAGTTCGCGCGCGCCGAATCGGTCTCGCAGCCATGCGTTCTGCGCATCGGTCCGGGTGTCCATGCCCAGGATGGTCGGCCGCAGCGGGCGCCCCGCGGCATCCACGGGCGTGACCGCCTCGCCGTGAACGGACAACCCGATGGCAGCGACGACTCTCACCCCCGCCGCGGCGATCGCCTCCCCCATCAATTCGACCGCCAGCACCCAGACCCGCTCGATGTCTTGCTCGGCCCACGTCGGCCGCGGGAAGTCCACGGCGTATTCACGTGACGCGCTCGCCAGCAGCGCCCCGTCCTCGTCGAAGATGACGGCCTTGCAGCCGGTAGTGCCGACATCGAGCCCGATGAGGTTGGCCACAGTGCTACGCGTACCGCAGGGCGGCCTGGTACATGGCCTCGATGCGGTCGGGCGTGATATCCGGCTGCAGGTTGTGGGCGGCACAGAACACGTAGCCGCCACCTGCAGCCAGCGTATCGATGCTGTACTTGACCTCACGGTCGATCTCGTCTGCCGTGGCCGTGGGCAGCACCTGCTGCACGTCGATACCGCCACCCCAGAAGGCCAGCTCGGCGCCGAACTCCCGCTTCATCACCGCGATATCCATCTTGGCGGCGCTGCGCTGGATCGGATTGAGGGCATCCACACCGCACTCGATGAGGTCCCCGATGATGTCGAAGACCGAGCCGCAGGAGTGCATGAAGACCACCGCGTCAGTCTTGGAATGGATGAAATCGTAGAGCTGGCGCAGATAGGGCTTGATCTCCGAGCGGAACATCTCCGGCTTGACCCAGGTGCTCATCTGGGTGCCCAGGTCATCGCCCTGCGCGACGACCTGCACATATGGCTCCACGTGCTGCAGGAAGAGATCCCACAGCGCGATGTCCGTCTGGGTGATCTTGTCGAGGATGGCGTGAGCGAGGTCCTTGTTCCAGTAGAGATCCATGCAGAACTGCTCGTAGCCGCGCATGAAGCAGGCGCCCTCGAATGGACCCAGGCACATGATGTCCGCCACGACCGCGTAGTCGGTCTCCTCGAACAGGCGGCGCGCCTCCTCGCGGATGCCCGCGACACGACCCGGATCATATGGATCTGGCCACTGCACCGAGTCGAGATCGCTGGGCCGCTCCAGGTTCGCGAACGGACGCTTGACCACGTCGTAGTAGAAGGAGGCCTTCTCCCAGGTCAGGTCGTACTCGTCGACGAAGCGGTCGCCCGGCAGTTCGCGCGTCTCGAACTCCCAGGGGCCTTTGAGGTAGACCGCACGGGTATCGACGTCGTAGCGCTTCAGCAGGTCCTCGCGCGGATAGACCGTGTCCATCTGGCGATGTGAGATGTGCGGCTCGTCGTCGGGTGGCAGGCCCAGGTGGTCGAGCAGGTTCTGATAGGCGATGCGGGTAGCCGTGGTGACGATGGTCGAACCAAGGTCGATGGGCACGCGGTCGGTGGACTGGTGGCCCAGCGCCGCCACGACGCGTTCCCGGTGGTTCATCTCACTCCCCTCCCTGGCTCCGACCCTCGCCTGTTCCGACCCTCGCCTGACCGCCTGCGCCGCCGCTACGACGGAGCGGGCGCCGGTTTGGCCTTTGGCGGGCCGGTATCGCCCTTCTCCACACGGATGTTGCGCCGCTCCAGACGACCCAAGATGCGCATGCGCTGGGCGTCGACGAAGACGGCAAAGAAGATCACGGCGGCGGAGACCATATCCTGTAGGTAGAGATCGACCTGCAGGTAGACCAGGCCGGTCGCGATCATCTGCACCAGCAACACGCCGATGACGGTGCCAGGGAACACGGCCCCGACACCACCGAAGAGGCTGGTGCCGCCCAGCACCGCCGCGGCGATGGCGCGGAACTCGACACCTTGGCCGAAGCCGGCGGTCACGCTCCCCTGCTGGCTGATGGCAATCACCGCGGCCAGCGCCGCACAGAAGCCGCTGATGACGTAGACGACCCCGGTGAGACGGACCGTTCTGAGGCCGGCCTTCTTGGCCGCGTCATAGTCGTTGCCCATGGCATAGATCTGTCGCCCCATGGAGGTGTACCGCAGCACGATCACCGCGACCACCACGACACTGCCGAAGAGCAGGATCGGGACCGGGATGCCAAACACGGCCGATGCCGCGTAGTTCATCTCCTGGGGCAGGTAGAACGTACGTGACTCGGTGATCAGCAGGCCCAGGCCACGCCCAGCGGTCAGGGTCGCCAGCGTGGCCACGAAGGGCACCAGTCCCACGCGAGCGATCAGGAACGCGTTGAACAGACCCCACCCGGTCCCCGCCAGCACGCCCGCGGAGAGGGCCAGCAGCATGGGCGTGCCGTTCTGGAGCAGGACGCTGATCACAGCCGCGGTGATGAACATGGTCGCGCCGATCGACAGGTCGATGCCGCCAGTCAGCAGCACGAACGTCATACCCACCGCGAGCAGGCCCACGAAGGCCGATGAGGTCATGATGTTGGAGAAATTGTCGACTGCGAAGAACCTCCCGTCGAGCAAGCTGAAGAACACGAAGACGAGCACGAACAGGATCACCGGCATGTTGCGCAGGATGGGCATGGTCAGTCGGTTGCTGGTCATGCCACGAGCTCCCGGAATGCGGTTCGGAGGATGGTTTCCCTGTCGAAGTCGGCCCGGTCGAAGGAGCCCAGCATCTCGCCCTGCGACATGACGACGATGCGATCGCACATGCCCGTCAACTCTTCGATCTCCGATGAGATGAAGAGCACCGCGGTGCCCCTGGCCGCGATCTGGTCGATGATCTCGTAGATCTCGTACTTGGCGCCCACGTCCACGCCGCGGGTGGGCTCATCGATGATCAGGATGGATGGCGCGGTCATGAGCCACTTGCCCAGCACCACCTTCTGCTGGTTGCCACCAGAGAGACCCTTGGCCTCATTGCGAAAGGCGTCGTTGACCTTGATGCTCAGGATGTCGACGGTCTCCCGCACCGACTTGGCGAGGGGGTTGGACCGGACCCGCTTGAGCCAGCGAGAGGTGTATTCGGGCAGCGCTGCGAGGCCCAGGTTGTCGGAGACCGTAGCCTCCATCATCAGGCCCTCTTCGCGCCGGTTCTCGGTCACGAAGGCCATGCCGCCCTTGATGTTGCTGGTCGGACTGAGCGACTTCGCGACTTCGCCATCGATCAGGATCTGCCCCTCGTCGTAGTCCTCCAGGCCAAAGATGATCTCCGCCAATTCGGAGCGGCCTGAGCCCATCAGGCCGAACACCCCCAGGACCTCGCCCTTGTGTAATTGGAGGTCGATGCGATGGCTGATGCCGGCCTTGGAGAGATCGCGCACCTCGAGCATCAGGTCCTCAGCCGGTGCGGCCGTCCGCGGAGGATAGAGGTTCTCGATATCGCGCCCCACCATCGAGCTGATCATGCTGTCGATGGTGAATTCACCCTTCGGCCCGGTCGTCACCAGGTTGCCGTCGCGCAGCACGGCGATGGCATCAGAAAGCCGCATGACATCGCCGAGGATGTGGCTGATGTAGAGGATGGTCTTGCCATCATCGTGGAGGCGGCCGATCAGCTCGAAGAGTCGTTCGGTCTCGCGGGCCGTCAGTGACGTGGTGGGCTCGTCGAAGATGATGATGCCCGCGTCAGTGGAGAGCGCCTTGGCCACCTCCACCAGCTGGCGCTCGCCAGGAGCCAGGCGTTCGACGCGCATGTCTGGCGAGACATCCAGGTCGACCAGGGCCAGGTACTCGCCCGCCCGCCGATTGAGGTCGCGTCGGTTGAGCAGGGGCGACCGGCCCGCGGTAGGGAAGTCGTTGATGAAGAAGTTCTCAGCGATGCTGAGATTGGTGAAGAGGTTCAACTCCTGGTGGATGAAGGCGATGCCGGCAGCGTCGGCCGCGGCTGGATCGGCCGGGTGATACGGCTTGCCGTCAAGCAGCATCTGGCCGGACGACGGCGGCACCACGCCACCGAGGATGTTCACCAGCGTGGACTTGCCGGCGCCGTTCTCGCCGACCAACCCGACGGTCGTGCCGCGCTCCACGTCCAGGTCGATGCCCTTCAGGACCGGGACGCCGAAGAAGGCCTTGTCGATGGCTTGGAACTGGAGGATCAGATCGCCCATGGTCATGCTCCTCAAACCTGCTGCAGCGCCAGGCGGCGCCGCAGGACATCGAGGAGAGCGGCCAGCAGGATGACCGAGCCCTTGACGATGGCCACGTAGAAGAAAGGCACGTTGAGCAGCGAGAGAGCGTTCCCCAGGAGCGTCAGGAAGATGACGCCGAAGACGGTCCAGATGATCTTGCCGCGCCCACCAAAGAGGCTGGTGCCGCCGATGACGACAGCCGCGATGATGTCCAGCAGCAACGGCTCACCCAGAGTGGGCCGTCCCTGGTCCACACGCGCGGTGTAGATGATCGAGGCCGCGGCAGCGCAGACACTGCTGAACATGTACGTCGCCACGATGACCTTCTTGACTGGCACGCCAGACACCAGCGCGGCGCGAGGGCTGTGGCCGATGCTGAAGAGCCAGCGCCCGAAGAGGCTGCGCGACAGCACTAGATGAGCCACCACAGCGATGCTGACGGCGAGGACCATGGCGACGGAGAAGAACTCCATCCCGTCGAGCCCCAGGATGGCGAAATCGTCGGTTATCGCACTGAAGGCATCGGGTAGGTCGATGATGTTCTCGGTCTTGACCACGTAGATGGCCAGTGCACCCACGAACATGGATGTCACCAGCGTGACCATGAACGGTGGGATGCGGGCGAAGGCGACAGCGATCCCATTGAACGCGCCGATGAGCAGGCCCACCAGCAGCATGGCGATGATGGCGACCGGGATGCCCATGACCGAGTCGTGGAGGATGGCGCCGTCCTCGAAGAGCATCACGCCCCAGAGGGGGCTCTTGCTGAAGACGATGGGCTGGGCCGACTGGGCGATGAAGGCGGCTCCGACGACGCTGGTGAGCGAGACGACGGCGCCCTGGCTGAGGTCGATGCCGGCGATGATGAGCACAAAGGTCTGACCGATGGCGATGACCAGCAGCGGCCACATGTTGGACAGCAGGTTGCTGATGTTCCGGGGTGACGCGACCGTGGGCGAGACGAGATACAAACCCACGAACATGGCGATGCAGAGATACAGGATGAGGTACTCGGACATCAGCACGCGCTTGCCGAAGGCGACCGCCCGATCCATGCCGGAGGTTTGCGTCGCGACCGTCATGTGGCTAGCCCTGCGCGGTGGTCGTCGTGGATGTTCATCGCGTCCCGGTTGGTGAAGGGGATGGAGCGGGCCTCAGCGAGTGAGGCCCGCTGACGGAGGTGCGGGTGAGGCCCGCTCCTCCGAGATCAGGTCCCGACTACGGGTTGTAGCTGGGGTCAGCGAGGAGGATGCAGCCCCACATGTCCATCTCACGGTCGGCAAGGTTGTCGGCGGTGAGGGCGAACCCGGGGTCATCCAGCCACTGGTCGGGCTGGGTGTCGCCGGAGTTGATCGAGGCAAGCAGAGCGTCCAGCATCGTCTGGGCCTCGAAGTAGAGGTCCTGGACGCCGGTGGAGTCGACGAAGCCATCCTTGATCTGGCGGCAGGCATTGACGTCACCGTCGAGGCCAGCCATCAGGACGTGGTTGGGATCATCACGGGTGACCCACTTGCCCATCGGCTCAAGGATGCCCTTGATGGTGGGGAAGAGGAAGTCGGACGAGGTGAACATGAAGTTCACATCGGGGTTGGCGGCCATGGCAGCCTGCAGGTTGGCCTGCGCGGTCGCGGCGTCCCACTTGGTGGGAACTTCGATGGCCTTCCCGTCGGCCTGCAGGTTGAACAGGTCGGGGTTGGCGTTGATGACGTCGTAGAAGCCCTCATAGCGGCCGACGGCGTTGGGATCGCCGAGGTCGCCCACGAGGATCAGTGGGGTGACCTTCTCACCGGTCGCAGCCGCCTGGTCGGCGATGTACTGGACCGCGTCACGCGCGATGGTGCGGTTATCCGCCTGCACGACGATGGCGGCGCCATCCTCGCCCTGCGGCGGGCGGTTGAAGATACCGATGGGGATATCGGCCGCGTTGGCCTCTTCGATCAGCGTCAGCGCGATGGAGCCGTCCTTGGGGATGACGAAGATGCCGTCAACGCCCTGGGCGATGCAGTCCTTGAGCAGCTCCAGCTGCGAGTTGGCGTCGGGGCCGTAGCGCTCCAGGACGTTGTCGCCCTGTGCACGCAGCGTCTCGGTCATGGCCTTGTGGCCGGCCAGCCAGAACTCGGTCTCGAGGTCTTCGTGGATGAAGCAGATGTCGAGACCACCGGCCGCCGCGGCCATGGACTCGTTCGGGGCGGCACTTTCATCCTGTGCCAGGGCCGGGGTCGCAGCAAGCGCGAGTGCGCCGACCATGGTGAGCCCGATGACTCCCTTGAGATTCCGCATGAGTTTCGTCTCCTCCAAGATCAGTTCCTTAGATGGGCTTCTGACTCTCCGTTTGGCCTGCTAGCACCTCCTCTGCTGATTACGCATGTCGGAAGACCTCCCAGTCGAGGTAGTTCTCGAGCGCCTCGGCCACGGCATCCGCGGTGTGCGCGGGACTCATGGCGCAGTGGTGCTCGAAGCCGACCTTGCAGATGAGCTTCAGGAGCGGCTGGAGGTTGGGGATCTCGACGACGGCACGGGAACCAAAGGTTTCGAGCTCGTCGTCGAGGAAGCGCCCCTCCGCCACGTAGGCCTTGCAGGTCCCGTTGACGTCGTCGGTGCTCACGCGGGCGATGGTCAGCGGCGCCGTCGGGGCACGACCGGCGATGGCGCCGTAGACGTTCTCTGGCCCCAGGGTGGTCCCCAGCACCTCGGCCGTCTTCATCTCGGCCTCGCCCTCGGGGTAGAAGTTCAGCGGCCAGTTGCCGCAGTGGAAGAGCACGCACTTGTCGGGATCGTCGCCGTAGTTGTTGTTGAGGTCGACGAGGGCGGCCGGCTGCTCGGCTGCCAACTGCAAGGCGTACATCGAGGCGAGCCCCGTGATGTCGGTCTCGCAAGCGGAGGGCATGAACTTGCTGCCCATGATGCTCATCAGCGTGCACACGTTGACGCCGTAGTTCTCCTGCAGCGAGGTCCAACACTGGATGGCGCTGGCATCGAGGTCGTTGTCGGCCATCCAGTCGTCGATGACGACGCCCAGGCGGGCCATCCGGACCAGCTTCTCCGGCGGCACGGTGGGGTGCGGCAGGTGAGCGTGGATCTCGTCCAGCTTGGCCTTCGTCTTGGGATCGTCGTCGGACAGTGCGTCAGCCCAGCCGAAGACCTGGCTGAAGTCCACCACGCTCACCGCGATGCCGCTGGCCTCCAGCAGCTTCTCGCTGTAGCGCACGGTCTTGAAGGCGTCGGGCCGGGTGCCGATGGCGCCCAGGCGGGCGCGCTTCATGCCGTTGGCCACCTTGCATACGCGGATGAACTTGTCGAGGTCGGCGCGGAAGGCATCCGACTGCACTGGGATGGTGTGGCGCTCAGTGAGGCTGAACTTGAAGCCGTACTGGCGCAGGTCGTTGGAAACGGAGATCTTGCCGCAGAACGAGTCACGTCGGCGGTCGAGCGTGAAGGCGGTGACATCGTCGGGATAGGCCTGCAGCAGGATGGGCACATCGAGCCCGGAAAGCCGCATCGTGTCGGCGACACCCTTCTCATCGCCGAAGTTCGGCAGCACCACCAGCACACCCTCGATGCGCTTGCGGTTCTCGTCGAACAGCTCAGCGCACAGCTGTGCCTCACGCCAGGTCTCGACGCCGCCCAGCTTGGTTGCGCCAGCGTCGAGGATGACGGGCTCGATGTCCATCTCCTCGAACAATGCGAGCACGTCCGCTCGTGCCTCGGTCACCAAAGCGTCAGGGAAGAAATCGCGGTTCCCGACGATGACTCCCAATGTGGCTCGTGCCATTTCCTCTCCTCCTTGGACCTTGTGGTCCGCTCTCTGTCTTGCTGGTGGGGTCAGTCGGTGGCTAGTTGGTCGACGGACTTGAGCAGCTCGGCGTCAGCGATCGCACCCTGCGACCACTGGTCCTGCAACTGCCGCAGGCTGTGCACGGTGGATGGCTTGATCTCGACGTCCGCGTTGGTGATCGGCGTGTCCATGGCGAGCGGCCGGACGACGCTGGCGCCGTTGGCCAGACCGATGGGCAAGAGTCCCTCCGCAGCGGCGATCTCATAGCTATCGATCAGGCTGTAGTAGGCCGTGCCGCCGATGGCGTCGAGCGTGTCGCCCGGCGCCAGGTCACGCTTGGCGACAGCGAAGACCTCGGAGCTGAGCCGGTCGAGCGGCACCATGTTCGACTGGCGCCGGATGGCCAGCATGGCGCACGTCAGCGGCACCTCGATGCTGCACAGGTGAAAGGGGCGGAAGAGCGTGTAGTAGGGCCCGTTGCCCATGTCGCGCAGCACCATCGCCTCACGCAGGCGGGGATGGTCGGTACGAACGATGACGAAGACGCCGGGCGCGACCTTCCCGATGCCATAGTCGACCACGCCCATCTGGCTGAGCACGCCACCATCCTCGATGAGCCTGAAGGCGTCGGTCAGATGGTCGCGATCGGTGTCGGGACCGTGCATGCCGCGGACGTCCGGAACCAGACCGGTGGCGTTGGAGGTGGCGGCCATCTCGATCATGGTCTTGGAGCCGTCCACGAACTCGACCAGCATGTTGGGCGAGAGGCCGCGGCGGGCCGCTTCCTTCTGCACCGCCGGGTCGGCCGGGGTGGAGTGGCGGTCGAGCGGGTTGTTCTTGCCCTTGCCGGCAGCCACGATGGTGAAGCCCATCGAGACCGCGAGGTCGTAGAGTTCCTTGCAGGCAGCTGGCTCGTCACCGGCAGCGAGTGCGTAAAGCACGCCCTTCTGCTTCGCGTACCAGTGCAGGATGGGGCCCACGGTGATGTCGGTCTCGACGTTCATCATGGCCAGGTCCTGGCCGTTGCGAGCACTGCGCAGTGCGGCGCGAGCGCCGATCTCGGGCACGCCCGTGGACTCCAGCATCACGTCGATGGAGCGCATGTCGGTGACGATGCGGTAGTCGGCCACGGCCACGCGCTTGCCCGTCTCCACGGCAGCGTCGGCCTCGGCGGCCGACGCGGCCACGACGACCTCATCCTCGATGAGGCCGATGCGGTAGGCATCGCGAGCGCGCTCGAGGTCCAGGTCGGCGGTGACAGCCACGCGCACTCCCTGCATCTCGTGCGTGGTGGCGACGACGTCGGTGCCCATCTGGCCGGCGCCGATGAGGCCGATGCGCACGGGCCGCCCCGAAGCTTCCCGTTGCTGCAACTCGGTATTGAGACCGATCATGCCGGGTCCGTGCCTTCCTGGCCGATCTCGACCATGACCTTGAGCGCCTCGCCGGCGGCCACGGTCCGGAAGACCTCGTCGGCCTGATCCAGGCTGAATGTGTGCGTGATGATGGCGTCGGGATCGACCTGGCCTCGTTCCAGGAGTTGCAGCGCGCGCTTGTGAAACTCAGGGTGATAGCTGAAGGAGCCGACGACGCGGATCTCGTCGTAGTGGATGCGGTTGGCATCGAGGGTCGTCATGGGCGCCGCCTTGGGCAGGCCACCGAAGAGGACGACATTGCCTCGCTTGCGAACCGCTTCGACCGCCTGCTGGTGGGTAGCGGCCACGGGGTTGGCGCAGATGGCGCTGTCCGCACCCAGACCGCCCGTGAAGGCTTTGACCTCGGCGATGACATCCTGGGTCATGGGGTCCAGCACCAGCTCGGGTGCGAACGGTTCAGCCAGCTTTCGGCGCAGCTCGTTGGGCTCGGAGAGGATCACGCGCGCGCCGCGCAGGTGCGCGATGAGCGTATGCAGGCAACCGATGGGGCCAGCGCCCATGACCAGCACGGTGTCACCCAGGGTGGTGCCGATGTCCTCGTGACAGGCCTGCACCGAGCTGAGCGGCTCGCCCAGGGCGCCCTGCGCGAAGGTGAGCGACGCGGGCATCTTGTGGATGGTGCCGCCAGCCAGAGCGTGTGCCGGCAGGACGCAGTACTCGGCCAACCCGCCGTCGAAACCGGGCGTGATGCCGATCATGGTCATGTCGTCGCAGAGGTTGAAGAGCCCCACGCTGCAGTACCAGCACTTGAGGCAGTGGACGTCCGGAGCGACGGCGAGGTGCTCCCCCACCCTGTAGCCGGTCACGTCGGAGCCGACCTCCACGATCTCGCCGGCGAACTCGTGCCCGGGCACGGTCAGCGGGCCGGCGGCCGGACCTTCCCGCCAGCGCCTCAAGTCGGACCCGCAGACCCCACAGGCCCTGACGGCGAGGAGGACGCCGTCGTGGGGGCACTGCGGGACGGGAACATCGACCAGTTCGATCGCCTCAGGGGCGGTGAGATGGGCTGCTTTCACAAGCTGTCGTTCTCCCTAAGCTTGTGACCGACGGCACCGCCGGGATGGGTCTCCCCAAAGGCCTCGACCGAGTAGCCGCGCAACTCAAGGAGTGCCACGCAGATGGCATCGGTGAAGGCCGAGTTGAACAGCGAGCTGCCCGTGGCCACCATGCCGAAGGGGTCGGTGCCCTCCGGCGCGGTCACCCGCAGGATCACGTCGGCCAGCCGGCCCAGGCTCGAGTCGGGCTTCTCGGTGATGGCGACGACGCTGGCTCCGCGCTTGCGGGCGATGCCCGCGAGGAAGACGACCTCGGTCGTCTCGCCGCCCTTGGACAGCCCGATCCAGACGTCATTGGCGGTCACGGCGCCGGCGGCTCCGTGCTGGCTGTCGCCGGGGTGCAGGAAGAGCGCTGGCGTGCCCACGCAGGAGAGCAGATGGGCGAAGCGCAGCGCCACTGCGTGTGAGGTGCCGGAACCTGACACGAGGACGTGGCCGCGGCAGTCGAGCAGGAGGCGGACGGCCTGGGCGAACGTGTCCGGCAGATCGTCGGCCAGCGTCGCGGCGGCAGCGCTCTCACGGCGGATGGCCTCGGCCCCGAGCGCACGGATCTGCTGGTCATCCATCTGCTCGTCATCCATCTGCTGTTCGTCCATCAGTCGCTGCTCAGGCATCGGACGCCTCCAGCAGCGTCTCCGCGGTCACCGAATCAGTGACGAGCACGTTGATGAGACGGCCCCGCAGGGCAGCACGGATGGCGGCCTGCTTGTCCGGCCCACCCGACGCGCCCACGATCTTGGGCACCTGCCTGATCTGCTCCAGCGTCATGCCGATGATGCGGTCGTTGATCTCCGACTCGATGCACTCACCGTCAGCGTCGTAATAGCGCAGCGCGATATCGCCGACCGCACCCTTGTGCAGCAGGGCGTCCAGCTCGGCTCGCGTGATGATGGAGCCGTCGCGCATGGTCACCGAGCCCAACGTGGGTGCGCCGATGCCGACGAAAGCGATGTCCAGATCGTCGAAGGCCCCCACGGCACGCTGGACGTGGACGTCGGAGAGCAGCACCTCGCGGGTACGTTGATCGGGCACGATGCCTGGTACCGGCAGCAGCGTCAGGCGGCAGCCCAGCGAACGCGAAACGCTCCGGCACAGCTCGGTGGCATGGACTTCCGAATCGGGCTGCCCCAGGCCACCGATGACCTGCACGACCTGGGCGTTGGGGTAGCGCTGCGGGATCAGTGCCGCGGCCATGTGGCGAAGCGTGTCGCCCCAGCACATGCCGATGGTGCTGCGGGGCGACATGGCGCGGAGCAAGTAGCCCGCTGCCGCGCTGCCGACGGCACGGCTGACCTGCGCCTGCGTATCTCCTGACTGCGCTTCGACCACCAGCGCCTCCTGGAGTCCGAAGCGCTCCTCGAGCCCACTCTCAAGGTCAAGGAAGAGGTCCTCCGGCGCGACCACGTTGATCTGCACCACTCCCGTCTCGCGCGCCTGCGCCATGAGGCGGGACACCTTCGAACGAGACAGCCCCAGGCGCGCCGTGATGGCGTCCTGGTTCAGGCCGTCCTCGTAGTAGAACCTGCTGACCTTTACCAGCAAGCGAAGCTCCTCGTTCGAAGGGTGGCTGGCTATCGCCATGAAAGAATTCCCACTCCTGAGAATTATTTCAGGCACGTTAGCATGGCCGCCGCACCTACGTCAACCGATTCCGCAATCGAATGCGCGGCGCGGCTGGCCGCCCGGCCCGCCTCGCGAGGCGGCTCTTACCCACCTAGCGGGTGATCCGACGGCGAGCCGACGAAAACCGCAGGTTCGCTCCGTCGGTTCACCCGCCCCGCGGGTCGAGTGACCGGATCTGGCTGTCCCAGGTGTCTTGCTCCGTCGGTTCACCCGCCCCGCGGGTCGAGTGACCGGATCTGGCTGTCCGAAGACGACCTGCTCCGTCGCTTCACCCCTCCGGTGGGTAGAGTGCGCGCGACGGGCGTCGCGGCCACCGCACCCATGACGCCGGATCTACTCCTCGGGCGGGTAGATCTTCTCCGGAGGGTTGCGCCGTGCCGGGCGGCAGATGAGCTCGTAGGTGACGCCATAGGCTCCTTGCGTATCTAGATACGCGTAGTGGCCGTCACCATCGGGACCGAAACCGGAGCCATCCATGATCATCCTGAAGCCGGCCGCCTCAGCCTGGGCCAGGGCCACCTCCATGTCGTCGACCAGCACACCCAAGTGCTGCACCCCGAAGCCATGTTCGGCCACGAAGTCAGCGTAGACGGTGGGCCCTTCGACCATCTCGATGAGCTCGATGCGCATCGGCCCGAAGTAGGACAGCGCCACGCGCATCTTGTACTCGCAAGGCTGCCCGTAGTAGGACATCTGCTTCAGCAGCGGCTTGCCGTAGGTGTAGAAGTGCCACGGTCCCACGCCGAACATCTGGTGGTACATCTCCACGGTGCGGTCGAGGTCCTCCACCACGAAGGCGACCTGGGCGATGCCGTTGTCCAGGAACGGCAGCCGCGGGTGATCTTGCTCGCTCATCTCCACCCCCTACCCGTAGAGCGCGTCCTGCAGCCGGCGCAGCCGTGCCACGAACGTCGACTCATCGACCGCCACATCATCCTCGCTGATGATCGAGCCGGCACCGATGGCCCGTTTTGCCACCGCGCCCGCACCGATGCCGATGGGCATCGCCCGCATCGCCCGCGCGTCAGCGTAGGTCATGATCAGCCCATACCAATCGGGCCCACCGATGCCTTCCAGCACGGCGCCGGCCTCGATATCGCGTTTAGCTGTGCAGACCACCTCGGCGTGCATCTCCTCAGCGGCCACGGTGACCTCACCCAAGAGCACCGCCTCCGCGACCGACTGTGGCGTCTCCAGGTCGCAGAGGTGGTAAGGCCGCAGGTGCAGGTAGTACGGCCCCTCAGCGTGGGTGATGAACTTCATCTCCTTGCGGATGCGAGCATCGTAGGAACGGACGATCGCGAACACGCCAGGCGCGATGGCTCCAGTCGAGTAGTCCACGCAGCCGGCGCGCGACAGGATCCCGCCGTCAGCCTGCGGGATGAAGGTGCTGACCAGCTCATCGACCTCCACTTTGGGACCATGCATGCCGGGTACATCCGGCGCCAAACCCGTGGCATTGGAAACGGCCGCCATCTCCACCATCGTCTTGGTGCCATCCTTGAAGGCCGAGAGCATCTTGGGGTTCATGCCCTTCGACGCCGCTTCGGCCACGCAAGCTTCCGGCGTGGCGGCGAGATCGATGACGTTGTTCTTGCCCTTGCCCAGGGCGACCACCTCGAAACCCATCAGGACCGCTTGCTCGTGGAGCATCTTGAGCACACCCGGCTCGTCACCCGACGCCACCGTGTAGACGGAACCCATCTTGCGCGCCAGACGGTCCAGGTAGACACCGATGGTGATGTCCGTTTCGACGTTCATCATCACGACCGGCTTGCGGTTCATGATGGCGTCGTGGGCCACGCGTGCGCCCACATCGGGCACGCCGGTGACCTCCACGATGCACTCCAGGCCCTCGAGCTGCGACATCGCCAGTGCATCGGGCGTGACCACGGCAGCACCGGCGCGGATGCCGTCCTCCGCCGCGCCGAGGTCCTCGGCTACCAACACATCGGCCGAACGGCCCATCTCACCGTATGTGCTCACGCCACGCGACACGTCCAGGTCGGCGATGGCCGCCACCCGCATGCCCTCGATGTTGTTGATGGCATGGGCCAGCCCGGACCCCATCTGACCGCAACCGACGATGCCGATGCGGATGGGATCATCCGCGGCGACGCGCTGCCTGAGCTTGCTGACCAGCTCCATAGGTGGCTCCTGTCTGTCGTGTTAGTGCGACCGGATGCGGGCGAGCTCGACGAAGTCTCCACGGAGGTCCCGGTAGACCTGCTTGAAGAGCGCGAACCGTTCCATGTAGTCGGCATGGGCCGCAGGGTCGGGCTCCATGGGATCGATGGTGGTGGCCCAACCCCTGGCCACGGTGAAGTCCTTGAAGATGCCGGTGGCGACGCCGGCCAGGATGGCATCGCCATAGGGCGCGCCGGTGCGTCGCTCCAGCAGCACGGTGCCCACGTCGAAGACGTCAGTGATGATGCGCCGCCACAAGGTCGATTTGGCGCCGCCCTCGTTGAGCACCAGCGGATAGTTGACGCGCAGACCAGCCGCAGCGAGCGTCTCGAAGGAGTGATAGAGCGCGAAGGCGACCCCTTCCATGGCCGCGCGCACGACGTGCCCCTTGGTGTGGTTGAGCGACAGGCCGAAGAGCACGCCACGAGCGTTGACGTCCCAGATGGGCGTGCGCTCGCCCATCAGGTAGGGCAGGAACAACAGGCCCTCCGCACCGAGTGGAACGGCAGCAGCTTGCTCATTCAGGACGTCGTACACGTCAGGCCCACCGGCTTTCTCACGCTCCACCTCCAGGGCTGAGAACTGGTCACGCAGGTAGCGCAGCGTGCCCCCGCCGGTGGTCGTGGTCGGCACCGTGATGTAGGTCGACTCCGAATTGACGGTGTAGGGGAAGTTGATCGACGACGCGCCCGACTGACTGAAGAGGAAGTCCCGTGAGCGATGGATGATGCCGAAGTTGCCGGCCGTGCCCAGGTTCATCTGGATGTCACCCGGCTCGATGGCACCACCCTGCAGCCAGCCGGCATTGCAGTCGACCTGGCCACCGGCCACCGGGGTCCCCGCTGCCAGGCCACTCTCGGCTGCAGCTGTCGAGGTGATCTCACCGATGATGTCCTCGCAGCGGCACAAGTCAGGCATCAGCGCCGGATCCACGCCCATGGCCTCGAGCAGGGCGGTATCGAAGCGCCGCTCCAGGATGTCGTAGACGCCATAGAACGGGCCGGCCGAATAGTGCGCGGTCGATGACCCGCTGAGCTTGAAGTTGATGAAGCCGTCGATGGTCAGGACCTTGGCGATGCTGCGGTAGCGCTCGGGGTAGTTGTTGCGCTCCCAGAGCACGTTCATCAGCACGGGATGGTCTTCGAGCCGATTGGCGGTGATCTCGAAGATGCGCTCCGCGCCGATGTGCTCGCTGACCCAAGCCACTTCCGCCGTTGCGCGGCGATCCATCAGGTTGTAGGCCCGCGGCAGCGGCTCATCATCGCGATCGACCAGGACGACCGAGGGGAGCGCGGAGGAGGCGGCCACGCCCCGGATCTCGGCCGGGTCCACGCCGGTCTCAGCGAGGACCTTTCGGGTCATGCGGCAGAAGGCGTCCCAATAGCGGGGCGCGTCGTGTTCCGACCAGCCGGGGCGGTCGGTGTAGATGGGGTATTCCTCATAGGCATAGCCGATCTGCTCACCGTCTCCGTCGATGAGCGCGACCTTAGCTCCACCGGTGCCGTAGTCGGCGCCCAGGAGGTACTCAGCCAAGGGCCAGTTCCGCCGCCATATGTGAGAATCCTCTCGTTCCTGAGAATATTCTCAGACAACCTAGCAGGCAATGGCTCGCGAGTCAATGCGGCCGAGGGGCACGCCCCATCAGGCGATCTCGACCGGTGGCGCGGTGGCCGCCTCGGCCAGCTCCCCGGCTGGCAGCAACTCGCGGTCGGCCGAGTCCTCCCAGACCGCGTCCGACCAGCGATAGGCCACGAACGCCACGCTGCAGACGAGCAGGCCAGCGAGCGCGAAGGGTGTGACCGATCCGTCATATGCCGCGTCGATCAAGGCACCGATGATGGCGCCGCCGAGCGTGGCGATAGCCCCGATGATCGCCGCCGCCGTGCCCGCCACGCGGCCCATCGGCATCATCGCGGCCGAGTTCAGGTTGGGCATCACGAAGGAGTGCGCCACCAGGATGGGCAGCACGCCGACCAGGTACAGCCAGAATGGCGGATGACCGCCGCTCGATAGCGCGATGACCGCAAATAGCGTGGTCGCGGCGAGGTAGCCAGTCAGCGCGAAACGAACCATCCGTCGCAGCCCAAAACGGTCGATCATGCGCGGATTGAAGAGCATCGCAGCACCCAGCATCAGTGACGCCCCGCCGAAGACGAGGGGGAACCATGGCCCCAAGCCGAACACATCGTCGATGATCAGCTCGGTCGAGGCGAGGTACGAAGCGAAGAATCCGAAGACCGCCATCTGCGCGATGGTGAAGCCCATGGCGAACCGACTGCGGAGCACCACGCGTGCGGCCGTCAACAGCCGGGAGGCGCTGGCGGGTAGGCGTCGTTCGGCGGGAAGCGTCTCCGGCAAGCGCCTCGCCCAGATCCCCGCGGCCATAGCGGCGACCACGAAGAACGCGAAGATCCAGCGCCAGTCACCGATGACGAGCACGACCGCGCCCAGCGACGGAGCCATCATCGGCACCAGCAGGAACACGGCCATGATGTAGGAGAGGACCTTGGCCATCTGGTCGCCGCGGTAGCGATCGCGGATCGTGCCCTGGGTCATGATGCGGATGGCCGCGGCACCAAAGCCACCCACGAAACGCAACAGCAGCAGGATGGACAGTGACGGCGCCAGCGCCGCCCCCAGCGCGGCCAACGAATAGATGAAGAGGCCCACCCAAAGGATGCGCTTGCGACCGAGTGCGTCGGACAACGGACCCCACAGCAGCTGTCCTGAACCGAAGCCCACGAGGAACACGGTGATGACTGGAGCGATGGCAGTCGAATCCGGCGCCAGCCCGAAGCTCGATCGCATCTCCGCGAAGGCCGGCAGCATCATGTCGATGGCCAACGCGGTCAGCGCCATGAGCATGGAGATGAGCACGATGAACTCGCGCTTGCCCATGACGCCAACGTGCTCGTCGGCCATCGGCTCGTCGGCCAGATGATCATGGCGGGAAGCGGTCATCGGCCGTTACTCAATGGCCAGCCCTCAGCCCAGGTCGAGCGGTCTGCCGACCGAGCGGCGCGCGGCGCCAGCAACCCGCAGGAAGTTGGCAACGTGGGCGACCGGCCGGATGTGGCTTCCGGCATCGGCATAGATGGTGGGGATGGGCACCCAGTCGATGGTCAAGCCGGCACGGATGGCGTCGGTGATCATCTCCACCTCGAACTCGAAGCCGGCCTCCCGGCTCTCGAGCAGGTGGCCCAGCAACGGCTGGGCGATGAGCCGGTAGCCCGACTGGTTGTCCTCGATATGGCGGCCGACAGCCCAGCTGAAGACACGCGTGCCGAGGTTGTTGGCCAGTCGCCGCGAGAGCGGCATCTGACTGAAATCACGGCGACCGATGACCAGCGGTGCCCGGCCCGAGCGCCACTGCTCAAGGAAGTCGGGAACGCAAGCTGGATCGTGCTGGCCATCGGCATCAAGCGTCAGAACCGCCTTTGCACCCGTATCCAGGGCGTGGCGAAACCCGCGCCGAAGCGCGGCGCCCTTGCCCTGGTTGGGCCGTTGCAGCAGCGCCTCCGCGCCGGCGGCTTCGGCCACCGCGGCCGTGTCGTCTGTGGAGCCGTCATCGACCACCAGCACCGGCACGTGCTCCGCGGTCGCGCGCACGACCTTGTCGAGCGTCATCGCCGCCTGGTAGGCCGGGATGACGGCGATGACGTTGCTCGGTCGGGAACGCATACCGCCATCGTAGGATGGATGAGAGCAGAGGCTCCGCGGGGGGCAACTTCACACGGAGGGCGGCAACCCCACGCCACGCCACGCCTCGGCTACCGCGCCGACGCGTCGTGAGCCTCGAGGAAGCCGCGTGCCAGGCGTGCGATCTTCGGCGCGTCCAGGAACCACGGAGCATGGCCGCCCTCGACCATGTGCAGTTCAGCGTCAGGGATCGACGACGCGATGCGTCGCGCGACGTTCAGCGAGCCGAAGGGGTCGTCTGCTCCCCAGATCATCTGCACCGGGTGGCCGATGCCCGCAAGTGAGCGCTCATCCAGCACCACCTCGGGCCGGGCCCTGCCCAAGCGCATGACGGCCGACATCAGGGCCGCCATGCTCCGCTGATAATCCGGAAGTCGCTCACACGCGAGCAGGACATCCCGCAGCTCCGGTATCGAGGAGAAGTCCTCCCCGACCATGCGGCCCACCTGCTCGACCTGCTCCGTCGACGGTGGGCTGAGGCGCGCGAGCAGCCTTCCCGCTCCAGGAAGGGACATGATGCGCATCGGCAGCGGCGCCGTGGTGCCCAGCACATGGGCCGGGCAGCCCACCTGCACCTGGGCCTCGACGCGCCGTGGGGTGTCGAGCGACAGCCAGGTCGTCCACAGAGCGCCCTGTGAGTTCGTGATGAAGCGGGCGCGTTCGATACCCAGGCCATCGAGGACATCGGCCAGGAACCCAGTGGTCACCCGCCGCAACGTGCTGGTCTCATAGTCGATCGCGTCAGTCAGTCCAAAGCCGGGCAGATCCATGGCGAACAGCCGGTAGCCCTGCAACTGGCCCATCAACGGCGCCCACATGGCGGCCGGGACCGTGCCACCGATGACCAACACCAGAGGCGGTCCGTCGCCGCAGACCAGGACATGGGCGCGGCCACTGATGGCGGGAACGTCGACGAAGCTTGACTCCGCCGGCACCTCATATCGCTCGAGGACCCGCCGCTGGGCCGCGATGAACGCAGCGGTCACTCCTGCGGCGCCGCCGGCGTCGCCAGTGGCTATATCGGATCGAGGGTTCGGGTTGCGGCCGTTCGGGTCGATGGTCACGTTCATGGACCCAGCATCGGTCCGGCCCAGGCGTCGCGCATCGGCCAAACCAACCAATCGCCCCGGCGTCGGTGCTGGGTGGTTCGATGTACGACGTCGAGCGGACTCAGCCGCTCGACATCTGCGGACCGACGAGTGACCGTTCGTAGGCGTAGGCTGTCGCCGCCACTCGCGATGGCAGGTCCAGCTTGGTGAGGATATTGCTCACGTGGCGCGCGACCGTCTTCTCGCTGATGACAAGTTCCGCCGCGATAGCCCGGTTGGTCTTCCCGGCAGCGATGAGCCGGAGGACTTGCATCTCGCGCTTCGTCAACCCACCGGGGAGTCCAGGTGTCTGTGGCTCAAGGATCGTCGCGAGTCGGACGCGGTCGGGCTCGGCCCCGAGACTTCGAAACACCTGCCTCGCTGTATCGAACTCCAACCCAGCCGTCTCCTCGTCGCCGAGCGCGCGACAGGCCACGCCGATCTGGACGCGCGTACGCGCTTGTTCGTACTCCAGCTCCTGCTCCTGGAAGACGGCTCGGGCCTGACGCAGCCGTGCCAGTGCCGCGCGTGGGTCCCCGTCTGCCAAGAGCACACGCCCGAACGCGTATGCGGCGGCGGCATGAAGTAGGGGCCGGTCCCACTCGAGCGCGATCCGCGTCAACTCCTCGGCCGCCGACCGTGCCTCCTCCAGCGCACCTGCAGCCAGCGAGATCTCTACCTGCGCCGGCAGGAGGCGACACCGGGCCAGGTCATCGTGGGCCTCCACGACGGCGATCCCGATGGCAACGGCAGCCGCATCGACATACCCCTCGTCCGACCGCAGCTGTGCCAAACCGGGATACGGGTCGTGCCCATGCTCATGCGCCAGTCGATACGAGTCCTCGGCGAGCCGATGCTGGCCGCGCAGCCGATGGACCTCGGCCATCTGGTAGAAGGCCGCGCCAAGGTCCGGACCGACGGGAGGCACGGCCAAGAGCTCTCTCGCGCGCTGGGCCTCATAAAGAGCCGCAGACCAGTCTCCTCGCACACGCATGACCTCTGCGCGGTACACGAGGCACTCCCCCTTGAAGGCGACGATGTCTGGGTTCGTTTCACACCATCGAGTGAGAGCGGCGGTCCACTCCGTCGCGCGACGCTGGTCGAAGATGCGATGACACGCCTCGATCACGCCGCAGTAGACGATGCCGAGGACGATGGCCGAAAGCTCACCGGCCGTCACGGCCACCATGGCCTCATCGAGCAGTCGCACCCCCGCGACGACGTCGCCGCTGCCGATGGACGCCTGCCCCAGGCCAAGCCGGGCGAGCGTCACGAGGTCCGACTCGCCGAAGCGCACGCCGATGTCAGCGGCGCGGCCGAACTTCTCGGTCGCGATCCGGAACTCGCCCTCGACAAGGGACTGTCTTGCTTCCGGCAGGAGGATGTAGCCACGCTCCGCGCAGTCGAGCGCGGCGTCTTCCAGGAGCCGACACGCCCGCGCGAGCCAACCGGCACTCTTCGACATCTGATGCCGGTTCAAGTGGACCATCGAGAGCCAGAAGGCGCAGCGGACCGCGAGTGCGATGTCGTTCGCCAGCAGCGCCGCTCGGTGTGCACGCTCCCAGACCTCCAACCCGCCATCATCGCGATCGAGCAACTGGGCGGCGACGGCGAGGCGATCCAGGTCGAGAGCCCCGAGAGCTGATTCCCGGTCGGCAGCCGCAAGGTGTTCGTAGGCGGGCAGCCATTGCTCACGAGCAAAGGCCGCGCGACCGACCCTCAGGGCTTCCTTTCGGTCTTGTCCTACACCCGACACAATTCGATGATGGGCCTGATGAGCACAACCGGCAAGCGTCGTCGATCAGCCATGCGGACGTCTCGTCTGTTGCCGCGACTCGCACGCGAACGCACGAGAGCGATCGACCCGATCAGGCAAACGCCAAGACGGTCGCAATCGCGGAATCCTCAGTCGATCATGATCGCGTCGGGCGCAGGAACCCCGGTCGGCGTCGTCGCACGCGAGGCTGGCAGGCGCCGGTTGAGCGCGAACTCACGCATGGCCGTCGCACCCGAGAGGTTGTAGACATCCTTGAAGCCATGTTGCGCGAGGATGCGAGTACCCAGGTACGAACGCATCCCGGAGCGGCAGGCCACGATCGTCGGCTTTGTCGGATCCAGTTCGTCAAGCCGGTCGCGCAGCTGGTCGAGCGGGATGTTGATGATGTCGTCACAGTCGGCCAGCGGCAGCGCCGCGACCTCGAACGGCTCACGCACATCCACCGTCTGGTACGGGCACAGATCGACATCGGGCTGCACCACACGGGCAAGGCCGGCCAGGTGATTTTCCGCCGCGAATGCTGCCATGTGCAGCGGATCCTTGGCCGACCCGAACGGTGGCGCATAGGCCAGATCGAGCTCGGCGAGGTCGTGCACGTCGCCGCCGAAGTGCGTCAGCGTGGCGATGATGTCCAGGCGCTTGTCGACGCCGTCACCACCGCAGGCCTGGACACCGAGGACCTTGCCACTGCCCTCCTCGAAGATGAGCTTCAGGGCCATGGCCTGGGCGCCGGGGTAGTAGCCGGCGTGGTGGTTGGCGATGACGTGAACGGCGTTGGCGTCGAAACCGGCGTCGCGGGCAGCTCGCAACGAGAGGCCGCTGATGCCGGCGGTCGTGCCGAAGACACGCACGATTGACGTGCCCCAGACCGACGGCGCCGGACGCGACGAGCCCGTGGCCGCGTGCTCACCGGCGAGCCGACCGCTGCGGTTGGCGGGTCCGGCGAGCGGCACCCGCATCTTGGCGCCGGTCGGACCAAAGGTGTACTCGGCCGCATCGCCGACCGCATAGATATCCGGGTCGTTTGTGCGCATGAACTCGTCGGTAGCGATGCCATGACCGGCACCCAATACCAGTCCGGCATCCTCGGCCAACTTGACGTTGGGCCGGACACCGACACCGAGCAGGATCAGATCGGCAGGCAGGCGCGTGCCATCGGCCAGCAGCGCAGCCACGGCCCGCCCATCGCGCTCCTCGATCGAGGCGATGCCGTTGCCAAGCTCCAGGCGCACGCCGTTGTACTCCAGCTGGCGGTGCAGCGGCTCGACCATCTCGCGGTCCAGGAATGGCATGACCTGCGGTTGCATCTCGACCAGGGCCACCTCGAGACCCTTGCGCCGGAACTGCTCGACCGTCTCAAGGCCCACGTAGCCGCCGCCGATGACCACGACTTGGCGAGCGTCGGGCATGGCCTCAGCGATGCGGTCGCAGTCCTCCAGGTTGCGCAAGGTGAAGACACCTTTGGCGTCCACGCCGGGGATCGGTGGCACCAGCGGATCGGCACCAGGGGCCAGGATCAGCTTGTCGTAGGCCTCGCTGTACGTGCGCTCGTCATCGAGGTCGGAAACGGTGATGGTCTTGGCCACACGATCGATGGACACGACCTCGTTACGCGTGCGCACCTCGATGTGGAAACGGCGCTTGAACAGCTCGGGCTTGGCGACCAGCAACTTGTCACGGTCGCTGATCTCGCCTCCGAGGTAGTAAGGCAAACCGCAGTTGGCGAAGGAGACATAGGAATCGCGCTCGAAGATGATGATGCGGGCGTTCTCGTTCATGCGGCGGGCGCGGGCGGCAGCAGAGGCGCCACCCGCCACACCACCCACGATGAGGATGGTCGGTGCAGAGTCGGTCACGGGTCGATCTCCGGTTCGGAGGGGGCTGGGTCGATGTCATTGATACTGAGTCTCAGCATCCGGGCTGGCATCGGCCGCGTGTCCCCGATTCGGTGAGCCATGCGGACCCTTGGTGCGGGCCGATGCCGACAAACAGGTGCTCTGGCAGCGTGCGACCATCACAGCGAGACGAGTTGGCCGACCCGCCGCTGGCGGAAAGCTCGTCGGACGCAAGCGTCAAAGAAGGGACAGGCGATGAGACGGTACGTGAGCGAGGTGTCGGTCCTGGGTCCCTGGTCACTGGCAACCAGCCGCTCGTTCTGGGAAGGCTTCGCCCCGGCTGCACTTTCGGCCCAGGCGGGCGACCAGCAGCTGTCCACCGTCTTCCGGGTTGAGGCCGGCTGGTCCCGCGCGGAGGCGACGGTGAGCCAGCACGCCGACACGGCCGAGGTCATGGTCCGCGGCGATGGCGACCTGGAGGCAGCCGCCGCGCAGGTATGCCGCTTCCTCGCTATCGACGTCGATGGGCGCAGTTGGCCCGGCGTCGCCGACCGCGACCCGGTCATGGCCGATGCGCAAGCGCGCCTGCCGGGCCTGCGTCCGTGCGGCTTCCACTCCCCATATGAGGCCGCAGCATGGGCGGTGCTGTCCCAGCGCATACGTATCGCCCAGGCCGCGCGGCTGCGCGACGACCTCGTCCTTCGTCATGGCCAGGATGGCGCCTTTCCCGACCCGGCGATGCTGCGCGCGCTCGATCTCGACCTGCCAGATCGCAAGCGCGAGTACCTGCACGCAGTCGCGGAGGCAGCTCTGGAGGGGCGACTCGACGGCGCAGCGCTACGTTCGGTCGAACCTGACCAGGCGATCCGCACCGTCCAGGAGGTCAGGGGGTTGGGCCCGTTCGCCGCCGAGCTCGTCGTCATCAGGGGTGCTAATGCGCCCGATGTGGTGCCCCACCACGAGCGCCGACTGGAAGCCGAAGTGGTCGAGCGCTACGGATCCGGCAAGACCCTCGAGCAAGTCGCCGAGGACTGGCGGCCGTTCCGCACGTGGGCCTGCGTGTACCTACGATCCATGCGCGAACGGCGGGCCCACGAGATCGGCGGTCGCTCGTCCGCCACTACCTGACCCTCTGACTCGGATGCGCCCTCGTCAGGCATCATGTGCGAATGCATAGCAGCGCGGTGGTCATTGAAGCCCTTCCGCAAGCGACTCGTTGATGGACGTTTCTGCCGTCATCTTCGTGTATGGCTTGTTGGGCCTCATCGGGATCGTGGTGCTCTTCTGGCTGGGCGTGATGTTCGTGGCCTCCCACCTGTCCGCGTCCGTCGACGAGAGCCTGGGGCGACTCCGACGGCGGCTCAGCCCGCTGGCCATCACCGGCGCCTGGGCGGCAGCCACGCTGGCGATGGCCGGCAGCCTCTACTTCAGCGAGGTCGCTCACTACACACCGTGCACGTTGTGCTGGTACCAGCGCATCGCCATGTACCCGCTGGTGTTGATCCTCGCCATCGCCGCAATCCGCAGAGAAATCGGCATCCGGCGCTACGCCGTCCCGCTGGCCGCAGTGGGCGCGGTCATCTCCGGCTACCACTACCTGCTGGAGTGGTTCCCCCAGATCGACACCGGTGCTTGCACGGTGGGCATCCCCTGTACGCAGGTGTGGTTCCGGGAGTTCGGCTTCGTCAGCCTGCCGCTGCTGGCCCTCGTCGCGTTCGGTCTGGTCATCGCGATGCTGCTCATCCCGCCGCGCGAGGATCGGGCCCCGGAGGGCTGACTACCTCGCCACGGCCTCCACGACGGCGGTGGCGATGGCGATGTCCTGCACGGCCACACCGGTCGAATCGAAGAGCGTGACCTGCTCGGCCGACGTCCGCCCCCGCACCTCCCCCGCCAGCAGCGCTCCCAGCTCGATGGCCTTGTTCCCATCGATAGCTCCGGCAGCCACGGCCCGTGCGATCTCGCCACGCGTGCGGCATTGCTCCAGGCTGTCGGCTGCGACCACGTCAGCCAGCATCAGCACATCGGCGGCCAGCTCCTGCTTCTCGGTCGTGTCCGAGCCGATGGCGTTGATATGCGTGCCAGGACGGATGTCGGTCGCATGCAGCAGCGGCTCGGTCGAGGGTGTGGTGGTCACGATGAGGTCGGCGACCCCTGCGACGCTTGCCGGCGTTCGCGCCACCTCCACGAGGAACCCGGCCGCGGTCAGGTCGGTGCGGTAGCGCTCGACCCGCGCGGGATCGCGCCCCCAGACGATCAGCGAGCGCGTCGCGAACAGCGGCGCCAGATGCTGCACCTGCAGTCGAGCCTGCGTTCCCGTGCCCAGCACGCCGATGCGCTCCACGTCGGGGCGCGCCAGCGCCTTGGCGCCGATGGCACCAGCCACGGCCGTGCGCATATCCGTCAGCCAGCCTTCGTCGAGGAGCAGGGCCTCCGGCTCTCCGGTGTCCGCGCGGAAGACCAGCATCAGGCCGTTGCTCGAGGGCAGCCCGCGCATGGCGTTGCCGTAGAAGCCCGAGGCGATCTTGATGACGTAGTAGCGGTCGCCGCGGATGGCCCCGTACTTGATGTGAACCTCGCCCTCGTCCAGCAGCAGCTCCCCCATCGGCGGCACGATGGCTCGACCTGACGAGTAGTCGCGGAAGGCCTGCTCGATCAGCGGTAGCAGGTCAAGTCCGGCCAGCACATCTTCGATCTCAACACGCTCGATGATCCTCACGCTCGCGCCCCCCTCATACGTCGATGATGGTGCGCAGCTTGTCCACGCCCACGTTGCCGCCGCAGAGGATGACGGCCGTGGTGCCATCGACTGCCGACACATGGGCACGAGCCGCCGCATAGGCCATGGCAGCCGAGCCTTCGACAAGCTGATGCTCTACCTCGATGAGTTCGAGGAACGCCTGTCGGATGGCGTCCTCTTCGACGGTCACGAAGTCGTCCAGCAGCGCGGCGAGGATGCTGAAGGTGAGCGCGTCGGCTTCTACGCCTCCCGCGGTCCCGTCGCTCAGGGTGGGCTTGGAGGTCAGGTCCAGGATGCGACCTGCCTTGAGCGAGTGGTACATCACCGCGGACGCGGCGGGCGAGCAGCCGACGACGCGAGTCGACGGTGAGAGCGACTTGATGATGCCCGCCACGCCCGAGGCCAGCCCGCCACCACCGACTGCCACGTAGACAGCAGCCAGATCATCGACCTGGGCCAGCAGCTCCAGGCCCAGTGTGCCTTGCCCGCCGATGACGGCGGCATCGTTGTAGGGTGAGATGTAGCTCATGCCGCGCTCCTCGGCCAGCTCACGGGCAGCCGTCTCACTCTCGACGCTATCGACGCCGCGGACCTGGATCCGGGCGCCCAGTCGCTCGATGGCGGCGAGCTTGCTGGGATTGGCATTGTCGGGCACGACCACCAGCGCATCGGCACCGACGATCTGCGCCGCGTAGGCCACCGCCGCGCCATGGTTCCCGGTGGAGGCGGTGACGATGCCACGCTCCGCCTCCTGCGCCGAGAGCGAGAGCACCTTGCTGAGTGCCCCGCGCGCCTTGAACGAGCCTGTGTGCTGGAGGTTCTCGCACTTGAGCACGACCGGCGAGCCGATCTCCCCCGAGAGCCCCACCGCCGGCACCGCCGGCGTCGTCAGCAGATATGGTCGGACCCGAGCCTCGGCAGCCCGGACCTCAGCCGCGACGTCGATCACTTGCGCAGTTCGAGCACCGACTGGTGGATGCGCTCCAGACCATCGAGCAGCTGCGGCTCGGGCACGGCGAACGACAGGCGGATGTGCTGCTCCAGACCGAAGTGGTCGCCGGGAACGATGAGAACGCTGCGCTCGTCGCGAAGCTGCTCCATCCACTCGGTCGAGCTGATGGGCAAGTCGTACTTCAGGAAGGTGATGGCCGCCGCATCAGGCGTCGTGCCGGTAAAGACGCCATCCTGTTCGCTCAGCCACTCGCTCAGCAGGCCGTAGCCCCCCTTGAGCAGCAACTTCGTCCGCGCCAGGATCTGCGGGCGCACCCGGGGCGACAGCGCCGTGGCGGTGAGGTGGTTGGACAGCATCGTAGTGGCGATGGTGGTGTACTCGTGGCGTCGCCACATGTCCGCCACCGCCCCCGCTGGGCCCACGGTCCAGCCCACGCGCAGGCCGGGCAGCCCGTAGGCCTTGCTCATGGAACCCTGCGCGAGCACCTTGTCGTAACGGCCGTGGAACGAGGGTGTCTCCTCGTCACGCTCGCGCTCGGCACCGCGATAGACCTCGTCGGCCAGCAACCAGGCGTCCGAGCGCTCGGCTGACGCCACTACCGCATCCATCTCCGCCTCGCTCATGATGCGGCCGGTGGGGTTGTTGGGATTGACCACGCAGATCATCTTGGTGTCCGCGCTCACCGCCGCGTCCAGCGCAGCCCTGTCGAGGGCCCAGTCGGCATCGGCGTCCAGGTACACCTCCTTGACGCGGCAACCGCGGTTCTTGGCCACACCCCAGACTTGCATGTAGTTGGGCAGCACGATGACGACCTCGTCGCCGGGGTCGGTGAACGTGTTGATGGCGATGTAGTTGGCCTCTGCCGCACCGACCGTCACCAGCACATCGTCCGCGCTGGCACCGGAATACATCGCCGCGATGGCCTCTCGCAGCTCGACCGTCCCGTTGGCCTGCGGATAGAACAAGCCCATGTCAGCCAGGTCGCCAGCCTCTCGCCCATCCATGGCCAGCAGCTCGCCCAGCGTCATGGGGTGCACGCCACTCTCAGACAGGTTGATGTCTACGGCGTTCTCCCACTCGGACATCATCTGTTCCATCACGAATGGCTGGAAGGGCATGCTGGGACTCCTGTGGTGGGTGGTCGGCGTGCTTCAGTCTAGGGCCGGCGCCGGTTGCGGCGTGGTGCTGATCCTGACCGTCAAGAGGCCCACCACCACTGCTCCGGTCAGGAAGACCGGTTGCGCTGTCAGTGGCGTCAGCAGCACCAACATGATCGCCACCGGTGTGAGCGCCAGGCGCACGCGCGACATCGGCCGGGGCAGGTCGTGAAGGACCCACACACCGGCCAGGTAGATAGCGACCGGGATGGCCACCGCGGCGCCCGCGAGCGTCATCTCGACGTGGGCGTGGTCCGTGAGGACGTCGACGCCCACGGCGATCCCGGCTCCCACCGCGGCCGCCGCGACCCAGATGAAGTAGTGACCGTAGCCCCACTCGAAGGCGCGCCCACGGGACGTGAGCAGATCGTCGCTGGAGCGCTCGAAGTACAGCCACCACATGGCGAACACCAGCAGCAGCGCACCCAAGGCCAGGAAGAGCAGCTCAAGATCGGAGAAGGCGTCCTCGGCGATCGAGCTGAATGCCGTGGCTCCCGCCAACACCGATTCACCCAGCACGATGATGGTGAGCAGCCCATAGCGCTCAGCGATGTGGTCGGCATGCCAGCGCGTCGGCAGGTCGTGCGTGGCGATGATCGGTACCGCCAACTCCCCCGCGACCAGGGCCAGGAACGCCACCGGGAACAGGACTGTGGGGACGAGGAGGAAGGCGATGACCCAGAGCACCTGCATGATCGCGATACCCGTCGCCCAGCGGATGTTCTGGCGACGGTGCGGGGGATCGTCGCGGGCAGCGCGCAACCACTGCACCACCAGCGAGATACGCATGACGATGTATCCAAGCAGGACCAGCCCCCAATCGCCAGCATCGAAGGCGCGGCTGATCCCCGCCGCCATGATGATGGCGCCGGCCATCTGCACGAAGACCGCGATGCGATAGGGTACGTCGTCGGTATCGTATCCCGCGGCGAACCAGGTGAAGCTCATCCACGCCCACCAGATAGCGAAGAAGGTGAGGATGTAGCCCAGGATGCCATCGACGATTCGGTCGTCCGCGAGGGCGTGGTGCAGCGATGACGCCGCCGCCGCGATGGCGACCACGATGACCAGGTCGAAGAACAACTCCAGTGGCGTGGAGGCTCGGTGCTCCTCATCAGGCTCCCGGCCGCGCATCGGGACCAGCCAGCGCTTGACCTCGCTCATGGCGGGGAACGGTATCAGGCCGGTCCTGCCAGCAGGTCGGCGCGTGGTATGCCGACGGTCAACCTGCTAGCGATACTTCGTCACCACGCTCCGGACCGGGAGCGAGCCGGCGTCGTGTGTTGAGTGCCAACATGTCGATCGGTCTCGATGAGTACCGAGAGCCCGGGTGACGCCAGGAGTACCTGGACGTACCCCCAAGCCGATCCGCGTGACCAGGGGTACTCCAGGACTCGCGGATGGGGCACGACTCGTAGGAACTCGTAGCAGATCCCCCAGGTCAGGAACCATGCCTCTCGCCGCGAATGGCATTCGGCGACCAGATGCCCCGGCCCCACCAAGGGGCAGCAGCGTGGCCCCGCCGGCCCACGGCTGGCCGGTGAGGCACCCCTAGGGTCGACCCCTCGGCGAACCACGTCAACGCGCGCGGACCCGCGGCCGGTGAAGTTATCGAAACCTTCGCCCGGTCCGGGCCCGACTTGTCGGTATGGTCGGGGCATGCAACCGAGATGGGCGGGCCACAGCGGCGATCATGGACCGAGGCAGACGCGGCGGCCGCGGATCCGCGTCACCACGATCATCTTCGCTTCGCTCCTCGGTTTCGTGGTCGTGGTCGGCGGACTGCTGCTCGTACTCGTGCTGTCAGGCAGGAGCCCGCTTGATCTCCTCGGATCGGGAGCAGATCCGGGACGACCAAAGGCCATCGGGAGCCGCCAGCTGACAGCACTGCCGGCGGGAGTCAAACCGACCACACTGGTCCACGGCCCGGAGGATGGTGCCTTCTACATCGACGGCACCAGCGGGTCCGTTTGGCGCGTAAACCTGAAGTCAGGCAAGGCGGTCCGGGTCATCAGTCCAGGCGATCGACCCGAGGGATCCGATGACGCCATCGGCACGCCCGTCCGATTGACCGCGGCCGGCCCTGACGTGGTCGTGGTCGATGACAGGGGCAGAGCGTGGCGTTGGCGACCATCCAACCGCAAGGGTGCCGGAACACTCGCGCCGTTGCGCCTGCAAGGCAAGTCCTCACTGCCCGATGGCCACGGCCCGGTGGCGGCATTCGACCCACAGGCGGGCCAGTACCGCCTCTACGCCGTCGATCAGGAGGGCGACCAGATCCTGCGCTACCAGCAGACCTTCGACGGTAGCTCGTTCCAGCCGCCCAGCCCCTACCTCACCCGCGCCGATGCAGAAGTCGATTCGATCGATCAGCTCTATCTCGACTTCGATCTGTACGCGCTGGCAGACGGCGAGCTGCAGCGCTACACCTATGGACGACGCGACTGGATGTGGATGCCCGCTGATCTGGGTGGCACCGACTACCGACTGCTCGGCGGGAGTGGGAGCCGCACCAACGATGGCCGGCTCTACCTCTACGACGCCGCCGGAACACAGGTCATCGGCCTGGCCAAGGTTGACGGCGAGGTCATCGGGCGCTGGACACCCGACGCGGAGAGCCGTGCGCTGGAAGACGTTCGCGGCATGTACATCGTCGAGGGCGGCTTGAGCAAGAAGGGCAAGCGTAAGAACGACACGTTGGTCTGGATCACCCCGGAAGCCATCCACCGCGCCAAGCTGGGGCTGCCGACCGCTGACTGACGAACGCGGAGTCGAGCGCCGTACACTCGGCAGTCATGACGACGGAAGATGAACTCGCGGTCATCGGGGGCGAAGGGCGTCGCATCATCGCCTTCGGTCGGGGCGCACCGGAGCGGACGGTCGCCCAGTACCCGACCTGGACGCTGCGTGATCTGGTGGTCCATGTGGCCGGAGTCCACCGACGCACGGCGGAGGTCTGTCGGTCGCTCCCGAAAGACCGCATCCCGACGCCTGCGCTTCCCAAAGGCCAGGATCCTTTCGACTGGGCCACCGAGCAGCTCCAACTAGTGCTCGATGGGCTTCGGACGGCCGATGTGGAGGCCGAGGTCTGGACCTTCATACCCAGCAAACGGATGGCGTTCTGGGGACCGCGCATGGTCATCGAGACGGGCGTCCACCGCTGGGACGCACAGCGTGCGGTCGAAGACCCCGAACCGCTGCTGCCGCTGGTCGCGGCGAGCGGGCTGGACGAGTTCAGCGCGCTCTACCTGCCACAGTTGGGCACGATCCCGACCATCGAGCTGACCGCGACCGACCTGGGACGAGCGTGGCGCTTCGGCGCGGGCGAGCCTGCAGCACACATCGCAGGCAGCGCCTCCGACCTGTTCCTGCGTCTGATGTCACGTCCCGGCACGGCGCTACCAGCCGAGTGGGAACGGGCCGTCGATGCGCTCGGCTCGCCGGCGGATAGCCAGCTTCCACGCGCGAGTCAGACGGGCTAGCCACGATGAAGCATCGGCCGGCGCCGTTCACCCACCGGGACATCGGTGGCGGGCGAGTACGGCTTCGGCGACGTGGCCTACGAGCGCACCTCGTTCGCGCTGCGCGAGGAGGGCAAGGAGGGGGTCGGCACGGCCGCCGGCCTGTGGGGCATCACCGCGGGGGTCTAGCTCGCGTTGGCGGGGCATATCCGCGTCATCAGCGAGCGTGGCGAGCGTGCCATCGTCCGGGTCGAACCAGCCTGAGAGGAGAGACTTGAGGATCGAGGGCAAGCGTGCACTCGTGACCGGCGCGGCGTCGGGCATGGGCAAGACGACGCGGAGCTGCTCTCAGCTGAAGGCGCGTCCCTCGTCCTGGCCGACATCGATGCTGAGGCGTGGAACGGATCGCGGCCAGCATCGTGGCAGCCGGCGCGAGCGCGATCTCCCTCCGCTGTGACATGGCCGGCAGCGTCGATGTCAAGCGCGCGGCGGATTTGGCCCTGGCGTCCTTCGACTGGACATCGTGGCCAACTGTGCCGGCATCATCCGCCGCGCCAGCGTCGTCGAGACCACAGAGGCGGAATGGGATCGCGTCATGGCCGTCAACATCGGCTCGGTCTTCCTGACCGGCAACACGCCATCCCGGTGATGGGTGCCGTGGTCAACCTCACGCGGGCCATGGCCATCGACCATGGACCGCAAGGCATCCGTGTCAACTGCATCTGTCCCGGTGACACTGACACGCCAATGCTGCGCTCGGAAGCGCACCAGCTGGGCATGGACGAGGCGGCATTCCTCCAAGGGTCGGCCGATCGCCCCCTCAAGCGCCTGGGCACGCCCCAAGACATCGCCCGAGCCGTCCTGTACCTGGTCTCGGAAGATTCGGCCTGGGTGACCGGCTCGATCCTCGTCGTCGACGGCGGCGGGCTGGCATAGCCGTACGCGATACTTGGCGACATGGCCGCACGTCCCCTCCGGTCCGCTGATCCCATCGCTCGTGGCAACACGTCCGACATCATCGCCTGGACCAAAGACACCGTGGTCAAGGTCCTACGCCCTGAGATCCCGCGGCACTGGGCCGCCATCGAGGCCGATATCACCCGCAGGGTGCATGGCGCAGGCCTGCCCGTGCCCTTCACCGACGGCGTGATCGAGATCGACGGCCGGCCTGGTGTCATCCTCGAGCGGATCGACGGCCCGACCATGTGGCAGCGCATGAAGGAGATGCCACAGGACGTGCCCGGCTTGATGGACACCCTAGTGGCGCTTCAGGCTGAGCTACATGCGACGGCGGTGCGGGGGCTCCCGGACCTGGTGCGGCGGCACGGAAGCAAGATCGACGAGGCCGTCCAGGTCTCAGCAGCGGACCGACAGGAGGCACAGCTACTGCTGGCGGCGATGCCCCGTGGCTCCGCCCTCTGCCACGGCGACTTTCACCCCGCCAACATCATCCTCGCGGAGCGTGGGATGGTGATCCTCGACTGGTTCGACGCGGCGACCGGCCACGCCACGGCCGATCGCGTACGCAGCTCGCTCCTGATGCGTGCCCCGCTCGATCGAGCGGCCATGCCCGTGCATCTCGGCGGTGCCACGATCGGTTCCCTCGACCGCATGCATTCGGGCTATCTGGCAGCCCTTGCGCGCCGCGGGCTCATCGATGTGGACGAGTTCGCGCAGTGGGAGGCCATCGTGGCGGTCGCCCGGATGTCAGAGCCGGTCCCGAGCGGCGACCTGTTGAGCCTCTGGAACCGTTGGCGCGCGGAGGGCCCGTGAGCACCACGACGATGATCGGACGCTGTCTGCAAAGCGACGGTCGCGACGAGGAAGTGCCGCGCTAGGCGACCAGCCGATGCAGGGCCGCATGGATGGCGGCGCCCGACACCACCATGAGCTGGCCATTGGTCGCCATGGGCCACTCGAAATGAGCTCCGGCCTCCGCCGCGATCAGTGCGCCCGCGGCATAGTCCCAGTACTTCATGTTGCGCTGATAGAAGCCATCCAGACGACCGCAGGCGACCCAGCACAGGTTCAGCGCCGCCGAGCCGAAGCAGCGGATGTCACGGGCAGCGGGCAGCACCAGCTGCAAGTACGCAGCCTCCGAGACTCTGCCAGCCGGTGTGTAGTCGAAACCGGTCGCGATGAGCGACTCCGCCAGATCGGCCGCGTCGGAAACCCTGATGGGGTTAGCACCACGCCGGGCACCGCCGCCACGGACGGCACTGAAGACGTCTCCCTGGCAGATATCCACGACTGCGCCGGCGACGACCTGCCCACCCAGCGTGGCTGCCACCGAGACGCTCATGACCGGCAAGTCGTAGGTGAGGTTCACGGTGCCATCGATGGGGTCGATGACCCACCCCACATCAGACGAGCCATCGGCTGCGCCGTCCTCTTCGCCCAGGATGCTGGCGTCCGGTGTGCGCTTCAGGAGGACCGCCCGGATCGCTCGTTCACTGGCCAGATCGAGCGACGTCACCGGATCGGTGGCGGTGGACTTGGTGCGGATGGTCCCCAGATCCCCGGCCGCGGCGCGGACCACGCGGGCACCCTCGAGTGCGGCCTCGATGGCGCAGGCTTCCAGTTCGGTCGCGCGGTCAGCACCGCCACTCACGTCAGGTACGCACCACGATCGGGCCCTGCTCCTGAAGGAGAGCCGCAGTGGCGTCGTCCATCCCCGTGTCGCTGTAGATGATGTCCACCTCCTCGATACCCGCGAAGCGGAACAGCTGCTCGTTGCCCACCTTGGAGTGGTCGAACATCATCACCACGCGTCTGGCGGCGGCCATCATGGCCCGCTTGATGGCCACCTCTTCGCGGTAGGGCGTGGTGAAGCCACGTTCCGGCGACATCCCGTCGCAGCCGATGAACGCGACATCGACGGTGATGTCCCTGAGCGACTCGACGCTGGACTCATCGACGAACGCCAGGGTCCGACGCCGCAGTGCCCCTCCGATGACGACCACGTTGGGTCGCTCGGTGATGGAAAGGGAGCGGATGATGGGCACATGGTTGGTGATGACCGTCAGATCGCGATCTCGGTCCAGGGCGTCGGCCAGGTGCAGCGCCGTGCTACCCGAGTCGATGATGAGCGATCCGCTCTGTGGCACTTCGACAAGCGCGGCGATGGCGATGCGCCGCTTCTCATCCACCTTGTGTCCCTCGCGCACCTCCAGTCGCGGCACGAGCATCGACCCTCGCCAGGGGACCGCACCGCCGTGAACACGCCGGACGAGTCGTTCGCGCTGCAACTCGGTGAGGTCTCGACGGATTGTCTCCCCCGTCACGCCGAACGCATCGGCCAGCTCACCGACATCCACGCGCCCACGATCCAGCAGGCGTCGCATGATCTGCGCCCGACGCTCGCCCTGGAACAACGGGCCTGCCCTCGTCGGGAGAGGCTCCGGACCGGATGCCGCTTGCTCCATCAACTCTCCCTGCTCAGCCATCTTTCAAGGGTACGGTACGTCCCCTCCTGACGGATCGAAACCAGGGCTTCCACGAACGCGGACACGAACCTCGGGTCCGCGGGGAGGCGTGAGCCGAAGACATCCCCGAAGCCGAGGAAGGCCGCCGGCTCGTCGAGGGATGCCCGAGCGAACTCGACCGCCTCGTCCAAGCGCGGGTCGGCCGAGAGCGTGATCTCCCGGCTCTGGTCATCCTTGCCCAGCAGGTACTGGCACCAACCCGCCAGCGCCAGCGCCGAGAGACGAATCGGCCCACCTCTGTCCAACTGCGATTCGATGGTGGGCACCAGGAACTTGGGGAACTTGGACGTGCCGTCGAGACAGACGCGGGCCACCTGGTCACGGACTTCGGGGTTGGCGAACCGCTCAGCCACCACGCGCTTGTAGCCCTCGACATCGATGCCCGGAACCGGGGGCAGCGAAGGGGTCACCTCGTCATCGTGGAACCGCCGCAGGAACTGCGCCAGGAGCGGATCGGCCAGGATCTCGTGGATGTACACGTGCCCGATGAGCGCGGCCATATACGTCGTGGTCGAGTGGCCCGCATTCAGGATGCGCAGCTTGAGGATCTCGTACGGCCTGACGTCTTGGGTGATCAGGGCGCCGGCGTCCTCGTAGGGTGGCCGGCCGTGGGCGAACTCGTCCTCGATGACCCACTGGATGAAGGGCTCCGCGACGACGGGCCAGCGGTCGACCAGCCCGTACTCGCTCGCGAGGAACTCGCGGTCAGCGTCCGACGTCTGCGGCGTGATGCGATCGACCATGCTGTTGGGGAACGAGACGTTCTGCTCGACCCAGCTCTCCAGCCCAGGTTCGACCATGGCGCATACACCAAGCGTGGCCGTCTTCGCGGTGTCGCCGTTGCCCATGACGTTGTCGCAGCTCTGCACGGTCAAGCCGCCGAGTCCGGCGTCGCGGCGTCGCCGGAAGGCGCGCGCCAGTGCCCCGAACGTCGGCGGCAGCGCACCAGCCGGCGGTTTCAGGAACCCGCCACTGGCCTCATCGACGGGATAGCCGCCCTCGGTGATGGTCATCGACACGATGCGCGTGTCGGGGTCTGCGATCCGCGCCACGAGCGGCTCGACATCGTCTGCTGCAAGGACGTAGTCCGTGATGGAGCCGATGACCCGGACGTCAGTCGCGCGACTGTCACGGGTGACGAGCGTGTAGAGCTCGTCCTGGGCCCGCAGGGCACTGGCCATGGCCGAGTCGCCGGAAAGGACGCCGGCACCGGTGATCGACCAGTCGGTGATCCCGGCACGACAGAGGTCGTCGAGGTAGACGGCTTGGTGCGCGCGATGGAACCCACCAACGCCGATGTGCACGATGCCGCCGCCCAGGGCACCTCGATCGTACGACGGGATGAAGATGCGTGGATCGAGCCGGCGGAGCGTCTCGCTTGAGAGCTCCAAACGGCGCCGGAGGCCGTCGTCAGTAGTCATCGCAACAGGGTACTCCAACAGATACACAGATGGAAGACCTAAAGAAGATGTGGATATCTCTTCTTTTGGTCTTGCATTCCCAAAGGCTACCAACTACGATGTGGTCTCAAGCGTGCGTTGCCACGCCTCAGGAGGTTGCGGGCCTCGACCCGCCGTAAGGAGGATTTGACCTATGTGGTCAGCAGGAAACGTCCGTGGCAAGGCCCCCAGGGTCGCTGTCGCGGCGCTGACGGTCGCGATGATGGCTTCGACGGTCATCACCGGGGCCGCGGCGGCCCAAGATGAGAAGACGATCAACGTCGCCATCGTGGGCAACCCGCAGATGGAGGACATCGCCAGCCTGACGCCGACGCTGTTCACGGAGCAGACAGGGATCAACGTCAACTACGTCGTGCTCGAGGAGCAGACGCTGCGCGAGATCGTCACCCGCGACGTGGGTGCCGGCGGCGAGCAATTCGACGTCGTCATGATCGGCATGTTCGAGGCGCCCCAGTTCGGCCGTAACGGCTGGCTCGCGGACCTCAACCAGTACGCCGCTGATGACGCCGAGTACATGGTCGACGACATCTTCCCGACCGTTCGCGACGGCCTGTCCTACGAGGGCGGCCTCTACGCGGCACCGTTCTACGCAGAGTCCTCCTTCGTGATGTATCGCAAGGATGTCCTCGACGAAGCCGGGATCACCATGCCCGAGGCTCCGACGTGGGCAGAGGTCGCGGACATCGCCCGCCAGATCGATTCGCCTGACATGGCCGGCATCTGTCTTCGCGGCAAGCCCGGTTGGGGCGACCTCGGCGCCATCTTCACCACCGTGATCAACACCTTTGGTGCGACCTGGTGGCTGGCCGGCGAGAACGACACCATCGGTGCTGCTCAGATAGACCAGCCCGAGTTCAAGGAAGCCCTGCAGTTCTACGTCGACCTCATCAAGGACGCCGGCGAGGACGACGCCTCCAATGCCAGCTACAACGAGTGCACGGCCCAGATGCTCGACGGCAAGGCGGCCATGTGGGTCGACGCCACCGTCGCGGCCAGCAACCTCGAGTCGGCCGACAGCCCCATCAAGGGCAAGCTCGGCTACGCGCTGTCACCGGTGAAGGAGACCGACGCGTCCGGCTGGCTGTGGTCGTGGGCCCTGGCCATCCCGGAGAACGCACCCGACAAGGACACCGCGTGGGAGTACGTGAAGTGGGCCACCGGTCCGCAGTACCTCGTCGAGGCTGGTGAGAACCTGCCCGGTGGCTGGGCCACCGTGCCGCCTGGCACCCGCCAGTCGCTCTACGAGAACCCCAACTACCAGGAAGCAGCGGCTGCTTTCGCGGACATCACCCTCGCGGCGATGCGAGCTGCTCCGATCAACGATCCGGGCCTGCAGCCACGACCCGGTCTGCCCGGCGTCCAGTTCGTCGGCGTGCCCCAGTTCCAGGATGTCGGCACGCGATGCACGGAGCAGTTCTCCGCCGCCATCGCCGGCAACGTCTCGGTCGATGACGCGCTAGCGGCCTGCCAGGCCATCGCGTCTGAAGTCGTGGGCGAGACTTGGTAGGCGCTAGCCTGCCGGAACGATAGCGAAGGAGGGACAGCCGCACGTGACCGCTAACGCCGGGCCGATGGGGAGCCCTGATCCAGCCGCCGAGCGCGCTGCTGCGATCGCGGATTTCCAAAGACGCGACAAGTGGCGGAGGCGGCTGCCCCTCCTCCCCGCTCTGCTGTTCACCATCGTGGTGACGCAGGTCCCTTTCCTGGTCAACATCTGGTTCAGCCTCCAGAAGTGGCGGATCGTCCCGCCCAGAGGCCCCGACTTCATCGGCCTCGAGAACTTCACCAAGGGCTACTCCAACCAGTTCTTCCTTGAGGCGGTCACCATCTCGGTCCTCATGACCGCTGCCGCCGTGCTCCTGTCGCTGCTCATCGGCACGGGCCTTGCACTCCTGCTTGACCGTCAGTTCTTCGGCCGCGGAATCGCCCGGACCCTACTCATCACACCGTTCCTGATCATGCCAGTGGTAGCCGGCCTGGTCTGGAAGAACCAGATCTTCAGCTCGACCTTCGGCGTCCTCAACGCCCTCATCGAGGCCATCGGCTTCGACACTATCCCCTTCGTCGAGCGCTTTCCGTTTTGGTCGATCGTCACGGTCCTGGTGTGGCAGTGGTCGCCGTTCATGATGCTCATCATCCTGGCCGGCCTGCAGGGACAACCCACTGACATCCTGGAGGCCGCCCGGGTCGACCGCGCCAGCAACCGGGGCATCTTCACGCAGATCACCCTGCCGCTGTTGCGGCCCTACATGGAGCTGGGCATCGTATTGGGCGCCATCTACCTGCTGCAGGTGTTCGACCAGATCGAGGTCATGACGGGAGGTGGTCCGGGGTCGACGAACGTGCCCTACTTCGTCTACCAGCGGTCGATCGGGGGTGGCTGGGACTTCGGTCTGGCCGCGGCCTATTCGATCATCGTGGTCATCGCCACCATCATCATCGCCACCTTCGCCCTCCGCGTCCTGTCCAGCCTCTTCCAGCGTCAGGAGTCGGTATGACCCTCACTGCAGCTGACAAACAGCTCAGGGGGCAGTCCCGTTGGGGCACGCTCGCGCTCGCTGTCGTCACCTGGTTCGTCGCCGCACTTTTCTTCTTCCCCGTCTTCTGGATGGCGCTCAACAGCTTCAAGACGGAGCTGGTGGCGAACACGAAGCCGGTGCTCTTCTTCGAGCCCACGCTCGAACGCTGGCAGGCGGCGACCGAGTCGATAACCGGACTGCTGAGCTTCAGTGAAGCGTTCTACAACTCGTTCCTCGTCGTCATCGTCTCGACCGTGCTGGTGCTGCTGCTGGCTATCCCGGCCGCGTATGCCCTGGCCATATACCCCATCAACAACTGGCGTGACGCGCTGTTCTTCTTCATCTCCACCAAGTTCCTGCCAGTCGTGGCGGCCATCCTGCCACTGTGGTACATCTCCAAGGAGCTGGGGCTGCTGAACACCCACTTGGTGCTCATCATCCTGTACACGGCCATGAACCTGCCCCTCGCGGTGTGGATGCTGAACTCCTTCTTCCGCGAGGTGCCGCGCGAACTGATCGAGGCGGCTCAGATGGACGGGACCGGGCTGTTCGGCCAGATCAAGGACGTCATGCTGCCCATCGTCGCACCGGGCATCGCGGCTACCGCGCTGCTGTGCTTCATCTTCGCCTGGAACGAGTTCTTCCTGGCGGTCCAGCTGAACCCGGTCGAAGGCTCGACCGTGCCGGTCTGGGTCAGCACCAGCGTCACCACTCGTGGCCAATTCATGGCCAAGCTATCGGCGGCGTCGACCCTGGCGGTGCTGCCGGTCGTCATCGCCGGCTGGATCGCCCAGAAGCGCATGATCCGGGGTCTATCCATGGGCGCCATCAAGTAGGGGAGTCATGGCTGAAGTCAGTTATCGAGACGCGACCAGGATCTACCCCGGTACCAAGCAACCCGCGGTCGATCACCTGAACCTCACCGTCAACGACGGTGAGTTCCTCGTGCTGGTGGGCCCTTCCGGGTCGGGCAAGTCAACGGCCCTTCGCATGCTCGCCGGGCTCGAGGCCTGCGACGAGGGCACCATCCACATCGGTGATCGCGACGTGACCCTGGTGCAGCCCAAGGACCGCGACGTGGCCATGGTCTTCCAGAGCTACGCACTCTATCCGCACATGAGCGTGGCCCAGAACATCGGCTTCCCCCTGAAGCAGCAGAAGGTCTCCAAGGACGAACGCGCCAAGCAGGTCATGGAGGCAGCGCGCATCCTGGATCTGGTCGAATACCTCGATCGCAAGCCCAAGCAGCTGTCGGGCGGGCAGCGCCAGCGTGTGGCCATGGGACGCGCCATCGTGCGCAACCCGCTGGTCTTCCTCATGGATGAGCCCCTCTCCAACCTCGACGCCAAGTTGCGCGTCCAGACTCGCGCTGAGTTGGCCGACCTGCAAGCGCGTCTCGGTGTCACCACCGTGTATGTGACGCATGACCAGGTCGAGGCCATGACGATGGGACACCGCGTGGCTATCCTTGACTACGGTGTCATGCAGCAGGTGGCCACACCCGGCGAACTCTACCGCCAACCCGCCAACCTGTTCGTGGCCGGATTCATCGGCTCGCCGGCGATGAACCTCATCTCCACCACCGTCGAGGATGGCTCGGTCGCCTTCGGAGCGACACGCATCGCGCTGGACCCTGCCGTTGGCGCGGCCGTTGCCGAGGCTGGACCCGGAGACCTGACGATGGGTGTACGCCCACAGGGCTTGTCATTGGGCAGCGAAGGAATCCCCGCCAAGGTCGTCGTCGTGGAGGAGCTCGGCTCCGAGACCTTCGTCTTCGTGGAGCTCGAGCATCTGGGTCAGACCATCCGTGCCCGCGTGCGCGTCGATGCCGACTATCGCGTCAGGCGCGGCGAACTGACCAATGTCGGAGTACTGGGGCCGGTGCACATCTTCGGCCCCGATGGCCTCCGTCTCCAGCCTTCCACAGAACAGGCGGCCTAGATCGCGATGGGAACGACGTACGACTTCAGCGGCGCTACTGCCTTGGTGACCGGAGCAGCCGGCGACATCGGCCGAGCCGTCGCCCTCCGGCTGGCCTCGTCGGGTGCCAGGGTCGTGGTCACCGACCTTGACCATGCTGTCTCCGGGTTGCAACAGACAGGCGACGCCTGTGCCGCGCTCGGCGGCGGCGAGGCGATCGTGGCGCTGACCGCCGACGTCACCGATGCGGATAGCGTCAGGGCTTGCTACGCGGCTGCCGTGGACCAGCTCGGCGTCCCCACCCTCGTCTTCAACAACGCCGGGGTGCAGGGGGAGCTGCTGCCGCTGCAGGACTATCCGGTCGAGGACTTCCCGTTCGTCATGAACGTCAATGTGTTCGGCATTTTCAACGTGCTTCGCGAGTCCGCCCGCCGACTACGCGAGGCTGGCGCCAGCGGTGCCATCGTCAACTCAGCGTCGATGGCTGGTGTCGAAGGGGCCGCCAACATGCCCGCCTACAGCGCGTCGAAGGGGGCCGTCATGAGCCTCACACGCTCGGCATCCAAGGACTTCGCGCCGCTGGGTATCCGTGTCAATGCCATCTCGCCGGCGTTCGTCGGTGAGGGCCTCATGTGGGACCGCCAGGTCACCCGCCAGGCAAAGGCGAACACGCAGTACTACGCGACCGACCCGCTGGTCGTGGCCCAGCAGATGATCGATGCTGTCCCCCTGCGTCGCACCGGCACGCTCGATGAGGTCGCTGCCGCCGTGTTGTGGCTGTTGTCGGACGAATCCTCCTACGTCAACGGGCACAACATCATCGTGAGCGGCGGCATATAGTCCGGCCGTCGGACAGACACACTCGCGGATCCCCGGGGTAGCGGCCCCACTACCATTGGTCGCTGCCGAGTCACGCGCCGGACCCCGGTGCGGAAATCGCTGATGTGAAGGAGCGCCCATGCCTGGCGGCAAGCCCAACATCCTGGTCCTCTGGGGAGATGACATCGGCTGGTACAACATCAGCCACAACAATCGCGGCGCCATGGGCTACCGGACGCCCAACATCGACCGCATCGCCCGCGAGGGCATCGAATTCACCGACTACTACGCACAGCAGTCATGCACCGCGGGCCGGGCGGCCTTCATCACCGGCCAGAACCCCGTCCGCACCGGTTTGACCAAGGTCGGCATCCCGGGCGCAGAAGTGGGACTGGCGCCGGAAGACCCGACCATCGCGGAGCTTCTCAAGCCGCTCGGCTATGCCACGGGGCAGTTCGGCAAGAACCACCTGGGCGACCGCGACGAGCATCTGCCCACGAACCACGGCTTCGACGAGTTCTACGGCAACCTCTACCACCTCAATGCCGAAGATGAGCCTGAGCATCCCGACTACCCCAAGGACCCGGCCTTCCTTGAGCGTTTCGGCCCGCGCGGCGTCATCCACTCCTATGCCGATGGGCGTATCGAGGACACCGGTCCGCTGACCAAGAAGCGCATGGAGACGATAGACGACGACGTCACCGAACGGGCTCGTGGCTTCATCCGCGAAGCCCACGCGCAGGACAAGCCCTTCTTCGTGTGGTGGAACGCGACCCACATGCACATGTGGACGCGCATCCCTGAGGAGGCGGAGGGCATCAGTGGCCAAGGCTTCTACAATGACGCCATGGTGCTGCATGACCGCAGCGTCGGCCAGATGCTTGACATCCTTGATGAGCTGGGCATCGCCGAGGACACCATCGTCCTCTACAGCACCGACAACGGCCCGCATTACAACACCTGGCCCGACGCCGCCATCAGCCCGTGGCGCTCGGAGAAGAACTCCAACTGGGAGGGTGCCTACCGCGTGCCCTCGTTCGCGCGCTGGCCAGGCAGATTCGAGGCAGGCAAGACGCTCAACGGCATCATGAGCCATCAGGAATGGCTGCCCACCCTGCTGGCCGCGGCCGGCGAACCCGACGTCGTCGAGAAGCTCCAGGCCGGACACCGGGCTGGCGAGAAGTCATTCAAGGTCAAGATCGACGGTTACGACGCCCTGCCCTACCTGACCGGAGAGACCGACGAAAGCCCGCGTCAGTGGTTCTTCTACACCAACGACGATGGGCTGGTGGTCGCCATCCGCTACGGAGACTGGAAGGCTGTCTTCTACGAGCAGCGAGCCAAGCGCTTGCAGCTGTGGGCAGAGCCGTTCGTGGCGCTGCGGCTACCCAAGCTCTTCAACCTGCGGCGCGACCCCTTCGAACGCGCCGACGAGAATGCCAACAGCTACTGGGATTGGCTACTGGAGCACGTCTTCGTGATCTATCCGATGCAGGCACTGGCGGCCGAGCAGGCCGAGTCGTTCCGTGACTTCCCGCCACGCCAGGAGCCGGCTGCGTTCAATCTCGACGCAGTCATGGAGAAGCTGAAGGCTGCCAACGACGGTGGGCTGCACTGACAGCCTAGCTCGCCATCACCCTCGCCACGGCGTTGTCGATAGCGGCCTTCGATGGCAGCGGCCGGTCACCATGGCAACGTTTGAACTTGCGCCCCGAGCCACACGAGCAATCGTCGTTACGACCGCGCGCCGCGTCCTGGGCAGCGTAGGCGTGCATGATCTCGGCTGCCGGGCGGCCCGCTTTGAGCAACGCCTCCATGGCCCGCATCGGCGGTGTCACGTGGCCGAAGAAGCGTTTGAAGCCGGGACACAGGTAGTTCAGTCCGGGCTCGCCATAGGGGTCGTCGCGGAAACGGTCCTTGGGGCAGCCACCGTGGCAGGCGAAACGCACATCACACTCGCGGCAGAAGCGCGGCAGGCGGTCGCGTTTGTCCATCCCGAACTGCTGCATCTGCGGCGAGGCCACCAGCTCGAGCATGTGGGTCTGGCGGATGTTGCCCAGCTTGAAGCGTGGCTCCACGAAGTGATCGCAGGTGTAGAGGTCGCCGTTGTGCTCCAGCGCCGGGCCACGACCGCACGTCTCCGAATGGATGCATAAGCTCGGAGGGGCGCCTACGAAGTTGGCCAAGGTCACGTCGAACATCTGCACGTAGACGCTGCCCACGTCGCGCCGGACCCACTCCTCGAAGATGTCGACGAGAAAGTCGCCGTACTGCTGCGGACCGATGGAACGGCTGGTGACGAGCGAGCCCGACTGCGTGTAAAGCGGCCGGCCCTTGACGTTGTCGCCCCAGCCCGCTTCAGCGACCTCGAGCAACTCGGGCGTAGCGCGCTCGATGATGGGAATGAACTGCATGAAGTTCGCACCCACCTCATCGCGGAAGAAGCGGTAGACCTCCTTGCCTCGATTCCCGTTGAGCTGGTGCACCGTGCACAGGATGTTGAACTCCGCGCCGGCGGCCTGTAGCAGACGTGCCGCACGCATGACCTTGTAGTGGGTGCCGGCGCCACCCTTGTCGACACGCTGGGCATCATGGATGTCAGCAGGGCCGTCCATGGAAAGGCCCAGCAGAAACCCGTGCTCAGCGAAGAAGGCCGCCCATTCCTCGTCGAGCTTGGTGCCGTTGGTCTGTAGCGTGTGTTCGATGATCTGTCCGGGACGCCGGTAGCGCTCGACCAACGCCAGGGTGTCGCGGTAGAAGTCCAGCCCCATGAGCGTCGGTTCGCCACCCTGCCAAGCGATCGTGACGCGCTCGCTCCGATGCGAGTCCAGCAGCTGACGGATGTACTGCTCGTGGGTCTCGTCAGACATGCGGAACTTGCTGCCTGGGTAGAGCGCCTCCTTGGACAGGAAGAAGCAGTAGGTGCAGTCGAGGTTGCAGATGGCGCCCGTGGGCTTGGTGAGGACGTGAAAGGCAGGTGGTGCGCCCGTCGGGAACGGATCGGGAAGCAACGGCAGCGGACGGGTCGTGTCGGCGCCATCCGCGTAATCCTCGGCGGGCTGCGGCGGGCCTGTCACGATGTCACTGCGAGTGAAGGCACGGCTTGGGTCCATGCGCGAGAGAGTACAGGCCGACTACGCTTGATGGGACTCACGACCACCGAGGAGAGCCACCACATGGAGCAGACCAGGCTTCCGTCATGGCGAGCCGGTACGACGCGCGATTCCATCGAGGCTTTCCTTGACGCGGCGGAGATGATCCCGGTCGAGCAGCGAGTGGCGGTCTTCGACAACGACGGCACCCTGTGGTGCGAGAAGCCGCGCTACGTCCAGCTCGAGTTCTACCGCCGTGAACTGCGGACAGCCGTGGCCGATCGCCCCGACCTCGGGACGCGTCCCGAGTATCGAGCCGTGCTTGAGGACGACGCCGTCGCTATCGGCCGGTTGGGCCTGGTCAACGTGGTGCTGGCTCTGGCTGAGCTGCACGCCAGCATCACGCCTGAGGCGTTCGATGCACGTGTGCGCGAGTTCCTCCGCGACCACCGCCACGCAGATCGGGCCGTGCCCCTCTCTCAGATGCGCTACCGGCCCATGTTGGAGCTCATCGGGGAGCTACGTGCGCGCGATTTCTCCGTATACGTCGTGACCGGCGGCGGCACCGAGTTCGTGCGTACCCTGAGCCAGGCCTTCTACGGAACCCCGCCGGAGGGCGTGGTCGGCTCACAAGTGGGCTACGAGTTGGACCGCGCGGGAGGCCACCCGCGTCTCCTGCGCACGCGTGAGATCTTCGGCGGTGCCAATGAAGGAGCAGCCAAGATCGCCAACATCCAGAGACTGCTGGGCCGCCGGCCCATCTTCGCGGCAGGGAACTCGGCAGGCGATGCGGACATGCTCGACTACGCCCTGGCGTTCGACGGCCCAGCGCTTGCGCTGCTCGTTGAGCACGACGATGCCGAGCGCGAGTACGCCTACGAAGGCGTCTCCGTCACATTCACGACCCGTGAGCCCGTCACGACCATGGCGGCCCACCGAGGTTGGTCGGTAGTATCCATGCGGAACGACTGGTCGACGGTCTTCGCCGCCAGCTAGACCGGTCGCCAGGGCATGAAGAGGCCCCGGCCGGAAGTAACCAGCCGGGGCCCATTGGCCGCGCGCGGTGGGAGTCGCGCGCGGCCGACGAGGGACGGAGAGTAGTTCGAATCAGCCGGCGCGCTTGGCGTCGCCCTCCACCTGTCGGGCCTTGCCCTTGGCCTCGGTCTCGGAATCATCGGTGAGGTCGCCCCATTCCTCCTGGACCTTGCCCGCGCCCTGGTCGACGGCGCCTTCGGACTCACGCTCCGCTTTTGCCGCGTCCTGCTCGGCGGCGCCTTCGCGCTCCATCTCTTCGTTGCCGGTCAGGTCGCCGACGCCCTTCTTGAGGCCGCCCTTCATCTCGTCCAATCGATCGCCCATGTCCAGTGATCTCCTTGCTTCGTCCTGTCGCGGTGGGAGCCGCCCCAGAACCGTATCGCTCGTACCGCATCGTGGGCATCCCCGTCGGGCGCCGGGGCATCTCGATGACGTTACAGCAGGCGTCACGCTGGAAATGCGCTGCGAGATGGCTGCAACACACGACTACGCGGATCGAGACCGGAACAGATGCCCCCTCGGCCATCATCGGCACGTTCATGAATCAAGCAATGGAGCAGGCTGATGAGCGCAATGGCAAGAACGCATGGCAGTGTCCGCTTGGGATACGCACTATCGAGCGAAGAACACCGACCCTTGGATCTCGTGACCTACGCGGAGCGGGCCGAGGAAACCGGGTTCGAATTCGCTCTCATTTCGGACCACTACCATCCGTGGACGTCTCGGCAAGGACAGGCCTCGTTCGTTTGGTCTGTCCTGGGCGCAATGGCCACGAAAACGTCCACGCTCCGGATCGGTACCGGCGTCACGTGCCCATCAGTGAGAACGCATCCAGCGGTGGTCGCCCAGGCTTCCGCAACGGTGGCGGCCATGATGCCGGGACGCTTCTTCCTGGGTGTCGGCACAGGCGAGAACCTCAACGAGCACATCCTTGGCGACAAGTGGCCTGCGGTCGACGTACGTCGCGAGATGCTCGAGGAGGCCATCGAAATCATTCGAGAACTGTGGCACGGAGAAGAGGTGTCGCATCGCGGCCGGCACTACACGGTGGAGAACGCCACGCTCTATACCCGACCAGACGAGCCTCCGCCCCTTATGGTTGCCGCTTCCGGCGAAGAAGCCGCGGAGCTCGCGGGCCGCACTGGTGACGGCTTCATCTCGACCGCCCCAGTTGCTGCGCTCGTCGACACGTTCGCCCAAGCCCGAGCGGCCGCGGGTCAAGTCGAAGGGGCGCCGCGCTACGGCCAGCTCACCGTGTGCTGGGCGGCCGATGAAGCCGCCGCTCGCAGCACGGCACTCGAATGGTGGCCCAATTCTGCGCTGCACGGCGAGCTCAGCGTCGAGCTGCCCCTGCCAGCCCACTATGAGCAAGCCACGGTCGACGTGACCGAGGAGATGATCGCCCGTTCGGTCGTGTGCGGCCCGGACCCCGCACGTCATCTCGAGGCCATCGACGAGTTCGCCGAGGCCGGCTTCGATCACGTGTACGTGCACCAGGTGGGACCTGACCAGGACGGCTTCATGCGCTTCTATGGGGAACACGTCCTGCCGCACTACGAGTGACGTCCGGGAGGAAGGATCCTCCTACGCGATCAGCGCGCTGGGACGACTGACACACGCCAGTCCACCTGCACCACCAACGGAGCGGCTCCCCGCTCCGTTGGCCGTAGGTGGACTGGGTTGGCTCGTAGATCAGGGCGTGCGTCGGCGATCAGCGTCGCGCCAAGCGAGTCGATGAGGTGCGCATCCAGGCACCACGCAGGTCCTCGCGGGCGCCAACGACGCCGCCGAGCGCGGCGGCCAGCGCGGTCAACACCAAGGCCAGGAATGATTGCCAGGATCCGGAACGGATGGTGTCGATGAGCTGCTGGGTGTCGACGTCAGCAGCGGGCGCGCTGATCTGACCGAAGAGATTGCCCGCAGCGCCGACGATGGAGCCGATCCCGAACGTGGCCAGCAGCGCCACGGCCACCAACCACAACGACCACACCAGAAAGCCGTTGATCAGGCTTCGCCCTGGGTCGGAGACGCCGGCCGACCACGTAGACACGAAGCCCCCGACGAAGAAGGAGACCAGGGCGATCAGGCTGGTGACGATGATGGCCACGACGCCCATGTCTGCGAGATCCTCGGCCCCGGGGGCAGCCTGCAGACCGAGCGCGATGGCCGGCAATGTCAGCAGCACGAAGATGCCGACGGCCGTCATCAGGCCGGCGAAGATGGGACCGAAGCGCAGTTGTTGAAGGTCCGCGCTAGTGACCTCAAGCGGGCCCTTGCTTTCGTCGTCTTCGCGCACGTTCGTGGCGGGGACGGTCGAGCGGGGAACGACCGGCTCAGTGGCCGGATCGGGCATCGTCGGATTCATGTCTTGGCCTCCGTGACTTTGTGGGGTCGGGTCAGGAATGGATGCGCTCAGAAGAGCACCTGCAGCAGGATCACGATGATGATCAGTGTTACGAGCAAACCGATGAGTCCCATATGTCACCCTCCAGTCGAGTCTACGGAATGATTTGGCGTAGCACGCGCTTGATCGTCGCGGCCGTCATGCGACCATGGAGCACGGTGCGTAGCACGCGCGACCGCACGGGCGGCACGGCGTATATCAGGTTGCTCTCACCTGCGGACGCGCCGTGGGCTCGGTGGTCAGGGCTCGCTGACCCCCTGATCGACGCCCGGGAGTCCTCGGCCATGGCCGAATAGGCCGACCTCCGACAGCGGATCCGCAAGATCACACGTGCCGGTCGCGACGATGTAGGCGATACGATCACCGCGCTTCACGAGTGCGCCTGCAGGCGGGATCGTCCCGAAGACACTGCCAGGCTGGAAGCTTCGCGACGGCTCTTCCTGCCGTCGGCCAGGAAGGAGGCCACAGACCAGAAGTTTGTCGAGGGCGACGCCTTCGCTGTCACCCCACACCTCGGGCACCACGACGTAGCCCATTGCCCGACCAGCCACGCGCGCGCTCCCATCCTCGTCCATCCGCTCGTCCATCCGCCCGGCGTCCTTCCCCACGATCGGCTGGCTTCCACGGCCGTCCGCGCGAGCCGACGCCTAGCCCTCGAAGCGCGAGCCTACCGGGGTTTGGGCGGACTGTCGGTATCGCAGGGAACGAACAGACGCGTTGACCTGTCTTGCGCCAGCGCGCATGATGGTCTGGAAGGTAACCCAGTCGGCGGGCTCGAGCCAGGTGGCGCGACACCTCTGACACGGAAGCGCGGGCACCCAGTTCGCGCCCCTTTCAGGTCGATCAGGTGTCCCGTTGGACAGCGAGGTGCGCCAAAACCTCTTGTTGGCGACCTTATCCCATGACGCCCTCCAGTGGATGGTTCCGCGCCTCTCCAAAGTGGAGATCCGGCGCGGTTGCGTGATCCGGCCGAGCGGCGAAAGGGTCTCTTGGGTCCACTTCCCCATCCGCGGGCTGGTCTCGGTCGTCGGCCGCGATGGGGAGGGCGAAGGTGCGGATGTGGCCGTCGTGGGGCGAGATGGCATCCTCGACGTGCACGCAGCCCTGGTCGACTTGCCGATGCCGACCGAAGCGCTGCAGCAGATCCCTGGCGCCGCGTTCCGAATGCCGGTTGCGGACTTCCGTCAGGCCGTCCGGACGTTGCCGGGGCTGCGGCAGGCGATCGACCGCTATGTCGCGGTCCTCTTCGTCGAAGTCGCTCAAGGCTCTGCCTGCAACCGTCTACACGAGCTGCAGGCGAGGATCGCGCGCTGGTTGCTGTTGACCTCTGACCACGTCGGCGATGAGAGCTTCGCGTTGACGCACGAGCTGCTCGCCCTGATGGTCGGAAGCTCGCGCCCAAAGGTCACGCAGCGGCTGCGAAGTCTGGCCGATGCGGGCACCCTGAGCCTCGGGCGCAACGAGATCGGAATCGTGGACAGAGCGGCACTCGGCACATATGCATGTGGGTGTTACGCCGTCATCAGTGAGGCGCGAGCACACGTCTTTGAGGTCGCGCTCAACGCTGACCCAGCCGCGCGGGCGAATGCCGCAAGCCGCGGGCGGCTGGAAAGACGCTGACGCGCCGACCCTGGCCTACTCCGTTGCCGGTGTGGGCACGACTTGAACGGCCCATCCGACAAGCACGGCCCTTGGCAGGTCCTTCATTCTGACGCCGCTGTGATGGCGCTGCTGCTCGGCGGTCCGGACCTGTCCGCGCTACGCTGGCCCGATGCAGTACCGACGACTTGGCAAGACCGGTTACGAGATCAGCGCCATCGGATTCGGCGCCTGGGCCATCGGGGCCGACTGGGGGACCGTCGATGACGACGAAAGCCTGGCAGCCCTGCATGCAGCAGCCGATGCCGGCATCAACTTCATCGACACCGCCGACGTCTACGGCGATGGCCACAGTGAACGTCTGGTGCGCCGTTTCCTGACCGACCGGGCTGGTGAACGCATCTACGTAGCGACCAAGATGGGCCGGCGCGTGGAGCAAGCGGTGGAGAACTACACGCCCGAGGCGTTCATGGCTTGGACCGCCCGCAGCCGCGAGAACCTGGGGGTGGAGACACTTGACCTGGTGCAGCTGCACTGCCCGCCCACCGACGTCTACTACCACCCCGAGCTCTTCGCCGCCTGTGACGACCTCGTGGCGAGTGGCACCATCGCGCACTATGGCGTAAGCGTGGAAAGGGTGGAAGAGGCCCTCAAGGCCATGGCGTATCCGGGCGTGGCCAGCGTCCAGATCATCTTCAACATGGTTCGCCAGCGGCCCGCCGACGGCTTCTTGCCGCAGGCTCTGGCGAAGGACGTGGGCGTGCTGGCGCGCGTTCCCCTAGCGTCCGGTTTGCTGACCGGCAAGTACGGCCAGGACTCCACGTTCGCCGAAAACGACCATCGCAACTACAACCGCCATGGTGCCGCGTTCGACGTGGGTGAGACCTTCGCCGGGCTCGAATACGACACCGGCCTCGAGTTCGTGGCCGCGATCCGCGAACTGGTGCCGGCGGACGCGACCATTGCCCAGCTGGCGTTGCGCTGGATCCTCATGCATGACGGCGTGACGGCCGCGATCCCCGGCGCCAAGTCACCCGCGCAGGCCACCGCCAATGCCGCCGCCGCCGATCTGGCCCCCCTGAGCCCTGACACCATGTCGAGAGTCGGGGACCTCTACGAGCGCTACGCCAAGCCGCTGGTGCACCAGCGCTGGTAGCCGCGTTGCTGGCCGAGGTGGCTCACCCGAGCGTCACATGGCGTCAGGGTCGGGTGAGTCAGCATCGAGTACGAAGGTGACGAGCATGTCCACCTGATAGGTGGCGATCTTGCCGTCCTTGCACTCCACCTTCTGCTCCTTGATCCAGGCGCTCTCGACGTTGCGCAGGGTCTCGCCGGCGCGCTCCAGACCAACGCGAACGGCATCTTCCCATCCCTTGCTCGAGCGGGCGGTGATCTCAGTGACTCGTGCGACGTTGCCCATGGTGGCCTCCTCTGGTCCTGCGTAGGCCAACCGCGGTGAGGCGGCGGCGTGTTCCACAACCGTAGGCGTGGCTGAGTTGCGAAGGGGTCAACCCGCCGGCGGCCGGCGTTGCGATGTCATGGCAGTCGTCTGCCGCATCCGCCAGTCGCGTCATCCCACGATCTCTGCCGCGGCGAGGTGCGGAAATCCGTATGCGATGATGTGACGATGTCGACCGATGGTGAACCACGTTCCCCCGATCATGCAGCGAGGCTCCCCACCGTGAGCGAAGCACTGCAGACATGGCGAGATGCGGAACGCCACTCGATACGTTCGACCGCCCAACGGGAGGCGGCAGAAGAGGCCATCGAGGCCGCCCAGCTCGCGGAGGTTGCAGCTACCGCCACCTCCGCCGCGGCCGCCAGTGCCCAGCGCGCTGCAGCCGAGGCCTCACGAACCGCCGAAGCCACCGCGGAAGCGGCACGGAAGGTCGTGACCACCACGTTTGCCGTGGGCGAGGCGAAGCGCCTCGAAGAACAGGAGGCGATCACGGCGGAGGACACGGCTCGCGACGGGCACAAGGCAGCGGTCCTGCGCGCCGACGATCGCTACCGCCGCGCCTGACGCCGATGCCCAGCGGCGGGCATCGGCGGCTGGCTGGAGCAGCACGTCCACGGATGCGGGAGGCATTCCTATGGGCTCCTCGAGCGCACTTGACGGAGTGCTCATCCTGAGGATAATCACGTTGATGACCATAACTATCCTCCCGGATCGGACTCACCATGGTGTCCGATGACCTAGTGGAGCAGATCATCGACGAGGCGCAACCGCTGCTCAATGCGCAGCGCCACGTCATCGCCAAGGTCTGGCAGGACCGCTCCATCAGCAAGCTGAATCTGCACCTGCTCATGCTCCTGGAGGTCCACGGACCGCAGCCCATGAGCCAGCTGGCCGCGCTGGGAGATGTGGCGCTGCCCAACCTGACCGGCATCATCGACCGCATGGAAGAGCGCGGCCTGGTCCGGCGAGTGCGCGACGAGGATGACAGGCGCGTCATCGTCGTCCATGCCACCACATCTGGGCACGATTGCCTGGCTGAGCTGGAAACCGTGCGCCGAGAGGAGTTGCGGCGCATCCTGCGCAAGCTCGGGCCGGACGAGCAAGGCCTCTGCCTCCAGGCGATGCAAGCCATCGCGCGCGCGGCGGCCGACCTGGAGCCATCGACCACAGCTCCCTGACGGGCCCGACGACGACCATCACACCGAGCGAGGAACATCAACCACCAGCCATGACGACGCCCCACGCGCCAACCCTGTCCGAGCTCGATCCCGCGCTCGCCCTGCCACAGCGCCGCAAGATGGAGATCCTCTTCGCGGTCCTGCTGGTCATCTTCCTGTCCGCCCTCGACCAGACCATCGTGGGCGTGGCTTTGCCGCGCATCGTCGGGGAGCTCGGCGGCACCAATGAGCTTTACACCTGGGTCATCACCAGCTACCTGCTGACTGCCACCATCACCGGCGTCTTCTACGGCAAGCTGTCGGACATCTTCGGTCGCCGGCTGATGCTGCTCTTCGGCGTCAGCGTCTTCCTCATCGGCTCCGCCCTTTCCGGCCTCTCCTGGTCGATGGAGAGCCTCATCATCTTCCGCGGTGTCCAGGGCGTCGGTGCCGGCGCCATCTTCCCAGTCTCGCTGGCCGTCATCGGCGACCTCTTCAGCCCTCGCGAGCGCGGTCGCTACCAAGGCCTCTTCGGTGCGGTCTTCGGGGTGGCTTCGATCCTCGGTCCGCTTCTGGGCGGGTTCCTGACCGACAACCTCAGCTGGCACTGGATCTTCTTCGTCAACCTTCCCATCGGCGCGGTGGCCCTGTACATCGTCTACCGCTACCTGCCCTCGGTCCACGGAGAGCCAGCCACACGCAAGCTCGACTACGTCGGCGCGTTCGTCTTCGCCATCGGAGTCGTGTTCCTGTTGCTGGGCCTGACCAACAAGCAGAGCGCCGATTGGGCCTCGTTCGAGGTGGGCGGGTATATCCTCATCGCGGCCCTGCTGACACCCGTCTTCCTGTTCATCGAATCGCGCGCCGCGGAGCCGATCGTGCCGCTGGACCTATTCAAGATCCGCAACTACGCGGTGACCATCCTGGCCACCTTCCTGGCCTCCATCGGCTTCTTCGGCTTGGTCATCTTCCTGCCGCGCTGGTTCCAGTTCGTGCGGGGCGCAAGCCCAACGCAGTCCGGCCTGGAGATCCTGCCGTTGCTGGTCGGCGTCATCGTCAGCTCCATCGTGGCGGGCATCCTGGTCAGCAGGTCGGGCCGCTACAAGTGGATCGTCTCCGGCTCGCTGGTGCTGATGACCGTGGGCATCCTGCTCTTCACGTTCCTCAACGCCACCACCGACCTGACCGTGCTGTGGTTGTGGATGCTCCTCGCTGGCTTGGGAGTGGGCCCCACGCTGTCGGTGTTCACCATCGTCATCCAGTCGTCGGTGCCGTTCAGCCGCCTGGGTGTGGCGACCGGCAACCTCACCTTCTTTCGGCAGATCGGCGGTTCGGTGGGCCTGGCGATCGTGGGCACCATCTTCGCCGAGTCGTTCAGCACACGGCTGGAGCCGTCCTTGATCGACGCTGGTGTCTCCGCGGAGCAAGCCGGCATGGTCAGCCAGTTCGCCAGCAGCGGCAACGACCTGACGCAGGTCGGCGGTCTCAGCCTGCCGGAGCAACTGGCCCAGGTGTCCCCACTTCAGGGCGTCGTGGACCAGGTCGTGGCCGGGATCTACGGGGCCTTCTCGCTGGCCATCGCTGACACCTTCTGGTTCGGGCTGGCAGCGACGGTCATCGCCCTGGTGGTGGTGACGGTGGCCCTCAAGGACCAGACCCTGCGGAACGATGAGGTCGCCGGGGAGGCAGACGAGACCAGGCCGGTGGGATCCACGGCCAAGGCACTCTGAACGAAGGGGACAGGCATGAAGGTCGGACTACTGGCTCCACAGGGATGGAAGGGCGAATACGACGGCTGGGACCCGGGCAACGCCTGGGCACGCACGGTCGAGCTGGCGGTGCAGGCGGACGACCTGGGCTTCGAATCGTTGTGGGCCTTCGACCACTTCCACACGGTTCCCGAACCGACCGATGAGATGACCCTGGAGTCATTCTCCGTGCTCTCGGCGTTGGCCATGGCCACGAACAGGGTGCGCCTGGGGCACATGGTCATCTGCACGGCGTTCCGCAACCCCGCCTTGACGGCAAAGCTGGCCTCCACCATCGATGTCATCAGCGGCGGCCGCTTCGAGGTCGGTATCGGCGCCGGCTGGAAGAAGGACGAATGGCTGGCCTACGGGTACGGCTTCCCGCCCATCGGCGAGCGCATCAGCACCTTCGAGGAACATCTGGAGGTCATCACCCGCATGCTGGCGCCCGGCCATGCCAGCTACGAGGGCCAACGTGTCCATGTGCGTGATGCCATCAACGAGCCTCGCGGCATCCAGGCGCACATTCCGCTCATCGTCGGCGGCAACGGCCGCGTTCGCACCGCCGGGCTGGCCGTCAAGTTCGCCGACGAGCTTAACCTCGTCTTCCTGCAGCCGGACGAAGTGGCACGTCGCATGTCCGAGGTGCGCGCCATGTGCGAGGCAGCGGGCCGCGATCCGGCATCGCTGCGGTTCTCGGTGTATACGCTCGATGAGGACTTCATCGAGGCCGGCCAGAAACGCGTGGACCTGGTGGGCGCCTTCGAGCAGACCGGGGTCGACCGGATCGTCTGCTTCCCCACCTTGCGTGAGCCCACGACGGAGTCGCAGGCCAACTTCGCCCAGGACGTGTTGGCTGCCGGCGTGGCACTGGACGGTCCGGCCTAGGCTTGGGATGGGGACACCGTTGCCTGCCCTCATCCCGATAGGGCTGGTGGCCGGCATGGTCGCCGTCGGCATGACCGGACCGATCTCCGCTGCCGACACCGAAGGGCCAAGCGTGGTCGTCGTGTCGCTTGACGATGCGGATGTGATGGTCGGGGCCCGCTTCCCGGCTGGCTGGCGGGCCGAAGCGGCGACCGACGGTCCCGCACGGCGAGCCGCTTCCAGCTCTTCGAGCGGCAGCCGGTCGAACTGCCTGCCGGACCCGCTGAACGGCTCGACCTGGCTGCGGACGACGGCGGCGCGTGGTCGGTGTACATCCTGCCCGAGGGGCGCCACACGCACGAGCTGTGGTGCCGGGGCGACGCGCCTCCCGACGGCCGCTGGCTCTCCATCGCCGAAACGCTGCAGACGGGTACTCGACGCTCGTTCCTGATACCGGCTGGGAGTCGGTCGATGAGTTGCACGGCGGCGTCTCGATGGCGAGGCTGGCGGCGATCGCTTCAGCCGGTGTCAGCGGTCGCTCGAATAGCCGCGGTTTGTGCTGATCCGAAGAAACGCCAGCAGGACGCTCCAACTGAGCCCGACGCTCGCCGAACGCCCTGAGCGCGTGGTCAGCCTGCTTCAAGCTCAGCCTGCGCTCCCGCATGAGCTGTCGGATGGCGGCGTCAGGGTCCCTTGAGGTCGATATCGACGGTCGGGCCGACCGCGCTGCTCCGCTCCAGATCGATGAGGGACAGTCCCCGGTCGGCGTCGTAGGTGCGGCGAAGGTGCGCCGGCGACTCCGTCACCACGAGCTCGAACGTCGGCCGTACCCACGCCTCCAGCAGGTGCCCACCGGTGGTTCGCCCATCGGCGCCCGCGACCACCATGTGGGCGTGGACCTTCGGCTGCGAGGCATCATCGTGGGAACGGGTGATGTCACCCAGGAATGCCACGATCTCTGATTGCTCCTCGACTCGGATGACGCGGTAGTCCCCCATCTCAAGGTCGAAGAAGCCGAGCTTGGCGGCACGCACGGCGCCGATGGCGCTGAGGCTGGCAGCATCGATGTCCATGCGCCGAGCGAAGGCGTCCAGTCCGGTCGCGATCTCCTCCCCTTCTTCCATGATCACCGCGAAGATCTTCTGTGGCCGATCGGCCAAGGGCGTGACATGCATATCGATCCCTCATTCCCCACCGAATCCCGGCGGCTCCTCATCGAACTGGCGGTAGTGCGCGGCGAGGTGGTCGTACACCCCACGCCTGTCAGCTTCGGGGATGTCCACGCCACCGCGACCCCCGTTGACCACGCTCATGGCCGCGACGACGCCGCGCCAAACGACGCGCAGCCGCCCCTCGACGACCTCGTGATGTGGCAGCTTGTAGGCGCCCTTCTCATGTGGAGGGGCGTGCTCCGAGTCCTCGTCAGGGTCGAACCAGGCGTGCGCCGTGACTGCGCCTTTCCAGCCGGCCTGGTCGAGGACGGCATCGAAGGCGCGGGAGTCCGACCAGTCCCAACGGCGCTCTCTCGGCGCCTTGGGGCTCGCGTGCTTGTTTGGTACTTGTCCCATGACCTCTCCTATCTTCGGCAAAGGCACGACTTCAGCCAGGGCACGATTGCACCACCAACCACCTTGCTGTGGTCACCGCAGCCGGTGCCTCTGCGTTACGGACGGATTGCGACCCCAAGCCGGTGATCCCGTAACGACGCCGTTATCCGCACCGGTAGCGGCTGATGCCGGTGTGTTGGCTTGGCCGGTGGGCTCGAGAGCATGGACCGGCAGCGGCGCGGAGGCCTGGTGCTCGCAGGCATCGCGCTGGTGACACGGGAGCAGTTCCGAGCAGAATGGAGATCAGTAGGTCGATGGCCGGCGACACGCATGGCCGGGTCAGGAGCGGTCGCGGATCGCCTCGATCAGTTCCGCTTTGTGCATGCTGCTGCGACCACTGACAGCGAGCTCACGAGCGCGGTTATACAGTTCGTCGCGGGTGCGCGACTCGAGGGGCGAGTTCGGGTTACCCGTGCCAGATGTGCGGCGTTGCGGTGTTCTGCCTTCCTCCCGTCGCTGCTTGTTGACAGTCCTACCCGCGATCTCCGCGGCGCGCCCTTCTGAGCGGCCTCGCTCCATGCTGCTCTGCTTGACGTGCTCATACTGACGCTCGTCCTTGTCGCTCCATTCAGGCATCGGGCTCCTCCTGATCGGTAGGCGGCGGCGTCATGCCCTCGCCTGCCGCCCGCTCCAGTTCCAGCAGCTCAAGGCGCCTCGCCTCGGCGCGCTTCAGCTCGTCGGACGGCATCTCCGGAGGTGCCGGCTCCGATGGCGTCTCCTCTTCGTTCTCTGGACGTGGGTGTTCTGGGGTCAGCTGCGCAAAGCCCATGGTTCCTCCTGCAGGTGTGGTCGCTGGAAGTCGCCGCTCGAATACTCATGGGCTGCCCACTACGTCGACAGCAACGGGGACCCTCCACCGCGTTGCATCCATGTCTCAGTCTCGCTGCTTCAGCCATCGCCACTTTAGCCAGGACCTTGATCGCCTGGCGCAACGCATCCGCAATGCGCGGGGCCAGCAGCAGCAGCGCGGACGTCACGAAGCCACCGCTACCGTTGCGGGGTGACGGCCACGGGCTCGCCCATTCACACCGGGAGCCCGTGGCCGTCCGCCAAATAGGCGCAACGACCGAGGCATCGCGTTCATTCGCTCAAGGAGAGGACCATGTGGGGTTTGGCTGTCCTGGCCATCGCGACCGTCGCCGCCCTCGCGCATGCCCCGCGGCCGCCCCTCCATGGTTCGCTGACCGCTGGCACGAACGCGGACGGTGGTTGAAACGACTGCATGGCCCGGATGACCGCGCCCTCAAGCATACGAGACCATGTCGCCGAGGCTGTCGAGGGTGGCCCCATCGGTCGGCTGAGGCGTGTGCTGGTGTCAGTCGTACGCGGGTTCTTGGCCGACGACGTGCTCGGACTGTCGGGTGAACTGGCCTACCGCTGGCTGCTGTCCATCTTCCCACTGGCGATCATGATCGCGGCTATCTCCGGCTTCGCCGCTCAGAGCCTGGGTATCCAGGACCCGACCAGTGAACTTATCGATGCGGCCGGTTCCTCACTGCCACCAGAGGCTGCTGCCACCATCCGGCCGCAGCTGGAGCAGATCCTGGATCACCGCGATGGCGCCCTCCTCTCGCTGGGCTTGCTGCTGACCATCTATGCGGCGTCGTCGGGCATGAAGGCCCTCATGAAGGGCCTCAACCGGGCGTATGACGTTGAGGAAGGCCGGCCGTTCTTACGACAGATGACCATCGCCCTGGCGCTGACGCTGATCCTTGGCACCGCGGTGGTGGCGTCGTTCATCGTGATGGTGAGCGGCCAAGTGGCAGCCAAGGGCATCGCGACCTCGCTCGGTCTCGGCGAAGCGGCGGCCTGGTTCTTCGAGATCGCTCCATATCCGCTGGCGATACTGGCCCTCGGGGTAGCCTCAGCGTTCCTCTACTGGGCGGCGCCGGCTCGGCATCCAGGCTGGAGATCGGTCCTACCAGGGGTGGTCGTCTTCGTGCCCGGTTGGATCCTGGCTACCATCCTCTTCTCGTTCTATGTCGCCAACTTCGCCTCGTACGACAACACGTACGGGGCGCTTGGCGGCATCATCATCCTCCTGCTTTGGTTCTATCTGACGGCGGTCATCCTGTTGTTCGGTGGCGAACTGAACGCAGCCATCGATCATGAGCGTGGCCACGACCAGCTGGCCGCAGCCGAGCAGCGCGGCGACGCTGCCGCCGGAGAGCCCCTGGCGCATCGGGGAGCGGACTCCGATGGCTGAGAGGAGCCAGCTCTGGCTCTGGTCGGTACGCGGCTTCGGGCTGGGGATCGGCCTGCTCGCGGTCCTCATCCTGGCGCTGGTGGCCGAGGCCGCCATCGACGTGATCGTGTTGGTTCTGTTCGCGGTGCTGTTGGCTTCAGGGCTGGACCCTGTGGTCAACATGGTCCGGAACCGTGTGGGGCTGTCGCGCGTGAAGGCCATCGGGCTGATCTACGTACTGCTCTTGGTCGCGGCCACCTTGCTGGTGGTGCTGCTGGTCCCGGCCGCGGTGTCCGAGCTGAGTATGCTCTCGCAGCGCCTGCCCGAGCTGATCAGGGAAGCGCGCACCTGGACGGAGCAACTCGAGCCGGCCGTCATCGGCACAACGCTGTCACGCCTCATCGACACGCTGGACTCCAGCCTCATGCGCAGCGGCGTCACGAGCCCGGAACCGGACACCATCGTCGAGTTCGGCCTGACCGCCGCTGACGCCGCACTGGCGGTGGTGAGCGTCCTGACGATGATCTTCTTCTGGCTCCTCAGCCGCGAGACCATCCAACGCTTCGCTCTGGCCATGGTCCCCCTTCCCCAGCGGGGCGATGTGCGTATGGCCTGGAACCAGGTGGAGAACCGCATGGGCAACTGGTTCCGTGGGCAGCTGGCGATGATGACGCTGATCGGTGCGGCCAACACGATCGCCTACCTGGTACTGGGCCTGCCCAACGCCCTGCTCCTGGGCGTCTTTGCGGGCCTGACGGAGATCATCCCCATCGTCGGTCCCGCCATCGGCGTCATCCCGGCCCTGGCCTCCGCCCTGGTCCTGGGCGGCCCGGAGTTGGCGCTCGTGGTAGGCGGCGTTTACGTCGTCATCCAGGTCGTGGAAGGTAATGTGCTGGTGCCGATGGTGATGAAGAACGCGGTCGGGCTGCCGCCGTTCGTCGTCATCGTCAGCCTGCTCGTCGGTAGCTCCGTGGCCGGCATCGTCGGTGCCCTGCTGGCGATCCCCATCGCTGCCGCCGGGGCCGCGATCCTGGAAAATGCCCAGGCACGCAGGCATCCGGTCTCACTTGACACCATCGACGTGGACGATCCAGATGATGATGATGCCGACAACGACAAGCCACGCCTGATCGAAGAGCCGGAACCCTCGTGACGACGAGGATCCGGGCCCGCGGTGCAGGATCCAGCGCGAGACTGCGTAGGACGAAGTCTGGGTCCCTCAGCGGCAGGCCCCACGTCATCGGTAGATACTGTCGTCCATAGTTCGCGTCTCCTCCACAGTTCGCATCACGGAGGTCAGGAAGGGCATCGATGGTGTCGTCGCGGCGATCCGTCCATTCCATGAGGGCTGTCGTGTGGCCGGCATGACCACGGCCGGGGGATCGATACTGGCTGACCGGTCCGCGCCCTGGCCAGAAGTGGGCAGCGGTCGACTTCGCGCTGCGCTCGACACTGCCGGTGTGGGCCTTTGGCGGATCGACGGCACGTCTGCTGTGATTCATCTGTCGGCGCGGATGCACCGCCTGGTCGGGACGGGCAGGGCCTCAGGTACGGTGAACACCAGGGAGTTCGTGGGCATGATCGACGCTGCCGATCGCACCCGCCTGCGGGTGGCTGTCAAGGAGGCCCTGCGCACCGACGGCTCGATCTCGCTGGACCTTCGCATGCGGCAGGTCGACGGTGGCAGATGCTGGATCCAGATCTCCGGCGCCATAGGGCAGGATATGGGCAGCGGCGCCATCCGCGGTGAGGGTATCGCCGTCGATATCAGCGAGCGGAAAGGCACCGAGCAGCGCCTGTCGCTGGCCGAAGCCGTGTCTCGTGTCATCGCCCGGGCCGACACGATCGAGGACGCCTTTCCAGAGGTGCTTGGCGCCATCACCTCGGGCACGGGCATGGACCTGGCGCTGTTGTGGCTACCCGACAGCCAGCCGGACGCGCTCCACTGCGCGTACACACACGTGGAGCATCTCCCGGAGGCGCGCTTCGAGGGCTTCCTTGGCCAGGTCAAGGAAGCTCGCTTCGAGCTGGGCAAGTGGCTGCCGGGTCGAGTGTGGCAGCAGCGCCGGGCTGAATGGGTCGAATCGGTCGCTGACGAGCCGCGCTTCGAACGGCTGCCCGCGGCCAGCGCGGATGGTCTGATCAGTGGCGTCGCCATCCCGCTCCTGGTCGGCTCGATCTCGGTCGGCGTCATCGAAGCCTTCAGCACCCGCCTGACGAGCCCGGATGACCGTCTGCTCGATACGCTCACCGGCCTGGGCCATGAGCTGGGTCAGTTCATCCTGCGGGCTCGAGCTGAGGCGCGACTGCGCAAGAGCGATGCACGCCAGCGCCTGCTCGTCGAGATCCTGCAGTCGCATCGCGAAGCAGAGGATCCCAACGATGTCGTGAGAACCACGTCGGAATCGCTGGCACGGCACCTGGGGGTCGAGCGCGTGGGCTTCATGGACGTCAAGGGTGCCCGCGTCGTGCTCCTACAAGGCTGGGCGGCAGCGGGCATCGACCCGATGAAGCGGGTTTGGCCGGTGGCGCCGAACGATGCCTATCGCGACCTCGTGGGTCGGGGTCGATCGGTGGTGATCGATGACGTGGCCGGCAGCCCATTGGCGGTCGGAGTCGGACTGGCGGCGGTGGGCGCCCAAGCGGCCCTTGTCGTTCCGATCATGCGTGCCGGCCGCCGCAGCGCCGGGATGTATGTCCACAGCACGATGCCCCGCCATTGGGCGTCGGAAGAGGTCGCCCTTGCACAAGAGGTCGCCGACCACACTTGGGATGCGGTCGAGCGGTTGCGTGCGGAGGCGGCCAGGCGCGAAGGCGAGGCGCTGGCGCAGACCATCTCCGACAACTCGACCCAGGCGCTGATCGTCATGGACCACCGCGGCTACGTGCAGTACGCCAATGTGGCCTGCCTGGAGATGAGCGGCTTCCAAGGCGACGAGATCCGGTCACGGCCCCTTCACGACCTGTTCCACCATCATCATCCTGATGGTCGGCCTTATCCGAGCGCCGAGTGTCCCATCGAGGGAGCACGAGCCCGGCGGGCGATCGTCCGTGAGCACCAAGATGTGTTCTTTCGCAAAGACGGGAGCGCATTCCCCGTGGTGTGTGCGGTCAGCCCCCTGGAGCGGGTGGGGCGCCCCGGCGCCACCATCATCGAGATCCGCGATGTCTCCGCCACCCGGACGGCCGCGCTGGCACTGGAGATCAGTGAACGGCGCTTTCGCAATACCTTCGAGAACGCCGCCGTGGGCGTCGCCCACGTCGCCGAAGATGGGCGCTGGTTGCGCGTGAACCGCCGGCTGTGCGAGATCACCGGCTATGGCGAGGACGAGCTGCTGGGTCGATCGTTCCAGGACATCACGCATCCCGACGATATTGGGGCCGACCTGGCACAGGTCGACAAGCTGCTGAGCGGAAGATCGAACTCCTACGCGCTGGAGAAGCGCTACGTGCGCAAGGACGGTCGATCCGTCTGGGTCGAGCTGACCGTCTCGGTAGGGCGCGATAGCGAGGATGCGTCTCCGTACTTGATCGCCATCGTGGACGATGTGGAGGCGCGCAAGCTGGCGGAATCGCGGATGGAGACCGCCCTGGCGGTGAAGGAGGAGTTCCTGGGCCTGGTCTCGCACGAGCTGCGCACGCCCATGACCGTCATCCTTGGCATGAGCCAGGTGCTGGCCAAGGAAGGGATCGACCTCGACCGGGCCAGGTCGATCGCCGCCGATATCGCCGAAAGCGCCCACGAGCTCAATGAGCTGATCGAATCGATGCTCTTGCTGGCTCGACTCGACCGAGACGAGGAGATCGTGCGTGAGCCGGCCGTCCTGGGTCGGGTGGCAGCAGAGTCGGTGGCACGACAACAGGCCCGTGACCACGGGCGTCGCTACTCCGTCGACGCCCCCGCAGGTGTCATCGTCGATGCCAACCCCAGCCTGCTGGACCGGGTGATCACGAACCTGCTGGTGAACGCGGCCAAGTACTCGACCCCAGGCGAGGACATCCACCTGGTCATCGAGCCCCACGTCGGCGAGGTGCAGTTGCGTGTGCTTGACGCTGGACCCGGGCTCGACGATGCGGAGCTGGCGCTCGTCTTCGAGCCTTTCTATCGCGCCCCTGGATCCAAGGGCGCACCGGGTGCCGGTCTGGGGCTGTCGGTCGCCAGCCGTATCATCGAGTCGTTTGGTGGCCACATGTGGGCGTCCCGCCGCGACGGCGGGAGCGATTTCGGCTTCGGGCTTCCGCTGCTTGAGCCGGACGACGAGGAGTAGCGGCCGCACCCGCCACGGCACAGCGGTCGCCTGCCAAGGCATGGTGTTACGCTCGGAAGCGTGGGCATGACCGTCGAAACCATGCAGATCTGATGGCCGCCCCGAACTCCCAGGTCACTCTCCTCGAGACACGGTTGCGCGATGTCCTGGGCGACCGGCTCCACGCCGATCTCGGCGCACGCGCGCTGCTCACCTCTGATGCGTCCTTGTACCGCGTGCTTGCCGCGCTGGTGGCGGAACCTGCCAACGTCGATGAGCTGGCCGCGATCGTGCGGATGTGTGGCGAGTCGGGCACGCCACTGACCATGCGCGGCGCCGGTACCAGCATCGCTGGCAACGCCCTCGGTGAAGGCGTGCTTGTCACCACACGACTGCTCGACCGCATCCTGGAGCTCAACGCTGATGAGGGCTACGCGGTGGTCGAGCCGGGCGTCGTGCTTGACGACCTCAATGTCGCGGCAGCCGTCCATGGGCTGCGGGTCGGTCCCGACCCCTCCACGCATAGCCGCTGCACCATCGGCGGCATGATCGCCAACAACGCCTGCGGGTCGCACTCGGTCAGGTGGGGCACCACGGCCCAGAACGTGTTGGGGCTGGACGTCATCCGCTCCGATGGCTCAACGGTCCGGCTCAGCAGCCCCGGCGCTCCGGCCCGGCCGGCGGATCCCGAGTGGCCCGTGCTCGGCGGCGAGCTGGCGGCAGAGCTGGCGGCGTTCACCGAGGCGGATGCCGAGCTTATCCGAGGCGAGCTGCCACCCTGGCCGCGACGCGTCTCGGGGTATGCCCTCGACTGGCTGCTGCCCGAACACGGGCCCGATCTACCCAAGGCCCTCGTCGGGACCGAAGGGACGTGTGCCATCGTCGCCCGTGCGGTGGTGCGCCTGGTCCGGCCGCTTCCATCGCGCGCACTGCTGGTGCTCGGCTTCGCCGACGACATCGAAGGGGCCGACAGCGTCCCCGGATTGCTCAGGGCGGAGCCGTACACCGTGGAGTCGCTGTCGGCTGAGCTGCTGGCTCTGGCGCACGCGAGGGCCGCGGACGTAGGCCTGCCCGCGGGCGGTGCGTGGCTCATGGTCGAATCTCGCGGCGCGGACGCGGGGGCTGCGCGTGCGCATGCAGAACGACTTGCCGGTGTCGTCGGGCGCACCCTCACCGCCCCGGACGTCGCTTTCATGGAGGATGTCCGCGCCCAGGCCGCGCTGTGGAAGATCCGTGAGGATGGTGCCGGCCACACGGCTCGACTGGCGGACGGCACTCGCGCCTGGCCTGGCTTCGAGGACTCGGCCGTACCACCCGAGCGCCTGGGCCCGTACCTCGCTGAGCTGCGCGCTCTGCTCGATCAGCATCACATGCCGGCCATCTCGTACGGCCACTACGGCGAAGGCTGTGTCCACCTGCGCGTCGGCTTCGGCCTCGAATCGCCACAGGGTTTGGCGCGCTTCGAGCGCTTCATGACCGATGCGGCCGACCTCGTCGCGCGCCACGGAGGCACTCTCTCGGGAGAGCACGGCGACGGCCGCGCGCGGGGTCCGCTGCTGGCTCGCCAGTTCAGCCCCGACATGATCACGGCGTTCAGCGATTTTCGTCGGCTGTGGGATCGCATGGGGACGCTCAATCCGGGAGTCATCGTCGACCCAGCGCCGATCACCGACGATCTACGGGCCGCCTCACCGACCTTGTTGGACCTCAGGCCCAGGCAGGCCTTCAGCGAGGATGGTGGTGATCTACGCTCGGCCGTGGAGCGCTGCATCGGCGTCGGCCGCTGCGTCTCTACGCAAGGTTCCACGCTCATGTGCCCCAGCTTCCGCGCCACGCGGGACGAGCAGCACTCCACGCGCGGGCGGGCACGGCTACTGCAGGAGATGGCGGCTGGAAGCCTGGCGGACGAGGGCTGGCGCTCGCCTGCGGTCCGAGACGCGCTGGACCTGTGCCTGGCCTGTCGGGGCTGCGTATCGGAGTGCCCCACCGGTGTGGACATGGCTACCTACAAGGCAGAGTTCCTTGACCACCACTATCGGCGTCGTCTGCGCCCCCTGTCCCACTACTCGCTGGGCTGGCTGCCACTGTGGCTCAAGCTCACCTCGCGCGTGCCGTGGTTGGTGAATACCATGACACGCTCACGGTTGACTCGCCGCCTCTTCAGCGGGGCTGCCGGCATCGCCGTCGGTCGCGGCATCCCACCGATCGCGCCACACACCTTCACGCGTGAGCATCGCCCTCACGCGCCCGGGGCCCCCACACACGGACGGGTGGTGCTGTGGCCGGATACCTTCAACAACCATCTCACGCCACAGGTGGCACATGACGCGGTGCGGGTCGTCGAGGCCGCCGGCTTCGAGGTCATCGTGCCCGGCCGTTCGGTCTGCTGTGGGCTGACCTGGCATACCACCGGCCAACTGGGCAGCGCCAAGCGCGTCTTGCGTCGGTCGCTGCGGGCACCGGAGCTGGGGGGTGACGAGCCCGTGTTGGTGCTCGAACCGTCCTGCGCCACCATGCTGCGGTCAGACCTGCCTGAGCTGCTGCCCAATGAACCGCGGGCCCACGCCCTCTCCCGACGCATCACCACGTTGGCGGAGCTACTCGATGGTGTCGAGTACGTGGCCCCGCCGCGGGCGGCCGGATCGGGCGCAGGCGCCGCGGCCATCGCACAGCCGCACTGTCACCAACAGGCGGTGCTGGGCCTCGCTGCTGATCGCCGTGTGTGCGAGCGCAACGGCATCGCCGTCGGAGTGGAGCTGCAAGGCTGCTGCGGCCTGGCCGGCAACTTCGGTGCCGAAGCCGGTCACGAGGAGATCGCACAGGCAGTCGCCGAGCTGGAGCTCATCCCGGCCCTGGTGGCCGATCCCGATGCTCCCATCCTGGCCGACGGCTTCAGCTGCCGCACCCAGATCGAGTCCGTCTCTGGCCGTCGAGCCCGCCATCTTGCCGAGGTCCTCGCAGAGCGCCTCCCGCCAACGTAGGCCTGGGGTTTGGCTGTTCTGACTGCAGCGTCGTTGCGTGCCACTCACGTATTCGACGAGTGATCCACTTCCCGGACCGCTGCGTTGCCTGAGAAGCAACGCCTCGTGCAGCACGGGCTGAAATCGGGGGTCCCACGCAAGCGTCAGACGTGCTGCGCGGCCAAGTCCGACGTTGTGTGTCGAAGAAGCGAGCGTGAGTTCGCCGACTCACGACTTGCTGGGGTAGGGCTTGACAACTGGTGGACAATCTGAACGTTCAGATGAACGTTCCTGTGAACGTTCAGATAGCCGCCGGAGTGCAGGGAGGCACATCCATGGCGCCAGGGATGCTACGGACCCAGCGACCGACCATGAAGGACGTGGCACGCCTAGCGGGCGTGTCCGTTCAGACCGTGTCGGTCGTGGTCAACGACAAGGCCGTCGTCTCCCCTGACACGCGGGACCGCATCCTGGCGGCTATCGAGGAACTGGGCTACCGGCCTCTGGCCGCGGCTCGGAGCCTCCGGACCGGTTCCACCAGGACGATCGGGCTGATGGTGGCCGACATCACCAATCCCTTCTTCGCTCGCATGGCAGATGCCGTCGAGGACCACGCGCACGGGGCCGGCTACAACGTCATCCTCTACAACACGCACAGCGATCCCGAGCGTGAGCGAACGTACCTCCACATCGCCGCGCAACGCTGGGTCGATGGCATGCTCTTCGTGACCACCACCGACACGTTGCACGGGCTACGCACGCTCCAGGATGCGGGCATCCCGGTGGTGGCCATCGACCGCATCCCCCACCACTACGAGGGGCCTTCAGTCACGCTCGACAACCAGCGCACGGGCGCGCTGGTCGCGGAGCACCTGCTGGACCTCGGTCACCAACACCTGGCACACATCTGCGGACCGCTTGACCTGCGCCTGTCGATCGAGCGCCTCGATAGCTTCGACGCTGCCATCCGAGCGCGGGGCCTGGAGCCGCTGCCGCATGCCGTCGGGGATGCAGCCTGGAGCTGTGAGTCGGGCTACATCGCCATGCGCCAACTGCTGGCTCGCGACCCGGCCCCGACAGCGGTCTTCGCCTCCAACGACCGCCTCGCCATCGGCGCTATGCGAGCCGTGGTGGAGGCCGGCCTGCACGTGCCGGGGGACGTCTCGATCGTCGGGGTCGACAACATCGAGCTTGCCCCCTACCAAACCCCCCCGTTGACCACCGTCCGACAAAGCCTTGCCGATGTCGCCACGCTCGCCACCAAGATCCTGCTCGACCTGCTTCAGGGCGTCGAGCCGGAAGAGCCCCATGTCGTCTTCGAACCGCGACTCATGGTCCGCGAGTCGACGGCGGCCCCACCAACACAGGCTTGGAGTGCATAAGGAGGTGTCGCGCAGTACGAGTTGAATTCCGAGAGTCCGTGATCGAATCCGCTGGTCGAGTACGCGGAGTACCTGCGTCGCCAGCGAACCGGGAGGGTTGAACATGCGAACCGCTATCCGCTCAATCACCGTCGCCGCAGCTGCCTGTCTTGTCCTCAGCGCTACCGCTGTCGTGGCACAGGACGAGATGGCCTTCGAGAAGAAGGACCCGCTCAAGGTCGGCTACTCCGTCTATGACATGCAGCAGCCGTATTGGCAGGAGTACGCACGAGGCGTGCAGGAGGCCGCCGAGGCCGCCGGTGCCGAGTTCGTGCTCAGCGATCAGAAGAGCAGCCAGGAGACACAGGTCAGCGGCAGCCTCGACCTGATCAACCAGGGCATCAGTGCCCTGGTGGTATCGCCGGTGCAGCCGGCCGCCCTGCCGGCGTCCATCGACGCCGCACATGAAGCCAAGGTCCCAGTCATCATCGGTGACGTCGGGGCGGAGGGCGACTATGACGCCTTCGTCCTCTCGGACAACTACGAGGGTGGCGTGCTGGCCGCCCAGTACATGGTCGAGCAGCTCGCCGACGTCGAGGGCCAGAAGGAAGTCCTTTCCATCCTGCTGCACCCCGGTTCCGCTGTGGGCGAGGTCCGCGCCGCCGGTTTCCGCGACGAGATGGCCAAGCACGAGGACTTCACCCTTGTGGCCGAGCTCAACGGCAATGACACCGTCGAGGGCGGCTTCGAGGTCACTCGCGACACGCTGGTGACGAACCCCGAATTGGCTGGCATCTACGCCACCAACGATCCCGAGGCCATCGGTGCCAATCAGGCGCTGAAGCAGGCCGGCATGAGCGGCGTCGAGGACGTCCTCCTCGTCGGCTTCAATGGCGATGCCCCGGCACTCGAGTTGATCGCCGCGGGTGAGATGGCTGCCACGGTGCGCCAGGACCCCTATGGCCAGGGCAAGGCCGCGGTCGAGGCAGCCATGACACTGCTGGATGGCGGAACGCTCGAGTACTCCGATCCGGAGACCAGGTCGATCTACTTCCCGGTCGAAGTCGTGACTGCGGAGAGCGTCGACATGTACATGCCTGCCGAATAGGCAGGGTTGCGGCTGGCCTGGGCATGGCCGAGGCCAGCCGCAGAGCCGGGTCCACCTCCTCCGCGCCCGGATCCTGCTGGGCGTCCTCGGATCCGGCTCACCATCCACACCAAGCAGTCGGACGGACACGTGGCTGAACCGATCCTCGTCGCACAGCACATCACCAAGCGCTTCCCCGGCGTCCTCGCACTTGATGACGTCGATCTGCAGCTGCTGCCCGGGGAGGTGCATGCGCTGGTGGGTGAGAACGGGGCCGGCAAGTCGACGTTGATCAAGGTCCTGGGCGGTCAGCACCAACCGACCACCGGCAGCATCAGCGTCAAGGGAGAGATCGTGACGCTCGACGACCCGCTGCAGTCGCAGCGGGCAGGCATCAGCGTCATCAACCAGGAGTTCAACCTCATCCCGCAGCTGTCGATCGCGACCAACATCTTCCTGGGTCGCGAGCCACGGCGTCGCGGCGGCCTGATCGACTGGCCGCTGGTGAACCGCCAAGCGGCCAGCATCCTCTCGGAGCTGGGCCTGGACACCAAGCCCAACCTGCGCGTGGAGTACCTGAGCGTGGCCGACAAACAGTTGGTCGAGGTCGCCAAGGCGCTCTCGCAGGAATTCAGCGTGATGATCATGGACGAACCGACGGCCGCCCTCAATAGCGTTGAAGTTGATCGGCTCTTCGAGATCGTCAGCGACCTGCGTACACGCGGCGTGGCGGTGCTTTACGTGTCGCACCGCCTCTCGGAGATCTTCCGCATCGCCGACCGCGTCACCGTGCTGCGCGACGGACGCCGTGTCGATAGCAAACCGATCGGGGATCTCAGCGAGCGAGGCGTCATCACCATGATGCTGGGCCGGGAACTGGAGGAGCACGACGTCCACAGGCGAGCCGCCAGCGAGGCGCGACCAGCGCTGGCGGTCAGGGAGCTGACGGCCAGCGGCGGGCTGGGACCACTCAGCTTGGACGTGCACTACGGCGAGGTCCTGGGCGTCGCCGGGCTAGTGGGCTCCGGCAGGTCCGCACTCATGCGCTCGCTTTTTGGGATCGTGCGCCGCAACGGCGGCACAGTGGCCCTGGACGGACGCGACATCGCCCTGCGCGACCCCGCCGAGGCCCTGCGCGAAGGCATCTTCATGCTCCCCGAGGATCGCAAGTCCGAAGGCATCTTTCCCGACCTGGACGTCGAGGAGAACCTCGTCGTCACCCGCGCGCGCGCCGACGAAACGGCACTGCAGCGCAGTCTCATCGACCGGCCCGCCGAGAGGAGCGCCTGGCAACGGATCCAGGAGCTGTTCACCGTGCGCGCCCACTCGCCCAGGCAGCTGATCTCGACGCTGTCTGGTGGCAACCAGCAGAAGGTGATGCTCGGCCGCGCCCTGGTCAGTGAAGCCCGCATCCTGCTGCTCAACGAACCGACGCGCGGCGTGGACGTTGGCACCAAGGTCGAGATCCACGAGCTGATCCGGCAGTTGGCGAAGGATGGCCACGCCGTGATCGTCAGCTCGTCGGACGTGCCCGAGCTGGACCAGGTGAGCGATCGATGCCTGGTGCTCAGTGCCGGACGTATCACCGCTGAGTTGGAGGGCGCCAGCCTCAACGAAGACAACATCCTGGCTTGTGCTGTAGCCCATGCCACGCCGGGGGTTTGAGTGACGTCCAGCGCGCAAGGCACCGCCGGTACCAGCGAGAGTGGCCGCGGCCTGACCCTGGCGCTGCGCTTCTTCCAGCTCTTCGAGAGCGTGGGCGTGCTGATCATGATCGTGCTGGTAGTCGCCCTGGTCACCAGCGTCGCCCCGAACTTCCTGCAGCCCGGGAATGTCCGCAGCCTGCTGATCACGGCGGCCATCATCGCGGTGCCGGCCCTGGGCATGACGCTGGCGCTCGCGATGGGCTCGTTGGACCTGTCGATCGGCTCGCTGCAGGCGTTGGCGGCCTGCGTCGTGGCCATCCTGCTCGGTAGCTTCGGCATCCCGCTGGCCATCGGCGCCACGTTGTTGCTCGGTGCCGGCGTGGGGCTCGTTAACGGGCTGATGATCACCCGCCTCGGCGTGCCGGCCTTCGTGGCGACGCTGGGTGGCATGAGCATCCTGCGCGGCGCGGCCCTGCTCATCACTGATGGGCAGTCGATCCTGCTCATGGACCAGCCCGATTTCGCTCAGCTGAACTCCGGCCAGCTGCTGGGGGTGCCCATTCCGGTACTCATCGCCCTGGGTGTCTTCACCGCGCTGTGGGTGGTCATGCGGCAAACGCCCTTCGGTCAGCACATCTGCGCCATCGGGGGCAACGAAAAGGCGGCAGAGGCGACCGGTCTGCAGGTCGACCGCGTGAAGGTCGCCGTCTTCATGATCGTCAGCACCACCGCGGCGCTCTCGGGCGTGATGCTCACCTCGCAGCTGATGATCGTCGACGGCACGCTGGGGGTCGGGCTGGAATTGCAGGCCATCGCCGTCGTCGTGCTTGGCGGCACCAGCCTCATGGGAGGCAATGCCAACATGCTGGGCAGCCTGCTTGCCGCAGTGCTCATCGCGGTCATCAGCAGCGCTCTCAATATCCTCAAGGTCGAGCCCTTCTACCAGTACCTCGCCCTGGGGTTGCTGCTGATCATCGCGCTGGCCCTCGACACGTTGCGGCGCGAGCTCATCAAGCGTGCTGTCACGGAGGGTCGGCTGTGAGCGCGGCAGCCCCGCCCGCCACGGGCCCCGACGCCATCGGCGCCAACCCGGCGCTGCGCTGGTTCAAGCGGAGCTTGGCACGCTACACCATCCAATACCTATTGCTGCTCGCGATCATCGTCATCTTCGCCACCAACGAGAACTCGCGCCAGATGAGCAACATCCTGTCAGTGCTGCTGCAGGCATCCTTCATCGGCATCGGCGCGGCGGGCATGACCATCGTGATCACCAACGGCGCCTTCGACCTCTCGGTGGCAGGCATGCTGGGACTCTGCGGCGTGGTCATCGCGCTGCTGCTCCCGGACATCGGCATCGTGCCCGTCTTCGTCGTGGCGCTCTTGCTGGGCGCGGGCCTGGGCGTCATCAACGGGCTGGTCGTGACCAAGCTCAAGATCCCGGCCTTCATCGCCACTCTTGGCATGATGAACATCTACCTGGCAGCAGCGTTCATCATCACTAGCGGCCAGGTCGTGGCCGTCAGCGAGAAGGCTTTCCGTGAGCTGGGTACCGGCAAGATCGTGGGCGTGCCCATCCCCTTCGTCTTCATGCTGTTGACCTATCTCTGCCTGCACCTGGTGATGACGCGGACGACCTACGGTCGCAACATCCGCGCGGTGGGCAGCAACGAGGTCGCAGGACGGGTCGGGGGACTGAAGGTGGATCGTGTCAGGGTCTTCGCCTTCGCCCTGCTGGGCATCTGCATCGGCGTCGCTGCGGTGGTGCTGACCGGCTACCTCTCATCGGCCAACGCCATCATGGCCCAGGGCTACGAGCTGCGGGTCATCGCCGCAGCCGTGGTCGGTGGCACCAGCTTGCGCGGCGGCAGCGGCACGCTGCTGGGCACCTTCACCGGCGCCATCTTCTTCACGCTCATCAGCAACGCGCTCAACATGTACAACGTCGAGGCGTACTGGCAGTACGTCGCGGTCGGTCTGATCATCGTCATCGCGCTGGGCCTTGATGCCCTGCGACGCCGCTACATGAGCGGCCTGTTGAAGTAGTCGGTCGGCCACACCGTGGCGACCAGGAAGGAGTAGAGCGATGCGTAACCACATCACACGCAAGGAGTACGACGCCTGGATCAACGAGTCGGCGGCACTCGCCCTCGCCTGTGGCTACCCGGTGCAGGACTCGATGATCAACGACAGCACCGGCCTCATCCTCGGCGACGACCAGTACGAGGCCTTCGTCAACGGCATCTGGTCTCGCGAACCCTACGAGGTGTTCGCCATCTTCGAGTCCATGAACGAGCCGGCCATCGACGGCTTGCCGGAGGCGGCCATGGAGTACGCCGACTTCGGTGGCCTCTGCGACAAGATCATGATCGTGCACCCGGGCAAGTTCTGTTCGGCCCATTTCCACTGGCGCAAGTCCGAGTACTACGAGGTCGTGCTCGGCGAGATGGACCTCTTCTATGCGCCGGAGATCATCGATTTCCCCGACCTCGGGATCATCGGGGCCGACGTCATCCAGCGCACGCCGATGCCCGAAGGAGACCCCTGGCCGGACGACGTCGTGCTGGCCGCTGGTCGCGAAGAAGCATGGAAGCAGCTGACCTCGTACCGGCGACTGCGCAAGGGCGATCCCAAGTTCCTGATGCCCCGCAAGCACCTGCACGGCTTCGGCTGTCCCGCCGATGCCATGACGCCACTGGTGGTGCGCGAGAACTCGGGCTATAGCCACGAACCCACCGAAGTCGGCAAGTCCGGTCTGCTGCCCGAATGGCAGGGCATCCACGACAACCACTTCCTTGCCGAGAGCGCCAACAGCGGCCGCCTCGCCAACGACATCCGCGAGGCATGACGGCATCTTAGAGGTGGGCTCCCTGGCCCAGTCGCCTACAGGTGCCGGCTGCACTGCCACCTTCACCGACACCGCCTTTGTCCCGGAGCTTCTTGGGGACGTGCGCTCAGGCGTGTGAGTCGGACGGCCGATGTGCGATGCTGCGCGCCTGATCGGCGACGCGCTGTGAGCGACGCCGACGCCAAGGAGCGCTCACATGACCCTCTCCTCTGAGGCGCTGGAGCGCTTCGAAGCCCTCGACGGCGAGCTCATTCGCATCTCCAAGTCCATCCGCGTGCTGGCCAATCTGACCTGGCCCCGCGAACTGGAGGAGCGCTTCCTATCGAGTTGGCGAGCCGGAACGCCCCGCCTGCCGGAGGTGGAGCTGCGGGCGCCCGACCATCACGAGGAGATCGGGGCTCTTGAATCCCTCATGGCGCGGTGCGACCGCGGCAACCCCATGGGCAGCCACCTCTACAAGACCGCCTGGAGCTACCTCACCGCGGCACGGATGGTGGCATCGATCGGAACTCCCTCGTTCACACAGCACTCGATCCGGCTGTACGGCCGGCCCGACTTCGTTTATGAGCGGCAAGGCCTCTCCGCGGCCAGCGCGGCTGAGCCGCTGCTGGAAGTGACCGAGCAGTTGCAGGAATCGGATGCCGTGATGCGCACGACGCCGGACATCCCGGCATCACGGTTCGCCGAGCTACTGCGAGCGGGCTTGGATGCGTTCTTCACCCAGGACAAGGTCGAGGTCGTCGTGGACGCGACCATGTCGGCCAAAGCGGCGGCGGGCAGCAAGCGCATCAAGATCCAGGCGGGGGCCTTCTTTTCCGAGCTCGATCTCGCCCAGCTGCTCAATCACGAGGCCTTCATCCACGCCGCGACGGCCCTCAGCGGCCAGCACCAGCCACGACTGAAAGTGCTCGGCCTGGGATCGCCCAGGACGACACGGACACAGGAGGGTCTCGCGGTCTTCAGCGAGCTCATCACCCATTCCATCGACCTGGTTCGCCTGCGTCGTATCGCGCTCCGTGCCAAAGCGGTGGATGCCGGCCTCAAGGGCGCCGACTTCATCGACGTCTTCCGCATCTATCTGGAAGGTGGGCAGACTGAGAACGACGCCTACAACTCGGCGCAGCGCGTGTTCCGGGGAGGCGACGTTCGGGGTGGCATCGTCTTCACCAAGGACGGCGCCTACCTGGAGGGCCTGCTGCTGGTGCAGACGTTCCTGCGCAAGGTCATCTCCGATGCCCGGGCAGAAGTGATCCCCATCCTGTTCGCGGGTCGAATGACGCTCGGTGACGCGCTGGAACTGGGGCCGCTGTTCGATGAGGGCTTGCTCACGCGAGCACGATACGTTCCCGAATGGGCGACTGGCCTGCGCCGCTTGAGCGCCTACCTTGCCTACTCACTGGTGAGCGGCCGTATCCGTCTCGAGAGCGTGGCGTTGCCCCGCTTCCTGGAGTTGGACGAGACCTCGATGGCCTGAGTGGCCTGAGCAAGGGACGCCTGAGCCGCGGTCGTCAGGCGGGAGATGCCACGACCCGTGCGAAGCGACCGAACAGCCGACCCGGTGCGCCCGAATACACCAGCATGCCCAAGGCCAGGCTCAGTGCCACGCCCGACGCGTAGAACCAGAACGGGTAGGGCCGGCCCATCTCCCAGAGCGCACCAGTCAGCACCGACGAGAGGATGACCGCGATCGTCCCCACCGACCCGTAGATGCCCTGCGCCAGGGACGCCCGGCCGTGTGGTGAGCCTGCTGCGACCATGGCGAACAGCGCCGTCGCGAGAGCCCCGGAGAAGGCGGCCTCGACCGGGATCACCAGCGATGGCATCATGGGCTCCCAGGCCAGCGACCACAAGAGGCCAGAGCTGACCATCACCAGCGCACCGGAGATCACGAAGGGGATGGGTCCGAAGCGATCGACATAACGGCCCACCGTCGGAGCCAGGAAGATCGAGGGCAGGCCGATGAGGATGAAGGTCACCGCCACCCACTGGATGCTGGCACCCAGGTCGATCAGATAGAGCGACCACACCACGTCGATCACGCCGAAGGTGAGCTGCGCGCCGAACCCCAGGATGAACGCCGAGATGAGCACCCGGTTGAAGAGTGCCGACAGCGGCGCCTGTGCGGGCGCCGCTGGCTCCTCTTCGACCAGGCGCGGTTCCAGGGTCGCAGCGGGATGGATCTCCGTCCTCGCCAAGGCCGAGTCATCGGGCGTCGTCCGATGGGGCATGTCGGCCACGTGCGGCTCAGACGGCTGGAACCGCCACAACACCAGCGATGACACGAACCCCAGGACACCGAGGGCGATGAAGGGGAAGGCATAGCCGCCGAAGATGGCTGAACCCGCAGCCCCGATGGCCGGACCCAGCACGAAGCCACCCATCTGGAAGGCCGCGAAGTAGCCGAAGGCTTGCCCGCGTGAGCCCTCGTCGGTCGCCTCCACCAGCGCGCCACGAGCTGCCGGGCCGAACATCCCCGAGGCGATCCCGGCCACGAAGCGCATCGCGAACAGCGCTGCGGCGGAGCTGAACGCAAGCATCAGCAGCGAGGCCAGTCCCATCATGGCGAGCGCGAGCACCATCTGCGGTTTGCGCGAGTGCGAGTCCGCCCACCAGCCGAAGACGGGTTCGAAGATGAGCTTGCCGATGGCCCAGCCGGCCACGATGAGCCCCAGGGTCGCGACGTCGATGCCCTTCTCTGTCACGAACAGTGGCAACACCGGGATCATCGCGCCGAAACCGAGCATGGCGATGAAGGTCGCCGCCAGGATAGGCAGCAACGGACCCCAGTGTCGGAGCCATGCAGAGATACGGGCGCGACCGATGGCGCGGAAGTCGGGCATCACTCCCACGATACGCCGCGGACCGAGCCCCTGCCGCCTGCCGAGTTTCGCGTGGGCTTGGGCCCATCAGCCCGATCTGGCGATCAGTCGAGCGACTTGGACGCCTTGCGCATCCGCTCGATGACGACCTGGCCGTCCTTCTCGCGGGCGAGGAGGTTCAGCTGTGCTCGATCGACCATGACCGTCGGATGCAGTTCCACCTGTGCCAGTGCGGCGCCGTCGAAGGTCATCTCCACGAGCACGCCCTCCTCGGTAGCTTCGAAGCGCGGCAAGTCGAAGATGAGGTCGCCCATCGAGTAGAGCACGGGCACACCATCGATGAACTCGACCGGCCCCGTAACGTGGCTGTGAGCACCGAGCACCACATCGGCCCCGGCATGCACCATCGCACGGGCCTGCCGACGCTGTTGCGGGAACAGCCGTGTCACATACTCCGGTCCCCAGTGGGGCAGCATCACGACCACGTCGGCACCATCGGCTCGCAGGGCGCGGATATCAGCTCGCACGTCCTTCAGCAGCAGCTCCGCTGCACCCGCGCGCGTGTCGCTCACCGCGTGCACCGCGGTATTGATAGCGTCGTAACCCAGGAAGCAGACCAGCAGCCCCGCCCGCTCGAGACACGAAGGCGCTCGGGCACGACTCGGATCCTTGCCTGCGCCCACCGTGCGAATACCCGCGGCGCGCAGGTTGCGGATGGTCTGCTTGACCCCGGTCGAACCGGCATTGCGGATATGATTGTTAGCCAAGCTCACGATGTCGATCCCGGCCTCGGCCACGCCGCTGAGCATGTCGGGGTCGACCGTGAACACCAGACCACTCGGGTGGTAGGTGTGGTGGTTGGGAGCCGGGGCCTCATGGTTGACGATGGTGATGTCGGCAGAGGAGAGAAGTTCGCGCACGGCTCCCTTCGGCCCCACGCGCTTGGTCGTAATGGCAGGCCCACCGTCCTGCGTGCAACAGGTGCGTGAGGTGATACGCGCGTAGCCCCCTTCCCAGGGATAGCCGGGACCCTTGCCCTCGATCATCGACTTCCGATAGGGCTCGCGGTCGAGCATGACGTCGCCACCAGCCACCAGCGTCCAGGTGGCACCCGGGTCGAAAGCGCCCTCCCCCGTCGCTATGAGGGGCCAATCGTCGAGGCTGTTGACGCGCCCATTCCCGAACAGGCTCAGGCCGTCGACCGACAGAGCCCGCACGTCGGGCCCGACCGATCCAGCCGGCAGCAGGCCCAAGGTCCGGCGCGAAGCCTCCACGGCGGCCCTGACTTCGTCGACCGAGCCGAACTGCACCGCGTCGCCGGGTTCCACAGCCAGTGCCTCCCACAGGCCCAGAGGGTCATCACTCACGACCACCACGCTGTCGAAGCTCTCCCCGCGCCCCTCGATGGCGTTGCGGATCTCATCGAGGGCGATATCCCGCTGTGGCGTCCAGAACCGCAGCACCGGTACGTACGCCACGCCACCGAAGGCCACCGGTTCCTGGGTGGTGGTCGGCGCCGCCTGCCCTGCCACGGCCCCAACGAGGGTGACCATCATCAGCAATGCCACGATCAAAGCGCGGAGGAACGGCGTCCGCGTAGCTTGGGGCCGATGCACATGGCTAGGGTTCACGCCTTGCGGCCCGTTCGTCCGGTCATGGTCTCCAAGCTTATCCAGTCACGTCCAAGCGACCCGTAGACTAGCGCCCCTGGTGGCCGGAAAATGCAACGGACAGCGTCACATTTCCTGACAATGGGCGTTACATTTGGCCAGACGAATCAGGCTCCTCGCCCACACGAGCGTCCCAGCCGTGGGCGGGTAACATCCACCTTGGCACCTCACATTCACGCCCGAAGGAACCGCGCATGCCCCTGGTCGCCCACAACGCGCTGCCCACCTTCGAGCGCCTGCGCGCCGAAGGCGAGGATGTGCTCAGCGTGGAGCGCGCCCAGCACCAGGATATCCGCGAACTCCACGTGGGCCTGCTCAACATGATGCCGGACGCCGCCCTCGTGGTGACGGAGAAGCAGTACATGCGCCTGATCGGTGCCTGCAACCGCATCACCCAGATCTACGTCTATCCCTTCAGCGTGCCCGGACTCGCCCGCAGCGAGGAGGCTCGAGCCCACATCGATGCGTTCTATGCCGACTTCGAGGTCCTCAAGGGGACCGGCCTCGATGCGCTCATCATCAGCGGCGCCAACGTCACAGTTCCCGCCCTGGACCTGGAGCCCTTCTGGGAGCCACTACAGGAGGTGGTGGGCTGGGCGGCTGACAATGTCACCAGCATCCTCTGCTCGTGCCTTGCCACCCATGCCCTGGTCAAGCACCTCTACGGCATGGACCGCGAACCCTTCGATCACAAGCTGTGGGGCGTCTATCGGCACCGGGTCGTGGATCGCAGCCACCCCCTCACACAGGATGTGAATACCCGCTTCGACGCGCCGCACTCGCGCTGGAATGACATCCCGCTCGCCAAGTGGCAGGCGGCTGGCTTGCGTGTCCTGGGCCAGAGCGAGGATGCCGGGGTGCACCTCGCCACCAGCCCCGACGGCTTCCGCATCGTCTACTTCCAGGGGCACCCGGAGTACGACCGCAACAGCTTGCTCAAGGAATACAAGCGCGAGGTCAGCCGCTTCCTTGACGGCGAACTCGACTCCCCGCCACCCTATCCTGAGCACTACCTGACGCCAGACTCCGATCATCTGGCACAGTCCTATCTCCGCGATGCCCTCGCCGCGCGAGCCCACGGCAAGGCCGATCCGGAGTTCCCGGAGGCGTCGTTCGACGCCCACCTGGACAATACCTGGGGGGACACGGGCCGAGCACTCTTCAATAACTGGTTGGGGCTGGTGTACCAACTCACCGGCCTCGATCGCCACGAGCCGTTCATGCCCGGGATCGATCCGACCGACCCACTGGCGCTCGGCCGCCACGCATAGCGCAGAGCAGGAGTTCCCCCGATGAGAGACGAGACACTCGCCGTCCACGCCGGCTACGAGACCGACCCCACCACCAGATCCGTCGTGCCGCCTATCTACCAGACGGTCGCCTACGAGTTCGATAACGCCCAGCATGGGGCCGACCTCTTCAACCTGGAGGTCGCGGGCAACATCTACACGCGCATCATGAACCCCACCTGTGACGTGCTGGAGAAGCGCGTGGCGGAGATGGAGGGTGGCATCGCTGGTTTGGCGGTCAGCGCCGGTTCAGCGGCCATCAACTACACCATCCTGACCCTGGCCAAGGCCGGCTCCAACATCGTCTCGGTGCCGCTGCTCTACGGTGGGACCTACACGCTCTTCGCACACATGCTGCCAGCTCAGGGCATCGACGTGGGCTTCGCCGAGGATGACAGCCCGGCTGCCCTCGAGAAGCTCATCGACGACAAGACCGCGGCGGTCTTCCTGGAGACCATCGGCAACCCCGCCGGTAACATCCCTGACATCGAAGCCATCGCCCAGATGGCACATCGGCACGGAGTCCCGGTCATCGCCGATGCGACCGTCTCCACCCCCGTGCTGACCAAGCCCATCCGGTGGGGCGCGGACATCGTCGTCCACTCCATGACCAAGTACATCGGCGGCCATGGCAACTCGCTCGGCGGCATGATCGTGGACAGTGGCAACTTCCCCTGGGCCGACCACCCCGACCGCTATCCGATGCTGATCGAGCCGGAGCCTGCCTACCACGGCGTGAGCTACACCGAGACGTTCGGCCCGGCGGCGTTCATCGCCCGCGCTCGCACCGTGCCATTGCGCAATACCGGTTCTGCGCTTAGCCCGCTCAATGCCTTCCTCATCCTGCAGGGCATCCAGACCCTGCCCATCCGCATGGAGCGCCATGTGCAGAATGCCATGGCCGTGGCCACCTATCTCCAGGACCACGACCTGGTCGAATGGGTCAGCTACGCCGGCCTGCCCAATTCGCCGTACTACGAGCTGGCACAGAAGTACGCCGGCGGCAAGCCCTCAGGTCTGCTCAGTTTCGGCGTCAAGGGCGGCTACGAGCCAGGCGTCAGGTTCTACGACGCACTCAAGCTCTTCAAGCGACTGGTCAACATCGGCGACGTCCGTTCGCTGGTCGCGCACCCGGCCTCCACCACGCATCGGCAGATGACCGAGGTGGAGCAGATCTCGGCCAAGGTCACTCCCGAGACCATCCGCTTGTGCGTCGGCATCGAGCACATCGACGACATCCTTGAGGATCTGGATCAGGCACTCGCAGCTTCCGCCGGCTAGGCCCTCAGACCACCGTCAGCGGTGTTGACCGTGTGTTAACGTGCCTCACGAGGTGGTCCGACAGGGGGACGCCTGCCGACCCACCCCATGAGGAGGTAGTCGTATGACTCGACGTGGAGCCGCTGGCTCGATCCTGCTTTCCGGCCTCTTGGCCGCCGGTCTCGGTGGCACTGCCGCAGCACAGGATGAGGGCAACCTCGTCGTGCTGTGCACGCCACAGGAGGACTGGTGCGTCAAGATGGTGCAGGAGTTCCAGGATCAGACCGGCATCAACACCAGCTACGTGCGCATGTCCTCCGGTGAGGCCCTCGCGCGCTTGCGCGCCGGAGCCGAAGCACCGGAGTTCGACGTGTGGTGGGGTGGACCGGCTGACGGCCAGATCGCAGCCGCCGCGGAAGGGCTCATCGAGCCCTACATCTCCCCCAATGCCGCAGCCATCCCCGATGACAAGAAGGGCTCGGACGGCACCTGGACCGGCGTCTATGTCGGCGCCCTGGGCTTCTGCTCCAACAAGAGCGAGCTTGAGCGACTAGGCATCGAGGCACCCACCTCGTGGGATGACCTGCTGGTGCCGGAACTCGCCGGCAACGTCGCGGTCGCCCATCCGGCCAGCTCCGGAACGGCCTACACGGCGCTCTACACGCAGGTCATCCGGCTGGGCAGCGAAGATGCGGCCATCGACTACATGAAGGAGCTGCACAACAACATCCTGCAGTACACCAAGTCGGGCTCCGCGCCGGGTGGCATGGCTGGACGCGGCGAGATCGCCACAGCCATCATCTTCAGCCACGACTGCATCAAGAACTTCGAAGAGGGCTTCACCGATCTGGAGGTCACCTTCCCCGCGGAGGGTACCGGCTACGAGATCGGAGCCGTGGCGCTCGTTGCCAACGCCCAGAACCCCGACAACGCCAAGAAGTGGATCGACTGGTCGCTCCAGGCTGACACCCAGGAGATCGGCCCCTCGGTCGGCTCGTTCCAGTTGCCGACCAACCCGGAGGCCGCTGTGAGCGACCTCTCAGTGACCCTCGATCAAGTCAATCTGGTCGATTACGACTTCGACGCTGCTGGTGCCGCCAGGACCGAGTTGACCCAGCGTTTCGAGGACGAGGTCGCCGCCGAGCCGGTCGAGTAGACCTCTCGACGAGGCCACGGGCACCAGCAGGAGCGTGGCGTTCGTGAGCACCCTGAACCGCACTGACGAGGCCGGCCCAACGCCGGCCTCGTCCCATGTCCGATGACGATCACCGACCTGTGACCATCACCGATCGCCAGGCGGTCCGCGATGCGGCCCTGCCGCGGCGTGACCAGATCCCCAGGGACCCCAGCCGGCCCAGGTGGCGCGCCGTCGATCCGAGCGTCATCATCGCCATCCTCGTCGCGGCTGGCTTCGTGCTCATCGCCATCGTGTGGCCCGTGGGCAAGGTCGTCGGTGAAGCCTTCTCGGCGGAAGCCATCCCCATCTTCGAGCGCTATCTCACCACGGCCCAGAACAGGATCCTGCTGAACACGGTCATGTTGGGCCTCACCGTGGCCACGCTGGGCACGCTGGTGGCATTCGTCTTCGCCTTCGTCCAGGTGCGCGTGCCGGCGCCGCGCCCCCTCAAGACCCTCATCCACGTCATCGCGTTGCTGCCGATCGTGAGTCCACCGTTCGCGCTGGCAGTGGCCACCATCACCATGTTCGGCCGCAGTGGCATCATCACCCGTGACATCCTGGGCCTGCGGCTGGATATCTACTCGTGGCCCAACCTCCCACTGCTGCCGCCGGCGGGACTTTCCGTGGTGATGGCGCTGACGTTCTTCCCCATCGCCTACATCATGTTGATGGGCATGATGCGGGCGCTCGATCCATCGCTCGACGAAGCCGCGGCCAACCTGGGCGCATCCAAATGGCGCACCTTCCGCAAGGTCACGCTGCCGCTGCTGGCCCCCGGCATCGCCTCGGCCTACCTGCTGCTCTTCGTGGAGGCACTGGCCGACCTGGGCAATCCGCTCGTGCTGGGCGGCAACTACACGGTGCTGGCCAGCCGCATGTACATCGCCATCGTGGGCGAGTACAACCTGACCGCCGGTTCGGTGCTCGCGGTCATGCTGCTGGTGCCGGCGCTGGTGGTCTACTTCGTCCACCGCTACTACGCCAACAAGTCGTCCATCGTCTCGGTGTCGGGCAAGCCCAGCGGACGGCATGGGGAGATCGGGAGCCGGCCTATCCGCTGGCTGCTGCTGGGGACGGTCCTGGCCATCGTGGGTCTCATCGTGCTGCTCTACGGGACCATCGTGCTGGGTTCGTTCACCAAGCTGCTGGGCGTCAATCACGAGTTCACGCTCGAGCATTTCGAGGCTGTCCTCTTTGGCTACGGCTTCGAGGCCGTGACCGACACCGTGACGCTGGCGACGATCGCCACGCCCATCGCCGGCGTGTTGGGTGTGGTCGTGGCCTTCCTGGTGATCCGGCGTCGCTTCTGGGGTCGCGGCACGCTGGACTTCGGCGTCATGCTCGGCGTGGCCATCCCGGGCACCATCTTCGGCATCGGCTATCTGCTGGCCTTCAACACGCCGACCGAGCTCTTCGGGGTCACGGTCTTCCCCAAGCTGACCGGTGGGGCCGCGTTCCTGGGTGGCGCTATCGCCATCGTGATGGTCTTCATCCTGCGCTCGGCACCAGGTGGCCTGCGCTCGGCGACTTCATCACTGCAGCAGATCGACCCATCCATCGAAGAGGCGGCCACGTCGCTGGGCTCGAGCCAACAGCACACGTTCCGCAAGGTCACGCTGCCACTCATCCGCCCGGCCTTCCTGGCCGGACTCATCTACTCGTTCGCACGCGCCATGACCGCCATCAGTGCCGTCATCTTCCTGACCACGCCGGACGTTCGCATCATGACCGCACAGATCCTCAATGAGGTCGACGCGGCGCGCTACGGCAACGCCTACGCCTACTGCGTCGTGCTGATCATCATCGTGCTCGTCGCCATCGGCATCCTCAGCTTCCTGGTGGGATCGAGGACGGACGCCGAGCAACGATCTGGGGGTGGGACATCGACATGGGGCTGATGACCGACAACATCAAGCGAACCGGCGAACCGGCGACCCTGTTGCTGGAACGGCTGAGCAAGCACTTCAAGTCGCCCGAAGGTGGCGTGGTGCGGGCCGTCGATGACATCTCCATCGAGCTCACGGGCGGCAGCTTCGTGACGTTGCTAGGGCCATCGGGCTGCGGCAAGACCACCACCCTCCGCATGATCGCCGGCTTTGAGAACCCCACCTCGGGTCGCATCATGCTTGACGACAAGGACTTGGTCCGGCTGACGCCGGACAAGCGCGGCATGGGCATGGTCTTCCAGTCGTACGCTCTCTTCCCGCACCTGACCGTGCATGACAACGTCGCCTTCGGCGTGCAACTCCAGGGCAAGTCAGGCAAGGAGCTGGAGGCGACCGTCGACGCCGCGCTCGACTTGGTCAACCTGCCCGGATTGGGGGCGCGCAAGATCTCCGAGCTTTCCGGCGGCCAGCAGCAGCGTGTCGCCCTGGCTCGCGCCATGGCCATCGAGCCGCGGGTGCTGCTGTTCGATGAGCCGCTCTCCAACCTGGATGCCAAGCTGCGAGTCTCGCTGCGATCGGAGATCAGGCGCATCCAGCAGCAGCTGGGCACGACCTCGATCTACGTCACGCACGACCAGGCTGAGGCCATGGCGCTGTCAGACGTGGTGGTGGTGATGAACGCCGGCCACATCGAACAGGCCGGACCACCTGACGAGGTCTATCGCCGACCAGCCACGCGCTTCGTGGCCGACTTCATCGGCCGCGCCAACTTCCTGGGTGGTGACGTGCTCGCGGTGGGCGCTGAGACCATCGACATCTCGATGATGGGCGTGGCCATGACCATCCCCGCTGGCGAGGGCCACCAGCGCGGCGGATCTGCTGTCGTGGTGGCGCGTCCCGAGTCGATCCGCGTGGGCAGTGGCTCGCTGCGGGCGACAGTGAAGGGCAGCACGTTCCTGGGCTCCTACGTCGAATATGAGTTGGAGCTGGGCGATGGCCAGGAGAACATGCTGGCCGTCGATGGCGAGTGGATGTCCCACGGCATCCACCAGCCCGGCGAGACCATCGCCTGGACGCTCGTGCCTGAACGCGCTTACGCCCTGCCCGCGGCTCCCGACGCTCCGACCGACCACCCGACCTAGCCTCGTCGGCCGCCGCCCCCCAGCCGACCAATGATCCAGCCGCTCGGCATTCGAGGCACCGGCTTCCCGCGAAACGGGACAAACACGACCAGCGTGCGCCCCGAACGACCGCTCCGTCCCGGCGCACGGGAACCAGTGACGCCCGGTCCCGTCGTGCGGGAAGGATCTGCACCAGCGCGCCCGCACTGGTCGCGTTGTCCCGCTGCGAGGGAAGTCGCCCGAACGGCCGACCCGTGCTGCACGATCGTGACATGTGACAAAGGTCACAAACTAAGTACCTGATTGTTCTGGCGCCGCAGGGCGGATAGCGACAATGTTGGCCTCAGGAGGGCCAGATGGCCATGCTCGGCCCCAGAACGACCCTCAACAACGGAGGTGCTCTTGATGACAGCATCCACCCGCGTCGTCTCTAGGACGCGGCCATGGGTAGCGACAGTCGCGGCGGTCGCGATGGCGCTGACCAGCTTCGGCGCGGTGGCAGCAGCGGAATACCCCAGCGTCATCCCCGATCTGGTGCCCAAGGCGGAGTTGCCCGCGGCGCCCGATAGCGAGATCAACGTCTCGGTCGCCCCTGACGTACCCCCGCCATCCGGGCGTACGGAGCCGGCCATCGTTGACGTCGAGTTCGAGGTCGTCGAGAACGTCACCGCCATCGATCCCGCCACCGGTGTCGAGTACATGACCTGGGGTTATCGTGTCCCGGGCGATGACACCGTCTCAGGCACCCCTGGACCCATGATCCGAGCCCGGGTCGGCGACGTCCTTCGCTTCACCATCCACAATCCTGAGGGCAACTCCATGCCCCACAACGTGGACTTCCACGCCGTCACCGGCCAGGGCGGTGGCGCCGCCAACACCACCGTCGGCCCTGGCGGCACCGCGATCATCGAGGCGCGCCTGCTCTATCCGGGTATGTTCGTGTACCACTGCGCCATGGGTGACGTGCCCCAGCACATCTCCAACGGCATGTACGGCGGCATCCTGGTCGATCCCGCCGAGCCCCTGCCCGCGGTAGACCACGAGTGGTACGTCGTGCAGTCGGAGTTCTACACCACCTCGACCGAACCGGGCCTCGTCACACTGGACCGTCAGGCGGTCACCGATGAGAACCCCACCATGGTGGTCTTCAACGGCGCCAAGGGTGCTATCGCTGGAGACAATGCCCTCAAGATGCAGGTCGGCGAACGTGCCCGCATCTACTTCGTCGACGCTGGCCTGAACCTCATCTCAAGCTTCCATGCCATCGGCTCGCATTGGGATGTGGTGTACCAGGAAGGCGCCCTCCTGAACCAACCCCTGCGTGGGTCACAGACGACGCTGGTGCCACCCGGTGGCGCGACCGTGGTGGAGGTCATCGGCCAGGTTCCCAGCACGCTCATCCTCGTCGACCATGCCCTGGCGCGAACCTTCGACAAGGGCGCCCTGGGCCAGATCGTCATCGAAGGCGAGCCCAATCCCGAGATCTTCGAGGCCATCCCGGCCCAGTAGTCGAACGCACGAGACAGCTGGCCAGGACGGCCTGTCGAGAGGACCCCGGCGTACCCGAGGTGGATTGCCGGGGTCTTTCGTGCTTGGTAGCATCACGCCTCCCCAAGCAGGACCGAGAGGAGACGCAGATGATCCCGATGCGAGCCCTATCGCTGGTCATGTCGGTCGCGATGCTGGCGGCCCTGGCGCCGATCGCCGCGGCCCAGGATGTACCGGCCGACCCCCAAGGTGCCGATTGGCGCCTGGTCGAGCAGCGCGTGGAGGGCTCGCTGACGTCGGTCCCGCTCACGGTCCCGGCCTCACTGGCGCTCGCTGATGGCGTGGCGAACGGCTCCGGAGGCTGCAATGACTTCAGTGGCAGCTACGCGCTCGATGGCGCCTCGCTGTCCTTCGCTGACGAGATGGCGCGGACCCTGCGCTCCTGTGGCCCCGAGGCAGAGGCCGTCGAGGATGCCTACCTCTCCGTCCTGGCTGATGTCGCCTCCTGGACGATCAGCGAGGGTCAGCTTGAGCTGCGCGACACGTTCGATGAGACCGTCCTGGTCTTCGAGTTGCCCGGCGACGCACTGACGGCGAGCCAGCTGGCCCAGCTGTTGGCCCGGCTCGATGCTGCCGACGCCGCCATCGCGGCGGTGGATACTCGCGTCGATGACATCAGCATCGGACGCCTGCGCGAGCGCCTCAAGGCACTCGAAGCCGCCAACGCACGACTGCAGCAGCAGCTCAGCGAGCTGCGCGCGACCCCTGCGCCCACCCAGACGTCAGCCTTCTCATCAGCCGAGCGAGTCCTCCTGGAAGGGGTTCCGGCGAGGATCGCGGGCACGTGCCAGCCATTACGGCAGAGCCTGCCCTCCGGCACGGCCGCAGCTGTGCAGTGCAAGCCCAACACCTCGCACGTCACGGAGATGGCCTACTACCTCCTTGAGGACGATCGTGCCCTCAAGCTTTTCAATGACCGCATGGCGTCCGGGGGCGCGTCCCCCGTGGACATCTACGGTCCTCCCGGCACACCCACCTGCGAGGACGGCGTGCCGTCGTACCTCTTCGCGGATGGTGGCGGCATCGGAGGATGGGGCTGCTTCGTCGATGGCGGAAAGGCCAATCTGCGCCTGGTCCAGAACGCGACCGCGTGCAAGCAGTTGAAGGTCGGCAGCCAGCAGTTGAAGCGCCCGGCGATGTACGTCGCCATGACCGGCCCCAACGACAAGATCGTGCCGCTCAACGACTGGGCGCTCGGCGGCAAGGGCGTCACCAAGACGATCGCCCGACCCAAGGCCAAGAAATCGCCCGGGGCCATCTGTCCCTGAACGGCTATTCGGACCAGGCTTCGAGTCGCTCGCCCCACTCCGCGCGCAGCGCCCGATAGATCGGCCGCTTGACCTCCCACACCTCCTCGACCAACGAACCCAGGTCTATCCAGCGGAAGGCACGGAACTCCTGGCGCTGTCCATCGGGTGCTGTCAGGTCTATGTCCTGATCGCTACCGAGGAAGCGATACAAGAACCACTTCTGCACCTGGCCCCGTCCGATCTTGTCGCGTCGGCGCGCCGGCGGCAGCTCATACGCCAGCCAATCGGGGTGCTCAGCGACAAGCTCGACCTGCTCCGGCCGCAAGCCGGTTTCCTCCCGTAGCTCGCGAAGAGACGCGGCGGCGGGCTCTTCGCCGACATCAAGGCCACCCTGGGGCATCTGCCAGCGGCCGGGTTGGTCGCTGCGCTCAAGTGCCAGGACGTACCCATCGGCACGTGCCACCACTATCCCCACGTTGGCCCGGAACGTCTGGTCGCTCACGTCATAAGCATGCCCCAAGCCGACGGTCCGAACACCCTCTTCTCCTGGCTTTGACCCTGCAGGGCATCGTGGAACCGCTTCGTGACCTGCGCTTGGTGTGGTCGCCGAGGAGCTGGACAGACGCATAAGCACCGCGCCAGGGGAGGTCTGTCATGTTCCAGACCGTGGCCATGCGCATGGCGCTCAGCGCCGCATCGGTCGGCACGCTCTCAGTCGCCACGGCAGCACAGCCGGAGCAACCCACACTCGAAGGTACTTGGCACCTGGTCTCATACGCCGCCGGAGATGCCCTCGCGCAGGTGCCCTGGAACGTGGACGCGACGCTCCTGCTCCAGGATGGGCAGGCCACCGGGTCCGCCGGTTGCCACTACTTCAGGGCCACGTACGAGATCGTCGCCGACACGCTGACCTTCGGCGACCCGACCGCCACCGCCGCTGATTGCACTGACCCCTCGATGGACGTGGAGGCCGGCTACATGGCTGGTCTGCCGCGGATCGCGAGGTGGGCCGTTGATACCGGCTCCGTCGGTGCAAGCCGGCCACCGCCAAGGTGAGCGACATGGCCTACTACCTGATGGAGGTCAACGACGCCTCCACGGTGTGGCAACAGCGGATGGACGCATACGGCGTCAAGGACACCCCCAAGTCGTGCCGCACGGGCAGGCCGGACGCGGTCTACTACACCGGCGGTCCGGAAGCGGATGGCTGCTACCTCAACGGGGACGGGCGTGCCAACCTGCGCTATGTCGCCGCGGCCACGAAGTGCCGCCAACTGATGGCCGGGGCTACGCGGCTCAAGAGGCCAGCGATCTACATCGCGGTCCTGGGCCCTGACAGCAACCTCGCCAAGCTGACCGAGTGGGCAGAACCGACCGCCTTTGCCGGCTCGGAGGCCCTGACCCAACCGATCAAGCGGCCCAAGGAAGCCTGGAGCGAGCTCTGCCCAACCTGATGTGCTTCGTCAGCGGTGTACAGTCGGGACCTGCCCAGCCGAAGACCGAGCAGGGAGGTATCCCCGTGAAGCACCGCCGCCTCATCGAAGCAGTCATCCTGGCCACGCTGAGCGCCGGCTTGCCGGCGATCGCCGGTGCGCAAGATGGACCGCCGAACACGCCTGAAGGTGTCGACTGGACACTCACCAGCTACCTCGACACCGAGACGGCAGAGGTCATCAGCGTGCCCTTCGGTGTCACGGCCACCCTGCTCCTACAGGATGGTGCCGCATCGGGCTCTGCCGGCTGCAACCAGTTCAACGGCAGCTACCAGATCGAGGGAACCTCGCTGAGCTTCAGCGAGGAGATGGCCGTCACGCTGGCGCTCTGCGAAGACGATGTACAAGCCGTCGAGGACGCCTACCTCTCCTCGCTGGGAGAGGTCGATGGCTGGATGATCGATGCCGAGGCCCTTGAGCTCAGCAACAGCTTCGGCGACGTCATCCTGACCTTCGAAGTGCCGGACATCGCCTGGACGGCCAGCCAGATGAGCGATCTGATGACGACATTGCAGGGCCTGCGGACCCAGATCGATACCTTGACCACCGAGGCGGTGACACTGCGCGAGCAGCTGGACGGCCAGAACGTGGTGCAGTTGCGCAAGCGCATCAAGGCACTCGAATCGGACGATAGGCAACTCACCAAACGGCTCGACACACTGGCGAAGGCCCCCAAGCCGACCACCAAGCCCACCGACGCCGCGTTGGCCAAGTGGGAGCAGACGCTGCTCAAAGCCGTCCCAAAGCGCATCGCCAAGACCTGCGAGCCACTGCGCACGTCATTACCCAGCGGCACACAGGCTGCGCTGACATGCACACCCAACACCGCTGCCGTCGGGAACCTCGAGTACTACCTGATGGAAGGCGAAGATGCGGCCGCCGCCTACCAGGTCACGATGTCCGACTTCAACGTGCCCCAGGCAACGTCCACCAATAAGACCTGTGAGGAAGGGAGCAAGTCCCAGCGGCAGTGGATCGGTGGCGACTGGGAGGCAGACGGCTGCTTCCGCAGCAAAGGGCGGGCTGAGGTTCGTTTCATCGACAACGCGACCGACTGCCGCAAGCTCAAGGTCAGCGGCACGACGTTGCAGAGCCCCACGTTCTACATCGGGATACAAGGCAAGGACGACGACATCAAGCGTGTCTACAAGTGGGCCACCAAGGGGCTCGACCCGGGATCTGGCCAGATAACCTCGCTGACCGTCCCCATCGAGCGGCCCAACGCCGCCATCTCGCCATCCTGCCCGCAGTGACCCAGCGCTAGCCGGCGCGCTCGTGCCAGGCAGCCTCGTCGTCGTCAACCCCTACGCCTCTCGCCTACGTGACCGGCAGGTCCGTGTAGTGCTGATGCAGCAGGTCCTTGCAGTGCTGACGGCACGGGACGGGGTCGAGCCACGGATCGTCGAGACGACCCGGCAGGAGGACACCCGACCGCTCGTAGAAGCTGCGCTGGATGAGGGCGTGGCAGCCGTCGTGGGCATCGGTGGCGACGGCACCATGCGGGATATCGCGGCCGTCCTGACCGACACCAAAGTTCCCCTTGGCGTCATCCCAGGCGGCACCGGCAACCAGGTCGCAGCCGTGCTGGGCGTCCCACTCAAGCCGGAAGCGGCCATCGCCGCGCTGGCGGGTGCGAGCATCAGGACCATCGACCTGGGCGAAGTCCGTGTCAGCCCCACCGACGGCCCAGTCACGACCGCGGTGTTCATCATCGGCTGCGGGGCTGGCCTGGATGCAAGACTCATGGCCACGACCCCGGTTGAGCTCAAGCGGAGGTTCGGCAAGTCAGCCTATGCCGTGCAGGCCGCCAGACTGGTGCCGGACATCAAGGCCGTACCCTGTCGCATCGAGGTGGACGACGAGGTCATCGAGACCGAAACGTCCATCGTGCTGGTCGGCAACATGGGCCAACTCATGCCCGGCGTCATCGACCTGCGCCTGCCTATCGATCCGGCGGATGGCCTCTTCGACATGATCGCCGTCGGCGCCCGCGGGCCAGTGCACGGCCTGGTGGGCCTGGCCGATCAACTCCTGCGCACGAAGCTCGGCGGCGGATCCGGAGCGACCAGCATCCGGCGCCGTGGCCGCGTCATCAGCATCACCCCACAGCAGCCGGAGCCATTGCAGGTCGACGGGGACTACGTGGGCGAAGGCAGCCTCAGCGCCCGCATCCTCCCGGGCGCGCTCGGGGTGCTGGTGCCGGACGCCTACCGCCCGGAGATCTCGCGCACGTTGTCAGCCACCACGATGAGCGCCAACCCGGCCACCGCCGCCAGCACCAGATCTACCCGGAAATCCCAGGCAAGCAGGACTGCACCGACGACCGCCAACACCAACACCGCTCGCAACAGCGGTATACCGGACGACCGGCTCGTACGCACGCAGCAGCTCGAGGTCGGCGGCGTTGTCGCTCATCCACGACCGCCCGAGGATGCCTCGGCAGTGCCTCCCCCAGCCTCGAAGTAGCTGCGCACCGCGCCCTGGTTGAGGTAGAAGGCAAGGATCACGTTGAGCGCCAGCGGCAAGTAGGCCGGATCGCCCAACCAGTAGACATAGAGGGACGTCAGCAGCCCAAGTCCGGCCAACAGCATGGAGAGCGCCCACGCCCAGCGGTAGCCCAGCCAGAGCCCACCAGCAGCGATCAGAGCACCTTGGCGCCGACTCTGCTCTGAGAGTGCCGACCCAGAAAGAGACCGCCGGCGGCCCTATCTGGAGGGCGCACCGGCGGTCGTCGTACGGTGAACGAAGGGCGGTGGAGGGGTTAGGAGACAGCCTCCACATCGGGCCAGACGATGGTGATCCAGCCGTCAGGACCCTCGGTGATGACCCGCTGGCCAAGCGTGGCGGCATCAGCGATCTCCGGCATCTCGGCGATGAACGCCAGGAACTCCGGTGAGCCCACCTCGACCGTCGGGGCGTCCGTGCCAGATTCGAAGTCATTGCGCGTCCAGGTCTCGTCCACGAAGTAGAACGTGTGAGCTCCCAACGCCTGCGATGTCTGCGTGCCCAGGCTGGTGTCGCCGTCGCGCAGCGCCTCTACGGCGTTGGCGCGATCGACGGCTGATTTGCCACTCGCCGGTGCCTCCGCGAACGCTTGCGCTTCGTCCGTCGCAGTGCGGACACCAAGATCGGCATCGAAGGCCATCTCCGGCTCCTGCGCCAGATAGGCCGTGTAGGGGGTGACGATACCGAACTGGTTGGCGACCTTCACGATCTCCTCGATGAGCGTGTCGCGCACGCCTTCGATGCGCAACTCCGTCAGCAGGTCGGCCACACGGCGCTGCGCCCACAGCTGAGCCACGGCCGGATCGGCCTCGTCGCGCTCGGGGAAGGTAACGTCGTAGACGAACTTCTCGGGACCGGCCGCGGAGTTGCCGGTCACCGTCACGGTCGCCTCACCGGCGCCGTCGTAGCGGCCCGCCAGCAGGGCCTGGTTGCCGGCGAAGATGCCGGGGATCTCAGTCGGAGCCAGGTCCCGGGTCTCCACACCGTCGATGCTGATCTCGACATCGGACAGCACCGGAGTGGAGACGCGCTCCCACAACCGCGCTACCTCGGTGTCGATCCGCTCTTCAGGAGTCACGTAGTGGCTGCTGCCGGTGAAGGTGTTGGCCAGCGCGTCCAGCAGCACGGTATCCACGTCATAGCCCACGCCGAAGGCGAAGAGCTGTGTGCGGTCGGGAGCTGCCGCCTCGGCGACCTCGAGGATGCCGTCGGCTGCCTCGATGCCGACCGTGGCCAGACCGTCGGTCAGGAAGATGACGGTGCCGGGCCGCTCGCCGTCAAGGAACGCCAGACCGCGTTCGAGTGCGCCGGCGATGTTGGTGTTGCCGCCGGCGGCGATGTCACGCACATAGTCGATGCCAGCATCGGCATCGGTGGCAGGGCGCATCGCCTCATCGAAGGTGCGGATGTAGCGCGAGAAGTCGACGATAGCGAAACGGTCGTCGGAGCCGAGGTTGCCCAGCACGTACTCTGCGGCAGAGATGGCCTGCGCCATCTTCTCGCCCTCCATCGAGCCGGAGCGGTCGAGCACCAGTACGACATCGCGAGCGATCGATTCGTCGAGTTCCACGATGGGCGCGAAGAGAAGGCTGAAGTAGCCATCCTCACCTCGCTCACGGTACGAGAGCAGGCGGGTGTCGATGAGGCCCTCGCCGCCCGAGAGGTAGAGCCGGAAGTTGGTGTCAGGCGACCACTCGGCCGGTGACTCCCACCCTATGTCCAAGCGGCCCTCGCCGGCACGCTCCTCGTCAAGCTTGAAACCTGGCGCGATGGCGGAGCGGACTTCCCAGGGGACATCGACCCCGACGTCGACCAGTGCCGCTGCGGGACGCGGAGACATGCGGGACCATGGCACCTCCACCAGGGCCTGCTCGCCTTCCGCCAACAGCGGCGTGGTCACGGTGAAGCTGACCTGGCGTTCCTCGCCGGCGGGGACGGGAAAGGCACGGACCTCGTACATGTCGCCATCGAGCGAGCGCAACAGCGCTGGGTCGATGAGCCGCCGCACGATGTCCTCGTAGATGCGCGTGGCGTCGTCGGAATCGAGTAGTCGACCCTCCAGGGTCTCCGGCCCGCCCGACAGGACCAGATCGGTGACCGAGCTGCCAGTCGGAACCGGGAAGATGATGCGACCCTCGGCACCGGGCCCACCTTCGCGACCATCGGGCGTGGGATTGGAAAGATCGAAGCGGTAGCGCGCGATCGTCACCCCATCGCTGACGTCGATGTCGGCCTCGATGTCGTCGAGCTGGGCTACCGCATCGACGGGCCACCAGCAGCCGGGACACGGCAGCGGTGGTTCGGGTGAGATGACCCGCTGGGCACTGGCGCTGGCCGGCAGGAGCAGCAGCGCTGCCAATGCGGTCACGATGATCCGGGACGGGGAACGCATGTTTGTACCTCTGTTGCGGAATGCCCCGCTTGGACGCGGGACCGCAGGGGCGGGTTCCCTCAGGCGGTGCGTGGAGGCCCCGCCCGAAGGCGTGCGCGGAGCGTATCGACCGACATCCGACCGGGGTAGCAGTGCTCCAGCCACCAGGTCACTCCGAGGTTTGCGTAGGCTTGCGTCAGCTCTCGATCGGGTGTGGGATCGGCGCTCAGCAGGCCGGCGTGCACGATGTCGAAGGGTCCATCCACGGAGCGCTGCGCGCGCAGGTAGGCGATAGCATCGGCCATCGCCGACGGGCTCATCTGCCGGCTCAGATCCTCGCCGACATGGATGGGGAAGGCGCCGTCCCAGTCCGCGGCGCGCCGCATCGGGCGCTTGTTGGGCCACAGGCCCGCGACCCACACGGGGATGCGCGGCTGCTGCAGCGGGGGTGGCCGGAAGGGGCTCGAGCGTGCCTGCAGGAACTCCCCCTGGTGGTCCACGGGCTGACCGCTCCACAGGGCAGCGAGCAGTTCAAGGCTCTCGTCGAGGATGCGGCCGCGCAACGTGCGATCACCGGCGTCGCCGAAGGCGCTGAACTCCCGCTCATCGAAGTGGCCCAGGCCGACACCGAGGATGAGGCGGCCGCCGGAGAGGTGGTCGAGGGCCACGGTCTCGCGCGCGAGCTTGGTCATGCGCCTACGAGCCAGCGGCGTGACCATGGGGCCGAAGCGGATGCGCTCGGTCCGTACGGCGATGGCAGAGAGCACCACCCAGGGGTCGGTCACGGGTTCCCCCACCTCATCGCCGGCGACCAGGTGATCCCACAGGAAGAAGCCGTCCCAGCCGGCGGCTTCGGCCTCGCTGGCGAGATCGAGCAACAGGGCGGGGTCGCCGAAGTCGCCGTAGTTGGGCAGGTCGATGCCGAACTTCATGCTGGGGCCCTCACCGCGCCAGCGCCGGACCAAACGCGTCGAGGATGTCGCAGCAGAGTTCGACGGCGAACCGATCCAGGATCTCGCGGACGTAGCTGAAGCGCGGCATGGTGCCAGTGTGGCAGGACAGCGCTACTGCCAGGTGGTGTGACCGGCGACCAGTCGCGAAGTGGCCACGGGGTCGATGGCGTGGGCAGCCAGCGCAGCCGCGCCGAAGGCAGCGATCTCGGGCTCATCCACCGCGGCCATGGGGCGTCCGTAGGCGGCCTGCCGGAGCGACCGCCACAACCTCACGCGGGTCGGATGCCCGGCCGCAAGCACGAGCTCGTAGGGGTGGCCGCTGGCTTGCTCGAGCCGGTCGATGATGGTCGCCGAGCGATGGGCTAGCCCCTCCAGGATCGCCCGCATCAGCTCAGCACGACCGGCGTCGTAGGGCACCGACTCGAATCGCGCGCGACGCATGTCGTCGGTCACTGCGAAGGTGATGCCGGCAGCCTCGGCCGTCGCCGCCTCCCCATACATGTCGTCATCGCTGACGCCGCGGTAGAGCAGCTCGCGCCACTGTCCGAAGAAGTGGCCCGAGTGGATGTTGACGTGGGCGTAGAAGCTGTGGTCGTCAACGAAACAGCCCTGGTCGATACCACGGCCGGCTTCGCCGAGCAGCGGTGTGTCGACCAAGGCGAGGTGGGCTTCGGATGTGCCCGCGGAGAGGAACAGCTCCCGTGGAGAGCGAACGCCCGCACCATAGGCAGCCACGAGATGATCGTGCCCACCGGTCACGATGGCGACGCCAAGCGGAAGTCCGAGTCGGGCAGCGATGGCCGGGTCGAGGTGGCCGATGGTCGAGCCAGACGCAAGGAGTCGTGGAAACGACAGGTCCAGCCCCGCGGCCGTGATCGAGTCGGGGTCCCAGCGGCGTTCGACGATGTCGAAGGCGCCTGCGCGTGAGGCATGCGACCAGTCCATCACCAGCTCACCGCCGAGCCCGTGCAACACGTAGTCCCCGAGATCGGTCCAGGTGACCGCGGCGCGATATCGGTCGGGCGACCGATCGCGCATCCACATCAGCTTGAACACGGAAAAAGTGGGGTCGGGTGGCCAGCGCAGCGAAAGCGGGTCCCGGCCGCCGGCCCCTTCCCGAAAGGAACGAGCCTCCTCGAAGCCGCGAGGGTCGTACCAAACGATGGCATCTGCGGCGGGTCCTCCCGCACCGTCGAGCAGTACCACTTCCTCGCCCACGCTGGCGGCGCTGATCGCCGAGACAGCGCTCGCCTCCGGCAGAGCCGCAACGACTCGACGGGCCAGATCGGTGACCATCTCGAGGATCTCAGCGGGCCGATGGGTTTCGCCGTCTGGGTCGCGGTGGACCGGCGTCGGGGCTGATTCGAGTGCCACCGTTCGGGCGCCGGCGATGTCGAGTGCCAGCACCTTGGTGTGGGTGGTGCCGATGTCGATACCGAGCGTGATCACCCTGACGGCTCCACCCGCTCGATGGTGACGCGTGGCACCCAGTCGGCTGGATCGAAACTGGGCGGCAGCTCCGGCTTCAGGTGTGTGGCGCCGGCCGTTCCGCACGCCACGCCCAGGGCGATGGCGTCTCGTGGTCGCTCGCCATGTTCGATACCGACGACCAGGCCGGCCAGGAGCAGGTCGCCGGAGCCGGTGGGGTTGACCTCCTCGATGGCTGGCGCGCTGGCATGTACGACACCGTCGGCGTCGGCCACAAGGGCACCCTCCGCACCAAGAGTCACTACGACGACCCCGATGCCACCGCGTCGCACCGCCTGCATGTGCGCCGCAAGTTCCGGGATTGCCAGCGCGCCGCCGGTCTCGGCAGCGCCCAGCAGCTCCAACAGCTCGCGCCGATTGCACTTCAGCATCCAGGGACGCCCTGCAGCCGCGAAGCGCAGCGCCTCACTGTGGATGTCCACCACCGTGCGAGCGCCAGCGTCATTGCCGATGATGACGATCTCGCCGGCCACGGTCGGATCGACGCTGTCGGGCAAGCTGCCGGAGAGGACAAGGAGGTCGCCAGCGGTGCAGGCGCGACGCAGAGCATCGAGCAGGCGGCTCGTCTCATCGGGCGTGACGTACGGACCAGGCTCGTTGAGGACCGTGGAGCGGCCCGATCCCGGCTCGACCACGATGAAACAGACACGCGTCCCAGCGACGATGGTGGTATGGCGGTCGATGACGCGGTCGGCAGTGATCATCTCGCGCAGCGCCTCGCCGACCTGCCCACCGAGGAACCCATAGGCCTCGGCTGGCTCGCCAAGGCGGATGGCCGCTCGGGCGAGGTTGAAGCCTTTGCCCCCTGGCACGACCGTGACGGTCTCCGCCCGGTTCACCTCGCCCAATCGCAGCGGCGGCCATGTCGAGACTCGGTCCATGGCGGGGTTGGCACCAACGACGCGGATCATCGCGGGTGTCCCGGCTGGGCAGCGATGTGGGTCTGGACGTCGGACATGTCGATAGCGTAGGTTAGCGAGCCCATGAGCATCCCCCCTGCCTTGGTGAGCACTTCGCCTGCCCACATCCAGCGCGTCTATCTGTTGTTGACGCTACTGACGACGCTGGCTGCCTCGTTCATCTGGGGCATCAACACGCTCTTTCTGCTCGATGCCGGCCTGAGCAACACCGAGGCCTTCGCGGCCAACGCCTTCTTCTCCATCGGCATGGTCATCTTCGAAGTCCCCACGGGCGTCGTGGCGGACACGCGAGGGCGGCGCTTCTCCTTCATGCTCGGCGCAGCCACCTTGCTGCTCTCGACGGTCTTGTACCTCGCGATGTGGGAGTTCCGGGCGCCCTTCATCGGCTGGGCGCTGGCCTCGATCCTGCTGGGCCTCGGCTTCACCTTCTTCAGCGGAGCGACGGAGGCCTGGTTGGTCGACGCGCTTGGCGCTACCGGCTTCGAGGGCAACCTCGAAACCATCTTCGGCCGCGGCCAGACCGTCGGCGGCATCGCCATGCTGACCGGCTCGGTGCTCGGCGGCGTGGTGGCCCAGGCGACGAACCTGGGCGTGCCCTACGTGCTGCGGGCGATCCTGCTGGGGGTGGCGCTGCTGGCAGCATTCCTGTTCATGCGCGACCTGGGCTTCACGCGCAAGACCGGCATCAGCACCCGGGACGCGGTCGAGGACGTGGCCCGTGGCTCCATCGACGGAGGTCTGCGCAACCGCCCAGTGCGCTGGATGATGCTCGCGGCACCCTTCACCAGCGGCGTCGCCATCTTTGCCTTCTACGCCATGCAGCCATACCTGCTGCAACTCTACGGAGATCCCACCGCCTACAGCATCGCCGGACTGGCGGCCGCCATCGTGGCCTGCGCCCAGATCGTAGGCGGCCTCTCGGTGCCCATCGCCCGTCGCTTCTTCAGCCGGCGCACCAACGCCATCTTCCTGGCAGTGGCGCTGGAGTCGCTGCTCCTGGGGGGCATCGCCGTCGTCGGCTTCGACCAGGAGCGTCTGGGCATGAACGCCTTCTACCTGGCCATCGTGCTGCTGGTGCTGTGGGCGCTCGTGTCCGCCATCGCGGGACCTATCCGCCAGTCGTTCCTTAACGGCATCATCCCATCGGCCCAGCGTGCCACCGTGCTGTCGTTCGATTCGCTCATGGGCTCGCTCGGCGGAGCGGTCGCCCAGCCGGTGCTCGGTCGCGTGGCGGATGTCTCGGGCTACGCGGCGTCATACCTGGTATCGGGGGCCATCACCGCGTTCGCGCTGCCGTTCATCTTCCTGGCTCGGCGTGAGGATGCCCCATCCGACCCCATCGACCCGGACCAGACCATCGCCGCCTAGATCGCTGGTGCAGCCTGGCGCGGGGAGGCGGACTCCAGGGCCGGGATGGCGGCGCGTAGGATGGTGCGGTAGTCGACGTGTGCCTGGCGCGACATCTCGAGCACCGGTCCCAGGTCGATGGGCGGGCCGATGCCGGCCGACATGGTCGAGACGAAAGTGAACGCCACCACCTTCATGCCCGCGTGGTAGCCAGCCATCACCTCAGGCAGGAATGAGTTGGATGAGATGGAGCAGCCGGCTAGCTGCGCAAGGCGGATCTCGGCCGGCGTCTCGAAGCTGGGACCCATCCAGAAGCCCGCTACACCGGTCGGGAAGTGAACGCCGGCCGCCTCCACAGCACCGCGGACGGCGGCCGTCCGTGCCGCGTCATAGAGCTCCGCCATCGACAGGTAGGGCGTCCCCCAGCCGATGCCCTCACGCTCGGTCGAGAGCGGGTTGAAGCCACTGAAATCGATATGGTCAGTGAATGCGAGGAAGCTTCCGGGGGGCACGTCCTCGCGCATGGATCCGGAGTTGGCCGAGTAGAGCAGTGTGTGACAGCCGGCCAGGGCGAGGCTGCGCGCCGGCAGGCCGCTCTCCTGTGCCGTGGCACCATCGCAGGGCAGTACCTTGGCCTTGACCGCCGCGACCGTGACTCCGTCAAGCTCACCAACGTCGAGCTCGTTGACATGGTCAGGGATGCGGCTGGGCCGGAAGCCGAGCGCCTCGAAGGGGATGCTCACCGAGTCGCTGAGAACTTCGGTGCACGGTGCGAAACCGGTGCCGCAGATGAGACCCACGCTGGGCGCCCGGCCGGCACGCTCGCAGATGACGGTCGCAGCCTGCTCGGCGGCGATTCGAGTGTCCATGTCGAACAGCATACGAGCGTGCGCCTTCGAACGGGACACCTTGTCGTCAACCATGGCGCCCACGTAGACTCACGGGGCCAACCGCCGCTGGAGGTCCGTCGTGAGGTCCGTCATGAGGAAGCCGCTCCCCACCATGCTGCTGAGCCTGTCGCTGGCAGCCGCCATGGCCTCGCTCGGGGCCGCCGCCGTAGCCCAGGATGCCGAGCCATCTCGTGGCGGTCGTCTTGAGCTGGTCGCGCTCAACGACCCCCGCACCCTGGACGACAGCCAGGCAGTGGATACCATCGAGTACAACACCGTGGCTGGCGCGCTCTACGAGGGTCTCTACCACTTCACGCCCGAGGGTGAGCTGGAAGCGGCACTCGCTGACGGCATGCCAGAGGTCTCTGCGGATGGCCTCGTCTATACCTTCGATCTCAAGCCCGGTGCCATGTTCGCCGGTCCCGATTTCGAGCCCCGTGCGGTCACTGCCGCCGATGTCGCCTACGGCATGACTCGAGCGCTCGACCCCACGCCCGAGGGCGCCCCGGCACCGTCGTGGGGCAGCGGGTACTTGTTCCCCATCAAGGGCGCCCAGGCGTTCAACGCGGGCGAGACCCAGAGCGTGGAGGGCATCGAGGTCATCGATGAGGACACATTGCAGGTCACCCTCGAGGCACCCACCAGCACGTTCCTGCTGGGCCTGACCATCGCCACCAGCTGGCCAGTGCCGCCAGAGGCGGTGGCCGAGCGTGGCGAGGACTTCGCCAACCGGCCCGTCGGCGCTGGCCCCTTCTACGTCAAGGAGTGGAACAAGGGCTCGGACATCCTGTTGGCCCGCAACGAGGGTTATGTCGATCCGGAGCTGCCCTATCTCGACGAGATCCACGTCGATCTGGGCATCGATGAGAACACGCAGGTGCTGCGCCTAGAGTCGGGCCAGGCCGACGGCGTCTACGAACCGTTCACCATCGGGCCGGCCGGGCTGCGGCTGCTGCAGGAAGCGCCCGGGATCACCGTCGCGCCCGCGGTTGGGCCGCGCATCTACTACCTGGCCCTGGAGAACAGCGGAGTCTTCGGCAACCGAGACTTGCGGCTGGCGGTCGCGCATGCCTTGACTCGCGACTTCACCGCGCAGTTCGGCGACTTGGCCAAGCCCTGGAACCAACTGATGGGCTCAGCGGCCGCGCAGTCCGACCCTGAGGGCACCCGCATCTATCCTCACGACCCGGAGTTGGCAGCGCAGTACCTTGAGTCGGGCGGCTACGACGGCACGCCGATCAAGGTCATCTACGACGTGACTGACCCCTACGGCTCGGCCAATGCCACCGCCCTCCGCCAGGACCTTGAAGCGGTCGGCTTCGTGGTCGACCTGGCCGGCCTGCAGCCGGGCGAGTTCTTCGGCGGGGCAGTCTACGATCCGGCTGCTCGCGACCTGTCCTCCACCTACTGGAGCGCCGACTATCCCGACGCCCAGGACTACATCTCCACCAACTTCGTCTGCGGTCAGTTCCTGAACATCTCCAACTTCTGTGACGAAGACATCGACGCCGCCTTCTACGCGACTGAGCAGATGCCCTTCGGCCCGGAGCGTGATGCGGCGCTGCTGGAGGTGCAGCAGATGCTCATCGACGAGGTGGCGGGTGTGCCCATCATGGAAGTGACGCCGCAGGTGGTGTACGGGCCGAGTGTCGGCGCTATGCCCACGCTGGCCACCTATGCCCCGTATGACTGGAAGCGCGCCTGGGTGAAAGCCGACGCCTGATCGCGCCGAGGACACCACCGCGTCCTCAGGCCCGTCCGCATCCTCGCTGCTCTCGATCAGGGGCCTGCACGTCACCTCAGGGAGTGGCGAGATCCTGCGGGGCGTCGATCTCGCCATGCGGGCCGGTGAGGTCACCGGCGTGGTCGGGGAATCCGGCTGCGGCAAGACGACGCTTGGCTTGGCCGTGCTGGGCCTGCTGGGTCGCTCGCGCAGCATCAGCGCCGGTGAGGTCCGGCTCTGGGGTGACCCCATCGGCGCGCCGGAGCTCGATCGAACCGCCTCCTTGCGTGGCGCCCGGATCACCTTCGTGCCGCAGGATCCGTTTCGCGCCTTCGACCCCCTGCGACGGATGGGAGCGCAGATCCGGCGACCGTTGGAGCTGCACCGTGGCCTGGATGCGTCAGCCGCCGATGCGCGTATCTCCGACCTGTTGACACGCCTGGGAGTGCCGGACCCGGCGGGGCTGGCGAAGGCCTACCCGCATGAGCTCTCGGGCGGAATGCTGCAGCGCGCAGCCATCGCGACCGCGCTCTCCTGCCGACCAGATCTGGTCATCGCCGACGAACCCACCACGGCGCTCGATGCGCTGGTCCAGGTACAGGTGATCGAGTCCTTCATGACGCTGGTCCGTGAGCTCGGGACCGCGGTGCTCGTCATCACCCACGATCTGCGCCTGCTGCAGCGCATGGCCGACCGCATCGCGGCCATGTATGCCGGGCGCATCGTGGAGTTCGGGCCGGCCGCGCGGTTGCTGGAGCGGCCGCGCCATCGATATCCGGCGGCGTTGCTGGCATCGTCGGTCCACAACGCGCTCCCGGGCGAACGCCTCCTGGTCGTGGAGGGGCAACCCCCGTCATTGCCTGGCTCCTTCGAGCCGTGCGCCTTCGCACCTCGCTGTGCCTGGGCGGATGAGGTCTGCCACACCATCGAACCATGCTATGAGTGGCCGGCCGAGGATGGCTTCGCCTGTCACCACCCGGCCCAGTATCGACCGTCCCAGCATCGACCGGCCGAGATGGGTTCGTGATCGGCCCGGCGCTGGCACCGGCCAAGGCGTCGCGGCCGCAACCGTGGGGACTACGCATCGGGGTCGGCCTGTTGCTCGCGCTCGTCCTGCTGGTGGTGCTATATCGGTTGCTCTCAGCGGTGGACCCCACGTTCGAATCGATCGAGGGCCTGACCCCGCTGGGCGAGCCGCTGGGCGCCGGTGCGCAAGGGCATCTGCTGGGCACCGATCCGCGTGGTCGCGACCTGCTGGCCCGGGTGATCTATGCCGGTGGCCTGACGATGCTGACGGCACTGTCGGCGGTGGCCATCGCGACCGTTGCGGGCGTGCTGGTGGGGCTACTGGCCGCCAATAGCAGGCACTTCGCAGGATCAGTGCTGATGCGTTTCACCGACCTGGGCCTGGCCATCCCCGGGCTCCTGCTGGCCGCGGCCATCTCGACCATCCTGGGCCGCGGCACGGTGTCGCTGATCATCGGCCTCGCGGCCGTGTTCTGGGCACCCATCGCACGCGTGACCTACGGACAGGCGGTGGTGCTGCGCGAGCGTGACTACGTGGAGGCCGCACGCGTTCAGGGTGCCGGCTCGGCCACCGTCATCAGGCGCCACATCCTGCCGCACCTGCTGCCGGTGGTGGGTGCCTATGCGGCCCTGTCGGTGGGCTGGGCGGTGCTCTTCGAATCGGCCCTCGGGTTCCTCGGCGCCGGCGTTCAGGAACCAGAGGCATCGATCGGCTCCATGCTGGGCCAGCACCTCATCTACTACCGCAGTCACCCGGGTCTCATCCTCTTCCCGGCGCTCTTCCTGGCACTGTTGGTCATCGCCGCCAACCTGGTGGGCGAATCGCTGCGCATACAGGGGGACGAACGCTGATGGGCCGGTACATCGGCAGGCGCCTGGTGGCAGCCCTGCTGACGGTCTGGATCGTGGCCACCGCTGGCTTCCTACTTATCGAGATCATCCCCGGCGACCCAGCGCGCCAGCTCGCCGGACCGGGTGCGTCGGCCACGACGCTGGCGGCCATCCGCGAGGCCTACGGGTTCGATGATCCTCTGCCGGTACGCTACCTGGACTCGCTGCTGCGCATGGTGCAAGGCGACCTGGGCTACAGCTTCGCCAAGGCGGAGCCGGTGACCGACGTGCTGGTGCGCTCGCTGCCGCCCACGCTGCTGCTGACCGGCCTGGCCTTCCTGGTCGAGGTGCTCATCGCCATCCCGCTGGCACTGTGGGTCGTCAGTCGGGGTGGCTGGGCGGATCGCCTGCTGGTCGTCCTCGCCGGACTCACCGCCTCGATACCCGCCTTCCTGGTGGGCCTGCTGTTCATCTACCTCTTCGCCTTTCGGTTGGGGCTGTTCCCCCTGGGTGGTGGAGGATCGGCCTCCGCGTACGTGCTCCCGGTACTGACGTTGGGCATCCCCTTCGGCCTGGTCCTGGCGCGCCTGCTACGGACGTCGCTGTTGGAGCAGCAGGACCAGCCCTACATCACCTTCAGCGCGGCGTTGGGCGAACCGCCCTGGTCGGTGCGCTGGCGTCACCTCTTGCCCAACGCTTTGCTGCCGTTGCTGTCCATCCTGGCACTGGACTTCGCGGGGCTCTTCTCCAGCGTGGCGGTGGTGGAAGTGGCCTTCTCCATGCCCGGCCTGGGTGCCGATCTGCTGCTGGGTTTGCGCCGACTGGACACCTCACTCATCGTGGGTATCGGCATCGTGGCCGGCCTGTTGGTGGCTTTGGTGAACCTGCTCGCCGACGTGGCCGTCATCGCCATCGACCCCCGAGTGCGTCGCGAGAGCTAGTCCGAACGCCCCAGCACCTGAGAAGAAGCAGGCGACCGGATGGCCCTGGCCACGCTCGATAAGCTGCGGCACCGCTTGCCCACAGTGATCCTGCGCCAATGGGCAGCGCAGCCGAAACGCGCAGCCCGATGGACGTTCTGCCCTCTCCGAGAGTTCGACCGGCCGCGGCACCGACGTGCCCTCCCCCATCGCCGTCAGTAGCGCCCGCGTGTAGGGGTGGCCTGGGCGCTCGAAGATCTCGTCACGCGTCCCCGTCTCCACGATGCGTCCGGCGTACATCACTGAGACACGCTGGCTCACATGACGCACCACGGGGAGGTCGTGGGCGATGAACAGGTAGCTCAGACCACGCTCCGCCTGCAGATCCATCAGCAGGTTCAGGATCTGACCCTGGACCGACACATCGAGTGCGGAGACCGGCTCGTCGCAGATGATCAGCTCCGGCTCCAGGGCCAGGGCGCGAGCGATGCCGATGCGCTGCAGCTGGCCGCCGGAGAATGAGGCCGGTCGCCGCTCGCCGAGACTGCGTTCGATGCCGACCCGCTCCAGCAGCTCGTCGGCGCGTCGGCGGCGCTCGCCACGGTCGTAAAGACCGTGGATGACCCACGGCTGGGACACGATGTCGCGCGCATGGAAGCGTGGATCGACCGACGAGAAGGGATCCTGGTAGACCAGCTGCAGGTGCCGCCGCATCTTTCTGAGCGCGTCGCCCTCGAGCGCCAGGAGGTCCTCACCGCGGAACGTGACGGTGCCCGCGTCGGGCTTGACCAGGCGCAGCAGGATGCGCCCGATGGTGGTCTTGCCCGAGCCCGACTCGCCTACCAATCCATGCGTCTCGGCAGTGGCCACGCTGAGGTCCACGTCCTGCACCGCCGCCACCACACGGCGACCCGAGCCACGCCCAGTCACGAACGTCTTGCTCAGGCCGCGCGCATCGAGCAATGGTTCAGCCATGGGGCCACTGTAACGGGGCTGCACACCGGCGCAGCGGTCAGCCGCCGATGATCCCCAGCTCCCGTCCGATGCGGGCGAAGACCTCGAGTGCACGATCGAGGTGCTGATCGGTGTGCGCGGCGGTGACGATGGCGCGCAGCCGGGCGCCATCGAGGGCGACCGTGGGATAGACCACCGAGGTGGCGAAGACGCCAGCCGCGAAGAGGCGCTCGCTGAAGCGGATAGCCGCTTCAGCCTCGCCCAGCATGATCGGCGTGATGGGCGTCTCCGACGCGCCGGTGTCGAAGCCCAGGCGGCGCAACTCCGCCTTGACGCGATGGGTGTTGGCCCAGAGCCGCTCGAAGAGCTCGCCCTCATCGCGCATGACCGCCAGTGCCTCGATGCAGGCGGCAGCCACCGCGGGCGGGTGCGAGGTCGAGAACAGGAATGGCCGCGCCCGCTGTGTGAGCAGCTCGCGCAGAGCAGCCGAGCCGGCCACGTAGCCGCCCAGCGCGCCCACAGCCTTGGACAGCGTGCCCACCTGGATGGCGACACGACCGTGCAGCCCAAAGTGGTCGACGCTGCCGCGGCCGTGGTCGCCCAGCACGCCGGAGCCATGCGCGTCGTCCACCAGCACGGCGGCATCGAAGGCCTCCGCGGCCTCCACGATGGCCGGCAGCGGCGCGATGTCACCGTCCATGCTGAAAACGCCGTCGGTGACTACTAGGATGAGTCGATAGGGATCACCGGTCCGGGGCTGTCCCGCCGTGCGCGCGCGGGCCAGGATCTCGCGCAGCGCGGCCACGTCCTTGTGCGGATAGAGCTCGCGGCCAGCCTTGGACAGGCGCATGCCATCGATGATCGAGGCGTGGTTGGCGGCATCGCTCACGAACAGGTCGGCGGCGCCGGCCACGACCGGCATGACACCCGTGTTGGCGGTGAAGCCTGACCCGAACACGAGGGCCGCGTCGGTGCCCTTGAAGTCGGCCAGCTCACGCTCCAGCCGCTCGTGCAGCGTCATCGTGCCGGCGATGGTGCGGACGGCGCCCGAGCCGACGCCGAAGTCCCGGATAGCTCGCTCCGCCGCCTCGCGCAGGCGCGGGTGATGCGTCAGTCCCAGATAGTCGTTCGACGAGAAGCTGATGACCTCGCGTCCGTCGACCATGCACACGGGCCCCTGTGGGGACGACATCTCGCGGAGCGGGCGGTAGAGGTGCTGTGCGCGCAGCGACGCGACCTCATCGGTCAGGAAGGACAGCGGGTCCGCCATCACGACCTCCAGTCCAGCAGCACCTTGCCACTGTCGCCTGAGCGGGCCATCTCGAAAGCGGCAACGTGGTCATCGAACGCGAAGCGATGCGTGATAGCCGGGGCGATATCCAGCCCCGACTGCAGCATCACGCTCATCTTGTACCAGGTCTCATACATCTCCCGGCCATAGATACCACTGATGGTGAGCATCTTGAAGACGATCTGGTTGAAGTCGAGCCCGATCTCACCGGTGGGGATGCCCAACTGCGCCAGCCTGCCGCCGCGTGCCATATGCGCCAGCGCATCGTGGATGGCATCGGGGTTGCCGGACATCTCCAAGACCACGTCGAAGCCCTCGACCATGCCCAGATCTTGCAGCACCGCATCCAGGCCACCCTCGGACGGATCCACGACCACGGTCGCCCCCATGCGCAGTGCCAAGTCACGTCGGTAGGCGTTGGGCTCAGTCACGACCACGTAACGCGCACCGGCGTGAAGCACCACGGCGACGGCCATCAGGCCGATGGGTCCGGCACCAGAGACAAGCACATCCTCACCCAGCACCGGGAATGCCAGCGCGGTATGGACGGCGTTTCCGAAGGGGTCGAAGATGGCCGCCACGTCCTCGTCGATGCCTGGCCAGTGGTGCCAGACGTTGGTCATCGGCAGGACCACGAACTCGGCGAAGGCGCCGTCGCGACCAACGCCCAGGCCGATGCTGTGCGCGCAGAGGTGTCGCCGGCCCGCGAGACAGTGACGACATCGGCCACAGACGACATGGCCTTCGCCACTGACGATCTCGCCGGGGTGAAAGTCGCTGACGTTGGAGCCGACCTCCACGATGGTGCCCACGAACTCGTGGCCCACGATCAGTGGCGGCTTGATGGTCTTCTCGGCCCAGCCATCCCAGGCCTCGATGTGGAGATCGGTGCCACAGATGCCGGCCTTGCGTACCTCGATAAGCACATCGTTGATGCCGACCTGCGGCATGGGCATCTCACGAAGCTCCAGGCCGGGTCCCGGCTGAGACTTCACAAGGGCACGCATGACTCCTCCCGGTGTCGACGATGTGCGTCCATCTTCCCTCTGGGACGCAAGCCCTACTATGCCATTCGGCCCTGCCATGCGGCCCCTCCCAAGCGTGGTCGAAGGCGACGCAGACGTTTGCAGAGGGCACAACGGCGGGGACGATGCGGGCGGTTCGGCCCTGTCTCCGCCGGCAGGCGAGGCGGAGGCTTGCCCTAATCGAATAGCTTGAGCCACCGGAGGCTTATCCCCCTGGCACAACCGACGACCCGAGTCGTGGGCCACGTCCGACACCTAGCCGTCCGAACACCTGCCCGCGGTCACCGTCCTTAACGGTCCGCGGGCGTTTGAGCATAAAGAGGCGCACACATGCCAAAGGCTGCAGTCCCGCCACCGCCCGCCCCCATCGGAGGCAAGCGCGCGGCAACGTTCCAAGAGGAAGTCATCGCCATGATCCCGGCTGACTCCCGCCTTGAGACATGCATCCAGTGCGGAACCTGCGGTGGCTCGTGTCCCTCGTACGCGGACATGGATCACACACCACGACAGATCTTCGCGCTCATCCGCGCCGGCGCTCGTGACAAGGTCATGGACAGCAACACGCCCTGGATGTGCGTGAGCTGCTACCTCTGTGCGGTCCGCTGCCCACAGCAGATCCACATCCCTGACGTCATGTATGCCCTGAAGGCCAAGGCGACCCAGGAGAAGCGCGTTCCCAGCCACGTCGCACCTGACTTCTCCAGGACCTTCGTCGACTACATCCACAAGTACGGGCGCAGCTTCGAGGTGGGCCTGGTGGCCAAGCACTACCTGCGCCACCACATGACCCGGCTACCGGGCATGACGACATCCGGTATCGGCATGGTCACCAAGGGGCGCATGGGCTTTCGGCCGCACCAGATCAAGGGCGTCGACGGGCTCAATGCCATCCTCGACCGCGCCACCGAGCTCGAACAGGCCAAACAGCGCAGCGTCTTCGAGGAACAGCCACAGGCCGGAGGAGCGCACTGATGGCCATGCAGTACATGTACTACCCGGGCTGCTCCATGGACGGCACCGGCAAGGCTTACCACGACTCCATCGAAGCGGTGCTGCCGGAGCTGAACATCGGGCTGGCTGAGCTGGACGACTGGAACTGCTGCGGTGCCACCGAATACATGGGCATCAGCCCCCTGCGCTCACAGGCGCTGGTGGGACGCAACCTGGCGCTGGCCGAGAAGCAGAAGAACGGCACGGACACGCTGGTGGCGCCCTGCAGCGCGTGCTACGTGAACCTCGCGCGCACCGATGCCTACGTGCGCGAGTCCGCGGAGCTGGCAGCCACCGTCAACGACGCGCTTGGCGCCGACGGCATGAGCTACACGCCCGGCTCGGTCAAGGTCCGCCACCTTCTGGAAGTCATGATCGACGACATCGGCCTCGATGAGGTAGGCGCCCATGTCAAGCGACCACTCAAGGGCCTCAAGCTGGCGCCATACATGGGCTGCCTGGTCTCTCGTCCCGACTACGACGATCGCTGGCAGCATCGCGAGCACCCGCATGCGCTCGACCAGCTTCTGCTGGCACTCGGCGCCGACGTGGTCGACTACTCGCGGCGCACCGACTGCTGCGGTGGCCACATGACCCAGATCAGCCCCGAGACGGGCCTGGAGCTCATCCGTCGCCTGATCGTCGAGGCCGAGCGGGTCGGCGCGCATGCGCTCGTCACCGTGTGTCCCATGTGCCAGATGAACGTCGACTTCTACCAGCGCGAGATGAACCACCACTTCCGCGAAGACCACCACATGCCCATCCTGTTCTTCACCCAGTTGATGGGCCTGGCCTACGGCATGCCCGCCAAGCAGCTGGGTTTCGGGCGCGAGATCGATCTCGGCACGTCCGGCCCTCGCCAACATCGGTATCGAGAGCCCCTTGACCGAGGAAGAGGAAGCTGCCCAGGCGGCTGCCGCCGTACCGGCGCGGCGCAAGCGAGGTGATCCCACGCTGCCCAGCCCCGAGCGGCGACAGGACGAGGAGATGCTGCGATGACTGCTCCCAAGACCGGCGTCTATATCTGCCATTGCGGCACCAACATCTCCGCCATGGTCGATGTCGAGGCGGTCCGCGACTGGGCCCTCGACGAGCTCGCTGACAAGGGTGTGGTCGTCTCGCGTGACTACCCCTTCATGTGCTCCAGCTTGGGTCAGGAGCTGATCGAGAAAGACATCAAGGAGTACGGCCTGGAACGCGTGGTGGTGGGGGCCTGCTCGCCGCACATGCACGAGAAGACGTTCCGCGAGGCCAGCTCCAATGCCGGCTTGAACCCGTACCTGGCCGAGCTGGTGTCGATCCGCGAGCAAGTGTCGTGGGTGCATACCGACAAGGCCAAGGCGACCGAGAAGGCCAAGGCCGTCATCGCCGGCGGCGTCTACCGAGTCGCGGAGCACGAGCCACTGGAGCCCGTCATCGCCCCGGTCAACAACGCCACCCTTATCGTGGGCGGCGGTATCGCCGGCTTGACCGCGGCGCTGGAGATCGCCAAGGCGGGCTACCCGGTCCACATCGTGGAGCGCGAACCGTCGATCGGCGGCCACATGGCCCAGTACGACAAGACCTTCCCCACGCTCGACTGTGCGGCCTGCATCCTGACGCCCAAGATGGTCGATGCAGGAGCCCACAAGAACATCACGCTGCACACCTGGAGCGAGGTGGTCGACGTCTCCGGCTCGGTGGGTGATTTCAAGATCAAGGTCAAGCACAAGCCACGGATGGTCGTGGAGGCGGACTGCACCGGCTGCGGCATCTGCTGGGAGAAGTGCCCGGTGCAGGTCATCGACACCGGCTTCGAATCGGGGCTCGGCTACCGTAAGGCCATCTACACGCCCTTCCCCCAGGCGGTGCCCAAGTTCCCGGTGCTGACACCGGAGGATTGCACCTACTTCCAGAAGGGCACCTGCAAGGCCTGTGAGAAGTTCTGCCCGGTCGATTGCATCGACTTCACCCAGACCGACGAGTTCGTCGAGCTCAACGTGGGCAACATCCTGCTGGCCACCGGCTTCCAGCCATTCGACGCCCGGCGCATCGAGTCCTACGGCTACGGCCGACTGCCCAACGTCTTCACCTCCATGGAATTCGAGCGCATGAGCAACGCGGCCGGACCCACCGGTGGCAAGATCGTGCTGCGCGACGGTGTGACCGAGCCCAAGGCAGTGGCCATCGTCCACTGCGTCGGTTCACGCGACAAGAACACCAACGAATACTGCTCGGCGGTGTGCTGCATGCAGTCACTCAAGTTCGCCCACCTCGTCCGCGAGCACACCAAGGCTGACGTCTACGAGTGCTACATCGACATGCGCACGCCGGGCAAGGGCTACGACGAGTTCTACAACCGCGTCCTGGAGGAAGGTACGCAGTTCATCCGCGGCCGCGTGGCGGAGATCACCAATTCGCTGCGCTACCCGGAGGAGGAAGGCCACGAAGGTCGGCTTATCGTGCAGGTGGAGGACACCCTGGCTGGCGTCAAGCGCCGCATCCCGGTGGATATGGTGATGCTCTCTGCGGGTATCGAGCCGCAAGCCGATGCCACCGAGGTGGCGCGCATGTTCGGCGTCGGCTGCAGCAGCAAGGGCTTCATCATCGAACGCCACGCCAAGCTGGACCCGGTGGCCACCATGACCGACGGCGTCTTCGCCGCCGGCACCGCGCTCGGTCCGCGTGACATCCCCAGCAGCGTCTCCAATGGCGCTGCGGCGGCGGCCACCATCCTCAGCCGCATCGCCCAGGGCGAGATCGCCATGGAGCCCTACCGTGCCACCGTGGACGCCGAACGCTGCTCCGGCTGTCGGATCTGCAACGACCTGTGTCCCTTCAGCGCCATCACCTTCGACGCGGACGCCATGGTCACCGAGATCAACCCCAAGCTCTGCCAGGGCTGTGGTGTATGCGTGGCGGCCTGCCCCGCCAACGCCATCTCCGGCAGTGGCTTCAGCCACCATCAGATCATGGCCCAGATCGACGGCCTCCTGAGCTACCCGGGCGGTAGCGACGACAGACCGGTCGAGGCAGCGGTAGGAGCGACGGCATGACCGCACCTGTGACCACTCCTCAAACCGCGGCCCCGGCGGTCGCGGTCGCGACTCCGGTGGTGGCGGCGGCACCGTTCGAACCGCTCATCCTGGGCTTCACTTGCAACTGGTGCAGCTATCGCGCGGCGGACCTGGCCGGAACCTCTCGCATCAAGTATCCCGACAACGTCCGGCTCATCCGCCTGATGTGCTCCGGGCGCATGGAGCCTGAGTTCATCCTTGAAGGCTTCGCCAAAGGTGCCGACGCGGTCATCATGACCGGCTGCTGGCCGGAGGATTGCCACTACCGCATCCAGTCGGTCAAGGCCTTGCGGCGCTTCCTGTTCCTGCGTCGGACGCTGTCCGACCTGGGCATCGAGCCCGCGCGGCTGCAGCGTTTCTATGCCAGTGCCGCCGAGGGTAAGCGCTTCGCCGATGAGATGACCCACATCGTGGCCGAGGTCAAGGCACTCGGCCCTATCCCACCCCAGATCAGAGTGACGCTGGCGGGGGAGCCCGCCGCGCCGGCTCCGATGGCTGAGCCTGTGGAGGTCCAGGCATGAGCATCCAAGTCGCTGCCCCGGCCGAAGTCGAAGCCAAGCCCCGCTACAAGCTGGCGATGTACTGGGCCTCCGCCTGCGGCGGCTGCGATGTCGCCGTGCTGAACCTGGGCATGCAGCTCATCGAGTTCACCGAACGCTGGGAGCCCGTCTTCTGGCCGGCCGCCATGGACGCCAAGCGGGCGGATGTGCGCGCCATGGACGACGGCGAGATCGACGTCTGCCTATTCGACGGCGGCATCCGCACCGACGAGGACGCCGAGATGGCGCACCTGCTAAGGGCCAAGTCGAAGGTGCTGGTGGCCTTCGGGTCGTGCGCCGGCGAGGGTTGCATCCCCGGCTTGGCCAACCAGCGTTCCATCGAGCAGGTCTTCGCGGCCGCCTACGACCCCGAGCTCAACGACGTGACCGACGGGCAGCTGCCCAACGGCCCCTGGGAATCTCCCTACGGGGAGCTGCATCTTCCGACCCTGCAGCTGCGGCTACAGACGCTGGGCCAGGTGGTGGACATCGACTACTCGGTACCGGGCTGTCCGCCTGAGACCGAGCGCATCGCTGAGGTGCTCAGTGCGGTCACAGCCGCGCTCGATGGCACCGGTCCCCTCCCTCCCAAGGGTGCGGTGCTTGGCGCCGGATCCTCGACCGTCTGTGACGAGTGCAAGCGCGAGCGTGGTGTGAAGTCCATCAAGGCGTTCAAGCGCATCCAGACGCTGGCCGAGGTCGACCCCGACCTGTGCCTGCTGGAGCAGGGCCTGCCTTGCTGCGGCCCGGCGGCACGAGACGGTTGCGGCGCCAAGTGCCCTGCCGCGGGTGCGCCCTGCATCGGCTGCTACGGCGCCACCCAGGGTGTCAACGACTTCGGGGCGCGCCTGTTGTCAGCCTACGCCTCGGTGGTCGACGCTAGCGAGCCGGAGGACATCGAACGCGTCCTGGCTGGCCTGCCTGACACGGTGGGCCAGTTCTACCGCTTCAGCCTGGCAGCCTCGCTGCTCCACGGGGGCCGGTCATGACACGTATCAGCATCGATCCCGTCACTCGCCTCGAGGGTCACGGCAAGATCGAGATCATCCTTGATGACGCAGGCGACGTCGAGCACACGTATTTTCAGATCCCGGAGCTGCGCGGCTTCGAATCGTTCTGTGTCGGCCGTCCGGTGGAGGACATGCCGGCCCTGACCAACCGCATCTGCGGCGTGTGCCCTGAGGCGCATCACATGGCCGCCGCCAAGGCCGCCGACGCAGTCTACGGCGTCACCGTGCCGCGTGCCGGGCGCATGCTGCGAGAGCTGCTCTACAACGCCTTCTACGTCACCGATCACGCCACGCACTTCTACGTGCTCAGCGGGCCGGATCTGATCATGGGGCCAGACGCGCCCAAGGCCGAGCGCAACATCCTCGGCGTGGTCAAGAAGGTCGGTGCCGAGGTGGGCGGCAAAGTCATCGACGCGCGCAAGGCCGGGCACCGCGTCATCGAGATCATCGGTGGCCGGCGCATCCATCCCTGCACCGGCGTGCCCGGCGGCATGACCAAGGCCATCAGTGAAGAGGAGCGCGACGAGATCAAGGTCCTCGCCGACGCCATGGTCGAGTTCGGCAGCTTCAGCCTGGAGCTGTTCGACTCGATGCTGGCTGATGAGGCCATCGAAGAGATCGTCAAGGGTGACCTCTACACCCACCAGACCTACTACAGCGGCCTGGTCGACGCCGATGACAAAGTCACCTTCTACGACGGACAGATCAAGGTCGTGGCGCCTGATGGCGAGGTCTTCGGACAGTACGAGCCCAAGGACTACCGCGACTGGATCAGCGAGAAGGTCGAGCCCTGGACGTTCCTGAAGTTCCCCTATCTCAAGGGTGTGGGCTGGAAGGGTCTCGTCGACGGCAAGGACTCCGGGATCTACACGGTGGCACCCCTCGGTCGGCTCAATGTCGCCTCCGGCATGGCTACGCCCAAGGCACAGGAGGCGTACGAGCAGTATTTCGCCACCCTCTCGCCCGACGGCACCCCGGTGCACAGCCGCGGCGCCACCCACTGGGCCCGCCTTATCGAGCTGATGCAGGCCGCCGAGACCGTGCAGCAACTGGTGAACGATCCCGAGATCACCTCGCGGGACGTCCGCGCCATCCCCACCGAGGTGCCGACCGAGGGCGTGGGCACGGTGGAAGCACCCCGCGGCACGCTCACGCACCATTACTGGACCGACGACAACGGTGTCATCACGCGCGTGAACCTCATCGTCGGGACCACCAACAACTACGGACCCATCGCCATGTCCGTGGACAAGGCCGCGCGCAGCCTGATCAGCAAGGGCACTGTGGTGACCGAGGGTCTGCTCGACCGCATCGAGATGGGCTTCCGTGCCTACGACCCCTGTTTCGGCTGTGCCACCCACACCATGCCGGGTCAGATGCCCATGCTGGTCACGATCCGCGACAAGGACGGCAACCCGCTCAAGGAGCTGCGCCGTGACTGACCTGGTCGAGACCGGCACAGCCTTCGGGCTGCGCATCGCCGAGCCGGGCCACACGCTGGTGGTCGGGTTGGGCAACCCCATCCTGGGGGACGATGGCGTGGGTTGGCGGGTGATCGATGAGCTCGACGAGCTCGAGCACGATGAGGCCAGCCTGCAGCAGGCCTGTGTGGGAGGCGTGAGCCTGATGGAGCTGTTGGTCGGCTATCGACGTGCCATCATCGTCGATGCCATCATCGATCCCGATGCCGAACCGGGCAGCGTCTGGTGTCGGCCGCTTTCAGCCGTGGAGACGCAGGTCGCGAGCCACCTGGACTCGACACACGATGCGCCGCTGCTGGCCGCCATCGAAGCCGGACGGGCGCTGGGCGCGGACCTGCCGTCTGATATCGAGGTCGTGGGCATCGTCATCGAGCGTGGCGATGTCTTCGGCGAACAACTGAGCGACGAAGTCGCGGCCGCCGTTCCGGTCGCCGCGGCAGCGGTCGTGGGGGCGCTGCGAGGGCTGCGTCCGTCATCGCCACAGGGGGAGACCGTCCATGCATGAAGCCGGAGTCACCGAACGCATCCTGGAGGTCGTGCTGGAGCACGCCAATGAGGCCCGCGCGCGGCGCGTGACCGATGTCTACCTTGATGTCGGAGACGAGTCGGGCATCGACCCTGACTCGGTCGAGCTGCACTGGCCACTGCTGAGCGAGGGATCGTTGGCGGAGCGTGCCGTCCTTCACTTCAACGTCGCCACACAGGACCCGTTCTCATTCCGCCTCACCAGCATCGAGGTGGACGAAGCGAACGACTAGGTATCCCTGGCCCGCCCGTGTCGAACGCCGCGGCATCGGAGGATTCCATCCGCCGTCATCGCCGCGACCGCATGGAGGCGTTCTCCGGGCCGTCATCGGGCACGAAACGGACGGCGTCGAAGGCCAGCCGTCGCTCCAGGGACGCCTCCTCCCCGGACTTGTCGATCAGCCGCACGATGGGCGTGGTCGTCAGGTGGTGCCTGCCGAGGCTGAGCCAGTTCCCCATGTGCTTGTTCTGGTTGCGAACGCGCGTGACCCAGCCCGTGCTCGTCCTGATCTGATAGGTCGCTTGCCGCGTGGTGGCGTGCGAGGCGGGGATACGGACGCTGATCTCGTACCAGCCCCCACGCGAGAGCGTGGGCCTCCAAGCGCCGTGCAAGGTGCGGACGTCCTCCTGGGCGGGCACCCAGTAGTGATGGTCGGCGTAGCCGTTGGCACCCTCGTGCCAGCCAGATCCGACGCGGTAGAAGGCCGCGTCCAGATCGTCCACCAAGATCGTCAGCGCAGATGGCGGGGGCTGCGGCGGCGCGCAAGCGTCCAGTAGCGTGGCCACGTCAAGCCGCGCCCCGGTGACGGTGCGCCCGAGCAGTGCGTCGGTAGCGGCAGCGGTGCTCAAGAGCAGGTCCCGGAGCCGACGCGCGGGCAGGTCTGGGTCAGCGCTGGCGCAGAGGGCGACGGCGCCACTGACATGGGCCGCCGCCATGCTCGTCCCGCTCAACGAGGCATAGCCACCATCACCGGCAGGGTGCGTACTGATGATGCCGCTGCCCGGCGCCCCCAGGTCCACACTGGCGGCGCCCCGATTCGAGTCTGTCCGGAGGTCTCCATCGCGCTGTAGATTGGCCACCGCGATGACGCAGTCCCAGCCACGTGGGCTGCCATCGGCCCGAGTCACGCAGTGATAGGCAGCCGGGTAGGCCGGCTTGGCATCGATATCGTGGCCGTCGTTCCCGGCCGCAGCGACGAACAGGATCCCGGCATCGCCACCACGGTCGATGGCGTCGTTGAGCGCCTGGCTGTATCCGCCGCCGCTCCAGCTGTTGTTGGTGGCGACCACGTCCAGCCCCTGGCGTGATTTGAGATCGGTGATGTAGTCGAGCGCCCGAACGGCATCGCTGATGTATCCACCGCCCGGACCCATGAACTTGGCCGGGATCATGGTCACGCGCCAATCGACACCGGCCACGCCGATGCCGTTGCCACCACGGGCGCCGATGATGCCGGCCACGTGTGTGCCGTGCGCATCGGAGGTGCCGTCGTAGACGGTCCCATCGTCGTGAACGAAGTCCCAGCCCGCGATGTCATCGACCAGACCGTTGCCGTCGTCGTCGAACCCATCGCTGCTCTCCCGCCGATTGCGCCAGGCGTTACCGATCAACTCGGGGTGCTCGATCTGGACACCCTCATCGACGATACCGACGTAGATATCCGAACTCCCTACGTACCCGGCCGCCCACGCGGCACCAGCACCGGTTCCAAAGGGGTTGGTGTGCGGAGTGGTGGCACCGCCGTACATGTTCCAGAGGTCACCACTCAGATAGCGTGGATCGTCGGCCGTCGCGGCCGGCCGCACACGATAGTCGGGCTCAGCATAGGCGACACCCGGGCGTGACTCCAACCGAGCGATGGCGGAGCCCAGTGACTGGCCCGCTCGCAGTTCGACGAGGGTGGCGTTGCGTGCGACTGGCGAGATGGCCTCGCTCGTGGCGGGACCCACGCTACCCACGGCGCGGCGGCGCTGCTGTTTGGTGGCTGTTGGCTTGAAGCCGACGATGAGCCGATCGGCGGCGTGGGCAGGGCGCAAGGCGCGACCTGGCGGGGACGCTTGCGCTGGCGCGGTGATGACGAACAGGGTCGCCATGAGCAGGAACAGCGATGTGATGAGGCGAAGATGGCGCAGCCGTGGCGCCGACCGATGGCACGACATGGCTGGGACCTTAGCGACGACCACTTAGCAGACGTGTATCGACCTCTGGCCAGCGACTTTGGTGACCACTCGCACATGTATGGAGGCACATCGACGACCTATCGTCCGGGTATGGCGAGCGTCGATACGACAGGGCGACTGGGAGTGGCGGAGCTGGTGCTGGCCGCGGTCGTGCGGCGCCTCAAGCGCGTCTTGATGCGTTTCATCCTGCAACCCACGTTTCATCTGGAGGACGACTTCGCCCGGCGTACGGACGTCGTCCATGCCGGCCCGGCCTCACCGCGACGCATCGAGATCGTGGCCGAGTCCATCGAGGTCGAGGGACTGCACCGGCCCCTGCCCGGCTTTCCCCGCTCGCTGCCGCACGCGCTGTCGAGCGCGCGCAGCATCAAGCGCTCCCTGCGCGAGGTGGAAGACGACCCGGCCGAGCCGCGGACCTCGATGGCCGAGGGTGCCCGGACCAAGCTGGAAGCCTTCATGCGATCGGTCGGTGTCGACGCGTTCGGCTACACCCGTGTGCCACCCGATCTCATCTTCGAGGGCAAGGCCATCTTGCACCCCAACGCCATCGTGCTGGTGATGGAGATGGACAAGAAGCGCATGGATGCCGCCCCCAGTCCGGACACGGCCGTGATGGTGCATGAGACCTATGACGAGCTGGGTATCGCCGCCAATCGGATCGCACGCTATCTCCGCGGAGAGGGCTACTCCGCCCAGGCCAGCCATCCGCTCGGGGGGTTGACGTTGTACCCACCACTGGCACAGGCCGCCGGCCTGGGTCGACAGGGCAGGCACGGCCTGTTGATCACCCCCCGCTTCGGCCCGCGGGTTCGCCTGGCAGCGGTCTTCAGCAGCATCGGCGACCTGCCCGACACAGCCACCGACGACTACGACTGGATCGACGACTTCTGCCGCGAATGTGTCAAGTGCGTCCGCCGTTGTCCGCCCGCGGCGATCCGCCAGGAGCCGATACGCTTCGATGGTGGCCGCGCCAGCTGCGTCGATGCGGACCGCTGCCTGCCCTACTTCGTCCGCAACAACGGCTGTTCGATCTGCATCGCCGTGTGCCCCTTCCATCAGCGCGATTACGGCTGGCTCAGAGATCGCTGGAGCCGCCACGCGCAGCGCGCCGCAGCGCTCCGCGCCGATCCGCCGGCCGACTTCCCGGAACACCTGCAGCGAAAGCCGGTGACCGCACCGACCGTTACGTCCGGACATCGCTAGGCCACGATGTGATAGTGCGTGGGTGGCGGCCTTAGTCCGCACCCGCGCCTGGAGGCGAAGTACGGTCGCGCGATCGTGCGGTGGCGACCGATACGCGAGCCACCCCGACATCAGGATCGTGACCAGCCTGCTGTCGAGTAGACGCGACCTGAGACACTTGGCCTGCGCGTAGCATCTATCCGGGTATGGGGGCAATGTCGAGAACGGCCGATCAGGAACTGGTCAGATATGTCGAGTCAGCGTTGGCAGGCGATGAACTCGCCTTCGCGGCATCGTCTCCGTGCTTCACCAGTCGGTCTATTCCAACGCGATGGTCGTGTGTCGTGACCGCTCGCTGGCCGAAGAGGCCGAGCAGTCGACCTGGGCACAGGAATGGCGCAAGCTCGACGCGATCAAACAGCCCGATAGGTTGCGCCCATGGGTCGTCTCGGTCCCTTCAACGAGGCCAAGCAAGCTCTCCGACGGGCCCGGCGGCGAAGGCACGTGGAGATCACAGCGTACCCAACCGAAGTCGCCGGGGGACCCGATCCTGCCACTGGGATCGCGGGCATCGACCTCAGCCTGGCTTTGCGGGACCTCGATCCCGAGGACCGGACGCTGCTGACGATGCGCTATGTGCTCGGCTTCGATGCCCGGCGCGGCGCACCTATGCGCTGCCCGGCGCGGCGCACCTGTGCCCTGCCCGGCGCACCCCGCCCCGGAAGCCCAACCTGATGCACCCGGCGACTCAACGAGCCAAGTGGCGGCCGCGGGCGGGCAGCTTCATGCGCGGAGCGCCTCAATTGGCCAAGCAACGGACCATTTGAGTCACCGGGTGACTCGAATGGCCACGCAGCGGGCCTGCGGCGCGGTCAGCTTGGTCAGTTCAGTCGCTGGGGGCATCACGTCGGGTCCCACTGGACGCCACGGGCCCGACTGGGTCCTCGACTACCGCGGTGCGTTCCAGGCCATCATGCCTGACGGCACCTTCATCGAGAGCTGGGGCACGCCCGGCTCGGCACCTGGTGAGCTCACGTTCGATCGCGAGATCGATGACCTCTACTACGGCGATATCTCGTTCGCGCCCGACGGGAGCTTCTACGTCGCGGAGTCCGGCAACCACCGCGTCTCAAGGTTCGACGCCGACCGGGACTACGTGCTGAGCTGGGACAGCAGGAGCACGGGGGACGGGCAGTTCATCGATGTCATCGGCGTATCGATCGCCCCGCACGGGAACGTCCATGTGGTCGCCGATGAACGAGACGACGTCCAGTCTTCGATCGCGACGCGGCTTCCTGTTCGCCTTCGCCGGACTGGGAGACGGACCTGAGAACCTCAAGGACCCGGGAACCCTCGACGTCGATACCGACGGCACTGTCTTCGTCGATGACTAGGGCAACAGCCGCATCGTGAAGTACAGTCCCCGAGGGTGACCACATCAGCGAGTGGGGAGCGCAGGGCGGAGCCGATGACCCACCCCTACGGCTTGTCAACCCACACGGCGCCTCGTCCGGGAGCGCGCCCAGCGCAAGTCCGTCGAGCCGACGATGGTGATGATCGACGCCCAGACCGTGCGCGGCGGGCGGGCCGGCCCCACTTTCCACAACGCTGGCGGTCGCGGCGGTCGGACCATCGGGGCCAAGCGCAGCATCCTCATCGAGTACCTCGGGCTGCCGCTGGCCGTCCGCGTGGATCCGGCCAGACCGCACGACGTGAAAGCCGGGCGGGCACTGCTCGCGGAGCACCTCGATGAGCTGCCGCTCTTGCGCGACATCATCGCCGACCGCGGCTATCGCGGCCTGGCGGCGCTCGCGGCACGCAAGCAGCTCGGTCTCCACATCAAGGCCCCGCCCAAGGGCAGCTCCGGCTTCGTGCCCCTGGCACCGCTCTACAAGGTCGAGCACGCGTTCGCGCGCCTGGGTCGCTGGCGACGGCTCTCACGTTGCTACGAGGGCACCGAAGCGAGCGCGAGGGCCTGGCTCGAAGTGGCCTGTCTCGCCTACCTGTTGGCGCGGCTACGGACGATCCCGACCTGACGGTCAACGGGCAACGCGTCTCCTCAGGAGCCCGAGCAGCGACACACTGGCACCGATGAGAACGAGCACCGCCGCCACGAGCAGATACGGCGTGTAGTCCGGAGCTTCACAGGTGGAGACGAAGCCGGGGCCCGAGACGTTCGATGCGGCACAGCGTGCGCTCGCGGACCACAGAAGGCCGAGCATCCCGCCCGCGAACCCCAGGAGCAATCCTCCGAGGCCCAGCGGCCGCCTTCGGTCCCGGATCGCCCACCAGGACCACGGCACCATGAGCACCAACGCAGGAAGGCTGATGACGAACAGCAGCGCACCGGTGAGCGCGCCGAGTGCCATGCCCAGGAGCCAGGAGCCCATTCGTGTACGTCGCCTCCGAACACATGGTATCCCCCTGACCGACACGCTGGCGAGTGGACCGTCCAGCCAGGCGTCATTCGTTCACAGGCCCTAAGACTCGGGCACCACCACGGTCTGCATCTGCCCGCCGAAGCCATTGCTTCGATCCCGACCCTCGACGGTGACCGTGGCCACATCGGCAGGGATCAGCAACCTTCGCTGGATGCGGGTGAACGGCTGCTCTGCCGCGTGGTCGTGGAGGAGCGTGTGCGTCCCAAGCACCGCACCATCGGGCGAGAGGACACGCCAACCGTCGGCGTAGCGTTGCGGTGTGTCATAGGGCGACGAGAGTGTGACGGCTACGTCGTAGATGCGGTCGCCCTGAGATCGGAGCTCGACGGCCAGGACATCCGGGAAGCGGTCGACCTCGGGAGCGGCCGACGAGTCCGCCTCAAGCTGGGCCTGGAGCAGGCTGCACCCGGCCACCAGGAAGACGGCCACAGCGATCGCCAGCGAACGTGACAGCATCGATGGGACAAGCATCCGGCAGCCATCGTACCGTGTAGCGACACCCACGCCGACCAGCACCCCGGAGGCAGCCATGTCCAGCACCGAATTCCCGCCCGGCATCGAGATCGAGCAGGTCTTCCTGATCGAGGCTCGATATACACCTGAAGCGGCCGAGCGCCGGCCTGCCGTCCGCGCCGAGCACCTCGGGCGCATCGCCGAGCTTCGACGCGCCGGTACACTCATCGAGGGCGGGGCGTACAGCGATGCCATGACCTCATCGATCATGCTCGTTCGTGCCGACGACGCGGCGGCCGCGCTGGACATCGCTCGTGGCGACGTCTACGTCAGCGCCGGCGTGTGGGACGACATCAGTGCCCGTCCCTTTGGCCGTGTGATCACCACCGACTGACGCCCGTTCAAGCCGCCTGTGCGAACGCGGCTCCGGGCAGAGGGTACGGACTGATCCTGCGCCGCTGCGGCGTGCCGTTGGCGAGCGGCCCGATGTCGCTCTGGGCCGGCTTGCCGGGGACGTTCCGCTTTGGGGCACGGTCGCTCGCCATGGCGTCTCCGAGCTCGCGGAACCAGGGGTCACCAGTCATAGACCCCAGCAGGCGCAGCTGCCAGATATGCACTTGGTGGTACTTGTAGTGGTTGGTACGGCTGTGCAAGCCATACAGGCTGACCCGACCCTGGCGTCGATAGGTGCCGGCGCGGTCTCGCATCGTGGTCAGCGCGCCCTCCAGCAGTCGCCGCGCCTCATCGGAGCGGGTCTGCTGCCAGTACTCGTAGAGCCCGATGAGCGAGTGCATGTGCGCGTTGAGGACGTGGTCCGGTCTGGCATTCGGATAGTGCTCCAGCCACAGGTAGCCACCCTGGGCCACGAAGGCGACCCACGGTCGACTTCGGCCGGCGTCAGTTCGGCCCAGACGCCGATAGCTTTCGAAGACCTTCTCGGCCGCCCGGAGATGGATGTCATCGCCGGTCACGCGATGCAGGCGTACGAAGAACGAGAGGGTCAGGCCCTGCGACATGGCGTTGAACCATGGCGCCACCAAGCGCTCTGGTGGGTAGTCGAACCAGAACGGCAACCACCACGCGTCGTCCCGCTCGATGACCATCCCTCGCAGGTGCTCGGCCAATACCAATGCCTGCTCCAGCTGGGCGCGGTCGCCGGTATCACGGAAGGCGTCGATGCGCTTCATGCCGTTGATGGCCACCGAACCGGGTCGGTAGTAGAGGCGGCCATCGTTCCAGCGGTACAGGCGGATGCCCTTGTCATCGACTGGCGGCAGTGCCGGAAGTGCCGGCGGTCGGGCACTCGTCCAGGGCAACCGATCGAAGGGCAAATCGACCAGGTCGAAGTGACGAGCGTGGTAGGGCGGCGGCTCGTCGGGCTCGTTCGCAGCCGCCGGGATCGCGCACCATGTTCCGGTGATCACGATGATGAGCGTGAGGAGGAGCGTGGAAAGGCTCGCCCGTCGATCCATCAGTGTCTCCGGTCAGCCGCACCGTGCCGCTGTCAAGTGCGAGCAGACTACCCGGCGGCGTCAAGCTCCGGGTAGGGCGGCGTTTGCAGGATGCCCAGCGTGTCGAGCGGGAAGAAGCGCAGCCACGCCCGACCGACGACATCGTCCGTCGAGACAAGGCCCACACTGGGATTGCGCGAGTCGGTCGAGCCCATGCGGTGATCACCCAGCACGAAGAGTTGGCCTTCGGGCACGTCCCAGGAGGCGTTGCCGGCCTTGGCCAGCGTAGGCTCATTCTCGCCCGTGAGCGGATCGCGGTAGGTGTACGCCGACTCGTCGAGCCGGGTACCGTCGATCCAGACCGAACCGTCGCGGACCTCGACGCGCTCACCGCCGACACCGATGACGCGCTTGATGTATGGCGTTTGGTCGCTGTTGCCATTGGGATGGAAGACGATGATGTCACCGCGAGAATAGTCGTCGAAGCGCGGCGTGATCTTGTCGATGAGCAGGTGCTGACCCTCGTGCAGCGTATCGATCATGGAACTCTGCTCGACCCGAAAGGTCTGCACGATGAACGTCGTGATGATCAGGTACAAGATCACCGCGAGACCGACGGTCGTGACGACCTCGATGATGCCGTCCAGCAGCCTGGAGCGCTTGCGTGGCTGCCCCTGCGCCTCCGGGGCAACGGGAGAACGTTCGGGCGAGCCCGTCAAATGATCACCTCTGGGTGGGATGCCGTCGAGACCGGGCATCGACAGCCAAGGTTAGCTCTTCTGGAGCTTCCACTCCGGGCGCTGGCCCCCGGCTGCGTACCTGCGGGGTGGATGGCGCCTCTATCGGCGTAGGCTGCGGGGGTCGCCGGCTCGGTGGCCATCGTCCAAGTCAGGGGAGTGGGAGCCATGATCAGGGAGTTCCGAGACTTCGTGCTGCGCGGGAATGTGGTCGATCTGGCCGTGGCGGTCGTCATCGGTGCTGCCTTCGCAGCCATCACGACATCACTCGTCGAGGACATCCTGACGCCGTTGTTGGGCATCTTCGGAGTGCCCGATTTCTCCACCTGGGTCATCGATGTCGGCGATGCCGAGATGCGCATCGGCGCATTCCTCAACACGCTCATCTCATTCGTGATGATCGCCGCAGCCATCTTCTTGCTGGTGGTGAAGCCGATGCAGCAGATGAACGCCAGACTGACGCGCGAGGTCGAGGAGCAGCGTTCTGGACCGACTGAGATCGAGCTGCTGACCGAGATCCGCGACGAGCTGCGCGAGCGCGCGTAGTCAGGTATGCGCACCGGCGACCGCGGACAGCCACACCCCGGCCGGGACCGCGACCGCGACCTGCCCGCGAGATCTGCGAGGGCGCTGCCACGCACCTGATCGATCGAGGTCAGCCAGCGTCCTCGCCATCGCCGGCTGCCTCGCCCGTATCTCCGGCACCCACCGACTCGGGAGCCTCGACGCCCTCCTCGACGGCCTCAGCCTCGACGCCGCTGACCGGCTCCTCCTCGACGCGTGGCGGCTGCACACGCGCCAGCGGCTCTTCGGCGTCGGTCAGGATCGAGACGCCTTCAGGCACGATGAGATCCCTGACGTGCAGCACGGCCTCGAACGAGTCGAGCGGGGTGATGTCCAGGTCGATGGCGTGCGGCAGTGCGGTGGCGAGCGCACTGATGGACACGCTCTCACGCATATGCAGCAGGGTGCCACCGAGCTTGTCAGCGGCGGTGGAGTCACCCATGTAGTTGATGGGCACCTCGACGGTGATGGCTTCGGTCATCGACACGACGAGGAAGTCCACGTGCATGGGATGGCGACGGACGGGATGCTCATGGATGCTATGGAGCAGCACCGGGGTGGCCTTGCCCTTGCCCACCTTGAGGTCGACGAGCGTGTTGCGTGTCGTGGTGCGCATGAGCACATCGAAAGCTCGTGAGTCGAGCTGGATGTTCTCCGACTCCCGGTTCCCGCCGTAGACCACAGCAGGGAGGATGCCCTGCCGACGCAGGGAGCTGACCTTCTTGCCGACGACCTCACGGGGCTCGGCGGACACGACCGGACGGGTGCTCACGTAGGGTGACCTCTTGAGAAATCGTTGATCCGCGCTGGGCGGATGGACGGATTGGAATCGTAGCACGGGAAGCCCAAACGCCACTCCGATGTACCATCGAAGACTCCATGTCAGCAACCATCCTCATCGTCGAAGACGAATACGCGGTCGCACGCGGCATCCAGTACGCACTCGAGCAGGAGGGCTATCAGGTCACGCTCGCTGGTTCGGGCGAGGAGGCGCTGGCCGTCGCTGGTGAGCTTGCGCCGGACCTGATCGTGCTTGACGTGCGCATGCCCGGGATCGATGGCTTCGAGACCCTGCGGCGCCTGCGCAGCGATGGTTCCAAGGCGCCTGTGCTGATGTTGACCGCACGCGATGAGGAGATGGACAAGGTCATCGGCCTGGAGATGGGTGCAGACGACTACATGACCAAGCCCTTCGGCCTGCGTGAGTTGCAGAGCCGTATCAAGGCTCTGCTGCGCCGAGCCTACGGCGACCTTGCCGATGCCATGGGCGGCCGGCTCATCCGCCACCGCGACCTCGTCATCGACCTGGACCGCCGGCGCGTCCAGCGGGGAGACAAGCGCGTCGGTCTGACGGCCACCGAGTTCGAGATCCTGCGTCACCTCGCGTCCAAGCCGGGGCGCGTGTTCTCCCGCCGCGAGCTGTTGGAGCTGGTGCGTGACTACGAGGCACTCGACCAGGACGAGAAGACCATCAACGTCCACATCAGCCACCTGCGCGAGAAGCTCGAGGACGATCCGGTCGATCCCACGTTCATCCTGACCATCCGTGGGGCCGGCTACGCCTTCGCTGAGCGCTGAGTAGCCGCTGCTGATGTCCGGCGCCGCCAGGAACGCGCCTGACCACAACACGGGCCTTCGCGCGGTCGCGTCCAGCTACCGCACCCGGCTCTTCGCGGCCACCATCCTCGTGGTAGCGGTGGCGCTGGGGCTGGTGCTGGTCTCGTTGCCACGCCTGCTCGAGGGCTTCTTTCTGGACCAGGAGCGGGCCAACCTCGAAACCCGTGCCGAGTCCATGGCCACGCTCATCGCCGACGAGCTCGCCACCAACGTCTCGTCGGGTGGCGCCAGACCCATCATCCTGCCCACCGGAGAGGTCGGTGGCTCGACCGAGTGGACCCTCGGTGACGCGAACCACGGCACGGTCAAAGAGCTCACCGGCGATATCGCCCGCGCCGACGTATCGGTCGCCCTCGTGCCGGCCGAGGGCAGCGAGGCCGCTTGGCAGCTGCAGGTCGGCTACCCCGATGACGCCGGTGAACCAGGTCAGAACCGCGAGCCCAGCCTGGCGGCCACCGCCAGCAGCGAGGTCCGCGACCTGTGGTACTCCGCGGGTGCACCACCGAGCCACCGGCTGACCGTGACCTTGAGCAATCCGTTCACCTCACGCGAGCAGACCACGCGCACCATCAACGAAGTGCTCATCAACGCGGCCCTCGTGGCGCTGGTCGTGGCGCTCATCACGGCGCTGCTGTTGTCGCAGTGGCTGGCGCGGCCCCTGCGGCGCCTGACCAAGACGTCGCGGCTGCTCGCTGAGGGCCACCTGGATGCGCGCGTGGACATCCCCACCAACTCGCCACCGGAGGTGCAGGAGCTGGCCGGCGCCTTCAACGACATGGCCGAGCGCCTCCAGGAATCGGTCACCATCATCAGTGAGGACCGCGATCGCGGTCGCGAGTTCCTCGCTGATGTCAGCCACGAGCTGCGCACGCCCATCGCCGCACTGCGAACGTTCAACGAGCTGTTGCTGGAAGGCGCCGCCGAGGTGCCTGAGACGCGTGAGGAGTTCCTGCGCGGCAGCCGCCAGCAGGTCGAGCGACTCGACTGGCTGGCAGCCAACCTGCTGGAGCTCTCCAAACTCGACTCGGGTCTGGTGGCGTTGCAGCTGCGTGACGAGGATCTGCGCATCGTGGCTGAGGATTCGGTCGACCATGCCGAGCCCATGGCCGAACGCAAGGGTGTCGAGTTGCGCGCGCACCTACCCCCTGACGCGATCGTCCAGCTTCACGATCCACCGCGACTGGGGCAGGTGCTGGGCAACCTCATCGGCAACGCCATCAAGTTCACGCCCAGCGGCGGCCACATCGATATCACCGTCGCGGCGTCCGCGGACGGTGCCAGCTTCACCGTCAAGGATGACGGGGTCGGCATCGACCCAGACGAGCTCGAGCACGTCTTCGACCGCTTCTACCGCGGCACGCGTCGACCGGAGGAGCGCGCTGGTGGCTCAGGCTTGGGCTTGGCCATCGCGCGCTCGATCGTGGACATGCACCACGGCCGAGTCTCCATCTCCAGCACGCCAGATGTCGGTACCGAAGTCCTGGTCACTTTGCCGCGGGATGTGTTGGTTTCTTCATCCTCCGATGCCCCGGGTTGAACCCCTCACGGTATAGCCTCTTCTTCCCTGATCAATCGTGCCCACGACCGGAGCAGCAGCACCCCATGGCCGAACGGCCCAGCACTGACCACGAGGGTCGATCGGCCTCGTACAGTCCCCCACCCCAGCACCGTCCCGCCTGGATCGAGCATGGTCGCGGTGAACGGCTAGCGTCAGGCGCAACTCCGCCTCCCGTGCCATCTCCGCCTCCTGTGGGGCGCAGGTCCAGCCAGGTCGGTGGCCTGTTCGCGATCGCCCTGGTCGCTGCGCTGGTGGCCTCGGTCGGGACCTATGCTTTGTTGCTCGGGTCTGGCCGCTTGGACCGGGACGTCATCGTCTCCCAGCCATTGGGTCAGCAGACGGGCACCGGCGCCCAAGCCGACCCCGATATCGTGCGCGTGGTCGAGGAGAATGCCGTCATCGATGCGGTCGATGAGGTCAGCCCGGCGGTGGTGACCATCACCCCACGTGGGCGGGATGGATCCTATGTCTTCGAGGGTGTGGGCTCAGGGGTCATCTTCGATGCCGACGGCTGGGTCGTGACCAATCGACATGTCGTCTGCAATGCGGAGACGTTGACCGTGCAGCTCGCCGATGGGCAGCGCTACCCTGGCCAGATCCACGGGCTGGACACGCTGACCGATCTGGCCATCGTCAAGATCGAGGGACAGGGCTTGCCCTTCGTGCAGATGGGCAACTCCAGCACCCTCCGCGTCGGCCAGCACGCTATCGCCATCGGCAGCCCGCTGGGCACGTTCACCAACTCGGTGACGACCGGGGTCGTGAGTGCGCTGGGTCGCCAGATCGACGTCGATGATGCCTGCAGCGGTGGTCGGCAAGTCGAATCGCTGCGCAACCTCATCCAGACGGACGCGGCCATCAATCCCGGCAACAGCGGCGGTGCCCTGGTCGATGCCGATGGTGACCTCATCGGCATCAACACCGCCATCGCCGGGGATGCCCAGGGCATCGGCTTCGCCATCCCCGTCAACCTGGCGCGGCCGATCATGCAGCAGGCCATCGAGGGTGAGTCGTTGAGTCGCCCCTGGATGGGCATCTACTACACGGCATTGACACCGGTGCTGCAGGAACAGCGCGGGTTGTTGCTCGGCTATGGGGCGCTGGTGGAACCGCCGGAGGATTTCGCGGGAGACGCGGTGTTCCCCGGCAGCCCAGCAGCTGACGCCGGGCTTCGCAGCGGTGACATCATCACTCACATCGACACGGTACGAGTCGACGGTGACAACCCACTCGATGAGATCCTGACGCAGTACCGCCCGCGAGAGACGGTAAACCTGCGCGTCCTACGAGGTGAGGAGCTGCTGGACCTGAGCCTGCAGCTGGGTACGCGGCCAGTCGATCAGTAGATCGGACCACATCCCACACCCTACTCCCGGCTGCTGCGCCCTCGTCTGATCTCCACCTCGGCGTGGTCCATGCAAACGTCCATAGGCACCGCGAGCTTGCGGACGCGCACCGTGACCGCCGCGACCGAAGGCGACAGTCGTAGCGCTCCGCCCGCCAGCGCCCCGGCCAGACCCTCAAGCAAGCGGAAGCTGCCGCCTTCGACGGTGCGCTCGGTGAGCTCCACGAACGGGCCGTAGTCGATCGTGTCGGCCAGCGCGTCCGAGTTCGCCGCAGCAGAGAGGTCTGCCTCGATGACGAGGTCGATCTCGAGGAGCTGCGGGAACGCGCGCTCCTCGTCAGTGGCACCCAACAGGCCCTCGTAGCGCATCGAGCTCAGCGTGATGCGGTCCATCGTCGTGGTCTCCTCTCCATCGTCGTGGTCTCCTCTCGTGTCGCTCGGCTCCGCCCAGGGCCCTGTGCGCCGATCACGGCTGCCAGCCCGACGGCTGCCAGCCGGCCCGGAGGATGGCATCGCTCATGCGGGCGACGCGGAGGTTGGCCTCCACATCGTGGACGCGGATGATGTCGGCGCCGGCGGCGATGCCCAAAGCGGTGGTCGCCAACGTGCCCTCCAGCCGCTCGCCGGGGGGCAGACCAAGGACCCTGCCGATGGTCGACTTGCGGCTGGTGCCTAGCAGGATGGGCCTGCCCAGAGCGCGCAAGGCGGCGAGATCACGCAGCAGCATGAGGTTCTGTGGCACGGTCTTGCCGAAGCCGAAGCCGGGATCCACGATGAGGGACCGCGGGTCGCAGCCGGCGGTCTCCGCCATCTCGATCGCCCCTCGGAGGTCCGTGGTGACCTCCGACACGACGTCCACATACACCGGCTGTGCGCGGCTGTGCATGAGGATGTAAGGCGTGCCGTGTGCGGCCGCGATGGAGGCCAGCGCAGCGCCGGCCGTCACGCCAGCCACGTCATTGATGATGTCAGCGCCCGCATCGAGCGCCACGGCCGCCACCTCAGCCTTGCTCGTGTCGATGCTGATGGGCACGCGCGGCAGTCTGGCTCGGATGGCACCGACCACGCTCGCCACGCGTTCCAACTCCTCGTCAAGACTGACCGGAACGTGTCCAGGGCGCGTCGACTCGCCACCCACATCGATGATGTCGGCGCCTTCGTCGACCATGCGCACCGCTTGGGCGACCGCGGTCTCGATCGGCGCCGGCCCCATGAGCAAGCCGTCACCGCTGAAGGAGTCGGGGGTCACGTTGACGATGCCCATGAGGTAGGTACGAGCACCCGGACATAGCTCCAGGCCGCGAAGGCGCAGGGTGTGGGACACGGCCGCATCAGACATCGGCGGCCGACTCGGCATCCGTCATCGCGTCCGTCCGTGCGTCCGTCCTCGTGTCCATCATGGCGTCCGCGACCAAGCGCGCACGCAGGTGACCCAGCAAGTACAAGGAACCGGCGATGATCAATGGCCCGCTATCGGATGTGGCTACATCCAGCGCGTGTCCGAGGGCCGCATCGGCATCGTCGAAGGCAGCATCGGCTGCCGCCCCATCCAACTCGGCCCAGAGCCGTGCGAGGTCAGCGGCAGGCAGCGCGCGGGGGGTCCCAGGCACGCCGCTGGCTACGAAGCGAGCGCCGTGGAGCCGCTTCGATCGTCGCAAGGCCCGCAGCACCCCGGGCACATCCTTGTCAGCCATGATCCCGACGAGCAGGGTGGCGCGGCCAGCCGGCAGCGATGGACCCAGATCGTCCACGGCGACGGCCAGCGAGCGCGCACCAGCGGGATTGTGCGCACCATCGAGCAGGATGACCCGACCAGCGCACCGGAGGAGCTCCAGACGGCCCGGCCAACGCGTGCCGGCGAGACCGTGGCGGATGGCGTCGTCGTGAACGTCGGCCACACCAGCCTCTCTCAGCGCCGCGATGATCCCCAGCGCCACCGCTGCATTGGCCGCCTGGTGCCGCCCCAGGAGCGATACCGACAGCGGGCCAAGCCGATCGTGCCCCAGGGTGACGCCGGCGTAGTCCATGGCCAGGAGGGGCAGGGGCGGACACACCGTCAGGCGCGCCCGCTGCTCCGCGGCGCGCGACCCGATGACCTGGAGGGCCTCACCGTCGGCACCGGTAACGACCATCTGGCCAGCTCGGATGATGGCCGCCTTCTCCGCCGCGACCGCGGCGATGGTGTCGCCCAGGAACTCCTGGTGGTCGAGGCTCACATTGGTGATAGCGGCGACGTCGGCCCGCCACGCATTGGAGGCATCAAGTCGCCCGCCCAAGCCGACTTCCATGACCATCACGTCGACCCCGCGGCGCGCCGACCACAGGTAGGCGGCTGCCGTCAGCAATTCGAACTCGGTAGCCGGACCATGCTCGGTGGCACCCGGCTCACTCGCCTTGAGGACCTCCTCGAGCAATGCCTGCAGGTCGTCCCAGGCGATGGGTCTGCCGTCGATTGTGATCCGCTCGCGGTAGCTGTGGAGGTGCGGGCTGGGCGACTGGCCAGTCGAGTAGCCAGCAGCGCCGAGCATCGCAGCCGTCATGGCCGCGACACTCCCTTTGCCATTGGTGCCAGCGATCAGCACGCCACGGAGCGCCACTTGCGGGTCCCCCAAGCGGGTCAACAAGGCACGCATGCGGTCAAGGCCCAAGCGGATCCCGATTTGGCCGCGGGCCTGGATGCGGCTGAGAGCGTCGGCCGTCAGGTCAGAAGGCGAGGATCTCTTCCTCGTAGAAGACACACTGATTGAAGCGAGCGGAAAGGCAGACGTCGGTGACGTAACCGGCGTCGAGGTGGACGCCGCCCCGGACCTGGCAGCGAGCGATGGTGGCGTCCTGGCGCATATAAGCCTTGAGGAGATGCGGCGTCTGCACGGGGATCGGTCCCCGTGGACCGGTCATATAGAAGTGCGGGCAGACGTTGCGGCGCAGGTTGGGCAGGCCGAACGGGATGGTCGGACGGTAGGCAGCCAGCTGCGTTGCAGCCACGTCTGCGCGAGGCATGCGTGGTGCGACCCGAGCGATGGGGCCTGGCGGTGGCGGTGGTGGTGAACTGCCGATGGAGTGTGACCGCGACGCAGCGTCACGGCTCGATGGCACACCACGCTCATCTGAGTTCAAGCGATCCCCTCTCCGGATCTCCCCCGACTAGGTGTTGGACGATAGCGTGCCACAATCTGAAGGGATGGACGACGCCAGTGCACGGACACACACGACGAGCCGACGCATGGCTTCCGCGAAGTCGGCCCCCGGGGCACGACGGTCCACCCCGACCAGGGGCTCCAAGTCGGGCGACGAGACCCAGGTCTCACCAGCTCGATGGGCGGGCGTGGCCCTCGTCATGCTCGCCATCCTCGCGGCGATCGTCCTCGCGGTCCTCAGTCCGAGTGACCACGACACGGGCCGGCAGCCGGGCACGGTGGTAGGGTCCTCGCCATCACCTGCACCCTCGCCGGGGGCCTCGCCCGCCGACGGGCGAGTGCCCACGAGCAGACCGAGCATCAACAGCGCCCCGACCCTGACGGCCGAGGTCGAGATCCCGGTCGTCGTCCAGATACCCGCTGACGAGAAGCTGCCCAGGAAGCTGCTCACGCTGGTGCTGCTTCGTGGTGACGAGGAGATCGGCTCCCTGAAGAAGTTCAAGCTCGGGCAGGAGACGACGGTGTATGCGCGGCTGATCGAGGGCGGAGTCAATGAGATCACCGCAGCGCTCCGAACCGAAGCCGGCCTGGGGCCCCAGTCCGATCCGGTGCTGGTGACGCAGGATAAGGATGCACCGGGCCTGGAGATCACTTCACCCGAGGATGGCGCGCAGACGAGCGCCGAGGCGATCATGGTGACGGGAACGTCAGAGGTGGGTGCGCAGGTGCACATCTCCAACAAGGCCAAGGGCGTCAAGTCCAAAGCCAAGACGGTGACCGTGGGTGAGAGCGGAGAGTTCGAAAAGGCCGTAGCGATGGGATACGGCAAGAACGTCATCAGCGTGGAATTGGTGGATCCGGCCGGACTGCCGAGCCGTGCTCAGGTCCGAGTGACGCGACTGGATGGCCGGCCCGTGATCAAGACGTTCAGTGTGCCGCGCCGGATCAAGCGTTCCTCACCTCACAGCCAGATCAGAGTGATGGTCGAGGTCGTCGACAAGGATGGCAAGAAGATGCCCGGTGCCGCGGTCGCTTTTGCGCTCGGCGCTCCCGGCCTCAGTGACACGGACGAAGGGACCACCGATGCCGATGGCCGCTACCAGTGGCGGCCGCGGCTGCAGCCGAGCGGTCCGCTCGCGGACGGCATCGAGGTGGCCGTCACGGTGACCTCGATCACCGGGGACACCGTCGAGGACAGTCGCCAGATCGAGCTGTCGTAGGTCGACCGCGCAGCCGGCTAGGTTCTCCCGTGCACGACCGTGCGGCAGGATACGGGTCATCCGGGCGGACATGGATCCTGCGGGTCACCCAACACGAGGTCCACAGCGGAGCCTACCGGCACCGAGTCGCCCGGCTCTGGTAGCTGGTCGAAGACGACCCAATTCTCCGCTGGCGGTGGCTCCTCCGGGTAGATAGCCCCGAGGAGCAGACCTGCGTCGCCCAGTTGGCCACGGGCGTCGGCCAGCTTCAGGCACCCGAAATCACCGACCAACACGAGCCTGGATGAGGGGAAAGGGGTCGGCGAGTCGGTCGAGCCGGGGGTGGGCACGGGCGTAGGCCTGCGGGTGGGCGGCGGCGTGCGGATGGGTCTGGGCGTAGGCTCCGTGGCCGGGCCTGTGGAGACGCTGTAGTCGATGAGACTGTCACGCGTGGCCGAGGCGCCCGCACGCGGCTCCGTGAAGACGAGGTAGCCCGGCGGCAGCAGGTCCGCCACGCCGAAGCGTTGGCCGGCGCGCAGGCCGGCGTCCTCGATCTGGATGATGGCGTTGGCCTCCTTGATGCCATGCACGTCGGGCACCACCACCGTCTCCACCTGTGTCGCGACCGTGATCTGGACGGTCGTCCCGACCGCCACTTCGGTCCCCGGCTCGGGCAGTTGGTCGATGACAAGGCCAGCCTCGTGCTCATCGGTCTCGTTGTAGTCCATCTCCAGCACCAGTCCGTGACGCTTGGCCACGGTGAGGGCGTTGCCTTCGCTGCGGCCCACGAACGCAGGCGTCTTCACCAGCTCTGTGACGAGCGAGGGTGATGGGCTCGGCGTCGCTAGCTCTTCCCCGATGCCGTTGAAGAGCAGGAAGAGAAGGATGCCGCTCGCGACGATCACCAGCAGGCCCAATCCCGCGGCCATCCAGGTCCACGGACCTGAGCCACCGTGCTCGTGCTCCAGGATGGCGCCGGTGGGAGCCAACACGGCCTGCGTGACCGGAGGGATCGAACCCGGCACAGCAGCAAGCTGTCCCGCCGCAGCCGCCGCGGCGCCCGCGGCAGCGTAGGCCGCGGCGCCGGAGGGATCGGTGCGAAAACGAGCCAGCGCGGTCGCTAGCTCGGCCGCGGTGGGCCTGGCCGCGGAATCGACCGCCAGGCACCAGCGGACGATGGCATCCAGCGCCGGCGGCACCTCAGCGCGCATGGCCATCGGCGATGGCACGCCACCCGAGAGCCGTGCCACCGCGACCGCGGCCGGCGAGTCGCCGGAGAAAGCACGCTGGCCGGTGAGCATCTCGTACATCACCAAGCCGAGCGAATAGATGTCGGAGGCGGCTGTGGCTGTATCACCTCGGGCCTGCTCGGGGCTGAAGTAGAGTACGCTGCCGAGCGTGATACCGGTCGCGGTCACGGGCGAGCGAGCGGCCGCCTGAGCGATGCCGAAGTCGGCGACCTGCACACGGCCGTCCGGTGAGAGCAGGATGTTGCTGGGCTTGATGTCACGATGGACGATCCCGCGCGCGTGAGCGGCAGCGAGCGCGTCGGCGACTTGCTGGCCGGTATTGGCGACCGCGGTCGGGGGCAGGATGCCGTGCTTGCCGAGAGCAGATGAGAGATCGCCGCCGGAGACCTGCTCCATGACGATATACGGACCAGCCGGGTCCGTACCGTAATCGTAGACGGCCACGATGTTGGGGTGGCTGAGCGAAGCAGCCGCCTGCGCCTCGTGCTTGAAGCGCTCCACGAACTGCGCATCGGTGCCGAACTCGGGGCGCAGCACCTTGACCGCCACTTCGCGACCGAGCTTATCGTCGGTGGCACCAAAGATGGTGGCCATGCCGCCTTGCCCAAGGATTTGCCGGAGCCGATACCGACCACCGAGCAGCGCGCCGATCTCAGCCACGCCACCTTCCCTCTCGGTGGCCGGTCAGACCGACGGCCTCGGCCATGGTCACTGCAGGTCGATCCCCGCCAGATATTCGCGGAACTCGCCACCGATGTCATCCCGGTCGAGGGCCAGCTGGACGGAAGCCTTGAGCCAGCCCATGGTCGTGCCGGCATCATGGCGGGTCCCCTCGAACGCGTAGGAGAAGACCTCCTGCTCCTTCATCAGCGCCTCGATGGCATCGGTCAGCTGGATCTCACCGCCACTGCCAGCCTGCGTCTGCTCCAGCTTCTCGAAGATCTTGGGTGTCAGCACGTAGCGACCGATGATGGCCTTGTTGCTCGGCGCCTCGCCCGCGTTCGGCTTCTCGACCAGGCCATGGATGCGGTTGAGGCGAACATCGGGGTCGGACCAGTCAGGATCGACCTCGACGATGCCGTAGCGGCTGGTCTCCTCCTGCGGCACCGTCATCACGGCAAGGGTGGACCCACCGGTGTGCTGATAGGCGTCCACGAGCTGACCGATGCAGGATCGCTCGGCCTGCACGACATCATCGGAGAGGATGACCGCGAAGGGTTCGTGGCCGACCAGCTCCTTGGCCATCAGCACCGCGTGGCCCAGGCCCAACTGTTCCTTCTGTCGCACGTAGCTGATCTGCGCCATGTCACCGATCTGGCGGACGCGACGCAGCATCTCGATGTCACCCTTGGCCTCCAGCATCGACTCCAGCTCGAAGCTGTGATCGAAGTGGTCCTCGATGGCACGCTTCTGGCTGCTGGTCACGAAGATGACCTGCTCGATGCCGGCAGCCACGGCCTCTTCGACCGCGTACTGGATGACCGGCTTGTCCACCAACGGCAGCATCTCCTTGGGCTGCGCCTTGGTGGCCGGTAAGAAACGGGTCCCCCAGCCTGCGGCCGGGAACACTGCTTTGCGAACGCGCATCGATCCTCCCCTTCGAGTGCCGGGTCCGAGCCCGGACTTGGTGGTCGGCGCGGTTGTCTCCGACGCGAGTACCCCCGAGTTTACAGCGGTAGTGGCGGTCGTCTCGTCGTCCGTGGGCATCGAAAGCACCCGGGGAGGAGTCGAACGGGGGAGCAGGTGACCAAGCAGAACGACCGTAAGCGTCTCGTCTTCCGTGGATATCGCACAGTCCACGGGTTCCCCCGGCAAGCCTACTCGGCGAGCAGCTCGGTCTCCGCGTGTCCGCGCTTGGCCGGTGCGAGTTGTACCAGCACCGCCCCCGCGAGGACGAGCAGCCCGCCCAGCAGTCGGATCGGCGCGGGCCGCTCCGCGAGCAACATAGCCGCCAGCAGCACGCCCGTGAGCGGTTCCAGCAACATCAGCACCGCGCCTCGTGTCGGCCCCACGCGACGGTAGCCCGCCACCAGTCCGGCCGTGGGCAGGGCCGCGCTGAACACCCCCGCGATCACGATCAGCAGCCAGGCTTCGATACCGTCGAGTGGGCCGAGCAGGCGCTCGCCATCCCCGATGAGCATGACCAACGGAAGCAGTACCACAAGGTAGGACAGCAGCGAGACGCCGCGCAGCAGCGCCGCTGCCTGAAACGAGGGCACGGAGGCGAAGCCGCGTGCCGCGACCAGCGCGTAGCCGGTCTGGCAGGCCGCAGCGCCGAGCGCGAAGAGGACGCCCAGCATATCCACGCCACCGGCGTCGATGGCACCTGGACCGAGCACCACCAGCGCCATGCCGAACAAGGCCAGCAGGATGGCCGACAAACGCCGCGCCGTGAGCGGCTCACCGTAGATGCGCACCGCGGCCACCGCCACGATCACCGGGTAGGTGTAGAACACGATCAGCGTCAGGGCGATGGTCGTGCGTTCATAGCCCAGGAACAGCCCCAGCGTCGTGCCGGCCACGAACAGCCCCATGGCTGCCAGTTGCAGCCACTCCAACCGGCCGATAGAGCGGAGCGAGACGCGCGGCAACCGGCCCACGGCCACGCCGATCAGCAACATCGCCGCTAGCGCAGCCACCGATCCAGCAGAGCGCCAGAAGGCGAAGGTGACTCCGTTGAAGCCGACGTCGCCGGCCGCTCGCGCCAGCGGACCGCCAAGCCCGAAGCCGACAGCGGCGACAGCCACCAAGGCGACACCGTTGCGGTCGGCACCCTGGTTCACAGCAACACTGCCTCAGTCTGCCAGACCTCATCCCCTCGCGGGCTGTGCCAACGCCCCTGCGATCGCCTCAGGGTCCGGACGCCTCTCGCGGTTCGGAACGGGAGCCACGCAACACGATGGAGGTGAAGGGGATCCGGATCTCGCTGAACGTCTCGGTCGAGACCAGGAACCCGGCAAGCAACAGCAGCACACCCAGGAGCTTGCCCAGCTGGAACCACTCGGTCGACCCGAAGCGATTGAAGCTGTCGGTCAGCGCCGGGATGAAGGCACCCAGGGCGATGAGCAGCGTGGCCGGCACACGACTGTGGATCTTGCCCGTGAAGAGCTCCTTGAGCGCGCCGGGAAGCGAGGCCACGAAGTTGACGATGATGGCGACCGGTGCGATGAAGAGGTTGAAGAGGAAGCTGTCGCCCGACTGGCCCGGGTCCAGTGAGTAGTCCAGCACGCGACGCTTGGGCATGAAGACATAGGCTGAGAACAGCGCACCCAGGATCAGCGCAAAGGCACCCGTGATGTTCAGGAATGGCGTCAGCAACCGCAACGCCGGTGGCAAGATCGCGGCGGTCGGGACACCAGTCACGGGATCCAGCGCGTACCCGGGTGCGGGCAGGTCCGCCATCAACATGAGCACCAGCGATAGGACGGTCGCGCCGCCCACGGCCAGGAGCGCCATCCAGGGCCAGCGCCAGTTCTGGAAGTACGTCTCCACCGACACGGCGAGGGCGAGTACACCAGCGACCAGGAAGTAGAGCATGGCCGTGGTGGTGGCGTCCGCATAGATCTCCGGGTTACGCCGCGCAGTCAGGAAGGTGAAGAGGCCGGCGAAGAACAGGCACAGCGCGAAGCCGAAGCCGAAACGAGTGCGTCCGAGCAGAAAGGCATTGCCGAGGCCCAGCCACCCCGCGGTCCAGACAGCGCCGGTGAGATACCACACGCGATAGATCGGCTCGCTCCAGCCCCCGGCCGCGGCGATGGCTTCGCAAAGGACCGCAACAGAGAAGAACAGCATCCCCAGCGCCCAGATGGCCTGGTAGCCGCGACGCCGGGTGCGCCACTGGTCGACGAGGGCGACAAAGAAGACACCCGACAGCACAGCGGTGACCGAGGGGATGAGGACGTTGGCATCCATGGCCGTCTGGCGCGCTCGGCCGTTAGGCCGGTTCGAACTCGTGATCCTCGCGATGGTTGCCGTCGCACAGGCCCCAGGCCGGAGGATCGACCGGCAGCGGCGTCGGCCGCATCAGTTCTCGCACCTGCGATAGCCGGCACAGGTAGTGGCCACGTCCCCGAGCCCAGGTCCGGAAGCACTCGGGCGTGGAGTGGAACTGGTGCGGTCCCGGGTTGAGTGGCGCGACCTGTGCCCAGCTGGGTGCGGCCTCGCGCGCCACGTTGTCAAGCAACGAGACGCGGAACGGCGTGCCCTCGATAGGCTCGCCGCAACCCGCGCAGCGCTTGGCATCATTCTCGCTGAAGAGGGTGGGGATCCGGATGCCCATGATCCGGCCGCCACGGAATCGGGTCGTGGTCACGGGCCGATCGTAGCAGAGGGGTCGACAGATCGGACGGCGCCGAGCCACAGGCGGGGCGCTCGGTTTGCGAACCGGCGGGGCTTGCTTCCCTGGGCGCTCCATGGCCCTCTGCGCCGCGACCAGCCGACCGTGGCATCATCCGGGCGATGGGGTGGCATCAGACCATCGGAAAGGGTAGGGCCGTGGTCGCTCGCGTTCGAAGCGCTCGCCGCGGGCTCCCCTTGGCTCCGCTCCTCGCCGTGCTGCTGGCCACCGTCACGCTCAGCGTAGCCGCGCTCCCGGATACCGCTGATGCTGCCCTCCCCCGTTGGCGCGGCGGCGTCGACCTCTACCGAACGGGCGTCTTCAGCACCCAGAAGACCTGGTACTGGTGCACGGCGGCGGACCTACAGATGATGCGCAACATCGTCCACCACAAGACGAAGCACTCGAAGGCCCAGCAGCGCCGCTTCTTCGGCTACATGCGGGCACACGAGCGCTACCGGATCCCGCTGCGTGATGGCGTGGACCCAGCGGGCTGGGCGGCCGGGCTCCGCCACTTCGTCGACCCGCGCTACCGGTTGGTCTCGAGCGGCAGCTTCAAGGCCGCGCTGCGCTCGGCTGTCCGTAACCTGCGGCGCACCGAGCTGCCGGTGGCCATCGCGGTGGCGCACGGCGACCATGCCTGGGTGCTGACCGGCTTCACCGCCACCGCCGATCCCGCGGTGACTGACCGCTTCAAGGTCACGGGCGTCCGAGTGTCCGGACCGCTCTGGGGCCTACAGAGCCGCGCCTATGGGTATGACATGCATCCGGACAAGAAGATCACGCGCCAGCAGTTCCGGCGCTTCTTCACCCCCTGGCACTACGCGGGCATCGGGATGGTTTGGGAGGGTCGCTGGGTCTCGGTGCAACCGATCGCCTGATGGAGGTGGTGCGAATGCGGCCACCGTATCGGGGCCCCGTTCATCTGCACATGCCGCAGGTACCATCTGCCGATGAACATCCCAGCCAGTATCCACGAGCTCATCGAGCGTGGCCCTATCGCCCATGTCGTGACGCTGAACGGTGACGGTTCCGCCCACGTCTCTATGGCCTGGGTGGGCGTCGAGCAGGACGAGGTCGTGATCGGCACCATCCCCGAGCAGGCCAAGCTGCGCAACATCCGACGCGATCCACGGGTGGCCATCTCGATGGTGAGCGGTGAGCGCAACGCCTATGGCCTCGACGAGTACGTGGTGCTCCATGGCCGTGCCCACCTCACCGAAGGCGGCGCACCGGAACTGCTGCAGCGCCTCGCCCACACCTACCTGGGCCCGGATGTCACGTTCCCACCGATGCCCGACCCGCCCCCCGGCTGGGTCATCCGCATCGTCGTCGATCGCATCGTGGGCATCGGGCCCTGGTCCTCCGCGAGCTAGTCGGACCCGCAACCTACCGCACCGGCCGGCGGTGCTTCGCAACAAGGGCAAGACAGGGCAAGTGACCCTGATACCTGGGTGTTTTGGGGCGCCGGCAAGTTTTCGCCTCGGGATTGCCCGGCAGGCGTATCGTCCACCGATCATGGCCGATCAAGCCCTGCGCCTGATCCTGCTTGGGCGCTTCGAGCTGACCGCGGATGGCGTGCCCATCATCGACGCCCGCTGGCCGCATCACCGCGCAGCCGCAGTCCTGAAGTCGCTCGGCCTGGCCCACCAACATGCGTTGCATCGCGAGGAGCTGATGGACCGCCTGTGGCCTGAACTCATGTTCTCGGGCGCCGCTGATCAGCTCTACAAGAGTCTCCACTGGCTGCGTGCAGTGGCCCGAAAGCGCGGGTTCGACGAGTCATTCATCTCCATCGCTTCCCAGGTGGTCCGTTTGGATCTCGCTGTCGAGGTCGACGTGGACCGGTTCCGAGCGGCGACTCGCTACGCGCTGCGGGTGCCCACTGACCTTGATGCTGTGACTGACGCCCTCGCGGCCTACGGCGGGCCGCTGCTGCCTGACGACAGGCTCGAGGAGTGGACGATGGGGCCGCACGATGAGCTACAGCAGCTGTGGCGGTCCCTGGCTGGTGCCCAAGCAAGTTTGCTCGCGACCCTGGGCGATCAGGAGGCGGCCATGGCTGGTTGGTCTCAAATCTTGGAACACGAGCCGTCGGACGAGATCGCCCACCGCCGGCTGATGGAGGGATACCTCGCGGCTGGCCGACGTGACGCCGCCCTCCGCCAATACCACGCCTGCCGGCAGATGCTGATGCGCGAGCTGGGTGTCGAACCGGAGCCTGAGACCGAGACCCTCGCCCGTCGCATCCTCGAAGGGCAGATCGCGGCGATCCCGAGCCATGACGAGCAGAGCGGCGAGCGCATCCTGCTCCTCGAACAGCTCGCCGATGTGCGACGCCGGACCGGAGATGTCGCTGGCAGCGCAGAGCTATACAGCCGTGCCCTTGAGTTGGCTGAAGCATCGCTGGGCCCAACAAGCGCGGACGGTGAGACGATGCTGCGGTTGCAGAGCAAGGCCGCCCTGACCCGGATCCTCCAGGGCGACCTCTCCGGCGGTGCCACCTTGATCGGCCACATCCAGCGTTCGCTCGCGGCGGAGATGCCAGCCTACGTGACGGCCCGCACGTATCTACTACTGAGTCAGCTGCGCTGGCATTCAGGCCGTTTCAGTGAGGCGCTCGACGCGGCCGAGCGCGCAGTCGCAGCCACAAGGGAAAGTCCAGCGGCCGAGCGTGCCCATGCGCTTGAGATGCTCGCACTCGCCTGTCACGCGCTGGGCGATTGGCGTCGCGGGCTCGATGCCGAGATGGCACGGCAAGCGCTCGACCTCGGTGATGGGTTCGACGTCGACGAGGCCTTCGAGGGTCATCCCTGTCTCTGGGAGTACCACCTGTATGGCGACCGACCCTATCCGAAGGTGGAAGCGACGGTACACGCGGCATTGCGAGATGCCGAACGGGCCGGCAACCGACGTGCCATGTCGGTCTCATGCCTCGCCCTCGGAACCGTCCAGTTCCTGACCGGACGCTGGACTGACAGCGGCGAAACGCTCGAGCGCGGCATCGGGCTCGCTGAGTCAGTCGATGCTGAACAGGCCACCATCCATGGCCAGCAGCGGCTCGCGCTCCTGGAGACCTCGATGGGTCGCCTCGACTCGGCGCAGAGGCGGCTCGCGGCGATGATAGAACGCGCGGAAAGCTCGCCGAGCGCCCAGGTCAGGCATCACAGCCGAACGCGCCTATACGCATGCCTCGCCCGCAATCGACTGCAGGCAGGAGCGATCGATGCAGCGGTCGGGGCAGTCCGCACGGGACTGGCCACACGTGACGAGGTCGGCGCCTGCCTGACCTGCGATGCGCTGCTTTATCCGGTCTCGGTGCCGGTCGGCCTTGCCGCTGGCTTGATGGATATGGCCACGTCGGGCGTTACAGCTGCCACCGTCAGCGGTGCCCAGTTCGAAAGCGGAGCCTGGAGGGCCGCTGCTGCGCACGCACGGGGACTGCTGGCTTTGGCCGAAGCAGACATGGCGACTGCGGGCGGGGAGCTGGACGACGCCGCGCGGACCTTCGCCACGCTGGGGCAGCCCTACGACGAGGCGCGCAGCCTGGAGGCCCTCGCGCTTGTGCTCCGCGGCGCCCGTGGGCGACCACACAGCGCCGTCCGCAAGGCCGAGACGATCTACCGCAGCCTCGGGGCAGCGCCGGACTCCGACCAGCTCGCCAGCATCGACTCGCGACGGAAGGTCCAGGGAAGGTCTCGCTCCTAGGGTGTCCGCAGCTCATGAGAAGCGTGAGCAACTGATCAAAGGAGACCAGACATGCCACTGTTCATGGATATCCACGAGCGCGTGGAGGGTGCCACCCCCGACGACATCGCCGCTGCGCATCAGGCAGACCTGACAGCTCAAGCTGACCATGGCGTGACGTACCAGCGCTATTGGTTCAGCCCGGCGACCGGCCGGGTCTTCTGCCTCGCCGAGGGACCGAGCGCTGAGGCAGTCGACCAGGTCCACCGCAGCTCGCACGGACTCGCGGCCGACGAAGTGCTCGAAGTCATCGAGGGCATTTGATGGCACTCGACCTACGCAGCGCTACCCGCGAGTTGCGAGGATCCCGTTCGCGATGGAGTGGCTTCGAGCAGCTTACCGGCTGGGCCATCATGGGGATCACCTTCTCCAGCGGCGAGGTCCTTGGACTCCGAGACTTCCCATATAGCGATCTCGCACCATATCGGTCGATCTGGCACCGTGATCCCGTCGGCACGTGGAGGGTCTATGTCGATGGCCCGAGCCTGGAAGTCGGATGCCCACGTTGGTGGGGACCAGCACTCGAGTCCGCGCGAATGGCAGGCATCGATGTGGCCTGGACCGGACCGAACGAGCTTCGTGCGCGTATGGCCGAGCCTGCCCTTGACTGGACGGTTCGACTCTCCGAGCGGCCCATGGAGCGGATCATGAACCTCGCCAGCGTGCCGATGCCGACATGGAGCTGGCGACCGAGGGCCCTACGTGCGCCGCGAGAGTGGTTGGCACGATGGATACTGGGGATGGGCCGCATCAGTATCGATGGGACAGCACCCGCTGGGATGGACGTGGTCATGATGCCCGAGCGCTTCTACGGCATCACCGGGTCGAGGGCGTCGCTTGCCGGCCATGACCTTGGCGAGGCCACCATCGCGGCGACCGAGCCGACCGTCGGTGCGTTCCGATTCCCGGTACGTGGCGTGCTCGCCATCGGTGATTTCCGAGCTCGGATCCGTGACGAGGTCGAGTATCGCAACCTCCGCGCTCGCTACGGGTCAACAGTGGACTCGTTCGTGCTCACCGCTGCGGTGACTGGCGGGGACAGGACCGGTCCGTACGATCGGAGGACCTAGGTGCTACCCCCTCACTTTGACGAGCAGAAGGCCATCGAGTCGGCGCGGTCGCGCCACCGCGAACGCCACTTCAGCCACGCCCGTGCGCTCAAGTCCCAAGAGCAACGCGGCGGCATCTTGAGCCAGATTAGGGGACGCTTAGCGTCACTGCGTCCCGCCTTCACCAACGGGGTCGCCCTCGCTCGGCACGAAGCACGAGTTGACCGAGTACGTCTGCCGCCTCAGCGATGGCTCGATGGGACGCGTCGCCATCCGCGAGTCCGACGGAGAGTGGATCGCGGTCTGGGTGACGGCTGAATAGACCTCGGTGCTTGCGTGGATGCGTCCGTCCAACGAGACAACGAAGCCGTAGCGTGGAGCATGACGGCGACCGGCCGATGGGGATTGATGTTCTCGCATATATCGAGCGGAGGGCGACACGGATGGACTACGTGAGGGCCAACAAGGCGGCTTGGGAAGAAGCCTTTGAGAAGCACCAGGCGGCCTATCGCGCAGACCCTGTCGAGCGCTTGCGGCGGGACCACCTGTTCCTCGAACCTGAGCTCGTCGCTGCGCTCCGCGAGATCAGCGTGGCACGCAAAACGGTGGCGCAGTTCTGCTGCAACAACGGACGCGAGCTGCTGTCGGTGGTGAAGATGGGTGCCGAGCATGGGACAGGCTTCGACATCGCCGAGAACTTCGCCGAAGAAGGTCGCCGGATCGCACAGGAGACCGGACTCGCTGCTGACTTCATCACGACCGACATCTGCGCGATCGACGAGACACACGCTGACCGGTTCGACGTGTTGCTCATCACCTGCGGCGCCTTGACCTGGTTTGCCGATCTCGACCTGTTCTTCGAGAAGGTGGCGCTCGTCCTCCGCGACGGCGCCGATCTCGTCATCCACGAGAAGCATCCGTTCACTGACATGGTCGCCATGCCGAGGGAGGAGATGTTCGACGCTGATTTCCCGGAGCGAGTCGTTTACTCGTACTTCAAGGAGGAACCCTGGGTCGAGAGCAGCGGCGCCGACTACATCGGTGGTACGACGTACGAATCGAAGCCGTTCACCAGCTTCAGTCACACGTACGGATCGATCATCAACGCCATGGTACGCAATGGCTTGATGGTCGAGTCCCTCCAGGAGTTTGACCGAGACATATGCGCCGGCTGGGAGCACCTCAACGGCAAGGGCATACCGCTGTCATATCTCATGGTCGCCCAAGCTCGCAAGGGAGTGTGAGCAGGAGATAGAGGTTGTCGTCCCGCTGCGTGATAGTGGGCGACGGCGTTTGACCCCGAACGAGTGCGTGCCGAGCAGGCCCTCGGCCGCGACGGAGCCGGCGAACCAGGCACGCAGGCGGTCGTCGGATGTGTCGTCAGCTACGGCAGGGAGCGGCTTCGGACGTCCAGGCCCATTCGTCCGGTACGGCGGCCAACATCAAGATCTGGCTGGGCGAGAAGGCTCTCTGAGGAGTCAAGAGCGCCGCCTCTCGAGCAGGCGAAGCAGTGCCGCCTCCTCGCCAGCACTTGCCACGTCCCCGGGCAGCCCGATGGGCGGCTCGGAGTCGGGAACACGCATACGTTCGAGCTCGCCCTCCTCCCAGGCATCGAGCACGTCGGGATGGACGTAGCTGGCACGCGTGACCGATGCGGTGTTGCCGAGAGCTTCAGCGGCGAGTTGCAGGGCGCGCTTGGCGCGGCGGCGCCGGACGCTCTCATGCTGCGATGTCTTCTCGTGGAGCAGGGCGCGGAAGGCTGTGAGCGTGCCTGCCCACGTGCGGAAGTCCTTGGCCGTGAGGTCGACTCCGGAGACCTGGCGGAGGTAGTCATTCACATCCTCCGAGCTGACGGCCCTGCGGTCGCCGGCCTCATCGCTGTACTCGAAGAGCCGCTGACCGGGGAGATCCTGGACCTTGCGCATGAGTCGCGCCAGCCGCCGATCACGGATGCCCACGTCATGCAGCTTGCCGCTCTTGCCCTTGAAGCGAAAGCGGATCTGCGAGCCCGAGACCGTTGCCTGGCGGCGGCGCATCGTGGTCAGGCCGTACGATCGATTGAGTCGCATATAGGCCTCGCCGCCCACACGTAGGTGGGTCAGCTCCAGGAGCCGCACTACCAGCGCGAGGACCTTCTCCCGTGGCAAGCCCGGCCGGGAGAGGTCACGGTTGACCGCCTCACGGATGCGTGGAAGCCGGCGAGCGAGGAGCACCATGCGCTCGTATTTGTCAGCGTCGCGACGCCGCCTCCACTCCGGGTGGTAGCGGTACTGTTTGCGCCCTCGAGCGTCACGACCGACGGCCTGGATATGGCCATCTGGATGGGCGCAGATCCAGACGTCGGTCCACGCCGGCGGGATGGCCATCGACGCGATACGCTCGAGCTCGACGGGCTCCCCCAGCTCCACTCCCGCATCATCGATGTAGCGCGTCCTCTTACCTCGCCCGACGCGCCGATAGCCTGGGTCGCGGTCGGAGCTGAAGCGCAGCCCGCGTCGCCCACCACTTGCGGGCCGTGCCGTGCGGCGGTTCCGACTCTCGAGTGTGCTCGTCCGGGTGCCGTTCAGTGGCCGACGTCGACGTCGATATCCTCTCGAGGATCGATCTCGCCCTCTGGGAGCACCCCATCTTCCCCCGGGGAGGCAGCTGGTGATGCGTCGGGGCCGGGCGATGCGCTGGGGTCGGGGGTTGTGTCCGGGCCGGGCGATGCGCTGGGGCCGGGCGATGCGCTGGGGTCCGGTGATGCGTCGGTCGGCTCCCTGGTATCCGCGAGCAGGAAGATGCGGACCGTCGTGGCCTCGAGTCCAAGCTCGCGCAGCCAAGCGATGCCGACCGCCACGCCATTCGCGTTGACCAAGGCACTGGCGAGGCCGCCATCCTCCGCGAGCGACCCGCCGACCGTGGCGCAAAGCGCGCCGGTCGCGCCCTCCACTGCGATGGCGTGCGGCTCCCCTGTCAGCTCCTCGAATGGCAAGGCCACCTGCGTCACGCTGGTCGCGACCGACGGGTCCTGGTCTGCCGACACGCCGCTCGGGACCGGCTCCAGGAGCGCGACGATGTCACCCTTCTCGGCACACGTTCCAGCCCGGACGACCGAGTCCTGGGACGGTGGATCCTCCTGCGCTCCCGTGGGTCCGCCCAAGGCGACGCTCGCTAGCGCCAGACACGCGAGCCCGGCGATCGCCGATCGGAAGGATGCCGCTCGCCTGCTTCCATTCATGGAGCGCATCTTGCCGAAGCTGACCACGCAGGCGCCTTACCGCCTCGGCCCGAACCATTGCGCGGATGTGACATCGCACTCTAACCGCGTCGCTGAGGTCTGGGCAAGAACGGTCGCGAGCTTTGCTCAGCCGACGGCCGGGCGCGCCTGGCGCCCAGCTTCCCGGACACGGCTAACCACTCGCCGGGCACCCCTGCCAAGGCGTGCGAGTGCCGGTGCAGCCTGAAAGCTGATGCTGCTGCCTGTGGCGCCCACGGCACGACCGATGCGCCCCGCCGTCCAAGCGATGGATCGGCCGAGTGTCGCAAGGTCGTCGCTGGCCTGCGTGTCCGAGATCCCGGCACGCTGGAGATGGGCCATGCGCTCGCGCTCGTCCATGCCTGCCAGCGCGAATTCGACGCCGCTGAGGATGACCAGGAGGTCGTCGAGCTGCCCGGCCAGCGGGATGATCGCGGGAACGGCGTCGATGGGGGAGACGAGGTAGGCGGATGCCAGGACCGCGGCGGCACGTCGCAGGGGCGGGACCGCTGGATCGCGCGACAGGTTCCACGCCGAAACGTGCCACTCTGGTTAGCCGTCCGCGGACGACACGTGGCTGCAGCCGTTACGCCACCTGTGCCGGGTCTGGTTCGAGGTCGATTCCGCTGTGGAGCCCTCGAAGTTGCCAACGCGTTGCCAACAGTGGCCACGAGCGGAGCCGGCAGGCCCGGATCACATGGGATTTGAACACAGAAGATGGCGCCCCCAAGGGGATTCGAACCCCTGATCTCCACCTTGAAAGGGTGGCGTCCTAGGCCTCTAGACGATGGGGGCCAGCGACCGAGCGAGTGTACCCGACCGACGCGCTCACTCTGTCAGACACTCACTCGGTCAGACGCGGATGAAAGCGAACACCGAGGCCGCGGCCAGGCAACCGGCGGCAGCGATCGCGAACAGGCCACCCACCGCCGCACCCAAGAGCGAGCCGGCCGTGCGGCCCCAGCGGGCATCGGTCAGGGCGCGGTTCAAGAACCATGCCGAGATGAACGCCAGCGTCAAGCCAAGGACGGCCAGGCCGGCGACGGTGAAAGCGATGTTCTGACCGGAGCGATCGAGGATCAAGCCGTACAGGACCACGAGCCCAGATACGACAAGGACGACGACGACCGCGATGCGTACGAGCGCCACGAAGCGAGTATAGGCAATCGCCTCGCGGGCTCGTCTCGGACGCCAGGACGCCCACCGAATGCTAGAGGTCTAGCCGCATCACCACACCCTCGCGACCGGGCAGCGTTACCTGTAGCGACCCACCAGAAATCACGGCCGAGCGCTCCCCTGGCCTCCCGCCGCGCAACCGCACCAGCTCAGCGCGCACCGCCGCGAGCGGCAACGCCAAGTCCCACGTCAGTTGCTCAGCCCCAGCGTTGACCACGACGGCATACGCCTCCTCATCGGCGCGTCGCAGGAACGCCAGCGCCGCTCCCCGCGCACCCAGCAACGTCAGCTCCGCATCGCGAAAGGCGGCGCTGGAGTGTCGTAGCGCGATGGCGTCGGCTACCCAGGGGTACGGCTTGCGTTCCCACAGAGCGCGGTCCTCGGGAAACGCACGTCGGCACATCGGATCCATGACGCCGTCCATGCCGATCTCGTCCCCGTAGTAGACACACGGCGCGCCCGGCAACGTCATCTGCAGCAGCGTGGCCAACCGCAGCGAGTCCAGATCGCCACCCATGATGGTCAGGGCTCGCGGCGTGTCGTGGCTCCCAAGCAGGTTCAACTGGACCGCTGTCACCGCGGGATCGTTCATCGATCGTGATTCTTCGATGCGCGCCCACAAGGCAGCCGCATCGAAGGCCCTCAACTGGCCCTCGTACTCGGATGGCACATGGATGCCGATATCAAGGTGGTCCTGTGCGGCAAAGCCCATGAGCCCGAGAGCCAGCGGGTAGTTCATGAAGGCATCGAACAGGTCGCCCTGCAACCATTCGGGCTTGTGGTGCCAGATCTCTGCGACCACGTAGGCCTCGGGATCGGCGGCCCTGACCCGCTGACGGAACTCGCGCCAGAAGTCGGCCCCCACTTCTTCGGCCACGTCCAGGCGCCAGCCGTCGATGCCGAAGCGGATCCAGCGCTCGGAGACATCGAGCATCAGCGCTCGCAGGTGCGGCTCGTCGAGGTTCAGCTTGGGCAGCGCCGGCAGATCCCACCAGGCCTCGTAGCCCAGCACCGCACGGGAGGCCGCGCCATATGCGGTTCCGGCCGCGCGAAGCTCGGTGATCTCCGCCATCTGGCCAGGCGTGGGATAGGGGCTGATGCCGCGCGAGCCGTCGCGCACGTCATCGGCCAGGATGAACCAGTCGCGATAGGGCGAGCTGATGCCGTTCTCCGCGACATGGTGGAAGGGCCACCAGCCGCGGCCGCAGTGATTGAAGACACCGTCGAGCACGACCCGCATGTCACGTGCGTGTGCCTCATCGAGCAGCTCCCGCAGCGCATCATCGCCGCCCAGCAGCGGATCGACCATCTCGTAGTCGTCGGTGTGATAGCGGTGATTGGAGGCCGACGCGAACACTGGATTGAGATAGAGCGCAGTGATACCGAGCCGCCTCAGGCGATCGAGGTGGGCGACGACGCCGTACAGATCGCCGCCCTTGAATCCGTCCGTCGTAGGCTCAGCGTCCCATGCTTGTAGCTCGCCGGGGGCGGCGACACGGCCGCTGCGGGCGAGTCGGTCGGGAAAGACCTGGTAGAAGACGGCGTCCCTCACCCAGGCGGGAGTTTCGATGCTCATGGGGCGCAGGATATCCGGTGCAGAGCCGACTGCCATCGCGAGCGTGGGACAATCGTGGCCATGTGGCAGACAGTTCGTGCGATGCCGCCGGGGGTGCTGGTCTTCCTCGGCTATGCGTTCCTCGTGCTCTCGGTGCTGGGGTTGTCCATGCGCATCGTCATCGACCAGGCCGTTCAGGCACCCATCACCTTCATCGGCCTCGTCTGGATGCTGCTGCTGGCGTATCTGATCTTCACCATGACGCTGGTGCTCCAGAAGAAGCAGGCGGCCTACATGCTCTCGTTGGGGTTGACCTCGCTGTTGCTGCCGCTGGCCGCGATCATGCTGTTCGCGCCGGGCGGCTTCGTCCTGTCGATCGCCGCCGTGCTGCTCTTCATCGTGGTCGTCTTGTCGCTCCGCCGGCCGCGCAGTCGTGAGTGGTTCTGCGAGCCGTAGCGGATCAAGCGGCCGGATCAAGCAGTCGGGTCGGGCACCGCAGCCAATCGCACCACGATGTCCCACAGGCGACGTCGCTGCGCCGACGTGAGGCGCGTCGCGGGTGCGCGGTCGAAGGGCCGCGGGCGTCGGTCCAGGTAGAGGTTGCCGTCCTTATGACCTGATGTCTGGTCGGTCGCCAACCAGACCGTGGTGTCGATCGCTTCGGCCGGGGTGCGCAGCAGCGGACCTACCAAGTCGTAGAAGGTCGGGAGCGACTTTTCCAGGCCGGGCGTATCGGCCCAGCCGGGGTGCATGGCATCGAACCGAACGGCCCCGTCGTAGCGCCGCGCCCACTCACGTGTCAACGTCATCGAGGCCCGCTTGGCCCTGGCATAGGCACGCGTGCCGTCATAGTCTCCACGCTCGTACTGCAGGTCATCAAGCGGCAGCGGCTGCGCATACATGCCGCCAGAGACCACGCTGATGACGCGGCCATCGCCGCTCGCGTCGAGCAACGGCAAGAGCCCTGAGGTCAGCACGAACGGCCCGGCCACCATGGTGGCGAACGTCATCTCCAGGCCGTCATCGGTCACGTTGCGCTCTTCGAAGATGGCGCCGGCGTTGTCGATCAGGACGTCGAGCCTTGGCTCACGCTCGCGGATCTCGTCGACGGCGTCTCGCACATTCGACAGTGAGGACATGTCAGCCACCACGAAGGGAAAGCGGTCCTCACCATGGCGGGCGCTGAGCTCGTCGCTGACGCGTTCAAGCTTGTCCCTGCTCCGACTGACCAGGACGATGCGAGCGCCCAGGTCGGCGATAGCGTCAGCCGTGGCACGCCCAAGGCCAGATGTCGGCCCGGTGATGAGCACGGCCTTGCCGATGAGGGCGCCGGGCGCCGGCTCGGACCAGTCGAAGAGGCGACGGCGGATGTGGTAGCCGAGGCGGCTGAAGCTGCCGACGATGCTCAGCTCAAGGGCGCCGTCGACGAGGACCCGCGTGTCCATCAGCCTACGCTCCCGGGACCGCGGTCGGAGCCACGGCCTGTTCGTGGAGTGCGTCGAGCTTCTCCTTCATGCCCGTGACCGCGCCCTTGGCGATGCCTTCGAAGGCGCGACCCAGCAACGGTTGTATCAGACCCAACAGGCCACTCAGCTTGATCTCCGCTTCGTAGTCCACGCGTGTCCCGGTGGCTGACTCGGAGAAGGTGATGACGTCCCGGGTCCACACGCCCGAGCCCTCGCCGATGAGCACGATGCGCGATGGGCCCTGCAGCTCGGTGATGCGGTATTCCATGGGCACGGCCTTGGGGCCCATCTTGACCTCCAACGCGTAGCGGACGCCGACGTCAGGTCCGCCCGCACCGATGCGTGACGACGAGGTCGTATTGGGATCCCACTCTGCCTGACGGCTCCAATCAGCGATGTAGTCGAAGGCCCGCTCGCGCGCTAGCGGTGTCTCCAGGGACTCGATCAGCTTGGTCATCATCGTTCTCCTGATTTGGGGCTTGCATAGGCTATACAAACATTGTACCATCCCTGTACACACAGCGCGACGTGCGTACAGGATATCGAGCTGACGTCAACAGGACCGATCCTAAGGGGGACGACCATGAACATCGCCATCATCGGAGCCGGAGTGAGCGGGTTGAGCGCTGCGTACGCCCTGCGTGAGCAGCACACCATCCGCCTCTTCGAGCGCGACGCCGAACCGGGTGGACACGTCAAGACCGTGACCGTCCAGACCGAAGATAGCGCTCTGAACGTCGACACCGGATTCATCGTGTACAACGAGCCCACGTATCCCTGGCTGACCAGATTGTTCTCTGAGCTGGATGTGGAGACGCAGCCCACCGAGATGTCACTGGGCCACTCCTGCGAGGCCTGCGGCCTGGAGTTCGGCTCGCGTGGCGCGGCCAGCATGTTCGCACAGCCGGGTTCGCTGGCGCGTCCGTCACACTGGCGCATGATCAACGATATCCGGCGCTTCTACAGCGTCGCGCGCCAGCGACTCGATCAAGACGTCTGGACGCGGGATACGCTGGCGGCGTTCCTCGACGAGGGCAGCTACGGCAACGCCTTCCGCAACCACTTCCTGATCCCGGTCGTGTCAGCGGTATGGTCCACGTCGGCAGCAGAGATCATGGACTTCCCCATCGATTACCTGCTTCGCTTCCTCGACAATCACGGCCTCATCGGCTTCGGCAAGGGCAAGCCCTGGCGGACGGTGGTGGGCGGTTCGATGACCTACGTCGATCGCATCATGGAGCGACTCCCCGCCGATTCGCTCGTGGCCGGCGATCCCGTCATCGCCATCGACCGCGACGGCGATGGTGTGACCGTCACGACTCTGTCCGAGCGGATCGAGCGCTTCGATGCAATCATCATGGCCACCCATGCCGATGTCGCGCTCAGGCTGCTCAACGATGCGGACGCCGTCGAGCGTGACGCGTTGGGCCTGTTCGAGTACACCACCAATGAGGTCGTGCTCCACACCGATGCGTCGGTGCTACCAGGTCGGACCGGGGCGCGGGGTTCTTGGAACGTTGCCACGGTCGATTGCCAGCGTCCGGCCGACCAGCTGACGATGACGTATTGGATGAACCGGCTGCAACGGCTCGACGGCACCACGCAATATTGCACCTCGGTCAACCCGGGCACGAGCATCCCCGACGAGCAGATCATCGCGACGCGTGCCATGTCGCATCCCAAGTACACCTTCGACACGCTCGACGGTCAGAAGGCGCTCGGCGGACTACAGGGCCACCGCCGCACGTTCTATGCCGGCGCACACCTGGGCTACGGGTTCCACGAAGACGGCTGCCGCTCCGGCTTCATGGCGGCCGAGATGGTCTCCCGGCTTGGATCGGCCATGGCGGTGCGTCCTGCCGTTGTCGAGGAACCGGTGCTCGTCGGGGCTGCCGCGTGAGGTCGCACCTGCTCGTCGGCAAGGTGCGCCATCGTCGCAGCCAACCGATGGAGTACGAGCTCGAGCACGATGTGTTCTACCTGGCCTTGGACCTTGCCGAGCTCGATGATGTGGCGACCCACCTGCGGCTCTTCAGCCGAAACCGTTTCAACGCGCTCGCGCTGCGCGACCGAGACCACTGGCTGCCAGTGGCAACGGACCTGCGCGCGTCAGTGCTCGGTCATCTTCGGGACGAGGGCTTCGACCCCGACCGTTGGCGCATCACTTTCATCGCCACGCCGAGGGTACTGGGCTACCAATTCAACCCCGCCAGCTTCTACCTGTGCCGCGATGAGTCCGGGGCCATGCGTGTCGTCATCGTGGAGGTGCACAACACGCACGGCGGGCGGCGGCTGTACACGCTTCGGCCACAGCAGCGGGGCAAGGGCTGGGTGGATGAGATGGACAAGGACTTCTATGTCTCGCCGTTCATCGACATGGAGGCGCACTACATCGTGCGGGTGCAGGACGATCCCGACCGCATCCGCATCGCTATCACTGAGACGGAGCGGGGTGAACCGCTCCTGTCCGCGACCCTAGTCGCGGATCGACGACGCCTGACCGACCGCACCCTCCTGCGCACGATGCTGCGAGTTCCGCTATCCACCCAGAGGACCATCGTGGCCATCCACCTGCACGCCTGGCGTATGTGGCGCCGCGGCTTCCTCTTCCGACGGCACTCTGAGGCGAACCAGTGAACACGCCCCACGTGGCCGATCGGCTGGCTGCCCCGTTCGACCCGCTCCTGACGCAGGTGGCGAGCCGGATCGCTCTGTCTGCCGCCTCACGCATCAAGCTCGGCTGCCTCACCGTGCAGCTGCCTGACGGCTCACGGCGGGTCTTCGGTGACCGCGACTCGGACCTTCGCGGCGAGATGCACATCCATGACCAGGAGGCGCTGAAACGACTGCTGCTCGCTGGCGAGGTGGGCGGCGGCGAGGCCTACATGGATGGCCTCTGGTCCAGCCCCGACCTCGTCGGTCTCATCTCGTTGGCCGTCGCCAACCGTCATGCGCTCTCCCTGTCGAGGGGCTGGTGGCGCATCCCGGCGAAGCTCAGCCGCACCGTGGCGCACCGCCGCAACCGCAATACGAAGTCGGGCTCGCGGCGCAACATCACCGCGCACTACGACCTGGGCAATGACTTCTACCGCCTCTGGCTGGACGAGACGATGACCTACTCGAGCGCGCTCTTCGACTCGCCCGGGCAGTCACTCGCCGATGCGCAGCGCGCCAAGTACCGCAGCATGGCTGAGCGTGCCGGCGTGATGGCCGGTCAGCACGTGCTGGAGATCGGCACCGGTTGGGGCGGCTTTGCGCTGTACGCAGCCGGGGAGTTGGGAGCGCGGGTCACCACCGTGACCATCTCACAGGCCCAGCACGACCTCGCCCGTGCGCGCGTCGACGCGGCCGGCCTCGACGGGCTGGTCGAGGTGGAGCTTCGCGACTACCGCGACATCAGCGGGCGCTACGATGCCGTGGTGTCGATCGAGATGCTCGAGGCCGTCGGCTCGGAGTACTACGACGCGTACTTCGCTGCCGTGTCGAATGCCCTGAAGCCCGGTGGCAAAGCTGCCATCCAGGTCATCACGTTTCCCCACGACGCCTTTGAGGCGCAGCTGCGGGGTGCCAACTGGATACAGCGCTACATCTTCCCCGGCGGCGTGCTGCCGTCCCTGGCCGTCATCGAGTCGTCGCTCGAGGGCAGCGGCTTGCTGCTGACGAACGTGCGCGACATCCGTGACAGCTACGCACGCACGTTGCGGACCTGGCGTGAGCACTTCTTCAAGCGCATCGACGACGTGCGCGCGATGGGATTCGACGATCGCTTCATCCGCATGTGGGACTACTACCTCTCGATCAGCGAGGCCGGTTTCCGGACCGGTTTGACCCAGGACCTGCAGATCACGCTGGAGAAGAGTCGTGGACGAGTCCATGGCCGGGCTGCGCGCTGATGCGCATCCTCATCGTCGGCGCCAGCGGCTATGTCGGCGGTCGATTGGTCGCGCTGCTCGCGGAACGCGGTCACGCACTGCGGCTGGCCAGCCGCGACCCTCGGGGCCTCGCGGAGCGCTTCCCCGACGCTGAGGTCGTGCGCGTCGACCTGCTCGATCCGACGACACTGCCAGGTGCGCTTGACGACATCGATACGGTCTACTACCTGGCGCACTCCATGGCCAGTGGTGAAAAGGGCTTCGAGCTCCGCGACCTGCGAGCCGCACGGACCTTCGCCAGTCGCGCACGCGAGTCGGGCGTCAAGCACCTCATCTACCTCGGCGGCCTGGGTGACCCGGCCAGCGGGTTGTCGGCCCATCTCTCCAGCCGTCAGGAGGTCGGGGAGGAATTGGCGTCGCACGGCGTTCCTGTGACCGAATTCCGGGCTGCCGTGATCATCGGCTCGGGCAGCGCCTCCTTCGAGCTGCTGCGGAGCCTGGTCGAGCATCTGCCGGTGATGATCACGCCGCGCTGGGTTCGCACGCTCTGTCAGCCCATCGGCATCCGCGATGTGCTCGACTACCTCGTGGCCGCAGCCGATCGCCCCGAGCAGGTGGGCATCATCGAGATCGGCGGCCCGGATGTACTCTCGTACGCGGAGATGATGCATACCTACGCGCGACTGCGCGGTATGCGCCGCCTGATGATCCCCGTCCCGGTGCTCACCCCCAAGCTCAGCTCCTATTGGTGCAGTCTGGTCACGCCGATCCCCTCCGGCATCGCCCGGCCACTGATCGAGGGCCTGCGCAACGAGGTGGTCGTGCGCGACCCGGAGCCGGCGCGCGCCTACGGGATCGATCCGAAGCCCTTCGAGACCGCCGTGCAACGGGCTATCGACCGCCGCGACCGCCACGCTGTCGAGACCACCTGGTTCGACTCGCTGGGTTTGCCCGGCCGCAAGGACCTCGCGCAGGACGAGAGTCGCGAGGGCATGCTGCTCGACCGCCAACGACGCCGCGTCCGCGCCCCCGTGGGCGTGACGTTCGCGCAGGTGGAGCGCCTGGGTGGCACCGCAGGCTGGCCATTCGGCAACTGGATGTGGCGCATCCGCGGGCTGATGGATCGAGCCGTGGGCGGTCCCGGCATGCGCCTTGGGCGTCGCGATCCACGCCATGTGCGTGTCGGTGATGCGGTCGACTTCTGGCGAGTCGAGGAGATCCGACCGAACGAGCTGCTGCGGCTGCGCGCCGAGATGCGCGTGCCGGGCCGGGCCTGGCTGCAATATGAGTTCATCGAAGATCCAGCCGGCAGCCAGCTGGTGCAAACGGCCTTCTTCGAGCCCAAAGGCCTGAGTGGTCGGCTCTACTGGTATCTGCTGCTGCCAGCCCACTTGTTCATCTTCCGAGGCTCGATCCGGAAGCTCGTTCGGCGAGCCCAACAAGCCGCTGCTGATGCCCACGACGTCGAGGCCATCAGCACCTGAAGTCTCACTCGTGACCGCTGGCCGACCTGAACGCGGCCAGTGCTCGCTCGCGCGCAGCGGCCAGCTCGACGACGGCCGATGGATAGCCGTCTGGGGCCGCCGACGCCTCCCATGGTGCGTGGACGTGACGGTCGGCTATGCCGGCAAGTTCCGGCACCCAACGGCGGACCCAAGCACCCTCGGGGTCGAAACGCAGACCCTGGCGCACGGGGTTGAAGATGCGGAACCACGGCTGCGGGTCGGCGCCCACGCCGGCGGTCCATTGCCAGCCACCGCGGTTGTTGGCCACGTCCCCGTCGATGAGGTTACGCATGAAGTGCCGTTCCCCGATGCGGTAGTCCATCAACAGGTGCCGCGTCAGGAACGAGGCCACGACCAGACGCGCCCGGTTGCTGAGCCAGCCGGTGGCCGCAAGTTGGCGCATCCCAGCATCGACGACGGGGATGCCGGTGCGGCCCTCACGCCACGCTTCCACCGCGTCGGGATCTTCATCCGCGCTGCGGAAAGCTGACAGCAGCGGGCTGTCAGGCGAGCCATCGCCGGTGCGTCGATGGAAGAGCCGGTGGTGGTAGAACTCACGCCAGGCCAGCTGCCGCACGAATGGCGTCGCATCCACGCCGGCCTCGAGCGCTGCCGATTCGACCTGCAGTGGCGAAAGTGTCCCGAAGTGGAGGTCCGCACTCAGGCGCGACGTGCCATCGCCCGAGAGGATATCGCGACCAGCTCCGTAGCCGGCCAAGCCCTCACCGACCCAACCTGTGAGTCGGACGTGCGCCGCGCGCTCGCCAGGCTCCGGCAGGTCGGGAAGCGGCGACACAAGGTCAGCCATCGTGTCGATGAGCGACCGCTCGCCGAGGAAGTCGAGCGGCGTGGGGACCCGATCTGGCGCCGCCAGCACGCGGCGCCGTGGTGCCGCCTGCAACGCGCGCCAGAACGGGGTGAACACCGAATAGGGCGAGCCTCCGGCGGTGAGCATCGTCTCCGGCTCTGCCAGCAACAGCCCAGGTCGCAGCGCCAGCCGCCGACCATCGCGCTCGAGCGTCGCAGCCACGGCCGCATCGCGGCGATGGCTGAGAGGTGTGACGTCACGCGATGCCAACACCACCTGCGCACCGACCTCGGCGGCGACTTGCGGCACCAGGACCTCGGGTCGACCATGGCGCACCAGCAGCGCGCTGCCTCGCGCCCGCAGGTCAGTGTCCAGCACGGCCAACGATCGCCGCAGGAACCAGCTGCGAGCCGGAGCGGCGCCGCCGAGAAGCCGGTCGTCGAGGATGAAAAGGGGGACCACCCGTTGCGCGCGATCGATGGCCTCGCACAGCGTGGGGTGATCTGCCAAACGGAGGTCGCGACGGAACCATACGACGACGGTGGTCCATCCAGGTACAGCTTCGGCGCTCATGTCCACCCTCCTCTGCTCAACCCTCTACAACCACGCCTAGGATTGTACAACTCCTTGACAGACCTGCCATCCAAGGCCTAGTATCGGACTGTACAAACACTGTACACGAAGGACGGAACGATGACCAAGCACATCCTCAGCAGCAGCCATACCGTGCCTGGTGATCTGGAACAGGTGTGGGACTTCTTCTCGCGTGCCGAAAACCTCGGCCGCATCACTCCTCGGTCGATGGATTTTGATATGCACACGGCGGAACCCAGGACCCATGCCGGCGCGACCATCGACTACACCCTGCGACCGCTCTTCGGCATCCCCACCAAGTGGCGCACACTCATCGATGAGGTCGATGCGCCGCACGGCTTCAGTGACGTGCAGGAGAAGGGGCCCTACAAGTCCTGGGTGCATGAGCATCGCTTCAGCGCCGCCGAGGGCGGCGTGCGCATGGACGACCGCGTCACCTACCAGATGCCGCTCGGCCCCATCGGCACGCTCGGACATCGGATGCTCGTTCGGCGGCAGCTCCAGCACGTGTTCGACTTCCGTTCGATCGCGATCGACGCCATCTTCGAGCCCGCCGGTGACCCCGATGGTGCGCCTCCCGGCACCATCGCGGTCGCCGGCGGTACTGGCTTCGTTGGCGGCGAGATCGCCCGGGAGCTGCGCCGTCGTGGGCGGCACGTCGTGGTGTTCTCCTCGCGCGGGGAGGATGCTCGCGGTCAGCTGCCTGACGACATCGAGATCCGTCGCGCCGACGTGCGCGATCCCGAAAGCCTCCGGGGAACCATGACCGACGTGGACGAGCTGGTCATCTCACTGGCCTTCCCCGGTCTGCCGGTCGAACAGCCCAAGAAAGGCTTCACCTTCATGGAGGTGGACGCCGGCGGTGCGGAGCGCCTGATCGAGGCGGGGAAGACGGCTGGCGTGCGCCGTGTCGTGTACATCTCTGGTGCCGGCGCCGGCCACGATGCCGAGCGACACTGGTTCCGCGCCAAGGCGGTAGCCGAGGATGCCGTGCGCGGCTCGGGCATGGCCTGGACCATCATCCGCCCCACTTGGGTCTTCGGACCCGGCGACGTCTCGCTGAACCGCTTCCTGGGCTTTGCCCGTGCGCTGCCCGTCGTGCCAATGACCAACTTCGGCAGCCAGCGACTCGCTCCGGTGTTCGTGCGTGACGTGGCCTCCCTTGCAGCTGACTCACTCGAGGCCGATGCCGCAACGGAACAGATATTCGAGATCGGTGGCCCCGAGGCCATGTCCATGCGTGATGTCCTGCACCGAGCCATGGACGTGGCCGCGTTGCACAAGCCCCTGCTGCCGGCACCCGCCGCCTTGGTCAAGGTGGCTGCCTGGCCCATGCGCTTCCTGCCTCACCCGCCATTGAGCCCCGATGCCGTCGACTTCATCAACCAGCCCGCGACCGTGGATGTCGGCCCGTTGCTCGAGCGAATGCCCCGAACGCTCACGGTCTTCGAGGACGGCTTGGCGACCTACCTTGGACCCGACCGCTCCACGGTCTCGTTCAGCGAAGCGGTGTAGGAGGACGTCCGAGCCGTCTGGTGCGCCGGGGCATACGACTTCACGACATGATCGGATCCCATCACAACGACCACGACACGGCCGGTCCGTCCCTGCTCGTCGAGCACGTGTACCGTTCGTCACGAGGAGGTCCCGGAGTCGCCGCCTCACTCGATCGCGTGCGCCTGGCGCCGACGATCCTCGCGGCCATGCAGACCTTGCCCGATGCCCTTCGATCGATGGATCGGCTGGTGCGTGCTGGATGCACCGCCGACTCTCTCCTGACACCACTGCTCCGTGCCATCGACGATGAGCGCGACACGGTGGCGGCACTGGCTGCGGTGCACATGCTCGGGAGCGTACCCGGGCCTGGTGCCGATATCGAGCTGGCGGCGCTCGTCCTTGACGGCGTTCCCGGCTTCGGGGCCCACGCCGCCTGGGCGACCACGGGCCGCCCAATGGCACCGGAGCTGCTGGGTCCGCTATCGGGCGCGGTCGCCGGCGGAGGCATGCCCGGATTCCACGCCCAGGCCACACTCGCGCGATGGGCTAGGAAGGCTCCCCATTCGGTGCTGACCGCCCTGGAGACCGCCCTCACCCGAGCCACCGGTCCCGACGCGCGCCGCTATCTCACCGAGACGATCGGGCTGCTGCCGAGCCGACGCGCCGGGCTGGTGCTCGAGCGACTCGCGACCGACCCGTTTGAAGAGCTACCAGTCCGTGCCGCCGCCATCGTCGGGTTCACCGAGCGCATCTCCGAACCGATCCCACACAGCGTCACGCGGTTGACGCATTCGGACGATGAGTTTGGCCAAGTCGCCCGAAGCCTGCGAACGCAGCGAATGCTCCTGCAGCGTGGTCCGTGGCGCCAGGACGGAGTAGACGATGCTATCCGTATCGCACAGATCCACCTCGCTGCAGTGCTCGATCCATCCGCCTCACGAGCCGGGATGGGCGATGCCGGCGGCGTGGCCACGCTGCTGGCGCAGTTGAGCGGCAGCCTCGTGCAGCAGCGGCACATCAGTGGGGTCGTCTCGGTCGGTCGCGGGCTGCCCGGCGAGCTGGTGCAAACAAGTCGCGCGCAGGCTGGCTGCCGCCACGAAGGCGTGCCCCTGGCCAGCGACGAGGGGGCGGCGTTCAGCGGCAGCTGGCCGTCGCTGGTGGCCGCCGTCCGGGGCGTTCGCTCTGCCTTCCTCTCCGGCTTCGTCCCCGACGCCGTGCACCTGCGCATGGCCGACCCCGGCAGCATGGCCGGCGCCATGGTGGCGCAGCAGCTCGGCATCCCCTTCGTATTCACGCTGGCCCCCGACCCACACGGGCCCATCGCGACAGCCGAAGCGACTGGCTCGCTCGACCGAGCTTCATTCGCAGCACAAGACGCCCGTGAGGCACACTGGTATCGCGCCGACCTCGTCGGGCGCCTCGCGCGGGGAGCACAGGAGCTGGTGCTGTTCCCACGCCCGCACCTCGAAGCACGCCTACGTGAGCTGACTGGTGTGGAGATCGGTACCGACAGTCTTCGCCACACCGTCGTGGCAGAGGGCATCGATCTCGTGCGCTCCGACCGCGCGGCACAAAGTGTCGGTGACACCGTTGACATGCCGTCGGTCGTGGGCGACCTACAGCGTGCCATCAGTCAGCTGCCGGTCGCTCGACACGGCCTGCCCCTCGTCGTCAGCGTGGGTCGGATGCACCAGGTCAAGGGCATGGCTCGCCTGGTGAAGGCATTCGCGACAGACGAGACGCTCGCAGACCAGGCCAACCTCGTCATCATCGGCGGTCAGCTGGAGCAGCCGACGGCTTCCGAGGCAGCCGAGCTGACACGCATCGGGGCACTCTTCGATGCTTTCCCCGGCTTGGCCCATAAAGTCGTCCTCATGGGCCATCGACCTAACGACGAGGTCAGCCTCTTGCTGGCCGTGGCACAAGCCGGATGGGGCTCGCTCATCGGTGCACACGGCGCCTACGCCTGTGGCAGCGCCAAGGAGGAGTTCGGCCTCGCCATCATCGAGGCCATGGCGGCCGGACTGCCGGTGGTGGCACCCCGCAACGGCGGCCCGCCCACCTACGTGGCAGATGGCCGTACCGGCTGGCTGGTCGACACCACCGACGTCGCTGCGCTGGCCAGCGCGATCCGTGCCTCGCTGCGACTTGCCGAAGACCCAGAGACGGCACGGCGCACGCGAGACGTGGTCGAGAAGCGCTTCACGCTCGATCGAATGGCACGTACGCTGGCTGCGGTCTACCGCAGCACGGCCGCTCGCTCCACGCGCACGCTCCCCGGTGATGCCCGCGTAGGGCGTGCCGCGTGACCCTGCTGATCATCACTCCCGACTTCGCCTCGCACGCGGTGCCGATGCTCACCATCGGCACCGCCTGGCAGCGTCGGGGCCAGCGCGTAGTCGTCGCCACTGGGCCGATCATGGCGCCGCTGGTACGTCGTGCCGGCATGGAGCACACCGAGCTGATCATGTCGCGTGGCTCCAACGCCGGCGTCATCCGAACGGAGCAGGCGCGGGACGTCGAGGCACGCTCATTGGAAGCGTTCTTCCTCGCCACGCGAGCTGGCATGGTCCCAACCCTGCGCTACCAGGCGGAACAACGGTCGACGGATCTGCTATGGCGGCCCACGCAGGTCGCCCATCGCACCCTGCGAATCCTCGACACTCACGCGCCCGATACCATCCTCGTCGATCACCTCGCGTTCGCCGCCACCATCGGCCTGCGAGCCGCCGGCGCAGCCTACGGTGATGTGGTGCTGGGGCACCCCACGGCACTCCCGGTGGGCGATGAGCTGTACGGCGTGCCCTCTGCCTGGCCACCGGCGCTCCGTCCCGACGTCGTCGAGATGGAGGCGCTCCGACACACCGCTCGCAACGTGACGGACGCATTCACCGCTGTGTACAACGAGGCGCTTCGGACTGTCGCTTCCGCCGCGCCAACGGTCCACGACGCGTTCGGTGCCCACGGCGATGTGGTGCTCTTCAACTATCCAGCCGCGCTCCACGGACCGATCCGCAGCGCGCTCCTGCCTCGGCACGCCTTCCTCGGCAGCTCCGTGCGCAGTGAGGAGCTCGCACCTGCTACGCAGGAGTGGCTGGCCCGGTCCGACGGGCGCCCACTGGTGGTGGTCTCGCTGGGAACGTTCCTCTCGGCGCGCATCGACGTGCTGGCACGCATCGCCGCCGCCCTGCAGCAGCTCGACGTTCGTGTCGCGGTCGCCATCGGTGCCAACCAGCCGCGCGATCTGGGCCAGCTGCCGACCGACTGGCTGGTCCAGACGACTCTGCCCCAGGTCGCGCTGCTCGAGCACGCCGACCTGTTGGTCACACATGGCGGCAACAACAGCATCACCGAAGCGCTCCACCATGGAGTGCCCATGGTGGTCCTGCCCTTCTCGACCGACCAGTTCGACGGCGCTGCGGCGATCGAGCGCGGTCTGGCTGGTGTGGCCCTGGATCCCAACCGCTCCTCACGCCACCTCATCGCCGGAGCCGCCCGCGGTCTGCTGCGGCGGCCACCGCCCGCGCCCGCGCGGATCGGCGAACTCCTACGGACACGGCCCGGGCCGGAACTCGCGTACGACGCCATGACTTTACTCACACCTGTCGCATCATCGCAGACCCCACGGGCCCTGCCGAACGCAGTCGTTTCCCCTTCAGCTTAGTCTGACCGCTTCACCACCCCGGCGCTGCCCCTGCGCGACGGACAACCAATCAATCGAGCCGGCCCCGAAGGACCGGCTCGATGTGCCAGAAGGGTGGTGGCGGACTATGGCAGCAGGACGTCGTTCACCACGTGGATGTAGCCATTGCTGGCGCGGACGTTCGGCAGGATGATGCGAGCACCATCGATCTTGATGCGCCACCACTTGCCGGTGATGGCAGCCGTCTCGCCGTTCAACATCGTTACGGAGCTGCCGATGGCCTTGCGAGCGTCACGGTAGGAGACCACCCCGTCGATGACGTGGTAGGTCAGGATGTTCAGCAGCGCGGCAGAGTCCTTTGCGAAGGAGGAGCACACGTTGTGGGCGTTGAGACCGAGTTCGCGGAAGGCGCGGTCAGTGGGGGCAAACAGCGTGGTGCTGGGCTGCGACAAAACGTCCACGACGGCGGAGCCGAAGTAGTCGCAGGTCGCTGCGGCCAGGAGTGTGTCGAAGGCGCCGGTGTACTCGTTGACCTGTGCGGCCCGCTCGACGATGTTCTTGCCTGAGTTTGCGCTGGCGACCGGCGCGATAGCCGTGAGCGCCAGCGAAGCCAGCAACACGCCGGCGATGAGCTTCTTGATCATGCTTGAGTCTCCCATTTGGTAGGCGGCTATCCGGTTCGGTGGCTGGCTGCGGATGAAGAAGTGCGATCAGAGGTCGGGTTCCAGAGAAGACCCATTCCTCGGATCGCACCAGCATCTATCTAGCCGGCAAGCGCCTTATGCGGCTGGCGGAAGGCCCACCTCGTCAACGACGTGGATGATGGCGTTCTTGGAGCGGATGTTCTTGACCTTCACCTCGCCGCCGTCCCAGGTCACGACCTCGCCGGAGCCACCGATGGCAGCCGGGGCGCCATTGAACATGGTGATCTCGCCACCACGGGCGGCCTTGGCCTGCTTGTACCAGATCTTGGCATCGCCGAAGACGTGGTAGGCCAGGATGTCGAATAGCGTGTCTTTGTCGACTGTGCAGACGTTGCTCGGGGTGAGGCCGCCCGGGATACCAAGCGCGCTACCGAGCTTGCGGAAGGCGTAGTTAGTGGGCGCGAAGATAGTGATGGGGTCGGCGGTCGCAAGCAGGTTCACGACCGCACCATCGAAGTACTCACAGGTGACTGCGGTGATGAGGGTCGCCAACCGGTCGTTGTTGTTGGCACTGAAGCCGACGACACGCTCGACGGCATTCTTGCCCGACTTGACTTGGCCCTTGGATTCGGGCGCCGCACTGACGGTCGGGACGATCGCCGTGGCGGCGATGCTGGCCAGCAACACGCCGGCGATAAGCTTCTTGATCACTGCTTGGTTCCTCCTCAGGGTTGTGCGGGATGGAGACCCGTGTGGGGCTGGCCCGGGGGAAGGCCAGACCCCACACGAGTGTCCGGGGGAGTGCTAGTTGGCGGATGCCTCTTCGACGAGGATCACGTTGAAGGAGTCGGGGAACTGGCCGATGGCGATGGCGCTATAGGCCTTGCCGTCCTCGAGCATGAGCGGCGGGATATCGAAGGCGGTGTCCTTCTTGCCAGCGGGACGAACCTCTAGGTCGATCTCACCGGCCGGCACGTCCAGGTAGCCCTTGGCCTTGCCGAACTTCAGGTTCTTGACGACGGCACCCTTCTTGCCGGAGCCATCGGGCGCGATGTCGACCTTGGGCGCGTTGGCACTCAGGTGGACGACGCGGATCTTGGCACCCTCAGCCGAAGGCTGGACGGCCTTGTCCTTGAGGACGACGGCAGTGATGTCAGCGAGATCGTTGGTAGCCGCGACCGTGGTCAGCGTGCCGCCATCGAAGGTGAGTTCAGCATCGATGACCACTGGCCCTTCATCGAGGGAAGCGCCGGTCGGCACGACCTGGACCTGGTAGGTGCCGGCGGGCACGTACAGGTAGTCAGAGAGCGTGCCGAAGGGCACGTCGGTCAGGATGGCGCCACCATTGGCATACACATCCACGTTGGGCGCGTCGGCGCTGAAGTGACCGACACGCACGCCGGCGAGCGCAGCGTCGACGGCGGGGACGACAGTGAACGTGCCGTCGCCCAGGCTACCGACCGCGTAGACCGTGTAGCTGACGCCGTCGGTGATGGTGATCTCAGGGATGTCGAAGGCGACATCGGTCGAACCGGCGGGCCGGATCTCGAGGTCGTAGGCGCCACCCGGGAGGGCGAGGTAGCCCGTATCGTTGGGATACTCGAGGCCCTCGATGAGGGCGTCACCGCCGTCAGGGGCGATGTCGACCGCGGGCGCGTCGGCGCTGAGGTGCGCGACTCGGAGCTGCGCGGTATCAGAGCTGGGAGCCGGGTCGTCCAGGATGACCTGCGGGACGATGCCCGAGGCGAGACTGCCGGTGGCGGCCACGGTGGTCATGGTGCCCGCATCGAAGGTCAGCGCGGCGTCGATGACGATGGGGCCTTCCTCGAGGGTGGCGCCATTGGGGACGACCTGGATCTGGTACTCACCGCCTGGGACTTGTAGATAGTCGGTGATCTGGCTGAAGGCCAGACCCTCGCCGATGAGCCCACCGTCGGCGTAGATGTCGACAGCGGGGGCGTCACCAGCTCCGTGCAGCACACGGACCATCGCGTTCTCGTCCTGGGCGGCCGTGGCAAACGGGATGGCGGTGACGGCGGCCAAAGCGGCGACGGTACCGAGCATCCCGGCCTTGCGGCGAAGGGATAGCTGCTTGCGCATGGGGGTTTGTTCCTTTCGAACGGGTCGCTTCTCAGCGAATTCGGAGACCGGGCTGGTGATGTGGATGGAACCGCATCACCAGCCCGGTGGTGTCGTGGAGCCGCGGCTACGCGGCGGGGGACTCAGCGGCCATGTCGTCAGCCGCGGGGGACTCAGCGGCCATGTCGTCAGCCATCAGGCTGGCGTCGACGGCCGGAAGGACCGTGAAGCTACCGTCGGCCAGGGAGCCGATCGCGAAGACGGTGAAGCTGTTGCCGCCGTCAAGCATCAGGGGGTCGATATCGAAAGCCACATCGGTCGTGCCGGTGGGGCGGATCTCGAGGTCGTACTCACCTGCGGGGAGGTCAAGGTAGCCAGCTGCATCGGGGTAGGCGAGGTTCTCGACCACCACGTCACCACCGTCCAGGGCGACGTCGACGGCCGGGGCGTCGGCGCTGAAGTGGACCACGCGAACCTGTGCGATGCCGTCCTGCGGCATGGGATCGTCAGTCAGGACCTGGGCCTCGATGTTCTCAAGGCTGTTCGTCGCGGCGACGGTCGTCATGGTGCCCGCAGCGAATTCGAGGTCGACGGGACCGATGACAGCACCATCGGCCGGATCGGCACCAGCTGCCACCACTTCGATGGTGTAGGTGCCACCGGGAACCTCAAGGTAGTCGGAGAGCACGCCGAAGGGCACATCGTTGAGGATGGCACCACCGTTGGCGTAGACATCGACCGCGGGAGCGTCAGGGCTGAAGTGCCCGACGCGGACCTTGGCCGTCTCGTCTTGCGCGAATGCGCCGAGGGGGAGCGCCATGACCGCGGCGAGGGCGGCAGTGGCGGCGATGACTTGGATCTGGTTCTTTCGCATCTCTGTGTTCGTCCTTTCGAGTGGGTGTTCAGTAGAGGAAGGCGAGAGTCCTTCTCGTGATCTTCACTGGGATGGAGCGGTCTACGCCCCGGTCCGTGGGCCCCTCAGGGGCACCACCGTTGAGTCATCTCCTGTGTCCTCCTTGCTTCTCTCCTCTGCTGTGTTAAGAGTTTGTCTACCTGATGTCCTTGACGATAGCCGAACTGTCTAATGCTTGTCAAGGGTTTGTGTCACGAAAGCGACATGCTATAGTCGACAAAGCATGTACAGCATCAAACAAGCATCGATCCGCTCCGGGGTAAGCATTCCCCTCATCCGTGCCTGGGAGCGCCGCTACGGCGTCGTCAGCCCCCAGCGCACCGCATCGGGCTATCGTCTGTACGACGACGACGCCATCTCAACGCTCGTGCGCGTGCGCGAGCTGACGGAGAGTGGCTGGACGGCGAGTGAGGCGAGTCGGGCTGTCCTGGCGGGGGAAGTCGCCATCGATCCGATGCCACCCCAGCTCCTGGTGACGTCTGGCGACGATGCCACCCGCCCTCACCAGATGGTGCTGATCGATCGGTTCAACGAAGCTGCCGTCGCCATGGATATCGCCGCCATCGGCGCTGCCTTGGATGAGATGTTCGCGCAGGGCTCGTTCGAGTCCATCGTGGACGATCTGCTCATGCCCGCCTTGGTCGAGATCGGTCGTGCCTGGCAAGAAGGAAGGCTTGACGTCGCCGCCGAGCACACCGCGAGCGCAGCCGTCCATCGGCGTCTATCGGCACTGTATGAGGCGGCAGCCACCGTGGCAGACCCACTCCTCGTCGTCGGACTCCCACCGGGGGCGCGGCATGAGTTGGGCTCACTGGCGTTCGCCGTGGCGGTACGTCGACTGGGCGTCGGGGTGCTGTACCTGGGAGCGGACGTCCCCGTCACGAGCTGGGTCCACGTCATCATGCAAAACCGTGCAAGGATGGCCGTCGTGGCCGTGGTACAGGAGGCCGACCGCATCGCTGCCCTCGAGGTGGCGAGGGCGCTGCGGGACGCTGGCCTGCGCCCCACTCTTGCCGTCGGCGGTGGAGGTGCGCGTTGGGAGGGAGCAGAGGAAGCCGGTATGGTGGTGCTTCCCGATCGCATCAACGAGGCTGCGGCGGTGGCCGCGCGATTGGCGCGGGAGGCCACGCCAGCCAGCTAGACGAGACCGGCCAGCTAGACGAGGGGGGACCCATGGGCTCGGCTTCACGGCGCGTCGATCGATGAGCCTGCGGCTCACGATCCTCGGCGCATCGGCAGCTTGGACCGATCGTCCCTGCCGCCCATCGTCGTGCTACCTCGTGGAGATCGGCAGCGAAGGCATCCTGCTTGACTTGGGCCAAGGTGCCTTGGGGTCGCTGTTCCCGCATCGTGACCCCTCCAGTCTGAACGCGGTCGTGATCAGCCACATGCACGGCGATCACCACGTGGATCTCATCCCGCTGCGCAATCTGCTCCGCTACGGCTATGACGAGCCGCGCCGCGTCGGCTTGCATGCCCCGGCGGGCCTACGTCATCGCTACGACGTCTTCAGCGGTGAAGACGGCTTCCTGGACATCCTCTTCGGTCCGGACCTGGTCGAAGGCACTCGCCGGACGGGGCGTTTCGACTTGCGAGCGCAACGCGTGACCCACTCGGGCCAGAGCTACGCCTTCCGGGTCAGCGACACGAACGATCCCGATGCTCCCGGCCTCGTCTACAGTGGCGACTGCGGCCGCGCGGATGAGCTGCTGCCGTTGATCCAAGAGGGTGACACCGTGCTTTGCGAAGCATTCTGGTCGACCCTCGAACCGATAGCTGGCGCCAACCACCTTGCCGCCGCGGATGCGGCTGATGTCGCCCGACGCGGAGGAGCTGCACACTTGATCCTGACCCACATCCTTGAGGCTCACGGTCCTCAAGCTGCGCTGCACGCGGCCGAGGGCATCTTCCCGGGCTCGGTCCAGCTGGCCGAGCCGGAGCTGGTCATTGAGATCGGACCTGGCCGATGAGTGCGCCCGGAACGACCGTGCTCTCGGTGCGGACGCGGATCCGTAGCCTGGTGGCTGAGGCATGGGCGCAGGCGACCGAATCGGGAGCGCTGCCAGCCATCGATGCAAAGCTCCGACCAGAGATCGAGATCGAACGACCATCCGATGCGGAGCATGGCGACCTGGCCGCGAACCTGGCCATGCGACTGGCGCGGCCGCTGCGACGCTCACCACTGCAGATCGCCGAGGTGCTGGCCGAGAGTCTGCGCTCCGTTGCCGCCGGTTCGGTCTTGACCGAAGTCCAGGTGGCACCGCCCGGCTTCATCAACATGCGCCTCTCCGCCGCGTGGCTGGAGAGCGTGCTCGATGAGGCTCGTGAGGCGGGAGATGCCTTCGGCCGAGTGACCCAGGAGCAGCCGCTCCATCTCAACATCGAGTTCGTCTCGGCCAACCCGACCGGCCCACTCCACGTCGGCAATGCTCGCGGTGCCTTTGTGGGGGACCTGTTGACGCGCGTGCTAGAGGGCGGCGGCCACACCGTTACGCGAGAGTACTACTTCAACGATTCAGGTACCCAGATCCGTCAACCTCGGTGCCTCGGTGGTCGCTCGACGGCTGGGCGAGGAGGTGCCCGAGGACGGATACCGCGGCGACTACGTCGAGGACCTCGCCGCCGAGCTGCCCCAAGACGTTTGGACCGCGGCCACCGCAGACGGCGCGGACCGCGACGGTATCGTCGCCGCGTGGGCCCAAGAGCGCGTCCGTGCCGGGATCGAGGAGAGCCTGGCTCGACTGGCTGTCCACTTCGACGTCTGGAAGAGCGAAGCCAGCCTGCACCGCGATGGCTGGGTCATGCGTGCCGTGGAACGACTGCAGGCTGGCGGCCACATCTTCGAGCAGGATGGCGCCACCTGGTTCCGCTCCACCACCTTCGGGGACGACAAGGACCGCGTGGTGTTCCGCTCGAATGGCGAACCCACGTACTTCGCGTCCGATATCGGCTACGTCAGCGAGAAGTTCAGTCGCGGCTTCGACCGGCTCATCTACATCTGGGGAGCCGATCATCACGGTACCGTCGCGCGCGTCCGTAACGCGGCTGAGGCGATGGGTTTCGACAAGGACGCAGTGGAGATGCTGCTCGTAGCCTGGGTCCGGTTCGTGCGCGACGGCGTCGACGTCCCTATGAGCAAGCGCTCGGGCGAGTTCCTGGCGCTCGACGAGTTGCTCGAGGAGATCGGTGTGGATGCAGCGCGCTGGTCGTTCGCCTCGCGCGCGGCGAGTTCGCCCATCGATGTCGATATCGAGCTGGTCCGCAGGCAGTCCTCGGAGAACCCCGTTTACTACGTGCAGTACGCTCATGCCCGCATCAGCTCGATCCTGGCCAGGGCAGCCGCCGCCGGCCTGTCACCTGCGCCAAGCTTCAGCGGTGTGCTCCAGGGTGATGAGGTGGCCAGCGGCTTGGCACGCGAGGTGCTGCGCCTTCCGGAGGTCGTTGAGGACGGAGCCCGGGCCGAGGAGACACACGGCATCACCGCTTATGCCATGGAGTTGGCGACGACGTTCCACGCCTTTTATCGTGATCGCCGTGTCGTCGATCCTGACGACCCCGTGACCTCGGCCGGCCGACTGGCCCTCATGGGCGTGACGCGCAGTGCTATCCGCAACGCTCTGGCCTTGCTGGGCATCTCAGCTCCCGAATCGATGTAGGCGATACGACTGCTGGAATCGAGCGACCGAATGCGGCTATGACGAAGGCCGGGCTCGAGGCCCGGCCTTCGTATGCTTATCTCGCTGCAGGCCAGTAGGCGACGCCACGCACCTACGGTTACGGAGCAGCGATCTCGTCACCTAGGCCGAGCGCCTCAGCCACCGCGGCCAGTGCGGCATCGTCGCTGGTCAGCAGGACCAGCACCGGATTGGACGCACCCGAAGACGCGTCCGCTTCAAGCACGGCGTGCGCGCCTGGCAGGTCCGCGATGACGGCGTTGGCGGCGTCGCCGAACCTACCGACGTTGCCCGCCTTGTCCCATTTGGTCTGCCAAACGATCGCCCATGATCCGTCGGGGCCATCGAGACTGACGAGTCGATCGCCACCCCAACCGGCAGCGGCCTTGTCGTCTCCGAGCCAAACCGCGGTCCGGAGCTCACCCATGGTTTGCTGCCACTGTTCGCTCCAGCCCTGGCCGAGCGCGTTGCCGATCCCGTCCAACACAAGGGACGTGGGCCGGTCGTCGGGATAGCGCTTGGGGTGAAGGATCTGCTCGGTCGTCTCGGGCACCCTGTCCCAAGCGCCGTTCACCGCATCCCAGCCGCCCTTATTGCGGAGGAAGTCAACGAACGACTGGCCCTCGACGAAGGGGAACGCGTACTCGCGCTGCAGCAGCTGCGGCATGGACCTCAGGATGCCTCCGTCGCCAGGGACCACCACGCCATCCACCTTGGCCTGATTGCCCGAGTTCACGTTCTGAGCGGACCAAGCGAGCATCGTGGCCGTGCCATCACCTTCTTCGAGCGCGGAAGCGGCGAGCACGGCATCGGCGTCGGTGGGTTCATCGACGACAGCGGCGTCGGCACCGAACGCCTGGTGTACGGCGGCCTGGCCGAACTCGCGAGCGGCCTCGGCGCGCTGCGGCAAGTTGAGCTTGTCGATGTCTCGGAGGATGGACTGGCGACCACGAGACTGGAGGTACGTGATCGGGAGATCCTGCCCATAGAGCTGGTCGAGGAGGGAGGCGAGATCATCATCGTTTCCGAGCAGCCCCATGCGCTTGAGAGCCTGTTCCTCCTGGGTCAGCGTGGATGATGGATAGAGGTTGTCGGCGGCCTGCCTGAGGAAGTCCGCCTGCTCGGCCGAACTGGCGCCGTCGTATGGGGTATTGCCCAGGTCCAACTGGCGGATCTCGGGCACCGTGAAGGCAACCGCATCCAACTGGTCGGCCACCTGCGCATTATCTAGGGAACCGCCATCGCCCCGAGGCTCGATCACCGGGCCCAGTGACACGACGTAGTCAACGCCACTGCCCTTGTCCAGCTCGGTTTCTGCAGGTGGATCCTGGCTGGTGACGATGCCAGCCGCGGCCGAGTCGTTGGCCTCGGCGCGCTCGCCAGGCTTCAAGCCCGCCGATGTAAGTGCATCGAGTGCATCGGCCTCGGGGAGACCGGTCACGTCGGGCACGCTGACCTGCTTGGGGCCGCGGCTGACGATGAGCGTCACCTCGGCGCCGACCTCGACGGTCTTGCCCGCGGCCGGTTCGGTCTTGACGGCGTCACCCGCGGCGACCTTGCCGTTGGTGCGTTCGTCGATGCTGACCGCGAGACCCTGCTCCTTGAGCGCGGCCTCGGCGTCGGCGGCCGACTGGCCGGCCACGTCGGGGATGTCGACCGCGGGCGGGCCGGAGCTGACGGTGAGATCCACCGTGCTGCCCTGGTCCACCGAGCCGTCGGCTTCGGGATCCTGGGAGAGGACGGTGCCGGCGGCGGCAGCGGCCTCGGCCTTGCTGGTCTGGCCCGGCTTGAGCCCGGCGTCCTTGATGGCGGCCTTGGCATCGGCCTCGGGGAGACCGGTCACGTCGGGCACGCTGACCTGCTTGGGGCCGCGGCTGACGATGAGCGTCACCTCGGCGCCGACCTCGACGGTCTTGCCCGCGGCCGGTTCGGTCTTGACGGCGTCACCCGCGGCGACCTTGCCGTTGGTGCGTTCGTCGATGCTGACCGCGAGACCCTGCTCCTTGAGCGCGGCCTCGGCGTCGGCGGCCGACTGGCCGGCCACGTCGGGGATGTCGACCGCGGGCGGGCCGGAGCTGACGGTGAGATCCACCGTGCTGCCCTGGTCCACCGAGCCGTCGGCTTCGGGATCCTGGGAGAGGACGGTGCCGGCGGCGGCAGCGGCCTCGGCCTTGCTGGTCTGGCCCGGCTTGAGCCCGGCGTCCTTGATGGCGGCCTTGGCATCGGCCTCGGGGAGACCGGTCACGTCGGGCACGCTGACCTGCTTGGGGCCGCGGCTGACGATGAGCGTCACCTCGGCGCCGACCTCGACGGTCTTGCCCGCGGCCGGTTCGGTCTTGACGGCGTCACCCGCGGCGACCTTGCCGTTGGTGCGTTCGTCGATGCTGACCGCGAGACCCTGCTCCTTGAGCGCGGCCTCGGCGTCGGCGGCCGACTGGCCGGCCACGTCGGGGATGTCGACCGCGGGCGGGCCGGAGCTGACGGTGAGATCCACCGTGCTGCCCTGGTCCACCGAGCCGTCGGCTTCGGGATCCTGGGAGAGGACGGTGCCGGCGGCGGCAGCGGCCTCGGCCTTGCTGGTCTGGCCCGGCTTGAGCCCGGCGTCCTTGATGGCGGCCTTGGCATCGGCCTCGGGGAGACCGGTCACGTCGGGCACGCTGACCTGCTTGGGGCCGCGGCTGACGATGAGCGTCACCTCGGCGCCGACCTCGACGGTCTTGCCCGCGGCCGGTTCGGTCTTGACGGCGTCACCCGCGGCGACCTTGCCGTTGGTGCGTTCGTCGATGCTGACCGCGAGACCCTGCTCCTTGAGCGCGGCCTCGGCGTCGGCGGCCGACTGGCCGGCCACGTCGGGGATGTCGACCGCGGGCGGGCCGGAGCTGACGGTGAGATCCACCGTGCTGCCCTGGTCCACCGAGCCGTCGGCTTCGGGATCCTGGGAGAGGACGGTGCCGGCGGCGGCAGCGGCCTCGGCCTTGCTGGTCTGGCCCGGCTTGAGCCCGGCGTCCTTGATGGCGGCCTTGGCATCGGCCTCGGGGAGACCGGTCACGTCGGGCACGCTGACCTGCTTGGGGCCGCGGCTGACGATGAGCGTCACCTCGGCGCCGACCTCGACGGTCTTGCCCGCGGCCGGTTCGGTCTTGACGGCGTCACCCGCGGCGACCTTGCCGTTGGTGCGTTCGTCGATGCTGACCGCGAGACCCTGCTCCTTGAGCGCGGCCTCGGCGTCGGCGGCCGACTGGCCGGCCACGTCGGGGATGTCGACCGCGGGCGGGCCGGAGCTGACGGTGAGATCCACCGTGCTGCCCTGGTCCACCGAGCCGTCGGCTTCGGGATCCTGGGAGAGGACGGTGCCGGCGGCGGCAGCGGCCTCGGCCTTGCTGGTCTGGCCCGGCTTGAGCCCGGCGTCCTTGATGGCGGCCTTGGCATCGGCCTCGGGGAGACCGGTCACGTCGGGCACGCTGACCTGCTTGGGGCCGCGGCTGACGATGAGCGTCACCTCGGCGCCGACCTCGACGGTCTTGCCCGCGGCCGGTTCGGTCTTGACGGCGTCACCCGCGGCGACCTTGCCGTTGGTGCGTTCGTCGATGCTGACCGCGAGACCCTGCTCCTTGAGCGCGGCCTCGGCGTCGGCGGCCGACTGGCCGGCCACGTCGGGGATGTCGACCGCGGGCGGGCCGGAGCTGACGGTGAGATCCACCGTGCTGCCCTGGTCCACCGAGCCGTCGGCTTCGGGATCCTGGGAGAGGACGGTGCCGGCGGCGGCAGCGGCCTCGGCCTTGCTGGTCTGGCCCGGCTTGAGCCCGGCGTCCTTGATGGCGGCCTTGGCATCGGCCTCGGGGAGACCGGTCACGTCGGGCACGCTGACCTGCTTGGGGCCGCGGCTGACGATGAGCGTCACCTCGGCGCCGACCTCGACGGTCTTGCCCGCGGCCGGTTCGGTCTTGACGGCGTCACCCGCGGCGACCTTGCCGTTGGTGCGTTCGTCGATGCTGACCGCGAGACCCTGCTCCTTGAGCGCGGCCTCGGCGTCGGCGGCCGACTGGCCGGCCACGTCGGGGATGGTGCGCATGTTCGAACCTGTCGATAGGATCAGCCTCAAGGAGGAGTCAAGTGGAACCACAGAGCCCGCAGCGGGTTCGGTCTTGACGGCCTTACCCGCGTCGATCTTCTCCTGCGACTGTTCGACGGTTTCGCCGACGGTCAAGCCCGCGGACTCGATAGCTGCGACTGCGTCGGCTTGGGATAGATCACGGACATCAGGAACATCGACGTTGGGCGTGACGCCGTCGCTCCTGACATAGGCGACCGCGGAGCCCCGGGGCACCTCGGTGCCGGCGGCGGGATCGGAGCTGATGACATCGCCCGCGGGGACGCTGTCGCTGTAGGCGCTCGTGACCTCACCGACGCTGAGCCCGGCGTCGCTGAGCGTCTGCTCGGCGTCGGCGGCGGGACCCGCGAGGTCGGGCACGGCCACGGTGGGCACGGGCACGGCCACCTGCAGGCTCACCGTGGAGCCCACGGGCAGCTCGGTGTCGGGGGCGGGGTCCTGGTCGAGGATGGTGTCGGGGGCGGCCGCGTCGGTCTCGCGGGACTGGGTCTCGAGGCCGAGACCGGCGGAATCGGCGGCGTCCTGCGCCGCGGCCAGGGTCAGGCCCACGAAGTCGGGGGTGGCCACGGTCTCCACGCCGTCGCTCCTGACATAGGCGACCGCGGAGCCCCGGGGCACCTCGGTGCCGGCGGCGGGATCGGAGCTGATGACATCGCCCGCGGGGACGCTGTCGCTGTAGGCGCTCGTGACCTCACCGACGCTGAGCCCGGCGTCGCTGAGCGTCTGCTCGGCGTCGGCGGCGGGACCCGCGAGGTCGGGCACGGCCACGGTGGGCACGGGCACGGCCACCTGCAGGCTCACCGTGGAGCCCACGGGCAGCTCGGTGTCGGGGGCGGGGTCCTGGTCGAGGATGGTGTCGGGGGCGGCCGCGTCGGTCTCGCGGGACTGGGTCTCGAGGCCGAGACCGGCGGAATTGGCGGCGTCCTGCGCCGCGGCCAGGGTCAGGCCCACGAAGTCGGGGGTGGCCACGGTCTCCACGCCGTCGCTCCTGACATAGGCGACCGCGGAGCCCCGGGGCACCTCGGTGCCGGCGGCGGGATCGGAGCTGATGACATCGCCCGCGGGGACGCTGTCGCTGTAGGCGCTCGTGACCTCACCGACGCTGAGCCCGGCGTCGCTGAGCGTCTGCTCGGCGTCGGCGGCGGGACCCGCGAGGTCGGGCACGGCCACGGTGGGCACGGGCACGGCCACCTGCAGGCTCACCGTGGAGCCCACGGGCAGCTCGGTGTCGGGGGCGGGGTCCTGGTCGAGGATGGTGTCGGGGGCGGCCGCGTCGGTCTCGCGGGACTGGGTCTCGAGGCCGAGACCGGCGGAATCGGCGGCGTCCTGCGCCGCGGCCAGGGTCAGGCCCACGAAGTCGGGGGTGGCCACGGTCTCCACGCCGTCGCTCCTGACATAGGCGACCGCGGAGCCCCGGGGCACCTCGGTGCCGGCGGCGGGATCGGAGCTGATGACATCGCCCGCGGGGACGCTGTCGCTGTAGGCGCTCGTGACCTCACCGACGCTGAGCCCGGCGTCGCTGAGCGTCTGCTCGGCGTCGGCGGCGGGACCCGCGAGGTCGGGCACGGCCACGGTGGGCACGGGCACGGCCACCTGCAGGCTCACCGTGGAGCCCACGGGCAGCTCGGTGTCGGGGGCGGGGTCCTGGTCGAGGATGGTGTCGGGGGCGGCCGCGTCGGTCTCGCGGGACTGGGTCTCGAGGCCGAGACCGGCGGAATCGGCGGCGTCCTGCGCCGCGGCCAGGGTCAGGCCCACGAAGTCGGGGGTGGCCACGGTCTCCACGCCGTCGCTCCTGACATAGGCGACCGCGGAGCCCCGGGGCACCTCGGTGCCGGCGGCGGGATCGGAGCTGATGACATCGCCCGCGGGGACGCTGTCGCTGTAGGCGCTCGTGACCTCACCGACGCTGAGCCCGGCGTCGCTGAGCGTCTGCTCGGCGTCGGCGGCGGGACCCGCGAGGTCGGGCACGGCCACGGTGGGCACGGGCACGGCCACCTGCAGGCTCACCGTGGAGCCCACGGGCAGCTCGGTGTCGGGGGCGGGGTCCTGGTCGAGGATGGTGTCGGGGGCGGCCGCGTCGGTCTCGCGGGACTGGGTCTCGAGGCCGAGACCGGCGGAATTGGCGGCGTCCTGCGCCGCGGCCAGGGTCAGGCCCACGAAGTCGGGGGTGGCCACGGTCTCCACGCCGTCGCTCCTGACATAGGCGACCGCGGAGCCCCGGGGCACCTCGGTGCCGGCGGCGGGATCGGAGCTGATGACATCGCCCGCGGGGACGCTGTCGCTGTAGGCGCTCGTGACCTCACCGACGCTGAGCCCGGCGTCGCTGAGCGTCTGCTCGGCGTCGGCGGCGGGACCCGCGAGGTCGGGCACGGCCACGGTGGGCACGGGCACGGCCACCTGCAGGCTCACCGTGGAGCCCACGGGCAGCTCGGTGTCGGGGGCGGGGTCCTGGTCGAGGATGGTGTCGGGGGCGGCCGCGTCGGTCTCGCGGGACTGGGTCTCGAGGCCGAGACCGGCGGAATTGGCGGCGTCCTGCGCCGCGGCCAGGGTCAGGCCCACGAAGTCGGGGGTGGCCACGGTCTCCACGCCGTCGCTCCTGACATAGGCGACCGCGGAGCCCCGGGGCACCTCGGTGCCGGCGGCGGGATCGGAGCTGATGACATCGCCCGCGGGGACGCTGTCGCTGTAGGCGCTCGTGACCTCACCGACGCTGAGCCCGGCGTCGCTGAGCGTCTGCTCGGCGTCGGCGGCGGGACCCGCGAGGTCGGGCACGGCCACGGTGGGCACGGGCACGGCCACCTGCAGGCTCACCGTGGAGCCCACGGGCAGCTCGGTGTCGGGGGCGGGGTCCTGGTCGAGGATGGTGTCGGGGGCGGCCGCGTCGGTCTCGCGGGACTGGGTCTCGAGGCCGAGACCGGCGGAATTGGCGGCGTCCTGCGCCGCGGCCAGGGTCAGGCCCACGAAGTCGGGGGTGGCCACGGTCTCCACGCCGTCGCTCCTGACATAGGCGACCGCGGAGCCCCGGGGCACCTCGGTGCCGGCGGCGGGATCGGAGCTGATGACATCGCCCGCGGGGACGCTGTCGCTGTAGGCGCTCGTGACCTCACCGACGCTGAGCCCGGCGTCGCTGAGCGTCTGCTCGGCGTCGGCGGCGGGACCCGCGAGGTCGGGCACGGCCACGGTGGGCACGGGCACGGCCACCTGCAGGCTCACCGTGGAGCCCACGGGCAGCTCGGTGTCGGGGGCGGGGTCCTGGTCGAGGATGGTGTCGGGGGCGGCCGCGTCGGTCTCGCGGGACTGGGTCTCGAGGCCGAGACCGGCGGAATCGGCGGCGTCCTGCGCCGCGGCCAGGGTCAGGCCCACGAAGTCGGGGGTGGCCACGGTCTCCACGCCGTCGCTCCTGACATAGGCGACCGCGGAGCCCCGGGGCACCTCGGTGCCGGCGGCGGGATCGGAGCTGATGACATCGCCCGCGGGGACGCTGTCGCTGTAGGCGCTCGTGACCTCACCGACGCTGAGCCCGGCGTCGCTGAGCGTCTGCTCGGCGTCGGCGGCGGGACCCGCGAGGTCGGGCACGGCCACGGTGGGCACGGGCACGGCCACCTGCAGGCTCACCGTGGAGCCCACGGGCAGCTCGGTGTCGGGGGCGGGGTCCTGGTCGAGGATGGTGTCGGGGGCGGCCGCGTCGGTCTCGCGGGACTGGGTCTCGAGGCCGAGACCGGCGGAATCGGCGGCGTCCTGCGCCGCGGCCAGGGTCAGGCCCACGAAGTCGGGGGTGGCCACGGTCTCCACGCCGTCGCTCCTGACATAGGCGACCGCGGAGCCCCGGGGCACCTCGGTGCCGGCGGCGGGATCGGAGCTGATGACATCGCCCGCGGGGACGCTGTCGCTGTAGGCGCTCGTGACCTCACCGACGCTGAGCCCGGCGTCGCTGAGCGTCTGCTCGGCGTCGGCGGCGGGACCCGCGAGGTCGGGCACGGCCACGGTGGGCACGGGCACGGCCACCTGCAGGCTCACCGTGGAGCCCACGGGCAGCTCGGTGTCGGGGGCGGGGTCCTGGTCGAGGATGGTGTCGGGGGCGGCCGCGTCGGTCTCGCGGGACTGGGTCTCGAGGCCGAGACCGGCGGAATTGGCGGCGTCCTGCGCCGCGGCCAGGGTCAGGCCCACGAAGTCGGGGGTGGCCACGGTCTCCACGCCGTCGCTCCTGACATAGGCGACCGCGGAGCCCCGGGGCACCTCGGTGCCGGCGGCGGGATCGGAGCTGATGACATCGCCCGCGGGGACGCTGTCGCTGTAGGCGCTCGTGACCTCACCGACGCTGAGCCCGGCGTCGCTGAGCGTCTGCTCGGCGTCGGCGGCGGGACCCGCGAGGTCGGGCACGGCCACGGTGGGCACGGGCACGGCCACCTGCAGGCTCACCGTGGAGCCCACGGGCAGCTCGGTGTCGGGGGCGGGGTCCTGGTCGAGGATGGTGTCGGGGGCGGCCGCGTCGGTCTCGCGGGACTGGGTCTCGAGGCCGAGACCGGCGGAATCGGCGGCGTCCTGCGCCGCGGCCAGGGTCAGGCCCACGAAGTCGGGGGTGGCCACGGTCTCCACGCCGTCGCTCCTGACATAGGCGACCGCGGAGCCCCGGGGCACCTCGGTGCCGGCGGCGGGATCGGAGCTGATGACATCGCCCGCGGGGACGCTGTCGCTGTAGGCGCTCGTGACCTCACCGACGCTGAGCCCGGCGTCGCTGAGCGTCTGCTCGGCGTCGGCGGCGGGACCCGCGAGGTCGGGCACGGCCACGGTGGGCACGGGCACGGCCACCTGCAGGCTCACCGTGGAGCCCACGGGCAGCTCGGTGTCGGGGGCGGGGTCCTGGTCGAGGATGGTGTCGGGGGCGGCCGCGTCGGTCTCGCGGGACTGGGTCTCGAGGCCGAGACCGGCGGAATCGGCGGCGTCCTGCGCCGCGGCCAGGGTCAGGCCCACGAAGTCGGGGGTGGCCACGGTCTCCACGCCGTCGCTCCTGACATAGGCGACCGCGGAGCCCCGGGGCACCTCGGTGCCGGCGGCGGGATCGGAGCTGATGACATCGCCCGCGGGGACGCTGTCGCTGTAGGCGCTCGTGACCTCACCGACGCTGAGCCCGGCGTCGCTGAGCGTCTGCTCGGCGTCGGCGGCGGGACCCGCGAGGTCGGGCACGGCCACGGTGGGCACGGGCACGGCCACCTGCAGGCTCACCGTGGAGCCCACGGGCAGCTCGGTGTCGGGGGCGGGGTCCTGGTCGAGGATGGTGTCGGGGGCGGCCGCGTCGGTCTCGCGGGACTGGGTCTCGAGGCCGAGACCGGCGGAATCGGCGGCGTCCTGCGCCGCGGCCAGGGTCAGGCCCACGAAGTCGGGGGTGGCCACGGTCTCCACGCCGTCGCTCCTGACATAGGCGACCGCGGAGCCCCGGGGCACCTCGGTGCCGGCGGCGGGATCGGAGCTGATGACATCGCCCGCGGGGACGCTGTCGCTGTAGGCGCTCGTGACCTCACCGACGCTGAGCCCGGCGTCGCTGAGCGTCTGCTCGGCGTCGGCGGCGGGACCCGCGAGGTCGGGCACGGCCACGGTGGGCACGGGCACGGCCACCTGCAGGCTCACCGTGGAGCCCACGGGCAGCTCGGTGTCGGGGGCGGGGTCCTGGTCGAGGATGGTGTCGGGGGCGGCCGCGTCGGTCTCGCGGGACTGGGTCTCGAGGCCGAGACCGGCGGAATCGGCGGCGTCCTGCGCCGCGGCCAGGGTCAGGCCCACGAAGTCGGGGGTGGCCACGGTCTCCACGCCGTCGCTCCTGACATAGGCGACCGCGGAGCCCCGGGGCACCTCGGTGCCGGCGGCGGGATCGGAGCTGATGACATCGCCCGCGGGGACGCTGTCGCTGTAGGCGCTCGTGACCTCACCGACGCTGAGCCCGGCGTCGCTGAGCGTCTGCTCGGCGTCGGCGGCGGGACCCGCGAGGTCGGGCACGGCCACCGGCTCGGGACCGAGCGAAAGGACATAGTCCACCGCGGAACCGGGATCGACCTCGGCATCGGCGGCGGGATCGGAGCTGATGACGTGACCCGCCACGATGCTGTCATCGGTAGCCTCGCTGACGTCGCCGGGCACGAGGCCGGCATCATCGAGGGCGGCCAGGGCGTCGGCCTCCGGGAGGTCGATGAGGTCGGGCACGGCCACCGGCTCGGGACCGAGCGAAAGGACATAGTCCACCGCGGAACCGGGATCGACCTCGGCATCGGCGGCGGGATCGGAGCTGATGACGTGACCCGCCACGATGCTGTCATCGGTAGCCTCGCTGACGTCGCCGGGCACGAGGCCGGCATCATCGAGGGCGGCCAGGGCGTCGGCCTCCGGGAGGTCGATGAGGTCGGGCACGGCCACCGGCTCGGGACCGCTGCTCACGACGAGCGCGATCCTGCTGGCGGGCGCCAACTCGGCATCGGCTTTGGGGTCGGTGCTGATGACGATAGCGGCCTCGACAGTGTCGCTGGACTCCTCGGTGATCGCACCCACCCTGAAGCCAGCGTCCCGGATGTCCTTGACTGCGTCGTCCTGGGAGAGTCCCACCACGTCGGGCACTAAGTCGGTAGGAACAGCGGCGGCAACGGAGAGTTCGATCGTGGAGCCGACCTCCACCGCCTCACCTGGCGGGGGATCTTGGCCGACGACGGTGTCAGGCTCGACCTGGTCGGTCTCCACCTGATTGACACGGACGACGAGTCCGTAGTCATCTGCTGTAGCTTCCGCGTTCGCCAGCGTCAAGCCCTGGAAGTTGGGCGTATCGACGGAAGCGATCGCGGATGGTTCGGCGCTAGGCACCTCGGTCACGACCGGCGATGGCGACAGGCTCGCGTCGACATCAGTCGGTGAGTCGAACGGACGCAACACGATGAGCACGATGGCTAGTGCCACGATGAATGCACCTACGAGGATGCCGCCGACCAGCAGGACAGGCGTGCCCTCCTCGGGTGGCTCACCGCCATCACCGGAAGGCAGGATCGGGGGCTCGAGCGTCATCTCAGGCTTGGCGGCCAGAGCGGCGAGGGCGGCTTCGGTAGCCTCCGGGTCGGGCGCGACGGGCGTGGTCGTCCAAGCGGCTCCAGCAGCAGCGGCGTCAGCTGCCTCGGCGTCGGTCTCGGCGACGGTGCCTGTGGCTGCCTCGTCCTCGTCGGTATTCGCCTCGACCTCAGTCTCGGCGTCCACGGCTTCGTCGGCTTCAGCATCGTCGCTGGGTTCGGCGCCCACATCCTCAGCAATTGGTGAGGCCGCGAATTCTGGCTGCTCTGGGGTCGACTCGGCATCTTCAGGTCGGGGCGAGGTCGGGGAAGCGTCTGTGGACGGTGTGAGGTCGCCGGGATCCGGCTTCTGATCAGTCATGGCAGGCGGACGATACGGGAGTGGGCCGCGTCATGCGAGCACCCCGACCGGTACTTCTGGGCTGATACCGACACAAGTGTCCGTTTCTTCATCGTCCGCCGCTCCTCGCTTCACTCGCCGGCGGCTCGAGATGTTCAGTCGTCAGAGGCCGAGCGCCACCTCAAGGGCACCCAATGTCTCCTCACTGTCGGCCACCAGAATGAGTACTGGAGAGGATAGACCTCCGACGATATCGGCATCGGTCACGGAGTGCGCACCGGGCAAATCCTTCATGGCATCCTGCGCGGCTTGGTGGAACTCCTTCTGGTCGGCCTCGGTGTCCCAGTCGCTCTGCCAGACCACGGCCCAGGCACCACCAGGACCATCGAGGCTCACCAGCCGGTCACCGCCCCAGCCGGCCGCCGCGGAGGCATTCGGCAACTGTCCGGGCAGGCCTGGGAACAACGACTGGCGCTTGTCGCCATCTGCCACCCACACGCCGACCTGCATCTCGCCGAGGGTCTGCTGGTAGCTGGTGGACCAGTCTGGACCGAGCGACGCAGCGACTTCGGGCAGGACGATCTCGACGGGCACCTCATCGGGATACAGCTCTGGGTGCAGGATCTGCTCGGTCGAAACCGGCTGCGCATCCCACGCCTGGTCGACCGCGGCCCAGTCACCTCGACCACGGAGCGCCATCACATACGCGTAACCGTCGATATAGGGGAACTCAAGCTGTCGCTGCAGGATCATGGGCATACGGCTGAGCGTCTTTTGGTCCTGCTTGGTGAGCGACTGTGCCGCGACTCGTAGCAGATCGGTCAGCTTGAGCTCACGAGTCGCCCAGTCGTACATCACCGCGGTGGCGTCGCCTTCGATGAGTGCCTGTTGGGCGAGGATGGCGTCGGAGCGATCGAGATCATCGATACGCTGGCCCTCCAGGTCCCACTGGGCATCCTGCAGCGCATGGTCATATTCATGCGCGACGACGATGGACTCCAGCGCCCCGATCTTGTCGATGGGACCGATGAGCGAGAACGTCTTGGTCAGTGGGTCATAGTAGGCCAACACCTGGCTGTCATAGATGGCGAGGATGAGCTCCTCAAGGTCGTCATCCGGCCCCAGGAGACCAAGGCGCGTGAAGGCCGCGTCCTCGGCTTGGACAGCGGCGTCGCTGTACTCAGCACGGAACAGGGCGCGCAGTTCACTGCGGAAGGCCTGGCTGTCGATGACGCGATAGGCGACGTCCTCGGCCGGCGGCAACCCACGTACCGGGTGGACCCCGCCGATGATCTGGCCGACCTTCTTGACCATCTTGGAGTCGAACCCATCCGGCAGCGGTGCCGCCACCGCCGCGAGGCTGGCCTGGGGCGACTGCGAAGCGTCCTGAGCGCTGGCTGGCCCGAGGCCGAAGGACGCCAGCAGCACGATCGACACGAGTGCGGCCGACAGGGCGAAGCGGTTGCCAGGACGCGGGTGTGGAGCGTGATACGTCGATGCCATAGGAGTGCATTCTGCCAGTACGACGCGACTAACACCATCGAAGGCCATCTCCGAGTGAGCGATCGGTGAGATGTGCGTTTCTTCATCGTTCGCGGTCTGGTGCCTTTACGCTCGGCAGCTAGAGTTCTGGACACGGAACCGTGAAGCAAGCCTTCACAGTTCCCTCTCCCTCCCTCTGGAACGAGGGGCGCTGATTGGGCAAGCGCCCCTCGTTCCTTCTGTGTGCCTCCCGCTCCCACTTCCTTGCCGCTGTGACCCGCGCGCGCCTGTGGCACCATCGGGTCCATGGAAATCACGTGGTACGGCGGCTCATGCGTTCGCCTCAAGGGACGTGAGGGGGTCGTCGCCGCAGACCCGTTCCGGTCGTTCGCCGGGCCTACAGGGCGTGGTCTGACCGCAGATATCGTCTCCTACGGCCACCCCGATGAGCCCGTGGCTGCGGGTCGCGGCAGCAATGCCACGCCTAGCGTCACCTCGCGACTGCTGGGGGTGCCGTTGCCGACGAGCCTGGAAGGCGCGTTCGTCCTCGATTCGCCGGGCGAGTATGAGGTCCATGACGTCATGACGACCGGCGTGCGCACCTTCCGCGACGATGAACAGGGCGCGTCGCGGGGGTTGAGTACAGCATTCGTCTATGAGCTCGACGGTATCTACGCCGCCCACCTCGGCGACATCGGGCACCGCCTGGACCAAGAGACCATCCGTGAACTCGGCCACGTTGACGTGCTCTGCCTGGGCATCGGGCCACAGCTCAGCGCCGCGACCGCGGCTGAGGTCGTTGGCCAGCTCGATGCCCACATGGTCGTACCGCTCCCGCTCAGTGAGGCCGCCGCGGAACCGGGGGCTGACCTCGACAAGTTCCTCAAAGAGATGAGCGTGCCCGATCTGCAGCCGGTGACCAGCTTGAAGGTCACCATCTCGACTATCCCCAACGAAACCACTGTCGTCCTGTTGGAGCAACGCGGCCGCTGAGTGCCTTGGCTGCGGGCGACCCTAGCCTTCCCGGCCGACGGTCCAGGAACTCGCCCGAGCCTGCTCCAGGCGGACCTCAACCATCACGTCGGGGTCGAAGCGGCGGATCCGCAGCCAAGTGGCTGCCTCAGCCACACGGCGCTCGGCGGGATGAAAGGTGCTGGAGCCGATGTGGTCGGCGACCTCGACGAGGGCGGCCGCAGGGAGCAAGCCGACGAGCTCGGAGTCGAGCAAGCTCACGCGCTCCTCGGCAGCCAGGCGCTGGGCTTCTTCCCAAACACGCCACAGTGGCGTGCGCTGATGGTCGAGGATGTTCATCGACAGCTGCGCGCAGCCCTGGGAGACGAGGTCGATCCCCAGCGCCTGGACCGCGGCCAGACCGCCGCCGCGTTCGCGGATGTGAGCTGCCACGCGGCGAGCGACCGCGAGATCGGTCGTGGACAGCTGGATGTTGAAGGCGATCAGGAAAGGCCGCGCACCGACGGCGGTCGCACCCGCGGTCGGGTGTGGAGATGAGGGACCGAAGTCGGGCTGGCCCTCAGGACGGGTCATGGCCGCGGCCAAGCCTTCGAACCCGGGCCGACGGATGGCCTCCAGCGCCCGCCGGTCCGGTCGCTGGGCGGCCTCCGCATAGAGGTAAACGGGCAGCTGGAACCGATCGGCGAGAAGCTCCGCGAACTCGCGAGCACCATCCACACACTGGGCCATGGTGGTGTCACCAAGAGGCACGAAAGGAATGACATCCACGGCCCCGATACGAGGGTGCCGGCCGCGCTGGTGGCGCATGTCGATGCGCTCGATGGCCGTGGCGACTGCGGACTCCATGGCGCCCATGACACGTCCCGGAAACCCTGCCACCGTGAACACGCTGCGACCGTGGTCAGGGTCACTGCTTCGATCGAGCAGCCAACTGCCGGCCTGCCGCTCGATGGCGGCAGCGATGGCGTCGAGCGTCTCCTGATTGGTACCCTCGCTGAAGTTGGGCACGCACTCTACGAGGCTCTCGAAGTGGTCCATGCCGATGATGGTAGGCGAGCGACGCGACTAGTCGAGTTCGCGACGCATCACCGGAAAGCGCTCATCGTGGATGGCCAGTTCGAACCCGCAAGCTTCCCAGAAGGCTGGTGTCGCGGTAGATGCCTCATCGACCCCCAAAGTCAAGTCGGGATAGGCCTCGACAGCCGCGAAGCCTCGCGAAGCCAAGTCCTCGACGACCGCTTCCACGAGCTTGCGACCGAGCCCTTCGCCACGCGCCACGGCACTCGTCGCGACACAGGTGATGACCGCGGGCAGCGGCGAGCTGGGCAGTCGCGGGTAGAGGTCCCGGATGTGTTGAGCACGCGGGTAGGCTGAGAGCGGGCCGAACTGAGCGAAGGCCGCGGGTTCGCCAGCGTGGAGCAGGGTCTTGGCGTACGAGCCGAAGACCACCCGGCCACGCACGAGCAGGCGCAGCTTCCTCGGCGCGTCGGCCGACGGGGCCCGCGGGTCCACTTCAGGGACCGGCGCGAATGGATTGAAGTCGGTCGCCTCGAAGGCACCCCCGGGCATCGCGAATGGGTTGAAGTCGCCGCCCTCGCCAACCGGAGCGGCGAAGGGATTGTCCGCGGGCGGCCGTGGTGCCGGTCTGGCTGCCGGTTGGGCAGGCTTCCACCAGAATGCTCGGGCAGCCTTCGATCCGTGGATCTCGTTCTCCCAATAGTCACAGCTGCGATGGTCGAACCGCGCATCAGCACACGGTGGAAGCAGGGCGAACATAGAGTCGTCGGTGACATCTCGGATCTCGATGTCGGCGGGTCTGGTCACACCGCGCAGTGTAGGCGGCCTAGACCCCGAAACGGAGGCTGTCCGCGATCTCGTCGAAGACGGCTTCGACGTCTTCGCTCACATCGGGGCCCGCGATGAAGTTGACCAGGTAGGCTTGGCGGCCGAACCGGAAGAGATATGAACGAACGCTCAACTCACCGACATCAGGGTCGTCGATGGTGTAGTCGAAGCGGACCGCCTTGGCGGCATTCAACACGACGTCATGTGCGGAGATGGGCTGGCTGGTCAGACCCGGAAGTTCGATGATCTGCTCTCGGACGTGCGACTTGACCTCTCTGGCCCGCATCCCCAAGGTGGGCTGGACCAGGACGACCAGCGTCGGTGACGCTTCGCTCTCGCTGAAGGCGGCGGCGGCGACCGCGCTCAGACGGACATCGGTCGCGTCGATCACTGCGCCGATCCGAGTCGCCAAGCCCGGCATGCTCGACGCGATGGCCAAGAGCAAGTCCTCAGATCGGTCCGCATCGACGGCCACGGCGATCCATCCCGGAGGCAGGTCCATGGCGTATCCATCGGGATGGGGCCACCACGTCTCGGCTTCGCTGCCGACGGCAGCGGGTGCGGCGCTCCCAACCTCCGGCGTGGACAGAGGAGTCCGGTCGGGGCCGAGCAAGGCTTGGAGCACGGCGGTCGTCGGCGCACTGCAGCCCACGGCGATGAGGCCCACTAGTGCGAGGACGAGGAAGCCGACTGGGGTGTTCCGGCGCTTCATCTCGGCCACAGGATGCCCCAGAACTCGCGAATCTGCAGGCGATCGATAGATCCCGCCGAGGACGGACCGCTGCCTCATCCGACCTTGAGATCGGCCACTGCTATAGTCGACTGACATCACGCAGATAGACGCCTCGCCTTCGAGGTCGGGTGAAATCCCCTACCGGTGGTCGGTGGTCGGTCAACAATCGTCGTCCAGCCATCAGCCCACGACCCGCGAACCATATGGTCGCGGTGGATCCCTCGCAGGGAGCCGACGGTCACAGTCCGGATGAGAGAAGGAGAGAGGCGACCGCCGACCTCGTGTCGGCCGCTGGTCGCACTTGGAGCGCGAAGGCCCGTAGACCGGGAATGCGTACTCCCCTTCACTTGCGGTACCTCGATGGTGTGGCTGGAGGTCATACCGGTGGATGCTATCGAGCTCCGTGGGGTCTCCCGAAGCTTCGACATCAAGGGCTCACGCTTGATCGCCCTCGAAGGGCTTGACTTGTGTGTGGCGGAGCGTGAGATCGTCGCTATCGTCGGGCCCAATGGCTGCGGCAAGTCCACGCTGCTTCGTGTCATCAGCGGCTTGCTGCCACCCGATCGCGGGTCGGTACTTGCCTACGACTCGACAGTGGCAGGTATCGACCCTCGTGTCGGGCTGGTGTTCCAGGAGCCTCGCCTGCTGCCCTGGCGCGACGTGCTGGGCAACGTCGCCTTTCCGCTCGAGCTGGCGGGCGTCAAGCGCAGCGACCGCGAACAGCGGGCGCGCGCAGCATTGCGACTGACTGGGTTGGAGGCGTTCACGGAGGCCTACCCTGACCAACTATCTGGCGGCATGGCACAACGCGCAGCACTGGCCCGCGCATTGGCGCCGGAGCCGGACGTACTCCTGCTCGATGAGCCCTTCAGTGCGCTCGACGCCATGACTCGCGAACGGCTCGATAGCGAACTGTTGACGTTGTGGGGCAAGACGGGAACGACCATCGTGCTGGTCACGCACAGCATCTCCGAGGCGGTGTTCGTCTCCGATCGTGTGCTGGTGATGTCACAGCGGCCGGGTCGTATCGTGGCCGACATTCCCGTCCCAGCATCGCGCCCGCGCAGCCTCGCGAATGGCGGGGCGTCGATGTTCAGCTCGGCCGCAGATGAGGTCCGACGGATCCTGTCGGGGACCGAGGCGGCGGCGTGACGTCCGTAGCGCCGCCGCTATGGCGACGTGCCTTGCATGATCTCCTTCCCGTATTGGCGGCGGCGCTGCTCTTTGTCCTTGTCTGGGCGGCCATCGTGGTCATCGGCGACTACCCGACATACATCCTTCCCGGCCCGCTGGTCGTGGCGCAACGCTTCACCGAAGGGTGGCTCGAAGGCACCATCGTGTCCCACTTCCTGACCACCTTGGTCGAGGTCATGCTGGGCCTCCTCGTCGGTGGCAGCGCCGGGATCCTGACCGGCATCCTGCTGGCACGATCACGGTTGGCGGCACGCATGCTTTCGCCGTACATCGTGGCGGCACAGGCCACGCCGATCCTGGCGCTGGCTCCGCTCATCGCCCTTTGGTTCGGCACGGGTCTGGGGAGCCGCGTGCTTATTTGTGCGCTCATCTGCTTCTTCCCCATTGCCGTGGGCACGATGGTCGGGATCCGCTCGGTGGACCCTCGGCTGGTCGAGCTCGGCCGCAGCCTTCGCGCTACGCGAGGGCAGAGGTTGGCCCACATCGAAGTACCTTCAGCCCTGCCTCAGATCATGGGTAGCCTGCGCATCGGCGTCACGCTCGCGGTGGTCGGCGCGATCGTGGCTGAATGGGCTGGTGGCGATCGTGGCCTGGGCGTGCTGATCAACCTGGCTCGCGGCAGCATGTTCGACATCCCGTTGATGTTCGCCACACTGTTCACCATCGCCCTCTTGGGGGTGACTCTCTACCTGATCGTCGTCGCCATCGAGCGACGCCTCGTCCGCACCCACCCCTGAAGTTGCGAAAGGGATCACATCACCATGCATCGTCCTCATCGGTCTGCTCGTGTCCTCGGCGGTTTGACCATCGCCCTGACGTCCCTGCTGACCCTCGGCGTGGCAGGCAACTCCGCACAGTCTGAACAACCCATGGCGATGGAGCCTGTCCCATTGACCGTTGGACTGGGCTACATCCCCAGCGTCCAGTTCGCGCAGTTCTATCTGGCCGATGCGGCCGGCTACTACGAGGATGCCGGGCTGGATGTGACGTTCCAGAACAAGATCGACCCGGAACTCATCACCCTGCTCGCCCAAGGGTCGATCGACATAGGCATGGCCGATGGCACCAGCCTCATCCCGGCCGTCAGCCGCGGTATCCCCGTGGTCTACGGCGCCACCATCTACGCCACCGATCCCAACGTCGTCTTCTCGCTTGCCGACCGCGGGATCGTCGCCGTGGCAGATCTGGAGGGCAAGTCGATCGGCGTCCCCGGACGCTACGGGTCGTCCTGGGTGGCCCTGCAAGCGCTGCTCCAGACTGCCGGCCTTGGCGCCGACGACGTCGACATCGTGAGCTACCCCGACTTCGGCCAGAGCGTGGCCGTGGCGCAGGGACAGGTCGATGCTGCCACCGGTTTCGTCACCAACGAACCGGTCCAGCTGCGTCTCCAGGGACTTGATGTCAGCGAGCTTCACGTGTACGACTTCGCCCGCCTGCCGGGACCGGGCCTGGTGACCGGCCGGGAGACGCTCGCGAAGAAGGGCGATGCCCTCCGGGCGTTCACCGCGGCGACCGTGCGAGCGATGGAGGCCATCGTTGCTGACCCGCAGTTGGGGCTCGACGCCACCTTTGCGCGTGTGCCCGAGCTGGCCGGCGAGCCTGAGACTCAGCTCGCCATCCTCGAAGCCACGATCGGCACCTGGCAGAGCGAGTACAGCGCCGAACACGGGTTTGGCAGCGTTGACCGCGGCGCGTGGCAGTCGGGCATCGACATCATGTCCTCGCTGCCTGATTCGGTGGTGGCTGGGACCGTGACGGTCGACGATCTCGTCACCGACGCGCTGCAGCCTTGAAGATGGTCGATACTGAGGGCATGACTGATGTCGAACCCGCGACGGTGGGGGCCACGGACGACCATACCGATGATGTGGCAGGGCACGGCCATGCGCCCGCCGCAGAACCGCTGGGCCCAATCGACCTGCGGGCTTGGGCCTACGCGGTCATGGGCGGCGCCGTCGGCCTGGTGGTCGTGGTCGCCCTGTTCGTCGCTGGCGGCAACTGAACCCCGGCACGCCTCCGGTGGGTCACGCGACGATCGCCCGAACTATTCGTTCTCAGGCTGACGCAGGCCACCTCTGACGACCCGCTCCCGCGCACGGTCAGTGGTGCTTTGGATCTGCTGGAGGCGCTGACTGAGCTCAGCGCTCACGGCGCCTGCGAAACTCTCATCCCCGACCGAGTCGAGGTTCGCGGCCACGTTGGCGCCAGCGGACCGGGCAGCACACTCCAGCAGCAGGGCGCCCACCTCAAGATCACTGGCAACGTTGAGATTGGTGCGACCGGCGAGCCGCTCGATGAGACTGATCTGGGTATGGCAGGCCTTGACGATGGCTAGTGGTACGTCCGTTGCCTGACGAGCCGCAGCGCGAGTAGCCTCAGCGCGGGCCGTCTCCCCAGCATCGGTCTCGTGAGGCATCTGCCTCGCCGAGCGGTAGGCAGCGTAGGCCGCGGCGTCCTCATCAGCCAAGGCAAGGAAGCGTGCCCGTGCGGCGTCGGAGGCATCCAGCGCCTCGCGGTGCAGCGCCGAATGCTCGGCGTATTTGGGCCGGTCGAGTGAAAGACGTACGACCATGGCGGTGAGGCTGGCGGCCAGCGCCGCGGCCACCGCGGCTGCCGCGCCACCGCCAGGGGTCGGCTGCTCTGACGCAAGCGCCTCGGTGAACTCACCGATGGGAGCGGAAGCGGTCGTATGTGTCGTGTCGCTCATCAGTGGCATTCTCGCACGCCACGCCCGTCGTCCGCGAGAGGGATAGCCGCGACACCGGGACGATTCAGGCGGCCTCCGCGAGACCGGCTACCTGGCTCGCCAACTCCTCGACCGTCCAGCGCCGATCACGCAGCAGATGGACGAGTCGATAGCGACGACCTGACGCCTCGACGACGAAGACCCTGCGTGGCCCGGACCGCAGTGGATAGGCAGCGGTCTCGTCGCGGACGGACTCCAGGCGGGTCACCGAGAAGCGCTCGTCGGTCGTGCGGACCTCCCGTGGACGTCCGGCAGCATCCACTGCGACCGAAAGGCTGGTGGCATTGAAGTGGAACATGGTGATGGCTCCTCTGTGGGAACGACGCGACCGAGGGCACATCCGGACGACAGTCGAACATCTGTTCTATGACGCTTCACGAGATGCTATCGAACATCTGTTCTAGTGTCAACCCAGGGGCGCTGGTTTGTGTAGGGGCGCTGGTTTGTTGATGGGCTGGTCGGAACGAGCGTCGTCCCGTGATGTGCCAACTCCCGTGTCACAGACGGTCAGCAGGCTCAGGCATCATCGGGTGGTTCGGAGAAGACTCGCCCGATGCTGCCCCCCTCGGGCGCAGTCATGGGATCGCGCTCGAATGGCTCCGCCACGTCACTATCAAGCAGTCGCGCACGTCGGATTGCCCTGGTGCCGAAACGCCGGCGGATCTTGTCCGCAGCCTCGGTGGCAAGGCGGCGGCGTTCGTCGGTCACGTCGAAGAACGACATCTGCTCACCATCGTCGAGGTGCGATGCGCCGACCCCGAGCAGCCGGATCCGGCTACCGCGGAGGTGCGGGCGAGCCAGTTCCACGGCCGCCCTGAACACGACTTCCGTCTGGTCGGTCGGTTGCCGAAGGGTACGCTGGCGAGTGATGGTGGTGAATGAGGAGTCGCGCACCTTGATGACGATAGTGCGGGCCTTCACGCCACCTGCACGCAGGCGGCTCGCTACCCCCTCCGAAAGCGCCAGCAACGTGCGCTCAAGCACCTCATGGTCTGCGGTATCGACAGCGAAGGTGTGTTCATGGCTCACCGAGCGTGCTGGCTCGGCCGCCGACACCGGGGTCGGATCGATGCCACGCGCGCGCTGCGCCAACACAGGGCCCTGCCGCCCGAAGCGTCGTGCCAGCAAGTCATCTGGCAGGTCGGCCAGATCGCCGATGGTACGGACGCCGAACTCCGCGAGAACGGCTTCCGTCTTGGCTCCCACGCCCCAAAGTCGCGAGATGGGCAAGGGCGAGAGGAACGCCGCCTCGGTCCCAGCCGTGACCACCACCAAGCCATCGGGCTTCTTAAGATCAGATGCGATCTTGGCTACCAGCTTGGTCGATGCCACGCCGACCGAGACCGTCAGGTCCAGCTCAAGCCGGACGGTCGCCCGTATGGAGCGCGCGACCTGGACCGCTGAACCGTGGAGGGCTTCTGAGCCAGCCATATCAAGGAATGCTTCGTCGATGGAGACCTGCTCTACGGCGGGCGTGTAGCGCCGCAAGATCTCCATGACCTGACGGCTGATCGCGTTGTACTTGCGGCCGTCGACCGGTACGAAGACAGCATCCGCACACAGGCTGGCCGCGGTGCGAAGTGGCATGGCTGAACGAATGCCGTAGCGGCGCGCCTCGTAGGAGGCCGCCGAGACCACACCCCGATCGTCGCGCCCGCCGCCCCCGACGACGACGGGTCGGCCGCGCAGCTGGGGGCGGTCTCGCTGCTCGACGGCAGCGAAGAAGGCGTCGAGATCGACGTGCAGGATGGTGGCGCTGATCACCGCACCATGATGTCTTGGCGGGCAAGCCCGCAGTCGTCAGCCCTTGGGCTCGACTGCGATGGTGACCTCGGGGGTCATCCCGGCGAAGACGCGGATGGCGACCTTATAGGTGCCCAACTGCCGCAGCGGCTCATCAAGGTCGATCCGGTGACGGTCGATCTCGATACCACGGCGAGCCAGCGCGTCGGAGATGTCCTTGGCGGTGATGGAGCCATAGAGCTTGCCGCCCTCGCCGACCTTGACGCCCATCGTCAGCGTCGTGCTGCTGATGCGCTGTGCAGCGATCTCTGCCTCCGCTCGCTCCTTCTTGCGCTGCACTTCGCGGCTGGCGATGTCGTGCTGCCAAGCGCGGTAAGTGCCGCCCGACGCCGGGACGGCCAGGCTTCGCGGGATGAGGTAGTTGCGGGCGTACCCGTTGGTGACGTCCTTGAGTTCGCCGCTCTTGCCGAGTGGGCCCACATCCGCTGTGAGGATGACCTTCACGCTGAGACTGCCTCCTTGTCCATTGCTTCTTTCTCCATGTAACCACGGTCTTCCAGTTCCGCCTTGACCACGTCAGCACTGGCTTCCAAGAGCGCCGGAAGGCGGCGGGCGATCGTGCGGATGGGCAGCGGGAGGAAGCGTCGTGCGGCTTCCATGTCGCGCTCCAATTCACGACCGTCGATGCCAAGGGTATACATCTTCTCGACCATGAGCGATTTTGGGATCCCTTCCAGGAACAGGTCGATGGCGATGACGGTCACCATCACGTCGTCGAACCTACCGATGAAGGGGATGGCATCAGGGATGATGTCGATCGGCGAGAGCACGTACACGGCGGCAAGACCAAGGATCGCCTTCCTTGACCATGACACCCGTCCGTCCACGGCCAACTCCGCGATGAGCCGACCATAGGTCGGCGCACGCGAAGCGATCGGGATGAACGGCCAGAGGCTGAGCGCAGCCAGCCCCAGCCTGAAGGTGCTTCTCACGGCCATCGGGAGCGAGAGTCTAGCAGCAGCCGAACATTCGGCTCGCATCCAGACAGTCCCCCACCGCGGCGGCGCCCAAGCGGCCCCTTGACAACCGAACAGGTGTTCGGTACTGTTCAGTCCAGGAGGTCCCGTGACCAAGCACGACGCACTCCGCAAGCAGCGGATCATCGACTACATCGCCGCCACCGTTCACGAGAGCGGGTATCCGCCGTCCGTTCGGGAGATCGCCGCCGCCGTGGGCCTTGCATCGACCTCGGCCGTGCACCATCACCTCTCGGCGCTGGAGCGGGAGGGCAAGCTGCAGCGAGACGCGACACAGTCACGCGCGCTGCGTCTGACCAGAGCTGCAACGGTGACGAGTGCCTCGGGCATTGACGTCTTGACCGGGACTCATGATGGTCAGGCTCGGGTGCTGCCCGTCATCGGCGAGATCGCCGCCGGTGGCCCCATCGAGGCCTATCAGGATGCCAATGAGTCCGTCAGCATTCCTGACATCATCAACACGACCGCAAGCACGTACGTCCTACGGGTGCGGGGGGACTCCATGGTCGATGCCCACATCATGGACGGCGATCTCGTGGTGATCCGAGAACAACAGACCGCGCTCGATGGTGACATCGTCGTGGCGCAGGTGGACGAGAACGCGGTCACACTGAAGCGCTTCTTCAAGGAACGCGACCGCGTGCGGCTGCAGCCCGCGAATGATGCCTATGAGCCCCAGTTCTATGACGATGTGCGGATCCAGGGCAAGCTCGTTGGGGTGATTCGCCGGGTCGATTAAGTACGTCGCAGGGCTGCATATGCACTTGTCCACGGGTTATCCACAGGCTTGGTGGAGAGTCGGCGGCTCGTTCGTGGAGATGCACCTTGCGTGGCCCGTGCGGAAACAACGAACATCAGGTCGTCCCACCGCACCCACTGATCTCACTGGTCCTATCGCCATCTTCGGAGTCTTCGCGTGTCGATCGATCGTTTGCCGCCGCAGTCGATAGAAGCCGAACAGTCGGTGCTGGGCGCGCTGCTGATCGATAAGGACGCCGTCATCGAGGTCGCGGAGTTGCTCCAAGCGGGGGACTTCTACCGACAACACCACGGCACCATCTACGCCGCCGTCCTAGACCTGTACGAGCGCCGGGAGCCGGTCGATATCGTTACGGTCAGCGAAGTCCTGGAGCGACAGGGCCGCCTCGATGAGATCGGTGGCGCCGCCTATCTGACCAGCCTCATCAATCTGACGCCAACGGCCGTGAACGCTGTCCACTACGCGCGCATCGTCGAGCGCAAGAGCGTCCTTCGCAACCTGATCAGCGCGGCCGGCAAGATCGCCGGCCTGGGGTACCAGGAAGATGGAGACATCGGTGAGGTCATCGACCGTGCCGAATCGGAACTCTTCGCCGTCAGCGAGAAGCGGGTCGAATCGGGCTTCGCACCGCTGAAGTCCCTGTTGCACAGCGCCTACGATCGTCTCGACTACCTGCACCAGCACAAAGGTGAGATCAGCGGCATCCGCACTGGCTTCGCCGACCTTGACGCGATGACGACCGGCCTACAGAAGTCCGATCTAGTGCTGGTCGCCGCCAGACCGTCCATCGGCAAGACCAGCCTGGCCCTGAATTTCGCCGAACACGCCGCGGTGAATGAAGGCAAGGTCGTGGGCGTCTTCAGCCTTGAGATGAGCAAGGAGCAACTTGTGCTTCGTCTTCTCTCATCGGTGGCCAACATCGACTCACAGCGCCTGAGGACCGGCTTTCTCGAGGAGATGGACTTCACGCGACTGGCCCCGGCCATGAACAAGCTGGCTGAGGCGCCCATCTTCATCGATGACACGCCCAACATCAGCGCCATGGAGCTACGGACAAAGGCACGCAGGCTGCAAGCCGAATCGGGGCTAGACCTGATCCTCGTGGACTACCTGCAGCTGATGCAGTCGAGCGCCACATCTCGGGACGCTAACCGCGTACAGGAAGTCAGCGAGATCTCGCGTAGCCTCAAGGCCTTGGCGCGCGAGTTGCAGGTGCCCCTGGTCGCCCTCTCGCAGCTGTCACGCCAGACGGAGAACCGCGGTGAGAAAGGGGAACCCCGCCTATCGGACCTACGGGAATCTGGCGCTCTCGAGCAAGACGCAGATATGGTCATGTTCCTGTGGCGAGAAAAGGAACGCAGCGCGGACGACCACGATCAGGATGGCGAGATCATCAACCTCAGGCTCGCCAAGCATCGAAACGGCCCCACAGGCGACACCAAGTTGTGGTTCAAGAAGCGGCAGACGAGGTTCGTGTCCTACGCTGAGGAAGATCACTACGCCGCGAGCGCGTACGGGTAGACGACTACAATCTTGGCGGTCACACGAGTCGACGAAGAGGAGACCGATGGGCGTCATCATCATCCGCGAGATGGTCGGCAGCAGCCCCGAGTCATGGAGCGCAGCGGCCGCTGACGCTGTGTCGCGAGCATCGCACACGGTGCGAAACATCCGCCGTGTGGAAGTCGTCAGGCACACCGCCCGAGTGGATGACGGGCGGATCGCTGATTTTGAAGTCGAGTTGAAGATCTTCTTCGAGTACGAGGGCACCTGACCGGACTTATCCACACCACGTTAAGCGTGAAGTGAGAGCGCATCCTGATGATGCGTCAATGGCCGCAGCACAGGTGAACTTCGAGCACACCCAGCGCAGCTCCGCATCCGGTGGGGACGCTCGGGCGCATTCATCTGGCCTGGCGATCATCGCTAGCAAGATCAGCCCGGCGGTGCAAGAGCGCTCCGTGCTCAGTCGCCCAAGACTCGTCGAATGGTTCAGCCGCCATGCCGCGGCGCGCCTGGTCCTCATCACGGCAGAGGCAGGCTACGGCAAGTCCACGCTGCTCAACGACTTCGCACTCCAAACGCGCGACCGCTGCGCATGGTATCGGATGGAAACGTCTGATGGCGACTGGATCACCTTCCTGAGTCACATGGTGGCCGCCCTCCGCGAGGTCACGCCTGGCTTTGGAGCAGCCACCGAGGCGCTACTCCGGCACGTCGCTGCGATGGGGCCCTCCAGGGAGGTCGTGGTAGCCCAGTTCCTGGCGGACCTCGGCTCGGTCGACGCGGGGCGCATCGCCGTGATCCTGGACGACTACCAGTACGTCGAAGGGTCGGGCGACATACGCATGATCCTGAGCCGCATGTTGGAACGCGCTCCTGACCAGATGTACTTCATTCTGGGAGGTCGTGGAAAGCCCAACCTCACACTCGGTCGACTGATTTCCCAGGGTCGCGTAGCCGAACTCAATACCGACGACCTACGCTTCAGTCGCCCGGAGATCGAGGAGCTGTTCGCGGTGACATATGGGCAGCCCTTGGACGATGCCACCTGCAGCGTCGTAGCCGAGAGGACCGAGGGTTGGGCCGCGAGCCTTCAGTTGGTCGCAGCGGCGATCGCCCAGACCCAGCCGGACGAGGTCGCGAGCTTCATTCAGGCACTGAGCGGGGCGAGCGCGCCCATCTACGACTTCCTCGCCGAGGAGGTCTTGACCCGCCTGTCACCAGAAACACAGCGCGTCCTGATGCACGCGTCGATGCTCGATCGAGTTCAGCCTGAGTTGGTGCGAGCCGCGTTGTCGGAGTCGGACGACGGGCAGGAGGCGGAGACCGTCGATGCCGCGCTCAATGACGCCGAGGCCCTCGGGCTGCTTGGGAACAGAAGCGACTCACCGGCCAGCGGTCGACGCATCCATCCACTATTCCGCGACTTCCTCCAGGCTCAGCTGGCTGGATCGATGTCTGAGTCGCGCATCCTAGCCATGCATGGCGCCATCGCAGCGGCGGCGGAATCATCGGACTGGCAGGTTTCGGCGAAGCACTTCGCTCTGGCAGGGATGCCAGAGGATGGCTACCGAGTCCTGAGCTGGGCCGCCAGTGAGGCGTTGGGCACGGGTGCGTGGGGGGCGGCGGTCGAGGTCGTGGAATTGATGCCGGGCACACCCCCTCCCGTAGCGGTCAAGGTAATCCAAGCCAGAGCCCTCGTGAGCGACGGGTGGGCGGACGACGCATTCGAGCTCCTCTCGAACGTAGACCGCCGAACCTTGTCGCCAGAGGAACGCGGGCTCGTCGGCCTCACGTGCGCCGCCATCCATCATATGAACGGCGACGGGGCGAGAGTCGCCGAGGAAGTCGAAGCGATCGCGGCTGACGATCGCGTGCCACCGCCACTCCACGAGGTTGCGATCTCGTGGCGCCAGATCCTGGTTGCCAGTGCGGGCGGATGCATCACCGATGCCGTGCATCTGCTCCGACGGCTGGCCATAGACCAACGCCGGGCTGGTCTCCACTACTTCGCCGGCGTAACGTTGCACAACCTCGCATATGCCGAGTTGGCCACTGCGGATTATGGACAGGCTACGGGCCTTCGCTGGCGAGGCGCTAGCCCATCTTGAACAAACCGACGACGGCACGGGCGATTGCGGCATCAACACGGACCATCGGTGCCGTCGCAGTTTCGGAGATAGGGAACTTTGAAGAGGGGCTCCGAGCATCGTCTGCCATCGCCAGTGAACCTGGAGCCACAGCAGACGCGATAGCAGATGCGGCCTATCTACATGCCGTGTGTGGTCGGAACAGCCAAGCTCGCTCGCTGCTCGCCGCGGTTTCAACGGCGGGACGCTCCTTGGGCAAATGGTCTCGCGAGCTTGGTTCGCGCGCCCAAGGTTACTACGCGACCATTGCGTTGCAGTTGTGCGAGGGCCAGTTGCCGGCGGCTGCGGCGTATCTGGTGCACCTCAAGCGACTTCAATCAGCTGGCATCGATGCATCTTCTCGCGTCGCTCTAGTTGCCGCAACAGTGGCTGTTGTGCACAGGGCGCCAGGCGCCGAAAATCTCGTTCGTCTCGCCCTGGACGCAGCGTCAACTCAAAATGCTTGGAGATGGGAAGCACGAGCTCGCATTCTGGAAGCCGTCGTCAATCGAGATGCGGCCGGCCTAGCGCACTTGATCGCAGCCGCAGAAGAACGGACTCAGCGTTGGCGGTCCTCGAGTTGGCGGACGCCATCGCAATCATGATTGGGTCACTCGTCCCGATACCCGATGCCCTTGAGCGATCGATCCTCCGCGAGCCAGCCCGATGGATCACTGCGCTGCGACGTCAAGTCCAGGACAGACGGAGTGAGGATGCCAGTGCCGCCGCCGCGCTGGTGGCTCGGTTTGGATCTGCGGACGACGCCACCCTCCTCCGGGAGTTTGACCGAGCGTGCGAAGGGAAGAGCAAGCGCCGGGGCTTGGCGTCACAACTCATACGTCGGGTCAGCCCAACCGTTCGTGTTCACGACCTCGGGCTAACGAGCTACGAGGTAGGTAATCGTCTCGTCACCATCACGGAGACACGACGCAAGTCCGCAGCCCTGCTCCTCTACTTGGTGACCCGGTCAGGCTTGGCTGCGGCTCGAGAGCAGGTGATGGAGGCTTTATGGCCAGACCAGAACCCGAAGTCAGCCATGAACAGCCTTCATCAGACGATCTTCTTCCTCCGTAGAGATATCGAGCCGTGGTATGAAGACGGCTCATCGGCAGATTATGTTCGCGTCGAATCGGAGTTGGTCTACCTCGACCAGGACTTGTTCCAAATCGATAGCGTGGCCTTTGCTCGGCAGGCAGCCGACATCCTCGCTACCGGGACAACCCTGAAACGCGGCCCCGAACTCTTGCGGCTATACAAAGGTGGATTTGCTCCGGAATTCGAGTACGAGGAGTGGACGGAAGACTGGAGGGTCCAACTCCACGGAGCCTACTTGCATCTTGCACAGGCGACCTCCCGAGCCCTCATCACTGAGGGACGCTATCCGGAGGTCGTCGATGTGCTCACGCCAGTCGTAATTCTCGATGCGACTGCGCTGGATCTGCGTTCAACGCTCGTGTCATGTTTAGCAGCCATCGGCGCCCATGACGCCGCCCAGGCTCACTACCGCAGCATGGCCGCAGCGCATGAGCGTGACCTTGGCATTCCTGCACGAACATACGAGGAGTTGACGAGGAGACCACCCGGCCATGAATGAGTAACCCTACGTACTAGTACTTATAGGGGCCAGACAGACCCGTGCCTAGTGTGCGCGGTGATCAGCCAACAGGCTGAGATCCAACAAGGAGCGTGCACCTTGCACCACTTCGGGGGGCTCGAGAGAGGGGACCTTCGAAGTAGCGGAACCGTGCCGCTCCCCAATGCGCCCGCTGTGGCCAGTGCCTCGCGGGGCAAGAAGGGGTATGAAATGAATCCCGTCAATCACGTCAAGCCCTGGTAGCTCAGATGCCTCGCACTTTGCTGTCGAGGCTCACGCTGCTGTCAACCATCATCGCGACCCTAGCTCATCGCGGGCAGCGCGGGCATTAGACCGATCTGAAGGACCTAGCGCGCTCCCAGTACGAATGTTGGATGGGGAGTATGCCGTATCAGTCGTGATACTGGCAGTCTCCCTGTTGGCATTCAGGAGTAGCGCGCCTTGTCATCCAACCTTCGGATTGTTCTGATAGCCGTCACAGTGACGGCTATCGCGCTGCTCGCGGTGACTTGGCATCTATTCCCACCTCACAACTGGCCGCTGTTCCGTTTGCCTTGGTCAACTTGGAGTTACACGAGCCTCCTATTCTGGATCGCAGTGGCTCTCGTCGCATCGGCGTCACCCGTGCACGTCCCACGCGGAAACGTCGTGAGTGTTGCAGGCGCTCCAATTGTCGCGGCAGGCATCCTCGGAGGGCCCCTAGCTGCCGCTTTGGTGGCCATCGTCGGAACCTTCGAGTGGCGCGAGTTCCGTGGAGACGTGCCTTGGTACGGCGTCGTCTATAACCACTCGTTTCCGGTCTTCGCCGCCGTAGCATCAGGCTCCGTCTATCTTCTACGTATCAGACTCCTTCCTTCACGTGACTGCACAGCCGGCCGACGTCTATCCGAGTCTGCTTGGAGGCGTTGCGGCAGGCGTCGTATATGTACTGGTCGGGACCGCAATGTCCTCTCTAGCTGTTGCCCTGCGGGAAGAACGTCGGCTGGTGGTGGTGGTCAAGTCGGAGTTCCGGACGTTCGGATTGACGCTGATCGGCCTGACGCCGATGGCGTGGCTGATGGCGCTGGCATATCCGGTCGTAGGCCCATGGGTGGCGCTCGTGTTCGCGGTGCCGCTCTACACGACTCGAGCGGCGTTCAAGGTGGTCGTGGACATTCGAGAGATGTTCACCCAGACCGTGCGGGCACTCGCGTCGGCCATCGATGCTCGTGATCCCAGCACCAAGAAACACTCCGAGCACGTGTCGGGCATCGCGGTCGAGATCGGGCAAGCCATGAACCTGAGTGAAACCGAGCTGGAACAGCTCGAATGGGCGGGCCTCCTGCACGACATCGGCAAGATCGGCATCCGGGACGCCGTCCTGTTGAAGCCAGAGAAGCTGACACGTGAGGAGCGGATGCTGATGAACGAGCATCCAGCGAAAGGCGAGGAAATCCTCAAGGACGTCGATCGACTGGCCGCCGAGCGCCCCCTCATCCGGCACCACCACGAGTGGTACAACGGCTCAGGGTATCCTGACCGACTGATCGGTGAGGAGATTCCGCTCCTGGCGCGCGTTCTCCATGTCGCCGACGCGTTCGAGGCGATGACTGCCTCGCGCCCCTATCGTCCCATTCCCTTGAGCAGCGTCGAGGCCATCGCGGAACTGGACCGTTACGCTGGCATCCAGTTCGATCCCAACGTAGTAAAGGCATTCGCGCGGACCAAGACAGCGACGCAGACGACCCAAGATCACGACGACCCAGGTGAGCCAGAACAGTATCTCGCGCCAGTGCCGACGCTGGGCCAGGTCGCGGCGTCGCGAGCCAAGGGCGCACTGCCTACGAGCTCCGCCTCGGCCGAAACCTAGACGGAGCTCTCCGAGCACATGGCGGGCTGGTCCCCGCAAAGCCGAGCGCGCCCAATGCCACGCGCAGAACCACACCCGAACGACCGCTGATGCTGCTCATCGCCGTCATCCTAGGCGTCCTTGCCGGCCTGGCAGCAGGAGGGCGGCTGAGCAACCTCCTGTCGGCCCGCCTCCGCTTCGGTGCGCTCATCGTCGCGGGGCTGTTGCTGCGCATGGTGACGCAGTGGCTCATCGACCAGGGCGTCGATGTGATCGAACAGTTGCGCCTGCCGCTGTTCGCATTGTCGTTCGGCCTGGTTGTGGTGGCGCTGTGGCTCAACCGCTCGCAGCCAGGGCTCCTGCTGGCCATGGTCGGTGTCGCTGCCAACGGACTCGCGATCGTCCTGAATGGCGGCTACATGCCGGTATACCTGCCGGCCGTAGAGCTGGTCGGTCTCAGCGTCGATGATCTCTCTGCCACATTCAACACACCGCTTCCGACCGACATCGGCTGGGAGTTCCTGCTGGCCGGAGGTCCGCTGGGTGATGTGCTGCCCATCGGCATCCCCTTCCTGCCCAATGTCATCAGCCTGGGTGATGTGTTGCTGGCTGCAGGTATCGCCTGGTTCCTGTTCTCGGCCGTCGCACATGGTTCAGCCAACCCCGACAGCGGGGTGGTCTCGATGTGGAGTGCGAAGGCGCGGACGGAGGCGAGAGAAGACCCAACACTGACTCGTGCTGGCCTGGACCGACCCATCGTCATCGGCTCTGGTATGGGTCCCGGGCTCAGCCCGACAAGGCCTGAAGTCACGGTCGGGGCACCACCGCCAGGGCCGGTCGCGTCTGTCCCGAGTCTCGGTCAACGTGTCCGGGAGCACCCCTACGTGCGCTTGGCACATGATGCACGCTTCTCGGCCTTCTGGCTGGCCGGGACGATCAGCCTGTTCGGGGACCGGTTGCACCAGATAGCCTTGGGCGTGATGGTCCTGGCCGTTACCGGTTCGGCCATGCAGACTGGCCTGGTCTTCCTGGCCGCGACCTTGCCCAATCTGGTACTAGGGCCGATCGCCGGCACCTTCGTCGATCGCTGGGACCAGAAGCGGGTGATGGTCGCCACGGACCTGTTGCGCGCCGCACTGGTGCTGACGCTGCCGTTCCTGGCTGAGGTGCACATCTGGCTCATCTACCCAGCCGTCTTCATCATCACCACCATCAGCCTGTTCTTCCGTCCGGCCAAGGCTGCGATCGTCCCTCGCATCGTGCCACGCGAGGACCTGACCCCGGCCAACGGCGCGATGTGGACGGGTGAGACGATCGCCGACATCGCTGGATACCCCCTGGCGGGTGTGTTCGTGGCTCTGGTGGGCACCAACCTGGCGTTGGCGTTCTGGATCGACTCGGCCACCTACATCGTCAGCGCCGTGCTGCTCGCCGGACTGGTGATCCCACCGGTCGCGCGGTCGGCTGCGACCCATGTCAGTGGCGCGATGGCCGCATTCGTCGCGGAGTTGCGCGATGGATGGCGTTTCCTCCGGGGCGAGGCGGCGCTGTTCCAGAACACGATCGTTAGCGTGATGGCGCAGCTCTCGATCGGTGCCACGCTGGCATTGATGGTCGTCTATGCGCAGCGATCGCTCGACGGCGACGTGATCCCATATCCCGAGAACTACGCCATCATCGAGGCAGCCATCGGTGTCGGCAACCTCATCGGAGGGTTCGTCGTCGGCGCCATCGGAGCGCGACTTCACAAGGGCTGGCTGGTCATCACTGGCTTCGCCGTCATGGGCCTGGCGACCATCGTGCTTGGCCTGACCTCCAATGAGCTGCTGGCGGTCGTTGCGGCTGTGGTGATCGGCGTCTTCAACCTCGTCTATGTCATCCCCAGTCAGACTCTCTTCGCCGAGCGCACTCCGGCAGGCATGATGGGGCGAGTCGTGGCCATCCGCTCCAGCATCGTCATGGGTGCGCTAAGTGGGGCGATGGCCGTGAGCGCTGGACTGGCCGATCGTGTCGATGCTGGGGTGATCATCGCCGCGACCGGTGTGCTCACCGTCCTATCCGCTGTCGTCGCGGCCTGGCTGCCGGCCGTGCGCGACGCATAGTCAACGGAGCGCGATGCCTTCACACGGGGGCCGACGCATCCCTCAGGCAAGAGCGGCCTGTGCCCGCGATAATCAGTGCCACGCAAGGACGAGGGAGAGCTCAGCCGCATGACTGACCAGCACGAACCGAAAGACGCCATCTCCGAGGATCCGCCGGTCGAGGAGGCCGAGCCGGTCGAGGCTACTGCGCCGGAAGCTGCTGAGCCCGAGGTGGCTGCGCCAGCCCCACCGACGAGTGGGTCTAAGCCGACCGTGGAAAGCTCCAGGAAGCCGGCCGCGAAGAACTCGTCGAAGCCAGCCGCGAAAGATCCCCAGAGCCCCGACGAGCTGCCCTACATCGACGATCCGGCAAGCAAGTGGTGGATCGCGCTCATCGCGGCGGTGTTCGTGCTCATCTTCGCCGGGGCGATCCTGCTCGGCTCGGGCGGCCTGTTCGACTCCGGTGACACGACCCCGTTGCCGGAGGCCACACTGGCCGCTTCCGTGGGGCCAGCGGTGACAGCAGCGCCGAGCGTATCGCCGGCGGGCACAGTCGTACCGTCGGCCACGGATACGCCAGCTCCCGCGGCCACGGCCGAACCGACCGTCAAGCCGCAGCCCACCCCGTCGCCGACGCTTGAACCGACGGCCCAGCCTGTTGGATCGATCGTGCCCGACGCCAGCGAAACACCCGTCGACAGCCCGGGTAGCTGACACCATGGGGTGAACCGGAAGCCTGGCGGACCGCCCTCGACCGACCCCTTCGCGGCCGAACGTACGGCCATGTTGCGCGACCAGCTGGAGGCGCGTGGCATCCACGACCCTGCCACGCTCAATGCCATGGCGACCGTGCCCCGGGAAGCCTTCGTGTCGGAGGACCAGATCGGCGACGCATACGCTGACGGCGCCATGCCCATCGGACGTGGGCAGACTATCTCGCAGCCGTACATCGTGGGCCGCATGACCGCCCTACTGGCGCTAGCCGCGCACGGCTGGCCCTGGAACGACGCTCCTCCGTCCGTCCTTGATGTCGGGACCGGCTCGGGATACCAAGCAGCGGTGCTAGCGCAGACAGGCGCCCGGGTCGATCTCGATCGAGCGCGATCCAGACCTGGCTGAGGCCGCACGTGAGCGCCTGGCGCGACTTGGCTTTGAGGTCGAGGTGGTCGTCGGCGATGGAAGTGCCGGCTATCCACCGGCTGCGCCCTACGCCGGCATCGTGGTGGCTGCGGCTAGCCCGCGGGTGCCGGGCCCGCTGGTGGAGCAGCTGGCGGACGGAGCTCGCTTGGTGGTGCCGGTGGGGTCGCGACGGTCACAGCGTCTCACGGTGGTGCACAGGAGTGGCCAGCGCACGTCCACGACGGTCTCGGACGGCTGCGTCTTCGTGCCACTCTTGGGCACCTACGGCCATCCCGACTGATCGGTCCGTCGGGCCGGTGCTATCCTCGCCCGCGATGACACACGTCTTCGTTGCTCCCCACCCAGACGATATCGCGCTCTCGTGTGGCGGCCTCGTTGCCAGTCTGCGAGAACTCGGCCAGTCGGTCACCATCCTGACCGTCTACTCCGGGGGGCTTGGGGCTGGGACCGGATACGAGGACAGACAGCGCCAAGCACTAGGTTTCGGCACCAAGGCCCTGGCGCCGAACACGCAAGCGTTCAACCGTGGAAACATCGCCGCCGAGTACCCAGTCGCAACGACGATCGGCTCGGGCGCCCCTTGGCAAGCCGATCCAGCACGCATCGAGGCGACCCAGGACCGCGCCAACACGCAGGCTCGCCAGTTCTGGCAGCGGGCCGCCTGGTCTCGGAGCGCCAACGTGACTAACGACGCACATGAGGACCGGCAACTGGCCGACGACCTGCCCGGCCACGGCACGCTGCTGTCATATGACCTGGCCAACGCCGACGCGACGACCCTGCGCAAGGCAGAAGACGAGCGTTGGGCCTACTTCATCGAGGCGGCACTTGTGGATCTCGACCTGCCCGACGCGAGCCACCGAGGCTACGCCGGTGATGACGCGCTCCTGGGGCACCCCACTCTCGATGACGAACCGCCGACCGACATCCTGCGCCGCGAGATCCTGCGCCTGGAACCACAGCAGGTCTATTTCCCGTTGGGCATCGGTGGCCACGTCGATCACCGTCTGTGCCGCGATGCGGGACTGGCGATGCTGGCGGACTCACCAGCCTGGGTGATGCCGGCGCCCGACATGATCGGGCGGCTCTCGTTCTACGAGGACTTCCCGTACGCCTGGTGGCGCGGATTCTCCGGACTGGCCGACCTGGCCAGCCAGGACATCGTGGTACCCCCCGGCCTGGGGCTCGAGGCACGCTACGCCGATATCAGCGATCAGTTGGAGCGCAAGAACGCCGGCCTGAAGATGTATGCCGGGCAGGTCCAGCGGCTATTCGATGGCGAGCAGGGCATGTTTGACGCGGTTACCGGATACGCCGCGCGTGTCGCCGATGCCGGTGGCGTACGGACCGGGGCGGCTGAACGCTACTGGGGCGTCGTCCGAGCGTAGCCAGAAACGGGGCTCCCAGAGCGCGGTGACCGGTCAGGCGTCGTTGTCCGACCTTCCGGCATTGCGAGACGGCGCCACGCGGCGGTGGATGATGGGGATGCGGAACAGGTCCCAGAGCACGCTCAGCGCCAAGCGCGGCCGCACCCGCATGCGCGAGCCATGGATGTCGAGCCACATGACCGGCACGATCGCGAACCGATAGCCGAGGCGGCGGGCCAGGAAGATGACCTCCGCGTCGAACACGATGCCGCTCGTCTTGAGGCGACCGAAGAGATCCAGGCCGGCGGCTCGCCGGAAACCCTTGAAGCCGCACTGTGTGTCTGGGATGTCGCCCGTGACCCAGAGCCCTGCCAGCCACCGGTAAAGGCGACCCAGGGTACGGCGATACGCGGGCTGGCTGGCCCGTCGGTCCGAGCCGTCAGGCTGGATGCGGCTGCCGAGCGCGACGTCGGCAGTCTGCAACGCCTGCGCCAACAGGGGGATCTGATCGGGAGGCGTGGCCATGTCAGCATCGGCGAAGATGATGATGTCACCCTGCGCCGCCATCACGCCGGCGGTCACCGCGGCGCCTTTGCCGGCGTGGCGGCGGCGGAGCACGCGCAGCCGGGCTGGCGAGCCATCGAGTCCTGGCTGCGCCTCTGGGCGGGCCTCCACGATGTCGGCTGTCGCGTCTTCCGAGCCATCGTCGACGATGAGTACCTCCCAGGTACCAAGCTCATCGGACGAACGGCCACCGCTTCGGGGCAGGCCACCGCGATATAGCCAGCCGAAGAGCTCGTCAAGCGCAGGCTCGATACGCTCAGCCTCGTTGAACGCCGGCAGCACGATGGTCAAGTGGGCATGTCCCAGATCGCCAGATATCACCAAGAGAAGGCTAGCGGTCGCGGCCCGCACTCGCAGATGGCTCCTTGGTCCCATCGTAAAGGCACCGCAGCGCACCTGTTCCAACACGATGACCCCCGGGGCCTGACCCTTTCGTACTACCGAGGCGTGGCACCGTCCATGGCAGTGTGTCAGCGACATGGCGATCCCCATCCTGCTCTTCGCGGTCGCCTTTGGCGCGCGCATGCTCACGGCTGCGCTATTCGCCGAACCTGCCTATCCCGACGCCTACTACTACGCCAACCTGGCACGGGAGCTCGCGGCCGGGGGCGGCTTTTCGGTCGACTACATCTGGAACTTCATCGAAGTCGGCGGGGTGCTCCCGGACGTAGGCGTCTTGCCCATCCCCTCGAATGCCCATTGGATGCCACTGGCCGCGCTGGTGCAAGTGCCGTTCATCTGGTTGCTGGGGCCGACCAGCGTAGCCTCAGGCCTGCCGTTCTGGCTTGCCGCTGCCACGGTCGCGCCTTTGACCTGGTTCATCGGGCGTGATGCCGGCATGCCCTCATGGCAGTCGGCCGCGGCAGGGCTGCTGGTGGCGATGCCGGCCGGCGTGTCGCCGTTTCTGGGGCAGCCTGACAATTTCGCCATCTTCATGTTCCTGGGTGCGTTGGCACTATGGTTGTGCGGACGTGGACTGCGGGGCCACCATCGCTCCTTCGCCGCGGGCGGGGTCGTGGTCGGTCTAGCATTCCTCTCGCGCAACGACGGCGCGCTGCTGGGCTTGCCCTTCGCGCTGGCCTTTCTGTACGACTTGGTGCGGCGACCCCGCGGCTCTCGTATCGGCTGGTGGCCCGCCCTCCTCTGCGCTGGCGGCTTCCTCATCGTCATCGCCCCGTGGCTGCTGCGACAGCTGCAGGTGTTCGGCTCCATCTCACCGTCGTCAGCCGGTGGACGCGTCCTCTTCATCGGCACGTATCGAGAGCTCTACAGCGTCACCACCAAGACCACGCTGACCTCGTTCCTGGCACAGGGTGCCGGAGCGGTCATCACGAGCCGTTTGACCGGGCTATGGGATGCCGTCCGCATCTTCGTGGCCGGGCCCCTGCTGCTGCTCCTCTTGCCGTTCCTGCTCATCGGCTCATGGGTCGGTCGCCACAGGCGGGACTTCGCGCCGTGGTTCGTCTATGCCATGGCCCTCTTCCTGTTCACCGCCATCGTGTCGGCCGTCCACGTGCCCTATGGCACCTTCATCCACTCCGCGGTGGCGCTGATTCCTCACGCCTACCTGCTGGTGATGCTGGGGGTCGCCTCTGTCGTCGGCTGGATCGCTTCGCGTCGCCCCTCATGGAACGCGCCGCGTGCCAGCCGCAACTTCAGCTTCATGCTCGTTGGTGTGATCGGCGTGGCGTCGATCCTTGCGACCTCGTCGACGGTCGGTACCTGGAAGCGTGAGCGCGACGGTCGCAGCGCGGTCCTCGCGATGCTCTCGGAGCGGGCTGATCCCGGCGATGTCGTCATGAGCCCCGACGCCGGCGCATACCAGTACTACGGCGACTGGGCGGGCGTGGTGACGCCGGACGATCCACTCCTGACCGTCGAGCGAGCCTTGGCCCTGTACCACGTACGCTGGCTGGCACTCGAGGGCGCCCACATCACGACGGATCTCGAGCCGCTGCTCCGGGGCGAGGTCCAGCCCGACTGGCTGTCAGCCCCGCTGGTCGTGGTGCCACCGCTTCCGCGGAAAGACGACGAGACCGCGCCAGCCGACCCGTTGCCCAGAGCTGCACTGTATGCGGTGTGCCTCTCCGAGACCGACACGCGGTGCGACCCATGAACTTCACCATCCCAGCCGCACTTTATCTACTGGCGCTGGCCATCCGCCTCATCGCTGGGGGCCAAGTGCCGTTCCCGGCGACCGAACCCAGTGCCTACTACGTGGATGTTGCCCAGAATCTCCTGGCCGGCCATGGCCTGGTCAGCGATGGCGTTTGGAGCTATGCCACAGCCCCGCTGCAGGTCCCCAAACCCGCCTTCGAGCTGTGGTTGCCCATGAGCACGTTCGTGTCCGCCGCGACGATGTCCGTGCTGGGATCGACGTTCTGGGCCGCGCAGGTGGGTGGTGCCATCCTGGGAGCCGCCGTGGCGCCCCTGACCTGGGCCGTCGGGAGCGAGGCCGCGCGGACGGTCGGGCTCGACCGGCGGCGAGCCCGAGCCGTCGCAGTCGCTTCGGGCCTGCTGGCGGCAGTGCTGGCTCCCCTGGTCCTGGGATCTGTCGTCCCCGACTCGTACACGCCATTCACCGTCTTCGTGCTGGTGAGCGCGCTGCTGGTGCCGCGCGTCGTGGGTGCCGGAGAAGGTCGGGCGGATACCGCCGCACGATCGACCATCGTCGCGGGCCTTGGGCTCGGGATCGCCATGGGACTCGCCTACCTTTCGCGCCAGGAGGCCATCTGGCTGGGCGCGACGGTGCTCGTGCTGTTGGGCTGGGCATCGCGCCGATGGACTCCGGGCATGCGACGACGGCAGACGTTCGGACGGCTGTGGCCCATCTTCAGCGGTGGCCTAATCACGGTGTTGCCATGGCTGCTGCGCAACGCCATGGAGTTCGGTAGCCCCTTCCCGGGCCAGGCCATCGAGAACATGTTCCTGGTGGACAACGAGGACATCTTCGCTTTCCGCGACCATCCCGAGGCGGCGACGTACCTGGCACAAGGGCTTGCCACCGTGCTGTGGAACCCACTGGTAGCTGCCTGGGACGGCATCCTCAACGTCATCGTCCTGCCGGCCTTCCCGGTGGGCCTGGCCGGCCTCATCGCGCTACCCGGCCTGTGGCGCTCAGCCGCGCTACGCCGACCTACGGCCCTGGTCGTGCTTCTGCTGAGTGGCGCCCTCACGTTCGCGAGCACGATGCTCCTGTTCCCGGTGGCCACGCGCTGGGGGACGTTCATGCACGCCTCGGGACCTCTGTTGGTGGCGCTGGCCGTGATGGCCGCCCTGGGTGGCGATGCGCTGCTGGCGCGAGTCTCCGAGTGGCGCGCCTGGGAGAAGCCCAACGCCATCCTTGCCCCGCTCGCACTGGTCGCCATGGCCGGGCTGTTCAGCGTCTTGAGCGTGTATCTCTATTCGGAGCAGTCGCGCCAGACCCAAGCGCGCTACGCCGACTTGGCGGCATCCCTGCAAGCGAGCGCCAAGGCGGCTGGACAGGACGTGCCCGACACGATCGTCACCGACCACCCCATGTGGTTGGCTGGTGCCCTGGAGCGGCACGCCATCGCGCTTCCCGACGAAGGACTCGCCTCCATCATCGATCTGAGCGAGGTCTTCGACGCGCCCTGGGTCATCGTCGTCGACGAACGTGGACGCTATCCGGAGGCACTACTCGATGCCGCGGCCCGCGACTGTCTCATCGCCGAACCTGAGCCGCTGGCGGCTCGGGGCGGCGGGGCCTGGCTCTTCAGGCTGGGTCAGGAGTGTGCGACATCGTGAATGTCGACGCCGGGAGGGCCACCGGCAACGCCTATACTCCGAGCCACATGGATGCCGGGACGCCGCTCGCGCGGCGGCAACGAAGCAGGACAGAGCAGGCATGCGTGCGGGTGCGCCCCGAGTGCGCGCCGGCGGACATCGTCAGCCAGGTGGATGAGGGCACGACGCACTGGCTCGTGCCTCACCCCAGGGAGAGGAGTATGGAATGAGCCCGGGCGAGTACGCAGGACCGGATCGGCGCCGAGGTGGCCCCGACCGGCGAGACCCCAACGCACGGATCAAGATCCTGCTCGTCGATGACCATGCCCTGTTCCGTGTGGGCATGCGGCAGACCCTCGAAGTCGAGGCCGACTTCGAGGTCGTGGCGGAGGCCGAGGATTCGCGCAGTGCCATCGATGCCGCCGGGGCCCACACACCTGACATCGTGTTGCTGGACCTTTCGCTTCCGGCTCCGGGCGGGATCGAGACGACCCAGCGCGTCAAGCGCGAGGTGCCAAGCACCGGCATCATCGCGTTGGCGGCGTCCGAGGACGAAGATCAGCTCTTCGAGGCCATCAAGGCCGGGGCCGCGGCCTTCCTGCTCAAGGACATCAGCCCTGAGGACCTGGTGACGATCATCCGCCGAGTCAACCAGGGCGAATACCTTATCAACGACAAGGTATTCGCACGTCCGTCGGTCGCCAACCGTGTGCTCAAGGAGTTCCGCGAGCTGGCGGTCTATGGCCAGGAGGCAGCCCCCATCTTCGCGCCGCTGTCGCCGCGTGAGGTCGAGATCTTGGACAACATCGCCAAAGGCATGACGAACAAACAGGTCGCCTATGCCCTTTCCATCAGCGAGCAGACGGTCAAGAACCACATGAGCTCCATCCTGCGCAAGCTGTCGGTGAACGACCGTACGCAGGCCGTGGTCTACGCCATGAAGCAAGGCTGGATCAGGATCCCTGAGGATTGAGCATCCCGGAGCAGCCGCACGCTCCTGGTGATCTGCCGGGCGCTGGCGATCGACTGGCTTCGTCAGGTCCGGCTCCCGAGGGCAACGTGAACGCGCCCGAGGACAGAGCCCACGCTGGGCCTGGCCCCGGCTTGGCCCGACCCAGCATCGCGAGGCTGCGCGGGGAGATCGAAGAAGACATCCGTCGGATCGAAGGCGAGAACAGCGAGATCGACATGCTCATGGAGCAGGTCCTCATCGAGATCGAGCGACATGAGGGCCGCCGATCCAAGATGGAGACCCGCCTCACCACCCTTGAGACGAGCGGTTCGCCTGATCCCGATGAGTTGGTCGAGGTACGCGATGGCCTGATGGCGCTGACGCGCCGAGAGCTGCTGTTCGACTCGCAGCGCCAGGTGCTTGAGGGCAAACAACGCGTGCTGGCACGCTTCCTGCAGCGACTCGTCGAGATCGACAACACCCTGTCCGACCTGGGTGGCGCTCCCACGCGACCAGCTCCGGTCGCCTCACCGGGCCTGCGAGCGCTGGCGTCAGCTGGTGGTGGTGCCCGGGCAGCTGACCAGCCGGCCATGGCGATACGCAGCCAGGAGGACCTCCGACGCGACATCGTGCGCCAGTTGCACGATGGCCCGGCGCAATCGATCGCCAATATCGGACTCCAGGCGGAGATCGTCGAACGCCTCATGCAGAAGGGCGACTCTCGGGTCGGTGAGGAGATCCGGGCACTCTCCCGTTTGGTGCAACAGGCCCTCGATACCACCAAGGAGTTCATCTTCGAGATCCGGCCCATGGTCCTCGATGACCTTGGCTTGGGGCCGACCATCCGCCGCACCACCAGCGATCGCGCCCGACGCTCCGGCATCAACATCGACTTCGATTCGCAGGGCATCGAGGAGCGCCTCGACCCGGACATCGAAAGCGTGGTCTATCGCAGCGTGGACGAGACCATCATCGGCTACCTGACCTTGCGCCCACCTTCGGTGCTGGTGCGACTCGACTGGGGCGAGCATGAGCTGGTGGCCACGGTCGAGGGCACCTGGCCACGGATCAACCCTGAGGGCCAGACCGAGTCGAGCGGGGCCGCAACAGGTCGCTCGGTCGATACGCCACCAGCGCTGCTCGCGATGATGCAGGAGAAGTGGAGCGCAGATCAGGCAGCCGACCGGGCTATGCGCAGCCTGCCGCCCGAGCGCGTCTCCGAGATCGGGACTCGCGCGCGCGCCATGGGCATGACCATGACCATGCGCGACGAGGGCCAAGTGATGGAGTTGATCGCGCCCATCAGGCGGTAGGCGGCCCGGAGCCCGTCGTCAGGCCAGGTCCGCGAAGTGCGGCCAGAGTGCCGCATCGAAGTCCGGCATGAGCACGCGTAGGCGCTCGACCTGGGGTCCGTAGTAGCGCTTCAGCATCTCGATATGCTCGGCGGGCACGGACAGCTTCTCCAGCTTGGCCTGGTTGCGGGGCCGTGCCAGCACCTTGGGCGGCAGCTGGTGCGGTGGCAGACCCAGGAAGTCGAATGTCCGCGCCAGCATCGCGGAGGCGTCGGCGGCGCACGCCTCGTACTGCATGATCAGGAGCCGTTCAGCCGGATACGACCGCAGCAGCCACTCGATCTGCGTGGCGTACATGCCCCGTTCGATGGCGTCGGTCACGACGCGGACGCGATCACCGAACACCCGCAGCGCGCCGGTATCGTCGTGCTCATCGACGAGGCCGCCGCGATCCTGATGGCTGAGACCGCTGATGTAGCGCTCCACGGGGTCTCGAAGCAGGATGATGCCGAGAGCGTCCGGAGCGGCGGCCTTGATCATCGGCGGCACCCAGGGACAGCTCAGGTACTCGGGAGTCTTCTCTCCGACGAGCTTGCCCTCCGGCCGTGGAAAGAAGCGGTGGTAGGTCTGGACGTGCTCGTCGGTAAGTGGCTCGGACCAGAGGCGGTCGAAGAAGTGGAGCTCGGGCCGCTGGTTCTCAGGCTGCATCACACCGGGGTGCTCTTCGAGCAGGCGGAACCACCAGGTCGTGCCGGACTTCTGTGCGCCGAAGATGACGAAGTCGGGCGGGCCGATACGCCAACCCGCCGGGCGGTCCGGATACTCGGGCAGGGTCTCGAAGACCTTGCGCCGTTCACGGATGCTGGCTGGGTCCATCGGCTTCGGCGTACGAGCCGGGCGCTGATCAAGGCCCAATCGCCTGCGCAGCTTGCGCAGTCGGATCTGGCGCATAGAAGAACCTCGGGCTGGGATCTGGGATGTGGCCGCCATGATAGCCGTCGAGTGCTCGCGGGAGTGCAGCAGCGACAACACACGGCTCCTATGCCCTATAGCCCGATAGTCATATCGCCTGAGCCGGGGGCGGTGCCTAGGATTCCGGTGACACCTGTCACACCAGTTGGAGTCCTGCTCTTGTCGTCAACCCCCGGCGAGCACGTGCCCGCACCAGACCGGACGAAACTGCACCGTCCCGCTGGTCGAATCGATGCTTCCGGTCTACCCTTGAGCACCCGGCACGGCCGCCTGCCTTCAACGGCCATGAGGAACCGAGCGTGAGCGAAAAGATCCGCGTCGTCATCGTCGATGACATCGCCGAAACCAGAGAGCACCTCACGAAGCTGCTCTCGTTCGAATCTGATATCGAGGTCGTTGGCGCTGCAGCCTCTGGCGAGGAGGCGGTCGAGTTCACCGGCAAGCTACAGCCGGACATCCTGCTGATGGACATCAACATGCCCGGCATGGATGGCATCGCCACCACCGAGCGGGTCTCGGCCACCTTGCCCGGCACGTCCATCATCATGATGAGCGTCCAGGGCGAGGCCGACTATCTGCGACGCTCTATGTTGGCCGGCGCTCGCGAGTTTCTCGTCAAGCCCTTCAGCTCGGATGAGTTGACCGCATCCATCCGACAGGTCCACATCCGCGAGAAGGCCAGGCGCGGACGGATGATCATGCCCGTCCCTGGTGCTCCGGCTCCCGAAAGCGGCAGCAAGAAGGGCAAGATCGTGACCCTGTTCGCACCCAAGGGTGGAGTGGGCCGCACGACTCTGGCGGTCAATCTTGCGGTCGCCATGGCCGGCGAGCAGCGGCAGGTTGTGACACTGGTGGACGGCTCGTTCCAGTTCGGCGACGTGGGCGTGCTACTCAACCTGAACCCCAAGAACAAGTCGATCATCGATGTCGTCGCTGACCCTTCGGCCACCGACGAGGACCTGGTCGACACCACGCTCATCAACCACAGCACCGGCATCAAGGTGCTGCTGGCGCCACCTAGCCCGGAGATGGCTGAGCTGATCACGGTCGACCAGATCCGCCGCATGATGGGCCGCCTACGCGAGACCAACGACTTCACCGTGGTCGACCTGTGGCCGCACTTCAACGACGTGTCGCTGGCGCTGCTTGACATGTCCGACGTGATCCTCACCATCCTCACGCTGGAGATCACCAACATCAAGAACATCCGCCTTTTCCTCGAGGTGGCGGAGCAGCTTGGCTATGGCGACAAGCTCAAACTGGTCCTGAACCGGGCGGATTCGGCATTCGGGATCCGCGTCGCTGACGTCGAGAACTCGGTCGGCCGCAAGATCGACCATCAGGTCGTCTCCGATGGGCGCACGGTCGTCTATGCCCTCAATCGAGGTGTCCCCTTCGTGTGGAGCAACAGCCAGGCTCCGGTCAGCGAAGACATCCTCAAGATCTCGCGCGCGCTCGTTTCGGGTGAAGGCTCCCCCGAAGCCGAGGATGAGAAGGAGCCGGCCAAGAAGTCACTCTTCGGACGGCGCTGAAGTCGTCATGCATCCTCGCTAGGGAGAATCCGAGATGTCACTGCTGAAACGGATCGAAAGCGCCAAGCCCGGCGGCGAGGGCGCGCCCGCGACCATCCCTGGTGGGCCCTTCCCGCCAGGTGCCGTGCCGCCCCCAGGGGCAGTGACGGGCCAGCCCGGGACGCCGCGTCCGCCGATGCCACCGCGTGTGATCTCCCAGGTCCCGGTGCGTGAGTCGTTCCGCGATACCAAGTACCGCATCCAGCAGCGCGTCATCTCGGATCTGGATCCCAAGCTGGACCTCACCAACCAGGTAGAGGTGCGGCGCCAGATCGAAGAGATCTTCAGCATCGCCATCGACGAGGAGGGTCTGGCCCTCACGCGTGCCGAGCGGGTGCGCATGCTGGAGCAGATCACCGACGAGATCGTGGGACTTGGCCCGCTGGAGCCGCTCCTCCGTGACGAGTCGATCACCGAGATCATGGTGAACGGTCCGCGCCAGGTCTACATCGAGCGCGCCGGCCGCCTGGAGCTGACCAACATCGCCTTCCAGAACGATGACCACGTGATGCGCATCATCGACCGCATCATCGCCCCCATCGGCCGCCGCGTGGATGAGTCGAGCCCCATGGTAGACGCTCGCCTGACCGACGGCTCGCGCGTCAACGCCATCATCCCGCCACTCAGCCTGGTGGGGCCGGTCATCACCATCCGCAAGTTCGCGGCCTCGCCCTTCACGGTCGACGACCTCATCCGCTTCGGCACGGCCACACCCGAGATGTTCGACTTCCTCAAGGCGTGTGTCGAGGCGCGACTGAATGTCTTCGTCTCCGGTGGCACCGGCTCGGGCAAGACCACGACCCTCAACGTGCTCTCATCGTTCATCCCCAACGATGAGCGTATCGTCACCATCGAGGACGCCGCCGAGCTGCAGCTTCGCCAGGAGCACGTCATCACACTGGAGTCGCGCCCGCCCAACATCGAGGGCAAAGGGGCCATCACCATCCGCGAGCTCGTCCGCAACTCGCTGCGCATGCGGCCCGATCGCATCGTCGTCGGTGAGTGTCGTTCTTCCGAGGCGCTTGACATGCTGCAGGCCATGAATACCGGCCACGACGGCTCGATGTCCACCGGCCACTCCAACAGCCCCCGCGACATGCTCTCCCGCCTTGAGACCATGGTGCTGATGGCGGGAGTCGATCTGCCGCTGCGTGCCATCCGCGAGCAGATCGCTTCGGCCGTCGACCTGATCGTGCATCAGTCGCGCCTCAAGGATGGAACGCGCCGCGTCACCAGCATCACCGAGGTGCAGGGCATGGAGGGAGACGTGGTGGTCATGCAGGAGGTCTTCACCTTCGAGCAGACCGGCATCATCGACGGTCAGATCCAGGGCATCCTGCGTCCCACCGGCATCCGGCCCAAGTTCACCGAGAAGTTCGAGGTCATGGGCATCAACCTGCCGCCTGCCCTCTTCGGGTATCGGTCCTAGGAGGTCACGATGGATCCTGCCGTCCTCGTCGCTATCCTGGCCGCCGTCGCCGTCCTGTTGTTGTTCTTCGGCGTCTTCGGCGGTCGGCGTGTCTCCCCGACCGAGCGTCTGGAGCAGGTGGCGATCGCTGCCACCGAAGCCCGCAACCGCGACCGCGACCCGAAACGGGGCAAGACGCTGCGAGCCCGCCTGTTCAGCGGCCGCGCCGCCACCGGCGTCGATCGCGTCGTGGAGCGGCGTGACTGGGGCTCCAATATGGCTCGCGAGCTCGCCCGCGCCGATCTCCAGCTGCGACCCTCGGAGTACCTCGCCATCAGGATCGGCGCCATCGTCGGCGCTCCCATGGCGATGTACCTGCTGGGCGCGACGGTCTTTCCCACGCTCGGCAGCCCGCTGGCCATCTTGCTGGCGGCCGTGCTGGGCTGGTGGATTCCTCGCTTCTACGTCAACTACCGCAAGAACAAGCGACTACGGTCGTTCAACAACCATCTCGCCGACACCATCACCCTGGTCGCCAATGCGCTGCGTGCCGGTGCTTCCTTCCTGCAAGCTATCGAGCTGGTGGTGCGTGAGACACAGCCACCCATCTCCACCGAGTTCAACCGCGTCATCCGCGAGGTCAATCTCGGCCTGCCCTTCGAGCAGGCGCTGAACAACATGGTGCGCCGCGTGCGCTCGGAGGACCTCGAGCTGATGTCCACCGCGATCACCATCCAGCACCAGGTCGGCGGGAACCTCGCCGAGATCCTGGACTCCATCGCCTTCACCATCCGTGAACGCATCCGGATCAAGGGCGACATCCGCACGCTGACGGCCCAGCAGCGGATGTCCGGCTACGTCGTGGCTGGCCTGCCCATCGGCCTGGTCGTCATCCTTTCGCTCATCGCACCCAACTTCATGGCGCCGATGTTCGGTGACCCGAGGATCTTCGGCATCCCGGCCGGCGTCATCATCCTCGTCATCGGAGGCGTGATGATGGGTATCGGATTCCTGCTCATCCGCCGTATCGTCGACATCGAGGTCTAGCCATGGGACTCCCCTTCCTCATGGCGTTGCTGGCTGCCGGCGGCGTCTTGCTCATCGTTTGGTCGCTGCTTGGTACGCGAACCTCAGACCCGGTCCAGGCGCGGTTGACCCATCTGGGCACCCTCGAAGGTGTCACCAGCCTTGAGGAGATCGAGCTCCAGCAGCCCGTCATGGACCGGACACTGCGACCGCTGATGCGTCGCCTCTCCGGTGTGGGCACACGCTTCACCTCGCGTGACCGGGTCGGTCGCACCGAGGGCCGCCTGGCTGAGGCCGGCTATCCCTATGGCCTGCGCACCATCGACTTCATGGGCTTGAAGGTGGTCGCCTCTCTGGTCACCAGCGGACTCGCCTTCCTCCTCTTCGGCGTGGCCTTGGGATCAGGCGCGAGCTCAGGCCTCATCATTGCCGTCATCGGCTTGGTGATCGGCTTCTTCGTGCCCGACTACTGGATAGTCAATCGCATCAAGGGACGCCAGAAGGCCATCCTGCTGGGCATCCCCGACACGCTCGACCTGCTGACCATCTCGGTCAAGGCTGGACTGGGCTTCGATGCCGCGCTTGGAAAGGTGGTCGAGAAGACACAGGGACCCCTGTCGGATGAGTTCCGCCGCGCTCTGGCGGAAGTGCGCATCGGCAAGCCCCGTCGTGATGCCCTCAAGGAGCTGGTGGCTCGCACCAACGTGCCCGCGCTGACCAACTTCATCGGAGCCATCATCCAGGCCGAGCAGCTCGGTGTGGCCATCGCCAACGTCCTTGAGGTGCAGTCCGAGCAGCTCCGCATCGAGCGCCGACAGCGGGCTGAAGAGATGGCGGCCAAGGCGCCCATCAAGATGCTGTTCCCGCTGGTGGGATGCATCTTCCCCTCGCTGTTCATCGTCATCCTGGGGCCGGCCATGATCCTCATCATGTTGAACCTGACCAAGGTCTAGGCTGACGCAAGTCCGTCCACACCGGCATGGTGCACCAGTGACTCAAGGACGGCAGCGTCTCCGACGGATCGCTGACGACGCCATCGTGTGTGAGCGACTGGTGATGGGCGGATCGTTCCTGCAGCGCTTCAGGGGCCTGATGGGGCGCGCCTCGATGGACGCCGGCGAGGGCCTGTGGCTGCAGACGTCGAGCATCCACATGATGTTCATGCGGTTCCCCATCGATGCACTATTCGTGGGGAAGGCCGGCCCGGACGGCCGACGCACGGTCGTGAGGCTGCGCCCGGATCTACCGCCGTGGCGGGGACTCGTCTTGCCGGTGAGAGGTGCGCATGCGGTCATCGAGCTGCCGGCGGGGACCCTCGCTCGTTGCGGTCTGTCCGAGGGCGAGGAGGTCGTCGTCGAGCCGACCGCTTAGGCCCGCTCGCTGCGCGGGTGATACACGGCCAATCCTCTGATAAGGACGGGCCAAGCGGCGCCCGCCACCATGGGCACGATGCGCATCCTGCTGGACCTACTGGTGCCCCCGCGCTGCCCCGGCTGCGGACGTGAAGGCGAGCCGCTGTGCCAACGGTGCCAACGGCCGCTGCGGCGGCGCCTGGACGAACCGGCTGGCGCACCCGTGGGCATGCCCGTGACGATGCCGCCCGGTCTGCTGCAACTGGAGTGGTGCGCCATGTACAGCGGGCCCGTCCGTGCCGCCCTGCACGCGTTGAAGTATCGCGGGGAGCGCCGCCTCAGCCAACCACTGGGAACCTACATGGCCGAACGCTGGCGCCGAGCGGGACGCGGCGGCGAGCTGGTCACCTGGGTACCGGTGCATCGGCTGCGACGGCGCGAGCGTGGCTTCGACCAAGCCGAGGAACTGGCGCGCGTGATGGCCTCGCAGCTGGGACTGCCGGCGGCGCGATGCCTGGAGCGTCGACAGCGAACAGTGGCGCAGCACTCACTCGACCAGCGCGAGCGTGCCGGCAACACGTCTGGGGCGTTCGCGGTGCCATCCGACAGCAGGGAACTCATCGCTGGACGCTGGATCGTGCTGGTCGATGACATCGTGACCACGGGCGCGACCCTCGCGGGCTGCTGCGCTGCGCTGCAGGCGGGGGGCGCCGGGGCGGTTTCGGCGGTGGCGGTCGCGCGAGACCGCTGAGATGGCGCCCGGCGGACCGAGGCGAACACGCCATTCGGACGTGGCGGGCATTGTGACAGGAGCCTACTATCAGTCCAAAAGCGGAGGTGCAGCCGGTGCGAACCACGATCAGAGGCAAGAACCTGACCGTATCGGACAAGGACCGAGCCTACATCGAGCGCAAGATGCAGCGCCTGGAGCGGATGCTCGACGACCGCAGTGAGGCGGACGTGGAGTTGCGCCTGGAGGGCAATCACAAGGTCGACGGCAGCCACATCGTCGACGTGACGCTCTCGACGGCCGGTCAGTCACTGCGGAGCGTTGCGACAGGGGCATCCTTCAAGGTTGCCGCTGATGAGGTCATCGACAAGATCGAGCGACGAACCGTCGAGGCCCGCCAGCGACCGCGAGATCGGCGGCGCCACGCGCAGCTTCGCTATGCCAGCTCCAGCGGAGAGCTGCCACCAGGGACCGATGGGGAGCGCGAGGTTGCGGAGCCAGAGACGCTGGTGGTGAAAGTCAAGCGCTTCGCCATCGAGCCCATGTTCGAGGAAGACGCCATCGCTCGAATGGAAGAACTGGGGCATGCGTTCTTCATCTTCGTCAATGCCGAGAACGAGCGAGTGGCCGTGCTCTACCGCCGACGTGACGGTCGCTACGGGCTCATCGAACCGGCTATCGGCGGAGCCTACAGCGCTGAGGGATAGCGACGGCGCCGGGCGTACGACTGGGCCACGAGAGCCCTTGTCGGGCCTGACCGTGCGCCTTCACGTTATCTGCCCGCTGGCCCGTGAAGCCTGAGGGTCGCCCGTGGCACCTGGGTGACCAAGTCGGCGCTCTCGGGACTTCGTGTGCACCTGTTGGTGCCAGTGCGCCCACGGGTTACCCCTGTGCACGTGGGCAACCCGTAGGCGGCAAAGCACACCCTGGGCGGCCTACGGGTGTCTCATGAGCCGCCAACCTGGTGGCCATGGGGGGACCACCTCCCCACCCGGTGCCCCGTACCAATGGACCATATTCCCCGGGGCGTCCCCGCACCGATGATGGTCCCTGCCGCCGAACGGTGGCTCACCCGGGCACCACAGCCCAGGTGTCGACGATGACGCTGTCGGGGTGCTATGAGCGTCCAGAACCCACGGGCCTTCAACGAGTGGCTGCGAGCACAGCTCAAGGCGAAGAAGATGTCCCAACGCCAACTGGCACAGCAGTCGGGTGTGGATCACTCCACGATCTCACGGCTGCTTCGGGGTGACCGCACGCCTTCCCTCGGTACAGCCACGAAGTTGGCCAAGGGCCTGCGCGAGCTGCGCGACGACGTCGATTCACCACAGTACTTCGGTCTTACCTCGTCATCGAGCACACATCCGACCGCACGGGTCGAGTACGCGCTCCGCTCCGACGATCTGATGAGTGAGCCACAGGTCCGGCAGGTGATGGAGTACTACCTGGCATTGCGCATGCGCCGTCTTTCGGTGCGCCAGACCGGCCGTTATGCGCCGGTGCGTCCGGTCGCCGCGGTGCGCTCGATCCCGACTCGCACCGAACCCAACAAGCGGCACTGATCGGCGGCGCTCCCGCCGGCCGCAGTGACTCATCTCGACCACGGCCCTGTCTGCGCTTGCCCGGCGCTGTGCCCCGACTAGGCCGTGGTCGTTCCCTGTTCTGAGGGTGTGTTGCCACTGGCATCGGAACGCCCGCCCTTGGTCTTGGGCGAGAGCAGGTAGGCGATGAAGCCGAGCACGATGACTGATAGCACGCTGATGGCGCGGTCGACAAGGGCGATGGCAGCGGCCTCGGTGGGATCGGCCTGGTAGACGACGGTCAGGATACCGACGATCCCGGCCTCGACGATCCCGAGGCCGGCGGGCGTGAAGGGCACGGCGGTAAGCAGGGACGCCACCAGGGCCACGAAGAATGCGCCACTGATACCGAGCGAGATATCGAAGCCGAGTGAGTCCACCACGAAGAGCAGACGCATCGCTTCAGTGGTCCAGATGAGCCCCGTGAGCACGGCTACCAGGGGCAAGGTGCGGCGATCGGCGGAGAAGACACCCTCTTCGAAGCGCTCGTAGAGCTCCTTGATCCTCACCGGAAGCGGCAAGCGCTCGACCAGTCGGCGTCCGAAGTTGCGAAGCGTGAGCAGCGCAGCGGCGAGCACGATCATCACCACGATGCCGATGAACATGATCGTGCGGACGGTCTCACCCATCCCCGAGCGGAAGGACCAGAAGGCCGCCCCCAACCCCAGGATGACGATGGCGAAGATGTCGAAGATGCGTTCGATGAAGATGGTCCCGAAGGTCGCCGAGAGCGACACTGGGTAGTTGATCTTCAGCAGCCAGGCACGATAGACCTCGCCCAGCTTGGCCGGAACGACGCTGTTGACGAGCCAGCTGACGAAGATGATCTCCGTCGAGTCGCGGATGCTGACCTCGGCACCGATGCCCCGCAGCAGGATGGACCAGCGATACCCGCGCAGGGGGAAGCCGAGGTAGTAGATGACGAAGGCGGCCAGGAGCCAGGCGGGGTCGGCTGCCAGCACGTAATCCACCAAGGTGTTGAGCTCGAAGCCCGGCAGGGCCAGCACGAACAGAAGCAGTACCAAGACGGGGACGATGATCGAGGCCTGCGTGCGACGATCTCGCAGGCGCTGCGTGAGCGGGACGGCACCTTCCGAGAAGTCGTCCTCGAGGAGTGGGTCCTGCTTGACGTCATCGCCGACGTCTGGTGAGGCCTCGAAAGCCGACTGGAATGGCTCGGTTCGATCGCCGAACCCGTCGTCCTGACCCTCCTCAGGGCTTGAGGGCTCTTCACTCACGAGGTGCCCTCCTCTCCCGGAGCGGGACGGATGCGACCATTGCCACGCAAGCGGTTGACCAGCTTGGCCAAGGGCGTCCACAGCCGCACGTAGTAGGACGCGCGGCCGATCATCAGCTCCGCTGCGGGCAATAGTGCTCGCAGCTCCACGGCCGTGGAAAAGGCTCCTGGCAGCACGGTGGAGGCAACCCCCAGCTCGGTGATACTGTGCGCATCTGACGAGGCCACCCCGGGCAGTCCGTGGCTATGTGCAAAGGCTGCCGCCAACGGGTTGGCATCGCGATAGGCGCGCGCGTTGTGAACTTCCACGTAGTCAACCATAGACGCCAACGCTTCGAGCTTGCCTTCCCCGTCGCCGGCATTGCGGCCACCTGAGCTTCGGAAACCGTCAAAGGGATGCGGCAAGCCCACCAGGCCGCCCTGCTCGCGGATGGCCGCCGCGGTCTCCGCGGCCGAGAGTCCGGGCGGCACGACGCGCTCCAGGAAGAGCCCCAGCATGTCACCGTCAGACGTTCGGACCTCTTCGCCCACGATGACCTGCAGTGCTGTCGGTGCCAGCTCCTGAGCACGCTGGGCCCCGTCGATACGCTCGTGGTCGGTGACCGCGAGGTGCGTCAGGCCGATCCGCATCGCTTTCTCGATCATCTTGCGTGGGTCCGAGAGCGAGTCGAATGAGGCCGAACTATGCGAGTGAAGGTCGACGAAGGAGCGGCCGACCGGCGGCGCGGTCCCGGCCAAGTCCTGCTGCGGGGCCACGCCTACACCTTCTGCACGAGTGATGCCTTGAAGAACTCGAAATGCTCCATCGCGAGGCCAGTACCCAAGGCCACGCAGTTGAGCGCGTTCTCCGCGACGTGACAGGGCACGCCGGTGACCTGTGTCAGCAAGCGATCCATGTTTCGCAGGAGGGCCCCGCCGCCGGTCATCACCATGCCCTTGTCGATGATGTCACTGGCCAGTTCCGGTGGGGTCTCTTCAAGCACTGCGCGTACGGCGGTCACCACCTGTTGGAGGGGCTTCTCCATGGCTTCCATGACCTCGGAGCTGGTCAGTGGGATGGTCCGCGGCAGCCCCGCCACGAGGTCTCGGCCCCGGACGTCGAGTGTCAGCTCGCGCTCGAGCGGCAGGGCCGTGCCGATGGCGATCTTGACCTCCTCCGCAGTACGCTCGCCGATCATCAGGTTGTACTTGCGGCGGATGTAGCTGGCGATGGCCTCGTCGAAGCGACTCCCACCGACGCGCAGCGAGCGACTCACGACGATGCCACCAAGCGCCACCACGGCGATCTCGCTGGTACCGCCGCCGATATCGATGATCATGTTTCCCGAGGCACCCGAGATGGGCACGTTGGCGCCGATCGCAGCGGCCAGGGGCTCCTCGATGAGGTAGGCCTCGCGAGCGCCGGCTTTGAGTGCCGCGTCGCGTACGGCACGCTTCTCGACGCTGGTCACTCCAGAGGGCACGCAGACCATGACTTCCGGCTTGGTGAAGGATCGGCCAGCCTTGCGAATGAAGTAGCGCAGCATCGCCTCGGTGATGACGTAGTCGGCGATGACGCCATCCTTCATGGGTCGGATGGCGGAGATGTTGTCCGGAGTGCGGCCGATCATCTCGCGCGCCTCCTCGCCGACGGCGAGGATATGGTGACTCTCGCTCACGGCCACCACCGAGGGTTCGCGGATGACGATGCCCTTGCCTACGACATAGACGAGCACGTTGGCCGTGCCCAGGTCGATCCCGATCTTCATCCGCGCGACCCCTAGCGCTCGGAATCCGGTTCGATACTCGCACCCAGGTCGAGCAGCTTGCTCTCGATGCCCTCGTAGCCGCGACGCACATGGTGCACACCACGGATGGTGGACGGGCCATCCGCCGCCAGGGCACCCAGGATGAGCGAGGCGCCTGCACGAAGGTCACCGACTTCCACGGTCGCGCCCTGCAGTCGGACGGGCCCGCTGATGACCGCGTGATGGGCATCCTGGATCTCTGCCTGTGCACCCATGAGCGCCAGGTCGGTCAGCCACTCCAGGCGGTCCTCATAGATGGTCTCGTGGACGGTGCTGCGGCCTCGTGCCTGCGTCAGCAGGACCCCGGTGGGCGGCTGCAGGTCGGTCGCAAGGCCCGGATAGGCGGCCGTGGTGATGTCGGTGGCGTGGTAGCTTCCCGGCTCGGCAGCGCTCACGGTGATGCGGTCATCCGCTCCGCTCACGCTGACGCCGATCTCGGCGAGCACATCCAGAAAGGCACCCAGATGGGCCGATGGCGCACCACGCAGCGTGATCTCACCCCCGGTCACTGCAGCAGCGACGGCGAATGTGCCCGCCTCGATACGATCCGCCACGACATGGTGCGTGGCGCCGCGAAGACGGCGTCGACCTTCGATCTCGATGACGTCAGGCGCGGTACGCTCGACCTCAGCGCCCATCACCTGCAGGAAACCGATGAGGTCGTCGATCTCCGGCTCTCGTGCCGCCGGCCGGATGGTGGTGTGACCGTCGGCGAGTGTCGCGGCGAGGATGGCGTTCTCCGTGCCCATCACGGTGACGTGCGGGAAGACGATGTCACCCCCGCGCAGGCGGCCCGGTGCCTGGGCGAAGTAGTAGCCGTTGCGGTAGTCGATGGTGGCGCCCAACGCCTGCATGGCTTCGACATGCAGGTCGACCGGGCGACGGCCGATGCGGTCGCCGCCGGGATTGCTGATGATGACACGGCCGAAACGGGCCAGCAGCGGGCCGAGCAGGATGAAGCTGGCACGCATCCTGGCGGCGGCCTCGAGTGGCACGAAGAGCCAGTCCACGTCGCCGGCCGAGACTTCGTAGGTGTTGGGCTCGGGATGGTCCACCACGACGCCGAGATCGCTCAGGACCTCCGTCATGAGCGTGACGTCGTCGATCTGGGGAACATTGGTGAAGCGGCAGCGCTCGCCGGTCAGCGTGGCCGCGGCCAGCAGCTTGAGGGCTGCGTTCTTGGAGCCACTGATGGGCACCTCACCACGCAGCGGCACACCACCTGCGATGCGGATGGTCTCCTGCCGCACCGGCGGGGCCTGGTACTCCCAGTGGAAGGGCCGAGTCGCTGCCATTGCGCTAAGTCTCAGCCATCGCGGCTATCGGCGCTGGCGGGGGCCCTCGCGGTGCCGGCGCTCGGCAACACGGATCCGCAGGAGCGCTCGTTCCATCGAGGCCCGGGCGCGCGCGAGGTCGGCCGGCTCGTCGAAGCCGGCCCTGATGGCACGCTCGGCCTCACTGCGCGCCTCCTCAGCGGCTTCGAGGTCGATCTCAGATGAGAGGTCGGCCAGCTCTGCCATGACCACGACCTTGTCCGGGCGCACCTGCACGAAGCCACCAGCGATGGCGAAGTACTCGTCATCGCCGCCCTTGCGGATGCGCAGCTCGCCCACACCGAGAGTCGAAAGCAGGGGTGCATGGTGCGGCAGGACGCCGATCTCACCCTCGATCCCTGGACAGAAGACCGCATCGACCTCGTCCGAGTAGGCCTGGCGTTCGGGCGTGACGATCTCCAACAGCAGCGGCACAGCCTAAGCCTCTGCGCTGGGTGGCCGGCAGGTCATGAGGATCATTCGCCCGTCAGCTTGGCCGCGTTCTCGCGGACCTGGTCGAGCGTGCCGGCCAGGAAGAACGCCTGCTCGGGAAGATCGTCAGCCTTGCCCTCGAGGATGTCCTTGAAGGCGGTCACGGTGTCCTTGATGGACACATACTCGCCCTCGCGTCCGGTGAACACGGCAGCCACGAAGAAGGGCTGGCTCATGAAGCGCTGCAGGCGTCGAGCGCGGGCCACGAGAGCCTTGTCTTCCTCGCCCAGCTCGTCGATGCCGAGGATGGCGATGATGTCCTGCAGGTCTCGGTAGCGTTGCAGCACGCGCTGGACCTCACGCGCCGTCTCGTAGTGCTCCTGGCCCACGATGAGCGGGTCGAGCACCCGCGACGTCGACGTCAGCGGGTCCACCGCGGGATAGATGCCAAGCTCGGTGAGATAGCGCTCCAAACGGATGGTCGAGTCGAGATGGCCGAAGGTGGTGGCCGGCGCCGGGTCGGTGTAGTCGTCGGCAGGCACATAGATGGCCTGCAGCGAGGTGATGGAACCCTGCTTGGTGGAGGTGATGCGCTCCTGCAGCGCCGCCATCTCCGTGGCCAGGTTGGGTTGGTAGCCCACCGCGGACGGCATGCGCCCGAGCAATGCGGAGACTTCCGAGCCGGCCTGCGTGAAGCGGAAGATGTTGTCGATGAAGAGGAGCACGTCGCGGCCTTCCTCGCGGAAGAACTCGGCCATGGTGAGGCCGGTCAGAGCGACCCGCAGACGGGCACCGGGCGGCTCGTTCATCTGGCCGAAGGCGAAGACGGTCTTCTCGATGACGCCCGACTCGGTCATCTCACCGATGAGGTCGTTTCCCTCGCGCGATCGTTCGCCCACGCCGGCGAAGACGGAGTAGCCGCCGTGCTCCTGGGCGACATTGCGGATGAGTTCCTGGATGATGACGGTCTTGCCCACGCCCGCACCACCGAAGACGCCGATCTTGCCGCCCTTGGCGAACGGGCAGATGAGGTCGATGACCTTGATGCCGGTCTCGAAGACCTCGGTGGCCGTGGCCTGGTCCGCGAAGGCGGGTGCCTTGCGATGGATGGGGTAGACCACGTCCGTCGTGACCGGATCCTTGCCGTCGATGACCTCGCCGAGCACGTTGAACACGCGGCCCAGCGTCTCCGGCCCGACCGGCACGCTGATGGGAGCGCCCGTGTCCACCACATCGATACCGCGCGCAAGCCCGTCGGTCGTGGTCATGGCCACGGTGCGGACCCAGTTGTTGCCCAGGTGCTGCTGGACCTCGCAGATCACGCTGCGATCAGGCGCGTCGATGCGTACGGCGTTGAAGATGGCCGGCAGCTGACCCGCGGGGAACTCCACGTCCACCACGGGTCCGGTGATGGCGATGACGCGCCCGACCGATCCTTCGGTCTGCTCAGGCTTGGTGCTGGTGCTTGCCGCCATGTGGGCTTGGTCCTCCGTTGCTGTCAGGTGCTGCTGGCGCCGGTCGCGATCTCGATCATCTCGCGCGTGATGTTCGATTGGCGCACCTTGTTGTAGGTCAGGGTCAGGTCGTCGATGAGCTCCTGCGCGTTGTCGGTGGCATTGCGCATCGCCACCATGCGCGAGGAGTGCTCGCTGGCAGTCAACTCCAGCACCGCCTGGAAGAGACGCGTGGCCACGTAGCGTGGCATGAGTTGCTCCAACACACGAGCGGGATCGGGCTCGAAGATGAACTGCCGGCCGGGGATGCCCGCAGCGGACTCCGGGTTGGCCTTGACCGGCAGGAGCCGCTTCAGCTCGGGCCGCTGGACCAGGGTCGAGACGAAAGCGGGATACAGCAGGTGCACCTTGACATAGGTGCCGGCGAGGAAGTCGTCACTGATCAGGCGTGCCAGCGGCAGCACGTCGCTGAAGGTCGGTTTGTCGCCGAAGCCATCGAAGGAGGCGGCCAGCGGTACGCGCGCACGGCGCATCGCGGCGGTGCCTTTGCGGCCGACCGTGGCGACGGTGAGCTCGCCCGTCGAGGCGGCGATCTCACGTGCCGCAAAACGGATGGTATTGGTGTTGAGCGAGCCGGCCATGCCTCGGTCGGTAGTGAACAGCACGATCAGGCGAGGGCCTTCGCGCTCCGCGGCCAGGAGCGGATGCTCCTCAGCGTCGACCACGGCCGCCACATCGGCGAGCACCTCGTCGAGCTTGTCGCTGTAGGGTCGCGACGACAGCGTAGCGTCCTGAGCTCGGCGGAGCTTGGAGGCAGCCACGAACTGCATCGCCCGAGTGATCTGCTTGATGTTGCCTACCGATCCGATGCGGCGTCGGATCTCGCGCTGGCTTGGCACGGCCGGTGGCTTCCTCCTGTCGTTGGCGGCCGTCGGGCGACCGCCGATCAGCTATGCGGTGAAGGTCTGCTTGAAGTCGTCGGCGGCGCTCTTGAGCGACGACACGATGTCGTCGTCGAGCGCTGCCTTTTCGGCAAGGTCGCTCAATAGGTCACCCTGCTCAGCCTCGAGGTATCGGTAGAACTGCTCCTCGAAGTCACGCACCTGCTTGACCGGGATGTCATCGAGATAACCGTTGGTGACGACCCATAGGATGGCAACCTGGCGCTCCACCGGGAGCGGACTGTACTGCGGCTGCTTGATGACCTCGGAGATGCGCTCACCGCGATTGAGCTGGTCGCGCGTGGCCTTGTCGAGGTCTGAGGCGAACTGGGCGAACGCCGCCAGCTCACGGTACTGGGCCAGGTCCAGCTTGAGCGGACCGGCCACCTTCTTCATGGCCTTGGTCTGCGCCGCCGACCCGACACGGGAGACGGAGATGCCCACGTTCAAGGCGGGCCGCTGGCCGGCGTTGAAGAGGTCCGACTCGAGGTAGATCTGGCCGTCGGTGATGGAGATGACGTTGGTGGGGATGTAGGCCGACACGTCGTTGGCCTGCGTCTCGATGATGGGCAGGGCCGTCAGCGAACCGCCACCGTTCTCCTCATTCATGCGCGCGGCGCGTTCCAGCAGGCGGCTGTGCAGGTAGAAGACGTCGCCGGGATAAGCCTCGCGACCGGGCGGGCGGCGCAGCAGCAGGGCCATCTCGCGGTAGGCCCAGGCATGCTTGGTGAGGTCGTCATAGACGCAGAGCGCATCCTTGACGGTGGCGCCGTCGATCTCGACGCCGTCCTCCATGACCGCCTCGCCCATGGCCACGCCGCTATAGGGCGCGAGATACTGCAGCGGGGCCGGGTCCTCGGCGCCGGCCACGACCACGATGGTGTGCTCCATGGCCCCGTGCTTCTCCAACACCGCCACCGTCTGCGCGACCGTCGACAACTTCTGGCCGATGGCCACGTAGATGCAGACGATGCCCTTGCCTTTCTGGTTGATGATGGTGTCGATGGCGACCGTGGTCTTGCCCGTCTGGCGGTCGCCGATGATGAGCTCGCGCTGACCGCGGCCGATGGGGATGAGCGCATCGATGGCCTTGATGCCGGTCTGCACGGGTGTATCGACCGACTGGCGGGTGATGACACCGGGTGCGACACGTTCGACCGCCCGCGTGTCACTGGAGTTGATGGGGCCCTTGTCATCGATGGGTTGCCCGAGGGCGTCGACGACGCGGCCGATGAGTGCCGCGCCGACGGGGACCTCCACCACGGAGCCCGTGGTCTTGACGGTGTCGCCCTCCTTGATCTGGGTGTAGTCACCCAGGATCACGGCACCGACGGTCTCCTCCTCGAGGTTCAAGGCCATGCCCTTCACCCCGCCGGGGAACTCCAACAGCTCGGATGCGAGAGCACCATCGAGCCCGTAGATGCGCGCGATACCGTCACCGACCTCCACCACGGTACCGACCGAACGCGTCTCGACGCCGGAATCGAACGCATCGATGGCGGACTTGATGATCTGGGTGATGTCGTCGGATCGGATTGCCATGCGTGTTCCTTCTAGGGGGTGGCGTCAGCCAGCGATATTGGAAAGGTCTGCGCGGAGGCGCTCGAGACGACCGCGCACGGAGCCATCGATGAGCCGATCCCCCAAGCGGACCTGGAGGCCACCGAGGAGGCTCGGATCGGTCTGGTGGGCCAATTCGATGCGCGAGCCGGTGATGGTGACCAGGCGTTCCTGCAGCACCGCGAGCTCAGGCTCGCCGAGGGCTGTGGTCGAGGTCACGGTCGCCTCGATGATGCCTTCCCGACGGCGAAACAGGCGCCGGAACTCGCGGATGACGGCGGGCAGCAGGTCAAAGCGACCACGCCGCACCAGCAGGGTCAGGAGGTTGCACTGCGGCCCCACGACATCGTCGCCGAGGATGCGCTCCAGCACGCCGATGCGATCGCTGCTGGCGATAGACGGGTTGGACATCAAGCGCATGACCTGGTCTTCGGTGAGACGCTCCTCCGCGACCGACAGCGCCGCCATCCAGGCCGCCATCGAATCATCGCGCTCGGCGATCTCGAAAGCAGCTTCAGCGTAGCGTCGGGCCGTGCTGCGAGCTAGCGCCATGCATCGCCCGTGTTCACGTGGTTCATCAGTTGCGGTCGTCTCCGGCTGGTGCCTGTGCGGAGATCTGGGTCAGGAACTCATCCACGAGGCGACGCTCCCGTTCCGTGTTCATGGTCTCGCTTAGCACCTTGCCCGCAGCGAGCAGGGCAAGGTCAGCGACCTGGCTGCGAACATCCAAGATCGCCCGCTTGCGCTCGGCATCGATCTCCGCGACGGCGCGCTCGCGCATCCGTTCGATCTCCGCCTGTGTCTCCGCGACACCTTTGTCGCGCTCGTCGTCGGCCACCTTCTGGGCGCGTTGCACGATCTCACTAGCCTCGCGACGAGCCTCGTTGATGACGCCCTGCCGTTGGTCGGCCGCTGACTCGCGATCACGCCGTGCCGCATCCGCGTCCCGCAGACCCTGCTCGATGCGGTCACGGCGGTCGGCCAGGCGACCACCGACCGGCGCCAGGATGAGCCGATAGGCGAGCAGGAAGAAGACGATGAAGTTGAGCGCGGCGATGATGACCCAGAAGACGTTGACGGTCAGTCCGGAGCCACCGCCCGATTCTGCCGCGAAGACGAGCAGTTGCCCGCTTGCTTCGCTGGCGACGGCGGGGATCATCAGGTGCTACTCCTCCTCGCGGATCTAGGCGCCGATGCCCAGCGCAAGCAGGAAGGCGACGACGATGCCCAACACGCCGAGTCCTTCGGCGAATGCGGCGAGGATGATGGCCAGACCGCGAATCTCGCTGGATGCGTCCGGGTTGCGACCGATGGCGCTGGCGGACATGCCGCCGAGGATGCCGATGCCGATGCCGGGTCCGATGATGCCGAGCAGTGCGATACCTGCGCCGATGGGTGCCAGATCCATGGTTGTCTGATTCCTCCTGTTGGGATCCTGTTGCCTGCGCTTGATGGCGATTGCCCTGCGCCTGATGGTGTTGCCGGGAGCGCCCCGGTCGGTCGTCTAACTGGTGGCTTGTGAGTGCTGCCGCGCGTCCTCCAATGCATCCATCGATTCCTCTCCCATATGTTCTTCCTCGTGATCGTGGCTCTCGATGGCAGCCAGGATGAACATGAGCGTCAGCGTGCTGAAGATGAGCGCCTGTACGAAGGTGAGGATGACCTCCAGGCCGTACAGCGCGACAGGGATGAAGAAGGCCAAGGCCAGGCCAGTGACCACAGCCAGGGCGACCTCGCCGCCGAAGATGTTGCCGAAGAGTCGCATCGACAGCGTGACCGGCTTGATGAACTCCAGGATGAGCTCGAGGATACCGACGAAGAAGGCGACCAGGCCGGCCCCGATGCTCTTCCGGAACTCGCCAACCGGAAAGAACTTGCTCAGATAGCCCTTCACGCCCAACCGGCGGAAACCCTCCACCTCGAAGATGACGAACGCGACGAGCGCGAGGCCGAGGGTGACATTGAGATCACTGGTGGGAGCGCGTGTGACCGACGTCTGGCTGATGCCGGGCAACAGGCCGCTCCAATTGAACGCGAGGATGAGCACGAAGAAGGCCGCGAAGAGCGGGATGTAGCGTGCCGCTCTGGCGCCCCCCATGCTGCTGCCGAAAGCGTGCAGTGACTCATACGTCCATTCGAGGAAGTTTTGCAGCCGGCCGGGTACATCGCGCTTGCCGCGGGCGGCCATGGTCCCGAGCACCAACACGAGAGCGGTGATGCCGATCATGGTGACGAGCGAGTCGGTCAGGCTGACCTCGAAGGTAACCAGGCCGTGGTTGGCTTCCGCGACGGGCTTGCCCAGGACCCAGACCTCATGTGGCCGGGGCAGGTGGAGGTTGGCCTTGATGAAGCAGGCTGGATAGCCCTCCGCTTCCAGCGCGACCTTGTCGCAGACCTGGCTAGAGTGGACCTCCTGCTCGACATCGAGGAAGACCAGCGCAGCGACGTTAAGGAGTAGCAGGCCGACGATCGCGAGCGCCAGGACGCGCAGCGTGATGCGGCTGCCTTTGTCCGAGGTGAACTGGACCTCGCGGTCCAGTGACTTGTGCTCGCTTGACACGCTGACTCCGTCGTGACGGGTGGGGTGGGCGCCCGTCAGTCATCCACTCTCTTGAGGAACCGGCTGATAAGCCGCCAGTCCAGCGCTGCCCCCAGCAACGCGCCCCCAAGGAAGCCCACCGTTAGGAACAAGGGGGTCGTATCGAGACGCCCATCAAGCCAACGACCCGCGATTGCGGCGCCAAGCGTGATCACGAAGAGGACGAGCCCGATCTCCGTGAAGAGGGCGAAGTATCCGAATGACTTCCCGTGGCCGTTCATTGGGCGCCCGACGCGGGCCGGGCAGAGTATAGCAGCACACTCTCGCTGCACCTTTCCACCTCAACGCGCGTCACGCGAGCCCTCGTCGTCGGGATAGGAGCTGGCCTCAAGGGCTTGGTCGGGACCGACCCTGAACGTCACCAGCAGGAGCAGGGCGCCCGAGGCGATGACGATCGCCATGAACGCGTAGAGCGGGCCTGATCCGCCCGCCAGCATCAGGCTCAGCACGGCCAGTACGGCGGTGATGGCATAGATGAGCAGCACTGCGCCGCGGTGGCTGAGCCCAAGGTCGAGCAGCCGATGGTGGAAATGGCCACGGTCGGGCGTGAAGGGTGAGTGCCCGCTAAGCAGGCGGCGCGTGATGATCCAGAAGGTGTCGATGATGGGAACGCCCAGGATGAGCAGAGCCACCGGGATCTTGGCCGACCCCAGTATGGCCAGCACTGCCAGCAGATAGCCCACCACCATCACGCCGGTCGTCCCGATGAAGGTCCTGGCAGGATGGAAGTTCCACGGAAGATAGCCCAGCAGTGCACCGGCCAGCAAAGCGCACAGCAGTGCCACCATGGGCTGATAGGCGGATTCGTAGCCCAGTGACACGAAGCCCAGCGTCACCGCCGCGATGAGCGCGACGCCGGTGGAAAGCCCGTCGAGCCCGTCGATGAAGTTGATGCTGTTGATCATGCCCACGACCCACAGCGCAGTGACGATACCGGCGCCCACACCGGCGAAGGCGAGCGTGCCCTCACCGGCGAAGCCAAGGAAGTCGAGCGGGTTGTTGATGACGACGATCGACAGGCCCAGGCTGATGGCGACCAGCGCCAGCAACAACTGGAACAGGAACTGCCAGCGGGCACGGATCTGCCAGCGATCGTCGATGAACCCGAAGAGCGCGGCCAGGAGAGCGCCCCCAAAGACCGCCCACAGCTCGTACTGGTCGAGCATGCGCCAGGAGAAGGGTCTCAGGAACTCGAAGTGGTCCTGCAGCAGCAGGGCGACCAGGCCGGTCCCCGTGAAGGCACCCACCACCGCCAGGCCACCGGCCCGCGGGATGGGGCGAAGGTGGATACGACGACCGGAGTCAGGCTCATCGATCGCGCCAGCCACGGTAGCGAGGCGCATGGCCAGTGGCGTCAACAGGAAGGCGATGGCTGCCGCAGCGCCCCCGGTCGTGAGGATGAAGGGCAGCTCCTCGAAGATCACGCGCGAGGCGATCCCGGCACTGGGAAGCGCGCACAGACCTGGCGCACCTCGCGGCGGACCGATCCGAGCGCTGCCGGGTCGTCGCGCTCTCGTAGGGTGCGCACGATCAGCTCGCCCACCTGGCGCATCTCATCGGGGCCGAAGCCCCTGCTCGTGGTGGCTGGCGTACCAACGCGGATGCCGGAGGCGGTGTTGGGCGGTAGCGGGTCAAAGGGGATGGCGTTCTTGTTGACCGTGATGCCGACCTCGTCGAGGAGCTGCTCGGCCTGCGTGCCGGTGACGCCAAGCGGAGTCACGTCGACGAGGATGAGATGGTTGTCGGTACCGCCAGACACGAGCACGGTCCCGTTGGCACGCAGCGTCTCGGCCAGAACCGCCGCGTTCTCGACCGTGCGCCGCTGGTCCTCACGGAACTCATCGCTCTGGGCCTCCAACAGGGCCACGGCCTTGGCCGCGATGATGTGCATCAGCGGGCCGCCCTGGGTGCCCGGGAAGACGGCACGGTCGATCCGTCGACCCAGCTCGGCGGTGCCGAAGATCATGCCGCCGCGAGGGCCGCGCAGCGTCTTGTGGGTGGTGGTGGTGACGATGTCAGCGTGGCCGAACGGGCTGGGGTGCTGGCCAGCCGCGACGAGTCCAGCGATGTGGGCCATGTCCACGAACAGCAATGCGTCCACAGCATGTGCGATGGCGGCCATGCGCTCGAAGTCGATGATGCGCGAGTAGGCACTCGCACCCGCCACCACCAGCTTGGGCCGGACTTCGGCGGCTTGGCGCTCGAGGGCCGCATAGTCGATACGGCCGTCGTCCTCCGACACGCCGTAGGCGTGGACATCGAAGAAGCGACCGCTGAAGTTGATGGGGTGTCCATGCGTGAGGTGACCGCCATGCGCCAGGCTCATGCCCAGGATGGTGTCGCCATGTTCCAGCACCGACAGATAGGCAGCGATGTTGGCTTGCGCACCCGAGTGTGGCTGGACGTTGACGAACTCGGCGCCAGGGAACAGCGCCAGCGCACGTTCCTCGGCCAGCCGCTCGACCACGTCGACATATTCGCAGCCACCGTAGTAGCGACGCCCAGGCTGACCCTCGGCGTACTTATTGGTCAACCAGCTCCCGGCAGCCTCCAGGACAGCCGCCGAAACATAGTTCTCGCTGGCGATGAGCTCGATCTTCCAGGTCTGGCGCTCGCGCTCGGCGACCATCGCCTCCCACAGCTCGGGGTCGACATGGGCGATGGACTGGTCGGTCGACTGGCGGCCAAAGGCAAGGGTCATGAGGTGCTCCGTGGGTCGTTCTGTGAGCGTACGTGGAGTGTACGCGTCAGCGCTCAGCCTCCGTCGATGGTGGCGCTGATGGTGGCGCGATCCAGCGCACCGGCGCGCAGGATGCACCAGGCGTCGTCGGCATCGACGGTCACAACGGTCGAGGCGACCCCGCCGCGAACGGGCCCGTCGTCGAGCACCAGCGCCAATGCATGTCCCACCGATGCCATCAGCTGAGCCACTGTCGTGGCTGGCGCCCCGCCGCTCAGGTTGGCCGACGTCACCGCCAGCGGCCCCAGCGCGCGCGCCAGCGCACGCGGCACGGGATGGTCGGGGATGCGCAGGCCGAGTGTGTCACGACCGCCGGTCAGCTCATCGGGCAATGACGACGCACGCCGGACTGGCAATACCAGCGTCAGGGCACCGGGCCAGTGAGCTCGCGCCAGGCGCAAGGCTGCGGGGGGCAGCTCGACGAGCATCTCGACCTGGTCGAGGCCGTCGATGAGCAAGGCGATGCCCTTCTCCTCGGGGCGCTGCTTGACGCGGATGAGTGCGGCCAGCGAGTCGACTCGGGGCACGGCGCCGATGCCGTAAACGGTCTCGGTGGGGATGCCGATGATTTCGCCGGCACGCAGGGCAGCCACGGCAGCGGTCAGCGCATCCGGGTCGGATGCCGGCAGGACGGCCCGGCCGAGACTAGGCATCGACACGCTCGACGCTCGCGACACGTGGGCTGCCAGAGAGGTCGTGGTGGATGGTGCACGCCCAGCCGGGCAGCAACTCCGTCACGGCGGCCGTCGCGAGGTGGCCCTGATCGCCGCCGATCTCCAGCAGGGCGGCACCGTCAGGAGCCAAGGCACCGGGCAGTCCCAGCAGCAGGCGACGGATGATGTCAAGCCCGTCGCGCCCGCCATCGAGAGCTGCCAATGGCTCGAAGCTGGCCGCCACCGGCAGCGACGCGATGGCATCGCTGGGGATGTAGGGAAGGTTCGCCAACATCAGGTCGACGGGGCGCGGCGGCGACAGAGCCACGTCGAGAAGGTCGCCTTCGGCAAAGGTGAACAGGTGCGCCAGGCCCTGGGAGACCACGTTGATGGTGGCCACATCACGTGCGTCGCCGGAGATGTCGCTGGCGAAGAAGCGCACCACATCGCCATAATGCCGCCGGCGCAGCTCGACGCCGATGGCCAGGGCGATGGCGCCAGAGCCGGTGCCGACGTCCCAGGCCAGGTAGGGATCGGCCGCCTGCTCACGTGGCGCCCCTGTCAAGCGAGCGGTGATGCGTGCCAGCGCCAGGTCGACGAGCGTTTCGGTCTCCGGCCGCGGGATCAGGACTCGCCGATCGACCGCGATGGCGGTGCCGTAGAACTCTTTGATACCGCGGATGTAGGCCACCGGCTCGCCCGCCGCCCGGCGTATCAGGTGGTCTTGGTAGCGGTCTGACTGTCCCGTGCTGAGCACGACCTCAGGGTGTGCCGCGAGAGCGCTACGGTCGACTCCCAGCACGTGCCCCAGCAGGACCTCGGCGTCCAGGCGCGCCGTCTCCGAACCGGATGCCTCAAGGCGCGACGTCGCTTCACGGAGCGATGCGTCGACACGTGGCGCGCGCGTCTCCACGGCCGACCCGTGAGGCCTAGCGGGCCGGCGCCGACTGGACCTCGAGCGAGGCCAGCCGCTCGGCCTGGTCAGCGGTGATGAGCGCTTCGATCAGCCGGTCCAGATCACCGTCGAGCACACTCGGCATACCGTGCACATCGAGGCCGATGCGATGGTCGGTGATGCGGTCCTGGGGGAAGTTGTAGGTACGGATCTTCTCGGCCCGCTCACCCGACCCGACCATGGACCGGCGGACTTCGTCCTCTTCCTCGCGGGCCTTGCGCTGTTCGAGCTCGAGCAGGCGCGCCCGCAGTACTGACATGGCCTTGGCTTTGTTCTTGTGTTGGCTCTTCTCGTCCTGGATCTCGACCACTAGGCCGGTGGGCAGGTGCGTGATGCGCACTGCGGAGTCGGTGGTGTTGACGGACTGTCCACCGGGGCCAGAGGCGCGCTTGACGTCGATCCGAAGGTCGCGCGCCTCGTCGATGTGGACATCCACCTCATCCGCCTTCGGCAGGACCGCCACGGTGGCGGTGGAGGTGTGGATGCGGCCACTGGATTCGGTCTCTGGGACACGCTGCACGCGGTGCACGCCACCTTCGTACTTTAGCCGACTCCAGGCGCCCTGACCGCTGATCTCGAAGATGACCTCGCGCAAGCCCTTGACGCCCAATTCGGAGGTGGAGAGGGTCTCCGTCTTCCAGCGGCGTCGTTCCGCGTAGCGGACGTACATGCGGAAGAGGTCGGCGGCGAAGATCGCTGCCTCCTCGCCACCAGTGCCACCGCGGATCTCGATGATGACGTCGCGGTCGTCATTGGGATCGGCCGGCAAGAGCTGCAAGCGCAGTTCGGCATGCAGGCGCGCCTCCTCGATCTCGCTCTCGGTGATGATCTCGCGCGCCATCTCCTTGAGCTCGGGATCAGATTCACCCTGCAGATCACGGTGGGCGGCGGCCAGCTCCGCCTGGATCGCGCGCAGGCGACGATGGTTCTCCACCACGGGTCCGATACGGGCCTGCTCGCGACCGAGCTTCCGGCTCAGCTCAGGGTCGGTCGCGACCTCCGGTCGGGACCATTCCGCTTGGATCTCGACGAGTCGATGCTCCAGCTCGTCGAGCCGGGCCTCAAGACTCATGCGCCCTCCGAGGCGCCTCCACGGCGCGGAGCTGGCTCGACGACCGCATCGCCGAGGGTCGCATCCGTCACGACGTGGCCTGGGTCTGACCCCGTGACGGGGTCCGGCTCGGATGCGGCGGCCTCCTCGGCCTCCATGCGTGCCTCCATCTCCCTGGCCAACTCGCCCACGTCGGGCAGCGGCTCGCGTACCGGGTCCCAGCTGCCTGCCGGGGCGGTGTCGCCGTTGGCGGCAAGTCCTTCCTGCATGGCACAGATGGCGACCTCGATCATGGAGTCGTCGGGCTGCTTGGTGGTGATCTTCTGGACCCAGATGCCGGGCAGGAACAGGATGCGCCAGAGGCCCTTTTCTCGACGCGCGGCACCGAACTTGAGGACTTCATATGAGACCGCCGCGATGACCGGTACCAGCAGGATGCGACCAAGGATGGCGATCCACAGGTCCATGCCCGCAAGCAGGCTGAAGAGCAGGATGCTGACGATGATGAAGATGACCAGGAACTCGGTGCCACAACGCGGGTGCGCGGTGGGCCACTTGCGCACGTTCTCGACGGTCAACGCCTGGTCAGCCTCAAGGGTGTGGATGGTCATGTGCTCGGCACCGTGATAGCGGAACACGCGCCCGATCTCTGCAGAGCGAGCCACCAACGCAAGATAGCCGACGAAGATGGCGATGCGGACGAGCCCCTCGAGGATGTGGACGAGGACCGATTGCCAGCCGTCGTCGACCGCGCCGAAGAACAAGGACACGCCGCCCTGTGCCAGCAGCAGCGGGAGCAACACGAAGAGGCCCACCGCGAGGCCGATGGTGAACAGCATGGTCAGGGCGATGGCCTTGCCGCCGAACGCGACACCTTCGCCGGCCGCAGCCAGCGAGCCCGACTTCATGAGCCACTTGGTGCCGATGACAAGCGTCTCGTACAGCACCACGACCCCACGGAAGAACGGCGCGCGCGCGAAGCGATTGCGATGAAGGACGCTGTCGAGCTTCTCCTGGCCCGCGAAGATCTGGCCGTCGGGACCACGCACGGCCACGCCGATGGCGTCCTTGCCACGCATGTAGATGCCCTCCATGAGGGCCTGCCCGCCGTACGCGAAACGGGGTGAGTCGTGCGTGCCCGGGTCGCCACTCAGCGGGGCGGCGGTCCCCTGCCCTGCCGGCGACTGCGTCACGGGCTAGCTTCGGCTCAGAGCTTGGCGGAGCGCTCGAGGCGCTTCTGGAACCGCTCGACCTGGCCAGCCGTGTCCACGATGGTCTGCTTGCCCGTGTAGAAGGGGTGGCAACTGGAGCAGATGTCCAAGCGCAGCTCCTCCATGGTGGAACCGATGGTGAACTCGGTGCCGCAAGAGGCACAGTGGACGTTGGCCTGATAGTACTTGGGGTGCGTGTCGGGCTTCATATCGGTGAGTGATCCTTCGGCCTAGCTGGCCAGTGACTCGGCATCCACGCGAATGCGCTTCTTGTCCTTGCGCGCGTGCTCGAAGCGCACCCGGCCCTCCAGGGTCGCAAAGACGGTGTAATCCCTGCCCAGCCCTGTGCCAGGGCCGGAGAGGAAGGTCATGCCGCGCTGACGCACGATGATGGAGCCGGCGCTGACGAGCTGGCCATCACCGGCCTTGACGCCGAGCCGCTGGCCAGCGCTGTCGCGGCCGTTCTTGGAGCTTGAGCCTGCTTTCTTGTGGGCCACGGGTCACACGTCCTTCTTGGTGTCGTCAGCGTCCTTGGTGTCGTCAGCGTCAGCCACCTCGACATCAGCCTCGACCACCGCCTCGGGGCGGGCATCCGCCTCAGGGGGGGCGGCCCCTGGCTCGGTCGCCGCCTCGTCCTTGGTACTGGTCTTGGTGGTCGACTTCCTGCTTTGGCCCTTGGGCTTAGCCACAGCGACCGCATCCTTGGCTGGCTCGGCAGCCGCTAGCTTCGCGGCCAGCTCCTTGTCAGCCGCAACCTTCTCCGCGGCGGCGTTCTCCGCGGCGGCCTTCTGCGCCTGCTCGGCCTTCCTGGCTTCGGCCTGCTCGGCCTGCTCGGCGCTCGCAGCATCCTTGGCGGCGCTCTTGCCACCCAAGGCGATGTCGGTGATCCGCAGTGTGGTCAGCTCGGCGCGGAAACCCTGCTTGACGCGCGTGCGCGCTTTGGGCTTGTACTTGAAGACGACGATCTTGTCGCCCCGGTTCTGGCGTATGACGTGAGCAGAGACGCTGGCGCCGTCCACCAGCGGCTGGCCGACCGACGATTCGTCACCGTCCGCGATAAGTAGGACGCGGTCGAGGGTGATGGAGTCGCCGGGCTGAACGTCCAGGCGATCGACCTGGATCTCCGAGCCGAGTTCGACGCGATGCTGCTTGCCGCCTGATTCGATGACTGCGTACATGGGGTTCCCGTTGCGTGGTCGATGCGTGATGGTTTGGCTGGGTCGGCGCGGAGCCCGAGTCGCAGGCGAACACGGCGCGACAGACACTCGAACGCGAAGGAGGATGGTAGCCCGAATCGCCTCAGGCCGTCAAACCGATGTCCCGCCTCTGTTGGTGCCCCGCCTCTGTCGTCCGCCCCGTGTCGTCCGGATACGGCCGCGCCGGCGAGTCCGCGCACGTCCCCATGGGGCGGCGCCCTGGGTGCCAAATCCCACATAGACCGAACGGGATCGTCCCGGCACCGGTGATCAGGCAAGAAGATGCGCCAAGGGCGGTCCTTGCGACGGTCGGAAGCGGCCGATCCAAGCGTGCCTGATCCCGAAGCGTTACTGGGATGGCCATCGGCCCTGCCCCAAGCGCTGGATGTGTTCGCTCTATCTGCGGAGCCGGACGCCCCGCTGGCTTGGCGACTAGCCAGCCGACGGAATGGCGAGTTGAGGCCGCAGCTCGAGGATGTAAACGGGGCCGCTCTGGGCTTGGCGCGCCCCGGATGTAGTAGGCACGTCCGCACGTGGTACGCACGTCAGCACGCATCGAGCGTCTCTTGGGGAGGCACCGGTCGGGTATGGTTCGGCGCATATGGCGCGCACCTTCTATGAGACGCTGATGGTCAGCCCCAAGGCCGACCGTGAACTCATCGGCGTCGTCTACCGACATTTGGCGAAACGCTTCCATCCTGACCTGGACCCCTCGCCTGCTGCGGCCGCGCGCATGGCGCAGCTGAACGAGGCCTACGCCGTGCTGAGTGACCCCGCCAAGCGCGCGCGTTATGACCAGTCCATGGGCCTGGCGTCGATGGGCTTGGCGTCGGCCGATACCCCGTCCCCTTTGCCAGGAGATGGTCGCGCCACACGCAGTGGTGGCGCCAACATGGCTGCCGGGGCGGCTGCCGACGGCCATGGTGAAGCAGGGCCGCCGCCAGCCAATCCGCCACCTTCGGGTCGCCCGCTGACGTTCGGGCGCTACCGCGGTTGGACGCTCAACCAGGTGGGCCGCTACGACCACGATTACCTCGAGTGGTTGGCGCGCACCACCATGGGGCGAAACTTCAAGCGCGAGCTGGACGAGTTGCTGCGTCGGGCGCCCTGAGACGAGTTGCTGCGTCGGGCGCCCTGAGTGGCGACGTCCACTACCCAGTCGGAAGCGCTACGCGGCCCCGGCGCTAGCTTCGCCACCGTGGTGTCGTTCGTCGCGAGGTGCCTTGGGGATGGCCCACTGCAGCATCAGCGGCGCCACCAGCGTGGTCAGGATGACAGCCGCCAGCAACACCGCGTACATCTGCTGGCCGATCAGGCCCAACGTCAGGCCCAGCGCCGAGACGACGATACCGACCTCGCCGCGTGGACTCATGCCTACGCCGACCACGATCGAGTTCCACTTGCCCAGCTTCCACGAGCCCATGATCCCGCCTGCGAGCTTGGTCAAAACGCCCATGACCGCGAGCACCAGCACGATGATCAGCAGGTCCGGACTGAGCAACGCGCTCATGTCGATGTTGGCACCGGTGACCGCAAAGAAGAACGGCACGAAGATGCCCAGGAGCGGCCGGAAGCCGTGCTCGACCTCGTCGCGCACGGGAGTCTCGGCGATCATCAGGCCCACGACGAACGCGCCGATGATGGCCGCGAGACCGACGAACTGCGCCAGCAAAGCGCCGGCGAACATGAGGATGAAGACGGGCACGGTCGGGGAGTCAGCGAACCTGAACCAAGTGAAGGCCTTGCGTGGGAGACGGCGGCCCAATGGCGCAAGGGCCAAGCCGATGCAGACGAACGCGATGCCGGCGACCATCGTCACGATCGTCTCCGGACCGAAGTCGCCCTCGGCGATGCCTGAGAGCAGACCGATGGCGAGGAGCGCCAGGATGTCATCCACGATGGCGGCGCCCAGGATGACGCGCGCGAAGGCCCTGTCGAGCATCCCCATGTCAGCCAGGACGCGGCTGGTGATACCGATCGAGGTGGCCGCCAGCGCGAGGCCTATCAGCACTGCGGAGAGCATATCCTCGCCGATAGCCAGGCCGATGGCGCTGCCCGCGATGAGGGGCAGGATGAAGCCGATCGCCCCGACCGCGAGTGCCATCGGGCCGACCTTGAGCAAGTCGTCGATGCGTACCTCGAGTCCTACCGTGAACAACAGGATGATGACGCCCAGCTCGGCGAAGACCTCTGCCGTCACCGTGACGTCGGCCAGGCCCAACGCGAAGGGCCCCACGATGAAGCCGCCAAGCATCTCGCCGATGACGCCGGGCTGATCGATGCGTCGGAAGATCTCCTCGCCGGCCTTGGCCGCGACCAGCAGGACGAAGAGGCTGAACATGGCGCTGGCAAAGGCTGCATGTTCGCCGCCGTTGGAGGCGAAGGTCAGGGCATCATTAATCGGGAAGTCAGGGAGGGTGGGCATGCGGCTACAGCCTAGCGGGCCTTGCCGGGAAACGACTCATTTGCTCCCGCTCGTCATGGCGGGCCATGCGGCCGGGGCCGTTCGGCTCAGGTCGATCGTGAGCGTCGCATCGCCAGCGATTCCAGGATCCCAAGGCCGAGAGCGGCACTGATGAGCGACGCTCCGCCATGGGTCACGAACGGCAGCGGGAGGCCGGTGATGGGCATCACGCCAAGGACCATCCCGATGTTGACGACCATCTGGAAGAGCAGCATGCTCGCGACTCCACCCGCGAATGCCAGGGTGAAGGTGTCGCCAGAACGCCAGCCCACGTGGAGCACCCGCCACACCAGCAGCGCGAACAGCACCAGCACGACCGCTCCGCCGAGGAAGCCCAGCTCTTCGCCGACTCGGGCGAAGACGAAGTCGGTCGAGCCCACGGGAAGACTCTGGCCGGCCTGGCCGTTGGTCAGACCACGGCCGAAGAGGCCCCCTGAGCTCACCGTGATCTGGGATTGCTGCAGCTGGTAGCCGGAGCCGAGCGGGTCCGCGGCAGGATCGATGAACGCGCTCAGCCGCTGCTTCTGATAGTCGCGAAGGACGACTTGCCATGCCAGCGGCACCAGGGCCATCACGCCCAACACGGTCACGCTGAGCCAGCGCAGGCTGGCACCGGACATGAACAACGCGCCCAGCATGATGGCGCCGAACACGAGCGAGGTCCCAAGGTCGGGCTGGACGAGGACCAGCGCCAGCATAGGCATGACCACCAGACCGGCACCGATGAGCGTTCGGACACTGGAGATGCTCGCTTGACGCGTGGCCAGATAGTGGGCCAGCACCACCGCCAGCAGGATCTTGCTGACCTCAGAGAATTGGAACTGCAGGCCGAAGATGGAGACCCAGCGCGAGACGCCACCAGTGCCGCTGCCAACCACCAGGGTGAACAACAGTAGGGCGATGCTGAAGCCATAGATCGGCCACGCGAACGTGCGCAGCCAGTGGTGGTCGGCGGCGGCGGTGGCCACGAAGATGACCGCTGCCAGTGCCAGCCAGATCAAGCCGCGCGTGAAGATGGACCCTGGGCGCAGGGGTTCGTCGGCTGAGTTGGTGAATGCCATCAGCAGCCCCACCACCGTGAGCGAGAGCGCGAAGATCGCTAGCTGCACGTCGAACCCGTACCAACGACCCTCGCCCTCGCGAGCGGTCAAGGTACCGACGCGTGCTGGTTCGAGTCGGATCGTACTCATCAGCTATTCGAGTCGTAGAAGTTGTCACGCTGGAGGACCCAGTTCTGACGAAGGTCATTCTTGATCCCGAAGTGGAGCTGCAGGAAGTACTTCACGACCTCGGTCGCGACGTTGCCCTTGGTGCGCGTGTCGTCGAGGTAGGCGAGCACCACCAGGTCAGAGTCCTCACGCTTGATGGCGGCGATGCCGTTGGGGTCGGACTCCGTCTTGTGCGCCTCCTTGGGCACGAACGCCACGAACCAGTTGCTGAAGGGCAGCCGGCCCTGCTTGTCGCGGATGCCGAACTCGGCGGTGCCTGACTTGCCGGCCACCACGATGGGCAGGTCGACAAGGTTGTAGGTGTGACGGATGGTGACGACGCGGCGGGCTGCCACACGCATCGTGCGCAGCACCGACTTGTCCACATCCATCTCGCGAACCACCTCCGGCGGCACGCGCTCGATGACCTTGCCCTCCGCATCCAAGATCTTGCGCACGAGCTGCGGCTTGTAGATCGTGCCGCCGTTGGCCAGGGCTGCATAGGCGTTGAGCAACTGCAGGGGCGTGCTGCTGTCGTAACCCTGACCGATGCCGGCCTGGTAGAGCTCGCCGGTGAAGTACTGCTCGTTGAGGGTGCGCTCCTTCCACTCGTTGGTGGGCACGATACCGGCGGCTTCACCCGGCAGGTCGATACCAGTGGGCTTGCCGAAGCCGAACTGGTGCGCCCAGTACGCCAGCCGATCGATACCGAGCATGCCCGCGAGTTTGTAGAAGAATGTATCGCTGGAGTGACCGAAGCCGTCGTAGATGTTGAGCGGTCCCCAGCCCTCCCTGTTCCAGTCCCAGTACTTCCACTCGCCGATCTCGATGAACGGCTCGGTCTTGACGCGCGAGGCGGCGCTGATCTTGCCGTCTGCCAAGGCACCCGTGCCCGTCACCAGCTTGTAGGTCGAGCCCGGTGGATACTGCTCGTTGATCGCCACGTTGAGCATGGGCTTGGCCGGGTCCTTCAGCAGTCGCCGGTATCGAGCGCTGGAGATACCTTGAGCGAACTCATTGTTGTCATAGCTCGGCAGGGACACCATGGCCAGGATCTCGCCGTTCTGTGGGTTCATGGCGACGAAGGCGCCGCGCTTGATGCCGACTCGATCCATGGCCCATTTGATGGCCTTCTCAGCCTCCTTCTGGACACCGGTGTCGATGGTCAGCTCGAGCGAGCTGCCGGGCAGTGGTGCACGCAGGACCTCCGGGGCGTGGATCTCGTTACCCTGGCTGTCCAGGTCGACCGCCTCGAGACCATAGGTGCCGCGTAGGACATCTTCGTAGCTGGCCTCCAGGCCGGCCTTGCCCAGCAAGTCTTCGGGGTAATAGCCGGCATCCTTGAGACGCTGGTACTCCGGACCCGAGATACGACCGGTCCAGCCCAGTACGTGAGACATGAGCTTGCCCTGTGAATAGAGGCGCCGCGCTTCGAGGTCGACCTGGACACCGGGGAACTGGCCCGGATCCTCAGCGATGACACGGGCCGTCTCGGTGGCGATGTCGGCGATGCGCACGAGTTCGTACTGAGAGCCGGTGTGCGAATCGAGACGCTCGATGATGGTGCGGGCAGGGATGTCGGTCAGCCGCGAGATGCGCTCGGCCACGTCGGGGCGCACCTCGAAAGGCATCTCGGCGGGGAGGATGCGCAGCACGAACGTGGGCACGTTCTCCACCAGCAAGCGTCCCCGACGGTCATACATCAGGCCGCGCGAGACGGGGATCGGACGTTCGGTCGTCAGTTGTTGCTCGGCGTAGACCCCGTAGCTGGATCCTTGCGCCACCTGCAATTGGAAGAGGCGCAGGCCAAGGCCGGCCACGGCCAGGATGATGACCACGCCAAAAGCGATGAACCGTGGTGCCAGGTCGCGGCGGGATGGGCTTGTGTCAGCCACCCTCGGGGATTCGCTCGTCATATGCTCACCATGCCAATCGCTCCGGTTCCCCGAACCGCAGGTCGAGCGCACGGATGACCACCACCGCGATGACCGCGATGACGGCATTGATCAGTCCGCCCAGGATCAAGTCAGGCAGAGAAAGGCCGCTGAAGGCGGCTCCGCTGGTCGCATCGACCAACGCCAACAGGGCGACCAGCACGACTTGATATGCGAAGGTGAGCAAGAACGTCGTTAGCCCGACGACCACCAAGCGTGGCGGCCACAGTGCGCGCGCTGCGGCCAGAGCTGCCCCTGTGACCAGTAGCAGCGTCAAGGCAGTGGACCCCAGTGCCCGGCCCGGTACGAGCAGATCAAGGGTGACCCCGCCGACGAAGACCCAAGTCATCCCGCTCGCGAAGCCGAGCGACATCGCTATCGCGACACCCACAGCAAACACGAGGTCGGGCTTGACGCCACCCACCTGGAGATGGGTCAGCACGCTCGACTCCAGGATGGCAGCGAGGACGGCTCCCACGGCAGGAGCCAGAACGCTCATCGGAGTAGGTCGATAACGATTTGATTTCCACGGCTTTGGTGTCGCCCGCGAGTCGCCCCTCGCGCTGTAGCGCCACTGACGTGAAGTATAGCTGAGGTCCAAAGCGGTCCTGGCCGAAGCCCCCTTCCCTGGCCGATGCCCCTCCCCTGCCGATGCCGTTCTTCGGGCGAGCCATCTCTAATATCGTGGCTATCGCCTCTCTGTCGTGTGTATCTTCGACCGTGAACCTGAATATCTGGGTGGGTGGCTCGAGGGTTCCGGAAGTGCACGTTCGTTCCACGTGAAACAAACGCGGTCTTGTCGTGTTGTCACCGCCGACGCTCCCCTGCCCGGTGGTGGTGGGACGACCAGCACGAGCGCGCGCCAGCGGCACCGCAAGGAAGCTCGTCGTCGTTTAACACCGGTCGATGTTCCACGTGGAACACTCCATCACATCATGGCGCGGAGAGCCGTCCGCCCCGTCGAGGCACGATCGACTAGATAGCTTGTGGACAACTTGATGATAAGTGCGAACAACGATCGCGGAACCCGTCCTGCGCATGCTCCAGGTCGACAGTCGAAGGCTGCGTTGAACGTGGCGGCAACGCCCTTGCCCGATAGACCGAAGTGACAGACCACCAGCGGTTCGTGGATAACGTGGTGCATCGAAGCACCGGCCGCCGCGCCAAGGTAGAATCTGTGAGTGTGTAGCAATCGGTGTGGAGGCTAAGTGGGCGAGATCATCGCCTGTGCCAACCAGAAGGGCGGAGTCGGGAAGACCACGACCGTGGTCAGCTTGGCTGCTTACTTGGCGTTGGACGGAAAACGCGTCCTGCTCGTCGACATGGACCCGCAAGGCAATGCGACGAGTGGTCTCGGCATCGACAAGGAGACGCTACAAGCCTCACTCTACGACGTTCTTCTCGGGGAAACCAGTTTTGAAGCGGCGGTCGGACCCACCGCGATCGATGGGCTTGACGTCTTGCCGTCGCACCGCGGCCTTGCAGGTGCTGAAGTGGAGTTGGTGACCAGCAGCGATCGTGAGCGACGGTTGAAACAGGCACTGAATGGACCAGGGGATGCCTACGACTTCGTGCTCTTGGACTGTCCGCCGTCACTTGGGCTGCTCACTGTGAATGCGCTCACCGCGGCTGACGGCGTGCTGATCCCCTTACAGTGCGAGTACTACGCACTCGAGGGCCTGGGGCAGCTCATGGCCACGGTGGAACTCATCCGTGACCACCTGAACCCACGCCTGACGCTGAAAGGCGTGGTGCTCACCATGCATGATGGACGGACCAGCCTGTCAGCTGATGTAGCTGCCGAAGTGCGCCGCCACCTTGGCCAACAGGTCTTCGATACGGTGGTACCGAGGAGTGTGCGACTCGCAGAGGCACCGAGCTATGGCAAGTCGATCGCAGCGTACAGCCCCGGCTCGCGCGGCGCCCTCGCGTATCAGGCGGTCGCTGAGGAACTGCTACAACGGAGCGGGCAGGAGGTTGGGCAGTCACTCAGCGGAGCACAGGGTCGGTACCACGGACCACGCATAGAGCAGCAGTGGGAGGGAGGCTGAACATGGCAGTCGAGCCAAGGAAGACGAGCGGGCTGGGAAGAGGGCTCGCCTCGCTGATCCCATTGTCCCCTTCGGGCGTATCAACCACGCGTGAGGTGCCGGTGAGCGCCATCAGCCCCAATCCCGAGCAGCCTCGCCGTTCGTTCGACCCTGGCGAGTTGCGTGAACTCGCGGATTCGATCGCCGCGCACGGAGTGCTGCAACCGGTGCTCGTCGTGCAATCCGACAGCGGCTACGTGCTGATCGCCGGTGAGCGGCGCTGGAGGGCTGCGACCCTGCTCGGTCAGCAGACCATCCCGGCAGTCGTTCGTACGGCTAACGAACAGGAGCGGCTCGAGCTGGCGTTGGTCGAGAACATCCAACGCTCGGACCTTAACGCTCTTGAAGAAGCCCGCGCCTACCGTCACCTGATCGATGAATTCGGACTGACCCAGGAGCGCGTAGCCGAACGGGTGGGCCGATCGCGCCCAGTGGTCGCCAACCTTTTGCGTATCCTTGAGACGGCAGCGAGCGTCCAGCAGGCAGTCGCTGATGGAAGCATCAGCGGCGGTCACGCCCGCACGTTGGCCGGATCGGAAACCCAGGCGCAGCAAGAGGTGCTGCTAGCAACGGTCATCTCGCGATCACTCTCCGTGCGTCAGACCGAGGACCTGGTGGCAGCCTCGCGATCGGTGCGCAGCGACAGTCGCAGCAGGCATGAACGAAGCGGCGACGCTGACATCCAGCACATGGAAGCCCGCATGCGAGAGGCGCTGGGAACCAAAGTATCGATCGCCGCTGGCCGCAGAGGCGGACGTATCACCATCACTTGGTATGACGATGAGGACCTGGGACGCCTGGTCGACCGACTGGCAGCCGATCAAGCAGGTTGGGAAGGGCAAAGATGACCGAGCAGGCCACAGCTGAGGGCACCGAGGCCCAGGCGTCACAGGCGAGCGCATCTGCGGCGTATTCGCCCGACTCCATCCAGGTCCTCGAGGGCCTCGAAGCCGTGCGACGGCGCCCCGGCATGTACATCGGATCCACCGACGTGCGGGGACTTCATCATCTTGTCTGGGAGGTGGTCGACAACTCGATCGACGAAGCCATGGCGGGACATGCCGAGTACATCGAGGTCACCATCCTGCCGGACGGCTCGATCCGCAACAGCGACGACGGCCGGGGCGTGCCTGTCGGTGCGCACAAGCAGACCGGCAAGAACGCGCTGGAGGTCGTGCACACCGTGCTGCACGCCGGCGGCAAGTTCGGCGGCGGCGGCTACAAGGTCTCCGGCGGACTCCACGGCGTCGGAGTCAGCGTGGTCAACGCGCTGTCGGAGGAATTGACGGTCGAGTCCGCACGTGACGGCAAGATTTGGACGCAGTCGTATGTGCGCGGCAAGCCCGTGACCGAGGTCAGCGCCGTCGGTCGCTCCCACGGCCGACGCGGCACGACCACCACCTTCAAGCCCGACCACGAGGTGTTCGACACCGTCGAAGTCAGCTTCGACACGATCGCGCAGCGCCTGCGTGAGTCGGCCTATCTCACCAAGGGCGTCCACATCCGCCTCGTTGACGAGCGGGTCGCACCAGCCCGCGAGAAGTCCTTCTACTTCGAGGGTGGTCTGGTGAGCTTCGTGCGACACCTGAACAAGGGCAAAGATGTTCTGAACTTCCGCCCCATTTCGGCCGAGAAGAATGAAGGCCCCACACAGATCGAGGTCGCCATCCAGTACAACGACGGCTTCAGCGAGACAGTGCTTGCCTTTGCTAACAATATCAACACGGTCGATGGCGGCACGCACGTCACCGGCTTTCGCGCCGCCCTGACCACATCCCTCAATGACTGGGCACGGCGACAAAACCTGATCAAGGACAAGAAGTCGAGCCTGTCAGGCGACGACGTGCGTGAGGGCCTCACCGCCGTGGTCAGTGTCAAGCTCACCGATCCACAATTCGAGGGTCAGACCAAGGCCAAGCTCGGCAATGCGGACGTCAAGGGGCAGGTGCAGACGGCGGTGGGGGAGGGGCTTAGCCAGTATCTCGACGAGAACCCGGCCGACGCGCGGCGCATCATCGACAAGTCGCTCACCGCGGCACGCGCACGAGAGGCTGCGCGGAAGGCTCGCGACCTGGTGATCCGCAAGAGCGCCCTGGAAGGGTCCGCCTTGCCGGGCAAGCTGGCTGACTGCCAGGAGCGTGACCCCGAGCGCAGCGAGCTGTATATCGTCGAGGGCGACTCGGCCGGCGGCTCTGCGAAGCAGGGCCGCGATCGGCGCTCGCAGGCGATCCTGCCCCTTTTTGGCAAGATGCTCAACGTGGAGAAGGCGCGCATCGACCGCGTGCTCGGGAGCGAGAAGATCCGCCCGCTCATCATCGCCCTCGGGACCGGTATCGGCGAAACCTTCGACCTCTCCAAGCTCCGCTACCACAAGGTCATCCTGCTGGCCGACGCGGACGTGGATGGCGCGCACATCCGCACCCTCTTGATGACCTTCTTCTACCGCAACATGCCCGAGCTGGTCGAGGCGGGCCACCTCTACATCGCACAACCGCCGCTGTACCGCGTGAGTACCGGCAAAGTGACCCACTACGCCGCCAGCGAGAAGGACCGCGACCGCATCATCGCTGGGATGAAGGTCAAGAACCTCACCGTGCAGCGCTTCAAGGGCCTCGGCGAGATGAACGCTGACCAGCTCTGGGAGACGACCATGAATCCGGCCACCCGCACGCTGCTGCAGGTGGACCCGGAGAACGCCGCAGAGGCGGACCACATGTTCACCACGCTCATGGGCGAGAAGGTCGGCCCGCGCAAGGACTTCATCCGTGCCGAAGCCCGCAAGGTGCAGAACCTCGATGTCTGAAGCTGGCGTCAAGGCCGACGCCTTCGTCTCGGCACACCACGCGGACGCCGTGGCGCTGGGCGAACGCCTGGGCGAGCTCATCGATGAGCCGACGGCCTTCCTGGTTGCCTTGCGGGCGGGCCTGAAGGGGCTGGCCGACCCCGAGTTCAGCCTGATGGCAGAGCGTGTGAGCCCCGGAACGCCCGCCCACTATGTCGTCCGTGCACCGCTGCTCGATGCCATCCGCGGGCCGCTGCGGCGGGCCCTCGAAGAAGGATCGAGCATCCCAGCACTACAACTGGCCCAGCACCTGGTAGAGGCCGAGGATCGCGACCTGCGCCTCGTCGCCCTGCCTTGCCTACGTCGTTCGCTGGCGCAAGATCCTGAACAGACGTGGCAGTTGCTGCGTCGCATGGGCCGCGGGGCGGGGGACTGGATCGAGGTCGACTATCTGGCCGAAGAGTGGGCGCGCGGTGTCCTCGCCGAGTCCTTCCGTTGGGCCGAGCTCGAGCAGCTGGTGTACTCGGAGCGCACGTGTGAGCGCCGGTTGGTGGGCGCCACGCTCGCCACCATCCCGCATCGTGCCGGCCCTGGGCACCAGATGCTCCGCTCGGACGATGCCGAGCGCGCCCTCGATCTCGTTCGCCTGCTCATGGGTGACGCTGAGCCCATGGTCCAGAAGGCGCTCTCCTGGGCCATCCGCAACTGGACACGCATCGACCCTGCCGCGACCGCGGCTCTACTCCGGGCCGAGACGACCATCGCCGCGGAACGACGGGACGGCGCCCGGGCCTGGGTCATCCGCGACTCGCTCTCAGCGCAGCCGTCGGAGCTCGCGGATCGCCTGCGCACAAGCCTCACCAGCATCCGACGCGACGCCAACACCCCATCGACCAGCATCGCCGCGGAACGTGCCCTGGGGTTCGCTGGGCTCCTTTCCGCCAGCAACGACGCAGTCGCCAGCCAGGGCGACCGCTACACGAGGAGTCGCGCATGACCGACCCAGTCGGAAACGTCCGCTCGGTCCCCATCGAGGAGGAGCTGAAGTCGGCCTATCTCGATTACGCCATGAGCGTGATCGTCAGCCGCGCGCTACCCGACGTGAGGGACGGGCTGAAGCCGGTCCATCGCCGCATCCTGTACACGATGAGCGAGATGGGGCTCTCCTCGAGCGCCTCATACCGCAAGTGCGCCGCCATCGTCGGTGATGTCATGGGCAAATACCACCCCCATGGCGACCAGGCCATCTACGACGCGCTGGTGCGACTGGCGCAGGAGTTCTCGCTGCGTTTCCCGCTCATCGACGGCCAGGGTAACTTCGGCTCCGTGGATGGGGATCCGGCCGCAGCCATGCGCTACACCGAAGCGCGCATGACGGCCATCGCGGCAGAGGTCCTGTTGGATATCGACAAGGACACCGTCGATTTCGTAGAGAACTACGACGGCACCCGCATGCAGCCGTCGGTGCTGCCGGCCAAGCTGCCCAACCTGCTCATCAACGGCTCGTCTGGCATCGCCGTGGGCATGGCCACCAACATCCCGCCGCACAACCTGGGTGAGGTCATCCGCGCCACGCAGGCGCTCATCGACGACCCCGAGATGAACACCGACCAGCTGTGTGAGCACCTGCTCGGTCCGGACCTTCCGACGGGCGGGATCATCTTCCGCTACGACCGTCGGCGCAACCCGGTCACCGGCGAGTGGGAAGAGATCGACGCCATCCGTGACATGTATCGCCACGGTCGCGGCCGTGTCGTGATGCAGGCGCAGGTGGCCTTCGAGGAGACGCGCGCCGGCCGCACCGCCATCGTGGCCACCGCCATCCCCTACCAAGTCAACAAGTCCACGCTGCTGGAGAAGATCGCCGATCTGGTCAAGACCGGCAAGGTCGATGGCATCGCCGACCTGCGCGATGAATCCGACCGTGACGGGATGCGCATCGTCATCGAGTGCAAGAAGGATGCGGCACCGCGCAAGGTGCTCAACAACCTCTTCAAGCACACCGCGCTGAAGGTGGCCTTCAACGCCAACGTGGTGGCGCTGGTGGACGGCCAGCCCCAGACCCTTTCACTCAAGCAGCTCCTGCACCACCACATCGAATGGCGGCGCGAGGTCGTGCGCCGGCGCACCGAGTTCGACCTGCAGAAGGCCAAGGACCGCGCGCACATCCTGGAGGGCTTGAAGACCGCGCTCGACAACCTCGACGCCGTCATCGCCACCATCCGCAAATCGGCTGACGTAGAGACGGCTCGCGGGAACCTGATATCGCGTTTCAGTCTCTCTGAGATCCAGGCCAATGCCATCCTGGAGATGCAGCTGCGCCGCCTGGCCGCGCTGGAGCGGCAGAAGATCGAGGACGAGTATGCCGCCATCATCCAACGCATCGCTGAGCTGGAGGACATCCTCGCCAATCCCAAGCGGGTGCTGCAGATCATCCGCGACGAGCTGGGTGAGCTGGACGTCAAGTACGGGCAGGACCGCCGCACCAGGATCGAAGGCAGCGCTGACAAGGAGCTCAGCGACGACGACCTGATCGCCGACGAGGACGTCGTCGTCACCGTCAGCCGGCGCGGCTACATCAAGCGCCAGCCGCTGGTGACCTACCGGCGCCAGGCTCGTGGTGGCAAGGGCATCATCGGTGCACGCACCGTGGAAGAGGACGCCGTCGGCCACCTCATCGTGGCCAACACGCACGACTGGGCCCTGTTCTTCACCGATCGCGGACGTGTCTTCAGCTCCAAGGTCCACGCCATCCCGGACGCCAGCCGGCAGGCCAAGGGCATGCCCATCATCAACCTGGAGGGCGTGCAGGTTAAATCGGGCGAGCGCGTGCTGGCCGTGATCACGCTACCCGACTTCGAACCCGGCCACAACCTCGTGATGGCCACGGTCAAGGGCATCGTCAAGAAGACCGCCATCGAGAAGTTCGAGCGCGTTCGTTCGACGGGCATCCGCGCCATCACCGTCGCCGACGATGACAAGCTGGCCTGGGTGGAGGTCTCGTCGGGCCGCGATGACATCCTGTTGGCGACAGCCATGGGTCGCATCGGGCGTTTCAACGAATCAGAGGTCCGCGCCATGGGCCGTGACGCCGCCGGCGTCATCGGCATACGGCTTGCCCGCAAGGGTGACCGCGTCGTGGGCATGGGCGTGATCGAGGAAGGCAATGACATCCTGGTGCTGACCGAGACGGGCTATGGCAAACGCGTCGCTAGCAGCGAGTTCCGCTCCAAGCACCGCGGTGGGCAGGGCGTACGCCTGATCTCGCTCGAGGGTGCCAAGAGTGGGCTGGTCGCCTCGGTCGAGCTCGTCGATGAGAGCGACGAAGAGCTGCTGCTCATCTCTTCGAGCGGCCAGGTCGTGCGCACCGACGTGCAGTCGATCAACCGCTACGGCAGTGCCGCGCGCGGTGTCATCGTGATGCGGCTCAACGCGGGTGACACGGTGGCCGGGATCGCGGTCTTCCGCGTGGGCTTGGCGGAACAGCGCGGCGTCGGCGAGAATGCCGAGGACGGACCTGACGATGACGGGCCGGGCGATGACGGAGCAGGCATGACGGAGCATGCGGGAGACGGAGTGTGACGGCCTTCGGCGATACGGAAGCGAAGCGGCCCAACGAGGCTCTGGGCCTCTATTGCGGCAACGCCAATCCCAAACTGGCGCGCAAGATCGGGCGCTATCTGGATGTGGACCTGGGGCGCTCAGAGGTATTCGAGTTCGCCAACGAGAACATCTTCGTGCGCATCGTCGACAACGTCCGTGAGAAGGACATCTTCCTGATCCAGCCCACCTGCAAGCCGGTGCAGAAGTCGATCATGGAACTGCTCATCATGATCGACGCCTTCAAGCGCGCCAGCGCCGGGCGCATCACCGCGGTGGTGCCCTATTACTCGTATGGCCGCTCGGACAAGAAGGATCAGCCCAGGGTGCCCATCACGGCGCGCCTGATCGCCGACATGATCAGCGTGGCCGGAGCCGACCGACTGCTGACCATGGACCTCCACCAGGGCCAGATCCAGGGCTTCTTCAACATCCCCGTCGATGAGCTCACTGCCACGCACCTGCTATCCAACTACTGGAAGCAGAAGGAGCTCCAGAACATCGTGGTGGTCACCGACCTCGGCTTCGCCAAGCGCGCCCGTACGTTCGCCGAGCTGGTGGGGGCGCCGATGGCCATCATCGAGAAGCGGCGCGAGGGCAATGACGACCGCGCGCAAGTGGTGAACGTCATCGGCGAGGTGCGTGGCAAGCGCGCCATCATCGTCGATGACGAGATCGACACGGGCGGCACCATCATCGAGACGAGCAAGGCGCTGGAGCGTGAGGGCGCGCTGGAGATCTATGGCTGTGCCACGCACGGCGTGCTGTCCGACCCCGCCATCGAGCGCATCCAGGAGTCAGCCCTGCAGGAGGTGACCATCACCGACACCATCCCGCAACCGGCCGCGCCGCAGCTAGACAAGCTCAAGGTGCTCTCAGTGGCGCCACTCATCGGCGAGGCCATCACGCGCATCCACCGGGGCGATTCGGTGGGCGCGCTATTCTCGTCGGAGATCCAGCGCACACAGGCGATGCTGCTGTGGGGTGAGGACGAGGACGAGGAATGAGCGAGCAGGTCGGTCGTGAGACCGAGGACAAGGCCGTGGTTCAGGCGTCGCCGTCAGAAGGCAGCCTGCCGGCCGCCACCGAGACGGACGGCGACTACCGCGACAGCCTGCGGTCACGCCGCTGGAACGCCGCCCCGCTCGCGAACCCCGAGGTCGAGAAGACCGACCCTCGCATCGCGGTCTTAGCCATCATGGCGCTCGCCGCCATCACGTTGATCATCCTCATCGTCGGCTACGGCGTCGGGATCTGGAGCCTGCCGGCGTAGGTCGTCCCGTCGCGGTATCGCGGCTATGCAGCGCCGTGGCAGCGCTTGAACTTCTTGCCGGAACCGCACCAGCAGGGATCGTTGCGACCGATCTTCTCCCCGTCGGGTGACAGGCTAGCCGAGCGGGCGCTGCCTGTGTCGAGGGTCTCCTCACCCTTGCGCAGCTGCACGTTCTGCGCTGTCTGCGAAGTGAGGCCGGGCAGCAGCTGCGTGGTGACCGATGCCCCGCTGGTGGCGGTGGCGCTGCCGCCCGATGAGACCGGTGGGGTGACCGTACCAGGGGAGCGGGCGCCCGACGCGGCCCCTGCAGGCTGGGCAGCGGCGCCATTGCCGGCCTTCAGCTTGGCCAGCTGCTCCGGGGTAAGTGTGGGCATGGTCGATGGCTCCTGGGCCGGGACCGCCTCACGCTGCTGCACGCTGACCCGGAAGATGGTGGATGCCACCTGGTGGCGGATGAAGCCGCGCAGCTCGTCGTACAGGCTGAAGGCCTCGCGCTTGAATTCCACCAGCGGATCGCGGCCACCGTAGCCGCGCAGGCCCACGCCCTTACGGAAGTCCTCCAGCTCCGTCAGGTGCTCCACCCACAGCGTATCGATCGCGCGCAGCAACACGGCGCGCTCGACGAGCGCCCAGGTCTCCGGGCCGTACTCCCCTTCGCGTTGATCGAGGCGCACAGCGGCCTGGTCGGCGAGGTACTCGATGATCTCCTCGCGATGATCGAACGCATCGAGTGCGTCGGCAGAGAACTCGTCACCGTCGAGGCCAAGCGCGCCGAGCGATTCCGAGAGGCCTTCGAGGTCCCAGTCGGCCTCCACCTCACCAAGGTGGGCAGCGATGATGCCGTCGAGCTCAGCATCGACGAAGGCCAGCACCGTTTCGCTGAGGTCCTCGTTGTTGAGGACCTTGTCACGCTCCTCGTAGATGCGCTCACGTTGCTTGTTGATGACATCGTCGTACTCGACGATGCGCTTGCGCATGTCGAAGTTGTAGCCCTCCACGCGGGACTGGGCGTTCTCGACGGTCTTGGAGACCATGCGTGACTCGATGGCCACGTCACCCTCGAGGCCCATCTTCTCCATCAACGCGGTGACGCGATCGTTGGCGAAGCGCTTCAGCAGCGGGTCTTCCAGCGAGAGGAAGTAGCGCGAAGAACCGGGATCACCCTGCCGGCCCGAGCGACCGCGCAGCTGATTGTCGATGCGGCGGGCGTCGTGGCGCTCGGTGCCGATGATGTGCAGGCCACCCGCGGTCACCACGCGTACATGGTCTTCATCGCACTCGGTCTTGGACTCGTCGAGGGTGGCCTGGTAGACCTCCGGCTCCACCTCAGCGGGGTTGAGCCCGCGGTGGTGCAGCTTCTGGCTGGCCAGGCCGGCGGGATCGCCACCGAGCTTGATATCCGTGCCGCGGCCGGCCATGTTGGTGGCGATGGTCACCGCACCACTGCGGCCAGCCTGCGCCACGATCGGCGCTTCCTTCTCGTGGAACTTGGCGTTGAGGGTCTCATGCTTGACGCCGCGGCGCTGCAGCGTGCTCGACAATTGCTCGCTCTTCTCCACCGAGGTGGTGCCGACGAGGATGGGGCGGCCCTCCGCCTGCTTCTCCACGATCTCCTCGATGACGGCATTGAACTTGGCCTCCTCATCACGGAAGACGAGGTCGGCGAAGTCATCGCGGATCATGGGCAGATGCGTGGGGATGGCCATCACATCGAGCCCGTAGATCTTGTAGAACTCCTCCTGCTCGGTCATGGCGGTACCGGTCATGCCGGCGAGCTTGTCGTAGAGCCGGAAGTAATTCTGGAAGGTGACCGTGGCCATGGTCATGGACTCGCGCTGGACGCGCACGCCCTCCTTGGCCTCGATCGCCTGGTGTAGGCCTTCCGACCAGCGGCGGCCCGGCATCTGGCGACCGGTGAACTCGTCGACGATGACGATCTCGTCATCCTTGACGATGTAGTCGCGGTCACGCTTGTAGAGCGCATGCGCACGCAGCGACTGCTCGAAGTGACGCGGCAGCCGCGGGTCGGTCTCGACGCCGTAGAGGTCACGGATGCCCAGCAGGCTCTCGATCCTGGCGACACCTTCCTCGGTGGCGGAGACGGCGTGCTCCTTCAGATCCACGAAGTAGTCGCCACCCTCCTCGGCGCCGTCAGGACGGGCCTCCAGGCGGGGGACCAGCCGCGCGAAGACCTTGTACATGTCACCCGACTCGCCGGCACTGCCACTGATGATCAGCGGCGTGCGAGCCTCATCGATGAGGATGTTGTCGACCTCGTCGATGATGCCGAAGTAGCGCTTGCGCTGGACTCGCTCCGCGAGCTCCTGGACCATGTTGTCGCGCAGGTAGTCGAAGCCGAGCTCGTTGTTGGTCGCATACGTGACATCTGCCGCATAGGCCTCGCGGCGCTCGACCGGGCGCAGGTGCAGCAGCTTCTCATCCTTGGTGGGGAAGTCGGGGTCGTAGATGAAGGACGACTCGTGCTGCACGATGCCGACCGAGAGCCCAAGGCCACGGAAGATGGGGCCCATCCACTGTGGGTCGCGCTTGGCGAGATAGTCGTTGACGGTTACGATGTGGACGCCCCAGCCGGACATGGCGTTGAGCGCGGCTGCCAGTGGCGCCACGAGGGTCTTGCCCTCGCCCGTCTTCATCTCCGCGATCTTGCCCTGGTGGAGTGCGATGGCCCCCAGCAGCTGGACGTCGAAGGGACGCATCGCGAGCTCACGCCGGCTGACCTCGCGGGCAGCGGCGAAGACATCCGTCAGCACATCATCGAGCGCGGCCTGCATGCGCTTGGAGTCGGCCCGCTCACGTGCCCGGCGCAGCTCGCCCCGGCGCTCGCTGTCAGTGGTGTGCGACTCCTCATCGGAGGGCTCGGTGGCAGGTGCGGCCTCGCGCACCTCGTCACGCACCTCGGCCATCTCCGCCCGGATCTGGTCGTCGCTGAGGGCCGCATAGTGCGACTCCAGCTGGTTGATCTTGTCCACCAGCGGCTGCAGTGGCCTGAGGTTGGATATTTCGGACGTGCCGGCAAGGCGGGAGATGAATCTACGCATGAGTTCATGAAGTATAGGGCTCGGGACCGGTTGGCCCTGCGGGCGCATCGGCTGGGACCCGTGGGCGCATTCGATGGGAGCTGCGGGCGCCTACGAGAAGGTGATGTTCACGAATCTTCACCGACCCCTTGTGCTTTAGGGGGCTCCCTTTGTACACTGAGTCGAAACGCCGGCGGCCACCCGCCGGCGTCGTCCATATGCGGCCATTGCAAGGAACGTGCCCTGGCTAACGGACCGATGAGGGAGAGAGATATAAGTGAAGCCGTTTTCGGTTGAGCCCGAAGCCGAGATCGGAGATCAGTCGTTCACCGACCTGATCGCCTGCGAGCGTGACTGCAGGAATTGCAGCTATGCCGCTTGGCTGGACTGCGACGGCAACTGCGGTGAGTGTGCACACAACGGCTATTGCCCGTGCGTGAACCCCGTGGTCGCTCGCAGCAAGACCGCACTCAAGATCATCGAGCTGCGCCCCCTGCTCCTGCAGGACCTGCGCTCTCGACGCTAGACACCACCGCGAAGACCCTGACCAAACGATGGACCACACGCTGATCCGTGATCTCGTGTCCCGCGTCCACGCGACGTCGGGGCGTCTTTGACCTCGCCGGCAAGGCTGACGAGCTGAGCGAATTCGACGGGCGCGCCTCTGCGCCGGACTTCTGGAACGATTCTCGCGAGGCCAAGCGCGTGCTGCGCGCGGCCGATGGTTTGCGCGAGGAAGTGACTGCCTGGAACGAGCTGATCACTCGGGCTGACGACCTGGCCGAACTCTCTGACATGGCTGCCGACGCCGCGGACCCCGAGCTGGATGCGGGTGTCGAGGTGGAATACGCCGCATTGGTGGCCGATTACGAGCGCATGCGCACGAGCCTGCTCTTCAGCGGCGACTACGACGACTCGGACGCCTTCATCAGCATCAGCGCCGGCGCCGGCGGCACCGAAGCCACCGACTGGGCCGAGATGCTGCTGCGCATGTACCTGCGCTGGTGCGAGCGCCGCGGCTTCAAGACCGAGATCGTGGACCGGCTCGAAGGCGAGGAGACGGGCATCAAGAGCGCTACCGTGTCAGTCCAGGGCCGGCGCGCCTATGGCTGGCTGCGCGCGGAGGTCGGCGTGCACCGCCTGGTCCGCATCAGCCCCTACGACTCGCAGAGTCGCCGCCACACGACCTTCGTGCAGGTGGAGGTGTTGCCGGAGGTGGCGGAGGCATCGGAGATCGAGGAGATCCCCGATGACGACCTCAAGGTCGATACCTATCGCGCCCAGGGTGCCGGTGGTCAGCATGTCAACAAGACCAATTCGGCGGTGCGCCTGACGCACCTGCCCACCGGCATCGTGGCCCAGAGCCAGAACGAGCGCTCGCAGCACCAGAACCGTGAGGCGGCCATGAAGATCCTGCTGGCGCGCCTCCTGGAACGACGTATCGAGGAGCGCGAAGCGGAGATCCGCGAGCTCAAAGGGGAGCACAAGGACGCCGGCTGGGGCAACCAGATCCGTTCGTACGTGCTGCATCCCTATCAGATGGTCAAGGACCACCGCACCGACCACGAGACCGGCAACACCAGCGCCGTCCTCGACGGCGACCTCGACGCCTTCATGGTGGCGGAGCTCGAGCGTGTCGCCACCGAACGGGAGGGTGGCACTGCCTGAGCTACGGGTCGCGACCGTCGCGGACATCCCGGCGCTGCTGAAGGTCTTCTTCAGCGCCATGGAGGACCTCGATGGACGCCGTGGTCGGCCCCTCCAGCCCCGCAACGCCGCGCCCCTGGAGATGCATTTCGGGCACCTCCTCTCGACCGACCCGGGCAGCACCTATGTGGCCGATGACCACGGCAGCATCGTTGCCTTCGGCATCGTCATGCAGCGCGGCCCCAGCGCCTTCCTCTCGTTCCTCTTCGTCGAACCAGGCTGGCAGGGCCGCAAGGTCGGCCGTGCCGTGCTGGAGGCCTGCCTGCGGGCGTGCCGCGGGATCGATCGGGTGTCCACCTGTGCCGAGGCCGATCAGCCTGTCTCCACCGGCCTCTACGCGTCGATAGGGATGGCGCCACGGACGCCGCTATACCTGCTGCGCGGCCTGCTGCCCGACACGGCCCTCCCTGATCTGCCGGCTGGGATCGCGCGTCGACCCGTCGCCGCCGCGTCGCTGGCAGGCTTCGATCGCGCCCTGATGGGCTATGAGCGGCCAGCGGACCACGCCTTCTGGGCTCGTGAGCGCCAGGGCGTGATGTTCCTGGACGATGCCGGCGGCGTACTGGGCTACGGCTATGCGCAGCCCAGCGGCCGCATCGGACCCGTGGCCGCACTGGAGTCGGGCTATCTGCCTGCCTTCCTGGGCTACCTGGCGCGCATCACGCCCGTGCTGGAGGGACGCCAGTTGGTGGTGCCAGGGCACGCCATCAGCGTGCTGCGGCCTCTGCTGGCGGCAGGCCTGCGCATCGACAGCACACCCGCCATCTACTGCTCATCAGGGCCGGGGCCACATCTGGAGCGTTACCTTCCGATGAGCTATGCCCTGCTGTAGCCACGCTGTGACCGACGACCACGCACCGGAGAGACGATGACTGCCACCCTGACATTGCCCGACCCCGGGACCGAGATCGGTGCCGCCGTGGAGTTGGCTCTCGCGGCCTGCGACGACGCCGATGCCATCTCATCGGCCTCCTTCCGCCGCGCTATCAAGGTCGAAGCCAAAGCCGATGCCTCCTTCGTGACCGAAGCCGACACGGCCGTGGAGCGGGCGGTCCGCGAGCGCATCACGAGTCGCTTTCCGGACCACGGCCTGGTCGGCGAGGAGTACGGCGAGGCACGCTCGGACGGCGGGCGCCGCTGGATCGTCGACCCCATCGACGGCACGCACAACTACATGCGCGGTGTGCCCATCTTCGCCACGCTGCTGGCGCTCGAGATCGAGGGCCAGATGGCGGTCGGTGTGGTCAGCGCACCGGCGCTGCACCGACGCTGGTTCAGCTGGCAGGGCGGGGGAGCATGGGCAGTCGACACGACGCCGGCCGGCTGGGATCACGCATCGGCGACATCTCTCTCGGTCTCTGGAGTCGATTCGCTGGCAGCCGCATCGGTCGTCTACTCGTCCTATCCCAGCATCGTCGAATCGGGTCTGGCACCGGGGTTCGGACCGCTCTTGAGCACGGTCTGGCGCGATCGCGGCCTGGGCGATTTCTACGGCTACATGCTCGTGGCCGAGGGCGCGGCGGAGGTGATGGTCGAGTCCGAGCTCAAGCTGTGGGATCTGGCCGGGCCACTGGCAGTGTTGCAACAATCCGGCGCGCGAGTCACCGACCTCGCTGGTGGGACCGACATGCCGGCGCGCGGCGTGCTTGCCACCAACGGGCGCTTGCACGACGTCATGCTGGCCGGGCTCAGGGGCCGCTGAAGGGGCAGCGCATAGACTTCGTGCTACGCTCCGCAGCCGATGAGCGACGCCGTATCCCGGGCCGTCGCCGGGCCACCTTGGGGGTCACCCCGGCCCGACCAGTCGCCAGCCCCAGCGGCACCTGGACCCGTTGCGCCCGGAACACCTGTCACCGACCAGCAGCTGCCTCCACCCGAGAGGCACCATTCGGTGCGCCTCGAAGGCGTCACCAAGACCTATCCCAACGGCAAGCAGGCCCTGATCGAGGTCGATCTGGTCATACCCGAAGGTGACTTCATCTTCCTCGTCGGCCCCTCCGGTGCGGGCAAGTCCACGCTCATCAAGCTGCTGGTGCGAGACGAGAAAGCCAGTGAGGGTCGCGTCGAAGTCGCCGGCCACGACCTCAATCGCATGAAGAAGCGCGACGTGCCCAGGCTGCGGCGTCGCATCGGCATCGTCTTTCAGGACTTCCGCCTGCTACCCCGGAAGACGGTCTATGAGAACGTCGCCTTCGCCTTGGAAGTCACCGGCACGCCGCGCAAGCTGATGGATCCGGCCGTCGTGCGCGCGCTGGCGCTGGTCGGCTTGACCGAGCAGGCTCGCCAGCGCCCCAACGAGCTGTCTGGCGGCGAGCAGCAACGCACCGCCATCGCCCGCGCCATGGTCCACGACCCGCGGCTCATCATCGCCGACGAGCCCACCGGGAACCTTGACCCACTCATCTCCTGGGAGATCATCCAGTTGCTGCTGCGCATCAATGAGATGGGCACGACCGTGATGATGGCCACCCACGACGCCGAGGTCGTGACGGCGCTACGCCGTCGCGTGGTGGCGCTGGAGGATGGTCGGGTCGTGCGCGACGAGGTCGGCGGCTACCACCGTGAGTACTAGAGCGGCGCGCTGATGCACTTCCTGCGCTTCTCCGTCCACCAGTCCTTGCAGGGCTTGTGGCGCAACCGGGTGATGAACATCGCTGCAACCGTCACCATGATCCTGATGCTGCTGATGCTGGCGGCGCTGGTGATCCTCATCGCTGGCGTCGAATCCGGCCTTGAGTACGTCGAATCCAAGGTGGAGGTGACCGCTGAGCTGCACGATGGTGTGCTCGAGGAGCGCATCACCGAGTTGCAGACACGAGTGGCGGCACTCCCCGAGGTCGCTTCCGTCACCTACACGAGCAAGGAGGAGGCGCTGGCCGCATTCCTTGCCGCGCGCCAAGCCGAGGGCCAGGATACGAGCGTCTATACCGGCCTCAACAACCCACTGCCGGCATATCTCACCGTCGAGCTGCGGAATCCCCGCGAGTCGGAGGCGGTGACGGCGATGCTGCGATCGGAGACCGGCCTGGTGCGCTTCGTGCCCGACCAGCAGACGGGCATCGACAAGCTCGTCAGCCTGACCTCGCAGCTGCGCAATCTGGGCGTCGTCGTGCTCGGATTCGCCGGTCTCACGGTGCTGCTCATCGTCATCAACAGCATCCGCATGGCCTTGATGGCGCGCGCGCAGGAGATCGAGATCATGCGCCTTGTGGGTGCATCGGATCGCTATGTGCGCTGGCCGTTCATCCTTGAGGGCGTCTTCATCGGTATCGCGGGGGCGGTCATCACATTGCTGTTGCTGCTCGTCGCGTCGCCGCCGATCAGTGACCTCGCCAGTGACATCGCCGGATCGGTGCCGCTCGGTTTCGACAGCTCGTTGACGCTGCAGATCATGGGTATCGTGCTCGGCGCGGGTCTCGGCCTCGGCGGCCTGGGTGCCTGGATCAGCGTGCGCACGTACCTGCGCTAGCACGACCCCTCAGCGCTCCATGACCACCTCCATCGAACCGACCCGGCCAGAAGAGCCGCCACCACCCCAGGCGCCCCGACCTGGCGCTGGGCCGAGAGTCGGCCTCACGGCCATGGCACTGCTGGCAATCTCCGCCGCGGTGGTGTTCTGGGCTGGTCTTAGCCTCGGAAGCCAGGCCGGCAGAGGCACCGCCGATGAGCGCGCTGCCATCGAGGCCTTCAGCGAGACCTATCGCAGCATCACCGAGCGATACATCGGAACTCCCGCGCCCAAGGAGCTGGTCGAGGGCGCCATCGCGGGCATGTTCGACGTCCTCGGCGATCCCCACTCCGGCTATATGCCTCCGGGCCAGTTCGGTGCGGCACTCGACGATGCCCGCGGCGAGTTCGAGGGTGTCGGTGCGGTCATGGCCACCGAGGATGCGTCCGGCGAGCCATGTGAGCCCATCGACGCGGGCTGTGCGCTGCGTGTGCTCGATGTCCTGGCCGGCGCGCCTGCGCAGGCAGCCGGACTACACGTCGATGACATCGTCACCGCCGTCGACGGTGAGGCGCTCGCGGGCAGCACCATCGACGATGCGGTACGCCACATCCGCGGCCCGCGCGGCAGTGAGGTGATACTGACCGTGCAGCGTGGTGGCGAGACACTGACCCTGGCCATCACCCGCGACACGGTCGTCAGTGAGGATGTCCACTCGGCCGTCCTGGCCGACGGGCGGGTCGGCTACCTGGCTATCGACAGCTTCGGCGTCAACGCCGCCGAGCGCTTCAAGACGTCCCTCAAAGGGCATCTGGACGCTGGAGTCGAGGCCTTGATCGTAGACGTGCGCGACGATCCGGGCGGCTTCGTGGATGCTGCGGTCACGATCAGCAGCCAGTTCCTCGACGATGGTGTGGTCTTCTGGGAAGAGGATGCGGCGGGCCGACAGACGGCCGTGAACGTCGTGGAGGGTGGCCTGGCCACAGACCCCGGGTTGCCCGTGGTCGTCTTGATGAATGGTGGCTCGGCATCGGCCAGCGAGATCCTCGCGGGCTCACTCCAGGACTCCGGCCGTGCTCGCCTGCTGGGGGAGCCGTCATTCGGCAAGGGCACGGTGCAGGAATGGACGGAGCTGCCCGGGGAGAACGGCGGTTTCCGTCTTTCGATCGCGACCTGGCTGACCCGGGAAAAGAAGCCCATCGATGGCACCGGGTTGTTGCCTGATGTGCCTATCCCCGCGACCGGCCAGCGCTTCCGGCCGAACGTGGCGGGCGGCGACGCTTCGCTCGACGGCCAGTTGCAGTCCGCCATCGCGCTGCTACTGGAGCAGCCCCTGCCGTCGGAGATGCCGTAGGCGGGAGCTGTCCACCATGCCGCGGACCGCGCCCGCGGCGAGCTCTTGCAACACGATCGTCACAAACACCACTTGCCGTGCGTCGGCAGTTGCGGTACCGTTTCCCCGAACGAAAGGAGGTGGTGTGCAATGGATAGTCATATAAGTAGCTGCACCGCCTCGGAGGTTCGGCGCTAGTCGAGCCGACCGGGTGGTGTATCGCCACGAGGACGCCGGCCCCTCTGGGCCGGCGTTCGTTCGTCCCTGTGCCCCTGATGCTGGGGTCGCCGCCACACCCGCCATCGACCAAGGAGCCCATCGATGGGCAAGACCGTCGCAAAGAACCGAAAAGCCCGCCACCTGTACACCATCGAGGACACCTTGGAGGCTGGCATCGAGCTGACCGGCACCGAGATCAAGTCGGTACGGGACAGCAACCTCAACATCAAGGACGCCTACGCCAGGATCGAGCGCGGTGAGGCCTGGCTGGTGGGGGTGCACATCGCTCCGTGGGCCGGCGGCAACCGCAACAACCACGAGCCGCTACGCACGCGCAAGCTGCTGCTGCACCGTCGCCAGATCGATGAGCTGCTCGGTCGCACCAAGGCCAAGGGGCTCACGCTGGTGCCGCTCAGCGTCTACTTCAACGATCGCGGCAGGGCCAAGGTCGAGATCGGCCTGGCCCGCGGCAAGAAGAGCTACGACCATCGCCGTGACATCGCCGACCGTGACGCCAAGCGTGACATGGACCGCCAGGTGGCCGATGCCATGCGCGGGCGCGGGCACTGACGGCGGGCACTGACGGCGGACGCTGAGGGGCGGCCAAGCGGGACAGAACAGGCGTTCGACCGCTATAATGGCTAGTCCATGGGGATGCGTGGTCTCGACAGGGCCCCAACCCCGAAGAACGCGAGTCGAGGTTGCCATCGGGCCTCGTTAATCAGGTGGCACCAAGAAGTAACTGGCAACAATCGCCAGCCTGCTCTCGCCCTCGCAGCCTAAGGCTGTAAGGTGAGCGTGGAAACGGCCTCGTCCTCGCGGGCCGCGGAAGCGTCACTTAGCGAGGATGCGCTTCGAGTCAGCGTCACGTAGCTCGGAGTCAAGCCCGCAAGGGGACGTGACTGGATCCTGCGGCACGGTGCCGATGCTGGTTCGTAGGATCGACGACAAACCATCGGATACGCTCGTAGTGGTCTTCGGCAGAAGGTTCTGGACGGGGAGTTCGACTCTCCCCCATCTCCACCAACTCGCAGATACGTCACGACCCCGTCAGCTCGACGGGGTCGTTCTCGTGTCCGTCGCTGTCGGTGTGTACCGCTCTCGACGGGCGTCTACTGCTGTCAGGCCTTGATGACCACGACGCGGCGGGTGGGCTCTTCGCCGATCGACTGCGTGGCGATGCCATCGACATCCCGCAGTGCCAGGTGCACCCAGCGGCGCTCCAAGGCTGACATGGGCTCCAGCTGCAGCATCTGCCCGGTCTCGTTGACGCGTTCTGCGGCACGTGTCGCGACCTCGATCAGCTGGCGCTCACGACGACCGCGGTAGTCCTCGACGTCGACGAGGACGCGAGTCCAGGTGCCCATCTTGCGTGAGAGCATGAGGTTGACGAGATGCTGAAGTGCGGAGAGTCGCTCGCCTTTACGGCCGATGAGCGCACCCAGCGCCTCCTTCTCATCTTCGTCAGCGCCGTAGACGGTGATCTTGGCGGTGGCGCCGGTGGTGACCTCGACGTTGGCGTCGTAGCCCATCAGTTCCACGAGTCGCTCGAGGATCTGCTTGCCGGCCTCGAGCGCCTCAGGCGAGGTCTCGCTGTCCCCGGAGGCGTCTGCCTTGGTCGTGGAACCGGCGGCCACTGCCGCCTCAAGCTCCGTCGCGGCAGCGGCGCTCACCGTCGAGGCCTCCTGAGAACGGCCGCCTCCACGAGTGCGGCGGTCGCCATCGGCAGAAGTGCCGCGATCATCGTTCCGACGGCGGGGCCGCGGCTCGCGTGGCTGCTCAGCAGCCGCCTCCTCGGCGGCAGGGCGTGGCTGGCTTGGCTGGTCCTCGCGTGGTGCTGCCGGGGCTGGCGGCGGAGCGGACGGTGCGGCCGGCTTCTTGGGCGTCGAGCCCCCCAATGCCGACCGTGGCGCCGCGATGATGCGGGCGACCTCGGCACCCATGCCCAGGACGCCTCGGCTGCCCTGCGTCAGGATCTCGAAATCCAGATCCTGCAAGCCGCTCACGCCGAACTCCTCGCGCGCGCTCTTCAGCGCCTCCTCGACCGTCTTGCCCGTGAACTCCTGGTATTCGCTCATCGACGTCTCCCTCGCCGGCGGCTGCGTCGCCTGGCCGGTCTGATGGTTCCCGCGGCGCTCTCCTTGGTGGAGCGCTTGGTGGTCTGGGTGGTGCCGTCCGCGTTCACGGCGGCAGGTTTGGGTTCCGGCATGCTGACCGGGAAGCGTGGTTGGTGATCCCGGGCAAAGCCTGGCGTCCAGCCGAACAACGGGAAGAGTCCGCCATAGCCGTTGATCAGGAACTGCTGGACGATGCTGAAGATGGTGGTGGTGATCCAGTAGACGAAGAGGCCGGCAGGCAGGATGGCGCCGTAGATCAGCGAGAAGGCCGGCAGCAGCAGGAACATCTTCTGCTGTGTCGCCTGCGAGGGGTCACTGCTCCGCGTCATCATCATGCGGGTCTGGATCAGTTGCAGACCCGCCGAGACCAAGGCCAACAGCGACAGACCCAAGCCCAGGCCGGCGAGGACGATGACGAAGATCTCGGGCTGGTTGGATGGCAGTCCGCCGGGGTAGCCCGGCATCTGGAAGCCGTTGTCGATCTTGGGGATCCAGGCCAGCCAGGGGATGTTGGGATTGATGCAGGGCGAGTACGGGTCGCCCGGGTGCTGGCATTGCACATTCACCAACTGGACACCGAAGGGGTGCAGCATGGAGCTGATATCCGGCGCCTTCAGGCCCGCGGTGAAGACCTGGTACATCGGTAGCAACAGGACCATCTGCAGCACAGCCGGCAGGCAGCCCGAGGCGGGGTTGACCCCGCGGTCCTTATACAACAGCATCTGCTGCTCGGAGATCTTGGTCCGGTCACCCTTGTATTTGGTCTGGATGGCCTTCAGCTCCGGTTGCAGCATCTGCATGCGCCGCTGCGACACGATCTGCATGCGGAAGATGGGGATCATCAGCGTGCGGATGATGATGGTCAGCAGGATGATGGCGACGCCGATATCACCAGTGATGCTGTACAGGAACGCCAGGCCGATGAAGATGACCTGGAAGATCGGGGTGAATGCCCAGGCCAGCAGGCTCAGCGGGTTGGCGCCGTCCGGCCGCGCCGGGCACAGGTTGGGATTGGGCGCGGCGGTGGCGTCGGGGTGCGGCGTGGAGTCGGGGTTAGGCGTCGGCCTGGGTGCGCATGGGTCCTCTGTCGTCGAGGCGCCTGGCATGAGCGTGGGCGCCGGCGTGGCGTCAGGCGCCGCCGAGCTGGCTGGCGTGATTGTCCCCACGGGTGCCCCGGACCTATCGGGTCGCGGCGAGCCATCGGGCCCGAGTGAGCCATCAGCCGCGGGGCTGGACACCGCCGACGGGCTGGCCGCCATCCCGAGCGTGGGCTGTGCTGAAGGGCTCTTGTCCTGCGAGAAGACCGGTCCGGCAACCATGCTCAGGGCGATCATCGCGATGGCTATGGCCGCTAGCAGGTCCAGGGGAGCCAGTCGGAAGGGTGCCGCGAGGGCGGATCGGATGCGCATCACTTCACCGGGTCATAGCCGCCGGGACGCCAGGGACCGCAGCTGGCGATGCGCTTGGCACCCATCCAGCCGCCCTTCGCGAGCCCGTACTTCTGGATTGCCTGCTCCGTGTACTCCGAGCAGGATGGTTCATACCGGCACGAACCGGCGAAAAGCGGAGAAAGCGTCTTGCGATAGACGTGGATGAGGCCGATCCCGAAGCGTCGCGGGAGCCCACCTGTCGCCATCACGAGGACCCCTTCACCGTACCGCGGATGCTTCCGAGCAGGCGTTCCAGGGCGTTGCGTACCTCTTCGAACGACGCGTCCACGGCAGCTGGCCGAGCCACGATGAGGATGTCCCAACCGTGGCCGCTGTCGTTGGGTGCCCGGCGCAGGATCTCGCGGAGGCGACGACGCACGCGGTTACGACGGACGGCGCCACCAAGGCGTCGGCCGGTCGAGATGCCATAGCGGTCGTGATCGCGATCATTGGGTACGAAGCGGACGACCATGAGTCGGTCCGATCGGGAACGTCCCTTGCTGCTGACGCGAGCGAAGTCCGCCCGTGATCGGAGCGTCGGCACGGCCCCGGATCAGGTCTGCCGGCCGTCAGACGGTGAGCTTCTTGCGGCCACGTGCCCGCCTCGCGGCGAGGACGTTGCGGCCACCCTGGCTCTTCATGCGCTTGCGGAAGCCGTGCTCCCTGGCGCGATGGCGCTTCTTGGGCTGATACGTCTGCTTGGTCACTGGGAACTGGGCTCCTTCGAGCAGGCGGTCGGGTTCGACTTGGGGAGACCGGCCTGCCGGTGCGGATGTGGACGATGCGGACAACGGTCGCGGTAGACCACTTGTGGTCGTCCCGGGCGCACGCCCACCTCGGATGGAGCGGATTATACGCGACAGTCGCCGCAGACCGGAGGAAGCTTGCATGACCAACGATCGACCGCCGAGCGAGGTGCCGTTCCTTGAGCCCGGCAGCGCCATCATGGAGGACTTCGAGCGAATCGACCTGCGCATCGGCCGCATCACTGAGGCGAGTCTGCTCGATGGCGCACACAAGCCCGCGTACAAGCTGCGCCTCGACTTTGGTCCCTGGGGCGAGCGGCGGTCATCCGCGCAACTCACGCAGACGTACCCGGACCCCTCCCTCCTGCTCGGTCGGTTAGTCGTGGCGGTGGTGAACTTGCCACTGCGCAGGGTGGCCGGCTTTGGGAGCGAGGTGCTGGTCCTGGGGGCCCTTGCGCCTGCTGGTGGGATCGCGTTGCTTGGCGTCGATGACCGTGCGGAGCCTGGCCAGCGGGTAGCGTAGTCCGAATGCGCCGCGCCCGCGTGCCGAGAGGTCGGCGGCCAGCGATACGTGGTGCGTCCTGCCACCACTCGATGGCCTGCGGGGGACGCCCCCGCCGGGGCCGACCGGCACATCATGGTGCTGCCGGCAGTCTCGGGCAAGGTCGGCGATGATACCCCCAGGGGGTATGCCCGATGGACGTTGCACGGTCGGGAAACGCAGTGCTAACGTAGGTCGCCCCCGGCGCCTTTCGAAGGGCTCGGAGATGTAGTCTGGAGCCACCGACACAACGTCCCGAGAGGGGTCGGACCGGTTCTCTCCAGGAGTATCGAACGCGCCGCAGCGTGTCTCGGAGGGCATCCGGGCCGCCCAAGCGCAAGTCGTGTCGTAGTACGGGTCACGTTGCCATCGATGGACGCGAAACAGGTCTGGAGAGCCACTCTCGGTGAGCTTCAGGTGTCGCTGTCCCCGGCCAACTACGAGACCTGGCTGAAGGACACGACTCTCGTCGATGTCGAGGGAGACCTCTTTCGCGTCGGAGCTCCCAACGGTTTCGCCAAGGACTGGCTGGAGAACCGTTATCGCTCGCTGATCGCACAAACACTCGCTCGCATCGTGGGCTACAGCGTCAACGTGGAGTTCGACATCCTCGATCCCGAGCCCGAGGAGACAGAGGCGTCCTTACCGCGCGTGGCGCATAAGCCAGCGCCTCCGGCACGCGGCCCCAAGGTTCGTGTGGAGCCGGGCCGTGTGGGCGGCGCGGAGGGTGGCGGCGTCAACCTCAATGCACGCTACACGTTCCGCACGTTCATCGTGGGTTCGGCCAACCGTTTGGCGCATGCGGCCAGCCTGTCGGTCGCGGAGCGTCCGGGCGAAGCCTACAACCCGCTCTTCCTCTATGGCGGGGTCGGACTGGGCAAGACACACCTGATGCATGCGATCGGCAATGCGGTGGCGCAGCGTTTTCCTCGCAAGCGTGTCGTGTATGCCACCAGCGAGAAGTTCACCAACGACTTCATCACCTCCATCCAGCAGGGGCGCATCGATGGCTTCCGTGCGCGCTACCGCAAGATCGACCTGTTGCTGATCGACGACATCCAGTTCATCGCCGACAAGGAACGCACGCAGGAGGAGTTCTTCCACACCTTCAATGCCATCCACGAGGACGGCAAGCAGATCGTGCTCTCCAGCGACCGGCCCCCCAAGCAGATCGTCACGCTCGAAGAGCGATTGCGCAGCCGCTTCGAGTGGGGACTCATCGCCGACCTCACGGCGCCCGACCTGGAGACGCGCATCGCCATCCTGCGCACCAAGTCGGAGGAGCAGGGTGTGCGCGTCGACTCTGACGCGCTGGAGTTCATCGCCCGCAAGGTCGCCTCCAACATCCGGGAGCTTGAGGGTGCGCTCAATCGCATCGTCGCCTATGCCTCCATGCAGGGCATGCCTATCAGTATCGAACTGGCACAGGCCGTCCTGTCGAACGTGCTCTACAGCCCGCGCAAACGCGCCATCACACCAGAGCGGATCGCCATCGCGGTTTCGGACTACTACGACGTCGAGTTGGAGGCGCTGCGAGGCAAGAAGCGCGACCGTGCCATCGTGGTGCCGCGCCAGATCGCCATGTACCTGATGCGGGAAGAGACCGATGTGTCACTGCTGCGCATCGGCGCCGAACTGGGCGGACGGGACCACTCTACGGTCCTGCACGCCTGCAAGAAGATCGACCGGGAGGCATCTCGGAACGAAGAGCTGCGGCGGGAGCTTGCGGCGGTCCGGGAGTCGATCCACTCCGACAAGTAGCGTCCCCTCAGCTCGACCTGCCGGCGTCGTCGTTCGCCTGCCCTTGGTCGGCGTCGGCCGATCCCTCCTCAGCGATGAGCCGCGCCTGCTCCTTCACGGCTGCCCGATGAGCTCTTTCGCCCCCGCGGCCACGGCGTCGCTGGTGCAGTTCGACCAGCGTTCCCCGGCGGCTGTAGATGATGAGCACGTCCCGAGGTTGGATGACCGTCTCGGCGACCGGCACTCCGAAATATGAGCCGTCGGGCCGCTCTACCCCAAGGACGATGACCCCCTCGTCACGGAGTGCCAGCTCGCGCAGGCTGCGGTCGGCCATCCAGTCCCCGATGCTGATGCGGAGCTCCGTCACGACGAAATCACCGCCCACGTGCAGCAGCGCCGCGTAATCGTACGCGTCCAGGGTGGTCCAACGGCGCAGCGCCGTCATGGTGATCGAGGTGATGCGCTGATCGACCCAACGGCTCTGGAAGATCGCCCACAGGGCGGCGATCCCGGCTACGAGGGTGATGGGGCGCACGATGACACTCAGCTCCGACCCTGGCTCGACGACGGTCAGGACGAGCGAGGCCACCACCGCCACGATGCCCGCATTGCCGGCCAGCATCAGCCACATGATGATGCGGCGTCGCACCGGATGGTTCACTACGCTCTCCGATTCCGAGGTGGTGAAGCCGGCGCCACTGAATGCGGAGCGAGCCTGGAAGCGAGCGGATTCCCTCGACAGGCCGGTCGCGGCCAGCGCGATGGTGGCTGCGCGAGTCACCAGCAGCGAAAGCATCACCACCACCAGCAGCGTCAGGACGGCAGTCACATCCGGACCCAGGTCACGACCATCCGGACATGGTGCCAGCCTGTGAGCGAGACCGCTCGTCGTTCCCCAAGGTCAGGCACATCTGGTCCGTTTGGTCGGACATCAGCCACCGAGGGCCTGTGGAGCGAGCGTGGAGAACACGGGGGCCCCGACGTGACGCCGCTCTCCTGCTGGTGGACAGGACCGTGGACGATCCGGGGCCACATGTGGGTCGTATCCTGGGTCGTCCACGCCGGACGAGCGAGCATGCACGTATCGTGCACCGGCTGTCCGCGGCCCTGGTCACGCAGTGATGAGCGTAGGTACAGCACGGCGGGGCCGGGTCATCATCACAATCCACAGCATGAAGATGATGATGAGATGAGAAGATTAGAAAGAACCATGTACGTCTCATAGGGAGCTCGACCGCTCGTGAAGCTGTCCTTGATGCAGGAGAACCTGGCCCGGGGTTTGTCCCACGTGGCCCGCGCCGTCAGCAGTCGGGCGACCCTGCCAGTCCTTGCCAACGTCCTGCTGAAGACCCAGGACGGTGGCCTTCGCCTCACCGCCACCAATCTTGAGATCGGCATCTCGGTGTGGGTGCCCGGGAAGATCGACACCGATGGCACGATGACCGTGCCGGCCCGCCTCCTCACTGACGTGGTGGGGGGTCTGCCGGCCGGTGAACGAGTGGATCTGGAGATGGAGAAGGAGAACACGCTCCTGATCCGCGCCGGCAACTACAAGTCACGTCTGCGTGGCATCGATGCCGAGGAGTTCCCGGTCATCCCTGCCGCCGGCGACCGGCCCACCACCCAGGTGAGCCAGAAGGCCATGCGACGCGCCCTGGCCGAAGTCACCTTCGCCGCGGCTTCCGACGAGACCCGCCCTATCCTCACCGGCGTGCTGACGAAGCTCTCCGGTGAGCTCCTGACGCTGGCGGCCGCTGACAACTACCGCATCGCGGTCAAGACGCTTCCCCTGATGCAGTCGGTGGAAGAGATGAGTGTGGTCGTTCCGGCACGCTCGTACGTCGAGCTGATGCGCGTGCTCGGCGATAGCGAGGAGCCACTCGATATCATCCTCGCCCAGGCCAAGAGCCAGGTCATCTTCAGGGTCGACACGACCGAGATCGTCAGTCGGCTGATCGACGGCCAGTTCCCCAACTATCAGTCAGTGCTGCCGACATCACACAGCACCCGTGCACTGGTCGATCGCGACGAGCTGCTGAAGGCTGTTCGGCTGACTGCGCTCATTGCCTCCTCGTCAGCCAACGTGGTGCGACTCGGTTTCGGAGAGGAGGAAGCGCCCGAGTCGATCGCCGTCAATGCCAAAGCGGACGTCGGTGATGCCGAGGGGCGCGTCGATGCGGAGTTGGAAGGTGACCCGGTCACCATCGCGTTCAACGCCCGCTACATGGTGGAGGCGCTGCAGAACATGGATGGCGATCAGCTGGCGGTGGAGCTGAGTGGCCCACTTGCGCCAGGTGTGCTGAAGCCCGTGGATGACCCGGCATATGTGCATGTGATCATGCCGGTGCGCACACCCTCCTGACCGACGCGGCGAGGACCATGATCCGGGCCGCGTGCGAACACGCCCTGGTCGTCGTCTGATGCCGGTCCGGACACTGACGCTCGACGGCTTCCGCAGTTACGGGCATCTGGAGGTCGAGTTCGGCGCGGGCCCCCACGTGGTCGTGGGGCGCAACGCCGCCGGCAAGACCAACCTGGTCGAGTCGCTGGTATTGCTCTCGTCCGGTCGTTCACATCGAAGTAGCGCTGATCCCGAGATGGTCCGCTGGGGCGCCGACTTCGCGCGCGTGGCAGGTCAGGTCGACGTCGGTGACCGCACGGAGGAGCTGGAGGTCGTGGTCCACGCCAAGGGCTCGAGTGCCGGTGCCCGCAAGCGGATCCGCGTGAACGGTGTCAATCGTCGCCCCATGGCGCTAGCCTCGATGCTGCGAACGGTGCTCTTCGCGCCAGAGGACATGCTGCTCATCATGGGCTCACCTTCGCTGCGTCGGACCCTGCTCGATTCACTGGTCGCTCAGCGTGAGCCGACGGCCACGCCCGTGATGTCCACCTATCAGCGCACCCTCACGCAACGAAACTCGCTGTTGCGACGCATTCGTGAGGAGCAGGCCGATCGCGCCGAGCTCTCCTACTGGGATTCGCTCATCGTGGAGAACGGCGGCCAGATCCTCGACTGGCGGCATGAGGCGCTGGCGGCGCTCGCCGAGCCCCTGTCCCGCGCCCACCGTGAGATCGCGCCAGAGGAACCGGCGCTCGCCCTGCACTACCGTTCGAACGTGGAGGCGGTGGTGGGTGAAGGGGTCCGGGATGCCCTGCGGCGACGCCTGTTCGAAACGGCCGACAAGGAGGTGTGGAACGGCGCCACGCTGGTGGGACCGCATCGTGATGACTTCGTCTTCATGGCTGACGGTCGCGAGCTGACCGAGTTCGCCTCGCGTGGCCAGCAGCGCACTGCCATCCTTGCCCTGAAGCTGGCCGAGCTGGACCTGTTGACGGCGCTCGACGGCCAGCCCCCACTGCTGTTGCTCGATGACGTCTTCAGCGAGCTGGACCCGGAGCGCCGCTCCCATCTCGTGCGCCGCATCGGCAGCTTGCCGCAGGCCATCGTCACCACCACCACGCCCGACGATCTCGACCCGGCGCTGGTGGCCGCCTCGACTCTGTGGCATGTCGAGCATGGCAGCGTCAGCCTCGTCGGAACACCGGGCAGCCGATGACTTCCCGCAGGCGCCCAGTCCACAGGCTGGCTGATCTGCTGCCCGCTATCGCCTCCCAGCTCGGCCTCGAAGAGGAGCTGCGCGCGGCTCGGGCGATGTCCTCCTGGATCCGCATCGTCGAAGAGTTGGTGCCGCCCGCGGCAGGTGCGTCGCAGCTGCTGGAGGTGCGTCCGCCGGCCCTGCTGGTCTCTGCAGATGATGCTGCCACCGGCCAGGAATTGCGCCTCTGTTCGACCGACCTGCTGGAGGCCTTCGCCTCGGCGCCCGGTGGGCAACGGCTCCTGGAGTTGCAGGTGGTGGTGAGAAGACCGCGGCGCGGGGATTCGGGGCAGCCACGCTAGACTAGGGCGCTCATGGCTACCCGACTCGAGATCACGCATGGATCGATCGCCGAGCGGGACCGGCTTCCGTCTTCAGCCGACATACTCAGCGTGACCCGGCCGACGACCGGATCGAAGACCCGTTCCAAGGGCGTGCTCTTCATCCTCGTCGGCTCGACCATCCCAGGACCGTACGCCCGGGATGCCAGCAGGCTCGTTGCCGACACCATTCGGCACGAGTACTACTACGACGAGTCGGCTGGCGTGCCGGTCTGCCTGGAGAAGGCTGTCAAGAGCGCCAACCGACGGCTGCGCGGCGGTCGCGAAGGAGCCAACCTTCCTCCGGGATCGCTCGGCGTCGCCGCGGCTGTCATCCGCAACGATGAGCTCTATCTGGCCACGCTCGGGTCGGCCGAGGCGTACCTGGTGCGAGCGGCCCGAATGCTCATGCCTGACCGCAGTGCGCCCGCGGGACTGCCCAGCGACGAGGCCAACTCGGTCGCTGTCTGGCGCGGCGAGCTCAGCCCGGGCGACGGCCTGTTGCTGGTGTCGCGCAACATGACCGAAACGGTCGGCACCGAGGAGCTCAAGAGCGCCATCCTCACCCTGCACCCACAGGCCGCCGCCGACCACCTGCACCACCTCTTCGTGGCCGCTGGCGGCTCCGGTTCCGATGGCCTCATCGCGGTCGAGACTCGTGAGCGAACATCTCGGGTCCAGGGCGGTATCGCACCCACCAGTGGAGACACCTACGGCGATCTGCCCGGTGCCGCGGTGGCCTCGATGAACGGGACCGCGGTGGCCTCCCGGGTCGGTATCGGTGACGTCATCGACTCCGTCCGCGACCGCTTCTGGGATGCCATGCCCAGACGAGACGCCAGCGCGCACGAGGTCACCGCCACGACCTCGCGTGCCGAGAACCAGCGCCGCGCCGCGATGGGCCTGCTGGCGCTCCTGGTTGTCGTCTTCGCGGTCGGCCTGGTGCTGGTGCTGGTGCCGCGCGGCAGTGACGTCAACGAGGTTCCCATCTACGCCGAAGCCGACAACGCGCTGGGGTCAGCGCTCGACTACGTCAATCGGGCGGACAACCTCCTGGCGACGGAGCCCGACACCGCCCTTGAGTACTACCGCGATGCCTGGACCGAGGTCAAGCAGGCCCGCAGCACCGGCCTGGCCGCTCCGGCGCTCGACGATCTGGAAACGCGCGTCCGGGCCGGCCTTGATAGCTTGTACGGAGCCCACCACCCCACCATCGAACGGATCGCCCGCCTGCCGGAGGGGTCCGACCCGGCTTATCTCGTCGAAGGGCTGAACGACGGCGCCATCTACATCGACCGCTCCATCGGGACGGTCTTTCGCGCCAACACCAAGAACGGCAAGATCGCCGACATCGTCCAGGAAGGCGACAAGCAGGGGAAGAGCAACCGCGCAATCGGCAAGCCGGTCCAACTCGCCGCCGCCGGTCCGGACGTGGTGATCGTCGACGACAAGGCCCGGCCCTGGCGCTGGCGACCGTCCAACTCTGCGGGTGCCGGGACGCTGGTGCAGCTGTCGCTGCAGGGCCGCTCCGGTTTCGAGGCCGACCACGGCGACGTGGAGGCCTACGATCCTGCCGTGGGTCAATATCGCATGTACGTGGCCGAGCCCTCGCTGAACCAGATCATGCGCTACCAGCAGACCTTCGACGGCAGCTCCTTCCAGGAGCCCTCTCCATACCTCGCTTCGCAGGCATCGGAGGTGGCGGACTTCGAGGCGCTCTATATCGATTTCGACGTTTATGCCCTGTTTCAGAACAAGCTGCGGCGCTACCGGTACGAGCGCTACGACGGCACGTTCGCCATCGCCACGCCGCCCGACGATGCCGACCTGCGGCCCGGCCACGACTACCGCCTGGTGGATGGATCAGGACGTGCCAACACCGACGGCCGCGTGTATCTCTACGACGCGCTCCACGGACGGATCGTCGGCTTTGACAAGGTCGATGGCGGCTATATCGGCCAGTGGCTGCCGGCCGGCGATGGCGGCGAGATGACTGACGTCCGCGGCATGTACATCATCGAGGGCGGCACGACGAAGAAGGGCAAGCGCAAGGACGATACGCTCATGTGGGTCACCCCTGAGGCCATCTACCGGACCAAGCTCGCGGTCGGCTGACATCGTCGCCGACTCGCGGCTACGCGTCCGCTCGTCGCTCTTCGGTATCGGGGGCGCCCCAGCGGCCTGCGGGCACACCGCTAGAATCAACGCATGACGGGTGCCGCTCGAGAGATGGTCGTGGAGAGCGTGCGTGTGCACATGCTCTCCTCGCAGCACGTGGTCATCCTGCGCGAAGCCGGTGATGAACGATACCTGCCCATCTGGATCGGTAGCTGGGAGGCTCAGTCGATCGCCATGAAGTTGCAGGGCGTGGAAGCTGAGCGACCGCTCACCCACGACCTGCTGACGACCATCCTCTCGGACCTGGGCGTCAGCGTTCGCCGTATCCTGATCTCCGACCTGGCCGACGAGACCTATCGGGCCCGCATCGTGCTGGTCCAGGGTGGCACCGACTTCGAGCTCGATGCGCGGCCCAGTGACGCCATCGCGCTGGCGGTGCGGGTGGCCGCGCCCATCTTCGCCACCGAGGCGGTGCTGGATCGGGCCGGAGTCATCCCCGAGGCTGATGAGGACGAGAAGCTCAGCGTCTTTCGTGAGTTCGTCAATTCGCTCGAGCCGGGATCGGGTGAGGGTAGCGGGCCCGGCGGTATCCCCCCTGCGCAGCCTCCGGGACCATCGGGAGGAGGGTCCCTCCCTGACGAGCCGGATCTGGACGAGCGCCCACTCGACGATCGACTGGGCCACGACAGTGAGGACCGCTAGGCTGGCCCGGGTCCTTCATCGGTCAGGATGGGGATGCCGCGCCGCAGGGCGGAGGCACGGTTCGCCCACAGGCGCAGGCGCAGGCCCCAGAAGTCCCTGACGGCACGCAAGACCACCCGCGGATCCGCGCCGGAGGCTGTACCTGCCGTGCGCGGATAGTGCGGCACACCCTCTTGCGCGATGACCGCGCCGCCAGCGCTGATCTTGATGAGGAGCTCGGCCGACAGGAAGGCGCCGCGTGATTCGACGCGAACGCCCTGGAGTGCCTCTCGTCGGAAGAGCTTGCAGGCGCAGTCGGGATCACGCACCGCGAGCCCGAAGAAGAGGCGCAGGGCGAAGCGATAGGCTCGCGCATAGGCCAGCCGGATGGCCGGATCGGCGCGCTCGATGCGGTAGCCGACCACGACGTCGGGGAGTGCTGCATCATCCACGGGCCCTGAGGCATCCGCCGCCCCCTCCAGGCGAGCCGTCAGGCGCGCCAGGTCCGCGACGCGGAACTGGCGGTCGCCGTCGGTGAAGCAGACCAGCGCAAAGCGCGCGGCGGCGAGCCCGGAACGCACGGCCGCGCCATAGCCGCCGTTGACGTGGTGATGCACCACACGGACGACATCCGGGTTCGCCGCCGCCAAACGGTCGGCGATCTCGCCGGTGCCATCGGTACTGCCGTCGTCGATGGCGATGATCTCGAAACGCGCCGCCAAGCGTGGCAACTCTACGAGTGCCTCCTCCACGAGGGCCTCGATGTTGGCTGCCTCATCGTGGGCCGGAAAGAAGTAGCTCAAGGCCTCGACACGTGTGGGTTCGACGGGGCGAGGGAGGTTGGTGGTCTCAGGCACGCATCAATCCTAGGGCCACACGCTTCACTCGGTCTTGCGCGCCACCACGCGGTAGAGCTCGGTCGCCACCCCGGGCACGAGTTCCAGCTCATAACGCTCACGGATGGCGTTCAGATCCTGGTCCAGGCGGATCAGGTAGACGGGACGCTCGTCGAGGTAGCGATCGATGGCGGCCTCCACGCTACCGAGGCCGTCATCGAGGACGTCACGGTCATCGATGATGGTGACGTCCTCGCGCCGGCTCTCCACCCAGCGGCCATACCAGAGGGGCGTGGAGAACGACCACCACGAGAGGACGACGGCATCGGGCTCCAGGGCCTTGAACGTGGTCTCGATGATCTGCCGGCCCCAGGTGTCAGCAGAGGCATCCAGGTCGTGGTAGCGGTTCGCCGCCGGAAGGACGGCCAGCATCAGCAAGACGGCCAGCAGCGTCCCGCCGAGCACCTTCGCGGGGGTGGGCCCAGCAGGCCGCTGCAGCCATCCGTGGAGGGCATCTGCGGCGGCGTCGGCGGCCAGTCCGACCCACAGCGCTGCCATCGACAGCGGCACCAGGTAGTAGCGCTCGATGGCAGCGTTGGGGTAGCCGATGGCAAAGATCCAGGTGCAGCCGAACCACAGCAACGAGAGCACGGTGCGGCGGGGGTGTCGCAGCAGCCCCACCAGCGCGCCCGACACGGCCAGGATGGAGAGGAGTCCGAGGTTGCGGCCAAGCTCGCTGCCCATGCCGGCGACGATGTCGGCGAGTGTTGGCAGTGGGCCGAAGGAGCCCCGGAATTGTTCGCCCAGGACGACATACCAGAAGGCGTCCCAGGTCTCCGGGTCCGCGTAGTCGAGCGGCGGGTCCATGGCTGACCGCAGCGGTAGGTAGAGGTAGACCAAGGTGGCGCTGAGGGCGATCACCGCGACGCACAGCAGCACCAGTCGCCATCGCCGCCACAGGATGCGAGGCGAAACCATCAGGACGTAGGCAGCGATGCCGGGCACCAGCAGCAACGTCAGCGCGTGATTGCCCAAGGCGAGGCCGAACACGAAGGCGGCCGCGACCAACCAGCGCGCGGCGCGGCGCGGGTCGTGCTTGCGGCGGCCAGCCCAAGCGCTGAGCAGCACCAGCAGCAGAGTCGCCATGAACACGTGCAATACGTGGGGGTCGGCGCGCTGCCCCCAATGCCAGGCCACGGGAGTCAGCGCGAAGGTCAGGCCCGCCAGCAGGCCGATAGGCCAGCGCCGCGTCATCTGCACCGTGGCGACCGCCAGCAGTGCCGCAGCGCCGGCCATCAGCAGGGCGGACAGCAGGTCCGCTCGGTAGGCAGCGTTGCCGAATGGCGTCAGCACCACCGAGCCCAGCCAGGCCAGCAGCGTGTAGGTGGGGTAGCCGGTGGGGTGTGCGACCCCCAACGTGGTGCCGATGGCCTGGAACTCGGCGGTGTCCCACACTCCCACGTCCGGCAGCAGCGTGCGCGCGTAGAGCACCAGGGCCACGCCGAAGACGGGCAGCGCCGCGAGCGCATAGCGGGTCGCTCCGCCCTCTGTGGACCTCACCACCCCAGCGTCACGCCCCAGAGGACACCCCAGGCGTTGACGCCGATCGAGGCGGCCACCAGGCCCACCGACCTGACGCCTATGCCCAGACGGGCGATACCCAGCGCTACGAGGACCACCGCGAAGGGCGCGAAGTCATTGCTGAAGCGGTAGCCGAACTGGACCCAACCCTGGCTGAAGTGCATCAGGTCGACCAGGGCGATCGAAAGCACCGCCAGCGCTGCTCCCGCCACGAGGCGGCGGCGCCAATCCCACAGCAGGACGGGGATCATCAACAAGTAGGCGGGACTGGTGAGCAGGATGCTCATGCCGATGGGGTCCGGCTGGAGCAGCGCGCACTCAGGATCGAAAAGCGATCCGGGACCGACATCCGCGTCCGCGCAGGCGGGGTCATCGAGCAGGGGCGTCCGTGGCAGTTGGCCCAGCATGATGCCGGCGTTCTGGGGGATGTAGCGCGGATCCTCGATCGACCAGCCAGGTTTCACCAGCTCCGGGCGTGGCCGGTATTCGACCTGGTACAGATAGTCATAGGCAGGATGGAACACCGCCCCCGCGGTGGCGAGGTTGTAGCCGAATAGCAAGAGCACCGGGATGAGTGCCCCGGCTCCGGCGCTCAGGGCACGCCGCGGCCACGACCCGCCAGCGCCGACGAACACGAAGAATGGTGCCCCGAAGATGGTCGTGAGGCGGGCGACGCCGGCGGTCCCGAACGCGAGCCCGGCCACGAACCCGCGACGGACGGTGCGCTTTGCGTCGGCTCGAACCGCGAGCCCGATGGCGATGAAGAGGAAGGTCGAAGCCACAACGTGGGCCAGGAACCAGGTCGTGCCCAACATGGCCGCATACCAGGCTACGGTGCCGAAACCGTAGAACAGCGTGCCCAGCAGTGCGGCGTCGCGGCGCGGCGTGACCGCCAGAAGCATCCACCAGCACAAGGTGACGTTGAGCGCTCCCAAGGCTGCCGCCACGGCCGCCGCGTTGGTGCCCAGGCCCCAGACGGCCACGAACGGCAGCAGGATGACGGCCGGCAGCGGTGGGAACGGCACCTGGGCCCTGTCGGAAGCTGTCGGCAGCACGTCCTGGAAGTAGTCGTTGCGGTAAGGACCGTCGCTGACGGGGTAGACGATCTCAGCCCGGCCATGCAGGAAGGCATCGGCCTGCCAGACGAAATGATCATAGAAGTCGGTGCGGCCCGCGTTGGAGCTGAAGTACACGAGGGCCGCAATGGCGAAGAGCCCCACCGCCACCCAGCCCGGGTGCGTTCGCTGCAGGAACGCCTCCAGTCGGCCTTGGCGCGCCGCGGGAAGGGACCGGACGGCGCTATCGGGACCCGTTGATATACTCGCGCTCACCTCAACGCTTTCCCAGGAGGCAGGTCGTCGTCGGTGACAACGCCCCTCGCGCAAGGGGTCGGCCGTAGCCCCGGGGAGCCGGTTCGTCCCCTCGGGGTGTTCGCCCTCAGCCCCGCTCTCATCGTTCTCTTGCTCGCAGCATTGGCACTGCGGCTAACTATCGCATACGTGCTCTTCCCGGCCTCGGGCTTCGAGTCGGACCTGGCGTCCTATTCGTCGTGGGCTGCCACGCTGGCGGAGCACGGACCGGCCGGCTTCTACGCCAACGCCGGGTTTGCCGACTATCCCCCAGCCTACCTCTACCTGCTGTGGATCGTGGGGATGCTCGCTGGTGCCGGTGCAGACCCGGGCGACCTCATCAAGCTGCCGCCTATCCTGCTCGACATCGGCGTAGGCTATGTGATCTACCGGCTGCTGCGCGGCTGGACTTGGCCAGGGGCCCGGAGTGAGCGTCTGGCTGTCGCGGCAGGCGCGCTCTACCTCTTCAACCCGGTCTCCTTCTACGACTCGGCGCTATGGGGCCAGAGCGATGCCGCGGGCGCCCTGGTGGTGCTGCTGGGCGTGGCCGCCCTCATCCGGGGCAATGGTGAGGGCGCTGCAGCACTCGCAGCTGCGGCCGCGCTGGTGAAGCCGCAGTTCGGGGTCGTGCTCATCCCGCTGGTGCTCTTCGTGTTGCTCAAGCGGCACCTGTTGCGAGTGGGCTCCGGTCCCAGCAGGCAGCCCTGGGCGCCGACACCGCTGGCGCGCTGGCTGGCTCACGAGCAGGGCTGGCCGCGACTGCTGACTGCGTTCCTGGCTGCGTGGCTCGCGTTCTTCATGCTGGCGCTGCCCTTCGGCATGGGGCCACTGGAGTACCTCGATCGCATGCTCGGTACCGCCGGCGGCTATGGCTACCTCACCGTCAACGCGTACAACCTTTGGGCGCTGGTGGGGGTCGACGGCGCGCCATCACTGGCTGAGGCGTTCGCCTGGATCGACGATACGCTGCCGCTGGCGGGGCCGATCCCCGGCGTGCTCATCGGAGCGACCCTGCTCGTCGCGGGATTCCTGTGGGGAAGCATGCGTGCCGCGGTACGTGACGACCGCTGGACGATCATCGTTGCCGCCGCGCTGCTGGCGGCGGCGTTCTTCGTCCTGCCCACGCGCGTCCACGAACGCTACATCTTCCCGGTCGTCGCCCTGCTGCCGTTGCTGGCAGTAGTGGCACGTCGCTGGGCACTGGCGTTGTTGCTCCTGAGCGCGGGCGCCTTCATCAACCTCCATGGCATCCTGACATTGCCGCTGTACGGCACGCCCAACGTGGAGACACTGGCGGCCGGGGAGTGGTTTCGCACGCAGCCGCTCATCGTGTCGTCAGCGGTGCTGCAGACGCTGGTGGCCGTCTGGATGGCGTGGCAGTTGCGTCCTTCGCTGCAGACGAGCCCGGACGCCTTCGACCGCGTCGCGGCAGCTCGCTCGGGTCCTCTCGTACAGATGCCGCTCGGGACGCCCTCGTTCGGAGGCGGCACGCAGCCGCGACCGGCGCCAGCCTTGGCGTCGGGTGCAACGAGTCGCATCGATCGCCTGGTGGCGCGCCTGTCCTGGGGTTCGCTGCGGCGAGACCGTAGCGCCGCGCTCGCAAGGGAGACTGGTGGGCGCATCGATCGCAGAGATCTGCTCATCATCACCGTGTTGGTCGTCGTCACGCTCGGCGTGCGCGGTGCGCGTCTCGACCAGCCGGCGCGCATGTACTTCGACGAGGTCTATCACGCGCGGACCGCCGCCGAGTTCCTGCAGCACTGGGAGTACGGCGAGCCGCATGACATCTACGAGTTCACCCATCCCCACCTGGCCAAGTACGCCATGGCCTGGGGCATCCGCCTTGCCGGTGGCAACGAGATCAGCCGTACCGCGGAGCTCGGCGTGCGCGTGCTGGATGCAGCGCTGGAGCAGCGCTGGAGTCCTCCAGGTAGCGATGATGTGCGCAACGGCGATCGCCTCTACATCGCGAGTGGTGATGCCCTGCGTGTCTACGACCCCGCCACCGAGCTGCCGCTGGCCGAGCTGCCGCTGGCTGCTGCCGCGCTCGCCATCGATCCGTCTGACCACATCCTCTTTGCGGCCGATGGTGACGGGCGCCTCTATCGTCTGGACACCAGCTCGCTCGATGCGCTGCGCCATGGCGACTCCGGCGCTGCGCTCCCCGAGGTGGTGGCCCTCTCGGCTGGGCCCGGCGCCGCTGTGGAGCAGCTGCTCGTCACCGACACGTCACTGGTGGCGGTCACGGACGACACCATCGCTACCTTCGATAGGGAGACCGGCGCATCGTTCTCGCAGCGTTCGCTGGCTGCCGTGTCGGATGTGGTGGTGTTGCCGTCGGCCGAGCGTCTCGTGGTCGACGCGCGACAGCTCGTCGACCGTGATGCAGCGGCCATGGTCATCGCCGAGGCTCTTGTCGCCGACCCCGCTGCCGCAGCGGCCGACAGCGGCGCAGCGGCCGACAGCGGCGCACCCAAGTCCATCGACCCAGACGAGCGTGCGCGCATCCGAGATCTGCTGGATACGGACGACATCGTGGTGGTATCTGCGTTCCTTGAGGACGACGCTTCCGCGGCGCTTGGCAAGGCCATCGATGCCGGCCGGCTTCAGGGCGCGGTCATCGAACGTGGCCCGCTGTTGGCGGTCTCCGACGCTGCCGGCATCAGCCTGCGGGATGGCTGGACGCTCGACCTCATCGACGAGATCCCGACCGACGACCCCGTGTCAGGCCTGGCCATCTCCGATCTCGACGGCGACGAAGCCACGCTGTACGGAGCCAGCGGTTCGTCACTCGTGTCGCTGCCGATCGCTGCCGGGGGCGTCGGCTCCCCGGGGTCCGTGTGGATGCCGGGCCCGGTGTCTGACGTCGTCTGGAACCAGTCCGCCGAACTCGTCCACGTCCTCGGTGATGCACCGGATGGTGGCGCCACCGTCTACGTCGTAGAGCCCAAGGGCGGATCGGTCTTTATCGACGTCCCCCTGGCAGCGCCGCCGGACCACGTGCTCGCCGACACGTTGGCGCAGCGCCCCGATCTGGATCGCGCCGAGCTCATCGCCATCACCGGCGAAGGTGCGCTCACCACCATCGGCATCGGCGGCAACGCCTTTGGTTGGCGCCTACCCGGCCTGCTCATGGGCGTGCTGTCGGCGGCCCTGCTGTATCTGTTGGCACGCGTGTTGTTCGCCAGGCGAAGCGTCGCGGTCATCGCGGCCGTGCTAGTCCTTGCCGAGGGCATGCTCTTTGCGAACTCGCGGATCGCCATGAACGATGTCTACGTGACCACCTTCGTCGTCCTGGCGGTGTTGCTGTTCGCGCCGTTGTATCTCGCACCTCGACGGCCGTGGACGGCAGCCGCGCTCCTCCTCGCCGCCGGTGTGGCGCTGGGTCTCGCCCTGGCCTCCAAGTGGGTGGCGCTCTATGCCATCGGCGGTATCGGCCTGCTGGTGCTATTCCGCTCCGGCCTCGGGCGGGTCCTGGCCGTCACCGTCATGATCACCCTCACGGCCGTGCTGGGCTCACTGGCTATCCGTGGTGGACCGGGAGATGACCCGGCACGCAACTGGACCTTCCTGCTGCTGATGGTGCTGCTGACCAGCCTGCTGGTCGCCGCCATCGTGCGCCGTCCTATCCCCATCACCAGGACCGAGGCGTGGCTGGCGGCTGGCATGCCGGCGGTCGCTGGCTTGGCGCTGGGCCTGGTGGGGCGACCCCTCGCTGGGGTCCTGGCCATCACCGCCGCCCTCGCCATCGGCGGTGTCGTGGTGGTGGCGGGCAGCCTCGGCCGTGGTCCCTTCGCCATCGATGCCGCCCAACCAGAACCGGGCAGCAACGTCTGGCTGCGGCCGGGCCCAGGGAACGTGGTGCCCTGGTTGCTGACGCTGGTGGCCCTTACGGTCGTGCCGCTGGGCATCTACATCGTTTCCTACGCGCCGTGGGTGGAGCTGGGCAACGCCTGGGGTCTGCCGCTGCTGGACCACCTGCCGGGCCTGCCCGCATCGACGCCAGGCGGCCAGACGCTGGCCGCCCTGACCGAGTCGATGTACCAGTATCACGACAACCTGCGGGCCGAACACGCGGCATCGTCGCCGTGGTGGGCGTGGCCGCTGGACCTGAAGCCGGTGTGGTACTTCCAGGAGCGCTACGACGACGCTACGACCGGGCTCATCTACGACGCCGGCAACCTGGTGATCTTCTGGATGGGCCTCGCCGGCATGGCGTTTTCGGCGTGGGCGGCATGGCGGCGTCGCAGCCTGTCATTGGCCATCGTGGTGATCATGTGGCTGGTGATGTGGCTGCCGTGGGCCCGCATCGACCGCGCCACCTTCCAGTACCACGTCTACGCCAGCCTGCCCTTCCTGGTGTTGGCGCTGGCCTACCTGCTGGCCGAGCTGTGGCATGGACCGACCCCTCGCACGTGGCTCCTGGCGCGCGCGGCCGCGGCGCTGGCGATCATCGGCGCTCCGGCGCTGTGGCTGTTGCGCACACCACTCTGCATCCTCGCCGGGACGGCCGTGGCGAACCCCTCCGGCGCCGCCTGCTCGTCGGAGGCGACGCGCACGGCACAGATCAGCCAGGGTGGTGCGGTGGCCATGCTGCTGTTCGCGCTGGGAGTTGGCGTGGTGGCATACCTGGTCTTTCGGGCCGGCCGAAGCGCCGGCCGAGGAGCGGACCAGCAGCGCCGCCACTCGATGATCGCCCTCGTGGTGGCGGCGCTGGTGACGCTCGCCGGTGTCATCGCGGCACTGCTGGTCCTCGACACCACCACGACCACCAGCCTGGTGTTGTCCTCCGATGTGCTGGCGCTGTTGGCGCTGGCGCTGCTGGCCGTGCCGGCGTGGCTCACCCTGCGCGCCCGTGACCCGCGTCGCTTCGTGCTGGGTGTACTGGCGGCCGCATCGCTGTGGTTGTTGCTGTGGTACCCCAACATCTCCGGGCTGCCGCTGCCGTCCGACCTGGCTGGCATCTACCAGGGTCTGCTGCCGACGTGGAACTGGGACTTCCAGTTCTCGGTCAATACCGAGCCCGCCGCTGAGGGCGGACTGCTCAACGTCACCACCCTGGTGGTCGGTGGCATGACCCTGGTCGTGGTGGCCGCGGTCGCACTCGCGGCGCGGTCATGGGGGCGCACCGATGGTCACGCGGGGAGCGAGCAGCTACAGACGCCACCGGGACCACCGGTACCTCCGGCACCACCGGCGCCGGGGTCAGCGCACAAGAGCTAGGCGCCAGCACCTCCGGGTGCTCGAGCTGGAGGCTCGGGGATCTCAGCGTCGAAGCCCGGCGGCAGCGCATCGGATGCGGCAAGGCGGCGGATGACGAAGCCGTAGTACTCCTCCACCTTGGCGGTGATGTTCTCCCAGCTGAACTGGACGGCACGCTCGCGTCCGGACTGACCCATGCGCTCTCGCAGCGGCGCGTCCCGCAGCAGGGTGCCCAAGGCAGCCGCCAGGGCTTCGGTGTCCCGCGGTGGTACCAACACCGCCTGCTCATTGCGTCGGACCACGCCCTTGTAGCCGTGGATATCGCTGCAGACGATGGGCGCTCCTGCGGCCATGGCCTCCAGCAGCACGATGCCGAACGACTCCTGTCCGGTCGCGGGCGAGGCATAGATGTCGGCGCTGGCGAAGGCGCGTGCCTTGTCGTGGTCCGAGAGCCGGCCCAGCATCTCCACACCACCCAGGCGCCGTGACTGGATGTAGCGTCGTGCCTCACCCGCTTGTGGGCCATTGCCCACCACCAACAGCCGGCAGCCAAGCCCTTCAAGGCGCAGTTGGTAGTAGGCCCGCAACAGGTACATCAGGCCCTTGCGACTCTCGAAGCGGCCCACGAACAGGATGTTGGGGATGCCATCACTCCAGCGCGCGAAGGGCGGCACATCGTCGAACTGGTGCAGGTCCACGCCGTTGGGGATGACCTTGTACTCACCCGGGAAGTAACGCGAGATGAAGTGCCGCGCGGCGGCGCTGACGGCGATGCGACCGTGCAGGCGACCCGCCGGCGTGACCATGAAGCGCTTGCCGAACTCGTAGGAGGGGCTGAAGCCCGAGTAAGCATGGAAGGTGGCTACGTTGACCGCCTTGGAGTGGCGCAGGATGACTAGCGACAGGAAGGGCACGAACGGCTCGTGGAAGTGGATGATGTCGAACCGCTCGCGCTTCAGCATCTCCTTGACCAGATGCGCGTAGCGGTGCGAGACCGTCAGCGTGCCGACCGAGCCGTTGGTGGGCACGCTCCAGCCGTAGCCCAGTCGGATGATGTCGCCCTCGCTGGAGCGCTGCGGACCGTGGGTGGAGCTGATGATGCGCACGTCGTGGCCGCGCTTGACGAGGTTCTCGTAGAGGTAGCCGACGTGCGCATTCACACCACCAGGGAGGGGAAAGATGTAGGGCGTGACCAGTCCGATCTTCATGCGTCCACGTCCTCGGGCGGCAGGCCCGCAGCAGCGCGATCGAAGTGGACCGGCCGCTCGCGACCGCCGGGGTAGCCCAGGTCGCGGCCGGACCCGTCGCGCCGTACCTTCCCGCGTGCCTCAGCCACGAGCGCAGCGAGGTTCTTGCGCTGTTGCTGCGCGAACATCTGGAACTGGCCCGTCCATGGGTAGGCGGCACCCTCCCAGCGCGTGTCACGCTCGGCCAGCGCTCGGCGCAAGCTGGCTTCCACGCTGCCGCGCCGTTCGATGATGGTGACGGTCGAGCCGACATTGGCGGCCTTGTGGGCGTCGGAGCCACCGGTGGCCGCGATACCCAGCTCCTCGGCGAGGGCGGGAGCCTTGCGACTCCAGTGCATCCGCGCCGTGGTGGGGTTGAAGCCTTCCATGCCGTCCGGATGGAAGATGGGGTCGGGCTCGTCCATGAGCTTGCGGATGCTGCGCTCACTCGCGCATAGCGGATAGGGCGGCAGGGGGTGGGCCAGGATGGCCAGACCGCCCTGCTCGTGGATCATCGCGATGGAGTCCTTGAGGGAGTGCCAGGGGCGGATGCGCTTGCGCAGGTACAGGCCCAGCAGGTGGCCGCCGCGCGTGGAGACCTCCTCGGACACGATGACCTCGATGGGCCAGCCTCGACCCTCGGCGATGGCCGCCCCGGCCACTGCCGCATCCATGCGCTCGTGGTCCGCGATACCGACCGCATCAAGGCCACGCACGACGGCGGCCTTGATCATCAGCTCCACATCATCGATCCCGTCTGACGCGAGCGTGTGCACATGCGGATCGATGCGCAACATGGTCTCGTCGCTCAAGCTGTGTCCTCGTCCTTCCAGATCGGAAAGAACAGTGTGGTCCATTGCTCGGGCGCGCGCGCGATGATGCGCTCGAATGCGCGGGCCTCCTGTTCCACGATGGCGCGCGTGGCCTCGCGTCGCGTGGCGCCCTCGGGCGGTCGCAGCGGCACGGTGTGCCCCCGCCACGCTCCCGGGCCGACGCGCTCGATGGCCTGCAGGTACAGCGGCGCTCCCGTCTGCACGGAGAGCATGGCCGGTCCGATGGGCAGTCGCGTGGGGGCGCCAAAGAGCTGCACCTGTGTGCCACGGCCGACGATGTTGCGATCGGCCACGATCCCCACCGCCTCACCACGCTCGAGGGCGGCGATGAGTGCCCCGGCCGCGTTGCCCATCGGCACGATGGTGATCCCGAGCTCGTTGCGGACGCGGTCGAAGTAAGCCCGCGCCAGGGGCGCACCCACGAACTCCATGGGGCCGGTCAGCGGCAGGGTTCCCACGCGCGAGGCATAGAGCGCAGACAGGTCGACCGAGCCGAAGTGCATGGCCAGGTGGATGAGCCCGACCTCACCTGGGGCGCGAGGTGAGACCGTCTCTGCGGCCAGTGCTGGGACCACCGGCAGCAGGCGCCGCCGCAGCTCTTCGCTGCTGTATCGCGGTCCCATCGCAGCCTCGATGTATGTCACCACCCAGTGGCTGAACGCGGCACGCACCATCAGCTCGAGCGCGGCGCGGTCCCGGGCTGCCCTCGCCACGCGTGGAATGGCCATGTCCTGCTCCACCAGCCAGCCACAGACACGCTCGAGATTGCGCCGTACCTGCCGTCGTCGCTCGGGTAGTAGCAGGTAGAGCCCGGCACCGAGCACGAAGGCGACGCGGTACTGCGGCTTATCGGGCAGCCTGCGCATCAACCACAAGCCCGCCAGGATGAACCGGAAGATGATCCGCTGCCGGGAGCTCAGCGGCGGACTCGGCGGTGGCGCGGGTGTTTCGAAGGCGTCAGGCATGGTTCTTCTCCGTCGCGGCGGCACGGCGGGCCAGCACTTCGGCTTCCGCTGCCGTCGCAGGCCACATGGGCTTGAAGGTGTACCACTGCTCGGGCGCCTCGGCGATCATCGCCTCGAGAGCAGCGGCGATAGCTTGGGTGGCACGTCCGACCGACGCATCTGACGTGTCGGCCACGACGATGGGCTCGTACATCATGGGGTCATAGCGTCCATCAGGTCGGCGACGCGCCAGCACCGGCACGATGACGGCGCCGGTGCGTGCCGCCAAGGTGGCCGGCCCCGCCGGCAGCGTGGTCCAGTCGCCGTACAGCCTGACCGGGAGGTCGTCGGCCCGGTAGCCCCAGTCCACGACCATGCCCAGGATGGCCGGTGTGCGCATGACGCGGAAGACCTCGCGCAAGCGGCGCCAGGGGATGATGGTCACACCCCAGCGTGCCCGGGAGGCGTTGAGCAACTCGAAGAGCTCATCGAAGGCCGAGTCGTCAGCCAGGCCGTAGGTGGGGATGCCTTGCTGGGCATAGGCGCCGGCGAAGACCTCGATGCTGCCGATGTGACCACTGACCGCGATGATGCCACGCCCTTCGTCCCGGCACTGCCGCCAGGTGGCCATGAACCGTTCATGGTGCGTGCCCTGCAACTCCACCAGCCGGGACGGTTCGTCGGCCGACAGCCCCGGCAAGCGCATCAGCTCGATGGTGAAGCGGGAATAGGTCGCGTAGATGCCCCGGGCCATGGCCGTCACATCCGGGTGGCCCGGCGGCAGACCCAGGACGTGGGCGGCGTTGGCGGTGATGATGCGGCGCTTGGAGGGCCACAGATGGTAGCCGGCGAGGAAGCCGGCGCGTGCGATCGGCTCGCTGAAACGCAGTGGCACGCGTACCAATAGCGCCGAGCCAGCGCGGAACGACAGGACGACGAACCGCTCCCAGGCCCACGCGGCGGCTCCCCCGAGCCGCCCCCGCTGACCTCGACGATGTGGTGCGTAGTCGACGCCGGACACGTGCCTCCTGTTCAGGCGATGGTGGTCGCCTCCTGCTCGGGTGAAGCGGCTCCCAGGGCGGCCCTTTCGACCCAGTCCGACTCAGCGCCGGTCAGCGTCGCGTCATCCTCGCCCCGGATGAAGGCTTCCACGCGCTGTCGAGCCACGTCATCGTGGATCTGCGGCGGCGGGCTCTTCAGAAATAGGACGAGGCTGCCACGAGCGTACCCGACAAGCCCCGATCAAGTCCCAGCTTGGCGCAGCGGATGGCGTCGGTGATGACGCCGGCGCTGTTGGGGCTGTCCCAGACCTCCGGCTTGAGCTCGACCAGCAGGCGCACATCACCGAAGGTCGTGCCCTTCATGCGGATGTGGCAGAACTTGCGGTCTTGCCGCCGAAGTTCAGCTGCATCTTGTGATGTCCCAGCCTTTCGTTGCGTTCGCTACTCCTGACGGGGGTTCGCTGGTTGCGAGACCACGAACCGGATCCGCTGGATCACGGTGATGGTGGCCAGCACGGCGATGATGCCCAGGCCGGCTGCGAGGATAAGGCTGCCGGTGTCGGCGAGGTCGGAGGTGACACTGAAGATGCCGGCCCCAACAAGGGCGATGCCGAGGATGACCGTGCGGACCTCACGCGGGGCGAAGCCGATGGCGGCCATGCCGGTGCCGCTTGAGAAGCCCAGCGCTTCACTCTTGGCGCGCGTGTAGCTGACCATGAAGGCCGACACCAGAGCCGCTCCTGCCAGCCAGGCTCCGAGGTCGAAGCCCGCTCGCGTGGAACCGACGATGATGCCCACGTAGACGACGCCTTCGCCCCAGCGGTCGAACGTGCTGTCCATGAACGCGCCGAGCTTGCTCACCTGCCCGGTGGCGCGTGCGACCGCGCCATCGAACATGTCGAAGCCGGCCCCGACCGTGGCCACGATACCTGCCAGCAGCCACCATTCGACCGCGGCCAACAGGCCGCCGAACGAGGCGATGCCGAACCCGATGAGCGTGAGCATGTTGGGTGTCAGCCCAGCTCGGGACATGGCCAGGGCGATGGGCTCTACCTTGGCGCGGATGCCGGAGCGCTGCTCCGGGGAGATGAACGATCCCTTGCTCAAGATCAGCTCTCCGATCCCAGGAGCGCCAGCTCCTGCTCATGGAAGCGAGCAAGTGCCTCGCGTCCCAGGCTGCAGATGGTTTCGCGACCAGACCGTCGCGTCTTGACGAGGCCTGCGACGCGCAGACGGCGCAGATGCCACGACACGAGCGGTTGGCTCAGGTCGACGTGACGGATGAGGTCGCTGACCGTGCCATCACCTTCGGCTAGCCGTGCCACGATGCGCAGTCGAGTGGGGTCGGCGAGGGCTTTGTGCAGGCTCGCCATGGCCCTCAGGTCCTGTGGTGGATCAGTGATGCTGGCGATGGTTGAGCGGATGCGTGCCGGACTCGCCAAGCGGCCCTCCTCTGTCTCTGCCCTTGTTACAATAGCAAGACTTTATATAAGCATGCGTTGATGCTAGGGGCGCGGAAGCCCGCTGTCAAGCGGTTGAGCAGCCGTGTATCGGGGGACAGCGAAACGTCACGACCCACGCGACAGCGACCATTTTGCGCTCGGATCCATGGACACGAGGCAGACCATCGGCCTGGACGGCCAGGCACGGCGACGCTCCACATCCTCACGCGGTGAGACGACGAATCGGTGGGAGCAGTGGACACGGGCTCCGCTGATTCACCCACCGGGTGGGTAACGGTAAGGCCGTAGGACCCGGTGCTCTCTGTCTCACCCGCCACTTTGCGCATTCACGCTGCGTGGACCATCATCTGGTCATGGCCCTGCGGCACCGCGCGTTTCCTCCTCGTCGACGACCGCCAGGTGCGACGGGGCACGCGGATGAGATCCTCATCCCGGCTGATCCGACAGGCCCGCCGTGAGCCGAGCCTCTCGCGCGGTGATGCTTGCCGCGCTGTGCGTTGGCGTGCTGCTGGTCGGCATCGAGCTCTTCATCACGGCCGTTGCCCTGCCGCAGATCTTCTTCGACCTGTCCGGCTGGAGCGAGCTGCGCCGAGCTTCCTGGATCATCACCGCCTACCTGGTGGCCTATATCGCAGCCATGCCGTTGGCCGGTCGTGCGGCCGACCGTTTCGGTCTGCCGCGGCTGATGATCCTGTCGCTGCTGCTGTTCGCCGTTGGGTCACTCGTCTGTGGCGGCGCCCAGACGCTGGAGATGCTGGTCGTGGGCCGCATCGTCCAGGGTGCCGGCGCAGGTGCCATCCTGCCCGTGGCCACGGCCGGTGCCAGCCACCTCTACAGCGGTCATTCACGCAGTCGTGCGCTCGGTCTCGTCGGCGCCGCCACCTTCCTCGGCATGGCCATCGGTCCGTTGCTGGGCGCGGTCATCCTGGAGGTCCTCGACCTGCGCGACGCCCTGGCCTCGGCGGACATCTGGGGCGGCGTCGCGGTCGACCTCCTGGTGCCGGCGTGGCGCTGGGTCTTCTATGTCACGGTCCCCTTGGCGCTGCTGGCGGCCATCTATGTCTGGGCAGCCGCGCCGGCCTGGGACGTGGCACCGGGGACATCTCGCATGGATGCCATCGGAGCCGTCCTTTTCAGCACGGCGCTGACGACGGGCCTGCTGGCGGTCACGCTCATCGGTGATGAGCCGCAGGCTGGCATCCCCATCATCCCGGTCGCGGCCGCTATCGCCGTCGTCACCGGCATCGCTGCCATCCTCCGCATGCTGCGCGTGCCCGAGCCGTTCCTGGACCTGCGCCTGTTCGCCGACCGCGTCTTCTCCGGCGCGGTGCTGGTCAGCCTCCTGACCGGCTATGCGCTGGCCACCGCGATCGTGGGCGTGGCCGCCTTCATCGACCGCGTCCGCTTCGCTGGTCCTGACGAGCAAGGCATCGTGCTGGGGCCGATGGCGCTATTCATGGCCATCGGCGCCTTCGCATCCGGCTTCATGATGCGGCGCTTCAACGCCACCGCAGTCACGCTCGCGGGTCTGGGCCTCGGCACCATCGGACTGCTCTGGCTCTCTACCACCCGCATCGACACGGCGCTCTACGTCCCGGTGGCGTCACTCTCGCTGTTCGGCCTTGGCTTCGGGCTGACAGTCACGCCGCGCTCCATGGCCGCGGTTGAAGCCGCCGGACGCGCTGCCTTCGGTGCCGCCAGTGCCGCGGTCACCGTCGGGCGCATGGCCGGCATGGCCATCGGCATGGCCATCCTGACCGCCTTCGGGACCACTCGGATCGACCAGGTCACGGTGGCACTGCGTGACCAGGTGTTCCGTGACTCGATCCTGCCGCCGGACCTGGTCGGCCAGCCTCTCGCCGATCCCTTGGTCCTCGACGCCATCGAGCGTTGGGCCTCAGCCGAGGCAGCTGAGGTGCTGGGTCAGCTCTTCGTCGTGGCGGCCATCGTGCTCTTGGTCGCCGCGGTGCCAGCTTGGTTGATGCGGGAAGGCCGCAGGGAGCACCTGACCGACGATGCCAGCGGCTCGGAGGGGTCGACGCACGAGGAGATCCACGCTGGCTTCTGACACCGATCCGATGACCAGTGCCCAGGAGGCGTTCGGCCTGGCTCGGCCCTGTCTGGATGGACGTCTGCTGCTGGCGAGTGACTTCGATGGCACGCTTTCGCGGCTGGGACCCGATCCCTGGGCAGCGGCCATCATCCCCGCGGCTCAGCGCGCGCTGCGCCGGCTGGCCGCACGCCCGGACGTCCATGTCGCACTCATCAGCGGCCGCACCGCCGTGGACCTGGCAGCGCGCGCCCGCATTGGTGGTGTCAGCTACCACGGTGATCATGGCGCCGAGCGGGCCGATGCTCGTCGCGGTTTCCGGGTGGCGACGCTGACGGTCGTGCGCGAGCCGGCAGTCCCCGCCACGGCGGCCATGGCCGAACGCCTCAAGGTCGAGGTCCCACGAGTCGTCGACGAGCCTTGGCTGGTGCTCGAGGACAAGGGACCGGCGCTGACCTTCCACTTTCGTGCTGCACCGGACATCGATGCGGCACGCACGCGCGTGGCCGACGCGGTCGACGCGGTCGACCCGGATCGCGTCCTGTTCCGGGCCGGGGGCCTGCGAGCCTATGAGCTACGACCCGCCGGCGCAACGACCAAGGCTGACACGTTGGCGCATCTCATCGAGGAACATGTCCCCGACGGCGTGCTCATGCTGGGTGATGATCGACACGATGCCACTGCGTTCGATGCGCTCCGGACCGTCCGCAGCACGGGGCGGATCAGGGGGCTTGCGGTCGCGGTCGCCGGCCACGCTGACGTCACCCACGACGTTGCGGCGCATGCCGACCTGGTCCTGGAGGGGCCCCATGAGACGGCCCGCTTCCTGGGGCTCCTGGCCCGCCACCATAGCCGAGCCTGACGAGTTTGCCCCCGTCGTCCTACAGGCTCGTCAGAGCGGTCGCTGCCGCACCCGTCCACTCGAGGATGGCCCCAGTCACCGGTGGGAACAGACCGATGAGGATGGTGGCCGCGGCCGCCAGGAAGAGGCCCGTCTTGGTGAATGCGCCGATGCTGACCTCCGACGCGTCGTCTTCAGGTTTGCGCATGTACATATAGACGACGACGCGCAGGTAGTAGAACGCAGCCATCGCGGCGTTGAGCATGATGAGCACCGCCAGCAGTGCCGTGCCGCCGCCGACCTTTAGGGCACTGAGCACCACGATGGCCTTGGCAAAGAATCCGGCCAGTGGTGGGATGCCGGTGAGTGAAAGCAGGAAGATGGTCATGAGCAACGCCGGGATGGCAGCCCGAAAACCCAAGCCGGCGAACGTCGTGAGCTGGCTGGTGACACCGGGTCGCCGCTGTAGCGCCGCCACCACCGCGAAGGCACCCAGGTTCATGAAGGCATACGCGACGCTGTAGAAGAGCACGCCCTGGATGCCGTCCGCAGCCACGGCGGGGTCGTCAGCGGTGGCAAAGACGACCAGTCCGACCATGATGTAGCCGGTGTGTGCGATGGCCGAGTACGCCAGCATGCGCTTGATATTGTCCTGACCCAGCGCTGCCAGGTTACCCACGGTCATGGTGATCGCCGCAAGCACCCCGATGATGAGCGCCCACTCCCCGCGCAACGGCGCCAATCCTTCCACGAAGATACGCAGGATCAGGGCGAACGCGGCGATCTTGGGGCCGACCGAGAGGTAGCCCGTGACCGGAGTGGGCGAGCCCTGGTAGGCGTCTGGCGTCCAGTAGTGGAACGGCACCGCGGCGATCTTGAACAGCACGCCGACCGCCAAGAGCGCCAGGGCCATGGCCAGCGCCAGCGGCAGAGACTCCGTACCCGACACCACAAGCGCGAGCTGATCCGCGATCCCGGACAGTTGCGTCGACCCGGTATACCCAAAGACGAATGCCAGTCCGAACAGGAAGATGGCACTGGAGAACGATCCCAGCAGGAAGTACTTGATGGCGCCCTCGGTCGAGAGTCCATCGCGCTTGGCGAAGCCGGCCAGCAGGTAGCCCGGCAGCACCAGCAACTCCAGGCCCAGGAAGAGGATCAGCAGGTCCTGGCCACCAGCGATGAGCATGCCGCCACTGATGGCGAACAGCAGCGTGGCGGCGAACTCGGGTAGCGGCAGCTTGCGCGGCACCAGGTAGTCGGGCGCGAACAGCAGCGACAGCAGACCGATAGAGATGAGCACGGCATCAAGCAACGCGGTGAGCAGGTCCCGGGTGTAGAGCGCGGGATCGCCGATGGAGCCGCCATCGGGCAACGCACCTCTGCCGCCGGGCAGTGGGCCGATGACCAAGGTCGCCGCGAGTGCCAGCAGCAAGCCAGCCAGCCCCACTGCCATCACCACGCGGTCACCATTCGGCCTGAAGAGGTCGATGAGGATGATGGCGATGGCCGTGCCGATGACGATGACGAACGGTAGCAGGGTCAGCACGCTGTCATTCATGGCAACAGCGCCGTGGCGGCGGCTGTCGCAGCCTCAGCCGTGCTGTTGACGATGGTCAGAACCTCACCGACCGGCAGGGCGATGAGGTCGAGGACCAAGGATGGGAAGACACCGAAGACCACGGTCAGCACCACCAGCGGCGCCAAGGTGGCCGCCTCGACACGATCGATATCGGTGAGCTTCTTGCCCAGGCCCTTCAGGAAATCCGAGACATCGCCCATGAGGATGTTCTGGACCAGGAACAGCAGATACACGGCTGCGAAGATGATGGTGAGCGCGGCTACGTAGCCGACCCACGGCTCGAACGTCACCGCGCCCAGGAGCACCAGGAACTCACCCACGAAGCCGGCCAGGCTGGGTAGGCCGGCGGAGGCAAGGCTGAAGAACACCCAGAGCGTGGCCCATACCGGGATACGTGCACCCAGGCCACCCATCTTGGCGATGGTCCGGTCGTGCGTGCGCTCGTAGATGATGCCAACCATCAGGAAGAGGGCTCCGGTGATGACGCCGTGGGCGAGCATCTGGAAGATGGCGCCCTCAAGTCCTTGCTCGTTGAGCACGAAGATGCCTAATGTCACGAAGCCCATATGGCTCACCGACGAGTAGGCCACGAGGCGCTTGAGGTCAGGCTGTCGGATGGCCACGATAGCCCCGTAGAGCATGCCGATGATCGAGAGCCCGATGACCAGCCAGGCGAGGTCCTGCGCCGCGTCGGGGAAGAGCGGCAGGTTCATGCGGATGAGGCCGTAACCACCCAGCTTCAGCAGCACGCCCGCGAGGATGACCGAACCGGCCGTGGGTGCTTCTGTATGCGCGTCGGGCAGCCAGGTGTGGAACGGCCACATGGGAACCTTGATCGCGAATGCCAGGAAGAAGCCCAGGAAGGCCCAGAACTGCAACGTCGGGTCGAAGCCGAAGTCGACCAGCGTGGTGTAGTCGAAGGCGCCCTCCCAGGTGCCTGTCGCCTGCGAGTAGGTCCAGGCGATGGCCAGGATGGCCACCAGCATCAGCAGTGACCCGACCAGCGTGTAGATGACGAACTTGAGGGTCGCGTAGATGCGGTTGGCGCCGCCCCAGATGCCGATGATCAGGTACATCGGCACCAGCACCACTTCCCAGAAGACGTAGAAGAGGAAGAGGTCCAGCGACAGGAACACGCCCAACATGCCCAGCTCGAGCACCAGGAACGAGATCATGTACTCCCGCACACGCGTCTTGATGGGGCCAAAGGAGGCCAGGATGCTGATCAGCGTCAGCAGCGTGGTCAGCAGCACCATCACCAACGAGATGCCATCGACGCCGACCTTGTACTGGATGCCGAAGAAGCCGATCCAGTCGGCCACCTGGACGAATTGGAAGCCCGCAGCCTCGTTGTCGAAGGCCAGCGCCAGCACGATCGAGAGGACGAAGGCGACCGCCGCTGTCAGCAGCGCCCCCCAGCGCATGGTGGCGTCCTGTCGCTCCGCGTCCACCTCCACGCGGAGGAGTCGCAGGATCGGGAACACCAGTAACAACGCCAGCGCGCCCAGCAGTGGTGTGAAGATGATGAGGCTGAGGATGTCGAGGCGCCCAAGGTCGAGCATCAGCGCGCCATCAGCATGAAGAGGGCGGCCATGCCGACCAGGCCCAGAGCGATGCCCAGTGCGTAGTTCTGCACACGACCGGTCTGGATGTGGCGGATGCTGTCACCGACGTTCTGGGTCATCGCCCCGACGCCGTTGACGACACCATCCACGACCTTCACGTCGAACCACATCACGCCATTCGCGATCCTGCCCCCGAAACGGTAGAAGACCAGATGGTTAAGGTCGTCGAAGTACCACTTGTTCAGTGAGGCGGTGTACAGGAAGCGGCTCACGCGGCTTCGGTTGGTGAGGCTTTCGACCGTTTCCAGTCGAGCCCGGCTGTTGAAGATCCCGAATAGCCAGATCGCGACCCCGATCCCCAGCGCCGCCACAGCCACCGAGAGGATGATCAACGCGCCGTCGACGCCGAAGAGCTCGTACTCGGGGAACTGGATCGCCAGCAGCTCCTCAGCGGGCAGGAAGATCGGCTCCAGCCAATGGAGGATGGTGGAGTCGCCCAGCGGCAGGCCGATGGCCATGCCCAGGAAGATGGTCGGGATGGCCAGGAGCAACAGGGGCACCGTCATCGACCACGGCGACTCATGGATCCGGGGCTCCACCTTGGGGTCGACGTGGCTCTTTCCGTAGAACGTCTTGCCCAGCAGGCGGAACATGTAGAACCCTGTCATGGCAGCCACGATGGCGCCGATCACGAAGACCCACGTGAAGCCCAGGATGAATGATTCACCCAGGACGGAGTCCTTGGAGAAGAAGGCAGCCAGCGGTGGGATACCGGCCAGGGAGAGGGCCGCGATGAGGAACGTCCAGTGGGTGATGGGGATCTTGCGCCACAGCGCACCCATCCGGTTCATGTCCTGCTCACCGTCCACGGCATGGATGACCGAACCCGAGCCCAGGAACAGCAGACCCTTGGTGAAGCCATGGGCCATGAGATGGAAGATGGCGGCCACGAAGGCACCGACGCCAAGCGCCGCGAACATGTAGCCCAGCTGACTGAGCGTCGAGTAGGCCAGCACGCGCTTGATGTCCTTCTGTGTCAGCGCGATGGAGGCAGCCAGGATGGCCGTGAACGTGCCGATGGCCGCCACCAGCACCATCGTTTCGGGCGCGGACGCGAAGATCGGGGAGGTGCGGGCGATGAAGTAGACACCAGCGTTGACCATGGTGGCGGCATGGATGAGGGCGGACACCGGCGTGGGGCCCTCCATGGCGTCGGGCAGCCACACATGGAAGGGGAACTGTGCTGACTTGCCGGCCGCACCCACGAAGAGCAGCAGGACGACCAGGTCGCGGATCCACAGATCCGCCGAGACCGCGAAGCCGTTGAAGGACTCCAGCACGTTCATCGTGCCGGTGAGCAGGAACACACCCATGATGCCGACAAGGAAGGACTGGTCGGCGACCCGGTTGACCAGGAAGGCCTTCTTGGAGGCCAGAGCTGGAGCCCGCTTCTTGTACCAGAAGCCGATCAGCAGATAGCTCGACAGGCCCACCAGCTCCCAGGCCGCGAAGATGACGAGATAGCTGTCCGCCATCACCAGCAGCAGCATGCTGAACATGAACAGGTTGAGGTAGGCAAAGAAGCGCCAGCGAGCATCGTCGTGCGCCATATAGCCGATGCTGTAGACGTGCACCAGTGTGCCGATCCAGCTGACCACGATGATCATCACCGCGGTCAGGTTGTCAAAGAGAAGGCCGAATTCGACCTGCAGGTCTCCGGCCGGGATCCAGGTGTAGAGCGTGAAACCGTAGCGGATGGGCTCTTCGCTGCCCAGGGCGCCCAGCGCCAGCACGGTGCCGATGCCGGTCGCGATGAGGATGGCCACGATGGCGATGATCCAGGGGCGACCGCCCATGCGCCGGCCCAGCAGTCCGGTCAGCAGGAAGCCCGCCAACGGCAGCGCCAGGATGAGCAGCATGGCGATGGCTTGCTCGCTGCTGGCTCCAGTCAGGGCAAGCGTCTCGGCGCCGTGTCCGGTGGCGGCCTCGGCGTTGAAGGTGAGGTCCATCAGGCGCTACTCCTTCATCGACGCATACTCGTCGACGAGCGGAGTCCTGCGGATGCGGTAGATGGCGATGACGATGGCCAGGCCGACCGTGGCCTCGCCGGCCGCCACGGCGATGACGAAGAGGGCGATGGTGGACGCCTGTGCCGCCAGCTCCGGCGTGAAGGCGCCGAAGGCGACGATGGACAGGTTGACCGCGTTGAGCATCAGCTCGATGGACATCAGCATGGCGATGGCGTTGCGCTTGGCCAGAAAGCCGAAGGTGCCGATGCCGAAGAGCAGCACGGACAGTACCAGGTAGGCCTCCAGCGACTCGCTCATACGTGGTCTTCCTCGTCGCGCCTGGCCAGGTACAGCCCGCCGATGATCGCCGCCAACAGCAGCACGCCCAGCACCTCGAAGGCGAAGACGTAGTCGTCGAACAGCGTCAGCGCGATATCCCGTACCTGCGCTGCGTAGACCTGGCCGTTATGCGGCCAGTCGGTGAGCAGGATGGCGGTGATCATGAGGCCGACCAGCAGCACGGCTGCGATGGCAGCCACCCCCCACTGCCGTTGGAACACCAGCCTCGCGGGTCCGCGCTTGGTCGAGGTGATCATCACCGCGAACAGGATGAGCACGGCGATGGCGCCGATGTACACCAGGACCTGGCTGATGGCCATGAAGGGGCTGCCCAGCAAGCCGTAGATACCGGCCAGCCCAGCAAACGCCAGGATGAGCCACAAGGCCGAACGGATGACGTCTCGCCCCAGCACCACGAGCAAGGCGGAGCCCAGCATCACGCCGGCCAGCGCGAGGAAGACGAGGTCGTCCCAGCGCCAGTCGAGATACGGAACCGTCTCCGGAAGCCCCACTCCCTCTGTGCCCCTCCTACTTGTGATGGATGGGTGACGCGCCATTGCCGGTCGTCCCGACAGTAGCGCCATCGGCTCCCGAGGTTGAGCTGCCGCTGTTCGCCAGACCGGGCGGCAGCATGGGCAGCTGCCGCTGGAGCGGGAATCCACGCCCGTCGGCCTGGGCGCGAGCGAGCCAATCGCGTTCGCGTCGGACGTAGCTGAGCTCGGTATCGCGCTCTATGGCCGCCAGTGCGATGAGGTCGATCTGTGGTTCCGCGCGCGATTCGTGCGCCAATTCGAAGTCGGGCCCACAGCGCAGGGCGTCGTAGGGACAGGCATCCACGCAGATGCCGCACAGGATGCAGCGCGATTCGTCGACCTCGTACCGCTCCAGCACACGCGGCTTGGGCATGAGCGCGCCGGTCGGGCAGGTCTCGGCGCAGCGGCCACACGAGACGCACGGGGTTGTGTTGAGGCTCATATCCAGCGGCGTGGTCACCAGTGTGTCGAAGCCGGTGCGCATGAAGTCATAACAAGCCGCGCCGACGACTTCCTTGCAGACGTTGGCACAGCGGCCGCAATCGATACAGCGCGAGGGCTCGCGCAGGATGAAGGCGTGGCTGTCATCACGGATGTAGTCGTGGTTGACCCCGGTGAAGCGGTTCTCGCTGACGCTGCGGAACGAGAGGCCGTTGCGCTTGGGCTCCAGCGTCTGCAACGTGGTGCCGTACTCGATGCCTTGGCGGCGCAGGTCGCAGTAGCCGATAGCCTCGCAGGTGCACTGCAGGCAGCGCGCCGACTCGCTCATGACCTCCTGTTGCGTATAGGGGATCTCGTATTCGATATAGGAGTCGTTTCGATCCTCGGCCGGCATCGACTTCAGGCGGATGCGGGGCTGCTTGACCTCGTCGGTGTAGGGCACGATGGAGAGGAACTCGGGCTGTGGCTCGGCCAGTGTCTGGCGCGTCCGGATCTCGGCGAGATCCTGGCCCTGCAGATAGGCGTCGATGGCGTAGCTGGCGCGGCGGCCCTCGGCGACGGCTTCCACGACCGTGGCGGCACCGATCCGCACGTCGCCGGCTCCGAAGACACCGGCACGCCCGGTGCCGAAGGTGACGGCGTCGGCGTCGAGGCGAGAGCGTTTGGTCTTCTCCAACCCCGCAGCGCCGTTCTCGAGCCACGACAGCTCCGGGCCCTGGCCGATGGCCAGCAGCACGCGGTCGCAGTCGATGATGAACTCGGTGCCCTCGACCGGCTGCGGTCGGCGTCGGCCTGAGGCATCGGGCTCGCCTAGCGCCATGCGTTGGAACTCGACCCCGGTCACCTTTTCACTGGCATCCGTAACGACTCTCGTCGGCGAGGCCTGGAAGATGGCACGCGCGCCTTCCTCAAGCATCTCGTGGACCTCATCGGCGGCGGGCATGTCCTTCATGTCACGGCGGTACACGAGGGTCACCTCAGCGGCGCCCTGGCGGACCGAGGTCCGGGAGCAGTCCATCGAGGTGAAGCCGCCGCCGATGACCACCACCCGCTTGCCCTTGTGGCCCGGGTACGGCAGCCCCAGCGTGGCGATGCGCAGGTAGTCCAGGCCTTCGATGACCCCATCGGCATCCTCGCCGGGGATGCCCAGCTTGTTGGTGTCGTAGCAGCCGATGGCCACGAGGACCGCATCGAAGCCCTGGTTCTGCAGGTCATCGATGCTGAAGTCGACGCCCAGCTCGGCGCCCGTGACCAGCTTGGCACCCAGGCCCCAGACCGATTCGTACTCGGCGTCGAGGACCCGCTCCTTGGGCAGTCGGTATTCCGGGATGCCGTAGCGGAGCATGCCGCCTGCCGCAGGGTCGCGCTCGTAGACCGTCACGGCGTGACCGTTGAGCGAGAGGTAGTAGGCCGCTGACATGCCGCTTGGGCCGGAGCCGATGACGGCTACGCGTTTGCCGGTCGGGGGTTGCGGTTCGAACGGCGTGGGCGGCTTGGCGCCGGCTGCCTGCGCCTTCAGCACCTGGTCGCCGGCGTAGCGGTGGCTGTCGCGGATGGCGATGGCCTCTTCCACCTCGTCGCGGCGACAATGCTCTTCGCAGGGAGCAGGGCAGACGCGGCCGAGCACAGAGGGGAAGGGGATGGTGCGCTTGAAGATGCGCGCCGACTCGATGAAATCACCCTCGGTATTGGCCTTCAGGAAGCCGGGGATGTCGATATGGCTGGGGCACTTGTTCTGGCACGGCGGCAGGCAGTAGGCGTTGTGATCGCTGAAGATCAGCTCCAGGTTGGTCTTGCGGATCTGGCGCAGGCGTGGTGTCTGCGTCTGCACCACCATGCCCGCCTCAGCTTCCCGCGAGCAGGAGATGGGCGGCGTCGCCTCATCTTCGACCTCGACCACGCACATGCGGCAGGCGCCGAAACCCGGTAGCTTGGGCTCGTAACAGAGCGTGGGCACCTCGATGCCGTGGTCACGACAGACCTCCAGGATGGTCTGTCCGACGCGGCCGGTGAGGGTGCGACCGTCGATCTCGATGCTGAACTCCGGCGCGACCTGCCGGCGCTGCGGCGACTGCGTCGTCAGCAGGCGCTCGGTGGTCTCATCGGGGGCAGCTTGGCTGGTCTGGGGCAGCGTGTCGGTCATGACTTGACGGCACCGGCTAATCGGATGGATTGGCAGACACCTGCGGGGCATTCGCCCCGGGTGATGTGGGCCTCGAATTCAGAGGCGAAGTATCGCATCCCGCTCAGCAGCGGGTTGGAGGCGTCAGCTTCAAGCCCGCAGAGGGCCGCTGCGCGCACGTCGGTGGCGAGGTCGCCCAGCAGATCGGCGTCAGAAGGTCGCGCATGGCCGGAGCAGAAGCCCCCGCCCAGCTCCGCCATGCGGCGCGTGCCGATGCGACAGGGGATGGTCTTGCCACAGGCGTTGTCGTTAAGGTAGCGGGTCATCAGCGTGGCCACATCGACGATGCAGGCGCGCTCTTCGAGCACCAGCACGGTCCCAGAGCCGGCGAGGGCGCCCGCCTCACCCAAAGCTTGGTAGGTCAGCGGTGTGTCGAGCGCATCGGCGGGCAGGAAGCCGCCCGTGGGACCGCCGATCAGCACGGCCTTCAGCGTGCCCTGGTCGAAGCCCCCGGGACCGTCGAGGATCTGGCGGATGGTGACGCCCAGCGGTACCTCCACGATGCCCGGCTTGCGCACGGCGCCGCCCAACTGGATCAACGTCGTGCCGGGCGCCTCCGACGTGCCCAGCGAGGCATAGGCGCCGGCACCGTGGCTGACGATCCAGGGCACGGCCGCGAGCGTCTTGACGTTATTGACGATGGTGGGCGCCCCCCACAGGCCCTGTCGCGAGGGGTAGGGCGGGCGCTGGTCGGGTTGGGCACGGCGGTTCTCCAATGCTCGCAGCAGGACGGTCTCCTCACCCACCACGAAGGAGCCGCCGAGCTCCCGCACCTCGATCTGCAGTGGCCACCCGGCGGCGCTCGCCTCCGGGCCGATGTAGCCGCGCTCCTCCGCCTCCACGATGGCCGTCCGGAGCCGCTCGGCCGCGACCGGCGAGGAGGCGGCAACGGCGATGATGGCGTGGTCTGCTCGGACGGCCCAGGCGGCGATGGCCACACCCTCCACGACCGCGTGTGGATCACGCTCCATCAACGTGCGATCGACCTGCGCCCCGGGGTCGGCCTCGAAACCGTTGGCCACGACGTAGCGGCGTGCCCCTGTCTGGGCCGCACAATCGCGCCACTTGGAGCCGGTCGGGTAGCCGGCCCCGCCGCGACCACGCAGGCCGGATTCGGCAACCATGCTGATCACGGCCTCCGGCGTGAGCTCGGAGATCGACTTGCGCCAGGCGACCCAGGCCCCGGCCGACTCGGCGGCCTTGAGTTCCTTGTCCTCGCCTTGCGCCGCACGCGCAAGCAGCACCGAAGGCCAGTCGCGCGCGCCGCTCAGGATGGGCAGGCTCACGCGGCCTCCCCTTGCGGCACGTTGGCGCGAAGTGCCGCGGCGATGGTGGCTGCATCCTGCGCGCTGGACTTGGGCAGCACCTCGCCGTCGATCTCGACGTGGGCACTGCCCGATGACGTGCCTTGGCAGTCGACCGTGCCCAGCCGCACCGCACCGTCGGGGCTTACGCCGCCGACGTCGCAGCCCAGCTGCTCGCGGAACGCGGCGAGCACGCGGCCACCGCCCAGCAGCGTGCACTGCGTGCAGCGACAGACGCGCACCACGTGGCTGACCGGCGGCTCGAAGTGCAGGTGCGGGTAGGACGTGGCGATGCCGTAGATCTCGCTGTACCAGGCCCCGGTCTGGTGGGCGATATGCTGCAAGGCCGCCACCGGCAAGTGGCCGTAGGCGCCCTGAGTCTGCTCCAGGATGGCCAGCATCCGACGCGGCTTGTGGTCTTGCGCAGCCAGGATCTCGTCGAGCACAGCCAGGTCGATCAGCTCGAAGGGGTCGAAGGTGCGATCGGGCACCGGTCGCCCGGAGCGGCGCAAGGCCGACTCTTCGCGCCGCTCGGCGTACTGCTCGGCTGCGCCCCAGTGGACGTGGTAGCGGTCGCGCGTGTCCACGCCACCCATGTCGATGCACTCGATGGGGCAGGCCGCGGCGCACTGGAAACAGGTCTCGCACTTGAGCGCGCCCGCTTCGTCGTACAGCAGCACCAGCCGGCCACGCTGGCGCGGCGAGATGTCGTTGACGACCTCGGGATACCGCACCGTCAACTTGGGCCGGAAGACCTGACCGACGGCGAAGACCATGCCCTTGACGATGGCCAGGCCGGGGATCCTGTCCGTCCTCACGAGAGATACTCCTTGATGATGATGATGGCCGCCGCCGTGACGAAGATGTTCAGCAGGGCGGCCGGCATCAGCCACTTCCAGGCGAAGTTCATCATCTGGTCGATTCGAACGCGAGGGTAGGTCGCGCGCATGAGCACGAATAGCGCCACCAGCGTGAACGACTTGCCCAGGAACCAGATGATGCCCATCAGGGCCTCGAAGCTGAAGAGCGCCCAGATGCTCAGGGCGCCCATCAGCAGCAGGTTGGCGAGCACGAAGCCGAGCACCAGTGACTTGATGAAGCCCCAGGACGACTTGACCATCCACACCAGCGCGGTCAGCGCCAGCGTCAGACCGGCCGGCACCAGCAGCGGGATGGCCAGCAGCCACGACCCTAATGACCCGGGGTCGATCGCGGCCGTGTCGACCGGTGTCGTGACCCCCAAGGCGTCCAGCAACGGATCGATGTCGAACAGGCCGTGGGGACCGCCCAGGAACAGCGTCACCGTCAGCGCCGAGAGGATGAAGACGTTGACGTACTCGGCGAAGAAGAAGAAGCCGAAGCGCATGCCGCTGTACTCGGTGGCGAAGCCGGCCACGAGCTCCGAGTCGGCCTCGGTGTAGTCGAAAGGTGTTCGGCCGGCCTCGGCGGTGGCGGCGATGAAGAAGATGATCAGCGCCAGCGGCTGCTGCCAGGCGTACCAGGCGAGGATCCCGCCTGACTGGTTCTCGATGATCTGGCCCAGGTCGAGTGTGCCGGCCAGCAGGACCACGCCGATGACGCCCAGGATGAGCGGCAGCTCATAGCTGATGACCGCGGCCGCGGCGCGCATGCCGCCCAGCAGTGAGTACTTGTTGTAGCTGGCCCAGCCGGCCATCATCAGACCCACCACGCCGAGTCCGCCGACGGCGAAGAAGTAGAGCAGGCCCAGCTCCATCTCGTAGCCCACCATGCCCGGCGCGAAAGGGATCACCAGCAGCGTCAGCACAGAGGCCAGGAAGGCCACCGCCGGAGCCAGCGTAAAGACCGGCACGTCCACGCCACGAGGCGTGTAGTCCTCCTTAGAAAGCACTTTGAGGCCGGCTATGGTGGAGGCCAGCGTGCCCCAGGGTCCGGTGCGGTTGGGACCGATGCGCAGGTTCATCATGGCGATGATCTTCAGCTCCATGAAGATGATCACGAAGGCTGCCGGGACGGTGAACAGCAGGATGCCGGTGGCAGCGGCGATGAAGCGCAGGATCTCGATGTTGGCCTGGCCCGTGTCGACCAGCCAGTCGGTCGCCCAGGGCCCCACCCCGGTGATCCACAAGACTGCGCCGCCCACGGCAACCACGGTGATGAGCGCGAGGAGCGGAAGCAGGATCTTGCCCCCCAGGCTGAGCCTGTTCCAGGGGTTGCTCGCGGCGCTCATTTGTCGATCCCGCCCATGACCGGATCCAGGCTGGCCATGATGGCCATGATGTCCGCCAACAGGTGGCCGCGAGTGAGGTCACCCACCGCCTGCAAGTTGAAGTACGACGGGTCATGGATGCGGAAGCGGAAGGGCTGGTCGGAGCCGTCGCTGATGGCATATGACGCGTACTGGCCGCGTGGTGACTCAAGGGCGGCGAAGGCGCGGCCCGGCGGCACCCGGATCAGGCGCGGCAGCTTGGCCATGACCGGGCCGTCGGGCATCTGCTCCAACACCTGGTCGATGATGCGCAGCGACTGCTTGATCTCCTCGATGTGCAGCAGGTAGCGCGCGTACGAATCGCCGTCGGTACGCGTGGGCACGTCGAAGTCGAGCTCCGGGTAGACGCTGTAGGGATGCGCGCGCCGCACGTCGTAGGGCACGCCCGTGGCCCTCAAGGGAGGTCCGCTCATGCCGAAGTGCAAGGCGGTCGCCTGGTCGAGCACGCCCAGACCCTTGGTGCGATTGACGAAGATCTCGTTCTCGTTGAGCAGCTTGGCTTGCGAGTCGACCTGTTTGCCGGCTCTGCTCATCCAGTCGCCCAGGCGGCTCATGAAGTCGTGGTTGAGGTCGCCATTGACGCCACCGATGCGCAGATAGTTGAAGAGCAGCTTCTGGCCCGTCAGCGCCGCGAGCATCTCCACGATCTCATCACGCTCGGCAAAGCCGTAGAGGATGGGCGTGATGCCACCCAGGTCGAGCGCCAGCCAGCCGATGAAGAGCGCGTGGCTGGCGATGCGGTTGAGCTCCCAGGCCAGCACCCGGATGTAGTCGGCACGCCGGGGCACGGCCAGGTCCAGGAGCTTCTCCGCGGTCAGCACCGGCAGCGCCTCACTGAACATGGAGGCGACGTACTCGAGTGGGTCGCAGTTGCTGATGGCATGGTGCCAGTCGCCGTGCTCGCAGATCTTCTCCACGCCGCGATGAAGGTAGCCCAGCACGGGATCAAGGTCGACCACCTTCTCGCCGTCGATCTTGAGGACCACGCGGAGCACGCCATGGGTGGAGGGGTGCTGCGGACCCAGATTGAGGAACATCTCGCCATCCTCGAGCTGGTAGAACTCAGCCTCGCGCTCGGTGCGCGGCGTCAGCGGCGAGATGGCATCGTAGATGGTGGCCGGGGTCTGCACCAGCACATCGGGGTCGTCGGGCGAGGGGATGCGCACGCGGTCTGTGGTCATACCGACCCCTCGTCGCTGTGAAGCACATCGGTGACGCGCGCGCCCTCGTCGCTCGCGTCGGCGTCGACCGAGCCGCTCGCGGCGATGACCAGGCGCTCGCCGTCTGGCCCGATCACGGCACCAGTCCCAGGGCTGACGCGGATGACGGGGTCGCGGCGCACGTCGCCGGGTGCGAACGGAGTCTCCATGTGGCGGATGCCCTCGCCTGGACCGCGCGAGGCGTCATCGGGCATGGCGAAGTCCTTGCGCAGCGGGAAGGCCAGGTAATCAGGCGGCATGAAGATGCGCCGCAGGTCGCGGTTGCCCTCGAACTCGATGCCGAACATGTCGTAGGCCTCGCGCTCGGCCCACTCTGCTCCCGGCCACAGGAAGGTGACCGACGGCACGCGCGGATCATCACGGGACAGGCCGTCGGCGATGATCCGCAGCCAGTCGGAGCTCAAAGGGGACCACAGGTGATAGACGACCTGCATGGTCACGCCGGTGTCCACGCCGCACATATCTGCCAGCAGCTCGAACCGCAAGTCGCCGTCCTCGCGCACGTTGCGCATGAGCGCAGGCAGCGAGGCCGGCCACGTGACCAGCTCGATGGTGTCGCCCATCGCTTCGGCAGGCACCACCAGATGATCGCTGAGGCGGTCATCGAGCTGGCGGAGCATGCGCGTATCCGTGGTCGGGCTCCTCTCGCTAGACGCCGTCAGGCACGGCGGGGCCGACCTTGCGGTCATTCCACTGGCCGCGACGTTCGAGGATGGCCTGTTGCAGCTTGAGCATGCCGTAGATGAGGCCCTCCGGGCGAGGCGGGCAGCCGGGCACGTAGACATCCACGGGCAGCAGCCGATCGATGCCCTCGACGGTGGCGTAGGAACGCTTGTAGCGGCCGCCCGAACAGGTGCAGTCGCCCATGGCCACGCACCATTTGGGCTCCGGCATCTGTTCCCACAGGCGGACCAGCGGCCCGGCCATCTTGGTCGTCAGCGTGCCGGCCACGATGAGTACGTCAGCCTGCCGCGGACTGGCGCGGAAGGGGAACATGTTGAAGCGGTCCATGTCGTTGACCGGGGTCGCCGCCGACATCATCTCTATGGCGCAGCAGGCCAGTCCTGAGAGCAGCGGCCACAGGGAGTTGGCACGGAGGTAGTCGAGCAGAAGGTCAGCATGGGTGGGGATGACATCGAGCGCGCCCCAGCGACCGTCGTCACCCTTGTCGGCCAGCTCGAGCTGCTTGAGGTGATCGATGCTGGCGGGCTGGCCGCTGTAGGCGTCGGGGTTGGCCGGCGTCCAGGTGGTGTTGGGTAGCACGATGGTCCCGGGCTTGCTGCCGCTGGTGGCGACAGCCGTCTCCTCGGCAGCCGAGCCGCGTTTCTTCAGCGCCATGTCAGCAGGCCCTTGCGCGCGGCGTACAACACCGATAGCTCCATGATGCCCACGAACAGCAGCATGCCCAGGAAGCCGCCCAGCAGCAGGTCGTCGAAGACCAGCGCCCACAGCGCGATGAGCACCACCTCGATGTCGAAGGCCACGAACAGCAGCGCGTACAGGTAGAAGGACAGGCCGAAACGGCCGTGCGTGTCGCCGAAGGTGTCGATGCCCGACTCGTAGGGCAGACCCTTGTGCCGATCACCCTTGCGGCGGTGCGTGATGAGCCACGACAAGCCGATGGTGAGGAACACGAAGCTGAAGCCGGCGATGGCAAAGCCGATGACGTACCAGAGCGGAGCAGTCAATGACGGTTCCTTGAGCGTGAGTCACGATTACAGATGTGCCCGACTGCCCGAAGCCATCGCCGCGGGAATGTTGCGGGCGCGGGTGGATGTTACCGCAGGCGGCCGGGCGGCTGGGTGTGCATGATGGTCGGCATGGACAGGTCCGAACTCGCTTTCGTCGGCCTTGGTGCCAATGTGGGTGAGGCACGTGAGGCGCTCGAGCGGGCTGTGGTGGCCCTGTCCGACATGCCAAGCGTGTCGCTCACAGGCGTGTCTCGACTCTACCGGACGCGTCCTGTCGGGCCGGTTGCACAAGGTGATTTCCTCAATGCCGTGGTCGGCTTGGAGGCGCCCGCCGGCGTCGCGCCGGAGGCCGGCGCGATGGCGTTGCTCGGCACTCTCAAGGGCCTCGAACGAGCCATGGGCCGAGTGGAGCGCGAGCGCTGGGGACCGCGGGAGGTCGATCTGGACCTGCTGCTGTTCGGCAGCCATGCCGTTCGCGTGGAGCGCGACGAGGCCGCACGGAGTGCCGACCCGGAGCGCAGCGGGTCACAGTGGCTGGAGGTGCCCCACCCCTCGGCCCGTGAGCGCCTGTTCGTGCTCGCGCCGCTGGCTGACCTGGCGCCCGACCTGGAACCGCCCGGATGGGGTGAGTCGGTGGCGGCAGCACGTGAGCGAACTTTGGCGGCTGAAGGTCCCGAAGCGGTCCGGGTCGTGGGGGAGTGGGACGACGTGGCCAGCCGCTGGAGGGACGTGGAGTAGCCCGCCTCGCCCGCCATGCCCGCGTCGCACGCTGCCCACCCGGCGGGTGAAACGACGGAGCAACACCCCGCTGACCACCGGATGACCTATACGGCGGGTGAGGTCCGTCGGCTCACCCCCCTGGGTAGCCTCCGCAGGCCTCAGTGGCGGAAGTGGCGCCGCCCCGTGAAGACCATGGCCAGGTGATGGCGATCGGCGATCTCCACGGCCATCTCGTCGCGCACCGAGCCGCCCGGCTGGATGATGGCGGTCACGCCCCGTTCTGCGGCCAGCGCGATGGCGTCGCCGAAGGGGAAGTAGGCGTCCGATGCCAGCACCGCCCGGGCGGTCCGGTCGGCGGCGCGATGCAGCGCGATCTCGGTGGCCGTCAGGCGACTCGATTGGCCGGCGCCAACGCCCACCAGCTGCGCGCTCCGCGCCACCACCACGGCCAGGCTGGTGATGTGGCGCACGGCGCGCCAGGCGAACATCAGGTCGGTCAGCTCATCGAGGGTCGGGCGGCGCCGCGTGACCACGTTCAGTTGGGCGTGGTCGATGTCCAGCGTGTCCTTCGTCTCCACCAGCAGGCCACCCTCGATGCGGTGGAAGTCCAGCTCGGCGATGCCGTAGTCGGCCATGCCGTCTCGTGGCGGCAGAGGCACCTTCATCGCCGCCAACCCGGGGCGGGCAGACAGCACTGCACGCGCGCCCTCGGAGTACGACGGTGCTGCCACACCCTCGAAGGGATTTAGCACCAGCTCGCGCGCGATGGCCTCGTCTACCTCCCGGTTGAAGGCCACGACGGCGCCGTACGCGGTCACCGGATCGCCGGCCAATGCGCGTCGGTAGGCCTCCCGTGCCTCGTCGTGTGAGGCCAGGCCTACCGGCGTGCGCTGCTTGGTGATGGCGCAGGTGGGCGAGGCGAAGTCGGATGCCATGCGGTAGGCGGCATCAAGGTCGATGAGGTCGTTGAAGGTGGGCTCGGGGCCCTGGATCGGTTCGGCGTCAGCCAACGAACGCGTGCGGTGGGTGGTCTCGCGGTAGAACGCGGCGCGCTGATGGGGGTTCTCGCCGTAGGGCAGGTCGCGCTCCTTACGCAGCACGATGCTGAACTGTTCCGGGAAGCGGATGCCGGCGATGTGTTCGAGATAGGCGGCCACCTCGCCGTGATATGCGGCCACGCGCGCGAAGGCCTTGGCCGCCAGTCTCTGACGAACGTCCGCCGACACCGCCCCATGTCGGCGGATCTCCTCGACCAACATGGGGTAGTCGGCCGGATCGCAGACGGCTGCCACGCCACCGAAGTTCCGAGCCGCCGCGCCAAGCAGGGACAGGCCCGCGACATCGATCATCTCGACCGCCTCGTCGATGGCAACCACCCGACCCTCGACCTGCGGCGCGAACGGCCGGAGGCAGACGACCACGATGTCGATGGCGCCGATGGCGTGCTGAGCGAGACTGGCGGTGTCGGCCGGGTCGTGACGGCGCGCCAGGATACCGGCGTAGATCTCCGGGTGGTAGGTCTTGACTTGCCCGCCGATGAGCCCGGGCATGTCGGTCAGCTCGGAGATGGCGCCGACCTCGATGCCTTCGTCGGACAAGGCCGCACGCGTGCCATCGGTGGCATAGACCTCGACCGCCTGGTCACGCAGCTCACGCGCCAGATCACAGATCCCGGCACGGTCCGCGACCGAGAGCAGGGCTCGCACTCGGTACTTTCCTCCCTAGCCTCGCGCGAGCTCAAAGCGGCGCGCGGGAGCCCGAGTATATCGGCGCCGCGCTCAACGCCCCGACGCGGCCCCCAACGACTCAGCGTGACGCTCCGCGGCTCCGCTTCGCGCTCGGCGACCGGCTCGTCGCTCGACGACGATGCGAGGCCGCTGCTGACTTTGCTACTCTCGGGCCTGTGAACCAAGACTTCCTCGGCTCGTTGTTCCTCCGCGGTGGCTTCAGCCCCAACAACTTCCCCGATCTGTTCTACCCCGTCTCGGCGGCGGCGCTTGTCTTCCTGATCGCCACCATCGTGCTCTACAACGTGCAGACCCGGCGGCTCCACCGCCATCCGCCGTTAGTCGCACTGCAGGAGTGGCTGTTCTGGACGGGGCTGGCGTTCTTCGGCTTGCTGTTGGTCTATGCCATCTTCAAGTTCTACTTCGTCTTCGTGCTGGCGACACTCGCGATCGGCATCGGCACCATGATATGGATCCGCTTCTTCCGCTTCCCGCCGCTCATCTCCGCCTACAACCGGGTGCTGCGGCGCGAGCAATACCTCAGCCAGAAGCGCTACGCCACGCCGGAGGCGACGATTCGCGCCAAGGGCAGCAAGGCACGCCCCAAGACCAAGCCCAAGGCCAAGAAGAAGCGCTGACCGCGCTGACCAGGGGCTGAGCCACGGTCGTGGAGATCCTGCGCTTCGGCCCCGGCTTCCGACGAGCACAGCCTCGGACCGCGAGCCGGGGGCTGGCCGACCAGACCATCTGGGCCGATCCCCGCGCCCGAGTCACCGAGTTGGCGTTCGCGCGAAGCGCGCTGCTGCCGCCGCAGACGAGCCCTGACCTGGGTCTCCTCATCGTCATCGCCGGTGGTGGCTGGGTGCAAGTGGGCGCGGAGCGGACCGCCATCAACCATGGCGAAGCGGTCGAGCTGCCGCCCGGCGTGACGCATGGGGCCTGGACCGAGGGTTCGACCATGCGGGTCATCCTCGTGGAGGTGCCGGACCACGCTATCGACGCTCCACACGCCCGACTGGTCGACGCGCAGGCGACCGATCACGAGGCGGCGAGGGGCCAGCTGGCCGATCGCGAGAACCGGCCCCAGGACCACGATCCAGCCGAAGGCGAACCCTGGTAGGTGGGGCTCACCCACCGCGGAGGGCATAGATAGGGGTCCCCGAGAAGTCGACCTCGCGCAACCAACACTGAGGACTCGGTTGCCGCGCGCTTACCGGTCGCGGGCGCACTGGGATCGGTGCCGCGGACCTGCCGAGGTCGAGGAATGGTGCGCTACTATCCGGCGAGCACGGCTCCCAGCTGACCGAGGGCGCGGGCGGTGGCGCCCCAGACTCGGTAGCCGGCCACGGGGTAGGCGCCGTAGCGCAGGTGCCATTCGCCTCGATCCTCTTCGACCACCTCGACTGGCGCGTCCGGCAGGAAGTGCCGCACCGGGACCGTCAGGATGGACGCCACCTCCCGCGCATCGGGAACGAGCTTGGGCGCGCGCTCGGCGACCGCCAGCACGGGTACCAGCATGAAGCCCGAGACGCGTACATCTACCGTCTCCAGCACACCCATCGTGGTCACGCCGGCGGCCGCGACATGGAGGCCGACCTCCTCGAACGCCTCGCGCAGCGCGGTACCCTCAGGAAAGCTGTCATCGGCTTCGCGGGCGCCACCCGGGAGCGCGACTTGGCCGGCGTGGACGTGGTCGCCTCCGGGGCGCACGATGAGTACGATGTGGGCCTCACCGGTCGCGTCCGGGTACAGCAGCACGAGGGCAGCCGCATCGCGAGTGGGCCCATCCGTGTCCCGGCGCGCTCCCCGTGGCAGGCGACCGGCCCGCAGGACGTGGGCCTCGATCTCCGGTCGCGGCGGCGGCAGCGTGGGCGGCAAGTGGGTCAGCCGATCACGGGCCAGCTCGAAGCGCATCGGCAAAACCTACGGTGTATCGGCGAGGCCGGGGAGTGCCGGCACGGTCCCATCTGTGGCCGGGCGTGCCCAGGCGAGGACGCGGAAGGCACCCAGGTGGCGCGGGTCCAGCAGCCGGGCCACGGCGCTGCGCGCGTCCAGGTAGGTCTGCGGCTCGGTCCCGGCATGCCGGCCCAGGTCGGCCAGCAGCCCGCCGAGACCGAGTCGGCCGAGGAACTCAGCCTGCGTCGTCGAACCGACGAGCGCCAGACCGGACGCGGTCGCGGCATGCTCCAGGGCGCTGATGTCGACATGTGCCGTGATGTCGGTGTGACCGACCGCGCGCAAGGGATCGTCGGAGACTTGGTGCTCGCGGTAGGTCAGCAGCGAGCCAGCCATGCGGCGCGGCCCGTAGAGCTCTGCGGCGTCGTGACCATAGTCGATCACCAGGATGACCGCGCCTGGAGCGAGTGAAGCGGTGACATCGGCTATCCAGCGCGGGGCGGCCAGGCAGACCTCAGCCCGCTGGCCCTCACGCAGCTCGACTCCAGCGGCTGCGAGGTGCGCGGCCAGCTCTGGCGTCGACGGCCCGGCGACGACCTCTTCGAACCAGCCATCGACCCAGCCCACGTAGGCCTCCCGCAGCCCTCCGTCGCGCAGGATCACCCGATGCACCGGCAGCGCGTCGAGGTACTCATTGGCGATGACTAGGTCGGCCGGGCCGCTGGGGGCATCGGTCCGGCCGGGCAGGTCGGCCCGCGTCCATTCGACCTCGAAGTCGAGATCGGCCTGCGCGGTATCTCGCAGCGTGCCACGTCCGGCGCCGAACTCGCGCACGCGGAAGATGAGGGGCTCACCGGCCGCCTCTCGCGCTGCCGTCACGAACCGCCCGATGCAACGGCCGAAGAACGGATGCAGCTCAGGCGCGCTGAGAAAGTCACCGCTGCGTGTCGGCCGCAGCTCGCTCGTCGAGTAGTAGCCCAGGCCGGGTTCGGTCAGTGCCAGCTGCATGAAGCGAGCGAACGTGGTGCGCCGCTCGGGCGCAGCCTCGATCTCGTGGCGGATGGCCTCGACCAAGCGGGGCTCACTGCCGGCCCAGCGAGGGTCGCCGGCCATATCAGTTCAGCCGTTTCTTGCCATCATCAGGGTTCGGCTCGGTGGCTGGCAGGTCCATGAGGTTGGGTTGCAGCCCGGCACCGACGGGCTCGCCGGTCGCTCGCGGGTCACGCCGACCGGCAGCCTCCGACACGAACGTCTCACCCTCCGAGCCGGTGCAGACGATGGTGCCACCGACCGGGTCGGCATCGGCGGTGATGGTGCTGCCGGGCTTGAACTTGCCCTCCAGCAGCGCCCGCGCCAGGGGGTTCTCCAGCAGTCGCTGCACGGCACGCTTGAGCGGTCGGGCCCCGTAGTGCGGATCGTTTCCCTCGCGCCCGATGAGCGCCTTGGCCGCCGGCGTCAACACTAGCTGCAGATCGTGGTCGGCCAAGCGCGCGGCAAGGTCGGCCACCAGCAGGTCGACGATGGCGGCCAGTGCCTCCTCGTCCAGGCTGTGGAAGACGATGATCTCGTCGATGCGGTTGAGGAACTCGGGCCGGAAGGTGGCACGCAGGGCCTCCGTGACCGCCTGTTCGATCTGCGCCTCGGAGGTGCCGGCGGGTCGGTCGGCGACCAGCAGCTGTGAGCCCACATTGCTGGTCATGATGAGCACGGTGTCCTTGAACGACACCGTGCGGCCCTGGCCGTCGGTGAGCCGACCGTCGTCAAGCACTTGGAGGAGCACGTTGAAGACATCGGGATGGGCCTTCTCGATCTCGTCGAGCAACACCACCTGGTAGGGCCGGCGCCTGACGGCTTCGGTGAGTTGGCCGCCCTCCTCGTAGCCCACGTAGCCCGGAGGCGCGCCGATGAGGCGACTGACGGCGTACTTCTCCATGTACTCGCTCATGTCGATGCGGGTCATGGCCGACTCATCGTCGAAGAGGAACTGCGCCAGCGCGCGAGCGGTCTCCGTCTTGCCCACGCCTGTCGGTCCCAGGAAGATGAACGAGCCGATGGGGCGACGCGGGTCCTTGAGACCGGCACGCGCACGGCGCACCGCGTCGGAGACGGCCTCGATAGCCTCATCCTGGCCGACCACGCGATCATGCAGGCGGTCTTCCATGTTGATGAGCTTGGCCTGCTCGCCTTCCATCAGGCGGGTCACGGGGATGCCGGTCCACGACGCCACGATGCGCGCGATGTCGTCGGCATCGACCTCTTCCTTGAGCAGGCGGCGGGCCCCCGCGTCGGCGGCCAAGGCAGCCTCGCCCTCCGCCAGTCGTTGCTGCAGCTCGGGGATGCGGCCGTACTTGAGCTCCGCGGCGCGACCGTAGTCGGCTGATCGCTCGGCCGTCTCCACGTCGTGCTGGGCGGTCTCCAATTCCGTCTTGGTCGCGCGCAAAGCCGCGATGGCGGCCTTCTCACCCTGCCACTGGCTCTTCAGCGCGCCGGCCCGTTCGGAGATGTCAGCCAGCTCGCGTTCGAGCGCGTCCAACCGACTCTTCGAGGCGTCGTCGGTCTCCTTGCGCAGGGCCTCACGCTCGATCTCCAGCTGGATGCGGCGCCGTTCCAGCTCATCGAGCTCGACGGGCATGGAATCCATCTCCATGCGCAGTTTGCTGGCGGCCTCGTCGACCAGGTCGATGGCCTTGTCAGGCAGGAAGCGGTCGGCGATATAGCGATTGGACAACACCGCCGCGGCGACCATGGCCGAGTCGGTGATGCGCACGCCGTGGTGCACCTCGTAGCGCTCGCGTAGGCCACGCAGGATGGAGATGGTCTCCTCCACGTTGGGCTGGTCCACGTAGACCTGCTGGAAGCGGCGCTCCAGGGCGGCGTCCTTCTCGATGTGCTTGCGATACTCGTCGAGCGTGGTGGCGCCGATGGTATGCAGCTCGCCCCGCGCCAGCATCGGCTTGAGTAGGTTGGAGGCATCCATGGCGCCCTCCGCAGCGCCGGCGCCGACGACCGTATGCAGCTCGTCGATGAAGAGCACCACCTGGCCGTCGGAGTCCTTGATCTCCTTGAGCACCGCCTTCAGGCGCTCCTCGAACTCGCCGCGGAACTTGGCGCCGGCGATGAGCGCACCCAGGTCCAGGCCCACCACCTTCTTGTCTCTTAGGCCATCGGGCACGTCACCGCGCACGATGCGCTGGGCCAGGCCCTCGACGATGGCGGTCTTGCCCACGCCGGGCTCGCCGATGAGCACAGGGTTGTTCTTGGTGCGGCGGCTAAGCACCTGGATGACGCGGCGGATCTCCTCGTCGCGACCGACCACGGGGTCCAGCTTGCCCTCGCGCGCAGCAGCAGTCAGGTCGACGCCGTACTTCTCCAGCGATTGGTAGGTGGCCTCGGGGTTCTGCGTGGTCACGCGCTGGCTGCCACGGACGGCCTCCAGAGCGTGCAACAGCGCTTCGTGGCTGGCGCCGGCTGCTTCCAGCAGGCGCTGGGCATCGCCACCGGCCTGCGAGGCGGCCAGCAGCAGGTGCTCGGTGGAGACGTATTCGTCGCCCAGGCGCTTGGCTTGGTCCTCGGCGTTCTCGACGAGAGCACGCACGCGTGGGTCCAGTCCCAGCTGGCCGCCCTCGACCTTGGCGCGGCGGGACAGCACGGCAGCCACGTCGACTGCCACCCGCGCGGGGTCGGCGTCGAGCTGGCGCAGCGTCATGACGGGGATGCCCTCGGGGTCATCGAGGAGTGCCGCCAGCAGGTGTTCGACATCGAGCACGGGACTCTTGGCGCTGGTCGCGAGCTGTTGCGCAGCGAGGATGGCCTCCTGTGCTTTCTGGGTGTATCGATCGAGCTTCATGGCGGGGAGCGTCCTTGTCTTCTTCAGCGTGTCGTCTGATCTGATCTTGATCTGGTCGTGGGTCGTGGCTAGAGGGGTGCCGCGGGTTCAGCGCGCGGATCGGATTGCTCGATGTGGTCGATGAAGGCCTGGGCCTTGGCGCGCCCGTCCTCGTCGAGGAAGGTCGGCAGCACCACCTTGGTGCGCACGCGTAGGTCGCCCCGGCCGTCAGCTCCGAACCGGGGCAGACCCTGCCCGGTGAGCCGAAAGACGCGCCCGTTTTGGGTGCCGGCCGGGATGGTCAACGCCAGGCGCTTGCCGCCGAGCGTGCTGATGTGCACTTGCGCGCCCAGCAGCGCCTCGCCCAGAGTCAGCGACAGGTCCATGGTCAGGTCGGCGCCATCGCGAGTGAACACCGGGTGTCTGGTGACTCGCACGGTGATGTAGACGTTGCCGCCACCCTCGGCCTTGCCGGTGAGGCGGATCTTCTGGCCGTCGCGCACACCCGGCGGGATCTTGACCTGGAGCGTCTTGCTGCCGATCTGCAGGTGACGCTCACTGCCACGCATGACCTCCTCGAGGCTGATGGTGGCGTCGGCGGCGGCATCCGCCGGAGGTGGAGGGGTCGGCCGGCGACCACGCGGAGAGCCCGTTCCGAAGCCCGACGAGGCATAGCCGGCGCCCGTGTCGCCGCCGAGCCCTCCAAAGAGCGGGTCGATGTCGACATGCGGACCAGCAGCCCTCTGTCCCGCACCACTGCGGGCGCCTTCCCCGCCACCAGTGAAGAAGGTGCGGAAGAAGTCGCTGAAGCCGGAGAGATCCTCCGCGTTGCCGCGGTATTCGAAGCGCACGCCGCCAGGGAAGCCGCTGGCACCACCACTGGCGCCTCCACCACTGAAACCGGCGAAGGGGTTGCCCTCCGCGGCCCCGGCCTGCTGGTAGGCCTTCCAGTTGGCCCCCAGCTGGTCGTATGCCTTTCGCTTCTTGGGGTCGGACAGGACCTCGTTGGCCTCGCTGATCTCCTTGAAGCGCTTCTCGGCTGCGGCGTTACCCTTGTTGACGTCGGGATGGTTCTCGCGGGCAAGGCGACGAAAGGCCTTCTTGATGTCGGCCTTGCTGGCGCCCTTCTCTACACCGAGGGTGGCGTAGTAATCGCGATACTCCATCCGTATGTCCCTATGCCACCGCGGGTGGCTGCTCCGGCGGGAACACCGGCTTCTTGGCCGCCGCGGCCGGGCTGTCCTTGGACTCGCCCTTGACCGGGACTACGGCGGGGTTGGGCTTGAGCGGGCGTGGCTTGCGGCGCAGCGCCGCGGCCAGCACCTGGTCCATGTTCTCGACCAGGACCAGCTTCATCTGCTTGCGGACCTCGTCGGGCACGTCCCGCAGATCCTTCTCGTTCTTCTTGGGCAAGATCACAATCTTGGCGCCGGAGAGGTGCGCCGCGAGGATCTTGGACTTCAGGCCACCGATGGGCAGCACCCGGCCACGCAGCGTGATCTCGCCGGTCATGGCCACGTCCTTGCGCACGGGGATGCCGGTGAGGCTGCTGACCATGGCGGTGGCCATGGTCACGCCGGCCGAGGGACCATCCTTGGGGATGCCACCGGCAGGGACGTGGATGTGCATGGTGTGGTTCTCGAACAGCTCCCGGCCGATGCCCAGTCTGGCAGCGTTGGCACGCGTCCAGGAGAGGCCGGCGCGAGCGGATTCACGCATCACTTCACCCAGCTGGCCGGTGAGGATGAAGTCCTCCTTGCCCTCCATGCGTGTGACCTCGACCGAGACGACATCGCCGCCAACCTCGGTCACCACCAGGCCGATAGCAGCACCGGTCTGGTCCTCCGCCTCCAGCTCGCCGTACTCGAAGCGTGTCGGGCCCAGCAGCTCCTTGAGCTTGCGGTCGTTGACGATGGTCTTGGACTTGCGCCCCTCGGCCACGGTTCGCGCGACCTTGCGCATGACGTTGGCGAGCTCACGCTCCAGGTTACGGACGCCGGCCTCGTGCGTGTACGACTGCACCAGCGTGGTCATGGCTTCGTCGGTGATGGCGATGTTGCCCGGCTTGAGGCCGTGGTTGTGCATCTGCTTTGGCACCAGGAAGCGCTTGCCGATCTCAGCCTTCTCACGCTGGGTGTAACCCGGTAGCTGGATGATCTCCATGCGGTCTCGCAGGGCCATGGGGATGGGGTCGATGAGGTTGCCGGTGGCGATGAAGAGCACCTTGGACAGATCGAAGGGCACCTCGAGGTAGTTGTCGGCGAAGGTATTGTTCTGTTCGGGGTCAAGGACCTCTAGCAGAGCCGATGACGGGTCACCTCGGAAGTCCATGCCGATCTTATCGATCTCGTCGAGCATGAAGACGGGGTTGTTGGAGCCGGCCGTCTTGATGTTCTGGATGACGCGACCGGGTAGTGCGCCGATATAGGTGCGGCGGTGGCCGCGGATCTCAGCCTCGTCGTGGATGCCACCGAGGCTCATGCGCACGAACTCACGGCCCATGGCGCGTGCCACGGACTTGCCCAGTGAGGTCTTGCCCACGCCGGGTGGGCCCACCAGCGCCAGGATGGGGCTGCGGATGGTGTCCGCCAACGAGCGCACCGCGAGGTACTCAAGGATGCGCTCCTTGATCTTCTCCAGGCCGTAGTGGTCCTCGTCGAGGATGATGGCAGCCTGCTTGATGTCGATCTTGTCCTCGGTCGACTTGTCCCAGGGCAGGCTGGCCAGCCAGTCGACATAAGTGCGGATGACTCCGACCTCCGGTGAGGCGCTGGGGATCCGGCTCATGCGGTCGACTTCCTTGAGGGCCCGCTCCTTGACTTCCTCGGGCATGTTGGCCTCTTCGACCTTCTCGCGAAGCTCGTTGACCTCCGCCTGCTGTGGGTCGTCCTCGCCCAGCTCGCGCTGGATGGCCTTGAGTTGCTCACGCAGGATGTACTCGCGTTGCGTCTTGTCCAGCTCCGACTTGACCTCGGACTGGATGCGGCCCTTGAGCTCCAGGATCTCGATCTGGCGGGCGAGAAAGACCGATACAAGCTTCAGGCGCTCGACGACATCCAGTGTCTCCAGCAACTCCTGGCGCTGCTCGGTGCTCATGTCCGGGCTGTAGGCCACCATGTCGGCCAGCAGGCCGGGCTCACTGATGTTGCGTGCCGCAACGGCGGCCTCTGGGGGGACCGGCGCGCCCGACTGCACGTACTGCTCGATCTGCCCCTGCACGGTCTGGACCAGGGCCTCGACCTCGAGATCCTCTGGTGCCTTGTCCCCGACCAGCTCGACGCTGGCCGAGATGTACTCATCGGTCGATTCGAAGCCCAACAGGCGCAGGCGCTGCTGACCCTGCACGATGGCGCGAACGGTGCCGTCCTGGGCCTGCACGATCTGGGCGATCTTGGCCAGCGTGCCGACTTCATACAGCTCGTCGGTAGTCTCGATGTCCTCACGCTCGGCCTGGCGTTGCGTCACCAGGGCGATCAGCGAATCGGCACTGACGGCCTTTTCGAGCGCTTTCACCGACTTGTCGCGGCCAACCTGGAGCGGCACGATCATCTCGGGGAAGATGACCGTTTCACGCAACGCCACCAGCGGCAACACACGCGGTCCACGAGTCGACTGCTCGCCTCGCTCGTCGGCTTCATCGGGTGCGCTATTGGGGCTGCTGTCGGGCTTCTTCGTCTTGCTGGCCATCAGATCTCCTTGGCGGATCGGTCGCGGATCGAGGGGAGTGGGTGTGTATCGCTTGCTGTGGGTTGGGGCGTCTTGTCTGGCTTGGGACGGGGTGTGCTGGGCTCCTCGCCATCTTCTCGGTCGGCGGCTTCGCGCTCGCTGTAGAGCTGCTCCAGGATCCGCATCCCGAGTCGCGCCTCGAGCTCGAAGAGGATACGGACCCCGGCCAGGTTCACGCCCAGTTTCTGTGTCAGATGACGGATCCAGAGGATGCGCCGTAGGTCGTTCTCCGAGTAGAGGCGGATGTTGGTGGGGGTGCGGGCTGGACAAACCAGCCCTTCACCCTCATAGATACGGAGCGTTCGGGGGTGCACACTGACCAGCTCGGCGGCTACGCTGATGATGTAGACCGGCCGACTGGCTTCTGGCGCACTCCGTCCCCGTCGCGCTTCCGCTCTCTCCGCCACAGTGTCAGGCCTGCTTGTCCGACTCGGACGTCGTCCCATGCGCCTCACCCTGTGAGGTGGCCGCTACGGCAGCGCGCCCGTCGCTGACCGCCGAGACCGGGATCTGGCGGGGCTTGGCGGCCTCGGCACGCGGGATGCTGAGGCGGAGCATGCCGTTTTCGAACGTCGCGCTGGCGTTCTCCGTATCAAGCCCGTTGGGCAGCGTCAGCGTTCGGCTGCCACTGCTACGCCGCAACTCACGATAGACGCGCTCACCTTCCTGGGTCTCGCGCTCGGCTTGCTCCTTGACGCCGATGGTCAGCGTGTCCTGGTGGACCGTGATCTCGACATCCTCGGGACGGATGCCCGGGAGGGCCGCCTCGACCGTGATGGAATCCTCATTGGAAGTGATATCCAGCGGTAGGCGAGTCTCTGACCCGCCCCAAGCCAAGGGCCGGAAGGTGGTGTCGTCGAACAGTCGGTCGACCGCATCGCGGAACGACATCAAGTCGGAGCGCGGTGAAGTCCTGCGGATGATGGTCATCTTCTGGTTCCTCCGTGTGTTGTCAGGGCTCGTTCGGGGCACTTGGCCAGGCCCCTATTCGGACACTGACCCTGTACTCGTCAGATGTTAGAACCATATCAATACCATTGTCAAGAGTCTTGGCTGTTCGGTGGCAGCCTACTTGACAAAGATTTCGTTACAAAGCCTGCCAGTATCGGGCAGGGGCCCGCGAGTTTGCCACGTCTGCAGCGACGGCACAAGCGGGGCGACCGGGCGTAGGGGGCGACCGGCGGATCATTCGCCCGCCCGAGTCACGCCCTGCCCGCCCCGCGGGTGAGTCGGCAGGTCAGACCGCACCGGCGCAACGAGCCACGGCCATCTGACCCACGACATGGGTCAAACGACAGACGAACCCGCCCAGGCTCCACACCGCTCCCTCCGATGACCCAAGGACGCATGAGGGCGGTGCACCTGGCGCATCAATCCTCGGGGCAGGCGGACGATCGACCTCGGCCGTGGCGTGTGCGAGGACCGGACTAGGCGGAAGCGATCTCCGGGATGTCGCCGATGAGTTGCATGCGGAGGTCGTTCTCGCATTCGGTACGCGAGACGGCGATGACCTTGTCGCCCTCCTGGAAGATCGTGTCGGGACGCACCGACTGCGCGCGGTCGTCGCGGATGACGACGAACAGGGTGCAGCCCTCCGGCAGGTCGATGTCCGCGGGTCCACGACCAAGGGCAGGGGAGTCCTCGGCGATCTGCGCCTCCAGCAACTCCAGCTCGCCGCCTTCGAGGTTGGCCAGGTGGAGCAGCTCGTGCACCGGGATGTCCTGCTCGATGGCAGCCAGCACCATGCGCGTGGGGCTGATGATCTCGTCCACTCCGAGGTTGCGGAACAGTTCCTCGTTGTGTGGGTTGTTCACGCGTGCGATCGTCCGCGGCACATCGAAGTGATGCTTGGCCATCTGGCACACCACGAGATTGTCGGCGTCGTCGCCGGTGACAGCCGCCACGATCGCGGCGCGGTTGGCGCCGGCCTCGGAAAGGTGCGTGCCCTCTGAGCCGTCACGATTCACGACCACGGCGCCCAACTCGTCGCGGATGCGTTCGGCGCTGCGCAGATCCTTCTCCATGAGCACGATCTCGTGGCCTTCAGCAAGGAGCTCCTTGGTCAGGTAGAAGCCCACGCGGCCACCCCCGACGACGATCACGAACACGGCTATCGGCCTCCAGTGCTGTCAGCGGGGGCGGGCGTCGGGCTGGACGTCGGCCCCCCGACGCTGTGAGACTCACCCGGAACGGCCCCGGCACTGGCATCCGCCGCCGCGACCTCATCCGCCGCTGCGACCGGAACGTCCGCCGTTGCGGGTGCCGCGCGTATGACGGCAACGTTGACATCGCCGGCGCCCGGCACAGCCGGGTGGCCCATGTGGCGGCCGATGCTGTCGATCATCATCTCGGTGCGGTTGATGGTATCGAGGCCGAGCGTGGTGTACGCCCGGGAGCGCACCGGGTCGTTGATCTTGCACAGCACGTGCGGGATGGAGAACGCCTGGCGGGCCAACTGTGCCGCGAGGATGTTGCGGTTGTCTCCGTTGGTCAGGGCAAAGAACCACTCGGCCTCGCCAGCACCAGCGCGCTCGAGCACGCTGGCATCGGTGCCATCGCCGCGTAGAGCCTGCCCGGAGAAGCCCGGTGCCAGCCGCCTGAAACTGTCGGTACTGATGTCGAGGATGACCACCTCGTGACCTGCATCAGCGAGTTGGCTGGCCAGGCCGGCACCGACTCGTCCGCTGCCGACGATGATTGCACGCATCGTTCTAGATCCTCTTGGTGGCCCGGTTGGCGGCTTGGTCACGCGCCTCGCTCCTCGCGACCGGTTCACGGACCACGAAGACTCGACAGGGCGCGTTCTTGAACACATAGGGGATGGTCTGGCCGAGGGCGAAGTCGCCACCGAAGCGGACCTTGTAGGGCAGACCCATGACGATGGCGTCGGCATCGAGCGCGACGGCCTCGTCGACCAGTGCGGCGCCTACGTCGCGGGCCTGGAGGAGTTGCGTCTCGAGTGGAACGTTCTGCGCCTCGGCCATGCCCTCCGCCAGGTCAAGTGCGCGTGACGCTTCCTCGCGCTGCTCCTCGAGGTCGTCATCGAGATCGTGCCGCCAGTCCACTTCAAGCACATAGATCGCCACCAACTCGGCCTCGTCGGCTCGAACGAGCTTGCAGCCGCATTCGATCACGAGCTCATCGGTGGGTCCGCCATCGAGGTGGAGGACGGCACGTTTCAAGGGCCTGTCAGGTGTCGTGTCGGGCACGGCTGAAGCCTACCACCGCGCCACGGTCACGGGCCGCACGACGGAGGAGGGCCGGGGATCGACCCTGGTACTGGCCGTCCGATCTGGTGGGCCCTAGCGCCTCCAGCCCGATCGGCGTGAGCGTACATCGGGCTGTTTCTGATGGCCGCCGTCTTCGACATGGCCATTGCCATCTGTCCCACGCTCAGCGCCAAAGGGCACGTCAGCCACGACCGTGTTGGGTCGGCCGATGAGTGCCTGGCGGATGCGGCCCGCCTTCTGGTTGTGCAGGAAGCGGTCCCACCAGTGTCGCGGCACGTACTCCGGCAGCACCACGATGGTTATGGTGTTGGGCGGCGTCGGTGCCATCACGTCGAGGTAGTGCAGGAACGGCACCACCAGGGATCGATAGGGTGTCTCGACGATGACCAGCGGAACGCCCGGAAGCATGTGCTCCCAGTCGCGCCGTAGCGCCTCGGCCGCCTCGGGATCGATGGTCAGATGGACCGCGCGAACGTCATCTGACAGCGTGCGGCCGAACTGGACCGAGCGGATGACCGCGCGTGAAAGGTTCGGAACCGGAATGATCACGCGGCTGCCCTTGGTGGGTGGACCATAGACACGGCTGCGGTCGACTTCCAGCTCCTTCTCAGCCGTGTCGTATTCGTGGTGGATGAACCACATCACCCCGACCAGCACGGGGATGAGCAACAGCACGATGAGTGAGGTCGGCGCCTTGACCACGGTCACGTCGATGGCGACCAGGCAGGTGATGACGGCACCGACGCTGTTGACCGCGAGGCGGCGACGGAAGCCCGGCGGTCGCTCACGCAGCCAATGCCGGATCATGCCCGTCTGGCTGATGGTGAAGTCGATGAACACGCCGACGGCATACAGCGGGATCAAGGCGTGCGCCGAGGCACCGAAGCCGACGACCAGGATGCTGGCAAGGACGCCCAGCACCAGGATCCCAGTGGTGAAGGCCAGGCGGTCGCCACGGTAGGCGAAGCGCCGCGGGAAGAAGTTGTCCGAGGCGAGGACAGCGGCCAAACGAGGAAAGGCGGCAAAGGACGTGTTGGCAGCCAGCATCAGGATGACCGCGGCGAAGGTCAGGAAGAGGTAGAAGCCTATGGAGTCGAGGCCGAAGACATGGCCGGCCACCTGCGACAGCACCGTGCTGGCCTCGTTGGGCACCACGGCGAAGCCGTTGGCGAGGAAGGTGATGCCGATGAACAGCGTGGCCAACAGCACAGCCATCACCGCCAGCGTCGTCGCGGCGTTCTTGGACTCTGGTGGGTCGAAGGAGGGCACGCCGGTGGCGATCGCCTCCGTGCCGGTCAGCGCCACCGCGCCAGAGGCGAAGGCGCGCATGGCCAGCAGGAGGATGGCCAGGCTGGCCATGTCGATGGAGGCGTCCTGCATGCTGGGATAGCTGGCACCTTCACCGCCGACGATGATCTGCCACCCGCCCAGCACGATCATGAGCAACGCCGTGCCCACGAACAGATAGGTGGGGATGGCGAAGATGTTGCCGGCCTCGCGCACGCCGCGTAGATTGGCCAGGGTGATGACGGCCACCACCGTCACGGCGATGATGACCTGCCACGGACCCAGGCTGGGGAGGGCGGCAACGATCTGCTCCGAGGCCGACGATATCGACACCGCCACGGTGAGCACGTAGTCGATGAGAAGCGCAGAAGCCGCGACGAGCGAGGCTGTGCGGCCGATGTTGGCCTTCGAGACCGAGTAGGAGCCGCCACCGTTGGGATAGGCCACCACCACCTGCCGGTAGCTGATGGCGACCACACCGAGCAGCAAGGCGATGGTGATCGAAACGGGCAGGGCCAGGTTCAGTGCGGCGAGGCCGATACCGCCGAGCAGCAGTGCCCGCAGGATCTCCTCGGTGGCATAGGCGCTGGAGCTGATGGCGTCGGAGCTGAAGATGGCCAGGGCCTTCTTCTTGGAGAGACGCTCACCGATCTCCTCGGCTGAGGCCAGTGGCCGGCCGAACAGGGTGCGCCGGGCGCCGGCCATGAAACGGCGTCCCGCCTGGACTTCCTCGTGGGCCTTTGGTCGCGCCTGCAGCGCTCCCGATGGCGTGTACCGGAAGTACTCGCTACGCGTCCGGTCGACCCGCACACGGCGGTTGCCAGGCTTCTGGCCCGAGAGGCCGCTGGCCTTGGCTGAGCGTGGCGCCTTGTCAGGATCGGATGGTGGGCGCTGGCCGCCCTCGTCGGTCGTCATGGGCATCGGAAGGCCACTGTCGCGGCCGAGTCGTACGCGCGTCGGACGTAGCCGCAGTGCGCGTTCACAAGTTCCTCGTGAGGATAGGCGCAGCGCTCAGGGACCGATGGGTCGAATGCGTTGGGCCAGCTTTCGGTGTGGCAAGTATGCCGCGGTCTGCGGGCGAGGGCACGACGCGCTCAGACGCCCGTCTTGAGTCGATCCGCCAGGCGTCCGGGCAGTGGCAGACGATGGATGGCCGCTTGCGTACGCTTGACGTCGTAGTCCACGCGCAGCCAGGCGACCTCCGCCAACGCCGTGTCGATGGTCATGGCGCAGGCGCGTGGGTCACCATCACGCGGCTGCCCCACCGAACCCGGGTTCAGGATGCAGCGACGCTCGTCCAGCGTGAGTCGCCGCCCGGGCTTGGCGAGCAGCGCCTCCACCTGCCCTTCGTCGTCACGGAAGGTGAGTTGGTGATGCGTGTGACCGACGATGCAATACGGCGTCTCGAAGGCAGCCAGATTGATGCGAGCGGCGGGGACGGAGAAGAGGTATTCCCAGAGCGGATCACGCGGGCTGCCGTGGACCAGCGTGAAGTCGCCAACCACACGCGTATCGGGAAGGCCTGCCAGCCAGTCGAGGTTGCGCTGCTGCATCGTCTCTGCCGTCCACGCCACGGCCGCCCGGGCAAGGTCGTTGAAGGCCCCCAGCGGCAGGCGACCAAGCACAGCCGCATCGTGGTTGCCCTGTATGGCCACGGCATGTTCGGTACGCAACCGTTCCACCACCTCATCGGGATAGGGGCCATAGCCCACGATGTCGCCCAGGACCCACAGGCGGTCGCGGTCAGACATGGCCTCGAGCACGGCCTCAAGGGCGGGCAAGTTGGCATGGATGTCGGAGACCACAGCGATGCGCATCGGCGCGAGGGTAACAGGGCCCGATGCGCAGCAACAGCTTCATTGACGGAACAGCTTCAGCTGTTGCGACGGAACAGCTTCAGCTCTTGCGACGCTTGCGCATGCCTGCCGGGCGCGGGTAGGCAGACGGCGTCGGCCGCTCCTTGGAGACGAAGACCAGACGATGGCCGGGCAATGACGCCGCGTCGACGTTCGCCACCTCCGGCCGACCGCCTCCGGTCGCGCGGATGATGCCTCCGGCGACTTGCAATTCGGCGCGCAGGCCGTCCCGCTCCCCTTCTCGCCTCCAAGCCACGACCACGCCACCCACCCTCGCCAGTGGCAGGCCCAGCTCGATGACCTCCGCCAGCGAGCCGACGGCGCGGGCGACGACGAGATCCCAGGCGCCTCGATGGTCGGCCTGCTCGGCCAGGTCCTCGGCGCGCTCGGCGATGGCCTCGATCAGCGGAGTGTCGATGCCATTCGCCTCGCTGTCCTCGCCGCCGCGGTCGGCGGCAAGGATGGCGGCGACAGCCGCCCCTGCCACGCTCAGGAACCGTGCCTTCTTGCCCACCGAATCGAGCAGTCCCACTCGCGACAGGGGCAACGCTGCCGCCAGCGGCAGGCCGGGATAGCCACCACCCGACCCCAGGTCGAGGAGGGTCGCTCGCGGGCGCAGCATCTGCGAGAGGTGTCGTACCGCGCTGAGGGAGTCACACGTATGGCGGCGCGCGATGTCGCTCGGCTCACGGATGGCGGTGAGGTTGATGGCGGTATTCCAGTCACGCAGCAATCGCGCGTGCGCCTCGTAGCTGCGCCTCGCCACGGGCCCTGCGGCCGGTGTGCCCAGCAGCCCCAGCTCGCTCAGGCCTTCGGCGACGGTCGCGTCGAAGGCCTCGCCCATCGGGGCCAGGATCTCGGGATCGGTCGGCAGCTCGCGACGCGCGTCAGCGTTCGGTTCGGTCACGTCCCGGCCCCGTCCGGGCTCGCACGTCGTGGCCAGGAAAGGCGCCGGAAGCGACCCTCCTCATGGCCGGCTCGCGGTCGTCGTCGCGAACCTGAAACCCGGGCCAAAGCCGCTTCCGGCGCTGGAACGTTCCTCACACCAATCGGCATTTCAGTCTTCCGAAACCCTGACGGTCGTCGCGTGCGGATCTCTCCGCACATCGCCACGGGCTGCGTTACCGTACTCCGCCACTGCACGACACCACGTAGGGCACCGCGTGGTGCAGGAAGGGCAGTGTCGCCAACGAGCGGAGCTGACGTCAAGCCGCTTATCCACCAACCGCGGTGCACGGGCGCACCGTTGTGGATAAGCGTGCCCGATTCGTGGATAAGCGGCCCATCAAGTGGATAGTCCACCGCCGTGCCTAGGTTTCCGGCCCGGTCCGGCTCGCGCGTGCTGGCCGGCCCATGCTTCGGCGAACGACCTCCATGACCTCAGCAGTGAGGACCTCCACGTCCCCGCGCTTGACCGCCGCGGTCACACGACCGTGGACGTGGTCCTCCATCAGAAGCATCGAGACCGAGTCGATGGCGGCACGTAGCGCTGCTGTCTGTTGCAGGACGTCGACACAGTCCTCATCCCGCTCGATCATGCGTGCCACGCCGCGGACCTGGCCCTCCATGCGTGCCAACCGCCTCAATACTTGCTCGCGTGAGCCGCTGTACGGTCGCGGAGGTCGGGCCTGTCGTCGAGTGACGCCGCCGGGGGTCGTAGCCACCATGCCTCCTTGGTGCGGGGATACTGGGTGGGAGTATATCCGCTGCTCGCGACCCTGCCCTTGAGTCCGTCAGAGGGCTGGCGGCTTCTCGGCCAGCAATTCCAGGACTCCCCAGGTCACGATGACCATGCCCGCGATCGCCAGCCACAGGCCGGGGGCGTCGAGCGGCGTCAGGCCGTACTCCTCCTCGCCGCCGATCAGGTCGATGGCGGCGAGGAGGAGTCCAGAGAGGCCGACCAGGAGCAGCACGACGTAAGAGGAGGCGCGGTCGATGGCCAACTGCCGGCTCTTGGTGGTGTAGGGCAACAGCATGGCAACGAGCATGAGCACCGCGGCGACGAACATGATCCAACCGGGTCCCGCGAAGCCCCACGCGGTTCGCACCTCCAACACGACACCCCCAGCCTTCTGCCAGCTGAGGGGCACGGCGACGATGGCGACGAAGGCGCCGATGGCGATCAGCGTTCGTCCGCGCCCCAGTCCCCGCCTCATGTCCCCCCGTACACCTCCGGCTTGAGCACGCCGATGTAGGGGAGGTTACGGTAGAGCTCGTCGTAGTCGAGGCCGTAGCCGATGACGAAACGGTCGGGGATCTCGAATCCACAGTAGGCCAGATCGATCTCGACCAGGCGGCGCGCTGGCTTGTCGAGCAGCGTACAGATGTTCAAGCTGGCAGGATCCTTGCCCTCCAGATACTGGGTCAGGTAGTTGAGCGTCAGGCCTGTGTCGATGATGTCCTCGACGATGAGCACGTGCTCGCCCTCGACCGACGATGAGAGATCCTTGAGGATGCGCACGCGCCCCGACGTCTCGGTCGATCCGCCATACGACGAGACTTCCATGAGGTCGATACGGACCGGCGCGGTGATGGCCCGCATCAGGTCGGCCATGAACGGCAGGGCGCCCTTCAACACGCTCACCAGCGTGACCTGTCGGTCAGCGTAGTCGGCTGAGATCCTGGCACCCAGCTCGGTCACCTTGGCCTGCAGCGTGGCCTCGTCGATGAGGACCTCGGCGACATCCTTCTGAAGTGCTGATGCGGACACAGGCTCCGCCCTCCTTGTGCTATTGCAAGATGGTCGATCCGCGAGAGGTCAATCGCTGACCCGGCTCGCCTCCGCGGTCATCGCAGCCGCAGCCACTGCGACGCGTTTGGGCGGTGGCTGGCCCTCGATCCCGATGAGTGAGGCAGCGGCGTCGAGCCGACCGTACTTCAGCATCAGCGCCTTGAAGTCCCGGGCGTAGAACAGCTTTATCCGGATCATGGGATAGAGCTCGCGCAGATGGCGCAGCTTGCGGTTCTTCTTGCGCACCAGGCTCTGCTTGAGCGTGGTCAACTCCACGTACATGTCGAGGTCAGGCAGGTAGAAGTCAGGTGAGAACGACTCGACCACCATGCCATCGCTGTTCCAGCGGATGGGAAAGGTGCGTGGCTCGTAGCACCACTCGACCTTGTAGTAATCAAGGATGCGCGCCAGCTCGGCCTCGCTGGCGTGGGCGAAACGGGGCGATCCGCTCAACGTTCCCGCCTGGCGAGGCGGGCCATCAACTGGTGGACGTCACCTTCGAATGCGGCCAGCAACTCATGTGCGTCGAGCACGTCATCAGCGCTGACAGGTGGAGCATCTCCCGAGGTGCCAGAGACGTCATCGGACGCCCGTACCAGCTCACCGCCCTCGAGCGTGGCCTTATTGCCGTCGATCTGGATGGTCACGATGGCCACGGCCTGGGAACCACAGTGGTCGCAGGCGAGATCGATGAAGAACAACTCTTCGCGTTGCGCGATGAGATGGATGTGTCCCTGGCCGTACGCCTGTCCGCACGCTGCACAGCCGAAGGATGCCAGCTCGCTCGTCAACCAGCGCTCCGCGTCCATGTCCCCAGTGTACGGCGCGTGCCATGCGGACACGTTGCGCCCGTGTTCCATTCCGGAAACGAAACGCTGCCTCGGCACCCCCGCGCTTGCGACGCGTGGTACAACGGGGCCATTCAACGCAGCACCGGGCGCCCGAACGTAGTAGCGGGCGAATCGAACAACCAGGGGAGGAACCATTCCATGCGCATACGCAACAAGCGAGCCATCGTCGTGTCCGCGGCAGCGCTGATGGCCTTGTCGGCCGCGGCACCCGTCGCCGCGCAGGACAGCGGGCAGGATATGCTCGCGCGCATACAGGAAGCGGGCGTCATCCGCATGTCCACCGACCCGGCCTATCCGCCGCAGTCGGAGCTCGTCAACGGCGAGATCGTCGGCTTCGACATCGACGTCGGGCGTGAGATCGCGACGCGACTCGGTGTCGATCTGGCCCTGGAAACGCCCGACTGGGCGCTTATCACGGCCGGTTCATGGGGTGACCGCTGGGACTTCAGCGTGGGCTCCATGACCATCACCAGCAAGCGCCAGGAGGCGCTCGACTTCACGCAGCCCTACTACTACACCCCGGCCCAGGTGGCCGCGCACGCGGACGCCGGCATCGAGACCATCGACGACCTGGCCGGCAAGACCATCTGCGTGGGCGAGGCCACGACGTACCTTGAGTGGCTCAACGGCACGCTCGATTTCGGTACCGAGACCCCCGAAGCGGTCCCGCCCGAGGGCGTCACTGTCGTGACCCGTACCACCGACCGCGACTGCGCCCAGGAATGGGGCCTCGGCCGCATGGACTACGAAGGCTGGGTGACCTCCGCTACCGTGGTCGATGACGCCATCGCCGACGGCATCCCCGTGGTGAAGCTGGGTGATCCCGTCTACTACGAGCCGCTGGCCGTGGCCTTCGACATCAACGTCGAGGACAACGACTCGCTGGTGGCTGCCGTCGACGCCATCGTCGGAGAGATGCACGCAGACGGCACGCTCAGCGAGTTGAGCCTGAAGTGGTTCGGCGAGGACTCTCACCATGAAGGTCGGCGCAGCTGCCGACGATGCGATGCCAGAGGACGTGACGTCCGCAGAGGATGGGGAGTAGTCCTTATCCGCTCCCTCGACCGGCGATGGGGACGCTTCGGCGTCTCCATCGCCTGACCGTTCCGGTGTCCGGGATGCTTGAGGGCCTGGTCAGTCACACATCGCACGGCGTCTCCACATGACCGTCGCCCACGACCCCATCGTCTCCGAGATCCTGCGGGCCGATTCGCGTCGGCGCCTGCGCTTCCGGGCGGCCTTCGCGGTCACCTGGATCCTGTTCATCGGGATGTTCCTGGTATGGCTGCTCTCGATCGAACGCTTCGACCCCGAGTTCATCCGCGCGCAGATGGCCTACGTCCTGGCGGGCGTGCCCATGACGGTGTTCGTGTCGGTCGCCTCCATCATGCTCGCCATCGTCTTCGCGCTCATCGGTGCCATCGGCCGCATCTCTCCGGTGGCTCCCATCTACGCCTCGGCATCGCTCTACGTCTCGCTGGTCCGCGGCACCCCGCTCATCGTCCAGATCCTGTTCTTCTTCTGGGCCCTGCCACAGCTCATCCCTGAGGCCGCCCAGGTCCCGGCGCCGATCATGGGCATCTTCGCGCTGGCCTTCAACTATGGCGCCTACATGACCGAGATCTTCCGCGCCGGTATCCAGGCCGTGCCCCGCGGACAGCGCGAGGCAGCCACGGCGCTGGGCATGGGCGAGCGCCGCATCATGAGCAAGATCGTGCTGCCGCAGGCGGTGCGCATCGTCACTCCGGCCATCGGCAACGAGTTCATCGCCATGATCAAGGACTCCGCATTGGTCTCCTTCATCGGCGTGCAGGAGCTGTTGTGGCGAGCCAAGACGCTTGGCGCAGCCAATTTCCGAACGCTGGAGATGCTCATCCTCGCGGCGGCTGTCTACTGGATGCTCACCCTCATCCTGACCTTCTTCCAGGACCGCTTGGAGAAGCGCATGGCACGAGGTGATCGCTGATGGTGGCGCTGGGTGAGGTCGTCCTGGAAGCGACCGCTATCGAGAAGTACTTCGGTGACCATCATGTGCTGCACGGCGTCAGCCTGAAGATGCGTCGGCACGAGACGGTGATGCTCATCGGTCGTTCCGGCTCCGGCAAGACGACGTTTCTGCGCTGCCTGAACTTCCTAGAGGAGCCCACCAAGGGCAGTGTGGCCATGGGGAACCTGCGCATCGAAGCGGACCCATTGCAGAAGCGGCGCCGTCAGCGGCGGGGTGACATCCGCCAGTTGCGCCAGCAGACCGGCATGGTCTTTCAGGAGTTCAACCTCTTCCCGCACATGAGCGTGCTGGACAACTGCATCGAGGCCCCCACGCACGTCAAGGGTGTCAGTCGCGACGAGGCGGTCGCGACCGCTGAACGCTACCTCGACAAGGTGCAGCTGCTCGACAAGCGCGACGAGTTTCCCGACCGCATGTCCGGTGGCCAGAAGCAGCGCGCTGCCATCGCTCGCGCACTGTGCATGGAGCCTGAGGTACTGCTCTTCGATGAGCCCACCAGCGCGCTCGATCCCGAGCTCATCGGCGAGGTCATCGTGGTCATGGAGCAGCTCGCACACGAGGGCTCCACGATGATCGTGGTCAGCCATGAGATGGCCTTCGCGCGGGAGGCTGCCGACCGTGTGCTCTACCTTGAGGACGGCCTTATCGTGGAGGAGGGTCCGCCCGAGCAGGTGCTCGACGCTCCCCAGGAAGAGGCCACCAAGCTATTCCTGCACCGCTTCCTCAGCGAAGGCGCCAAGGCGCCGACCGCGAACGAACCCGCGCCGTCGTCACCGCTTGAGTCGGGATTCATGGGTAATACATCACTCGGCGGCCGGGGTGGCGGACAGAGCTGAGCTGACCGGGACGAGTCGGCCCAGGGACCGGGCGGTCTAGATCTCGCCCAGGTAGGAGCGGCGCACATCCTCGTTGGCGGCCAGGCCGGCGGCAGTGTCAGACAGGATGATGCGGCCGGTCTGGAGCACGTAGCCGCGGTGTGCGATGGTCAGTGCCGTGGCCGCGTTCTGCTCGACCAGGAGGATGGCGGCGCCCTCTGCATGGATGCGCTCGATGGTCTCGAAGATGTACTCGACGAGGTTCGGTGCGAGGCCCATGGAGGGCTCGTCCAAGAGCAGGATGCGGGGCTTGGTCATGAGCGCCCGGCCCATCGCCAGCATCTGCTGCTCGCCGCCCGAAAGCGTGCCGGCGATCTGCGCGCGACGCTCCTTGAGCCGTGGGAACATGGCGTAGGCGCTGGCGACTCCCTCGGCAACGAGCTGGTCATCATCGACCGTGTAGGCACCCATCAGGAGATTCTCCTCCACGGTGAGCTGGGCGAAGATGCGCCGGCCCTCGGGCACCTGGACCACGCCGCGCGTCACCACCTGGTGCGGCGCCACGTGCGTAAGGTCCTCGCCGTCGAGGGTGACGCTGCCGGACTTTGGAACGAGCACGCTGCTGATGGTATTGAGCGTGGTGGTCTTGCCGGCGCCGTTAGCACCGATGAGGGTGACGATCTCGCCCTCCTCGACGGTCAGCGAGACCCCGCGGAGGGCATGGATCTTGCCGTAGTAGGTATGCAGGTCGCTGATCTCGAGCAGGGCCATCGTCAGTCCTTCCGCTGGGGCGCGGCCGGCTGTTCGAGTGTGACCGGCGCGGTCGGCTGTTGGGGCGTGGGTCCGTGCTCCAGCGCAGCAGGCAGTTCCGGGGTGACGAGGGCGCCTACCCCTGTCTGGCCCGAGTCGGCCTCCGCGGCAGCCCTGGCTCCGACGCGCTTCGCCTCGGCCTCCGCGGCAGCCTTGCCCAGGTACGCTTCGATGACGAGCTTGTCACTCTGGATCTGGGCCGGTGTTCCTTCGGCGATGCGCTCGCCGTAGTCGAGCACGGTGATGCGCTCGCTGATATCCATGACGACGCGCATCTCGTGCTCGATAAGCAGGATGGTGATGCCGAGGTCGTCTCGCAGGCGGCGGATGAGGCCAGTCATCTCGTGCGTCTCAGCGGGGTTCATACCGGCGGTCGGCTCATCCAGCAGCAGGACCCGCGGGCTGGTGCCCAGCGCGCGCGCGATCTCCAGCCGCCGCTGGTCACCGTAGGGCATGTTGCTGGCAAGGAGGTCGTGCCGACCTTGGAGACCGACGTAGTCGAGGAGTCGGTGCGCCTCCTCCAGAGCCGCGGCCTCTTCCTCTCGCTGGCGTCTGGTGCGTAGCACAGCGTGCACCCAATTGGACTCCAGGTGCTGGTGCTCACCCACCAGCACGTTTTCGGTGGCCGTCATGTCGCCAAAGAGGCGGATGTTCTGATAGGTCCGAGAGAGGCCCAGTCGCGCGATCTTGTCCGGCCGCAATGCCTGGATCTGGGTGCCGTCAAGGGTGATGGTGCCGTCATCGATCTGGTAGAAGCCAGCGATGCAGTTGAAGAATGTCGTCTTGCCGGCGCCGTTGGGGCCGATGACGCTGACGATGGCACCTTCGTCGAGGTCGAAGGTGAGGTCGTTGACCGCGGTCAGGCCACCGAACCGCTTGGTCGCGTTTCGTGTCTCGAGCAGGGCCACGGCCTAGGCTCCTCCACTGGCGCGGACGGCCGTCGCAGCATCGGTCTCGTCGGGTGCCGGGCTCCTGGGCGACTCGCCCTCCATGGGTGGCGCCCCTCCGGACGCATCCGCGCCGCTGGCCTTGGAGGGCATGAGGCCCTCGGGCCGCCAGAGCATCACCAGGATGAGCGCGACGCCATACAGCAGGAAGCGGTACTCGGCGAACTCCCGGAAGAGTTCGGGCAGGCCGATGATGACAAGCGCGCCGAGGATCACGCCGGGGATGCTGCCCCTGCCCCCGATCACGATGATGGTCACGACCAGGATCGAAACGTTGAGGTTGATGGAGCTGGAGATGATGGAACCGTAGAGGGCGGCGAACACGGCGCCGCCCAGGCCGGCAAAGGCGGCACCCAACATATACGCCAGGGACTTGGTCTGGACCAGATTGATGCCCAGGGCCTCAGCTACGTCCTCGTCCTCGCGGATCGCTACCCAGGCACGGCCAAGACGGGAGTCGCGAAGCCGGATGGCGATGAAGGAGATCAGGGCGATACAGATGAGCGAGATGTAGTAGATCTGGTTGGGCCCGGCCAGGAAGTGATCGGGCGGGATGTCCATTCCGACGGAGTCCAACGGCTTGGGGATATTGAGGATGCCGCGCGGCCCGCCGATATAGCTCTTGAGCAGATCCGACCGCGCAAGGATGGAGATGATCTCCCCGAAGCCCAGGGTGGCGATGGCCAGGTAGTCACCGCGGATCCCAAGGATCGGCAGGCCCAGCAGGATGCCGAAGCCCATGGCCACCAGCATGGCGAAGGGGATGGCCACGAAGAAGGGCCACTGGGCGATCCCCAGTTCTCCGGTCGAAGTGAGCAGCGCTGTGGTGTATGCGCCGACCGCGAAGAAGGCCACGAAGCCGAGATCAAGGAGTCCCGCCATGCCCAACGTGATGTTGAGGCCCAGTCCCATGAGGGCGTAGAGCGCGATCAGCGCGATGACGGCGGGGATGAAGCCAGTGAAGCCTAGGGGGAGCAGAAGCACGAGCAGCAACATCACCGCGCCAGCCGGGACGACCAGGGCTGGGTGGCGCTTGGTCTCGTCGGGCAGGGCGCGGTAGCGCTCGGCCGGCCGGAGCAGTCGGTGCACGAGATACGCGATCAAGACGATGCCCAACACCAGCACCACACCGGTGAGCGTCAGTCCATTGGAGGCGAAAAGTTGGCGCGCCACGCCAGAGGTCGCTTCGTGTTGCAGCATCGGAGAGCGCAGGATGCTGGCGAAGAGGCCCATGGCGATGACTGCACCAACCCCGCTGACGATGAGGATTCGCGCCGTCCTGGGCAGTAGCGCCAACAGGCCACCCAGCACACCGACCGACATGCCCACCAGCGCGGGGAACCAGGCGGTCGTGGGGAAGGCCTCCCCGCGCCACATGTCGCGGGCATTCTCGATGCTCAGCAGGTCCGTTCCCGAGATGAGGTTGTAGAGGTCAGGTGAGGCATTGGGGAGGTACCCGCGCAGGTCGACGATGGGGCCGATGATGATGAGCAACGAGAGTGCCGCCCCGGCCATCAGGCCGGCGATGGCCGAGCCGATGATGGCGTTGGTAACGCCGTCCGGTGCGCGTCGCGATCCGAGGTAGCCCGCTAACAGCGCCGTCGACATCAAGACGGCTTGCGCGACGGTCAGCGAGTTTTCGATGATGTCGCGATCCTCAAACGTGCCCACGATGCCGACCAGCGATACGTAGAGCGCTACGAAGCCGAGCAGCAGACCGACGATGAACACGGGCTTCCAGGCCAGCAGGCTGTGCTTCAAGCTGCTGCCCTTGCTGGCACCGCTCGTCCCCAGCGTCACGCCCGGTTCCTTGAGAGTCGCTCACCCATGATGCCCTGAGGCCGGAACATCAGCACCAGCACCAGGATGGTGAAGGCGATGACGTTGGTCAACTGACTGGGAGAAGGCACGCCGAGCCCGTCGAAGATCAGCAGCGAGCCCACCGATTCGGCCTGGCCCAGGACGAAGCCGCCCACCATGGCGCCGGGGATGTTGCCGATGCCGCCGAGGACGGCGGCCGTGAAGGCCTTGATGCCGGGGATGAAGCCGGTGTAGAAAAGGACTTGACCCCAGTACAGTCCATACAGCACGCCCGCGGCTCCGGCCATCGCCGCGCCCACGGCAAAGGTGGTAACGATCGCCCGGTTCACGTCGATGCCCATCAGGGCCGCCGTCTGCTTGTCCTCCGAGACCGCCCGGATGGCCGTCCCGAGCTTGGAGTGCATCACGAAGCGGTAGAGCACGGCCATCATGATCAGGGCTGAGGCGATGACGACCACCTGCAGCCAGTCCATCCCCAGCGCTGAGAGGATGGGCAAGTTCACGTCCTGCTTGAGGATGTCGATGGTGGGGTAGCGGAAGATGCCGGGTCCGACGAGTCCGGCCATGGTGTATTGCAGGAAGAACGAAGCGCCGATGGCGCTGATCAGCAGCACCAGCCGGGGAGAATTGCGCAAGGGTCGGTAGGCCACGCGCTCGACCGCCAAGGCCACCAGGGTGGAGACCGTGGCGGCGACGATCATCATCAGCAGGAATGACAGCACCGAGGCGATGGGGCTGGCGTTGAGGATGTCTGCGTCGTCGAGGATCTCGGCCGTGAAGTAGCCCGCGAAGATGCCGATCATGAAGATCTCGCCGTGGGCGAAGTTGATCATGCGCATGATGCCGTAGACCATGGTGTACCCGAGGGCCACCAAGGCGTAGATGCCACCCTGGACAGCGCCCTTGACCACCAGGTCGGTCCAGACTTCGATCGAGAATTTGCCGCTGCTGATGGTGAGGACGGAGCCCACCACCACGATCAGCACGATGATGATGCGGAAGGCCCAAAGGAAGGCGCTCACAGCCGCCTCGAACGCGGTCTCGGTGCGGCTCGGGCTGCGGCGCGGTCTCAGGGTCGTTCGCATGGGCAGGATCCGATATAGAGGTGACGGGCCAATATGATCGAGCCGGGCGTCCGACGCCCGGCTCGACAGTATGTCCGGTCAGATCGACCAGCGGACGGGTATCAGCCCTCCGGGGTCCAGACGACGGCCGGTGGCCAGACCCCGTCGTCGATGGTGTCAGCGCCGACCTGGTAGACGGCGATGATCGGTGCGCTGCAGTCACCAGTCTCGGTGCAGGTCAGGCTGCCGGTCACGCCGGGATAGTCGGTGGTGGCATAGAGAGCGTCACGCAATTGGCCGAGGTCGACGCTCATGGAGCCATCCTCGTTCTCCACGGCCACCTGCTCGACGGTGTCGAGCATCATGCTCGCGGCATCGTAAGCGTGTGCGTGGAATGCCTGCAGCGGGCTGTCCAGGCCGCTGAGGTCCAGATACTTCGCGACGAGGTCAGCATAGGTGTCCTGGAAGGCGCTGAAGTTGGGGCTGGATAGGTACATGCCCTCGACGGAGGGACCGGCAGCCTTCACGAAGTCTTGCGAGAACAGGCCGTCGGAGCCGATGAGGACCACGTCCTCCAAGCCGGCCACCCCTTCGTGCTGATCGACCAGGTAGCCACCCTCCGCGGTGAACACTGGCATATAGATGACCTCTGGCCCGCTCTGAGCCACATTGGTCAGCACCGGGTTCATGTCGGTCTGGCCAGCGGAGACAGCCTCGGAGATGGTGATCTCTCCGCCCAGCGCCTTGAACTCGTCCTCGAACACGCCCACCAATGCCTCGGCATAAGCCGAACCGTCGTGGATGGTGGCGGCCTTGGTCAGGCCCAGGCTCTGCACGAACTCGGCCACGAACTTGCCTTGGATGGCATCACTCCAGGCTGTGCGCAGGAAGCCGGCATACTCGGGGCCACGGTCCGGCTCGGTCAGCGAAGGGCGCGTGGCCGAACCGGAGATGGCGGTGAGGCCGGCCTCGGTGAGGGTCTGGATGCCACCAACGGTAGCGTCCGAGCAGGACGAGCCGATGACGCCGACCACGGTCGGGTCGGATGCCAGCGCCAGCGCCGCCTGGGCGCCGCCCTCGACGGTGCAGAGTTCATCCTGTACTGACAGTTCGATGGGATGACCGAGGATCGCACCTCCATGGTCTTCGACAGCGACCTCGATGCCGTAGACCATGTCCTGGCCGAGCACGGCGTTGGGGCCCGAGAGCACCTGGTAGACGCCGAGTTTCAGTGGCTCGCCGGCAGGGACGGTGACGACCTTCGAATCCTGGGCCAGCGCGGGTGCCGCGATGGCGCTGGCCAGCAAGCCAACTGCTGCGAGTGTGCCGAGGCTCCTTCTCATCATGTTCCTGGATCTCCTCCAATATGGGGTAGTCACCGGTCCGACATGGAGCCGGTCTCACAAAAGCCGCGACGCTACGGTCGTCCGTGTCGCGCCAACGTCCGTGGAAGGATCCACGCCGGGTGTGGCCACCCAGTCCCGGTTCCCCACCCCTCGTGACGCGAGGCGTTCGCACGCAGCGGCCACGGCCGCTCAAGCGTGGCGACATTCTAGACTGGTCTGCGGCCGTTGCAAGGTCACGGCACAGCGCCATCTCGGTTGCGCCGCCTTAAGGAGCCATTGCGCCGGCCTGCCAGGCGCCATCACGGCGTTGACCGGGCGCACCGGCAGGCCCCATAGACGTCGTTCTGCCGGGCCAAGATGGACGCCACGGAACCTGGCCACGGTGTGATGGGCCCCGCGCACTCTCAGGTCAGACGACACAGTCACGGCAGCGCAGCGTGCGCTATGATAGGTAGCGACGTCTTGAATGCCAGACGCCTCGAGCGCCCCGGGCGTGTGCGGACAGTGGCCTAACGCGGCCCTGTGAACACCCGGTGCGGCGCGCTCAAGGACGGCCTACCACCGTCTCAAGGTGGGAGGCCACGTTCCATTCAGGCCGCGACCAGTCGTGATCAGACTCCGGTGAAGCCCACATGGGCCCGGTGTCACTGAGGAGATCGACACATCAGCAACGACCGGACACGAACACCGCGATGCGCGCTGGGCTCTGCCCAAGCCGCGACCGTCGCTTCGAGTGCCCAGCCTCGCAGAGTCGCGAACCGCGACTCGTACCACACGGGAGTCCTGCGTGAGCAAGAACGTCGCCGTCTTCGTTGACGTCGCGAACATCTTCTATGCGGCCAAGGCCGCTGGGATCGATATCGACTACGTCACTCTTCTCAAGTCGGCCACGGCGGGCCGCGACTTCGTACGCGCGTACGCCTACACCGGCCTCGATCCCGAGAATGAGAACCAGCGCCAATTCCATGCCTTCCTGGCCCGCAGCGGCTACAAGGTCGTCAGCAAGGACATCCGCAAGTACGGCGACGGCCGCATCAAGGCGAACCTTGACATCGAGCTCGTCGTCGACCTCATGCGCATGGGCGAGAAGCTGGACGTCGCAGTCGTCATCTCAGGTGACGGTGACTTCGCCCCCGCCATCGCAGCCGTGCAGCAGATGGGTGTCCGGGTAGAGGTCATCAGCTTCCGAGGCAACACCAGCAGCGACCTCATCGACGTCGCCGACGTGTTCATCGACATCACCACGGTAGCCAAGGTGGAGAAGGGCGTCCGCAGTGGGCGCCGAGTCGCGTCCGACGGCGACCTTTCCATGACCGAGGTGCCTGACAAGGAATCGGGCGTGGTCCCCCGTCGTCGTCGACGTCGTGGTGAGACGGATGACAAGGTGGACAAGCCAGAACGCGCTCCACGTCGTCGTACCGTCAAGGCGAAGAGCGAGGCGACACCCGTCGAGTCCCCCACGCCGGAGCCTGCCGACATCACGAGGGCCCCTGCCGCCAGCCTGGTGGCGCTGCCCGGCGAGAAGCTCTCCCGTGGCGCTGACCGCGGTGCTGAGGTTCCGGCCGCCGCGCCCGAGATCGAGGCTGAGATCGAGGCTGAAGAGTCGGCCGTGCCTGGTGAAGCGCAGGCGTCCGAAGACGGCAGCCGCCGCCGCCGCCGCCGTCGTGGTGGTCGTGGTCGCGGTCGCGGTGGACGCGGCGATGAGCAGGCCGAGGGGCAGGCTGAGGAGATCGATGACGAAGTGGCCGCGGTGAGTGCGCTGCCGGACGAGATCCCCACGCTTCCCCAGCATTCCGGATTTGGCTCGGTGTGGGACAGCCAGATCGGCGTGCCTGCCGATACGGCCACGTCGAGGCCGGCCGCAACGACCGCATCCCCCGATGACGAGGATTTCGACGACGAGCCTGAGGTTCCCGAGTACCTGCTCTCAGAGAAGCGACAGGGTGGTCGTGGGGGTCGAGGCAGCCGAAGCGGCCGAAGTGGTCGGAACCGCGGTGGCAGCCCCGGTGGCTATCGTTCCGCTATCGACCGCGAGCGCTACGGGTCCGGATCCGGCTCCAGCTTCTCACGCAGCTCGGGCAATCGTGGCGGCAGGGGCCCATCGATGGGCACCCCTCGCGCCTCAGCCCATTCGATGGATCCCATCGAGCAGACACCCGGTGGCGATCCCTGGAGTGAGGTTCCGCCTGAGGTGCAGGCACTGCTGAAGGCCGAGCTGGCTCGCCGCGAGGCGGTCGTCAGCAAGCCCAAGCCTTCGGCTCCGGCCGAGGCGAGCAGCGAGGCCACCGACACGGCAGAGGCAGCCAAGAAGCCGACGCGGCGCACCACCAGCAAGCCCAAGGCCAAGGCTCCGGCCGAGGCGAGCAGCGAGGCCACCGACACGGCAGAGGCAGCCAAGAAGCCGACGCGGCGTCGTACCACCAGCAAGCCCAAGGCCAAGGCTCCGACCGAGGCGAGCAGCGAGGCCACCGACACGGCAGAGGCAGCCAAGAAGCCGACGCGGCGTCGTACCACCAGCAAGGCCAAGGCTCCGGCCGAGGCGAGCAGCGAGGCCACCGACACGGCAGAGGCAGCCAAGAAGCCGACGCGGCGTCGTACCACCAGGAAGTCCGCTGACGCGACCGAGGCTCCGGCCGAAGACGCGTAGGTTCGCCGACATGGTTCCTGCCGCCGAGCCCTCTCTGCCCGGCGGCATGTTCCTGACTCGTGGCCACGCGCCGGCCCTCAAGGCAGTCGCCCGGGCCGTCCGCAGTGAGCATCCGCCCCACGCACTCCTGTTGGTGGGTCCTCGCGGTATCGGCAAGACGACACTGGCACTCGATCTCGCCGCGGGGCTGCTTTGCCTCGCCGAGGACCCGGCGCTCCGCCCCTGCCGCGACTGCGGCGCCTGCCGCAAGGTCGATGCCGGCGGCCATCCTGACGTGCACCTGCTGGCACCAGAGGGTGCCGGCGAGCAGATCCGGATCGGGCAAGTCCAGATGCTGGTGTCGGACCTGGCCTTGACGGCGATGGAGGGTCGCTTCCGCATCGCCATCATCAGCGCCGCGCAGCGCATGAACCTCGATGCCCAGAATGCACTGCTCAAGACGCTGGAGGAGCCCGGCCGAGCGACATGCCTGGTGCTCTGCGCTGACGAGGCGGCACCGTTGTTGCCAACCGTGCTGTCGCGCTCGGCCCGCCTGCGCCTCGCGCCGCTCCCCATCGAGATGCTCACCGAGCTGCTCGCAGCGGATGGCCACGCCCAGCCGGCCCAGGCTCGAGCACGTGCCATCGCCGCCACCGGACGGCCCGGTCTGGCCATCCGGCTGGCGCGCCAACCAGAGGCGGTCCTGGCACGCGCTCGGATCTCTCGCACGCTGCTGGAACTCGCCACAGCCGACCGACGCACTCGTCTCGCTGCTGCTGCCGACCTCATCACCGACGCCGCCGCGGTCGACGCGGCGATGCGCGATGAGCCGGCGCCATCGTCGAAGCGTCTCCAGCCGCTGGAGCGTCGCCGTGCCGTACATCTGATCATCGAGGCCTGGCGCGAAGTAGGCCGAGATCTCGCGGTCGCTGCGCACGGCAACGGCCGAGGCATCCGCGATCTCGATCAGCTCGACGAACTGTTGGCGTTGTCTGGTCGTCTCGATGAAGTCGCCCTGCACCGCTTCCTCGACCGTCTCGACCGTCTGATGCTCGCCATCGAGGGCTATGCCAGTCCCGAGCTCACGCTTGACGTGCTGTTGCTGACGTGGCCTCGGCCTCGCGCTCCCGGCATGAGCGCCGCATGACTCTGCCAGGCGCCAGACGTCTCACGGCGACCGTGCGGGGCCAGGTCCAGGGGGTGGGCTTTCGCTGGTTCGTGGAGCGCGAGGCGGCGGGTCTGGGGCTGGACGGCTGGGTGTCCAACCAGGCAGATGGATCGGTCCAGATCGTGGCCGAGGGTCCCGATGAAGCGCTCGATGGTCTGCTGCTCCGATTGTGGGAGGGTCCGTCCGGGTCGGTGGTCAGTACGGTCGTTGTCCACCATGAGCCGGCCCGCGGAAACCTGGTCGGTTTCATCATCCGCAGTGGAGCGCACCGCGGCGACTGATCGAGCCGTGGGGCGGCTGGACCGCAGTGCATCAGACGCTGCTATGGTGAAGATGATGGATTTTCGTATCGCTCGTCCGGCCCGAGATCGCTACGGCTTCGACGAGAGCCTCTCCTTCAGCGATGGCGATGCCATCTCCTTCGACGTTGCGCGTGCCTTGCCGTTGGCAGAGCGCTTCGTGCCACCCGATGCCGATCGCGCTCGGGTGGCCTCGGAGATCGCGGCCATCGGCCTCATGCAGGAGTTGGCTCACCGCGCCGTGGCGGTCGAGCGGCGCGCTGATCCCGCTGCCGGCGGCCCATTGGCGCGGGGACTCGGCGTGCTTGACGCGCGCTTCGAACGGACCGGCGTGGATGCGGGGCTGCAGGTCTACGAACGCACCTTCCCGGTGCTACCGGTGTATCGCGATGAGGTCGAGGCCGCAGAGTGGATCACGCGTGACAAGGGCGATGTGCCCGGGCGTGAGGCGGCGCTGGAGGCGTTGTTGCTCACCGGGATCGCGGCCCAGAACCCCGCCGCCGCCGCCTACCGCGAGCTGATCTCCGACCCGTCGCTATCCCAGACGGCGCAGGGACGACTGCTCGACGGGCTGGCCGGCGACGCCCTCGATCGGGATGACCCCGACCTTGTCAGGCGGGCGCCCGCGCGGACATTGGTGCAGCGCTTGCTGGAGCCGATCAAGGCCGCGCCGCAGTCGCTGGGTGCGCAACTGCGCTGGATCCGCATCCATTGGGCGGGCTGGCTCGACGATGCCGACCTGCTTCAGATCGACCGCCATCTGGGCGTCCTCGATGACATCGAACGCGCCACCTGGCTGCGAGCACAGCGCGGCCCTGGAGGCGGCGACCACGCGGAGTCAGCAGCGCTCGCCGGCTTCGGTGCCTTCGACGACGAGCCCGAGGCGTTCAGCACCGATCGCGACTGGATGGCGGAGCTGGTGCTGGTGGCCAAGTCGACCTATGTCTGGCTGGCCCAGCTTTCGCGCCAGTACGGCCGGGCGATCGACCGCCTGGACCAGGTTCCCGACGAGGAGCTGGAAGAACTGCGGGCCCGCGGTTTCACGGGGCTTTGGCTCATCGGATTGTGGGAGCGCAGTCACGCATCGCGGCGCATCAAACAGATGCGTGGCAACCCGGATGCGATGGCATCGGCCTATTCGGTAGCGGACTACCGCATCGCCGACGATCTGGGTGGGGATGCCGCCTGGTATGACCTGCGGGAGCGAGCCGCCGCACGGGGTGTCCGGCTCGCCGCGGACATGGTTCCCAACCACATGGGGATCGATTCGACGTGGGTGGTGGAACACCCCGAGCGCTTCGTCTCGTCACCCTATCCGCCGTTCAATTCGTACTCGTTCACCGGCGAGGACCTCTCGTCCGATGGACGGGTGGTCATCCAACTGGAAGACCACTATTGGGATTCGTCCGATGCGGCCGTCGTATTCAAGCGTATCGACACGGCCAGCGGCGACGAGCGCTATATCTACCACGGCAACGACGGCACCAGCTTCCCCTGGAACGACACGGCCCAGCTCGACTACCTCGATGCCGGAACTCGCGAAGCCGTCATCGGCCAGATCCTGGAGGTGGCTCGCCGCTTCTCGGTGATCCGCTTCGATGCCGCCATGGTGCTCGCTCGTCGCCATATCCAGCGCCTGTGGTACCCGCAACCGGGCCACGAAGCGGGCATCCCCTCGCGCTCCGCAGCGGCCGTCCCCGCCGATGAGCTGCGCCGTTTGATGCCCCAGGAGTTCTGGCGTGAGGTGGTCGACCGCGTCGCGGCAGAGGTGCCCGACACGCTGCTGCTGGCCGAAGCGTTCTGGCTGATGGAAGGCTACTTCGTTCGCACGCTCGGCATGCACCGGGTCTACAACAGTGCCTTCATGCACATGCTGCGCGATGAGAAGAACGCCGAATACCAGGGTGTCATCCGCGAGACCGTCTCCTTCGATGCGCGAATCCTGGGTCGGTACGTCAACTTCATGAACAACCCCGACGAGCGCTCCGCGGTCGACCAGTTCGGTAGCGCTGATAAGTACTTCGGCGTGGCGACTCTGCTCGCGACCCTACCCGGATTGCCCATGTTCGGTCACGGCCAGTTCGAGGGCTATAGCGAACAGTACGGCATGGAGTTCCGCCGACCGCAGCGCGACGAATTGCCGGACAGCGGGCTGCTGGAACGGCACCGGCACCAGATCAGTCCGCTGCTGCACCAGCGCTGGCGCTTCTCGGGCGCGTCGGGGTTCCGTCAGCTCACGGCTCTCGAAGGCAACGTCGCGAACCACGACGTGTTCGCTTATGCGAATGTGGCGGAGAGCGGGCCACCCGATGCTGCCGAGCGTCGCTCGCTGGTGGTCTATCTCAACCGCTACCCACGGGCGCATGTGCGCATCCCTGGCGTGGCGGAGGCGCTGCACCTGGATGACGACGATGCGTCTGGTTTCGTCATCCTCCGCGACCATCGCAGCGGGCTCGAGTTCCTGCGGCGGCAGCGTGACCTGCGCGAGCACGGTTTGGAGCTAGGGCTCGATGGCTACGGCTGTCACGTCTTCCTGGCCTTCGAGCAGGTCACCGACGCAGCCGATCTCGGCTGGGCCGAGCTGGCCGCTCGTGTGGGGCTCGATGGCGTGCCAGATGTGCACTTGGCTCTACGTCGTATGCGTGATGAGCCGATCCGGGATGCGGTCGCGGCGGTCTTCTCCACGCGGGTCGCCGAGCATGCCTTCCTGCCGCGTGTCGGCGCCGACCCGGAGACCGAGGCCGGTGCCGATGCCGCACGGGCGAGTCTCTCGGAGGCTCTGGAGCGGGTCGCGAACCTCGTCGGTAGCCGTGAGGATACGGTTAGCATCGCTCATGAGACGTCTCGATCGGCGTCGGGCGTGCGCTCGGTGCGCCCCCGTCTTCTGGCGCAAGCCATTGCCGCCTGGGTCATCTTCGATGCCATATCCGAGATCGCCTGTGATGGTGACCCGGCAAGTGCCGCCGCTGCGTTCGATGACTGGGGAGCCGCCGCGGCAACGGGGGACCGAGCGCGTCGCGCCGGCAGTGGCGACGCACAGGCGTGGCGTGCGGTCGAGTTGGCACGGGCCCTGCTGGCGATCGGTCCGGGCGCCTTGTTGACGGCAGCGGACGTGGACGGGCTGCCCCAAGCGTGGTTCGACTCCGAGGCTGTGCGCGCTGCCACTGGCTGGAATGAATGGCAGGGGCAGACATACCTGACACGGGAGGCGTGGGACGAGTTCATCGACGCGCTCTCCGAGCGCGATGGTCTCTTGGGTATGCCTAACGCCCTCGACGCCGCGGCCGAGCTGCGACGTCGGGCGGCAGCAGCAGGCTATCGGCTCAGTGCGACTGAGCCGGCTCCGGAACCCCCCACTGACCAAGCCATACCCGCCGCTGACGCGTGAGCGGAGATCGCCTCGGCGATCTGGTCGCTGACATCACCACCTGCCGCCGCTGCCCGCGTCTGGTGGCATGGCGCGAGGACGTGGCACGCACCAAGGTGGCGCGCCATCGCGACGAGGTCTACTGGGGGCGGCCGGTCCCCGGCTTCGGCGATCCGATGGCTCGGCTACTGCTCGTCGGGCTCGCCCCCGCCGCGCACGGCGGCAACCGTACCGGCCGCGTCTTCACCGGTGATAGCCGAGGTGTCTCCGGTGAGGTTCTCTTCGAGGCTCTCCACCACACGGGTTACTCGCCCAGGCCGCGGTCGCTGAGTGCTGCCGATGGACTCGTGCTCGACGATGCCTACATCAGCGCAGTCAACCGCTGCGCGCCTCCGGCCAACAAACCCACCACGCAGGAGCGCGATGCCTGCCTGCCATTCCTTGTTCGCGAGCTGCGTCTGCTATCGCGTGTCAGCGTCATCCTCGCGCTCGGCGGATACGCCTGGGATGCCATCCTGCGGGTGCTGGCAGCGGAGGGTCACAGGAGCTCGCCCAAGCCGCGCTTCGGCCATGGTGCGGAGGTCATGGTCGGACCCTACACCCTGCTGGGTTGCTATCACCCCAGCCAGCAGAACACGTTCACCGGGCGAGTGACGCGCTCCATGATCGAGGACGTGCTCGAGGTCGCTCGCGCCACCACGGAGACCGTCCTGTCCGCCCCATGATTCGGGCTTGCAATTCTCATACCTTGGCGCTATACCTTTCTCCGGCCGGGAAACGGGAGGGTGGCATGTCCCTCGGGGGGCTCGGCAAGAAGCACGAGAGGAGATTGGTCCCCCGATGAGATCACGTCATCTATCCGCTATCGCAGCAGCGGCACTGCTCCTGGTATCACAAGGCATGTCGGCGGCAGCGCAGGAGCCCACCATCGAGGTCCTCGCCGATGGTTTGAACACGCCGCGCGGGGTCGCCGTCGCTTCCGACGGTAGCGTCTGGGTCGCTGAGGCCGGCTCGGGCGGTGACACGTGCGCGCAAGACGCCTCGAGCGATCAGGGAAGCATGTGCTACGGCCCTACCGCCAGCATCTTGCGGATCTCGGACGGCAGCGTCGACCGCGTCGTCGAAGGCTTGTTCTCGGCCGGCTCGGGCCCTGAGATCGGTGGTGTCTCCGACGTCGCGCCGATCGGCGACGGCGACTTCTACTTCATCATGAATTCTTGGTGACGATCCTGCGGCACGCGCCGAGATGCCCGAGGCGTTCGCCGACGCCGGCTGGCTGATGAAGGCATCGGCAGACGGCAGCGTGGAACGGATCGCCGACGTGGCGGCCTTCGAATCGGCCGATGATCCCGACGCCGCCTCCGGCGGAGAGATCGACTCCAACCCCTACGGCATCGCCATCTTCGACGGCGGCGTGGCCGTTGCCGACGCGGGTGGCAATGACCTGCTCAAGGTCGCCGACGACGGGAGCGTTTCGCTCATCGCCGCCATCCCCTTCACCAGCCACGACTTCCCAGCTTCCATGCTGGCCGAGATGGGCGCGCCGCAAGACGATGGGGCCGGAGCCACTGATGGCGAGGCCGCCGCCGGCGCCGATGAAGCCTCGGCACCCCCGGCCGATGAAGCCTCGGCACCTCCTGCCGGTGACGCCTCGGCAGCCCCGGCCGATCAGATGGTGTCGATCCCGATCCAGCCCGTCCCCACCTCGGTGACGGTCGGCCCCGATGGTGCCCTCTACGTGGGCGAGCTGACCGGCGGGCCGTTCCCCGCCGGTGGTGCCTCGGTATGGCGTATCGCGGACGGTGAAGAGCCGGCCGTCTACGCGACCGGCTTCAGCAGCATCATGGGCCTTGGGTTCGCGCCTGACGGCACCCTCTACGTCGCCGAACTCGTGCACGATGGACTCATGGGCTTGTTCACCGGCGAAGCCCCGCCCATCGGTGCCGTCATGAGCGTCGCGCCAGGCGGGGGTGAGCCGACCATGGTTGCCACCGGTGAGCAATTGATGGCACTCGGCGGGCTCGACGTCGGATCCGATGGTGCCGTCTATGTCTCCACCGGTACGGTGATGGGACCAGGCGCCGGAGCCATCGTCAAGATCACGCCGTAGCCAGGTCAGCAGCGACCGAAGGCGGCCCGCCGGTCGGCGGGCCGCCTTTTCATCTTGCCGAGGGGCACCTCGTCCTCGCGCGGCCAGACCACTACACCAGGCCTTGCAGGCGGGCTACCGTGCCCCCGCGCCCGCGCCTCTACACTCGGACCTGAATGCACCGCGTCCGACCGATCACCGGGTTGCTGCAGCGCAATCCCGACTTCGCACGCCTGTACCTGGCCTTGTTGATCGCCTTTGCGGCCGACTGGTTCGCCACGGTGGCGCTGATCGACCTGGTCCTGGAGATGACCGGCTCGACCGCCGCCGCCTCGCTCATCCTGGTGCTGCAGATGGCACCGTTCCTGGTGGCCACGCCCATCGCCGGCATGCTGGCGGACCGTTTCGACCGCCGCACCATGCTGGCCGGCGCCAACATCGCCCGCGGCATCGTCTGTATCGGCCTGCTCTTCGCGGTCGATGCTGACACGGTCTGGATCGCCTTCGCCGTGGTGGCCCTGCTGGCCTTCGGTGCGGCCTTCTTCGAGCCCACCGTCTCGGCTTCCCTGCCCAACCTGGTCGATCGAGCCGACCTGCCCACGGCCAACGCCCTCATCGGCTCGGCCTGGGGGACGATGGTGGCCTTCGGCGCGGCGCTCGGTGGCATCGTGGCCGCCACCGTGGGGCGCGAGGTCACCTTCCTGATGTACCCGCTGCTGTTCTTCATCTCGGGAGCTCTGGTGTGGTCCGTCAAGCGCTCCATGCGCGAGCCCGACCACGTGCCGGAGGACGCGCCACACGGCATCAGCGGCCTGGTGTCCACGGTGACCGAGACGCTTGCACTGGCCCGGCATGACCACGGCGTCGCCGCCCTGCTGCTGACCAAGCCGACCTTCGGGGTGGCCACCGGCATCGTCCACATGCTGGCCATCACCAGTGACGACATCTGGGGTGCCGGACAACTGGGCGTGGGCCTGCTCTTTGCCGCCCGCGGGGTGGGTTCGCTGGTGGGCCCCTTCGCGGCACGCCGCTTCGCCACCGACGACCGCGCGCTGCTGCTGCGCGGGATCGGCCTGACCTTTTTCGTCTACCTGGTGGGCTACGCGCTGCTGCCGCTGTCGCCGTTCATCTGGGCGGCCGCGGTATTCGTGCTCGTAGGGCACCTCGGGAGCGGCGCGCAGTGGACGCTCTCGTCGTTCGGCCTGCAGCGGGCCACGCCCGACCGGGTCCGCGGCCGCGTGTTCGCCGTCGACTTCGGCCTGGCGCTGGCAGTCTCGTCGCTGTCCACGCTGACGGCGGGTGCTCTCGCAGGGATCATCGGGCCCTTGCCCACGCTGTACGTGATGCTGGGAGCCATGGCCGCCACGGTGACGGTGTGGTTCTGGTGGACCCGACCCATCCGACGCGCGCCGGGGACGTTGTCACCGCCCATTCCGATGGCCGAAGAGCGGCCGCCCCACGCCGCGCCTGAAGCACCGCTGTGACGTGCCACTCCAGCCCCCTCAGTTCGGCGAGGTCGTCGGCGACCGGGCCGGCTGCATCCGCCACGGCTCCATGCGCCCCCGCCCCGCGCTATGCCGCGATGTCGCGCCGCTTGAAGAGGTACACGCCCACCACCAATGGGAAAACGGCCAGGATCGCCAGCAACGCGGCCGAACCCCAGTCGACACCGCTGCCCAGGGGGTCGGTGCCGATGTAGTGGTGCCAGGGGGACAGCCAGGCAAGCTCGGAGATGGCATCGGCCATGGGCACGAAGCTCGACCAGGCGTACATCGAGATGGCCACCAGCAAGCCGGCGAGGATGGCCAGCACGCCGCGGCCACTGACGATGGAGACGACCATCGAGATGCCCCCGATGAAGATCGAGAGCAGTGACAGCATCAGGCTGATGGCGACGACGTTGGCGGCGCTGACGTCGATGCCGCTGAACGCGACGCCGACCCAGACCAGCACGCCAACCAGCCCGGAGGCCAGGGCGACATGGACGATCATGGCGAGGATCTTGTCGGTGGCCAGGCGGGTGCGTCGCGTCGGCGTGGACAGCACCAGACCGATGGTCTCGTTCTCCATCTCACCGCCGAATGCCCGCGCGGCTGAGGAGACGGCCACGAACATCACCGCGAACGGCACCACGATGGAGTACATCTCTCCGGTGAGGTAGCCCGACGCAGTCGCCATGTCGGCACCACCGGCGATGGCCATGATGGACTCGGGGAATTGGGACAACATCTCGGTGAGGATGTCCTCGATGGCGAGGTACATGGGGCCCATGAGCATGCCCATGGCACCCACACCGGTGCCGACGATGAGCGTCAGCAGCAGGCGGTCGCTGATGGCCTTGGTGAGGCTGTTCGAGAGGGCAAGCCGCTGGTAGCGGCGCACGCCGGGGAGGGAAGCCGTGGTCATCGTGCTATGCCTTCAGGTCTCGACGCTCGAGGGTGTACAGGCCCAGGCTGAACAGCCCGGCCGCCAGGACGACCGCGATGCCCAGCAGCACCACGTCGATCCCGTTGGTCAGGGCGTCGGCACCGCTGAACAGGTACCAGGGCGTGAGCTTGGCGAGGTCGGCCAACTCCTGGATCACCGGCAGCAACGTGGACACGAAGTACGACAGCACGGCGATCCCTGCTGCGACCCCCACCCCCAGGGCGGATGAGCCTCGCCACGCGGAGACACCCAGCGCCAGGGCACCGAACAGCAACACCATGCCCAGCAGCTGGACACTTGCGCCGAGCACGTCCTGGCCGGAGAGGTCCATGCCGACGAGGCTGGCCGTGCCAAGCACGCCGACCCAGGTGAGGACCACGATGGTCAGCACCCCGATGCCAGCAACGGCGGCTTTGGCAAGCAGGATCGAGCGACGCCGCAGGGGGCTTGATAGCAGGATGGGCAGGCTGCGCGCCTCTTCCTCGCCGACCGCGGCACTGGATCCCAGACCGATCGCGTAGGTCAACAGCACCAGCGGTCCGATGAGGTTGTAGATACCGCTCATGGCCAGCCCTTCAGCCGTGCCATCGTTGCTGCCGTAGATGTTGGCGATAGCCTCGGGGAAGTCGGCCATCATGTTCATGTAGGCATCGCCCGACGACGCCATGACGGCGACGTACATGGCGCCGATCAGCCACATCGCGACGACCGCGATGATGGTCCAGGGCAGCCAGTCACGGACCGTCTTGGCAAAGACGCTCCCGAGCAGACGGTTACGCAGCATCGTCGCCGTGCCCGTGGTAGTAGGCCAGGAAGATCTGCTCAAGGTCAGCTTCGCGGGTATTGATGTTTACCACGTCATGATCGAGCGCGCGACGCAGCAGCTCGTTGACCGAGCCTTCGAACGACACGACCACGGTGTGGCCGCGAGTCTCAGCCGAGTGGACACCCTCGATCGCCTCGAAGTCGGCTGCCTCGACCGGCGCCCCGAACTCCAGGTCGATGCGCCGGATGGCCTTGCGCTTGAGTGCATCGACCCGCTCGACCACCACCAAGCGGCCGTTGCGCAGGATGCCCACACGGTCGGCCACTCGCTCGACCTCAGCCAGACTGTGGCTGGAGAGGAAGACCGTGCGCCCGTCGGCTCGCACCTCCCGGATCATGGCCTGCAGCTCCTGTTGCATGAGCGGGTCAAGGCCGGTGCTAGGCTCATCGAGGATGACCAGTTCCGCCTTGTTCATGAAGGCCTGGATGAGGCCGACCTTCTGCTTGTTGCCGGTGGAGAGATCGCTGACCTTGCGGGTCAGGTCCACCTCCAGCCGCTCGGCCAACGAGGCCACATAGGCCTGATCGACTCCCCCTCGCAGGTTGGCCAGGTAGGTGATGTTCTCGGCGCCGGTGAGCTTGGAGTAGAGCGAGTACTCCGAGGGCATATAGGCGATGCGGCTGCGCACCTCCACCGCGTGGGTGGCCACGTCGAGCCCCAGGACCGTCGCCTTACCCGCGGTAGGAAAGATAAAGTGCAGCAGGCTGCGGATCGTCGTCGTCTTGCCGGCGCCGTTGGGGCCCAGGAAGCCGAAGACTTCTCCGCACTGCACTTCCAGGTCCAGATCCACCAGGGCCTTGACGTCCCCGTAGTGCTTGGTCAGCCCCTCGGTCTGGATGGGCGGCGCGCCTTCGATGATGGTCATGCTTTCTCTCGTCTCGCGTCCTTGTACTGCTCCCAGCGGTCAGCCAACCTGGGCAGCTCCTCCAACCAGAAGTCGGCGAAGCTGACCATCTCGTCGAGCCCATCAGTGCGGGCGAGCCCCCCGGCCAGGATGATGCGTCTGCCCATGGCAGCGAGCTGGCCGAAACCCTGGAGCTTGGCCCTGGCCATGGCGATCCAGAAGTCCGAGCGCAGGCGGTAGTAGGTCTTGCGATCGCCTACCCGGTGTCGTTGCTCGACGGCGTCTATCTGCAGCAGCAACCGGGCGCTGGCGCTGACCGAGGCCGGGCTCAGTCCGGCGTTGGCGACGATCTCGCCGGCCGACTGCTCAGCCGGCTCGCAGACCAGCAGGTAGCCGAACATCTGACCGGCGGCTCGTGGCACACCCAACGATGCGAACCACGTGCCCATCTGCTCCACCACCATGTCGGTCGCTGAACCCCGTTGGCCAGACACTTCAGTACGTTCCGAATGTTCGTGCCATACCGATGTCACGATAGCATATCGGTCGAGCGACTCGAACCTCGGGGCTGGCGGCAGGGCCACGACGGTGTGTCAGAAGCCCCAGTGCACGATGGCCTTACGGTCACCCGTGCGCAGCATCTCGAGGGCGATGGCGTCGACCGGCACGAGCGGCTCCGGCAGCGCTGTCAGCGCGACCCAGCGGAGACCGCCGTTCCGCTCCGGCTCCCTGACCGATGGCTCGCCCTCCCATCTCGAGACCGCGAAGAAGAAGTCGACCCGCTGGCCTCGTGCGCTCGCGGTCTGCCGTCGGTGGACGGTGCAGATCGGCTCCAGGTCAGCCTGGTCGACGATGACGCCGAGCTCTTCATGTGCTTCGCGGACCGCTGCGGCGTGGACGGACTCGCCGCGCTCGACATGCCCGGCTGCACCCAGGGCCCAGCGGCCGTCCATGTATCCGGTGCCCGATCGAAGCTGCAGCAGGACCTCGCTGCCACGCAGCAGGGCGACATAGGCCGCCGGGATGAGCGCGAATGGCTGCATCGCGCCACGGTAGCCCATCAGGAACGCGTGGCATCCTGACGACGTGGATGCCGAGCATGCGAGCCGACTGGTCACCGACCTCGTCGACGCGGGTGTGCTCCTCGTCTTCGTGCCCCTCGTGTTGATGGCCGCGGTGCTGGCAGGGCCCCTGGCCCGGCGGATCGGCAGCAGTCGCCTGCTGACCTGGCTGGCGCTGGTGTCCATCGCCGGGATCTTCGCCGCCACCCTGCGAGAACGCGACCTGTTGGCACAGCTCTCGGATGCCGGCGCCCCCTCGTGCCCTGACTGCGTCCCGTTCGGCTGGCTGACCGACGCTCGACTGTGGACTCGCGCTGGTCGCATCGACTCGGCGTGGCTGCTCAACGTGGCGCTCTTCATCCCCGCCGGTCTCCTGGTCACCCTGACCACGCGTCGCCCAGGGCGGGTGCTCATCGCCCTCATCGCCCTGGCCCTGTCGATCGAGGTCATCCAGGACCTGGCCCGGCTCGGTTCGCCCGACCCGGCCGACCTCGTGGCCAACTCGGTCGGCGCCTTCATCGGCGTCGGACTGGGTAGCCTGGCGCTGCGAGCGCGTCCGGCCTCATTTGCGCACCAGCGAGATCCGGCGACCTCACGCCGAGCCCAAGCCATCTTCATCGTAGGCGCGATCGCCTTCGTGGTCCTGGGGTGGCTCGGACTCTCGCTCGGTGCCGACGCCAGGCTGAACTCGCTGAAACAGGAGCTCGGGGCAGCCTTCGCCGGTACGACCGCCAGCGACATGGAGGCGAGACTCGCCTCGACCGAAGGCTTCGACCGGATCCTCGCGTCGGTCTCGGTCCGCCCAGGGTACCTTGGTCGCGTCGGCGAGAGCGAGCAGCTCGAAGGGCGCTTTGCGACCCAGTTCTTCGGCCTGTGGAGGTGCGCCTATGTCCGCTGGACCGTTGACGGCTTCGCCATCAGCGACGGCTCAGGCGACGAGTGCACGATCTTTCGTGAACGTCCTGCCACCAGATGATGGCGCGCCCGGCGGGACTCGAACCCACGGCCTTCTGCTCCGGAGGCAGACGCTCTATCCACTGAGCTACGGGCGCTCGCGTGACCATTAGACCATAGCGCGCTCCTCACTCGGTGAAGAGGGGAGTATCGTCACGTCGTGATCGCCCTACTCTCGGTACTCGCAGCCATCCTCGCGGGCATAGCCGCGCTCGCCGCCATATTCCTCGGTGGCATGCATGCCAAGTGGCCACCGGTGGTCAACGCAGTGCGCTGGCTCAACCTGCGTGTGATGAACCCCAAGCAGATGAAGACGGCCGGGAAGCCCGGCGCATTCGCACAGATCCTCCGCCATACGGGTCGCACCTCTGGTAGGCCGTTTGAGACACCCTTGGGCATCGAGCCCACCGACGACGGCTTCGTCATCGCGCTCGTCTATGGAGACGACACGCAGTGGCTGCGCAACGTCCTGGCCTCCGGCCACGCCGAGGTGGTCCGTGATGACGTCACATACGCGGTCGATCGCCCCGAGGTCGTACCGGTCGCCGACGTCATCGACTGGTTCAAGCCGTCCGACCGCCGCCTTTTCGGGCTCTTCAGCGTGCGGAACTGTCTGCGGCTCTACCACGTCCATCATGACTGATCCCAGAAGCGAAGATACCCGCACCGAGACCGACTCGATGGGCGCCGTGGAGGTCCCGGCCGACCGCTACTGGGGTGCGCAGACGCAGCGATCGCTGCACCACTTCGCCATCGGTGAACGTGACGCCGAGCGTATGCCTCGCGAGATCGTGCATGCCATGGGCGTGCTCAAGCAGGCCTGTGCGGAAGTCAACGACGAAGCCGGACGACTGCCTGGCGGCATCGGCGCCCTGATCGTCCAGGCGGCGCAGCAGGTCGCGGCCGGTGATCTCGATGACCATTTCCCGCTGTACATCTGGCAGACCGGCTCGGGCACGCAGTCCAACATGAACGCCAACGAGGTCATCGCCAACCGTGCCATCGAGCTGGCCGGTGGTGTCATGGGCAGCAAGGACCCGGTCCATCCCAACGACCATGTAAACAAGTCGCAATCATCCAACGACACCTTCCCCACGGCGATGCACATCGCGGCCGCCACGGTCATCGTGCGCGGCCTGCTGCCATCGGTCGCCCGTCTCCGCGATGAGTTGGCCGCCCGTGCCGCCGACTTCGCGGACATCGTGAAGATCGGTCGCACGCATCTCCAGGACGCGGTGCCACTCACGCTGGGACAGGAGTTCAGCGGCTATGTCGCCCAGCTCGATGCCGACATCGTCCGCATCGAAGCGACCCTGCCCGGCCTTTACGAGCTGGCCATCGGCGGAACTGCGGTCGGCACCGGGCTCAATGCCCCGGCTGGTTTCGACAAGGCGGTCGCCGCCCGCATCGCCGAGCTGTCCAGCCTGCCCTTCGTCAGCGCGCCCAACAAGTTCGCCGCGCTTGCCGCTCACGACGCGGTCGTCTTCGCCAGCGGCGCGCTGACGACGCTTGCCGCAAGCCTCACCAAGATCGCCAATGACCTGCGCTGGCTGGGCAGCGGCCCTCGTTCCGGACTCGGTGAGCTGTCACTTCCGGAGAACGAGCCCGGCTCCTCGATCATGCCGGGCAAGGTGAACCCGACCCAGGCTGAGGCCATGACCATGGTGACGGCACAGGTCTTCGGAAACGATGCTGCGGTCAAGTTCGCAGGCTCCCAGGGCAATTTCGAGCTTAACGTCTACAAGCCGGTCATGGCCGCCAACCTCATCCGCTCGGCTCGCCTGATGGCCGACGCCTGCGACACCTTCCGCGAGTTCGCAGTGGCCGGCGTCACCGCCAACCGTGAGCGCATCGCGGAGCTGGTCTCGCAGTCCTTGATGCTGGTGACGGCGCTGGATCCCCGGATCGGCTATGACCGCGCGGCGGAGGTGGCCAAGAAGGCCCACAAGGAGGGGACGACGTTGAAGGCGGCGGCGCTAGCGCTCGGCTACGTCTCCGAAGAGGAGTTCGACGAGCTGGTCCGCCCCGAGCGCATGGTTTGACTCGTCTGTTCCCGGAATCGAGGCGACCCCGTCAGAGACGGGGTCGCTTTAACTGTCCCGGCTTGATCAGGAGCAAGCTCCTGATCTGTCTGCCACGGCGCAAGGGCATCTATGACGCCGGCTTCACCGGCTACCCTAACCCAACCTACCCATGACCTTGCGTCTAGGTCAGTAGTGCTGTCGAGCAGCACGAGGCGTATACTAGCCCCCCGGAGGGGAGAAACTCAAGCGCTTATTCACCCTGCATAGGTGAAGGTTCCATAACAATCCGTGTTTGCCATGCGGCAGACGTGGAAATGTGACGTCAGGCGACCACCTGCTGCGCCTCGCGCAGGTCGATGGCGCCGGTGAACAGCGCCTCGCCCAGGATGACCCCTGCGATACCGGCCTCACCGAGTTTCCGTAGCTCGGCGAGTGAGTTCACGCCTCCTGCTACCAGCACATCAGCGTCGACCTCGCCGGCCAGGTCCGCGATGGCCGCGAGTCCAGCGACCGACACATGCGAAAACATGAAACGGGTCACGCCCGCGGCCCGCAGCTCCATGACCAACGTCTCGAGTGTCGGCTCGGCTCGCTGCCGCCAGGGGTAGCCGTGCAGGCTGTCGGGCCGGGCGTCCATGCCCACCGCCAGCCAGTCGCCGGCGATGGCGAGGCAATCGGCCAGCCGCACCTGATCCTCGGCCACGGCCCACAGGGGCATGACCACGCGGGTGGCACCCGCCGCGAATGCGATCTCCACCTGCTCCGGACCGTCCACGCCACCGGCGAGCTGCAGTGGTTTGGCGACGGCGCGAGCCACGGCCTGCAGGGCGTCGAGGTTGACCGGCCGGCCCTGGGCCGCGCCATCGAGGTCCACCAGGTGGATGGCCGGCGCGCCCTGTGCGGCCAGTGCGACGGCGATGTCCGCCGGTCGATCGGTGGGTGTTCCCACGCCACTCGATGCGCCGGGCCACCACACCAGCCGCGAGCGACCGTTGTGCAGATCCAGGCTGGGGATGACCTGCATCAGCGCAAGCCGCTCCGCTCCGGCAACGTGGGCCCTCCCACCACCGGCGATGCAGACCCACCGCCCTCGCCCGCCAGCAAGCGCCGCTGGAAGGTGATGGGCAAGCTGCCCGAGTACAGCAGCGCGTCGTGGAAGCGCTGGAGCGAGAAAGTCCCACCCAGGCGCGCCTCCTCATCGGCGCGCAGGCGAAGCAGCAGCACCTTGCCCAGCAGGTACGAGAGGCTATAGCCGGGCGTCTGCGTGTAGCGCTGCACCTCCGCCCGCGCCACCGGACGCTCGAAACCTGTGTGCTCGACCAGGAAGTCGGTGGCTTCATCCACGCCGATCTCACCACGATGGAGGCGGATGTCCAGGATGATGCGGACCGCGCGCCAGATGGCATCGGTGGCCACGATGACACGACGCTGCGGGGTATCCTCGAAGCCTTGTTCCAACATCATCTGCTCGCAATACATGCCCCAACCTTCGACGAATTCGGGCGCCTCGACCAGGAGGCGTGCAGGCGTCGGGCTCGACAGGGCCGCCGAGAGCTGCAGGTGATGGCCCGGGTAGGCTTCGTGGACGCTGGTGTTGACGATGGAAGACCAGTTGTGCTCGAGCATGGCACCGGGACCACCATCTACCGAGGGGGTCACGATGTAGACGCCGCGGATGGGACGGTCGAAAGCGGCCGGCTCGAAGTACGCGGCCAGCGGGATGGTGCTGCGCATGTGCACCGGCGTGGCCATCACCTCGATGCGGTCGTCGGCCGGAAGCGTGGCCAGGTCGTGCTCGGCGATGAAGCGACGGGCGCGTTCCATGGCGTCGCGGTAGGCCTCCAGAGCCGTGTCGAAGTCGGCAGGACCATCGGCCTTCACGCGCTCCACGATCTGGACTTCGCTCAGGGCGGGGTCGATGAGCCGCCCCGCGTCCACGCGCAGTCGGTGCATGGCCGTGAGCTGCTCCTCGCCGATAGCCAGGATGTCGTCGACCGAGAGGCCGTCGAAGGCGCGCAGACTGATGAGCTCGTCCAGCTCAGCTTCGCCCAGCGCGATGTGGTCGCCGGCGCGATCGAGCTGGGTCTCGATCCAGGCGGTGTAATCGAACAGAGCGGCGCGGGCGGCGCCGGCGGCGGAATGCAGTCGCTGCAGCTGCGGACTGTCTCCCGACCACACGGCACCGGCGCCGCTGACGATCTCGTGCACCAGCAAGGGCAGCTCGGCGGCGGATACCTCTTCGAGCTCCAGCCACAGTCGCACGGGCCGGCCGCCCAGTCGATCACGCACCTGCAGCAGCGCCTCGGGAATGCCCTCGATGCGTTCGGTGAGGGGCACGAGGCGTTCCTCGAGGGGGGCGAAGTCGCGCGCAGCCAGCAGGAACAAGGCTGTGCCGATCTCATCGGTGGCGGATGTGCAGCGCTCCCAGCCACGCACGATCTCGGCATCGAAGAGGCGCAGGCGGGCGCCGTGCAGGGCCAGCTCGCGCTCGAAGCGCACCGGCTCGCTGAGCGAAGCGGGGTCGATGGCCTCGAGCGCGTCGATGAAGCGCCGTTCGGCCGCCATGTCGGCCTCCTTGGCAGTTCGGCTCAGATCGGCGAGCCGCCCATCGTGGGCGTGGACGCCCAGGGCAGTTGCCCACGCGGGGTGCGCTTCCATGAGCGCGTCGAAGCGTGCCGCGACCAGGGCCGTCAGTCGTGTGTCCGCTGCGGTCTCCGGCTTCATGCCGTCCCCATGGCGGCACCAACGAGCGCTGCCCGCGTGACAGCCAGAGCCTGCTCGATGTCCCTCCGCTCGATGCCGTAGTGGGTCAGCGCCCGCACGCGACCTCCGCCGTACTCGATGTAGGCTACGCCACGCGCCCGCGTCTCCGCCATGAATGCGGCCCGTGCCGCCAAGGGGTCCTGGCCGGGATGGGGTCGGACACCGAAGACGATGTAATTGGTGGTGACGCGTGCCGGGTCCAGGTCGACGATGCCGTCCATCCCGGCCAGTCCCTCCGCCAGGGCTCGGGCGTTGACATGGTCGTCGGATAGGCGCTTGATCATGCCGTCGGGGCCGTCGCTCAGCGCCACCAGGCCAGGCGCCGCCAGCACCCCGACCTGGCGCATGCCGCCACCCACCAGCTTGCGGGCCCGCCGGGCGCGACCTACGAAGTCCACATCACCGACCACCACCGATCCGATGGGGCAGGCGAGGCCCTTGGAAAGACAGAACGTGGCGCTGTCGACATCGGCCAGCATCGTGGCGGCGGCGGTCCCGAGCGCCACGACGGCGTTCCACAGTCGAGCGCCGTCGAGGTGCAGCGGCACGCCCATCTCGTGCGCCACAGTCGCCACCTGCGAAACGTACGCTGGTGTCAAGGGCTGCCCCATCGAGGGAGAGTGCGTGTTCTCCAGCATCACCAGCGCGGTCGGCGGCTGGTGGAGGTCGTGCGGGTCGCTCATCGCCGCTCGGATGGCACTCAGGTCCATGGTGCCATCTGCCGCGGCCGGGATCTGCCGAACGGTGGCACCGGTGATGACCGCGTGGCCTCCAGCCTCGTGCTCGACGACATGGGCTCCCACGGTGGCCACGATCTCTCCACCGCGCGGGACATGCGCCATGTGCGCCACCAGATTGCCCATGGTGCCGCTGGCGACGAAGAGACCGGCGGCCTTGCCGGTGAGTTCCGCGGCGCGCTCCTCAAGCGCGATGACCGTGGGATCGTCACGGAAGACGTCATCGCCGACCTCTGCCTCTGCCATCACACGGCGCATCGCCGGGGTGGGCTTGGTGACGGTGTCGGAGCGGAGGTCGATGAAGTCGGGCATGGTCAGGCAGCATAGCGAGGCAGCCTGTGCGGCGTGTTCGCCTGGCATTTGCTAGAGTTCGCAGTCCGCAGGACCCGTGGTGTAGCGGCCTAACATGCCAGCCTGTCACGCTGGAGATCGCCGGTTCGAATCCGGTCGGGTCCGCCAGTCCCTCATCTCGATGACGACGAAGCCCCTATGAGCAACGCTCCGACCGATCCACGCCGCGCCGAGCTGGGATCGAAGATCCTGGTCGTCGGCCTCGTCGCGATCTTCCTGTTCAGTCTGTTCGGCTTTGCCTTGGCCGTGTTCGACGCGCAGGGGGAGAAGCCGACGGAGCCGGCGCCACCGTCGTTGCCGGCCATCCCTGTTGCTGCTGCCGTGGGTCCCATCCGACTGGCACTCGCCGAGACCACGCCGGCGGCGCGGTTGGAAGCCTCGGTCGAGGCTAGCCCATCGCCCGCGCTTTCCCAGGCCGCGATGTTTCTGTCCGCGGCGTCGGCTTCAGGCGAGCCTGCTGCTTCAGGCGATCCTGCTGCCACCACCGCAACGATCATGCCCATCGTGCCCGTGACAGGATTCTGGTCGACGCGTGATGGCATCAGGTCTCGTGACATCAGGCAGGCCCTGGAGCGCGGGACTGCCAAGGGCTTCAAGCGCGTCATCGTCGATGATGGCATCGCCGATGCGCTGACCGAGTCGCTCGGGGTCGAGCTTCACGCCAAGGTCCGCCGTGGAGACGCCGAGGCCATCGCGACCACGGTCGCCAAGGGTGGTCTGGGGCTGCTTCCGGCGACCCAGGTGACTCCTGCCATGCGCACGCTCGAGATCGACGGCGTCGCGCTGCTCGGCAACGAGCGCATCCGCGACGTCTCCGACTGGCCGCTGGACCTGACGCTGGAGGCCACGGCCGATGGATCCTGGGACCAGGCGCAGACCTGGGTGTTGGTGGCCGGCGGAGACGCCTTCACCGATCGCGGCGTCTTCGACAAGGTCGTGCGCAAGGGCAAGGGCGTGAACTACCCCTTCGACGGCGGCACGGCCCGGGTGACGGGTCACGGCTGCTGTGACCCGGTGTACCACGACAATGTCGTGCCGCGCTACCAGACGACGGGCAACAAGGGTCTGGTGCGGAAGCTGTTCAAGGGCGCCGAGCTGGCCATCGCGAACCATGAACAGCCGGTCACTGACGCCGCCGTCCACCACACCAGCGGCCTGCGCTTCAGCGGTCAGCCCGAGCTGACGAAGATCTTCACCCGCGCCGGCCTCGATTTCGTGTCATTGGCCAACAACCACATCAAGGACTATGGCGCCGACGGCATCAAGGACACTCGCCGCATCCTGCGAAAGAACGGTCTCGCCTTCGGCGGCGCAGGGGCCGACCTGGAGCAGGCGCGCAGCATCAGCTACCTTCACGCCCGCGACACGACGGTGGCCATCATCCCGTGTCTTGACTTCGTTCCGATCTACTGGGCCGCTGCCGATGAGAGCGGCGCCACGCCCTGTCTGGACCGCTACCTGGTGCCCGACATCAAGCAGGCAGCTTCGTCGGCTGATGTCGTCATCGTCTTTCCCCACTGGGGCACGGAATACTCGCGGCAGCCACAGCCCTCGATGCGCAAGCACGCCGCACGCTGGGCCAAGGCCGGCGCTGACCTTGTCCTGGGTGCTCACAGCCACGTCGCAGGTGCCATCGAGGACATCGAAGGCACGCCCGTGATGTATTCGCTGGGCAACTTCATCTTCGATCAGAACTGGTCGACCAACACCATGGAATCAGCCCTGCTGGAAGCCACCTTCCATGGCGACCAACTCCTCGAGATGCGATTGCGTCCCTACATCATCCACGACACCACGCAGCCCAACCTGCTCGATCCTGCCAGTGGCGAGGGGAAGCGGCTGTTGCGCGAGATCAGGCAGGTCTCGGCTTCTTGGCTCGACTGGTAGCCACCATCGAGCATCGGTAGCCGTGACGGCTCAGGCCAGCCCGACTTCCCGGGCGCTGGGCCACAACGAGAGATCAAGGCCGGGAACGAGTTCGGTCAGCTGCGCCAGGTCGGGTGCGTACCCGGCCAGCAACGACGCCCGCAGGGAGGGCGAAGGCTGGAACTTCTCACGCGTCGTGGGGTTGACTTCGCCAGCGATGGCGTCGGGATCGAGTGCATGTGGCGGCAGCCCCAGGAAAGCGTACGTCTTCGCCAGCTGCTGGGCCGGCTCGGCACGGCAAGCCTCGTACTGTCCGACCCATACGCGCTCGGCCGGGAACGCCGCCAGGACGCGTCGCAGCTGCGGCGCATAGAGGCCGCGCTGGAAGGCACCCTGGATGTCCCGATCGGTCAGGGGCGCGCTCGAGGTCGCGAGTTGGTGGGTGAGGCCTGAGCGGAACCGCTCCAGGGGATCGCGCAGCAGCACCAGGATGTGCGCCTCCGGCGCGGCGCGGGCGATGAGCTCGGGCGTCCAGAAGTCGATCAGGTAGCCAGGCGTCCATTCGCCCGCGACGGACCCCTCGGGCACCGGGAAGTAGCGCTGATAGGACTCGATGTCGGCGGTCTCGAACGGCTCTTCCCAGGAACGGTCGAAGAAATGCAGCTCCTTGGGCTGGCCAGGTGTGCTGACGACGTGCGGATGCGTCTCGATGAGCCGGTTCCACCACGAGGTCCCCGCCTTCTGGGCGCCGACCCCGACGTAGTGAGGCGGACCCGTGCGCCAGCCATCAGGACAAGGGGGTGGCTCCGGTGGCCCCGGCTGTCGCGGACCACGCCATCGATACCAGGCGCGCGAACCACGCACGGCCAGCCTACGCGCACGTGCCTTGAGTTTCACCGGGGCGACTTCCACAGCGAGAGGTCCAGGTCGGGTAGCAGCCCCGCCAGCCGTTCGTTCTCTGGCGCGTAGTGGCGTACCAGCTGTCCTTCCTGCCACTCGCTCAGGGTCACCTTGGGACCGTGCGAGCCGTTGACGCGCGCATCGAGATCCAAGTCTGGGCGGACTTCCGGTGTCAGGCCGATGAAGCGATAGGTGCGTTCGAGCTGCGCCCTGGGCTCAGCCACGCACCGCTCGTACTGGAGCACCAGCACCTGTTCGCGTGGAAAGATGGCCCAGAGTCGCAGCAGTTGGTCGGCATAGACGCCGCGATTGAAGGCGGCGTTCGCCGCCGCGCGTGCGGTGGCGCCGACCGTGAAGCGGCTCTCCGCGAGCGTGCGGCCGGAACGGAAGCGTTCGACGGGGTCGCGCAGTAGAACCAGCAGGCGAGCGTCCGGGGCAGCCTGCCGCAGCAGTGACGGCGTCCAGGCGTCGAGCATGTAGCCGGGTGTCCATTCACCACTGAGGCAACCCGCTGGCCGACCGAACAGGGCGTGGTAGCGGGCGATGTCGCCTTCGGCCAGGCCAGACTTCCAGTGGCGCTCGAAGAAGTGCACTTCCTTGGGTGTGGTCGCGGGTCGGCTGACCCCGGGGTGGGCGACCACGAGGCTGTCCCACCAGGTCGTACCGGAACGTGCCGTCCCCACACCTACGTAGTCTGGGGGCCCGGTCTGCCAACCGTCGGGCAGTCCTGCAGCTGGTTGGCGTGGCTCCTTTGGTGCGGCTGACATCGCCCTGATGATAGGTGCTCGATGCCGTCGCGCAGGGGGCAGCCGGGGCCCTCGGTGGCCCCAGATACAAGAAGACGGCCCGCCCCCTGCTGGGGACGGGCCGTCAGTGTGCGCTCGAAAGAGCTGCGTTCCTAGATCTGCGCGCCGATCGTCGACAGGATCGAGGAGATCTGGCCGCCGAGGAAGATGAGCGCGGCGATGGCGATGATGGCGATAAGCGCCAGGATCAACGCGTACTCGGCCAGGCCCTGGCCATCCTCGTCGCGGCGAAGCAGGAAGTCGACCATGTTGATGGTCCTCCGTTTCTGTGGCTCCCCGCAAAAGCGGTTCGCCGGTGATTGGATGAATTCGCTCGGTTGCCCTATCGGGCCTCCGTGCTCGGCGGACAGTACAGCGCCACCGTCAACTGTGCACTGGGACAGCCGGCAGGCCTATCAAATGTCCTCAGTGCCCGGAATGATGATGCGGGCGCCTGACACAGTCCATGGCACCTCTGGGGGCCATGGACCCGGACCTTCGGGGGTGCCGACGCAGCGGTCTCGGGGGGTCGTGTGCGGTTAAGACTGCTGGGGCCCGCGCTACGTGTTCGCGTCGATCGTGCTGCCGATCATCGACAACAGGTCCGCCAGCGCGTCACCCAGGAACACGAGTGACAGGATCGCCACGATGGCGATGAGCGCAAGGATGAGGGCGTACTCTGCCAGACCCTGCCCTTGCTGCCCCCCGGACCGCAGCGCCACGAACAGTTGGATGAGTTCGTTCATGGACTGCACGACCCTCCTTCCGTCGGTGGCACCGCCCTACTCTCCGATGACCGACCAGATGAAGCCCATGAAGATGAAGATGCCGGCGAAGAGCCCGATGAGGGCCGGGACGCCGACCGTGTTCACTTCGAGATCCATGCTCGCCAGGAACCCCATCGCCAGCGCCCAGATGACGATGAGCGCACCAAACAGGTACTTGGCATTGACGGTCGTGATGGCCTCGACCCACGCCGTTCGCCGTCGTTCGGGCACGAGCATGACGGTGACCAGCAGGGCCACCATCGCTGCGCCCAGCAACACGCCACCGGCGAACCCGATGAACTGGCTGGCTTCCAGCTCGGTCCGCAGCGCTCCGTAGACCGAGATGACCACGGCGCCCAGCAAGAGGAAGGCGCAGAGGTAGCCGAGAACTCGCAGTCGATCCCAAGTCATGTGGCCGGGAATCCTATCAAAATAGCAAGCCGCAAGAACAGCGTTCCTGCGAATCCTCACCACCAAGGCCTCGGTCGACCACGTGAGGACGGTCGCCGAACAGTACCTGCGGCGGTGCTCGATTGGAAGTGAGACGGCCGGCCGTAAGTCCGATTATCGGTGCCCACGGACACCGCAACGCAGCACGAGACGGCCACACTGACGGTGCGGCGCTCTGGGCGAGGAGCCTGATCGCGCGGTGCTAGCCGCTGCCGCCGATGAGGTCCGTGACCGTCTTGAAGCCGGCGTTGATGATCTCGTTGAATGTCCCCTTGATCGAATCTGCCCAGGAAGATCAGCGAGGCGATGGCGACGATGGCGATCAAGGCCAGGATCAGTGCGTACTCGGCGAGGCCCTGGCCACGTTGGCCGTCGTCGGTTTGGGGCTTGGCCGGTAGGATCGCACGTAGCTTCATGAGGGGCCGTGAGCGAGTGGCCCGTTCGGCGAGACTCGCCGCAGCTCGTAGCATGTCCATCAGTCGTTCTCCGATGGCGGAGCAGCGGACGACGACCGGCTCCGGCCGGTCCTGGCCTGCTCGGGTGGAGCACCGTCGAGATGGATGATGAGACGGGGACCCGTGATGGCCGGAAGCGGTGGGAGCACGGGGCAGTTGCTCGGTTCGATGGGCCCCGTCGGTCGTATTCAGCTGATCCAAGGATTGAGGATGATTGCGCCAGCTCCGCAACCTGGGCTCGTGGCCACGCGGTTCCAGCGCCCGCAACGTATCTCTTGCGGTGAGGGGTGCCTATGGCCCCAAAGAACCACCAGGGGCGGTGCGTCGCGGCACCGATTGGGCCTTGCGATCAACGTGGACTGGACGCCAAGCCGGCTACGTGGGCTGGACGCCACGCCGGAGTATCATCGCCCACCACGCAGGAGGAACCGTGGCAGACACGCACGCACAAGACAACTGGATCAACCCCCGCGACCCCGCCAAGGCACTGGGGCCGGATGGCGAGCCCGCCCGCAGCCGTCGCGCACCCTTCTACGCTGACGTGCCCGATGCGCAGTGGGACGACTGGCGCTGGCAGCTTTCCAACCGCGTCAACGACCTGGAGACCTTCGCGCAGATCTTGGAGCTGACCGACAACGAGCGCGAAGGGCTTGGTGCGCCCGACAAGTTCCGCGTGGACATCACGCCCTACTTCATCAGCCTCATCGACCCGGCCGACGGAGAGGATCCCATCCGTCGCCAGGTCATGCCGTTGGGCGATGAGCAGCAGGCATTCACGGCCATGATGGAGGATTCCCTGCGCGAGGACCAGCACTCGCCAGTGCCGGGCCTGGTGCACCGTTATCCCGACCGCGTGCTGATGCTGGTCACGACCCAGTGTGCCTCGTATTGTCGTTACTGCACACGCTCCCGGATCGTGGGCGACGCCAGCCAGAACTTCAACACGCGTGACTTCGAGGCGCAGCTGGACTACCTCAGGCGCACCCCCCAGGTGCGTGATGTGCTGCTCTCGGGTGGCGATCCCCTGACCATGGCCCCCAAGCTGCTGGAACGAGTGCTGCGCGGACTGCGCGAGATCCCGCACATCGAGATCATCCGACTGGGCACGCGTGTCCCGGTCTTCATGCCGCAGCGCGTGGATGACGACCTCTGCGCGATGCTGGAGAAGTACCACCCGGTGTGGGTGAACCTCCACTTCAACCATCCCCAGGAGATCACGCCGGAGGTCTCGCGCGCGGTGGACAGGCTGAGCCGGACCGGCATCCCCATCGGCAACCAGTCGGTGTTGCTGGCGGGCGTGAACGATTGCGTCCACATCCAGCGTGAGCTGGTGCACAGGCTGGTGGAGAACCGCATCCGGCCCTATTACCTCTATCAGTGCGACCTCGTGGAGGGTGCCGGTCATTTCCGCACGCCGGTGGGCAAGGGCCTGGAGATCATCGAGGGACTGCGCGGCCATACCAGCGGTTACGCCGTGCCCACCTACGTGGTCGATGCGCCCGGTGGTGGCGGCAAGATCCCGGTCATGCCCAACTACCTCATCAGCTACTCGGACCACAAAGTGGTGTTGCGCAACTACGAGGGCTACATCACCACGTACGAGGAGCCCACCGAATACAAGCCCCATGATCGGCGCAGTTGCTCGTATTGCCGCGATCAACGCTCCGAGCCGGGCCAGGGCGGTGTCCACGCGTTGTTGCAGGGCGATGCCATGTGGATCGAACCGGCAGGTCATGCCCAGATCCATACCCGCGGCAATACCGAGGCACATCGTCTGCAGTCACCCGCGAAATGGGTGCCCTACGGCGTTGGCGCCATCGAGGGTGGGGCCGCAGCGACGCTGGTGCGTCTCGCTGCCGGAGGGGAGTCGCCTCGCGGCGGATCGTTCCTTTCGGACAACTCGTTCCCTCCCGGCGAGGAGCCGCGGCCGCGTGAGGGTGAGCCCACAGGCTCCGCACATGGAGAGCTGCTCTAGCGCGCATGAGCTTCCTCAAGCGCCTGTTCGGAGGAGCCGATGCCGATGGCCAAGTCGGCTCCGGCCAGGATGGGTCCGGCGCGGACGGTCAGACTGCTGGCGATGCCGAGTGGCGCCGCTCGGCCGAGGCGACCTTCGAGGCACATGCTGACAAGCACCGGGTGACCGTCTGGTTGCGCCTTTATGACCCCAGCTTCGAGACGGTTCGTGAGCAACAGCGGCTGTTTGCGCTGGAGAACCGCGTCATCCGGACGCTGGACGAGGCCGGCGCCGGCGAACACGACACCAATTCGCTGGAGTCAGGCTATCTGGCTCTGCGGCTGATCGGAGATGATGCTGATGCCATCGTCGCGGCGCTGGACCCCTTGCTGGCCGATGCGCCGGAGGGCAGCTACCTCGCTGTGCGCCGCGGGCCGTTCGGAACCGGTGAGGACCGCATCGACGTGGGCCCCGCATCGGATAGCGCTTGACCATGCAGTTGCGCGACACGCCTGGGCTCCCCGATGCCTCGATCCAGCCGCCCACCGTCGCGACACCCGGCGACCCCTTCAGTCAACTGCGGGTGGTCCACTTGCTGGCCCGCATCCCGCGCGGTGGCAGCGTCCGCGTTCGGGAAATCGTCGACCAGCTCGATGCCGACTACCTCGACTGGTCCTTCTCGCGTGAGGTCGTCGTCGACACGGTGGTGCAACTCCGAGCCAACTGGCTCACGGACTACCGCAACGGTGATGGCATCGTGCTGGCCGATGGTCCCTCCGGGCCGGCATTGACGATCGAAGACAGCAGCCGCTTCGATCCCTGGATCGTGCGCCAAGCTCAGCGACTCCATGAGGCCTGCGAGGCCCAGCTATACACCTTCGCCATCGAAGAGGGCGGTGCCGCCTGACCCTCGCGGCCTCGATTCGCGGGCGAGATAGATCGCGTCGATGACCGAGATGGAGGCCTCGATCGGTGCGTTCCACAGGTTGGTCAGGAACACCACCGCCAGCCTCGCCTCCGGATCCACCCAGATCCGGCCGCCGGAGATGCCGCCGTGGGTGAAGGCCGACTCGGACCCGGGCCAGCCAGGCTGCGGCTTGCGCCATCCGATGGCCTGTCGCACCTCACGATCCACGTCTTCGGCCGAAGCGTGGGCCAGGTCGCCGGTCTGGTCGCGTGACATCTCGTCGATGGTCACCTGCGAGAGCACGCGTGGGCCTGGCGCCGAGGGGTCAGTCGGCAGCAGCGATCGCCCCAAGGCCAACAGGTCCGGCAGCGTGCCGAACATGCCGCCGCCGGGCATCTGGGCCATGGCCAGGAATCGCAGCAGCACCATCTGCACCAGGCGGTTGTCGACTCCGAAGCCCTGCACAGGAACGACGCGATCTCGGAGCGGGCGGGCGTCAAAGGTCGTGTCGATCATGCCCAGCGGCTCCGTCAGGCGCATCGCCAGGGCATCCGCGAAGGACGTGCCGCTCAGGCGAGCCATCGTTTCGGCCAGCAGGATGAACGTGACGGAGCAATAAGCATAGGCGCGACCGGGCTTGGTGAGAGGTTGGCTGGTGTACACGAACTCCAGCGCACGCCCGTAGGTCGGCCGCTCGTGCCGCAGCGATTCGACCGGCATGTCCGGCAACCCCGAGGTATGCGTCAACACATGCCAGGCGCTGATGCCTTCGAGCGCGGTGCCGGCCAGTTCGGGCAGGTAGCGCGCGAGGGGCTGGTGCAGCTGCAACCGACCCTCATCGACATAGCGCATCACGGCGGTGGACACGATGGCCTTGGTGATCGAGGCCAGGAAGAAGACGCTGTCGAGTTCGGGACTGCCACCGGGACCGCCGACGAAGCGAACGGCCGAACGGCCGGCCGGGTCGATGATGCCGAATGCGGCACAGGGGATGGTGCCATCGGCGACCGCAGCCGCTGCCACGTCACGCGCCGGATCGAGGTCGATGACGAGGGTGTCGGGTCGTTCGGCAGTCGTCGTCATGTCGGCCGATGATAGGACGCGTGACCCGAGATGCGTACATCGCCGCCGTCCGCGCCCTCATCGGTGAAGGCGAGCGCCTGTCTGGGCATCCCTCGCTGGTGGCCCTACAGACCTGGATCGCCGGCTCGGACGAGCTGCTGCGCAACGCCTGGGGTTCGATGGACCGCTATCACCTCTCATGGCTGATGGTGGGCCGGCCCGCTGATGCCGTTCGCGGGCGTGCCATGACCGCGGACGAAGAAGCCGCGTACGTTCGTGAGGTGGCCGGCGCCAAGACCGCAGCGCTGCGGATGAGCCTCAAGGCTGTCGAGGATGACGGAATGCCATTCCTGGGTGAGTCGCCGGCATAGGGTCGTCGAGGCGTCGAGTACCAAGCAGCTATTGCTTGTCAGTGCGGGGAGGACTACGGTGCCACTGCCGCGGTCGTGTTACGAAGGCGGGGGGCGCATGGACCGGCACGCCCGCGGGGCTTCGGGAGGACTCGATGATGATGTCCCAAGCACCGTGGCGGCTCATCCGCCCTCGCCTGGCCACCCTCGCGGTGTTGCTGGCGACGCTCAGCCTGGCCCTTGCCTCTGTGGCCATGGCTCCAGCGGTATGGGGGGCCAGTGGGCCCCAGGTCATCTCCGGGAGCAAGACCCGGGAAGTGCGCATCCCCAGCCCCAAGGCCAAGACGCTGGCGCGCTTGGCGCTGCCCAAGGGGAACTGGTTCGTGACGGCCAAGGCGCAGCTCTCGGAGGTGGCTGGTTCGAGCGACCACTTTGGTGTGAACTGCAGTCTGAGGGTCGGTTCGCGCTCCGATCGCATCTCCGCGGTTCCGGGGCGCGCCAGTGAGGGCGGCAACCAGGTGCCGATCTTGCTTACGGTGGCGGGGCGGCTGGGTTCGGCCGGCAAGGCCCGCCTCAGCTGCGTCGGTGAGCATCCCGGCGTCCGCATCTCCCAGATCCGTATCAATGCCATGCGGGTCGGTCGCCTCACCACGCAGGGCATCGGCCCGGCCGCCAAGACTACTGGCTCGGGCAAACCGCGCGTCTTCTCCGGCACGCGCGCCTTCGAAGAGGTCAACGGGAATGGCGCCTTCCATTCCGTGACAACCTTGCCGCTGCCCAAGGGCGCCTGGTGGATCGTAGCCAAGGCGGTCGGTTCGAACTCCTTCGGCGGGGGTATCTTCACCTGCCGCCTCGAGGCTGGGGCGGACTTCGACGAGACCAGCTTCGGGCTTCGCTCTCAGCACTGGCCCACCGAGACCCTGCCGCTGGCATTGCAGGTGGTGCATCGCTTCGGGTCGACGGGCGTGGCGCAGCTGATGTGCCTGGGGCCCAACGACTTCGACATCTCAGACATCGTCATCACGGCGGTAAAGGCCGGCAAGCTCACCAACCGCTTCATGGGCAACGGTTCGTCTGGGACGACCGGCTCGGGTTGGCCACGTGTCATCTCTGGCTGGCACAACGGCAACCTCACCGTAGCGGTCGGCTCGCAGTACCAGACCATCGCGTCCATGCCGCTACGCAAGGGCAGCTGGATGATCCTTGGCAAGCTTTGGTACGCGGCTCAGTCGGTGCCGTCGGACTATTTCCGCGCCGTGTGCCGGATGGCATTGAAGTCGGGCAAGGACGTCGATGTGCTCGAGTACACCAACAACCCCACGCGCGTGGCGCCTCTGGTCATGAGCCTGGCCCGCAAGGTCAAGCATCCGGCCACGCTGAAGCTGCAGTGCGTGCGCTCGCCGAACGACGGCACGAGTGACGGCTACTTCGCCAAGCTCACCGCCGTGAAGGCTGGGTCACTGACCTTCAAGGGGCTCTGACGCGCGCCCGGGCGCCGTACAGCGCCGCCACCACGTATAGCACCAGCCCAGCGACCTGGAGCAGCCCGAGCTGGGGTGTCAGCCAGTCGAGGAACGGCGTGCCCTCGACCCGTTCAAGGAACGTGCGCGACGAGCCCGGCAGCATCGCCATGGCCAGCAGCCAGGTCAGCAGAAGGCCGCCTACCCAAGCCAGCGCTGCGATCGCAACAGCCAGCAGCAGGTTGGCGTGGGCCCGGCCAAGGAGCGCCCCGATGGCCCAACCACCCACGACGGCCACGCCCAGCAGGCCGGCGCCGAACTCCAGGATGCCTTTCAGGAGCGCCCAAGCGAGAGCTGCCAGCGCGGCCATGGCAAGTGCTTCAAGCAAGGCAAGCGGGAGCGACGGCGGCTGTCGACGGCGCCCGCCCGATCGGACTGGGCCCGGCGGAGGCAGCTGTGTAGGCAACGGAGGCATCCGTGTGCCGGTCGGTCGGCGGTCCCCGGGTCGGATGCCGCCGGGTCGGATGCCGCCGGGTCGGATGCTACCTGCTTCGGTATCGCCTGCTTCGGCCATCCACTAACTCTAGCGGCGCAGCATCGGCTCCAGTCGCTAGACTGATGACTGCTCATGCCACATCCCGCGACCGGACTGCCGCCGACTGACGCCACCATCGGTCACCCGACCACGGCGGCGCGACTGCGTGCCGACCGTCGCCTGCCCGAGTCGGCCCTGCAGGCAGCCCTGCGCATCGACGACACGCTGCGTGAACGCCACGACGAGCTGATGCTGCGCTGTTTCCTGCGCGACTACGACCGTCATATCGAGCAGCTGGCCCTCGCCATCGAGACTGGCGAAGATCGTTTCGTGGTCGTCTACGGCGAGACGCTGGTGCCTATCTATCGGCGGCGCGGTGTGCGCATGAACGACGTCGTCACCCTGCTTCGTGGTCTGGAAGAGGCCGCGGTGGCGGGCGGCGCTGCCATCGATGCCCCGTCCATCCGGCAGCCGATGGAGGCCTGGGTCGAGCGCATGCGCCACCACCGTCGCCTGCCCGGTGACCACAAGGGCAACAGCGCCGTGCGGTTCATCTGGAAAGGCGCTGGCCTAGGCGACAATTCGGTCGTCTGATGACAATCAAGTGGGTCAAGTCGGACGCGTTGGTGATGAATGGTGAGCCCTTCTGCTACGGCACCCGCCTCACCGTACGCAACCTGCTTGAGATGCGGGGCCATGGCCTCACGCCAACGGAGATGATGGCCCAGCATCCCGAGCTCAAGCGCGTCGGCATCGCCGAGGCCTTCCGTTTCGCGGCCGAGCACCACGACCGCTATGACGGCTTCTTCGAAGAAGACGGCTCCATCAGAGGACCCGGCTTCGGCGCCGCTGAAGCTGCCACGCTGCCAGAGCACTTGCGCGACACCAGCAACGCCTAGCGCCCACCCATCCGGGAGTACCGTCCACAGCACGTTCACGGCGGGGTTCGTATGACCAAGACGATCGGCATCCTGACCGCAGGTGGTGACAGTCCCGGGCTCAACGCGGCCATACGCGGCGTGGCCAAGACGGCCATCGGTACCTACGGCATGAACGTCCTTGGCTTTCGCGATGGCTTTCGCGGACTCATGGAGAACCGGTCGGTGCCGCTGGATCGCTCCCAGCTCTCGGGCATCCTGACCGTCGGTGGCACCATCCTGGGGACAAGTCGCGACAAGCCTCATCGCATGTTGGTCGGGCAGCAGACCCTGGACATGAGCGACGTCATCGTCGAGAACTGCCGAAACCATCACCTCGATGCGCTCGTCTGTCTGGGCGGCGGAGGGACGCAGAAGAACGCCTACCGACTGTACGAGCGGGGCCTCCCTATCGTTACCCTGCCCAAGACCATCGACAACGACGTCGCCATGACCGATGTCACCTTCGGCTTCGACACCGCGCTGGGCATCGCCACCGAGGCCATCGACCGCCTGCACAGCACCGCCCACAGCCACCATCGCATCATCGTGGTCGAGGTGATGGGCCACAACGCCGGCTGGTTGGCCCTTGGGGCCGGCATCGCCGGGGGTGCGGACGTCATCCTCATCCCCGAGATCCCCTACGACATAGAGGTCGTCGCCGAGGCCATCCGTCAGCGGCATCGCATGGGCAGCTCGTTCAGCATCGTGGCCGTCTCCGAGGGCGCCATGCCCGTGGAACGTGCCAAGGCCCTCCATAAGGCCGAGGATGCCCTGGCGCAGGCCAGGAAGCGCAAGCGCAAGGGCCCTGCGCGCGACAAGGGCATCAAGGAGTCTCGCGCGCGTATCGATGAGATCGCCACGCACCTGAGCAATGCCACCCTGGCCTTGTCCGACGAGCTTGAGCGGCGCACCAACCTGGAGTCGCGCATCACCATCCTGGGACACCTGCAGCGCGGCGGCACACCCTCGGCGGCGGACCGCTTGCTGGCCACTCGCCTCGGGGCGGCCTGCGCGCGGACCATCGATGAGGGCGTGTTCGGCGTGATGATCGCGGCCTCGGGTGAAGAGGCCGTCCAGGTGCCGCTCGCCGATGTCGTGGGCAAACGCAAGACGGTGCCACTCGACCACACCTGGATCCGCACGGCCCGGAGCATCGGGGTGTCACTGGGCGACGCTTGAGAGAGCGCGAATCAGGTCCCCTTGGCCCCCGGTGTAGGATTCGCGAACCATGCCAGACCCGACGATGACCAACAATTCCATCGGCCCTACCATCACCTCCACCGAGGAGGCGCCCGCCATCGATCCCGTTCAGCGCTCCCGTGAGCTGGCCGTTCTTGACGCGTTGCGCTCGGTCGTGGATCCGGAGATCGGCATGAACGTGGTCGAGCTGGCGCTCATCAGGCAGGTCATCCTCGGCGACGAGCTGAGCGAGGTGAAGATGATCCTGACCACGCCCTTCTGCCCTTATGCTGGCTCGATGATCCAGCAGGTCAAGGAGGCGGCGGAGGAAGCCGAGGGGCACGAGGTCAAGGTCACCTTGCTGGCCGAGCGCTGGGATCCGCGTGACGCCGGCCTGACCTGGTAGCAGGCACCGCGAGCCTCATCGCATGATCCCATCCGAGGGTCGCGGGCGACGTCCGGCGCTCGCCGGCAGCGCTGTTGCCACGGGCAAAGGGGATGACGGCACCACTGGCCTGCTCTACGGCGGTCGTATCACCAAGGACGATGCCCGCGCCGAGGCCTATGGCACCATCGATGAGGCCGTTGCCTGCCTCGGTGTGGCGCGTGCCGAGGTCACCGAGCTGGCGGCGGCTGCCTCGCTTCCGGGCCTCATCGCGGACCTCGGTGACACCCTGCTTCAGCTGCAGCGCGATCTCTTCGTGGCAGGCTCGGAGCTGGCCACCAATCCGGACGCCTGGGATCGGCTCCGTGATGGCGAGACGCGTGTCGATGAGTCGATGCTGAGCGTGCTTGAGGCGATGCTCCGTGATGCCGAAGCACGCATACAGATGCCCCGGGAGTTCGTCGTTCCCGGCGCCGATAGGCTGTCGGCCGCGCTGGAGGTCAGCCGCACGGTGATCCGCCGTGCTGAACGCCGCGTCATCGCCCTCGATCACGAACGTCTTGTACCGGGTGCCTGGCTGATGCCCTACCTCAACCGCCTGGCCGACCTGCTGTGGGTGCTGGCACGGCTGGCCGAGCAGGCCCATGGTGGTTCTGCCACCCCGGCGCGAACTTAGGGCCGCCCGACTCGCTCGGAGGCATTCCTCACGAGGCTCGCTAGACTTATCGGACGCCCCGCTCGTTCGTGGGCGACCTGAAAGGAACCGATCAACGTGCAATCCCGCGACAACGACCCCTACAACCGGAGTCAGGCCCCCGGGCAGGTCTCCAACCAGGGCGCCGTCACCCCCAACACCCTGAGCCAGGATGGCGTCATCGTCTCAAGCCCACCGCGCGAGGGCTTCCTCACCGGTAGCTTCGTGTGGATGTTCGTCGGCGTGCTGCTCTCAGCCGTCTCAGCCTGGTTCGTGATGAACAACGAGGGCCTGCAGCAGACCGTCTCCGAATGGGCGTTCTTCCTGATCATCGCCCAGCTCGGCCTGGTGCTGGTCATCAACTTCGCCATCACCCGCATCTCATCGGCGCTCGCGCTGGGGCTGTTCTTCATCTATGCGCTCAGCATGGGTCTGGTCCTCGGCGTGATCGTGCTGGCCTATCTGCCGTCGATCGGAGTCTCCGGTGTCGTCTCCGCCTTTGCCGGTGCGGCCGCGGTCTTCGGTGGCGCAGCGGTCTATGGCGTCGTCACCAAGCGCGACCTGACCAGCCTGCAGGGCATCCTCTTCATGGGCTTGCTCGGGCTCATCGTGGTGATGTTCGTCCAGATCTTCCTGTTCCCGGGCAACTCCATGGCCAACCTGCTCATCGGCATCGTGGGCGTGCTCCTCTTCACCGGCATCACCGCTTGGGATGTGCAGCGCCTGAAGAACGGCACCATGCCCAACATCAACAAGGATTCCGCCACCGTGCTGGGTGCCTTGGCGCTCTACCTTGACTTCATCAACCTGTTCCTGTTCATGCTGCGGATCTTCGGCAGCAGCCGCTGATGAGTCCGAGCTCCCGTGCCGGGCTTCACCTTTAGTCGATCATGAGGGCCTCGTCGGACAGCGGCGGGGCTCTCGCTCTGGGAGGGGGATGCAGATGACAGAGACGCTGACGCGAGTGGGCTTCTGCGGCCTGGGTACCATGGGCGCCGCGATGGCTGCCAACGTGGCCGACGCCGGCTTCCCGCTGACCGTCTGGAATCGAACCTCGGATCGGGCTGCTGCGGCTCTGACTGGCGGTGCGGTGGAGGCGCCCGATCCCGCGGCTGTGGCAGCGGCCAGCGACATCGTGGTCATCTGCGTCTCTGATACGCCTGATGTGGAGGCTGTCCTCTTCGGTGTTGGTGGGCTGGCTGGTGGTCTCGCCCCAGGCGCTCTTGTCGTCGACTGCTCGACCATCGCCCCGGGCGCCACACGCGAGTTCGCCGTCCGGTTGGCGGAGGCTGGTGTCGGCTTCATCGATGCCCCCGTCTCGGGTGGCTCGGAGGGCGCCCTGAAGGGCACGCTGACGATCATGGTCGGTGGCTCGGATGCTGATGTCGCCCGCGCGACCCCCGTGCTGGAGGCGATGGGCTCGGCGATCACGCACATGGGCCCGGTCGGCGCTGGGCAGATCACCAAGGCGGTCAACCAGGTGATGATGTCCGGGCTCTACTTCAGCGTCGCGGAGGGCATGGTGCTGGCGATGAAGTCGGGCCTCGATCCCGGTTTGGTAGTAGAGGCGCTGAGCGGTGGTGCGGCCTCATCGTGGGTGCTGCACAACCGCAGCGGCCGCATGATCGATGACGAGTACCCGCTGGGGTTCCGACTCTCGTTGCACCTGAAGGACTTGACCATCGCCCTTGAGCAGGCCCGTGAGGTGGGGGCAGCGCTGCCGGTATCGGCGTTGGCAGCGCAGATCGAGGCCGCCCTGGTGGCACGTGGCTACGGCGATGATGACAACTCCGCGCTGGCGCGAGCCCTGCGCGAATGGAGCGGGCTGTGAGCCCGAGCGGGGCCGCTCACGCCGATGTTGCCATCATCGGTGCCGGCATCGTGGGACTAGCGACGGCGTTGCGGCTGCTGGAACGCAAACCCGAGCTGTCCGTCGTCATCCTGGAGAAGGAATCCGCGGTCGCCTCGCACCAGACCGGCCACAACAGCGGCGTCCTGCATGCTGGGCTCTACTATCAGCCAGGTTCGCTCAAGGCGCGGCTCTGCCGCGAGGGCAAGGCTGACCTGGAGGCCTATTGCGCGGCCCATGGCGTGCCCATCGAGCACACCGGCAAGCTGGTGATCGCGCTCGATGCGTCCGAGCTGGGTCGGTTCGCGGAGCTCAAGGCGCGCGCCGACGCCAACGAGGTGCCCGGCTTGGAAGAGGTCGGTCCCGAGCGGATCCGCGAGCTGGAACCACACGCGGTCGGGGTCAAGGCGTTGTGGAGCCCCGGCACCGGTGTCGTCGACTTCCTGGCTGTGGCACACGCCGTCGCGCATGACGTGGTCGAGCGCGGCGCGGCCATCGAGACACGACGTGCCGTGCGGTCGATCGAGCGGCGCGGCGATGAGTTGATCTTGGGCACCTCACGTGGCGACCTGGTCGCGCGCCGGGTCATCGCCTGCGCAGGGCTGCAAGCCGACCGCATCGCGGCCATGTCAGGCGTGGCCGACGGGGGTGGCGAGGGTGACGAGCGGCGGCCGCGTATCGTGCCCTTCCGCGGCGACTACTACACCCTGAAGCCGGAGGCGGAGCACCTGGTACGTGGGCTCATCTACCCGGTGCCGGACCCGCAGTTCCCCTTCCTCGGTGTGCACTTCACCAAGCGCATCGATGGCAGCGTGCTGGCCGGTCCCAATGCCGTCCTGGCCACGTCCCGCGAGAGCTACGGCCGCCTCGACGTGTCGCTGCGAGACCTGGCCGACACCATCACCTACCCGGGCTTCCGCAAGCTGGCTCGTCGGTTCTGGCGCATGGGTGCGGCTGAGATGTGGCGCGACTGGTACAAGCGGGCCTTCGTCGCCGACTTGCGCCGCTTTGTGCCGGCACTTAGCTCCGACCACCTGGTCTTTGGGCCCTCGGGCATCCGTGCCCAGGCCATCGCGGCTGATGGATCGATGGTCGACGACTTCCTGCTGGGTGGCTCGGACCGCGTGCTGCACGTCCTCAACGCGCCCTCCCCGGCGGCCACCTCGTCGCTGGCTATCGGTCGCGTCTTGGCCGGCGAGGCCATCGGTCGCTTCGGCCTGTAGGGGGCAGGGCGCGCGTCAGCGATTCGTACCGATGTCACCGGCCTTGGCTTGCGTGTACGCTGTGGACTGCCTGTCATCCATCGATGAGGTTTTGACATGACGTGGGAGAACCAGGGCCCCGCCACGCCGCAGGATCCGCGTGCCACCGGTGTCTATCAGCAGCAGCCGGGGCCGATGCCGCCCGAATGGCAACCCGCGGGCCAGATGCCCCCCGGCCAGGTCCCCCCCGGCCAGGTGCCGCCCCCTGGCCAGATGCCGCCCGGGTACCCGCCGCCGGATCCATGGGGCCAGCCGCCGCCCGCCTACGGGCAGCCCGAAGCATCTTGGGGTCTGTCGCCCGCCGCTGCTCCACCACCTCAGATGTGGCGCCCGCCGCCGGCCTTTCCCTTGGCGCCGGATGCGTATCCGGTCAACGTCTCCTACGATCGCGAAGCACGGATCAACCGACTGTGGGGCATCCCGATCATCGGCCAAGGCATCCGCTGGATCATGCTCATTCCTCACATCATCGTGATGATGCTGATCACCATCGTGGCGGCTATCCAGATCCTGGTGGCCTGGATCCCGGTGCTGCTGCTGGGCCGTTTCCCAGGCTGGGGCTACCGCTGGATCGGTGGCCTGTTGGGCTACTACCTCCGTGTCACCGCCTACGCCCTGCTGATGACGTCGGTGTACCCGCCGTTCTCGCTTTCCGGCGAGTACTACCCGGTGAGTGTGCGTTTCGATGAAGGCGTCCGCATCAACCGGCTGTGGGGCATCCCGCTTATCGGCCAGCTGGTTCGCGCCCTGTTGCTGATCCCGCACTTCATCATCCTCTGGATCCTGACCATCCTGGCGCTGTTCCTGATGGTCTTCGTCTGGGTTCCGGTGCTGTTCCTGGGCCGACAGGCTGATCTCATCTATACCGTGGTCGGTGGCGTCTACCGCTGGCAGTTGCGCATCAGCGCATACCTGCTGCTGATGGTCGATCGCTACCCACCCTTCTCACTCGGAGAGGACGACCCGCGACTGTGACAGATCCCATCCATGACAACGACGATAACGACGATAGCGGCACTGGCGATGCACCCGAGGGAGATGGTGTATCCAAGGGCACGGGTTCGCCGGAGGGGGGCGCTGCGAACGACCAGCTTGATGGCGCCCTCGAGGCGGCCGAAGCCACGCTGCGCCGAGTGCCGGAGGTCGACTACCTGCTCGTGGCCGATCGTGCCGAGGTCGTCAACGGCAAGCTCTACCTCATGGGCGGCAGCTGGGATCGCATCCAGCCGCCGCAGTTCCCGCATCGGATGATGCTGGGCATCGCCTTGGGCGTGCGCATCCCCTTCGCCTATACCGATGACCAGCACACCGTGGCCATCGAGCTGTTGCACGATGACACCCGGATGATCGGCTTTGAGGCCAAACTGTCCACGGGCCGACCGCCCGGCATGGCCGGCATGGACATGCTGGTGCCGATGGCCTTCAACATCCCCATCGCCATCCCTGGCGAGGGCCAGGTCACGCTGCGCGCGGCCATCGACCAGTATCCCGGCCGGCGCCACGAGATCAAGGTCATCCAGCGCCCGGGGCAGCAGGGCCAGGGGCAGGTCCGACCCGCGTAGCTCGATGGTGGGCTGGCTGGTTGCCAGACGGGTTCGCGCCAGCTGCACATTTCGCGCCCTGTCGCACTTGATCAGATGTCGTCTGGGGCAACCTTAGCCACTTGCATGGCGTCTGCCGCCCAGCGACCCATGCCCGCTGCTGACTCGAATATGCCCGCGCGGGCATGAACTTGCTGCGCTGGCGGGTCGCGACAGCGGAAGGCTCACCAGACGTGCGTCCCACTTCGCCAAGGCCACCCCACGCGACAAGTGACCAGTTGCCTCCGCCGTAATGGTCGTGAGCCGTGAGTGGTGACGAGAGACGACACCGCGCGGTCCCGGTGGGATGATGACCAAGGAGGATCCGATGACCCGTCTGATCATCCCGCTGCTCACCCTGGTGCTGGGCATCTTTTCGATGTCGCCCGCGGGGGCGCAAGAGGACGGTGCATCTCCGACGCCGGGGACGTGGCTGCTGGGGGACATCCGGGCCGTTCTCGATGGGCCGCCCCCGGCCTATCGGAACAGCACCACGACTTGGGGCTAGGGCGATGAGTTCACCGATGAGGCCATCGATGCTGCCGCTCGAGGCTTGGCCGCGCTTCGGTGGCTCCACCCGCGAGGCTGGCCTTACACGATCGGGATCATTTCTCGCCTGAGCGAGCTCCGCGGTCGCCGGCTGTGGCGACCGCGGACGACGGTCGCGGAGCCGACCTCCCGGACCGCCGTTTCGATTTCTTCACCGTCTGTGAACCGTACGAGTGTGACTGAGAGAGAAACCCGGGACCATGCTGGTCGTTCAGCCAAATACTCAGGGGGTGCCACATGCGTCGTATCGCCACGTTCAGTGCAGTAGGGACGATCCTCATCCTCGGGACGGTGCTCGCCCAGCCTGTCCTCGCCGAGCGCGAGCCGGGTGTGACGGCGGCCGAGGCCTGTCCGTCCCTGGATCTGGCCAGCGAGGTCTCGCTCACGGCCGTCCAGGGCACTACATTCACCGGCACATACCTGGGTGACCTGGGCGCGGGAAGTTTGGCCGACAGCAGCCCCATGCGAACGTTTTGGGACGTTGACCGCGTGTATGCCGGGGGCCTGCTCCCGAAGGACCTCCAGTTCACGACGCCCCAGTGCAGCTGGACCAACCTGACACCCGGTGTTCGCTACCTCTTCAGCACGGCCGCGACGGGCATCGCGCAGGGCTCGGATCAGGGCACCGACCCTCCCGCCGAACCCACGGTCACTGACTCGTTGGCCTGGGAGCTGAGGCAGGATGGCACCGTCGAGTTGGCCCCCTTCGACACGTATAGCACCGATGACTACAGCGCGGAGGTGCAGTCGGTCGCCACGTTCGAAGAGGCGCTGGCCGCTGTCACCCCGGGGGCCGCTGATGGCACTGAGCCAGCAGCTCCCGCACCGGTCGAGATCGGGTGTACGACACCGCCGAACCCCACGTTCGACGACGTCCAGGGAACCACGTTCCTTGGACGCTACATCGGCGAGGAGAAGCTCGACGCCGGCTCTGGCCTGCCCGACCGGCGCGTCTACTGGTCGGTCGAGCGCGTCTACGCGGGTGCACCCCTGCCTGAGATCCTGACCCTGCGCACCGGCGCTTGTGGACCCGTCACGCTCAAGAAGGACAAGCACTACATCTTCACCACGTCGAATATCAACGGACCTTCGATCTCCGATTCGATGGCCTGGCAGGTGCGCAAGAACGGCCGTACGAAGGCACGCCCGTTCAGCCCCATCGACATGAAGTTCTACCGGGACATCTCGCCGAATGTCCGCAAGGAGATGCGCCAGATGAAGACGGTCGACGAAGTGCTGGCGGCGGTGGCGCCGGGCGCTGGCGAGGGTAAGGTGCCCGTGCGGGCAACCGACCGGTCGCCGGGGTGAGCTACCCTCGCGCGGCTCGATCCGCCTGCGGCTCGATGGAGCGCCCTGCGTTGAGGGTCCGTGGTGAGCGAGCGTGCACGTTCGGGCCGTGATCGCGCGGATCATTGCCTCGCCTTCGCCATCGAGTCGCCTGAACGGAAAGGTCCGACAGCGCGACCGTGGGGCGCGTCGGAGGCTGACTGACCACTTTCACCGCCGCTCGACCGCTGCGCCGCCACCCATACCCGAGACGTCTGAGCAGATACTCCCCGCATGGCGTGAACCTTCGTACCGGACCGAGCCTCGTCGTTGACGCTCGGGTGTCGTGTCGTTGACGCCCGTGGGCGGTCGCACTAGACTAATCCTGACGAAATAAGTCGGAATTGCCGGCGCCGCGCAAACTCAGCGGCGACCCCCAGTCGGCTCCGGCGAACAGGAGATCAGTCAGACCAGCGTGCGTACCAACGTCCCCAGCTCGGGAGCCCTCCATTTCTCCACGCGTGGTGAATACGGCGTGCGCCTCATGGTCGAGCTTGCCCGCCACTATGGCACTGGCCCCGTGAGCCTCTCAGAGATGGCCGAGCACGAGTCGCTGCCGCGACCCTACCTGGAGCAGCTGGTTGTGAGCCTCCGCGAACCGGGTCTTGTTACCAGCACTCGCGGCGCGCGCGGCGGCTACGAGCTCACCAGGTCGCCGGCCGCCATCCGCATGAGCGAGGTCATCTCGGCCCTGGAGGGGCCCATCGCCCCGATGATCTGCGCCAGCGACGATCCACACCACGCCGAGCAGTGCCAGCGAGCCGGCTTCTGCAACGTCGAGCAGTTGTGGCTGCGTGTCCGCGATGCCATCGTCAGCGCCCTCGATTCGATGACCCTTGAAGAACTCGCCGAGCCGCGCCTCGGCCACCCCGCCCATCCCCAAGCGGCCCTCATGGCCGTCCAACCGCTCTCAGAGCGACCAATCAAGGAGCCAGTCGCCCAGCCATGACCAACGACATCGCCACCCTTCCCGGAGCTACCCCAGCCGGGGCCAGCGCAGCTGAGACCAGCGCATCCCAAGCCGCCGTCGACGACCGCGTGCTCGTCATCCGCGACCTCCACGTGGTCCCCGTCGCCAGCCGTGACGTGGAGATCCTGCGCGGCATCGACCTGGAGATCCGCAAGGGTGAGGTCCACGCCATCATGGGCCGCAACGGCTCGGGCAAGACCACGCTGGCCTATGCGCTCATGGGCCACCCCGCCTACGTGGTCACCAGCGGCGAGGTCATCTGGAAGGGCATCGACGTGCTCAGCCTGAGTCCCGACAAGCGCGCTCGATTGGGCCTGTTCCTGGCCTTCCAGTACCCCACCGCCGTGCCCGGCCTGTCTGTCGCCTCGTTCCTGCGCACCGCGCTGAACGCACGACGTCGCGGTCTTGACGTGAGCGGTAGCAAGCTCGATCCCAGCGATGCCACCCGTGGCGGTATCAAGATGGGTGAGTTCCGCAATCTCTTGCGCGAAAAGATGAACCTGCTTCACCTCGATGATTCCTTCGCCGGACGTTACGTCAATGAAGGCTTCTCCGGTGGCGAGAAGAAGCGCCTGGAGATGCTCCAGATGGCCATCCTTGAGCCAGAGTTCGCTATCCTCGATGAGACCGACTCCGGCCTTGACATCGACGCCCTGCGCATCGTGGCCGAGGGCGTCAACGCGCAGCTCAACCCGGACCTGGGTGTGCTGCTCATCACCCACTACCAGCGGCTGCTCAACTACATCACGCCCGACCGCGTGCATGTGCTGGCCCACGGCAAGATCATCGCGTCGGGCGGCAAGGAGCTGGCGCTACGTCTCGAAGACGAGGGCTATGCGCCCATCCTGGCCGAAGCCGGTTTCGATGTCGACGCGCTGGACGAGGATCCCGAGGTCGAGCGGCTCGAGCAGCAGGAGGACTAGGCGACCTGCCCGCGCGCCCGACCGTTGAACCGAACGGCCACCGTGAGGCCACCGAAAGGCCACTCATGAACGCCCCGACGCCCCTCGACCCCGTAGTCATCCGTCGCGACTTCCCCATCTTCGAGCGGGAGTTCAGCGGCCAGCGCCTGGCCTACCTCGACAGTGCCGCCACGGCCCTGAAGCCGCGCGTGGTGTCCGAGGCGGTCGACGACTACAACCGCCGCTACAGCGCCAACGTCCATCGCGGCATCTACGCCATCGGCGAGGAGGCCACGGCAGCCTACGAGGGCGCCCGCACCAAGGTGGCACGCTTCATCGGTGCGGCGGACCAGCGCGAGGTGGTCTTCGTGCGTAACGCGACCGAGGCCATCAACCTGGTCGCCTATGCCTGGGGCCGTGGCCATATCGGCCGGGCCGATACCATCGTGCTGACCGAGCTGGAGCATCACGCCAACCTGGTGCCTTGGCAGCTGCTGGCACAACAAATGGACGCCGATCTTGAGTTCGTGCCCTTCGATGCGCAGGGCCGGCTGATCATGGACTCGTTCGAGGTGTTGCTGCGCACGGAGCCCAAGCTGGTGGCGTTCACCCACAAGTCCAACGCCCTGGGCACACTCCTGCCCGTCAAGGCGATGGTGGCCCGGGCGCACGAAGCCGGTGCCCTGGTGCTCGTCGATGGCGCCCAGGCGGTCCCGCACATGGCCGTGGACGTGTCCGATATCGGCGCCGACTTCTACGTCTTTTCTGGCCACAAGGTGCTGGGGCCGACCGGCTCCGGGGCGCTCTGGGCGCGGGCTGCGCTGCTTGAGGAGATGCCGCCCTTCATGAGCGGTGGCGAGATGATCGACTCGGTTCACCTCCGTCACACCACCTTCGCCGAGATCCCGCACAAGTTCGAGGCGGGCACGCCGGACATCGCCGCCGCCATCGGCCTTGGTGCCGCCGTCGACTACCTCACCGACTTGGGCATGGACCGCGTCGCCGCCCACGAGGATGCACTTACCGCGTACGCCCTGGAGATGCTGCCCCGCGAGGTGCCGGGCATCCGTATCCACGGCCCCGCCGAAGCGGCCGACCGAGCCGGCATCGTCACCTTCACGCTGCCTGAGGCCCATGCCCACGACGTGGCCACCCTCCTTGATCGCGAGGCCATCGCCATCCGCGCCGGCCATCACTGCACCCAGCCGCTGCACGAGCGACTGGGCGAGACGGCCACCTGTCGCGCCTCATTCAGTGTCTACAGTGGTCGGGACGAACTCGATCGCCTCGCCGTGGGGCTTCGTGGTGTGCAACGGATCTTCGGCCGTGTCCCGGCCAGCGTCGTCAAGCAGTCGTAGCCGCGCCGCCAAGCAGTCAACGAGAACCACCACCGCATCGAGTACCCTGCACATTCCCATGGATGACCTGTACCGCGACGAGATCCTGGAGCACTATCGCGAGCCCCACAACTTCGGCACGCTGGCCGCACCCGATGCTGTCCACGAGGGGCACAACCCGCTGTGCGGTGACCGCATCACCATGATGCTCAGCGTCGATGCCGATGGCAACGTGAGCGAGGTCGCCTTCAATGGTCGCGGTTGTGCCATCAGCCAGGCCTCGGCGTCGTTGCTGACCGACGAGGTCAAGGGCCGTCCCGTGACCGACATCGAGGCCATGACCAACCAGGACATCCTCGATCTGCTGGGCATCGAGATCAGCCCGGCACGCCTGAAATGCGCGCTGTTGTCGCTCGATACCATGCAGCGCGCACTCGAAGATCGCCATCCCGCCACGGCCCCTGACGCAGGCCACTGACCCGATCCCCCACGATCGACTGCCCGAGTCGATCCCCCACCCGGAGTCATATCCCCGATGACCAAGTCATACCGAGACCTCTTGCGCGAGGCGCGCGAGCAGGTGCCTGAGGTCACCACGGCCCAGGCCGAGGCATCCGCTGAGCGCGGCTCGACGCTGCTCGACGTGCGCGAGCAGAGCGAATGGGAGCAGGGCCACGTCGCCGGCGCCCGTCATATCTCCAAGTCGTACATCGAACAGGACATCGAGGCCTTGGCGCCCGACCGGTCGACGCCCCTCGTGGTCTACTGCGCCGGCGGCATCCGCTCCCTGTTCGCGAGCCAGACGCTGCAGCAGATGGGCTACACCGACGTCGCCTCCATGATCGGTGGCTTCCAAGCCTGGAAGGCCGAGGGTCGGGCATGGGAGCAGCCACGCGTCCTGACTGCCGAGCAAAAGGCGCGCTACTCGCGTCACCTGCTCATCCCCGAGGTCGGCGCCGAGGGCCAGGCCAAGCTGCTCGATTCGAAGGTACTGTTCGTCGGAGCGGGCGGACTCGGCTCTCCGGGCATGCTCTACATGGCGGCGGCCGGCGTCGGAACCATCGGCATCGTCGACTTCGATGTGGTCGATACGTCCAACTTGCAGCGCCAGATCATCCATCGTACCGACCGCGTCGGCATGCGGAAGACCGAATCGGCCGAACTGACCCTCAACGCGCTCAATCCTGACGTGAACGTCGTCGCCCACGAGTTCATGCTCGGTCCGGACAACGTGGCCGAGCTCATCGCCGGCTACGACCTCATCTTCGACGGCACCGACACCTTCGAGACCCGCTATGTGCTCAATGATGCGGCCGTGGCAGCCGGCATCCCGGTGGTGCATGCGTCGGTGTTCCGCTTCGAAGGCCAGCTCACGGTGTTCAAGCCGCATGATGGCCCCTGCTACCGCTGCCTCTACCCCACGCCCCCGCCGCCGGAGCTGGCGCCAGGCTGCTCGGTTGCTGGCGTCCTCGGCGTCGTGCCCGGGGTGATGGGCCTGCTGCAGGCCACCGAGGGTCTCAAGGTCCTGCTCGACATCGGTGACTCGCTCGCGGGTCGCCTGCTCATCTACGACGCCCTCGACGGTGCCTTCAGTGAGCTCCAGCTACGGCGGGATCCGAAGTGCCCGGCCTGTGGTGACGGTGAGATCGTCACGCCGGCGGGCGACGGTACCTTCGCCCTACCGACTCCGGCAACCACCACATCAGTGACGACCTTGGGGGTGAATGCATGACCGCCATCCGCATCCCGCCGGTGCTGCGCGCACAGGCGGGCAACCAGAAGAAGGTCGAGGTCACCGGTTCGACGGTGGGCGAGGCGCTCGAATCGCTGCTGGAGCAGTACCCCGGCCTGCGGGAGCAGATCTTCAGCGCCGATGGCACCCTCAACCGCTTCGTCAATGTGTACGTCAACGGACGCGATGTGCGCTACGAGTTGGAGCTGGCGACGTCGGTGGGCCAGAGTGATGAGGTCATCCTGTTGCCGGCCATGGCCGGGGGTCGCTAGCGAGGTCAGCTCGTCGTGACACCGACGACGGAACGGCAGACAGGGACGGAGGTCGACGCGCTGCGCCCGCATGCGCATGGCGGTCACGCGCGCCACGGCGGACGCTACCCGTCGATCGTCGATGCCATCGGCTTCACGCCGCTCGTCGAGGTGCCCAACGTCTGCCCCAATCCCAACGTGCGGCTGTACGCCAAGCTCGAGTTCATGAACCCCACCGGGTCGGTCAAGGACCGCGTCGCCAAGTACCTCATCGAAGACCTGGAGACGTCGGGGCGCCTGCACCCCGACTCCATCATCATCGAGCCCACCAGCGGCAACACCGGCATCGGCTTGGCCATGATCGCCCGCCGCAAGGGCTATCGCGTAGCGGTGGTGGTACCGGACAACGTGACCATGGAGCGTCGGCAGCTCTTGGCCCTGTTCGGTGCCGAGGTCATCGATTCACCCGGGCATCTGGGGTCCAACGGGGCGGTGGCCATGGCCAAGCACCTGGTGGCGAAAGACGCTCGCTTCGTGATGCCCTACCAATACGGCAACCCGGCTAACCCGCGCGCACACGAGGAGACCACGGCCGAGGAGATCATCGCCGACTGTCCCGAGGTGGATGCGTTCGTGGCGGGGCTGGGCACGGGCGGCACCTTGATGGGTGTGGGCCGGCGACTGCGACGCCACAATCCGGACGTGCGCATCTATGCTGCGGAGCCGCTGCCGGGCGAGACGGTACAGGGCCTGCGCTCGCTCGATGAGGGCTTCATCCCCGAGATCTTCGACCCCACCGTCATCGACGGCAAGTTCCTGGTCTCCAACACCGATGCCATCGGGGCGCTGCGTGAGCTCACCGACAAGGAGGGCATCTTCGCCGGCGTCTCCTGCGGTGCGGTGATGGTGGCGGCCAAGCAACTGGCTCGTGAGATGGAGCATGGCACCATCGTGGCGCTGCTTGCCGACGGCGGCTGGAAGTACCTCTCCGAAGACATCTGGACACGCGACCTCGACGCCGACGAGGACGAGATCGATAGCCTGAACCTGTGGTGAAGCACGAGCGGGTGCCGCGCAGCCGACTGGACCGAGCGCCAGATGTGCTTTCGTCGGCCGAGGAGCCAGCCCTGGTCGGCGGCGATGAGGTCGTGCCCGACGTATCAGCCTGGCAGCAGGCGGCCGACTCTGGTGCGGCGCTGGGGCGCGGTGCTCGGGCGCCCTGGGTGCCGGCTTCAGCATCATTGCCACCCTCGCTCCGTCACGAGATGGTCGATTGGCTGCGCGCGGCGCTGCCCAACGAGGGTTGCGGCGTGCTGGTGTCCGAGCGAACGGCCGAGAACGGCGGGGTGCCATCACGCTTCGTCGGCATGCGCAATACCGCCGCCTCGCCGTATCGCTATCTCATGGATAGCGAGGAGTTGCTACGGGTGATGCTTGAGATCGACGATGCCGACGACGTCGTTTGGGGCATCGTCCACTCGCACGTGGCTTCGCCGCCCTACCCGTCGCCGACCGACATCGGCCTGGCGGCCTATCCGGATGCGTTGTACCTGTTGGCGTCGTTCACAGCTGAACCGCCAGAGGTGCGAGCCTGGACCATCGTGGCCGGCTCGGTCAACGAGGTCGTGCTGGAGCGGACGTAAGACGCACCCCGCGCCTTATCGATAGCGGCGTACACTCGCGGTCTGATCCGATACGGAGGACGAACCATGAGTCAGCTTCTGGTCATCACATTCGAGGCGCGCGAGACGGCAGGTCAAGCCGCTGAGCGCCTCAAGGGCGTACAAAGCGCCCACGGTGTCGACATCAACGACATGGCGGTGGTCGAGAAGGATGCCGACGGCAAGGTCTATGTGCACCACGGAGTGGACACCACCACGGCAGGTGGGGCTGTCGTGGGAGGCGCACTTGGCCTGCTGCTGGGACTGGTCTTCTTCCCTGTGGCAGGCCTGGCCATCGGCGCTGCCGCGGGTGCGCTGATCGGCCGTTCGCTCCACCAGAACGTCGACAAGGGCCTGGTCAAGGACGTGACCGACGACCTCACCGCGAACACATCGGCGCTTTTCGTCATCGGCACCGGCTCACCATCGGCCGTGGTGGGTGCGCTCGACCCGTACAAGGGCAAGATCTACCAGACCACGCTGGACGCGGAGGCTGAGGCACAGATCCAGGCCGCTCTCGACCACGAGAGCAAGGGGTAGAGGTCCCTCGCGGGCAGCGGCGATCGACCGCTGCGATCGGTGAGGCGACCACGCGCAGTCTCGTCGCCGGACGGTGGCCCGCCCCATGGGTGAAGCGACGGAGCAAGACACGGATGTGGCCCGCGGCGCCGACGTTTCATGCACGGAGGGTGAACCAGCAGGTTCGTGGGCGATGTCCGCCGGATGACCCACCGGGTGGGTTAAACCAGCAGGTTCGTGGGCGATGCTCCGCCGGATGACCCACCGGGTGGGTCGCCTACATGGCCTCACTCTTCGCCGATGTCCTCGTTCCAGATCTCGGGGTAGCGCGCGATGAACTCGGCCATCAGGTGCTTGCACTCAGGCGAATCGAGGTTGATGACGTCCACGCCGCGCGAGCGCAGGTAGTCTTCACCGCCCATGAAGGTCTCGTTCTCGCCGATGACCACGCGCGGGATGCCGTAGAGCAGGATGGCGCCGGTGCACATGTCGCAGGGAGACAGCGTGGTGTACATGGTGGCGCGCCTGTAGACCGAGGCGTGCAGGCGCCCCACGCTCTCCAGGCAGTCGGTCTCACCGTGGCGGATGACGCTGTCCTGCTGCACGCGGCGGTTGTGCCCTGAGCCGAGCACCTTGCCATCGGCGACCAGTGCCGCACCCACGGGGACTCCACCCTCGGCGAGCCCCTGTGCGCCCTCGTCGATGGCGATCTTCATGAAGTCGTGGTGGTCCATGTCTCTCCTCCTTGGTGGCGGTCGTGGTCGCCGTCGTGATGGTGGCGCTGCGTCAAGAGCGGCGATAGGGCTTCAGGTAGGCACCCGGGTAGGGCACGTTGCGGCCAGACAGGGCCAAGGCCAGGATTACGATGACATAGGGGAGCGCCAGCATGATCTCGTTGGGGATGCCCTCGAAGCCGGGCGTGATGTGGAGGCGCAGGCCCAGTGAGTAGACAGCCGCGAAGACAAGCGCGCCGAAGACGCCGCGGAAGATGCGCCAGCGTCCGAAGATGACGAGAGCGATGACCACCCAGCCGCGGCCGGCGATGATGTCAAGTGTGAAGGTGCCCAACATGGCCAGCGTGATGAAAGCGCCGCCTACGGCCATGAACGCGCCACCGATCATCAGTGCCACGTAGCGGATGCCGAAGACGTTGATGCCGGCCACGTCGGCGGCCTCGGGGTTCTCGCCCACGGCGCGGATGGACAGGCCCAGCGGCGTCTTCATCAACACCCACCAGGCGATCGGCACGACCAGGAAGAAGGCCACGTAGGTAAGCCCGTACTGGTTGGCGATGGCGGCGATCTGGGCAGCCAGGCCTTCGCCGCCCTGGAGGCCCGCAAGCGGATCCCAGAGCGGCATCTTTTCGATGCTCGCCAGCGTCCCTCCGCTGAACATGAGCCGGTTGGCGAACTCGCTGAGGCCGATGAGCACGATGGTCAGGCCCAGGCCGCTGACGTGCTGGTTGGCTCCAAGCGTCACCGTCAGCAGTGCCATCAGGGCGCCCGCGACAAGCCCCACGATGATGGCGCCGAACAGACCCAGCCAGGGGTTGCCCGTGTGGTACGCGACGGCGAAACCGAAGAACGCACCCGCGTACATCGTGCCCTCGATGCCCAGGTTCAGGATACCGGCGCGCTCGGTGTAGGTCTCGCCCACTGTGCCGTAGACGAGCGGCGTAGCGTTTCGGAATGTAGCCGCGAGGATATCGGCGAAGAAGGTCATGTCGGCGAGGTCTCCGACGGCGGCTGGCCGGCAGGCTCATCGGGCAGGGGCTCACCCTCGTCGGGTGGTCGTTCGTCCTCGCGACTGGTGCGCCAGCGGTAGATGGCGACGGCGCCGATGACCACCAGCAGCAGCGTGCCCTGCACCACGTCGCCCAGCTGGCTGGGGATCTGCAGCGAGCGGACCGCCGACGAGGCACCCACGCTGAGGTCACCCAACAGCAAGCCGGCCATGAGCACACCGGGCATGGTGAGGCCACCCAGCATGGCTACCACGATGCCGGTGTAACCGAAGCCGGGCGAGACGCCCTCGGTAAGTCGGAACTGGATGCCGGCCACCTCGCTGACACCGGCCACGCCGGCGATGGCGCCGCTGACGAGCGCCACGCGCAGCAATGTCCGCTCCACCTTGATGCCGGCGAAGCGGGCGCCGTGCGGAGAGAGGCCCACGGCTCGCACGCGCAAGCCGGTGCCCGTGCGGCTGAGCACGTACCAGGCGATGACGATGAACACGATGGCGATGACGAAGCCGAGATGCAGGCGCGACTTGCCGATGAGCGGGATGAAGTCGGACAGCGGCGGAAACTCGGCCGCCTCAGCGACGCGTGGCGACTCGGGGAAGCCAGTCTCGGGATCCTTCCAGGGGCCATGCAGGAGTGCCTGCACCACGAGCAGGGCCACCGGGTTGAGCAGCAGCGTGGTGACGACCTCATCGATGCCCAGGCGTACCCGCAGCAGTGCCGGTACCAGCGCCCAGGCCGCACCAGCCAACGCACCCGCGGCGATCATCAACGGCAACACCAGCAATGGTGGCCAGCCCCCCACGACCTGGCCGATACCAGCTGCGGCCACGGCGCCCATCAGCAGCTGTCCCTCGACGCCGATGTTCCAGTAGCCGGCACGGAACGCGATGGCCACGGCGGTGCCGGTGAAGAGGATAGGGGTGGACTTGTTCAGGACCTCGAGCAGCGTGAACTCGCGCGTCAGCGGTGCGATGAAGTAGGCGTAGTAGGCGTCGAGGGGGTTGGCGCCAGCGATGACGAAGGCGCCGCCGGTGACGGCCAGGATGGTGACGATGGCGCCGAGCGCGATGATGCCGGCGCGACCCAGGCGGTTCTCAGCCACGCGCCGCAGCTCCAACGTCATGCGACGGTCCCTGCGTGGGGCTGAATCCAGTCGTCAGCAGCCGCTTGTCCACGACCGGCCATGAGCAGGCCGATCTGTTCGCGGTCGGCACCGGCCGCCACCAGCCGCCCCACGATGCGGCCCTCGTAGAGCACCACGATGCGATCGGACAGGCCCAATAGCTCGTCGAGATCCTCGGACATCAAGAGGATTGCGGCGCCGTCACGGCGTCGTGCCAGCAGCTCCTCGCGCACGTACTCGCTAGCGCCCACATCGAGGCCGCGGGTCGGTTGTGAGACCACGATGACGCGCGGGTCGCGCGAGAGCACGCGCGCCAGCAGTACCTTCTGGATGTTGCCGCCTGACAGCGTGGCCACGCGATCGTTCGGGCGTGCCTTGATCTGGTAGCGCTCGATCAGGTCGGCCGCGTGCGCCTCGATGCTCCCCCGATCGAGTCGGCCGCCGGGAGCGAAGTCGTCGATGCGCTCCATGATGAGGTTGAGCGACACCGGCAGGTCCAGCACCAAGCTGGCATGTCGGTCTTCGGGGATGCGCCCGATGCCGGCAGCCATGATCTCCTCCGGATCGAGATCCAGCCAACTCCTGGCCCTCGACCTGAACGCTGCCGGCGGCCGCGCGTCGCATGCCGCTGAGCACCTCAGCCAGCTCCGTCTGTCCGTTGCCACTGACGCCGGCGACGCCCACGATCTCGCCGGAGTGGACGTCGAAGTCGATGTCGTGGAGAGCCGCCAGCCCATGATTGCCGCGCGCCGACAACCCGCGCACTCGTAGGCGAGCCTCGCCGTCGTGCCAGAGTGGTTCCTGACGATCGACCCCGAAGGTCGGGCGGCCGACCATCATGCGGGCCAGCTCGCGCTCGTCGGTGTCGCCGGGTGCCGTGCCTACCATGCGGCCGGCGCGCATGACGCTGACGCGGTCGCTGATGGCACGCACCTCAGCCAGCTTGTGGCTGATGAAGACGACCGAAAGGCCCTCTGCGATGAGGCGACGCAGCGTACCGAAGAGGGCATCGACCTCTTGTGGCACCAGCACGGCCGTGGGTTCGTCGAGGATCAGCACACGGCAATCACGCGCCAATGCCTTGATGATCTCCACGCGCTGCTGCTCGCCGACCGAGAGGTCCTGAACGACCGCTTCGGGGCGTACGGCGACACCGAAGCGGTCGGCCGCCTCTTCGACCGCGGCCCGCGCGGTGGCCAGGTCGAGGCGCAGGCCCGAGGCGCGGCCGAGGATGACGTTCTCGGTGACGCTCATCGGCTGCACCAGGCTGAAGTGCTGGGTGACCATGCCGATGCCGGCCGCGATGGCGTCGCGAGGGGAGTGGATACGGACGCCTGTGCCGTCGACCTGGATGCTTCCCGAATCCGCGCTGGTGAGCCCGTAGAGGATGCGCATCAGCGTCGTCTTGCCGGCGCCGTTCTCGCCGAGGAGCGCGTGCACCTCACCCCTGGTCAGGGCAAGGTCCACCGTGTCGTTGGCGACCAGGTCGCCGAAACGCTTGGTGATGCCACGTAGCTCGGCGGCCAGGTCGCCCTGGCCGCCGGGAGTGGTCATACAGGTTGCCTTGAGAGGTCGGCTGCCCGGTTCGCTACTCGCTGCTCGGGATAACGGACCCGGCGGGCGTGCCCTCGTCGATGTCGACTCGGAAGAGGCCGGAGACGATCTCCGCTTCCTTGGCCATGACGGTCTCGAGCAGGTCGGTGGGGACCAGGTCGGCGTTGATCGGCGCCAACGCGGCACCGCCCTTGCCGACCATGCTGAAGTCCTTGAGGTCCTGCGCGGTATAGGTGCCGCCGGCGACCTGGTCGATGATGTACTGCGCCGTGGGAGTCATGTCCCAGGTGACGCTGGTGACGACCGACTCGGGCGCCAGCTCGGACTGGTCACTCATGTTGCCGACCGCGAGCGCGCCCTTCTCCTGGGCGGCCTCGATGACGCCGTAACGCTCGGCATAGAGGACGTCAGCGCCGGCATCGATCTGGGCCAGCGCAGCCTCCTTGGCTGCGGCCGGATCGAACCAGCTGTTGATGAAGCTGACCTTGGTCTCCACCTCGGGGTTGATGGCCTGGGCGCCGGCGATGAAGGCGTTGGCGATGCGGTTGACCTCCGGGACCGGGAGGCCGCCCACCACGCCCACCACGCCGCTCTCGGTCAGCCCACCGGCAAGCATGCCGGCGAGGTACGCTGGCTCATGGATCCAGTTGTCGAAGACGCTGAAGTTGGGGTCGGCAGGGCCGCCACCGGAGCCGAAGACGAAGGCGATGTCGGGATAGTCGGCTGCGACGGCGCGGACGGCCTCCTCATTGCCGAAGGCGTCACCGAAGATGACGGCGGGAGCTTCCAGCTCGGCGACTTCGCGCAGCACGAGCTCCATGTCACCGCTGTAGCCGATGTCGTCGGCAAAGGTGTAGTCGATGAGGCCGGCTTCAGCCTCGGCGTTCAACGCGGCATGGATGACGCCATCCCACGGCTCCTCGATCTGGGTCGCGTATGCGCCGAAGACCTTCAGTGGCTCATCCTGGGCCGTCGTCGCGGCTCCGCCTGCGGTCACGGTGAGTGCCAGCAGCGCGGTGGCTGCGAGCATAGGGCGACGCCTGTTCATTCGATAACTTCCTCCCTGGTGCCGGGGACAGGCGCACCTGGGCGGGCGACGTCCCGGCCTCTCTGGCTCGCGGAATCGTACCTTGGCTGACGCCTCCGTGGTAAGTGACCGCGCGGTAGCGGTGTGGAGACGTTCGCCGCGCTGGCTCAGCGCGAACGCAGCGCTTCCACCACCGACTCCTCGGTCGGCGTGGAGCCTAGCCCCAGGCGTGCGCCGATGAGTGCGGCGGCAGGCGGCTCCAGGCCGGCCGCACGAAGCCGAGGCCAGGCGATCTCGGCGAAGACCTCCGCGGGGCTGCCGTCGAGGGCGATGCGACCTGCGTCCAGCAGGACGACACGTTCGAACGTCTCAGTCACGAAGCGCATGTCATGGCTGATGGCGATGACGGTGCGACCGGCCACGTGCAGCTCGCCGATCAGGCGTTCGATCAGCGCCACGCCGCGAGCGTCAAGGCCGATGGTGGGCTCATCAAGTGCCAGCACCGGCGTCTCCATCGCCAGCACCGAGGCGATGGACAGGAGCTTGCGCGCCGCATCGCCAAGGTCGTCGGGATGGTTCCCGAGGGCAGCGCTGAGGCCGACTGCGTCCAGCGCATCCCGGACGCGCGCGCCGACCTGCTCGTCGGCCAAGCCCAGGTGACGCGGTCCGTAGGCCACCTCATCAAAGGTGTCGGGGCTGAAGATCTGTCGCTCAGGGTGCTGGAAGCAGAGGCCGACCAAGCGGGCCAGTTGGGCCACTCGACGGCTCGCGGCATCCTCACCATCGATGAACACCCGGCCCCGACTCGGTCGAAGCAGGCCGTCGAGGTGGCGCGCCAGCGTGGACTTGCCGCTGCCATTGGCACCGATGAGCGCCAGGGTCTGGCCGGCCGGGATCGACAGGTCCACGTCCACCAATGCCGCTGTGCCATCGGGGTAGTCGTAACTGACGCCCTCCAAGCGCAACTCGGTCATACGGGCGGCTCCAGGGCCGCTTGGTCCTGCCGCGTAGCGTGCAGCGGCGCCGCATCGAGCAGTGCGGGGTCCAGCCCGGCCGCCCGCAAGCGTGTCCGCAGACGCTGTTCGGGCAGGGGTTCCACGCCGAGAGCGGCTGTGGTCGGATCGTCGAGCACCTCGCGGACCGTTCCATGGGCCACGATGTTGCCGCCCGCGACCAGGGCCAGCGAGTCGGCGACCGATGCCAGCACGCTCGTCCGTTGTTCGGCCAGCAGCACGGCCGTGCCTGTCCCGGCGAGCCCCACGACGGCGTCCAGCACCTCACGCGTGCCGCGAGCGTCCAGGTGCGCCGCGGGCTCATCGAGCACCAGCACGCGCGGCCGCATCGCCATCAGGCCGGCCAGTACGACCAGCTGTTGCTGGCCACCCGAGAGCAGCCGTGGGTCGCGCCCGGCGAGCGACTCGATCCCGATCTGGCGCATGGCCGCACTCGCCCGCTCCAAGATCTCCTCGCGCCGCAGGCCCAGGTTTGCCGGCCCGAAGGCGACCTCGTCGAAGACGGTGTCGGCCACCAGCGAGAGCTGCCCCGCCGGATCCTGGAGCCCGCAGGTCACGCGTTCGGCCAGTCGGTGCATGGGCCAGCTTGCGATATTCTCGCCGTCGAGGCGCACCTCGCCGATCAGGCGGCCCCCGATGACGCGTGGTGCGAGGCCAGCGGCGATGAGGCAGAGCGTGGATTTGCCCGCGCCGGCCGGTCCCACCAGTCCGGTGACACGTCCCGCCGGCATGTCCAGGGAAACCGCGTGCAAACAGTCACGAGAGGCGCCGGCATAGCAGTAGGAGACGTCCCGGAGTGTCAGCACCGCAGCGTCAGCATCGCAGCGGCACCTTGAGCGGCGTCAGCATGGCAGCTGCGCGCCGGAGATCCGTGCCACGAACAGCACCACCAGCGCGGCGAGGATGCCCCAACGGGCTACACGCTGGCCAGCACTGTCGTGCGGCGGCCACAGCACCGTATGGTGCCCCGGTCGCGTGAAGGCGCGCGTTTCGAGCGCCAGCGTGCGCGTCTCAACCTCCCGCACCGCGCCGAGCACGGTGGGCGCAGCGACCGCCAGCACGCCTCGCGCCCGACGCGGCCAGGAGCCCTCGGTGTCCAGACCGCGGGCGCGCTGCGCCGCCGTCACCTCCCGCGCCCGCTCGGCCAGCCGCGGGATCATGGCCACGCCGTTGTGGACGACGAAGGTGAGTCGCGGCGAGGCGCCGTGGTGCTGCAGGCTGGCCACCAGCTCCGATGGTCGCGTGGTGGCATAGAAGAGCACGGCCGCAGCAGCCATGGTCAGCACGCGGACGGCCACTTCCGCGGCGATAGCGATGCCCTGCTCTGGGGTGCCGGTGGCGAAGACCACGTTGACGATGACCACGCTGACCGCCAGCGGCAGTGCCAGCAGCAGGCCGGTCCGCAGCACATCGCGCAGCACGCCCGCCAGTGCTGCCGGCAGGACCACTGCCACCGCTGACAGCAACAGCGGACAGAGCACACCACCCAGCAGCACCGCCGCGAGCATCGTCGCCAGGCCGACGGTCAGTCGCGTCAGCGGATCAAGGCGATGCCAGGGCGTGGCTGCCTGGTGCTCAGGGATACGCAGCAGCGTCATCGTCGTCGGCGGCTGCCCGCAGCAGGTACTGGCCCTGCGGGAAACGGGCCTTGGTGCGCGTTGCCATAGCGCCAAGGATGAGGTACACCACGAAGTAGGTGATGACCTTGTCGACCGGATCGGAGATGAGGCTCTGGCCAAGCACCGCCTGTTGCAGGTCGGCGCCGGCTTGACGGAAGGCGGCGATCACGAAGTCCGCGCCGGAGCCTGTCACGCCGCCGAAGAGGCCGGCCGCGATCGGTGCTGCCAGGAACGCCGCCACGACGCCTGTGGCGGCGCCTGCGACCACGAGGTACGCCGCTGCCAGATCGCGTTTGACCACGAGCAAGTAGGTCAGCCCGAGCCCTGCCATGCCCACCAGCAGAACTGCAACCCAGCCCAGCACGAAGAGCAGGCCATCCTCGTTCTGCGATGCAGCGCGAACCTCCTCGCCAGTCGCCGACCAGCCGCTTACCGCGAGGAGTGCCAGGCCTCCCACGAGCCCGATCGACACGATGCCCCCGACCGCAAGGTCGCGTGGGGAGGAGCCGGGACGTGGCCGCAGCCAGCCCCAACGTGCGAACGTACCGGCCATGAGGCCGATGACGACCGCCACCACGGCGAATGGCGCCGCCGACACGCTCTGGAAGGGTGGTGGCGCCAAGTACGTCCAGATCACGTTGGAGAGGAAGCCTGTGGCTGCTCCCGCGAGCGGGCCGGCCAACGCGGCCACCAGGATGGTGCCGACGGAGTCAAGCCAGATGGGAACCTTGAGCGCGCTGGCAACGGCCATGCCCAGCATGATGTTGAGGGCCATGGCCACCGGCATCAACACCAGCGTGCGAGTGTCGAATTGGCGCGTGATGGAGTCGAGGCGTCGAGTCTGGAGGTATTCGACCAGGGCGTAGACCGCCACACCGGCCGGGATAGCGACCATCATCACCAGCGCGAAGCGGTCTAGTGCGGCGTCAACGTCAAGTCCGGCCAGCGCCGACATGCCGACGAAGGCGACGAGGGCGAACATGACCACGCCGCCCCCGACTCGCAGCCACGCACCCGACACTCCCATCTCCCTTCTACTGACCGCGCTGGCGACTGACCGCGCCGGCGCACGCCCTCGCGCGAAAGAGTGCCACGAACCGAGGGGCCGGTCGGTAGCATCGCCAGCATCAGTTTCTCGACCTTCAGCTTCGCTCTCTTCCTCCTCCTCGTCGTCAGCGGCTATTGGCTGTTGCCGCGCCGGCTACGTCTGTGGTGGCTCCTCGGTGCCAGCCTCTTCTTCTATGCCAGCTGGAACGTCGGCTATGTGCCCGGTTTCCTGCTGCTCATCGGCATCAACTATCTGGCCGGCCTGGCCGCAGCAGGCCGCCACGCTCGCGCCGCTGCCACGGCCGTCATCGTCTTCGACGTCGCCCTGCTGGGCATCTTCAAGTACCTCGACGCCACCATCGGCAGCAGTGCCTCCATCTACACGCACATCACCGGTGAGCCGGTGGATTGGGGAGGCATCGGGCTGATCCTGCCGCTGGCCATCAGCTTCGTGACCTTCACGCTCATCGCCTACATCGTCGATGTCTATCGCGGCGCGGAGCCCGAGCGCGACCCACTTCGTTTCGCCATCTTCATCGCTTTCTTCCCGCGTGTGCTGGCGGGACCCATCATGCGCGGCCACGAGTTCCTGCCGCAGCTGCGGTTCCATCGTCGCTTCAGCCTCGTGCTGGTTCACATGGCCGTGCCCTTGCTGGTCAGCGGCCTCTTCAAGAAGGCCGTGGCCGACCAGCTGTCGCCGCTGGTGCAGGATGGCCTGGCAAACACCGCCGACTACTCCTCGCTGGCACTGCTGGCTGTCGCCACTGCCTGGACGTTCCAGCTGTACCTGGATTTCGCGGGTTACACCGACATGGCACGGGGCTCAGCGCGCTTGCTCGGCATCGGGGTCTCGCGCAACTTCGACTGGCCCTATCGCTCCCTCTCCATGGCCGAATTCTGGCACCGCTGGCACACCACCTTGGGTGACTGGCTGCGCGACTACCTCTACTTCCCGCTGGGTGGCTCGCGACGCGGCAACATCCGTAGCTACGTCAACCTGATGGTGACCATGTCGCTGGCAGGCCTGTGGCACGGCGCCGGTCTTGGGTTCGTGGTCTGGGGCCTGTTCCAGGGCATCGGCCTGTCGGTCGACCGCTGGTGGCGTCGTCTGCCCCAACACCCGGTGCTGCCGGTGGTCGTCTCCTGGGCCGTCACCTTCGCCTTCGTCGTGCTGGCGCGCGTGCCGTTCGTGGCTCCCGACCTGGGTGCGGCCGGGGAGTTCTACCTGCGCATGCTCGTGCCCCATGGTGGGGAGCTACCCAGCACGGCGTTGCTGGTCTTCCTGGTCGTCGCCATCGCCGGCCAGTGGACCGGCTGGGAGCGACTGGCGCAACGGGCAGCGCCGCGCAGGTCGGCCCGGCGCTGGCTGGCGTATGGTGTCGCCATCGCCATCGCGGCCGTGCTGCTTCCCCCGGGCGCACCCAACTTCATCTACCAGCAGTTCTGACCGAGCCATGTTCAAACCAGGTGTGGTGATCCTCGCCGCCGCGTTGCTCCTTGGCCCTGCCATCGTGGCGGAGGTCGGAGTGCAGGCGCTTGTCCGCGCTGGGCGACTGCCGGAGGCCCCCTCGTCCAACGCCTACGCCGATGTCTCCATCGCCAATCTGGTGGGCGCCGGCCGCCCCGACATCCTCGTGATGGGGACGTCGTCGATCCGCAACGCGCTCATGCCAGACGTCCTCGCGGAGCTCGTGGAGCGCGAGACGGGCGACAAGATCGATGTGCACAGTGTCGCTATCGGTGGGCTCAGCCACAACGACCAGCGGGTGCTCGTCGAGGGACTGGCCAGAAAGCACCTGCTGCCACAGACGGTCATCGTGGGACTGACGCCGAGCAGCGTTCGGGGCACAGGCGCGAAAGAGGACTGGTTCGCGACGTCCGAGCTGGGTCGGGCCTGGTCTGACTGCGCAGATGTGGCCCTGCCCGAACGGATCAGCTGTCAGGTGTCGGAACGATCTGCCTTGTGGCGGTGGCGGGGTCACTTCGATCGACTGCTCACGGCGCTCACCGAGCCCATGCCACGGACGTTCGAGGAACGGGGCCAGCGACTCGTCGAGAACGGCTGGTACAACGGCCCGCCGTCTTCAGCCAAGCGCCTGGATGGGACGCTGCTGGCCACCCTGGAGCAGCTCCCCGAGGGCGTCGCGCAAGACCCGCTCATGCTGTCCGACTTCGCAGCCCTGGTCGACGAGCTGCGCGCCCACGGCACCAGGGTGATCCCCGTCGCCGTGCCCTACTCACCACCCTTGATCGACGCGCTGGTAGAGCAAAACCCAGCGTGGCGCGATGAGCTGGGGTCGGGCTATGCGAGCCTCGCTGCTGCGGCCGATGTAGAGATCGTCGAGATCCCCGAGTACGGCGAGGCGTGGGAGCCACAGTGGCAGCGTGACCACCGCCATCTCTCGCGCAAGGGTGCGCGGATCATCACCGGGCAGCTGTGGGAGATGCCGAAGTTCCACGAGGCCCTGCTGAAGGGGTTGGCCTCAGCCGACTGACGGTCCGGCCTCAGCTAGCCAAGCGACGCGCCCTGGCGAGCGATCCGACACGCTCGATGAAGCGATCGAAGAAGACGTCCACATCGGTCTCCACGGCCACCTCCAGGTTAGGCCCGCGACCCCACGCACCGCGCCAGTCGGTGACGGTCTCACCGGTCGTCCAGCGACCCTCCAGCTCCACTTCCACGGGCAGCGCTTTCGTTCGTGCGAGCTTGGGGTCGAGCGTCGCTGCGAGCACCAGGGCATCGTGGATGAAGGCCCCGTAGAAGCCGTCGTACAGGCTGTGGAACTCGAAGTAGAAGCGCAGTGCATCGCCGACGAAGGCCAGGATGGGATCGTGGGCGTCTGCTGGGGCTCCGGCAGCGTCCGCCAACCGCTCCAGGTGCGCCTGCGTCAGCTTGGCGCGTTCGGTGACATCGAGCCCGAAGGCGGTCGGGTGCGGCGCCCCGGCCACGGCTCCCCAGCCCTTGAGGGTCAGGTCCAGCGCCTCGGGGTCTACGCCAGCATTCCATTCCATGGTGGGTGCGGTATTTCCGGGCGAACGGTAGGCGCCCACCATCATCACCAACCGCTGCAGCAAGGCAGGTAACAAGGGCTCTCGCTCCAGCGCCACGGCCACGTTGGACAACGGGCCTAGTGTCACCAACGTGAGCTCGCCGGGACGGGCGCGGGCGGCGCCGATGATCAGATCTGCCGCATCCCGCCGGCTCGTGTCGCTCGCAGGTTGAGGCAGTACGGCATAGCCCAGGCCCGTGGGCCCATGCGTATCGGCCGCGGTCCGGAGCGGCCGCGCGATCGGCGCCGCTCGGCCCGCTGCGACTTCGACATCGTCGCGCCCCGCCAGCGACAACACCGCCAGCGTATTGCGCACGATGTGCGGCAACTCCACGTTGCCGGCCACGCAGCTCACGCCGACGATCTCGGCATCCGGAGAGGCAACGGCATAGAGCAGGGCCAGCGCATCGTCGATACCGGTATCGCAATCGATGAGCAGCGGAGTCGGTGTCTGGTATGCCCTCACGGCTGCAGCCTAGCCGCAGGCCGCTCACAGTGCGAAGCGCGCTGGTCCGCAGGGCCCGTGTAGCATTCGCCATGGCCCACCGACCAGCATCGCGCCGGCGGAGACCGTGACGGTGTCCGCGCCCACGTACGACCATCCTCGGAGGAAGCATGAGCCACCGCGTCACCCTCATCCCTGGAGACGGGGTGGGACCCGAGATCACCACCGCCACCTGCCGCGTCATCGAAGCGACCGGCGTCGCCATCGACTGGGAGCAGGCCATCGCCGGTGAGGCGGTCTTCCGCGCCGGCGACAGCTCCGGAGTGCCCCACGAGACGGCCGATTCGATCGCCCGCACGGGCGTCGTGCTCAAGGGCCCGCTCGCCACGCCCATCGGCTTCGGCGAGAAGTCGGCCAACGTGACGCTACGCAAGCTCTTCGAGACGTACGCCAACCTGCGACCAGCGCGCCAGATCCCCGGTGTGCCCACGCGCTACGACGGCGAGGGCGTCGACTTCATCGTGGTGCGGGAGAACATCGAGGACCTGTACGGTGGCATCGAGTACATGGACTCACGTGATGTCGCCATCGCCCTCAAGATCATCACCCGGCGCGGCTCGGAGAAGATCATCCGCTACGCCTTCGAGCTGGCTCGTCGCGAGGGTCGACAGAAGGTCACCTGCGCGACCAAATCGAACATCCTCAAGCTCACCGAGGGCCTCTTCCAGCGCGTCTTCGAGGAGATGGCGCCCGAGTACCCGGAGATCGAGCCTCAGCACCTCATCATCGACAACGTCGCCCACCAGATGGCCAAGGATCCCGCGCAGTTCGACATCATCGTCACCACCAACCTCGCGGGCGACATCATCAGTGACCTTGCCTCGGGCCTGGTGGGCGGCCTGGGCTTCGCGGCATCGGGCAACTTCGGCGACGAGGTGTCCATCTTCGAGGCCGTCCACGGTTCAGCGCCCAAGTACGCCGGCAAGAACGTCATCAACCCCACCGCGCTCATCCTGAGCTCCGTGCTGATGCTCAAGCACCTGGGCGAGGCAGAGGCTGCGCAGCAGATCGAAGACGCCGTCTTCGTCACGCTCGAGGAGGGCTCGGCGGTGACGCTCGACGTGGCCCGCCAGGCTGGCGATGTGGAGCAGGCCACCTCGACGTCCGGCTTTGCCGACGCCATCATCGAGAACCTCGGTCGGGCGCCGGCTACGCGCTATCCGAGCAAGGCGACCCCGCCGGCGTCGCCGCCGACCCCGTTGCCGCGCTGGGAGCCGCGGCCGGTCGATCCGCCCGATACGCAACTGCTGGGCGTGGACATCTATACCGAGATGGACGGCGACCCGCAGCCCGTGGGCCGAGCGCTGGACGAGGCCGCAACGCCCGACTTCAAGCTCCTGCTGATGTCGGCTCGTGGCACGGCTGTGTACCCCACCGGCAACCGGCACACCGATACCGTCGGCTGGTGGCGCTGCCGTTTCGTCGCGGCAGAGGAGGGCGGCAGCGTCGATGACGCGGCCATCCTGCGCCTGCTGGCCCGTATCGGCGAGCGCATGACCTGGGCACACGTGCAGAAGCTGCGTGTCATCGAGGGCGAGACGGGCTTCACCAAGGCACAAGGGCAGTAGTCGGCACAAGGGCAGTAGTCGGGCGCGACGAGAGCGGGATAGACTCGGGAAGTGCACGAGGAGCAGCCGCTGGAAGCCGTACCGCAGCTCGACCGCCAGGAACGAGCGCTGCCGCGGGACGTGCACGGCCGGCCGCTGCTGCCACAGCGCGTTCCCGAGCTGAAGCCGACGCCGCTCCAGGACAGCTTCATCTACCTCTCGATCGTCGTGCTCGTCTGCGGTGTCATCGCCATCGGGGCATTGGAGCTGGGCACGCCCATGTCCTCTCTGTGGGTCAAGATCCCCGTCCTGATCGGCGGCGTCTTGCTATTGGCTGTCACGGCCGATGCCCTGGTGCGCGTCTGGCGCTCGGTCGGGGCGTGGCGCGCAGTCGACCGGGGGCGAGCCTGGTTCCGCATCGTTTGGGCGGTCGTGCTGGCGCTGTCACTGGTGGTCGTCGCCGCCATCATGATCATCGTGTCGTTGGCCTGATGCCGTGACGCGGATGGAGGATCCCGGCGCACCTCTGCCGGTCCACGGCTTCGCCAATGGAGCCCCGGAGTGGCTGGAACCGGCACTGCACAACTGCTCGCGCTGTGGCGGTGCGCTGGTCTTCGGGCCTGTCAAGGGCGAGGATCGCCGCCGTCATCGCTGCGAGGCCTGTGGCTATGTCACCTACGTCAATCCTCGCGTCGTGGTGACGACGTTGCCCGTCACCGCTGCCGGGGAGCTGGTGCTCATCCGTCGCGCCATCCCGCCCGGCATCGGTACCTGGGCACAGCCGGGCGGCTTCCTCGAATCGGACGAGACCGTCATCCAGGGCGCCGTGCGCGAGACGCTGGAGGAGACGTGCCTGGTGGTGGAGCCGACTCGCATCGTGGGCATCTACTCGCGGCCGCAGGCAGCTGTGGTGGTCATCGCCTACGAGGCTGCCATCGTGGGCGGTGCGATGCGAGCCACGCCCGAATCGCTTGAGGTACGCCCCTTTGCCGTCGAAAGCATCCCCTGGGATGGCCTTGGCTTCAACACCACGCTATGGGCGCTGCGCGACTGGGTGCGCTCTGTGCGACCGGGACTCGATGTGGATGCTTTGGGACCGGAGTTCTTCGACCGCCCGGATTGAGCCCCGCTCGACCACGCCACCATTGGCGCAGCCACGCTGAGTCCCACCCGCGCTGAGTCCCCCGGCAGGGGCGACGCCTGCCGCGTGGGTCGGGCTAGATGGTGATGATGTTGGAGAACGCGCCGAATCCGCCGATGAGGATGCCAAAGGCGAGGACCGCAGTCGCCACGCGCGGACGGGTCCGACCGACTACCAGGAAGACCGCCGCCACCAGCAGCACGGTGGCGAACTTGGCGACGGTCAGGAGCGCCAGTCCGTAGTCCTCGACGATGGTGGCGACCAGCGGGTTCAGTTCCGTCCCCAGCCCACGGCGGCCGACCATCAGGAGGAACGTGGTGTAGTCCGCGATATGCGCGATGATCAGCAAGCCGATCCCCACAGCCGACATATGTCCTCCGTGCCACCAGGCGTTGTGCTTCGACACGGGATCGGGCTCGCCATTGCTCGACGTGACCCGATTCGGCGACCGGAGTGGATCACGCTTCTTCGCTTCCCGTACTGGCAGGCTCGGACTGGTACTGATTCTATCGGTTGGCAGGTTACGGGTCCATGACGGAGCCACGCTGCGGCCCGCGTAGCGGCCAGCGGCGATCGAGCGCGGCGGTGACAGAACGCACCGGATCGCGCGGCCAGCAGATGCGGCCCCCGCCCAGGCCGAGCCAATCATCGAGATGCCAGCACAGCACCGGCGCGACCGCAGCCACGTAGGCGAAGGTGCCCCACCATCCCAGGAAGAGCGTGGCGCCGAAGACCAGCGTGCCGGCGATCACCAGTGAAGTGGATGTGCGGACCCACAGCAAGCTGCCGACTGCGAGCAGGCTGCCGGCGGCGATACGAAAGGCTCCCCAGGCAGCCTTGGAGATCCCTTCCGGGCTGCCCACCGCATAGGCCAGCGAGTAGTACGGCTGCGCATGGATCTCGTCGGCACGCCGGAACGACCACCACAACGAGTCGGTACCCCACGCCAGCAGGGCCGGCAACCAGAGCAGGGCAGAGGCGCCCACGAAGGCGAGCAGCGGACCGACAGCGCCGGCGTAGGCAAGCAAACCCGGCAGCCAGGCAAGTGCGTATGGCTTGAATGCTGTGGCGATGGCCAACAGGACCGCTCCTGCTACGGGCTTCCGGACCGCGACCAGCAGGCTGATGAGGATGAGCAGGCCGGCGGTGGTGTCGTTGGAGCCGTCGGTGGCTGAGACCACCAGTGCCGGTGTCACCGCGTAGATCGCCAGGCCCAACAGTCGTCCGCGGATCGCCAGCAGCCCTAGCACCACCAAGGAAGCGAGGAGTTCCATGACTCGGGGGTCGCCCAGGCTGGGCAGGTACCACAGCAGCGCGACCGGCCCATAAGCGAATGGCGCACCCGCAGGGAAGGACTCCGCAAATCCGTGGCCATATGGGTTGCCGCCGCCCAGCATCTCCCGGATGGCCGCCTCTGTCACCGCGAGGACGTCGCTGTAGCCGCCCGGTGGTACCAGTCGCAGAGCGATCCCGACCGTCAGCAGGATGATCACCGCCAGCCCGCCGACGCGCCAGCGCAAGGAGATCACCAGGGTCACCGTGACGGCGATGAGCGAGAGGACTGCGACTGGCAACGGCGTTCCCGGCCCCAGCAAGCCCACGAGCGCCACGATGAGCGCCAACCACACCACCGACTCATTTCGATGGGGGTGTGACTCCGTAGGGCCGCCGGTCGGACCGACGCGTTGGGCGGTCACTCGGCCGTTTCGGCGGGCTCCCAGGCTGACGTGCGAAGCAGGCGGCCAAGCAGGTCGGCCGCGACTTCGAGCTGGGTGCGCTCAGCACGATCGAGATCATTGATGGCTGCCGCCAGTGGCGCGATCTGTCGGCCGCGTCCCAGCTCCAGGCGCGCTTCGCCCTCAGCGGTCGCGCGGATGACGATGGAGCGTCCGTCGTCGGGGTTCGGCGCACGCGCTACCAGGCCGTCCGCTTCCATGGCGTGGACCAAGCGCGTCATCGTGGGCGGTCGAACATGCTCAGCGACGGCCAGCTCACCCAGAGTCCGTGGTCCGCCCATGACCAGCAACCCGAGTGCCGAGAGCCGAGCGCGGGTCAGGCCGTCGCTGGCATCAGCTCGGGCCAAGTGCCGTTGCATGACGGTGGAGAGGCCGGCCAAGCGTGCCGCAAGCTCGGCGGCGCCCACATTGCTCCTGCGGTGGGCTGCACGCGCGTCGCCCAGTCGGGCGTCGGAGGAGGCTGCGGCGCCGTCCGCCACGACTTTGGGCAGGTCAGTGTCTTCGGCCGTCGCGATACGCAGCGCCTTCTTGCGCTCCTTCTTGCTGGCCTTGTCCCTGTCCCTGGACTTCTTGCCCATCGCCGGCCCCAGTGTGCTCCGCGCTCGGTTGGTCAGTGGCGGGTTGACTGCTAGGGGCCATCCTACCGGCGTCGGCGGCTACCGGATGGGAGAGTCCGTCGAGCGGTCCGAGTGATCCAGGCGGTCCGGGTGGCAGAAGCAGCCGACCAGGTGGTCGTTGACCAGGCCGACCGACTGCATGTAGGCGTAGACGATGACCGCTCCGGTGAAACGGAAGCCACGTCGCCGCAGGTCGCGTGCCAGCGTCTCCGCCAAGGGCGTCGTCGCCGGGACCTCAGCGCTCGTGGCCCAGTGGTTGACGATAGGCTCGCCACCCACGAAGTCCCAAAGGTACGCGTCGAGGCCACCGGCTTCAGCGCGGATCCGCAGCGTGGCGGCGGCATTGTCACGGAACGCTCGTATCTTGGCCCTGTTGCGGATGATGCGGGCGTCTGCCAGCGACTGCGCCTGTCGACGCTCGTCGTAGGCTGCGATGCGCTCGGCATCGAAGCCCTCGTAGGCCTCGCGATACCCATCGCGGCGTCTCAGGATCGTCGACCAGGCCAGGCCGGCCTGTGCGCCTTCCAGGCAGAGCATCTCGAAGAGCTGGCGTTCATCGTGTACTGGCCGACCCCACTCCTGGTCGTGGTAGGCGACCATCAGCGGGTCGGCACCTGCCCAGTCGCAGCGGGTCGGCGGAGGCAGGTCATCCATCTAGGGTTCCGCAGGTGCATCGGCAGGCCTGCTCCCGTCGAGCCGCTGGATCGTGGGTGCTGCTGCCGTCGAGCGCGCCGCTCAGTAGACCGTCCGCACGTCCGCCGGAAGGCGCAGCTCGAACGCCGAGTCAGAGAGCACCGGGTCGATCGCCAGCGATGTCACTTCCGCATGGCGCGTGACGGCACCGCCGATACGTTCGATCAACGACAGGATGAAACCGCTGTCGCGGCCGATCCCTACCTCGATGCTTCGGTCGGGGCGATCGACCAGCACCTTGGCGCCGCGTGGGTGTTGGGTTCGCACCACGACGGCCTCTCGCCCCGCGACCGTTCGTACGCCCACGATGGCCATGGGGCCCGTGACGAGCACGTTTCGGAAAAGCCCATGGGGGTGGATGAAGGTATCGACGAGGCTGGTGGCGGGGAGTCTGGTCAGTGGCACGTAGCTGAGCGCGTAGTCCGGCAACCCGGACTCGTCCAAACCCACAAGGCGGTCACGCTGCTTGCGTACGCTGGCCGTCTTGTGGGCAGGGGAATAGCTGGTGATGGTCTCGCCGTCGCTGAGCCAGGTGTCGTAGTCACGCAGCAGTCGGCCAGCGTCGCGGCGGCTGGTGACCCGAGCGTGTCCGGGATGCCGAAGCTGGACCTCGTGGACGATGCGCTCTTCGCCCTTGGCCGTGACCACGCGCTCCTCGATGGTCATGCGCAGCGACTGCACTCGCAGCTCCGCCTCACGAGCGAACAGGAACAGCTCTTCGATGCTGGGGGCGTCATCAGCGAGCGCGACCCGTGCCGCTGTCGGCGTCGGCTGCGCGGGACCCGCGGGGATCAGATCGGACATCGACCGAATGCTACCCGACGGGCTCATCGTTCGTGGCTTACGCCGGATAGGGCGCTGCGAGATCGGCGAACATCGGGAAGTGCTTGACGTTGAGCGTGGCCAGCTCCACATCTACGGCGGACGGCCACGACCTCGATGAGGTGGAAGTGGTGCGGCTCACCAAGCGCCGTCTGGCCGTCCTCTTCTTTCTCGTTCCAGTGCTCGACCTCGAAGCCCTCGAGGTGGCTGCGGATCGTGTCAGGGGAGGGGCAGGTCATGCCGGGTTCGTCGGCCGACTGATCCCTGTCTCCGAAAAGGATGCCGCTGAAGCGACCGCCGTCCCCGATGGCAGCGCGGATGCGGCCCCACACCGCGGCGTACTCGTCTGCCGGCAGGAAGGGCAGGATCAGGTTGGCGTTGACGAGGTCACAAGCCGGGATCTCGAACTCGGCCAGGTCCGAGACATGTGTCTGCAGTCGCGCCAGGTCTTCGGTCGGTGTCAGGCGACGCAGTGTCTCGATGCCCTCCGGCGTCTTGTCGGTGGCGATCACCCGCCAGCCGCGCCGCAGCAGCTCTCGCGTATCGCGGCCAGCGCCGCAGCCCAGGTCGACGGCCAGTCGCGGTCCGTCGGTGGGATGGTCGCCGCATGCGTCAGCCGCCTGCTGGGTCGTCGCCCAGGAGGGGCGCTCCGCGGTGATCTCGTAGTAATCAGGCCAGTGGGTGTCGCCGGCCGTTCTGTCGTTTGGGTCGGACATCGTCGGCTGAGCCTAGCACCGCGCTATGCTCGACTCAGTCGGCGCCTGATTCGAACTTGTCCGTGGCGCCGCGGAAGGAGCCCGCCAGCATGCGCGTCGCTGTCGTCAACGAGACCAGCGCGGTCCAGAAGCATCCGTACATCATGTCTGCCCTCGAGAGCCGCGGCCTGGACGTCGTCAATGCCGGCATGGCCGAACCGGCTGAGCAACCGGAGCTGCAGTACATCCACACCGGGCTCATTTCGGCGCTGCTGCTGGTGGCCGAACGCGTGGACATGGTCATCGGTGGCTGCGGCACCGGCCAGGGCTACATGAACGCGGTGGTGCAGTACCCCGGCGTCATCTGCGGCCACCTGCTGACGCCGCTCGACGCACTGCTCTTCGCGCGCATCAACGCCGGCAACGTCATCTCGCTGGCGCTCAACCAGGGTTGGGGCTGGGCCGGCGAAGAGAACCTGCGCCTGCTCTTCGATCAGCTCTTCACCGATGAGCGTGGCCGCGGATATCCGGCTCAGCGAGAGGAGCCGCAGCGCATCTCGCGCGGCAAGCTGGGCACCATCTCCGAGGCGGCACACCGATCCATCGGGGAGATCATCGAGCGTCTTCCCGACGACATCCTGTTGCCGGCCATCACCCATCCGGCCGCGGCGGTGGTGCTGGACATCCCCACCATCGCTGACGCGGAGTTGCGCGAGGCCCTGCAAGCGCGCCTGTAACGCGGCAGCGGCTGGAACTGCCGAACCAGCCGGCAGGAATCCCAGATAGAGCGAACAAGGAGACCGGATTCGGCCGTCTTCGGGGCGGTTGACGGTGTCCGGAGTGCCGGTAGGGTGGCACTGGCCTCGAATGCTCGGTCAGCTGGGCCTGCGGGGTCCACGTCACGAGGTCCGCTGGGCTCCCTGAGTGGCAGTCGAGCACGTTAAGTGCCTTGGAGCGGGCCAGTTGTTCGCTCTATGTGGGATCCTTCCTCGATGCGGCCCTTGTCGCGCCTGCCTGCCGCGATCCCTGCGTGGCGTGTCCGAGGCTACGGCACGTCCACCGGACGCACCACGCGATCCTCGCGCCCAGAGATCTGGGCCGCCAGCGCGGTCGAGAGCACCTGTCGATGCTCGTCCGCGGTCAGCAACGATGAACGCCCCTCGCGCACGGCCTCGATGAAGTCGCGCGTAGCCAGGATGAAGGACTCATCCCACTCGGATGCGATGTCCTCGTAGTCGCGGGTGACGCCATCGCGATAGACCTGCAGCGCGGGCACCTCCTGGATCTTTCCGTGGCCGCGGTTGACCCAGGCAACGCCGCGTGACCCGGTGACCTCCACGCGGTCGTCTTGCGAGTAGAAGAGCGACTGCACCTGTAGCTCCGGCGCGTTGACCACCTCGAGCACGCCCATGGCACCCGAGCCCCAACGCATGGTCACCGCGGAAGGTGAGTCGAGCGCGCCACCCTCGACGGGCGTAGAGCCGATCCAGGCGTGCACCTCGTCGGCCACGCCCAGCAGCGCCCAGAAGATGCTGAACTTGTGCAGGCCATCGTCGAAGACCAGCGGACCGCCGCCGTTCTGCTCGATGTCGAAACGCCAGGCGGCGGCACGGTCGGGCACGTCCCAGCCACAGGCGGGGTTGCCCGAACGGCTGATCTGGCGCACCGAGAGCACTTCCCCGATGTCGCCCTCGCGCACCAGCTCGACCATGCGCGAGACCGGCGGATAGAACAGGAAGTTCTCGAATACGCGCACCACCTGCCCGCGCTTCTCCGCCTCCGCCGCAGCTTCCACGAAACGTGAGCATTCGGCCACCGTAAAGCCCACCGGCTTCTGCGTGGAGAGGTGCTTGCCCGTCTCGATCGTGGCCAGCGCCACCTCCATGTGCATGTGGTGGGGCAGCAGCACCTCGAAGGCGTCGATGGAATCGTCGGCCAGGCAGTCGCGCCAGTCGGCATACACCTTCTCGGGCTCGATGCCCCACGAGCGCGCCCGCGCCAGTGCCCCCTCCGTGTCCGGCTTGCAGACCGCCACGATGTCGGTGAACTCCGAGTTGACGTACTCGATGGCGTGCAGGTCGCTGATGCGTCCGGGGCCGATGATGGCCACCCTCAGGCGTTCGACGGCTGCGGTCACGTGCGTGCTCCCTCCCTGGTGTTAGGTCGATGATGGACGACCAGCGCCCTACTCCTTGACCGAGCCCATGGTCAGGCCGGCGATGAAGTAACGCTGGAAGGCGATGAAGATGACGACGGTGGGGATGCTGGCGATGACGGCCATGGCCGCCTGGCTGGCCCAGGCCACGTTGTATTGGCCCTTCAAGGCGCTGATGCCGGCCATGATGGTCTTGGAGTCGTCCGAGCGGGTCAGCACCAGCGGCCACAGGAAGTCGTTCCAGATCCAGGTGAACTGCAACGTCGCCAGCACCGCCAGGGCCGGTAACGTCAGTGGCAGCACCACGCGGAACAGGACCGACCATTCACCGGCGCCATCGACGATGGCAGCCTCCCGGATGCTCGACGGCAGGGCAGACATGAAGTTGCGCATGAGCAGTGTGGTGATGGCCAGGCCCAGGCTCATGTGGATGATGATCATCGGATAGACCGTGTCGTAGAGCGTCGGCAGGATCTGAAAGCCGAACAGCTCGATGGGCGAGTTGAAGAGCCGGAAGAGCGGGATGAGCATCGCCTGGGGCGGGAAGAACATGCCCGCGATGACGAGCAGGAACAACAGCTCCGCAGCGGGGAACCTGAAATGGCTGAAGACGTAGCCCAGCAAGACGCCACCGAGGACTGACAGGAACGTGGCCGGGATGGTCACCATGAAGCTGTTGAGTAGGTATCGCGGCGTAGACGTGTTGCCCCAGACGTCGAGGAAGTTCTCCAGCGAGGCGTTCTCCGGGATGTGCCACACACCGCGGGCAGCGATCTCCGTGTTCGATTGCAACGACGTCAGCACCACCCCGATCAGGGGCGCGGCATAGATGACGAGGATGGCCAGGATGAAGCCGTGGAGCAGCATCGACCGGCTGAGCGGTCGCGCCCGCCGAGGCTCCTCGCGAACGGCAGGTGCGGTGCTAGCCATACAGGCGCTCCGATGCCCGAGCCTGTCGGAAGTAGACGATGACGACGATGACGGCCAGTCCGAATAGGGCCGTCGCGATGGCCGCGCCGTAGCCCAGCTGGTACTTGAAGAACGTCTCCGAGTACATGAACATGGCCAGGTTGTCCGACATGTGGAACGGTCCGCCCTTGGTCAGGGTGAAGACGATGTCGAAGCCCTTGAGCGTGTTGATGACCGCCAGGGTGATCACCACCACCGACGCCGGGCGCAGGAGCGGCACGATGATGCGTCGGAACTGTTGCCACCAACTGGCACCATCGATGGCGGCCGCCTCGATGAGGTCCTTGGGCACCGTGGTGAGCGCCGCCAGGTACAGGATCAGGCTGAGCGCGGTCTGCTGCCAGCACCAGGCCACGATGACGGCGATGAGCGCGGTGGCGGGATCGCCCAACCAGGCACGTGTGAAGTCACCCAGGCCGACGGCATCGAGGACCGAGTTGAGCAGGCCCCACTCGGGCTGGTAGATCCAGGTCCAGACCTGCCCGACCACCACCAGCGAGAGCGTGATGGGCAGGTAGAAGGCTGATTTGTAGACGCGACTGCCGCGGAGCGGACGGTCGAGCATGACGGCGAGCAGAAGGCCCAGGATCGTGGGGATCGAAACCGCCACGATGAGCCAGATCGCCGTGTTGCCGAAGGCGCGCACGAAGTTGGGGTCGGCCAGTGCACGCGTGTAGTTGTCCAGGCCGATGAACTCGGGATCGCTGAGGCCGTTCCACTTGGTCAGGCTGTACCACACCGATTGCGCCAGCGGCCAGAGCACGAAGAAGGTGAAGAAAGCCAGCGGGCCTGCGGCCATGGTGATGAGTGACAGACGGCTACCACGCGTCATCGGCTCCCCACCTGCCTACGTCCTGCGGTCATGGCCTCCCTGCCATCGATGCTAGCCCCCTCAGATGGTGTCGATGCCGGAGTGGACGTCAGTGCGCCACCCCGGCATCGAACTCGATTTCGCCGCGGTCCAGCGACGATCTACGGCGCTACGCGCTACTGGTTCTCGAAGGCGGCGGCCACGCCGGCTTGCGTGTCTGCCAGCAGGCCCTCGATGTTGCTGGGGTCGTTGATGAACTTCTGGAACATGTCCAGGCCAACCTCGCTGGGCGCCGGCGGCGTGGCCAGGTCGTAGTTGAAGTTGTATGTCTCGGCTGCGGCCGCGACATCCATGGCCTTCTTGATGACGTCGCTGAATCCCGACGTGTCAGAGGTGGTGTTGGTGGACATGCTGCCCTGACCGACCGCCCACGCCGCCTGGACCTCAGGCTTGGAGAGGAATGCCAGCAGGGCCATGGCACCTTCGGGGTTCTTGGCGCCGGCGGCCGTGACGAAGCCGTCGACTGGCCCAACCACTGCCGAGGGCACGCCCTCGTCGATCACGGGGAACTCGAAGAAGTCATAGTCAGTGCCGGGCTCGAGTCCGTTGCCGTTCCAGTAGCCGGTGATCCAGGTGCCCATGAGGTTCATGGCGGCTTCACCGTTGGCGATCTGGTCGGCGGCATCGGTCCAGTCGATGCTGTTGGCAGTGGCGCCGTCCGGGAAGCAGCCGGCGTCGAAGAGCTCTGCCCAGAGCTCCATCGCGCGCACCACCTCGGGATCGGAGTAGGAGGCCTCACCCGCCATCAGCTTGGCGCGATACTCAGCCCCGGCCGTGCGAAGGATGATGTAGTCGAACCAGAACTGGGCCGGCCACTTGTTGATCGAGCCCAACGAGATGGGCAGGATGCCAGCTTCGCTGAAGGTGGTGCAGGCGCCCTTCAGCTCCTCCCAGGTGGTCGGGATCTCGACGCCGGCATCGGCGAAGACCTGGGGGCTGTACCACATCGGTGCGATGTGGAAACCGAACGGCAGCAGGTACTTGTGGCCGTCATAGGTCACGGCCGATTCGATCATGCCGGCGCCGAACTGGTCATCGAGGCCATTGGCGGCCCACATGTCATCGATGGGAGCGAGCGAGCCGTTCTGGACCTGGAAGGCGGTGCGCGCGCCGGCCCATACGGTGTGAGCGTCCGGCGGGTTGCCGCCGGCCAACTGGATGAGGATGCCGGTCTTGTAGTCCTCGTGGCCGACATCAACGAAGTTGACGGTGGTGCCCGACTCCTGCTCGAACTGCGCCAGCAACTCCTTGAGCGTGCCTTCACCCAGCTCCTTGCTGAAGTAGGTCATGACGGTGACTTCGCCACCACCCTCGTCCTGGGCCAGGGCCGCCGCCGGCAGGGCTGCCGCCAGCAGTGCCACGCTGGCGCCCAGCACGAAGCCTCGGCGCCACTTGGTTCCGAACTTGGTCATCAGTCTTCCTCCTGTCCTTCCCAATGGCGTTCTCCCAAAACGCCCCGTCGGGTCACGTGCTCTCAGCGTGTGTGATCCGGCCTGGCCACCTCCCTCTCGTGGCTCCCTGGTGCTGCCGGCTGGGCCGGCACGGGAGTTCTGCTATCCATCGATCGCGCTGCTTGCGGTGTAGCCCGAAGCCCGGCGATCGTGGCTGGCTCCAGTCGAGTGGTCGGCGATGAGAACGATTACATGATGCACGTCGCCTGCTGTGTCGTGTCGGCCCTTCCACGTGTTCGCCCATGGGTGCATCGCCTGGCTCACGAGGCTGCCCGACGGACCGACCCGCCCAGCTCGCGACTCACGCGCGCGGCGGTGTCGACGACAAGTGGTGCCACCACCTTGAGCCGCTCCGCATCGAGGCGGTCGGCGGGCGCGGAGATCCCCAGCGAAGCCACCACTCCGCCGATGCCGAACACCGGGGCTGCCACGCAGCGCACGCCGGGGTGGTACTCGCGGTCATCCACGGCGTAGCCGATCACGCGGACTTGGGCCAGCTCCTTCTCCAGTGCCTCGGGTGTGGTGATGGTGTTGGGGGTGAAGGCCTCGTAGTCGATGCTGCGGATGAGCCCCTCAGTAGTGCCCCGACCCAGGTTCGCGATCAGCGATTTGCCGGTGGCGGTGACGTGGAGGGGCCCCGACTGACCGATGGCCGCGTTGGCCGAGAGCAATGTGGTGCCGTTGAGCGTTGACACGTAGACGACATGGTCGCCAGCCAAAACGGCCAGGTGCGTGTTCTCTCCGGCAGAGGCCCACAGCGCCTTCATGTGCGGCGCCGCGACCACCGTGAGATCACGCGAGTCAAGCACGGACCGTGCCAGCTCCACCACCTTCACCGTGGCGCCATAGCGACGTGTCGATGGGTCCTGCTGCACGTAGCCCAAGCGGACGAGGGCCGCGAGCGTACGGTGGGCGTTGGCCTTGTCCAGCTGGAGCTGGCCGGCGATCTCGGTGACACCCAACGGCGTGTGCGCCGAGACCAGCAGTTCAAGCGTACGCAACCCCGTGGCGAGCGCTCCTCGCTGACCTGATGCTGCGTCCCCACGTCCGTCTGTCATCGCAACGCGATTGTCTTACTCGCTACGCTGCCGTCAAGAAGTTCTTGCTATGGACAACAGATGTTGTGCTAGATGATCCACATCGACGGCACCATGTCATGGACGCGACACCGGCCCTGTCATACAGTTCAGACGATGAACCGTCGCTGTGCTCGACGGGCAGGAGGTGCGGGAGTGGGTGAACGACCGGTCGCCATGATCACCGGGGCCACAGGTGGACTCGGGCGCGCGCTCGCCCCGGAGCTCGCCGCTGATGGCTACGACCTGGCTTTGTTGGGCTCCGACGCGGGGCGGCTCGATGCGCTGTGCGCTGACCTCGGGCCGGCCGGCGGCCAGATGCAGCCGGTCGCCGTCGACCTGCGAGACACCGGCGCCACGGCCGCGGCCATGGATGCGGTCTACGAACGCTTCGGGCGCGTCGATGCGCTCGCCCACCTCGTGGGCGGGTGGACCGGTGGCATGCACATCGGTCGTTCGCCCGACGAGCCCTATACCTCCATGATCGACCAGCACTTCTGGACCACGCTCAACGTGGTGCGCGAGTTGGCGCCGCGGATGATCGGCGCCAGTTCGGGACGCATCGTGGCGGTGTCGTCGCCGATGGCGGCAACGCCGGACGCGGGCATGAGCGCGTACGGGGTGGGCAAGGCGGCCATGGAGACGCTCCTGGCGGCCCTAGCGAAGGAGGTGGCTGGCTCGGGTGTGACCGTCAATGTCTTACGCGTACGCGCCATCGACACGTCGGCCGACGCAGGTGGCTCGAAGAAGGACTACGCGACCTCGCCGGCGGAGATCTCAGCTGCCATCCGTTACCTCTTCAGCGCCCCGGCGCGGGTCGTCAACGGGCAGCGCCTCGGTCTCCACCGCGGCCTCTGACGGCGTCCAGCCGGCTACGGCGCCTTCCGCGCTCAGTCGCTCGCGGACGACATCGGCCAAGGCTGCTCCGAGCTCCGCGCAGGCGGTGCCGTCAAGATGCACGCCGTCATCGGGAGCGACATCCGCGACTGAGCCGGCATCGAAGAAGCCGGCGCCCGCGGAGTCAGCCACGAGGCGGTACATGCTCGCTAGTCGCTCGGACTCGGCCCTGGCCTCGCCGAGGCCCCACATCTCGCTGCGCGCGGTGAGCTCGCCCAGCGGAACCGGTGACACCAGTAGCACTTCGGGCGGCATGCCATCGGGGCCGGCCAGGGAGGCACGTGCGGCATCGACCAACACACTGGCACCTCCGGCTATCTCTGGTGCCGTCAACCCGTAGCAGCGCTTGGTGTCATTGGTGCCGAGCATGATGATCAGCAGGTCCACGGGTGCATGCGACAGCAGGCAGGGGAGCAGGTAGGTGAGCCCATTTCGCCCCGGAGCCAGCGGTGAGTCCCAGACCGTGGTGCGGCCGTTGAGCCCTTCCTCGATGACCTCGTAGCCGTCGCCGAGGGCGTCCGCCATGACTCGCGGCCAGCGGACCTCACGCGGCAAGCGGCCCGCCCCCGATGGGTCGGCACCGTGGGTGTTGCTGTCACCGAAACAGACGATCGTGCGAGTCAAAGCCTCTACCTCCTTGAAGCGATCGATGTGGAGAACCGATCGATGCGGAACATGCTGATGTCGTGGTAGGTGCCGCCGTCGAGGGCGAGGTCGGCCGCGATCTCTCCTACCACGCTGGCGAACTTGAAGCCGTGGCCGCTGCAGGGTGATACGACCACTACCTGCGGCGCAGCAGGCAGCCGGTCGATGATGAAGTGCTCATCGGGTGCGTTGGTGAACATGCAGGCCTTGCGCATCAACGTCGGTCCATCAGCATCGGGGAGGTAGCGGGAGGTGGCCGCGCGAATCACCGCCTCGTCCTCTGGCTCGATGCACGCACGATCCGGTGCATCAGGGTCGATGACCTGGCGCCGGTGGTGCATCAGTCCGATCTTCAAGCCCGGGACGCCGAACTCCGGGAAGCCGTAGTAGAGCCCTTCGGGTACGTCGAGGATGAAGATCGGAAACGCACCCACGGCGTATCGCTCTGGCCGCTTGGTTCGCGTCCACAGCAGCACTTGCCGCTCAGGGACGGCCAACGGAGCCAGGGATCCGATGAGCTTGCCCAGCCAGGCGCCGGCGCTGAGCACCAGGCGGCGCGCGCGGTATTCGCCCTGCTCGGTTCGCACCACGACGCCGTCAGCCACCGGTTCCCAGTCGATCGCCGCCTCGTAGCCGCGTAGGTCGGCGCCAACGTCGAGGGCGAGGCGGGCGTAGCCGGCGACGGCGCGCTCGCTGAGCACGAAGCCGCCATCGGGCTGGTAGACGGCCACCAGGTCATCAGGCAGCGCGAAGCCCGGATAGCGGGCCATCAGCGCCTCAGCATCGAGCAGTTCATGGACCAATCCGTGCGCCTGGGCCGATGCCAGCGACCCTCGCACGGTCTCGCTGTCAGGGCGGCCGATGTCAACGCCGCCGGTCGTGATCAGGATGGCCTCGCCCAGTCGTCGCTCCAAGTCGTGCCAACGCTCATATGCGCGGCGCAGCAATGGCACGTACCTCGGATCCTCAGCGTAGGCCAGGCGGATGATGCGGTTGACCCCACCGGACGAGCCGCTCTCGTTGGGGATGCCGTTGCGTTCCAGCCCCAGCACTCGAGCCCCACGTGCAGCCAGCTCCGCGGCCGTGGCACTGCCCATGCCGCCGATCCCGGCCACGATGACGTCGTACTCCATCAGCCTCTTTGCGCCCCCCGGTAGAGGCCGGGCGCTGAGGCCCGGCCTTGGTAGGGTGCTGGAACGGGGCCTGAGACCCCTTGGGTCGTCAGACCGACGTGGTCGAAGACGGCGGCGCCGGCGGTGGGCCTGCCGTGGCGCTGTCGCCTGTGGCCTGCGGATTGGTGGCGTACAACGCCATGTCGGCGGCTGCGAACTGATCGCGGATATCCTGGCGGCTGGTGTACCACAGCAGCAACGCCGGGAGGGCCGCTGCCGCCAGGCCGTACGCGATGCTTCCGGTGGCCATCAGCACGAACATGGCGTCCACCAGCCCGAAGACGGCCATGATCATGGTGAAGATGAGTGCCCATGGCCGCATCGACCAGAGCGCCCAGCCCACGCCTAGATAGATGAGCCCGACAACGAGCGTCACCAGCCCGACCCAGAGGACGCCACTGCCGTCCCAGACCTCGTTGCCGAAGATGGCGACGCCCAGGAGTTGAAGGCCGACGAGCAGCCGGATGAACGCGATGGCGATGGCGAGTGCCCCCAGGAGCAGCACGCCGAATGGACGACCTTGCATCTGCCGATACCTCCCTGTCGTAGAACCGTTGATACCGCGCGACCGTTCACGGGCACGACACTGAGCTGCGCGTTGCCTCTAGCGTATCGCACGCTCACGCGGCCGGCGGCTGGGTCTTGGCACGTCCAAACCACGGGCACTTCGATCGCGTCCGCCGATCCGAGCCCGGTGATCAGTCGTTGATGGTGACGTAGACCGGAACTGGCGCTGTGGCTCCCTGCACGGGCGCAGCCAGCGTCGTATCGGAGCTGGCGACCACTCACGAACTTGTCAAGCCCCAACGCCGCTCGTGTGTCGTGGGAAGCTGTCTCAACACGACCGACGAGACCGCGACCTCGCCCCCAGCTCCGTCGTCTCGCCCACCGGGCGGGTCATCGGACCGTGAATCACACCGGTCGCTCGGCCATCCCTGGAAGCGCGTCGCTGCGAGGGGGTCGACGTGACGGGATCGCTGTGCGCTTGGCGGACGAAGTCGCTTGCCCCGACAGCCCCAATGTCGATCAGGTGCTGACTGCTAGATGCGCTCGATGCGGCGAACCTTCAGGCGCGGGCCGAATCGAGGGGCGGCAAGGCCGGAGCGCTCCAGGATGCGTACCACTCGCGCGCGTTGCCCGTGGTACGGCTCCAGCAGTTCCAGCATTCTCGCATCGTCACCTCGTGGCTCACCAGCCAGCGCCCAGCACACCATGTGGGGTACGTGGAAATCACCGATGCTGACCGCGTCGGGGTCGCCCAGTGCAGTGCGTGCCACCTCGGCCGCCGTCCACACACCGATGCCGGGCAGCGATCGCAGGTGCGCCCTTGCAGCGCTGGGTGGCATCTTCAAGGCGCGTTCCAGCCAGGTGGCGCGCTCGGCGGCACGGATGAGCGTGATGGCGCGCCGCTGCTCGAGGCCCATCGGATGCAACTCGAAGTAGGGCAACGCGGCGATGACGTCTGGCGCCGGTGGGAGACGGAGCCCGCCGGGCCCCGGGGCCGCTTCGCCATAGCGCGCGATGAGGCCGTAATACGCTCGGTGCGCCTGGACCGCGGTGACCTTCTGACCACAGATGGCCGGCAGCAGCGAGGGCCACACCGCGTCCGTGCGGGGGAAACGTAGCCCCACCAGCCGCGCAGCGAGATCGCGCAGCCTGCCAGCCGGGAGCACCAGCGCACTGGGGTCATCGTCGCGACCGAGCAGTCGCGGCAGGGCGTCTGCGGCCGTGCGAGCCCCTGGACCCCAAGCCATCACGCGCCAGCCGACGCGCATGGGTGACAGGCGCAGCGTGGCCGGGCCACGCACCTCGCGGGTCGCCCGCCAGACGACGCCGGCCTCGAAGCGGATGGTGGGGTCGCGCGGTCCGTGCCGCAGCTCGCCCAATGTCGCTGCTGGATCCACGCTGAAATCGAGCCACAGCGGCTCATCGATGTTGGGCGCCGCCCGTCGCATCATCCGGCCTTGGGCGGCAGCGGCACGACCTCGGCGACGAAGACCAGGTTCTGGCCCAGGGACCACAGCGCCAGCACGGTCATCGCGATCATCAGCGTCGCCAACGGCCACTGGCTCACATCCGCCCCCTCGCTGCGTGAGCGTCGCACTGCCGAGTGGCCCAGCCAGGCACCCACGACATGGCCGATGACGACGGCGCTCACTTGCAGCGTCCACACCAGCGAGCTGGGAAGGAAGTCCCCGCGCGGCTCGAACTGGACGGTGCCGAAGAGGTCCCAGCCCTGCTGGAAGGGATCGGAGAAGGCCACTAGGATGCGCTGCCCTTCGGTCAGCAAGTAGCTCAGGTAATGCGCCGTGAGGTAGCCGACCGAGACCGGCACCAGCCCGGCACCCATGGCGGTCAGACCAACGCGGCGTGCCACCAGCAGCACCAGGCCCGTGAGCCCACCCAGGAAGGCCAGGAGCATCAGGGTCTCGATGACCACGTGCACGTCCCCCACGATGTCGTGGAAGACCTGCGTCTGCGAGATGCCATCCCATATGACCGACCCCGTGGCCACCGCCACGACCGCCAGTAACGAGGTCGTCCATGTCTGGCGAGTCAGAGCGCTGCCGAAGCCGCGCCGCCGCACCCTGCCCAGCTCCCGGGGCCCTGTCAAGCCATAGGGCGCCAGCCGGCCCAGCAAGCCGAACCAGACGCTGAAGACCTCGCCCGACCCGCGCCATCGTTCCTTGCCGTACCAGGCCATGCCACCGAGCGTCAGCAGCGTGTAGCCGACCAGGACCACGCCCAGGTCGCGTCCGCCGCCGACGCGACCCACCAGCTCCAGCCAGACGAAGAGGACCAGCAGCACGACCGCCGGCCAGGCGCCGGTATGGCGATGCCATGGTGCCCGTCCAGGAAGGCGCAGATGGGCGAGCCTGAAGCAGGCCGCCAGGAGGTCGTGCAGGGTGCTGAACGGATCGAGCCAGGTCCAGACTGGTCCCAACAGCGCGCTGACGAGTGCCAGGCCGACCCAGCCGAACACCCACAACAACAGCGAGGCCACCTCCGCGTCGCTGTCCCCGCCAGCGATGGTCTGCACCACCACCCACGCCCAGGCCACCAGGCCGAGCAGGCGCAGCGACCAGCGCAGCGGGCGCCGCAAGGTCCGGATCCGACCAGGTTCAGGTTCCGCCAGCGGCCGGTCGTCGCTGATGGCGGCGAAGGCGAACGACAATGCCACGACAGCCGCCGCGCCAAGCAGATAGGCAGCGAAAGGCAGCGGCGCGTCGACATCGCCGTGCAGCGCGTGCGCGCTGACGGGAGTGAACCGAGGTGCGCCCAACAGCAGCCACAGGCTCGTCATGGCAGTGGCGCGGAGCGCCGGTATCGTCCTCATCAGTGCCACCGAGCGTAGCAGCGGATGCACACGCGGCCGTCAAGCGTAGCCACGGATGCACTCGCGGCTACACTGCGCGCATGACCAAGTACCGAAAGGTCGACGCGGCACTCATGGATCATCCGCCCAAAGCCAAGCCACGCGGTCGCCCGGTGAGCCCCGAGCAGCAGGCTCTGATCAATCGCATCAAGAAGATCACCGATGAGTCGGTCGTGTACGAGGCGATCCTGGGAGCGGATGACAAGCCCGCCACCGTCCGGGCCCAGATCCTTCGAGCCGCCAAGCTGGCGGGGGTGGAGCTCGCCGTCAAGAAGTCGCCTGATGGCTTCTATCTGGGCCTCATGACACCGGAGCGCCGCTCGCGGCGTGGCCGTCCGCGCAAGGACGCGGCGGCCGAGTAGCGCTGGCCACCGAGCGCAGCGGCCCAGTCATCCAGGTCTTCGGCCGCAACGATTCACGGGCCACCCGGCGCGCACAGCGCTTCTTCATGGAACGTCGCATGCCCGTGAGCTTCGTCGACCTTCGGAAGCGCAAGCCCGCGCCCGGCGAGCTGAAGCGCTTCGCGGGCGCATTCGGCGCACGTGCCCTGCTCGACGAGGACAGCAAGGCATACAAGAAGGCCAACCTGGGGTATCTGTCGATGGGCGACACTGAGGTCCTCGAGCGGATCTCGAGCGACCCGGGACTGCTGCGGCTGCCACTCGTGCGCTACGGCAGCGAGGTCACCATCGGTATCGATGAGGAGACCTGGAAACGCTGGCAGCAGCGCCACTGAACTGCCGCTTTGGCCAGTCCCGACGGCCACATCTCAGTAGGGATAGATGCCACTCCACGGGATGCTGACCTTGATGTTCGGACCCGGGAGCATGCGGTCGTAGCGGGCCTTCAGGGTGCGCATGCGCGAGTTCTTCTCGGTGCGATAGGAATAGAGCAGCAGGTCGGCGCGCCCGTCGTAGTCGATGTCGCTGGCACCCAGACGCGTCCGCTTCACCGGAACGGGATCGGACTTCGGCGCGACCCAGAGGCTGACACGCTTGAAACCGCCCCCCTGCAGGCCTTGCAGGCGTTCGATCTTGGCGCGGCCGCCGCCGATGAGCATGATGACGTCCTCGCGTCCATCGCGGTTGGCGTCACCCAGGGCCATCTTGACCTTGCTCGCCTTCAGTCCGCGTGATTCGAAGCGGGTCTTGATGGCCCCCATCCGTGGCGATGCGCTCGGAAGCGGACTCCGCGTGATCGCGGTGCGCACCTTCACACCGCCGCCGGCGATGTTCTGGCGGATGACCAGGTCTGCCCGGCCATCCCCGCTCACGTCGCCCCCCCAGGCAGCCGTGATCTTGCGGGAGTCCTGCCCGCCCGACCACCAGCTCCGGGGTTCGTCGAACTTGGCCTGCTGGCCGGCCCGCTTGCGCCGCAGGACCACGAGTCGCGAAGTCGCAGAGCTATCGCCCCGGCCGACGATCCCTACATCGATCAGCCCGTTGGCGTAGAAGTCACCCGTGAGCAAGCGCGCCGATGCGACCGGCACGACCGTGTTGCCCTCCCACCAGTCCTCCGCGGGACCGTAGTTGACGCCGTCGCTGAGCGCTACCCGCAGCTTGCCGCTGCGGGTGCCGGTCTCCTTGAGCCACACCAGGTCATCGCGGCCATCGCCATCCATGTCGGCGGCGCGAAATCCCACCAGGCTGTCATTGGAGACGTTGAGACCAGCATTGGAGCCCGGTTCTGGGGAGGACCGTCCGGGTGTCCAGATGCGCGACTTGAACGCCCCGTCGTCCTTCTTCATGACACTGGCATCACCGTGCCTGCTGCCGATGATGTCGTGGCGGCCCGGCGTCACGATCTCCAGGCCGGGCTTCAGGTACTTGCGCAGGATCTCGCGGTACTTGAGGCCATCCTTGCCACATCGCCTGGTGCTGTTGTGGAACAGCTTGTAGCCGGTGGCATCCTCGCCGCAGGCGATAGGCCGACCATCGATCTGGCTAGCGCCGTCGCGGTAGCCAGTGAGGAAGAACCGGCTGCTCTGGGTGCTCGTCTTGAACTTGCGGACCGACACGTCCCAGGTAGCGTCCATCGCGTCGAAGATCTTGGGTCCCGGCCCATTAGGCTGTCCGATGCCGCGCGTCTCCGGCTTGAAGTACTGGTCCTTGGTGGAGTCGACGACGTCGTAGCAGACCTTCTCGCCATCGATGCGTTTGGTCTGTCCGCGGGGATAGATGATGTAGTACCAGGCGAATTGCTTGGTCGCGATGGCTCCGGCCTTGAGGGTCTCCAGGGGGTAGTGCTCCGGCCACTCCGCCGCCATCACAGTGGCCACGTAGTCGCGGAAGTCCACCTCCACCACGGTGTCGACGACATCCTCCGGTGCAGCAGTAGCGTCGGTGCGCAGCACGCGGATGCTGTTCGGTGGGATGAGCGAGCTGCTCCACGGCGTGCACTGCCTGGACGCGGCCGAGAAGACCGGGGCAGCCTCTGACTCCAGCGGTGCGAATGTGGCGCTGGCGGGCGTGGGGGACGTAGACACGACGAGCAGGCTCGCCATCACGGCGACGAGCCCGAACGCCGACTGGGGACGGCGCATCACGAGGCACGGTAGCGCACGAACGCCGAATAGACACCCCTCAGTGGTGCCTCGACGCACCAGGACCGTCGAAGTGAATGGCTGTCCGCTACGCGTCAATGGCTTTCCGCTACGCTCGCGCCATGCATCTCGCCATCGTCGGGGCCGGTTACGTCGGCCTTGTGACCGCCGCTTGCCTGGCGCATCTGGGGCACGAGATCGTGTGTTTCGATGTCGATGCCGGGCGCATCGCACGTCTGCGCGCTGGGAACCTGCCGGTCCTCGAGCCCGGTCTTGATGCGCTGGTTTCGGAAGGCCTGTCCAACGGTCGGCTGCGCTTCGCGGACGACTTCGTCGCCATCGCCGGTTCTGAGGTGATCATCGTCTGTGTGGGGACGCTCGATGCTGAGGAGGAGTGGAACGGGGACATCGTGCGCGCCGCTGTCCGACAGATCGCCGCGGATGCGTCGTTGCCGCGCGATATCGTCATCCGCTCCACCTTGCTGCCGGGTACGGCAGTGGGTATCGCCGCCGAGCTGCGCGGTATCGATCCGGCGGTGCGCCTGGCCCACAACCCCGAGTTCACCCGCGAGGCCGTAGCGGTGGCGGACTTCCTGGCACCCGATCGCGTGGTCATCGGCGTGGACGGCTACGACGATGGTGCGGCCGGTTCCGCCCTGGCCACCGTGCTGCGTGCGGTCTATGCGCCTCTCGAGGCACCGGTCGTCGTCACCGATCTGACCAGCGCCGAGACCATCAAGGTGGCGTCCAACGTCTTCCTCGCCGCAAAGATCACTTTTGCCAACGAGATCGCCCGCCTCACCGCGGCGACCGGTGCCGATGCTGCCGCGGTGGTCGACGGGATGGGGCTCGATAAGCGCATCGTGCGCAGCTTCCTCTCGCCGGGCCCTGGCTTCGGCGGCTCCTGCTTCCCCTCGCAGGCACGGGCGTTGCCCCGTCTTGCGGCGAGCTACGGCGTGCGCACACCGCTGCTGGACGCCATCTGGGCCTCCAACGTCAGCCAGGCCGATTGGTTGCTCGATGGACTGGAGCGCGCCGCCGGCCGTCCCATCGCCGGCATGCGCGTCGCTCTGCTGGGCCTCACCTTCAAGGCCGGCACCGACGACCTGCGCGAATTGCCGGCCATCCGCTTGGGTGGCGCGTTGGTGGAACGTGGCGCCAGCGTGGCTGCCTACGACCCCGTTGCGCTCGAGTCCGGGGTAGCGCTGCTCACCAAGGGTGGTCCGGACGTGCCGGTGAAGGCGTCGCCTTCGGTGGCCGATGCATGTGCCGGTGCGGATGCTGTCGTGGTGGCGACCGAGTGGCCGCAGTTCGGGACGCTCGACTGGGCCGCCATCGGCCCCACCATGGCGGGTGACGTGGTGATCGACGGGCGCCGTATCGTGGATGCCGCTGCCGCGGCCGCGGCCGGCCTGCGGGTGGTGGCACTAGGCGTGGAGGTCGGCGGCGCCGCATCGCGCCTGGGCTGACCACAGGGCTGGCCGCGCTACCCGCCCGGCGGGTCATCCGACCGAGCTACACCCGCTGCCCCGACGCTTCACCAACCCGGCAGATCACGCTCACCAAGCTCACGCTCGCTGGCCCCGAGGCGGGCACGCCACGCCAGCCCGAACCACGCGATGGCCAAACCCACCACCGCGCCGATCGTGTCCACGATGACATCGTCGATGCGGCCGTTGCGGTCGGGCACGAACCACTGGTGTAGCTCATCGCTGAAGCCGTAGAGCACCGTCAGCGCGAAGGCGATGACGACATCGCGCAGGCGTGGCCGTCCGCCTCGCGCCAGCGCGAACAACAGGCAGGCCGCCAACGTGGCGAAGGCGAACATGTGCGCAGATGCACGGATCGGCCGATCGACCACCGGGTCCTCGCTCACACGCAATCCACTCTGCGACGACAGCGCGAAGATCACCGCCATCACCACCAGTGCCGGCAACCAGTAGATCCAGCCGCGCCGACGCTGCGACTCGGCACTCATCCGTGCAGCGTCGGCGCGGGTAGCGCGATCTCGATCACCTCGCCACGGATGCGCAGAGGGTAGTAGCGCAGTCTGCGCACGCGGGTCAGCGCGCGCGCCTCGGCCTTGGAGCCTACGGGTGGCGGCTTCGCCTCCGAACCCGCCGGCGTCCACGTCGGCCGGTAGCCGCCGTCTGCGGTCAAGCCGCCGGTGGTGGGAAATGTAACGACCTCGCCATCGCGCAGGTCGAAGGCACCACTGTGCAGCGGGCAGTGAAGTACACAGCCCTCCAGCCGGCCGACGGAGAACGGTGCCGACATGTGCGGGCAGCGATCATCTACGGCGGCGATGCCGGCATCGCTGTGGACGAGCAACACGTCGAGGTCGCCGCGCGTGATGCGAAGCATCGACCCGAGGGGCAGGTCGGCCAGCGACGAGACGGCCTCGAAGGGCACCCCATCGGTGCCGGGAGATCGCGATGTCGAGGGAAAGGCGAGGGGCTGCGGCGACGTCATGGCGGCATCCTACCGTCAGACTGGGCATCATTGGAACTCTGCCCCCCACAGGAGATCGACCCCGATGCGCTACGCACTCATGACAGAGCCCCAGCAGGGCTACGCCTATGCGGACATCCTCGATGCCGCCAACGCCGCCAAGTCCGCCGGCTTCGAGACATACTTCCGCTCCGACCACTACTCCAGCTTCCCTGGCGAGAGTGGCCAGCCTGCGACCGACGCCTGGACCACGCTGGCGGGTCTGGCGCGTGACACCAGCGGGATCGGTCTGGGCTCGATGGTCTCGCCGGTGACGTTCCGCATCCCCGGTTCCTTCGCCAAGGTGGTGGCCACGGTCGACGAGATGGCCGGTCCCGGACGCGTGGAGATGGGTGTCGGTGCCGGCTGGAACGATGACGAGCATGCCGCGCTCGGCATTCCCTACCCCGACACGATCGAACGCGTCGATCGGCTGGAAGAGGAGCTGGCCATCCTGCGCGGCCTGTGGGACGAGCCTGACGGCTGGGGGTTCAAGGGCCAGCACTACCAGGTCGAGGACGCCATCTTCCGACCGCGCGGCACGCGGCCCAACCTCATCGTAGGTGGGGTCGGTCGCCCGCGCTCCTGTCGCTTGGGCGCTCAGTATGCCGACGAGTACAACATCAGCTCCTCGAACCCGGACGAGGTGCGCGAAGTCATGTTCAGGCTCGACGTCGCCTGCGAGAAGCTGGGCCGCGATCCCGGCACCCTGACCCGATCGGTCATGGCCGGCGTCCTGGTGGGACGAGACGAGGCTGAAGTGGCACGTCGCACACAGGCCCAGATCGCCGTCTTCGGCGACGACGCCGATGGCGCCACCGAGTGGCTCGACGCCCGCCGCGACCGCTGGATCCTGGGCACGCCGGAGTCAGCCAGGGCGCGCATCGCGGAGTACGCCGATACCGGCGTGGATCGGCTGCTCTTCCAGGATTTCCTGCCCGGCGACCTCGATCACATCGCCGTCATGGGCGAACTCATCCGCTGAAGGGGCCGGCCCTGTCGCTGCCAGCCCTGACAAGCCCGGCAATCTTGGCCCGCCCGACCTTCTCCCGCCTTGACTCAGCGCACGCGACCGAACCGCCGCGGGGGCCAGTAGCGGAACCAGGGTCGACCTTCGACGGCACTGGCCTCGACCGGGCCGAAGGACCGCGAATCGGTCGATGCATCGGGTGCATCGCCAACGACGACGAGCCCGTCCGTGTAGACCTCGGCCACACGTTTGACCAACAGGCGTGATGGCTCCCGCGGGTCGGGCACGAGCACGAGGTCGCCCAGCACCGGCGATCTGTCGACGTAGGCGACGGGGTCCGCCAGCAGCCAGTCTCCCGGCAGCAACGTCGGGTCCATGCTGTGTCCCTCGACCGCCACTCGTCCACGCCACGAACGCAGCAGCCAGCCGATCATCGGCGCACCTTGCGTTCCCGTCGAATCAGAACGACCCGCCGGGAAGTCCCAAGCGGGTCGTGGTCATGCTCGAGAGAACGCTACCGAGCCATGCGGGTCTTCTCGGGACCCCCAGTGCCCGTCCACATGTCGGCCACCTGGTCGACAAGGTCGAGCAGCTTCTTGGCCGTGTCGAGGTCCGTGTTGTGCTTGACCTCAGAGGCCTGCTTGGCGGCCTTCCAGCAGACGTCGTGGAGGTCGGGATACTTCTCAAGGTGCTCGGGCTTGAAGTAGTCGTGCCACAGCACGTCGAGGTGGTGCTTCACCAACTCCGCGCGCTGCTCCTTGATGATGATGCAGCGGGTGCGGAAGACGTCATCGTCAGACGCTTGGTACTTCTCCAGTATCCGATAACACGACTCCGCCTCGATGCGAGCCTGCTCGGGGTCGTAGACGCCACAGGGGATATCGCAGTGCGCGTGGGCGTTTCGCTTGGGGGCGACGAATTGCAGCAGGTCCATGGGGTTCTCCTTCTCGCGTCGAACGGGCACGACCGGATCGACCGACCCGGCACCCTGACTTCGTCGCCTGATTCTGCCACCCACGGGGTGACGCCAGCGTGACGTCCCACACGACGGTGTGAAATCGGTGTTTCAACCTCTTGACATCCGCTCCTCCGGAGGTCTATGGTCCACAAAGTCTATAGGAAGCATCGACAATATAGAGTAAGTAGGAAACAGCACTGGGGGACGTGATGAAGCTGCTGGTAAGAGAGGCCGCGGTGTCGGTCGGACGATCGACCATGGCAGGCCATCTTGTAGTCGGAGTCCTGGCGACGCTGGTCGCCGCGGCAGCCGTCGCCTCAGCCGCTCCGCCCGCGGCGGCGGAGTCGTCGGCGGTGGTGACGCTGGCCGCCTACACCACGCCACGCGAGGCGTACGACGAGATCATCCCCCTATTCCAGGCGACCGAGGCCGGTGCCGGGGTCGAGTTCGAGACGTCCTACTCCGGGTCGGGCGACCAGAGTCGGGCCGTCGAGGCAGGGCTGCCGGCTGACGTGGTCGCGCTGGCGTTGTGGCCGGACGTCGATCGACTGGTGGCTCCGGGCATCGTCGCTCCCGACTGGTGGCAGAACGAGTACGGCGGCATCGTCACCGACAGCATCGTGGTCTTCGCGGTGCGACCCGGCAATCCCAAGGACATCAGCGGTTGGGACGATCTCATCCGCGACGATGTCGACGTCATCACACCCAACCCGTTCTCCTCCGGTGGAGCCCAGTGGAACCTGTTGGCGGCCTACCAGGCCCAGATCGTGGGGGGTCGCACGGAGGAGGAGGCGACCGCATACCTGAAGGCGCTGATCGCCAACACATCGGTCATGGACCGAGGGGCGCGCGAAGCGCTGACCACCTTCGCCGCCGGCCAGGGTGACGTCATGATCGCCTACGAGAACGAGGCCGTCTTCGCCCAAGGGGCCGGGCAGCCGCTCGAATATGTGGTCCCCGATGCCACCATCCTCATCGAGAACCCGGTGGCAGTGACGCTGACCGGCGATGCAACCGATGCGGCGCGCGCCTTCGTCGACTTCCTGTTCACGCCCGAGGCCCAGGCGGTCTTCGGTGCCAAGGGCTATCGACCCGTCTTGCCGCAGGTGCTGGCCGACTTCGACTACGCGCAACCTGCGAACCTCTTCACCATCGCTGATCTCGGCGGCTGGGCGGAGGCTCGGCCGCGCTTCTTCGATCCCGAGACCGGCATCGTGGCGCAGATCTTCGCTGAACTCGGCCGAGCGGCGGCGTGAATGCCAGTGCGGGCTTGCCCGCGGCATCCCGGCTGCCCGCCTCGGCGAGGTTCGACGGCCGCGGCCTCATGGGCCCCGGCATCACCGCCTCCTACCTCAGCCTGCTGGTGCTCATCCCCATCGCTGCCATCCTGTGGCGCTCGGTCTCGGATGGTCCCGACGACTTCGTCGCGGCCGTGACCTCACCCCAGGCCATCGCCGCCTTGCAGCTGACGCTGACGCTGGCGCTGGTGGTGATGGCGATCAACCTGGTGATGGGCACGCTCATCGCCTGGGTCCTGGTGCGTGACGACTTCGCCGGCAAGGCCTTCATCAATGCCCTCATCGACCTGCCTTTTGCCCTGCCCACCATCGTCGCCGGCCTGACACTGCTGGCGCTGTACGGACCCCAGAGCCCCTTCGGTGTCAACGTGGCCTTCTCTCAGGCGGGCATCGTGTTGGCGCTGCTGTTCATCACCTTGCCCTTCGTGGTACGGGCCGTGCAGCCCGTGCTGGCGGAACTGGATCACGAGATGGAGGAAGCGGCCGCGTCACTGGGCGCATCGACCCCGACCGTGGTGCGCCGCATCATCCTGCCCAACCTGCTGCCGGCCATCCTCAGTGGCGCGGCGCTGGGCTTCGCCCGCTGCATCGGCGAGTTCGGATCGGTCGTGCTCATCGCCGGCAACATCCCCTACCGCACCGAGATGTCGTCGGTCTACATCTACGGCCAGGTGGAGACTGACCGGCCTGGAGCCGCGGCTGCCGTGTCGGTGGTCATGCTGGTGATCTCACTGCTGGTGCTCACCGTCTTCGACCTGCTGCGGCGCCGAGTCTCGGCCCATGCGGAGCCCAGCGCATGAGTGCGTCTGACTTGACCGCACGCTCCAGCGCGCCGACCGTACCGTCGACGGACCCATCGGCCGATCCGCTGGCAGGAGCGAGGTCGGCCGCGGGCGATCGTGTCGCGCGTTTGACGCTGCGCTCGGTGGTGCTGGGGTATCTGCTCTTCCTGCTGGCGCTGCCGGTGCTGACCGTCTTCTGGCGCACCTTCCAGCACGGGCTGGAGCCGGTGCTGGAGGCCCTGAGCCGGCCGGCGTTCGCCTCCGCCTTCTGGCTGACGCTGAAGATCACGCTCATCGCGGTGCCCATCAACACCGCCTTCGGCATCATCGCCGCCCTGGCGCTGGTACGCCGGCGCTTCCCCGGTCGCGGGCTGCTCAACGCCTTGATCGACCTGCCCTTCGCCGTCTCCCCGGTCGTCATCGGCCTGGCCTTGGTGCTGGTATACGGCAAGAACGGATGGCTCGGCGGCTTCCTTGAGGACATCGGGTTTCCCGTCATCTTCGCGACGCCGGGCATGGTCCTGGCCACCCTATTCGTGTCGCTGCCATTCGTGGTGCGCGAGGTCATGCCGGTCCTGCGTGAGATCGGCACCGACCAGGAGCAGGCCGCCTTCACCCTCGGTGCATCGGGTTGGACGACGTTCTGGCGAGTGACCCTGCCGGCCATCCGGTGGGGCGTCATCTACGGCGTCATCCTGACCACGGCCCGCTCGCTGGGCGAGTTCGGAGCCGTGGCAATCGTGTCGGGCAAGATCTCAGGCAAGACCGAGACGCTCACCACCCACGTCGAGGAGCGCTTCCACGCCTTCGACATGGTGGGCGCATACACCGCGTCGATCGTGCTCGCCCTCATGGCCCTCAGCGTGCTGCTGGCCATGACCCTGCTCCAATCTGGTTGGTTCGGAAGGAGGATCGGACGTGGCCATCAGCGTGATGAGTCTGACCAAGCGGTTCGGTGATTTCACAGCCCTCGACGATGTCTCGCTCGAGATCGGGGACGGGTCGCTCACGGCCCTGCTAGGGCCAAGCGGCAGTGGCAAGACCACGCTACTGCGGATCATCGCCGGCTTGGACGTGCCCGACAGCGGCGTGGTCTGCCTGGGGGATCGTGATGTCACGCGGGTGCCACCGCAGGACCGCGGCATCGGCTTCGTGTTCCAGCATTACGCACCCTTCAAGCACATGACGGTATGGGACAACGTGGCCTTCGGGCTGACCATCCGACATCAACCGCGGGAGCTCATCCGGCGCACCGTGGGAGACCTGCTTAGCCTGGTCCAGATCGCGCACCTGGCCGACCGTTTTCCGGCGCAGCTCTCGGGTGGCCAACGTCAGCGCATGGCGCTGGCTCGGGCGCTGGCCATCCAGCCGGCGGTGCTGCTGCTGGACGAGCCCTTCGGCGCCCTTGACGCACGAGTGCGCAAGGAGCTGCGATCCTGGCTCCGCCGGCTGCATGACGAGACACACGTCACGACCGTCTTCGTGACGCACGACCAGGAGGAGGCCATGGACGTGGCCGACCACATCGTGGTCATGGACAACGGGCGCATCGAACAGGAGGGTTCGCCCCGTGAGCTGTACGAGCACCCCGCGAACGAGTTCGTGATGAGCTTCATCGGCCCCGTCACACGCCTCGGCGATGCCTATGTGCGACCACATGACATCGAAGTCCAGTTGACTCCCCTGGCTGGTGGCAGTGAGGCCGTCGTCGAGCGCGTGGTCTACCTGGGCTTCGAGGTGCGCCTGGAGCTCATGCGCGAGGACGGCGTCCGCGTCTGGGCGCAAGTGCCGCGTGGTGAGGCCGAGCGATTGGCGTTGACGCCGGGCCAGCTGGTGTCGGTTCGTTCCCGGCGTGAGCAGGTGTTCGCGGCCGCCTGACTGCGCGCTCGGCCGCGCATGGCCTACGATTCGGTGTGCAGCCGACTTCGATCCCTCGCCCGGGTCGGCCCACGGAGCACCCTTGAACACCGACCTCGTCTCCTATCTGGCTATCTTCCTGGTGGCTTCCGCCGTCATCGTCGGGGCCGGTGTGATGCTGGCCAAGTCGGGCGACCGCATCGCCGATGTCACGGGCCTTGGCGGCCTGCTCATCGGTATGGTGCTGGTGGCAGCAGCGACGTCGCTGCCGGAGATCGCGGTTGCCGTCAGTGCGGTAGTGGTGGGGGACTCACCGGATCTGGCCATCGGCAACCTGCTGGGCAGCAACATGGCCAACATGGCCCTGCTGGCCATGGTCGATCTGGTCTGGCGCGGTCAGGTCTGGCATCGCGTCGGTGCCGGGCACGCGCGAACGGCCGCGGTCGCGATCGCCCTGACGGCCGTGGCGACGCTCGCCATCATGAGGCCTTTCGAGCTGGCCATCGGCTGGGTCGGGTTCGATTCGATCATCATCTTCGTCGGCTTCGTCAGCCTCATCGCCTGGACCCACCGTTCCTCGACCACGTCGGTTCCGGGGGCTGAAGTCGACCAAGGGGCGTCCGCATCCCATTCAGGCGGCCGCCGAGCCATCCTCATCTCGATCCGATGGGACCTCGCCAAGTTCGGAGCGGCGGCGATCATCATCCTCATCTCCGCGCCCTTCCTGGTCGAGGCTGCCGATGGCATCGCACGGGAGGCGCAGCTGGGCGAGTCCTTCGTAGGCGCCTCCTTCCTGGCCTTCTCGACCTCGTTGCCGGAGTTGGCGACCGCGGTGGCGGCGGTGCGCATGGGCGCGTTCGACCTGGCCGTCGGCTCGCTGCTGGGCAGCAATGCGTTCAACATGGCCATCATCCTCATCGTCGACCTCTTCTACACGAGCGGGCCCATCCTGGCCGCGGTGAACCCTATCCAGGCATTCGTGGGTCTCAGCGCCATCCTGCTCATGGCTATCGTGGTGGCCGGCATCATCCATGGCGGTCGCACGCGCGCCTCGCGCCTGGAGCCGGGCTCGGGCATGACGCTGGTGGCCTACTTCATCCTGATGTACATGATCTTCACGGCGGGAGTCTGACGTGAACGGCCAGCGGGTCGAGCCGTGGCGGGTCGAGTCGGCGCAGGTCGCGGCTGCCCTGGAGACCGATCCAGCCGCAGGCCTCAGTGCCGCCGTCGCCGGGCAGAGGCTCGTGGAGTTCGGGCCCAACGAGCTGGTCGCCAAGAAGCAGCGGCCGACATGGATGCTGCTGCTGGACCAGTTCACCAGTCCCATGATCCTGGTGCTCATCGCGGCCGCCGTGGTCACCGCGGTCATCGGCGAGACCAAGGACACCATCGTCATCATGGCCATCGTCGTCTTCAACGGCGTCATCGGCTTCGTGCAGGAATATCGCGCCGAGCAGGCCATGGACGCGCTGATCAAGATGTCCAGCCCCGACGCGCGCGTGCTGCGTGACGGCGAGGTGTCGCTGGTGCCCGCGGCTGAAGTCGTGCCCGGCGACCTCGTGCTGCTCGAGCAAGGCGACATCGTCACCGCCGATATGCGCTTGCTGGAGGCGCCGGGCCTGAAGGTCGACGAGGCACCACTCACGGGGGAGTCCGAGCCGGTCGACAAGGTCACCGTAGCGCTGCCAGATGTGGAGGCGGCGACGTTGGCCGACCAGCGCAACATGGCCTTCAGTGGCACCGCGGTCACCTACGGCCGGGCGCGCGGCCTGGTCGTGACGACGGGCATGTCGACCGCCATCGGCCGCATCGCCGAGCTGCTCCAGCAAGGCGAGGACGAGGCTACGCCGCTGCAGAAACGCCTGGGGCAGCTAGGCAAGTGGGTGGCGGTCGCGGCCGTCGTCATCTGCACGGTCGTCTTCGGGCTGGGTGTGGCTCGGGGTGAGCCGGCCGAGGAGATGTTCCTGGTGGCGGTGTCGCTGGCGGTCGCCGCCATCCCTGAGGGCCTGCCGGCGGTGGTGACCATCTCGCTGGCGTTGGGCGCGCGGCGCATGGCCTCGCGACGTGCACTGGTGCGGCGGCTGCCGGCGGTGGAGACGCTGGGCTCGGTCAGTGTCATCTGCACTGACAAGACCGGAACGCTGACCGAGAACCGCATGCTCGTTGAGCATCTCTGGACGCCGCTCGGTGAGTACCACATCGGCGGTGACGGTTACGCGCCCGAGGGCTCGATCGAACCGTCGGCGAAGGGTGACACCTTGGCCGTCCGCGCTGCGCACGTGGCCGTCGCCTGCAACGACGCCACACTGGTGCCGCCCGACGGGGCTGCCCCTGGGGCTGGCGATTGGGCCATCACCGGCGATCCCACCGAGGGCGCGCTGCTTGCCTTCGCTGCCAAGCTGGGCGTCCGCCAGAAGGAGGTCGCGGTCTACTGCCCGCGCGTGGCAGAGGTCTCCTTCGACAGCGAGCGGCGGCGTATGACCACCGTCCACGAGCGGGGTGACGGCGCCCTCCCGATCGAGGAGCCCAACTGGGTCGCCGTCAAGGGTGCCCTCGAGTCGATCACGCCGCTGCTGGCGGAGGGTCAGGCAGACGTGGTCGAAGGGGCCCGGGCGGTGGCCGAGCGCTATGCCAGGGATGGCTTTCGGGTGCTGGCACTGGCCGATGCCGGTATCGATTCGGTGCCCGACGAGCCCGCCGATGCCGAGCAGGGCCTGCGCCTGGTGGGGATCGTGGCCATGGCCGATCCACCGCGTGAAGCCGCCGCCGCGGCCATCGCCGCCTCACGCCAGGCAGGCATCACACCGGTCATGATCACCGGTGACCACCAGCTGACCGCCGCATCCATCGCCCGACGCCTGGGCATGCTCGATGAGACGCGAGAATCGATCACAGGGGCCGAGCTGGCCGCGATGGATGAGGAGGAGTTCGCCCGCCGCGTAGCCGGGATCGGCGTCTACGCTCGCACCAATCCCGAGCAGAAGCTGAACATCATCGATGCCTGGCGCAAGCAGGGCGCGGTGGTGGCCATGACCGGCGACGGCGTCAACGATGCGCCGGCCCTGCGCAAGGCGGACATCGGCGTGGCCATGGGCATCACCGGCACCGACGTCTCCAAGGAAGCGGCGGACATGATCTTGCAGGACGATGACTTTTCCACCATCGTAGCCGCGGTGGAGGAGGGGCGCCGCATCTACGGCAACATCCGCCGCTTCGTACGCTACCTGCTGACGACCAACTCAGCCGAGATCTGGGTGATGGTGCTGGCCCCCTTCCTGGGCCTGCCCTTGCCGCTGATCGCCATCCAGATCCTTTGGATCAACCTCGTCACCGACGGCGCTCCAGCGTTGTCACTCGGTGTGGAGCCGGCGCATCCCCGAGCCATGCGGCAGCCGCCGCGCGACCCTGGCGCATCCATCCTCGGTGATGGGTTGTGGCAGCACGCCATCTGGGTGGGCCTCTTGATGGCGGGGATCGTGCTGGGGCTGCAGGCCTTCTCCTATCACGGTGGGGCCAGCGAAGAGTCGTGGCGCACCATCGTCTTCACGTCCCTCGCGTTTTTGCAGCTGTCGCACGCTCTGGTGGTTCGCTCCGAGCGGGAGTCGATCTTTACGTTGGGATTGCGTTCGAACATGGTGCTGCTGACGGTGCTGCTCGTGACCGCGACCGTGCAGATGGCGCTCATCTACGTGCCCGTGTTGCAGCCCATCTTCGAGACGACGGCGCTGAGCGCGGGTGAGCTGGCACTGGTGCTGTTGGTCATGCCGGTGCCGTTCATCGCCGTCGAGATCGAGAAGTGGCTCAGGCGCCGCCGTGAGGCGCGAGCGGAGGCTGTCGCGACCGCATAGGCCGACCGGGCGCCACGACGTGGTCTCTCGGCCGGTCGCCTGCGCGCCGGAGATGGATGCTGCCCGTGGCATGGAACCGGTTGTGCCGCCGCTCGACGAGGCGCAGGACCCGACCGGGAAGTGACAGCAGCTGCGTCTCGAGCGCCTCTGGGTCGTGGATGTCGGCCACTTCGGCGAGCAGCCGACGGATGGTCCGGACCGCGTACTGGGGCAACTCCCAGGGCTCGGCCGTCTCCAGGCGACGAAGCGATGTGCGCGACGCGGTGTAGGCGATGTTGAGGCCCAGATCCGGCTCGTCAGGGCCCTCGGTGATGAAGATCAGCTCCAGGGTGGTCAGGACGTCGCGGCAGATCGCGCTCGACGATCCCGTGCTCCGACGCGTGTCCACGTCGGCCTCCCTTCTCGTGGTCCGTGCGGCAAGCATGCGCCCCCCGACCGGGGCGCCGACCACACGACGCCCTCGAGACGCTGTCTCAAGTATCACGCCCACGGCTGTCCACGTCCAGCGGCATGTGGGTGCTCGTCGTGCGCGTGCGCTGGTCGGTCTCGGGAGTTGCCGGAGTACATACTCCCGACCGTGGCGCCGTTGCCAGACACGCTGGCTGACTGGATCGCCGGTTGGACAGGCTCCTGCTGGCGCTGCGAGGTGCCTCGGATGCCGATCGCGCCGACCCTGTTCGCTCTATGTGGGATTCCGGCTGGTTGGGGCCGCTGTCACCGGCGTGACAGGCAAGCGCGCACGGCCGACGGGGACGCTCAGCGCCAGAGCCGCGACGCAAAGTGCAGGCACCAAGAGCCAGGCTGCGGAGACACCGATGATGTCGGCAGCCAGACCTAGCGCGAAGGGTGAGATCAGGATGGCCAGGCCGGAGGCGAGGATCAAGCGTGCCGATCCACGATCCCCTGAGCCGGGCACCAGTGCGAGCGTCACGCTGACGCCGAGTGGGTACAGGAAGCCGGTCCCCACGCCGCCGAGGTAGATGCCCAGCACTGCGGGCGCGACGCTCTGTGCCGTCCACGCCAGCAGCGAGCCGACCATGGCCACCAAGAGACCCAAGCGCACGAGCCGGATGGGATCGTGCCCGCCGACGGTCGGCAAGCTCAGGCCGAAGCGGGTGGTGGCCATCCCGGCATAGAAGCCGGCTGCCACGAGGGTCGCGTCACCAAGCGAGATGTCGACCTGCCGCTCGACCAGCGTGCTGGCCCAGAACACGATGGCGAACTCGACCGACACGACCAGCACGATCAGCCACCACGCCAGCCAGTAGCGGCTGGGCAGCCGACCGGTGACGTCGACGTTCGGCATCACGACCCAGCGACGTCTTCTCGATGCCCACCATCCAGCGCCGATGAGGATGGCTGCCAAGACGAAGGCCAGCTGCCAGCCCAGACCGCTGTTCTCGCCGAGGCCGATGGTGACCGGGACGCTGAGCGAGGCGATCATGGCGACCAGCGCAGCACGGCCCATGCGCACACGTGCCAAGGCGCCCCCGCCGCGCGTGAGGGTGCGGTTGACCCGCGCTAGCAGGAGTCCGGTCCCGATGCCGACCATCCCGGCACCGGCCAGGGTTACCCCGAAGGCCGGCGCCGTGGCCAGGCACACGCTCGCGGCCGCCAACAGGACGTACGCGCAGCCGTGTGCGGCGCGAGGGCCGACGAAGGCGTCGAGCCGGTCGCCACTGAGCCCGGCTACCAGCAGGCCGACCGCGAGCAGCGATGAGTGCAGCGCAGCTGCCGCATCGGACAGGGACAGGGCCACGGCGAGGAAGGCGGTGACGGCGCCGACCCCGTACAACAGGTAGCCGACCACCGACTGATCGAGGTAGGCACTCCGCGTCTCGAGGGCCGATGCGGCGACCTCTCGCTCGGGGACTGTCCTGGGTACGACAACCGTGGGCATAGCCGCATCCTATCGACCGCTGGGGTCCGTCGGATGCCGATAGGGCATCATCGGGCTCACGTGAATGCACTGCCCGACTTCGATCCGTTCGAGCTCCTGGGTGTCGATGCCAGCGCCGATGCCGCCACCATCGATCGCGCCTACAAGGCACGCATCCGGTTCGTGCACCCGGACATAGCGGGCATCGCCGGGCTCGACGAGACCAAGCGCCTCAACGTGGCCCGCGAGTGGTTGCTCGATCCGAACTTGCGTTCGCAGCTGCCCAGGCCCTCGCCCCGCTGGGGCGTTCACCGTCGCGCTCGGCGTGCCGAACCACCGCCGCCACCGCGCCCATCGCCGTCCCAGCCTCCACCGTTTCGCCAGCCACCGCCGACGGAGCCGGGCCAACCTCCGACCGATCGCCCGCCGGGCCGATCGCACGACACGTCGTGGTATTGGGATGGCGCCGCAGCGCCACCGACGCGACCGGCGTGGGCCTATGACCCTGCCCTCGATGACCCGCTCACGTTCGACTACGGAGCCCCGAGCGAGCCGCTGCGGGCATTCTTCGAGTCGATCCGCTCGCTGACGAGCGACGAACGCGCGCGCGTCACCTACAGCCTGGGCGAGGAGCCGCCACTCTTCTTCGAGGACTTCGGGGAGGTCATCAGCGCTCGGATGTGGGCGCGGTCCGAGGCCCTTGGAGATGCCATCGAGCGCGTCTGGCGAGAACGCCTGGATGAAGCGCCGCCACTCCTCTTCCCGCGCGGGCGAGTCTTCGGCAACGGGATCGGGGTGGCCAACGCCTACGCACAGTGGTTACTGCTGGGTGACGCCATCCGCCAGAAGACGCGGGATCCGGTTGCTGCCATGGCGCTGGCAGCGAGGTGCGCGGCGCCCTGGGATGCGTCCGTCGGGCACGCCCGCTACGCCGGCCGACAGGCGGAGGTGGTCGAATGCCTCGATGCCGCTCGGACGATGTCGCTCAACTCGGCCACCCGGCTGTCCAGGGCTTGGGAGCGGGACATGGGCAACTACCTCTTTGGGCGGCCGGGCGAAGATTGGTTCCCCAGTGCGCTCGATCGCCCTCGGCCCGACCTCGTGAGTGCACGACTGGCGGCGGTCGACGCCTCACGCATCGAGCCGCCTGACGATCTGCCTTACCCGTTGCGCAATGGGTTCCGCTGCGGCTTGCGCCTGACCGCCTACGTCTTCGCCCTCGATAGCGCGAGCGCGACCGGCCGGGACTACCTGCGACCCTGGCGCGACGCCATGGACGGCAGCCCTTCCTTCATCGATCGAGCCCGGTGGGGGATGCCGCTCGACTGACCGCGAAGCCCGCGTCGGGTCAGCGCGGTCCCGAGATGCGCGGCTCGCCGCGGATCATGTCATCGACGGCATCGCCCAGCTGGGGGCAGCAGCCGGACGTGTAGAGCCGCAGCTTGGCGGGTGTATCGCCGATCACCACGACGCGCCACGGCTGGGCGAAGTGCTGCGGGCAGTGGACCATTCGAGCGCGGGCTGCCAGCTCTTCCCAGAGGGCTCTGGCAGCAGCCATATCCACTTCCTCCTTGTCGCCCTTGGCCTGCACACTGTTCTCCGTAGCGGACGTGGTCTGATGTCATCGACGCGCCATCGGCACGCCAAAGCAGCGTATCTCCGACGATCGCACAGGGGCGTACCGAGCCGGTGCAAGAACGGTTACATCTCGCCGCCGCGTAGGTTGTCGAGTAGGGACCGCTGGCTATCATCGGGGCGTGCCCTGGACCCAGCGCAGCCGCAGGATCGATGTCAGGTCGATCGTGTTCGCCATCGCCATCCTGTCCATCGTGCTCGCCTGCGGGACAGACGAGCATGCATCGTCACCACTCAGCGAGGAGGTAAACATGCGACTCACATCACCCGCCTTCGAGCATGAAGGCGACATCCCGGCTCGCTACACCTGTGACGGTGACGACGTGTCACCGGCACTCGCGGTCGGCGACATCCCGCCCGACACCGTCTCCATGGTGCTCGTCATGGACGATCCCGACGCCCCGGCCGGCACCTGGGACCACTGGGTCGCCTACGACATCACTTCGGCCGCGGAGATCCCCGAAGGCGCAGGGACCTTGGGCACGGCGGGCAGCAACTCCTGGGGTCGCACCGGCTACGGCGGTCCGTGCCCACCGAGCGGCACGCATCGATACGTCTTCACTCTGTATGCGCTCGATACCCGCCTCGGTCTCGCCCCGGGCGCCGACAAGGCCACAGTGCTGGACGCCATGGCCGACCACCTCCTCGCCAAAGCCGTGCTGATGGGCCACTACCGCCGCTCCTGAAGCCCCGAGACTGCCGTTCCTCAGGCGCTCCGCAGAAAGCGTTTGACCGGCCGGCTCGAGTTCCTTATCGTTCGCGTACACCCACGAGCCCGGGGAGGCGGAAGGGGATCCCGGGTTAGCTCGGGGTCCCTCCCTCGATCCATCCCTGAGTGAGCACACCCCCGAAGGATCCGCGCCATGCAGACACAGCCGAATACGGGACTCTACGACCCCCGCTTCGAGCATGACGCGTGCGGCGTGGGCTTCGTGGCTGACCTCAACAACATCACCACCCACGGTGTCGTAGAGCAGGGCATCGAGATCCTGTTGAATCTCGACCACCGCGGCGCCCGCGGCGCTGAGCCGGAGACCGGCGACGGCGCCGGCATGCTGGTGCAGCTGCCCCACGCCTTCCTGCTGCGCGAGTGCAGCAAGCTGGGCATGTCATTGCCGGAACCGGGCCAGTACGCGGTCGCGCAATGCTTCTTCCAGCGCGAGCGTTCGCGTCACCCCGCCACCAAGCTGGTGCTGAAGCGCGTCCTCGACGAGCTCGGCATCGAGCTGATGGGATGGCGCGAGGTCCCCACCGACAACGCGACCCTCGGCGCCTCTGCTGTGGCCAGCGAGCCCATCATCGTGCAGATGGTGGTGCGCCGGCCGGTCAGCTGCCACACGCAGGACGACTTCGAGCGGCGCCTGATGGTGGCGCGCAAGTACGGCACGCGCATGGTGCGCGAATCGGTCAGGAGCGCTGAGGACTTCTACATCTGCTCCTTCTCGTCGCGCACCATCCTCTACAAGGGCATGCTCACACCCGCGCAGGTGCCGGCCTACTTCCCGGACCTCGTCGATGAGGCCTTCGAATCAGCCCTGGCGCTCATCCACAGCCGCTTCTCCACCAACACGCTGCCGACCTGGCCGCTGGCGCACCCCTTCCGCACGCTGGCCCACAACGGTGAGATCAACACCATCCGCGGCAACGTCAACTGGATGCGCTCACGCGAGGCCATCCTCGAATCGGACCTCTTTACGCCCGACGAGATCTCCAAGATGCGGCCCATCACCCAGGAGGGCAGCTCCGATTCGGGCATCCTCGACAACGTCGTGGAGTTGCTCATGCTGGGCGGCCGCAGCCTGCCACACGTGATGATGATGCTCATCCCGGAGGCCTGGGAGAAGGATCCCGAGATCGCCGCCGAGCGCAAGGCCTTCTACGAGTACCACGGCGGCATCATCGAACCCTGGGATGGACCCGCCTCGATCGCCTTCACCGACGGCACCCTCATCGGCGCCACGCTCGACCGCAACGGCCTGCGCCCTTCGCGCTACATGCTCACCGACGACAACCTGCTGATCATGGCCAGCGAGGCCGGCGTGCTGGATGTGCCACCGCAGAAGGTGGTGCAGAAGGGCCGCTTGCAGCCGGGCAGGATGTTCGTGGCCTCGCTCGAAGAGGGCCGCATCATCCCCGACGAGGAGATCAAGGCCCGCATCTGCGGCGAGCACCCCTACGCCGAGTGGATCAGTGACAACAAGATCCAGCTGGCGGCGCTGGAGACAGCGCGCCAGGTGCTGCAGCCGCCCGCGCGCAGCGTGCTCACCAAGCAGAAGGTCTTCGGCTACACGCTCGAAGACCTGCGCATCCTGATGGCGCCCATGATCAACGATGCGCAGGAGCCGGTGGGCTCGATGGGAACCGATACGCCGCTGGCGGTCCTCTCGGACAAGTCGCGCAACCTCTTCGACTATTTCCAGCAGCTCTTCGCGCAGGTCACCAACCCGCCCATCGACTCCATCCGCGAGGAGATGGTGATGAGCCTGGTCTCCTTCGTGGGCGCTGAGGGCAACCTGCTCCACGGTGGCCCCGAGCACGCGCGCATGATCGAGCTGCCGCAGCCGGTGCTGACCAACGAGGACCTGGAGCGACTGCGCTGGGTCGACCGTCAGCACTTCCAGGCGAAGACCATCTCCATCGGCTTCTCTGCCGAACCGGGACGCATGCGGCGCGCGCTCGCCCGACTCTGTCGCGAGGCAGAGGAGTACGTGCTCGACGGCTACGAGGTCATCATCCTGACCGACCGCACCGTCGATTCGGACCACGCTGCCATCCCGGCGCTGCTGGCGGTGTCGGCCGTCCACCATTACCTCATCCGCCGCGGTCTGCGCTCGCGTTGCGGGCTGATGGTGGAGACAGGTGAGGCGCGTGAGGTGCACCACTTCGCCACGCTGCTCGGCTTCGGCGCCTCGGCGGTCAACCCCTACGTCGCCTTCGAGACCATCGAGGACATGCGTCGGCGCCAGTTGCTGCCCGACGAGATGGGCGCCGACGAGGCGCGCGAGCGCTACCTGAAGGCCGTTGGCAAGGGCCTGCTCAAGACCATGTCCAAGATGGGCATCAGCACCATGTCGTCGTACATCGGCGCCCAGATCTTCGAGGCCGTGGGCCTGTCAGATGAGGTCATCGAGGAGTTCTTCCCTGGCACCGCCTCACGCATCGGTGGCATCGACCTCGACACCATCGAGCGTGAGGTGCTGATGCGCCACGAGGCGGCTTATGTCGAAGACGAGGACGTGACCGACCTGGAGCTGGGCGGGCAGTACCAGTGGCGCCTGCGCGGCGAGCGCCACCTGCACAACCCCGACACCATCGCCAAGCTTCAGCAGGCCGCTCGCACCAACGACTGGGAGCTGTACCGCGAGTACCAGCGCCTCATCGACCATGCCGCCGACAAGCCCATCACCCTGCGCAACCTGCTCGAGTTCAACGACCTTGATCCCATCCCCATCGAGGACGTCGAGCCGGCGAGCGAGATCGTCAAGCGCTTCGCCAGCGGCGCCATGTCCTTCGGGTCCATCAGCTGGGAGGCGCACACCACGTTGGCTATCGCCATGAACCGCCTGGGCGCCCGCTCCAACACGGGCGAGGGCGGTGAGGACCCGGTCCGTTTCAAGCCGCTCGAGAACGGCGATTCGATGCGCTCGGCCATCAAGCAGGTGGCCTCGGGCCGCTTCGGCGTGACGTCGAACTACCTCGTCAACGCCGACGAGCTGCAGATCAAGATGGCGCAGGGCGCCAAGCCCGGTGAGGGCGGCCAGCTGCCTGGCCACAAGGTGGACAAGACCATCGCGCGGGTGCGCTACTCGACGCCCGGCGTAGGGCTCATCTCGCCGCCGCCGCACCACGACATCTATTCCATCGAGGACCTGGCGCAGCTCATCTATGACCTCAAGAACGCCAATCCGCGGGCGCGCATCAACGTCAAGCTGGTGGCTGAGGTAGGCGTCGGCACCATCGCCGCAGGCGTGGCCAAGGCCCACGCCGACGTCATCCTCATCAGCGGCCACGACGGCGGCACCGGCGCCTCGCCACTCTCCTCGCTGAAACATGCCGGCTTGCCCTGGGAGCTGGGCCTGTCTGAGGCCCACCAGGTGCTGATGCGCAACAACCTGCGCGACCGCGTGGTGCTGCAGACCGACGGCCTGCTGCGCACCGGCCGCGACATCGCCGTCGCCACGCTGCTGGGTGCCGAGGAGTGGGGCGTGGCCACCGGGGCCCTCATCGCCATGGGCTGCATCATGATGCGCAAATGCCACCTCAACACCTGCCCCGTGGGGGTGGCCACGCAGGATCCCGAGCTGCGTGAGCTCTTCACCGGCGAGCCTGAGCACGTGGTCAACTACTTCACCTTCATGGCAGAGGATCTGCGTCGGCACATGGCACGCCTGGGCTTCCGGACGGTCGATGAGATGGTGGGCCGCGTGGATAAGATCGCCCCACGTCGTGACATCAAGCACTGGAAGGCAAGGCAGCTCGACCTGTCGCGACTGCTTCACTTCATGCCCGGCACCGATCGCACCGGCACGTTCTGCTGCGTGCCCCAGGATCACGGTCTCGATCGCGCGCTGGACAATGAGCTCATCAAGCTGGCGGCACCGGCGCTGGAGCGTGGTGAGCGCGTGGCGTCGGACATCGCGATCCGCAACGTCAACCGCACCGTGGGCACCATCCTGGGCCAGGAGATCACGCGCCGTTACGGCGTCGACGGCCTACCCGAGGACACCATCCGCTTCCGCGCCAGCGGCTCGGCCGGGCAGTCCTTCATGGCCTTCGCGCCACGCGGCCTGACCATCGAGCTGGAGGGCGAGGCCAACGACTACTTCTGCAAGGGCCTGTCCGGTGGCACGGCCATCCTCTATCCGCCGCGAGCATCGCGCTTCGATCCCAACGAGAACGTCGTCGTGGGCAACGTCTCCTTCTACGGCGCCACGTCGGGCAAGGCTTTCATCCTGGGGCCCGCGGGCGAGCGCTTCTGCGTGCGCAACTCTGGCGCGCAAGTGGTGGTGGAGGGCGTGGGCGACCACGGCTGTGAGTACATGACCGGTGGTCAGGCCGTGATCCTGGGCCAGGTGGGGCGCAACTTCGCGGCCGGAATGTCCGGCGGCATCGCCTATGTCTGGGATGCTGACGGCCGCTCCCGCGAGCGCATCAACCCCGGCATGGTCGAGCTCGAGGAGCTGGACGACCCGACCGAAGTGGCCGAGTTGCGCGCTCTCATCGAGGCGCATGCCCAGGCGACCGAGTCCGCGCGCGCGCAGTCCATCCTCGACGACTGGGACGACCAGATCGGCAACTTCATCAAGGTCATGCCGCGCGACTACAAGCGTGCGCTGGCCGAGCTGGCGGCTGCGGGCAAGCCGGCTGCGGGCAAGCCGGCTGCGGGCAAGCCCGAAGTGGCCAAGCCCGCCGTGGCGGCGTAGGGAACGACATGGGTAAGGACACCGGGTTCAAGGAGTTCGAGCGCAAGGTCCCCGGCTATCAGCCGATCGAGGAGCGCATCAAGCACTGGCAGGAGTTCGCGCTGCCGATGGCGCAGGCGGAACTGGAGGAGCAGGGCGCCCGCTGCATGAACTGCGGCGTGCCCTTCTGTCACCAGGGCTGCCCGGTCGCCAACGTCATCCCCGACTTCAATGACCACATCTATCACGGCAAGTGGGAACGGGCGCTGAAGGCGCTCTACTCGACCAACAACTTCCCCGAGTTCACCGGGCGGATCTGTCCGGCGCCCTGTGAGTCGGCCTGCGTGCTGGCCATCAACAAGCCGGCGGTCGCCATCAAGAGCATCGAGCTGGCCATCATCGAGAAGGGCTTTGCGGAAGGCTGGGCGGGGCCGCGGCCGCCGCGTCGTCGAACCGGCAAGTCGGTGGCGGTGGTGGGTTCGGGGCCTGCTGGCCTTGCCGCAGCCGACCAGCTCAACCGTGCCGGCCACTGGGTCACCGTCTTCGAGCGAGCCGACCGCATCGGTGGCCTGCTGCGCTACGGCATCCCCGACTTCAAGCTGGGCAAGGACGTGGTCGATCGCCGTCTTGAGGTCATGCGTACCGAGGGTGTGGCGTTCCGCACCGGCGTCCATGTCGGTGTCGACTACCCGGCCCACCAGCTGCTGTCGCAGTTCGATGCGGTGGTGCTGGCCGGTGGCTCCACCAAACCGCGTGACCTGCCTATTCCTGGCCGAGATGCGGCCGGGGTCGAGTTCGCCATGGACTTCCTGACGCAGTCCAACCGCCGCGTGGCCGGCGACACCATCGCTAGCGGCACGGACATCCTCGCCACTGGCAAGGATGTGGTCGTCATCGGCGGCGGTGACACTGGCTCCGACTGCGTGGGTACGTCCATCCGCCAGGGCGCCCGTTCGGTGACCCAGATCGAGATCATGCCCCGCCCGCCGGAGGGTCGGACGTCCGGCACGCCATGGCCCACGCATCCGGGTCCGCGCATGTTCTCGACCTCATCCTCGCAGGCTGAGGGCGCCGAGCGCGACTGGGCCGTGCTGTCGAAGGAGTACCTGGCCGACGACTCGGGTGCGTTGCAAGCCATCCGTGCCGTGCGAGCCGAATGGGGCCCCACCGGACCGAGGGATATTCCCGACTCCGAGGTCGAGCTGCCCGCGCAGCTGGTGCTGCTGGCCATGGGCTTCCTGCATCCGGAGCACGCGGTCCTCGACGATCTGGGCCTGGAGAAGGACGAGCGCGGCAACTGCGCGGCTCGTGGCTACGCCACGTCACATGAAGGCGTCTTCGTGGCCGGTGACATGCACCGCGGTCAGTCGCTGGTGGTGTGGGCCATCACCGAAGGTCGCGAATGCGCTCGTGCGGTCGATGAGTACCTCACCGGCCGGCCGTCACTGCTGGCGGCCAAGGACAAGTCCCGCAGCGACGTGGCGCTGGCTCGGTAGGTCCAGGTCCCAACTCAAGCGACCCAGAGCGTATCCATATCGTTCAGCGCACTCTCCAAAAGCGTACCGCTTTCGTTCAATTGACTGACCAAAAGCGCTACGCTTTCGTTCAGTCAGGCACCGAATCCTCGCCCCCAGCGGCGCTACGTTGGCCGACGGCGATCCACCACCACGAACGCCGCCGCGATGCCGATGACACCGACGATCGAAAAGAGGAGCATATCGTAGGGGTACCAGCCCTCGATGGCTTCGCTCTCGGGGATGCCCAGCGGCAGGAGTTGGTAGCCTCGCTCCTCGAGCCACTCGGCCGTGTAGAAGGGCTGGATCAGTCCGACGTCCGCTTGCTCCAGGTCGTCCGGCACCAGATCGCTCACCTCCGCAGCGGTGATGAGTCGGCCATCCGGCGCCAGCCATTGCCAGTCGCCGTTGAACGTCCAGAGGCGGGTCTCGCCCTCCATGCGCGCCGACGCGTCCTGTGCGTCGATCCACACATCGAGCGCCTGGGAGATCCCCACGTACAGCGTCAGGCAGAGCAGACCGCCGATCACCAGGGCCGCTAGTGTCCGGGGCACGACCGAGCCGATGAGGAGACCGAGTCCAAGAGCGGCGAGGAACCGAGCCAGCACGGGCAAGCCATGCAGTCCGAGGAGTGGGAGCGCCAGGCCACCCGTTGTCAGGTAGTCACGCGCTAGCAGGTCGGTCGTGATGGCCGCGAGGGCCACGGCGATGCTGACACATGTGGCGATGGGCCAGACCTGCCGACGAAGCCAACGGGCGCGCGAGCCGTTGAGTGACCAGGCCGTCTGGGCCGTGCCCGACTCCAACTCCTTCGCCACGATGGGCGTGGACACGAGCAGGCCGACTGCGAACGGCAGGAAGGCCATGATGAGGAAGATGTCGTCGCCCTGGTTGAGGACGATGCCGAGGTAGCTGCCGAGGCCGGGTTCACAGCCGGCGGGGGCGAGGTCTCGATCGGGATCGCTTCGTCGACCAGGCCCCGGCACAGGTCTGGGCCACCCTGCTCGACGAAGGCACTTGGCTGGCGTCGGAGTCGACGATGTACCGCCTCCTGCGTACCGATGGTGAGGTGCGTGAGCGACGAGCGGTGGCGAGCCATCCACCCCGGACCATCCCCGAGTTGGTGGCCCATGGACCGGGCGAGGTCTGGTCGTATGACGCCACCGCCCTGCGAGGACCGCGGCGTGGGATCTGGTATCGGCTCTTCATGATGCTCGACCTCTTCAGCCGCTACTGCACCGGCTGGATGGTCGTCCCCGACGAACGCGCCGAGGCGGTGCGGGACTGGATCGAGGCCGTGGTGGCCGCCCATGGCCCGTTCGAGCCGGGTCGCCTGTTCATCCATGCCGACCGGGGCAGCGCCATGACGTCCAAGCAGGTCGCCCAGCTGCTCACCGACCTCGACATCGGCCGCACCCATGGGCGGCCCCACGTGAGCAACGACAACCCCTACAGCGAAGCCGGTTTCAAGACCCTCAAGTACAGCCCGACCTTCCCCGACCGCTTCGGCAGCATCACCGATGCCCGGGCCTTCGTGGGGCCCTTCATCGATCACTACAACCACGAGCATCGGCACTCGGGCATCGGCTATCACACCCCGGCCTCGGTCCACTTCGGCACCGCTGCTCTCGTGCGGGAGGAGCGCGCTCTCGTGCTCGATGCTGCTTATGCCGCCCATCCCGAGCGCTTCGTCAACAAGCCACCCACACCGCCGGCCCTGCCTGGTCCGGCCTGGATCAACCAGCCCAAGGAGGTGGAGGGACAGAGCATCACGTGACCCCGTGTCTCATCGGACTTGACAGGTTCCGATGTCGCTCGTGACATGGATGTCGCGAAGGCCACAGCCACCGATTACATCCGGCTCCTGGCGCAGTCCTTCGGCATCATCGTGCTGCACCAGCGTGACAAGAAGCGTCAAGGGGGTCCGTCGCTGACGCTGCAGCGCAAGCACTACTTCGGCGACCCTGCCTTCGCGGCTATCTCGTCGGCACAGGGTGGTCCCGATGCCGCCCTCTCAGGCCTTGTCGAGAACGTGCTCGCGATCAGCCTCTTCCGCCATGTCGAGCGGAACGCGCTCGAATCGTTCGCGGTGCCACAGCGCCTGTTCCTGTGGCGAAGTGCGCGTGGACGCGAGATCGACTTCATCGCCGATACCGGAGCCGTGACCGTGCCAGTCGAGAGCAAGTACACCGCCGAGCCTGATGGCAAGGACTACGAATCGATGTCCAAGGCATTCGGTCGCGGCGTGATGGCGAGTCGTCAGATGCTCGTCACCGACCGTCCTATCCTCACTGTGCCTGTGGGTGTCCTGCTGGCATCGATCGGCTGAACTCGGCTCACGCGCGCGTGGCATCGCGCCGTTCGGCAAGGTCCTGCTCGCCGACCGGCACGGTGCCGATGCTCAACCCGACCAGTACCACTACCTGAGCGATGCCGTCTGGGTGAAGCCCTTGTAGGTCTCGCAACTTCTACGAACGGTGGCCGGGGAGCACGAGTCGTAGCCCCGACCACCGAACAGCTCGTCGCGCACGCCCGCTTGGTGCACTCCCGCGGAGAGCTGGTCTCGACCTGGGCCGCCGTAGATGACGTCGCCACCAGCGCCGCCATCGAGCATGTCATTGCCCGCGCCGCCGTGGATCTCATCATCCCCAGAGCTGGGCTGGACCTCGTCCGTGCCCGGACTGCCGAAGACCTTGTCGTCTCCAGGTCCGGGACGGATGACCGTCTCAAGCTGCCCGGCGATGATGACGTCGTCACCCCGCCGTCCGTCGGCGTAGTTGAGTCGAAGTCGTCGGACCGTCCCCTTGTCACCCAAGCGGATGGTGTCGTCGAACCGCGAGCCCGCGACCATCTCCATCGTCGAGATGGAATCCTGCCCCTGGCCCGTCGCCTTGCCGTTGCGGAGGTTGACCGTGACGCCTCGTCCGGCATCCTGGTAGTCGATCTTGTCGATGTCCGCGCCGCCGAAGACGGCGTCCCTTCCCGCCCCCGGGAACAGGTGATCGTTGTCGGCGCCACCCCGCAAGATGTCGTCGCCGATTCCGGCGTAGATGGTGTCCCTCCCGGGACCGCCACAGATGACGTCGTCGCCACCGTAGCCATAGATGACGTCGTCACCGCCCAAACCCGCGATGACGTCATCTCCGGGTGTCGCCCGCAACACGTCGGCACGCGTGGTTCCGACGACGGTGGCGGGTCTGCCATCACACCGGGGCGCAGCGGCACTTACTGGAATGCTGACCAGGGTCACCAGTAGCACCAGCGTGCTTCCGACTGCGGAGCTCGGATCAAACGGTGCGCATCGTGCCTTCTCATGGAGATCTCCTTACGCGAACTGGCCGGCCACTGCTCGTGTCGCCGGGTCATGGTGTGCGATCCGCTGATCGCATCGGTGGTTCACCGTCGCCGGCCTCAGGGGCCACGGCTTGGAGTGCCTCGGCGAATGTGCCGATGGCGATCAAGTCGCTGGACCCCGTCTCCTTCAAGGTGTATCCATCGTCGAACGGAGCGAAGCGAACCCGATTCCCCTTCACGACACGCCAAGCGAGCGAGTCCCATTGGCTCGGCGCCCCGATATGTGAGGTGCTGAAGAGATAGCGCCGGCCGGGCTCGAGGGTGGTCGGAATACAGGCCGGAGACCTGAAGGTGAGGACTTCGGGAAGGGGGCCACCTGCGTACACTCGGTCCACGGACCAGACGACGCGCCGATCTGTCAGGCCCCCGCTGGGCAAGGCCTCGTCGCCGATGTACGTCCCTACGAACGTCGTCCCCTGTGCCTCAGCGGGTGTCGCGACGCGAAATGGGACAGCGCATCCTTCTTCGGCAGGCTCCACGGCCTGAGGAGCCTCGCCGCTTCCCCCTTCCGGGGCGATCGCGGCCAGGACTTCGTCGAGGGTCGCGATCGATCGCAGGTCGTCCTTGTACGCCTCGACCGTGTAGGCGCCGAACGGTGCCAGTCGGACCTCCTGCACGTCCCGGAGCTCCCAAGCCAACGAGTTGCTGACGCTCGGCCCATCGAAGGGCTCGCTGGGTTGCCCGAGGTTGGCAGACGTGCTGAAGACGTACCTGACTCCTGGCGTGAGGTTCACCCACTCGCATTCCGCTGACATGAACGTCAGGTGATCAGGTAGGGGACCACCCGCGTAGACACGTTCGACGTCCCAGTAGTGCGTCATGTCACCCGTGCCCACCCGATCCCCGAGATAGGTCCCGACGAAGGACGTGCCCATCGCGGACTTCGTGGTCACATCATCGAGGGAGTCTGACCTCTGGCAGGCCGTCCCGTCGGCGGCCCCCGCTACTGCGGGCGAGACGGCCATCAGGGTCACGCACGCCAGCGTGTAGCAGAGGACGACTCGAGGTAGCGGCATGACCCACTTGAGGCTCGTGCCGAAAGCCGACAACCACATGTCTGACACCATCCTTCGTGCTATCACAGATCATTCGGCAAACACCATTCTCAGTAGTCGCCGCCGTTGTCCGTTGGGCAGTCAGCGCCAGGCCCTCCATGTTGCGGGATGTGGCATCCATCGGTATCAGGAAGCGTGAGCAGTGTGATGTTCCAGTCGGAGATGGTCTCGATTCGTCCGATCTTCGAGTACCAAGCGTGATCGCTGGTGCCATTGAACGTGCTGAGGACACCGGCTGCTTTGACGAAGTGACTCGCCGGACTTTGCCAGTAGGCCGGTCCACCACTGTCACCGACACCTCTGACGACATCCTCGACTCCTACCATGTGATGCAACCAGTAATAGTCGTTCGGTTCGGGACCCTAGAACGACTTGATGGACATGTCGCTGTCGTACACAGGGCCACAAGAAGTTCCCGTCGTCTTGCCCGTGAAGCACCTGTGAGAACCAACCGTGTGGTCTGGCACCTTCGCATGGTGACTCGCGGCAGTCCGCTGCCTTGCTTCGCTGCTGGATCCATGATCGGTCCGCCTTGCTTTCCTGCGCCACTCACCCTTCAGTTGCGGCACGTCATGGCCCGCAAATCGACCAGATGGCACCCCGCGCTGGGTGGTGTTCCCGAGCATCGTCCGGCGCCACCGAAGGGACGTCAATCGGGGAAAACCCTGACGCGGCGATAAGGGAAAACCACTATTGAAAGGACGCTTCACCGATCAGTACGATCGCGTCGTGGTCGAGGTCACCCTCCCGGGTGCCGGCTAGGACACGAGGTGTTCAAGATGGCACCGCTCGGATGGCTAGGATCGCGGCATACGCGACGCATCGGAATGGCACTGGCGACACTGACCCTGGTAGTCGCGCAAGTCGCACCAGCCGCGAGCGCCACCGTAGATGAGGGATGGGTCGATGATGCGGTGCGCTTCCGCAAATCGGTCGGCCTCAGTGCCGGCCGCGAGTTGAGCGTAGGGGGATTGGTCATGTTGGGACAAGAGCCAGGTTCGATTGCTCGCTACCGCTTGGCTGGGAGGACCATTCTCCTCAGCCTCCTCCTGCCAGTGGTCATGATCACCGGATTGGCGATGGCGACGCCGGCTAGCGGTTCGAACGACCGCAAGCTCGAGGAAGCCACGCAGTTCAGGAAGGACATGGGGTTTCAGGCCGGGAAGGACCTCGTAGAACGCTCCTTTGCCAATCGCGAGCGCTTCTCAGACACGAGCTGGGGCGTTCCCTTGACCGAAGACGAGGCCGCCGAGATGTGGCGGCGGTCCACCGAGCGACCCAAGGTCCAAGCGGCTATCGACTACGCCGTGTCTCGCCCGGCCAGTGGTGGCATGTACTTCGACCAGGCCGAGGGCGCGCTGCCGGTGTTCCTGTTCACGGATGACGTGGCCCGACACACCTCGGAGATCGAGGAGCGGCTGCCTCCGAGCGTCGAGTTCGACGTTCAGCACGTGGGTTACTCCCTGAGCGAGCTCTCGGCACTCCAGAGCGCCATCACGGCCGACATGGACACCCTTCGGGCTGACGGGCTGCCTATCAATCAGGTCGCCGTCGGCGTCCAACAGAATCGGGTCACGATCGGCTTGGAGGCCGCGACCGAGGGCGGCCAGCAGTCCCTCTCGCGCCGGTACGGGCCGCGGGTCGCCGTGGAGTTGATTGGGCCGATCGTCCCCGACGTGTGCACGGACCGCCACACCTGTCGCCCGATCAAGGGTGGGCTCAGGATTGGTCGCCAGAACGGCATGGACCATGATTTGTGCACGATCGGCTTCAACGGGAGACGTCGCGACAACGATGGCCGCGTCGCGATCACGGCTGGCCATTGCCTCGCTCTCAGTGGCGGGACTGGCAACTGCGGACCTGATTGGCGACATGGCGACAACGTGTTCGGATGCGCACGTGGCGACTCGCTGCCCGCTTGCGGTCCAACCAGCTGCCCGGATGTCGTGGCCGATGTCGGATGGATCAAGATCGACGCCGATGAGAACATCCCCCAGATGAACAGGATCTTCGGGGATGGCACGGATGACATCAGGCCGATCACCAGCACGCTGTACGACTCGCAGATCCAAGAGGGCGATGTCCTGTGCGCAAGCCGCGGCTTCTCGCCTAACAAGTTCAAGTGCGGCAAGGTCCTGGGTCCGTGTGCCAACCTCCGGACATCCGGCCCGCCAGGCATCGATGGGTGGAAGGTCCTGTGCGTGGCTGTCCTGAACTTCAATTCCATCAATGGGGACAGCGGTGCGCCAATCATCGAGCAGTACTACGACCCGGTGAGCGGCGACCACGTCGGTTGGGCCGCGGGCATCCACTCGCATTCCACAAAGGACCAGTGGTGTGCAGATACCGGGGACTGTCGCAGCTGGTTCACGAAGGCCAGCCGCATCGAATCGCAGTCCCCTGCTGACATCTGCACCACCGCGGGCTGCTAGGAGAGACGAGATGCAAGCCCTATCGCGAGCCATCCTGGCTTCGACCCTGGTCATCACCTCATCGGCTGCGCTGGCCGCTCCGGCGCTGGCCGAGTGCGTGGATAACCCCAACCGCTGGCCGGCCTTCGAGCGGGTCGCACCGACGGCGAGGCAGGTCCTCGTCGGACGCGTGTCGGCCGTCAAGGCGGAGGATCCAGAGCTCGACTACTCGACCATCTTCACTCTTGAAGTCGAAGACGTCCTGAAAGGCGATGCGCCTACCACGATGGCGTTTGATGGTTTGCGGTCGGGCTTGCGCCTCCGCGGTGAGCAGAGCTGCCGCGTGAACGAGGTCTTCGGTGTCCGAAGGGGTGACCGGATCGCCCTGGCGCTGGGCGGCGGGCTCCCCGGGATCAAGGGCCGCGTCAACAGCGCGGCCTGGATCGAAGGTAGCCGGCAAGCCACCACCCTGAACCGTGGCCTGCGGCGCATGGGGCTCGACGAGATTCGACAAGCCGTGGGCCTCGACCCGCTGCCGTCGCTGGAGGCCGTTCTGGTGGGCCGCGCGATGACCATCACGGAAGACAGCCTCACGCTCGAGAGCGTTCCCGCGGTGGCATGGAACAGCGCATGGCCTGAGCCAATAGAGGGTGTCTGGGACGTGGCCAGCTTCGCCCAGGCGTTGGTGTCTTCCCCGGATGGGCTCGCGGCCGCTCCGGCAGCACGTCTGAGCATCGCTGGGTACCGCGATCCGGATACCGAGGAACCAGAAGAGATCGTGCTGGAGGTGACCGGCCTCGAGGTCCACGATGGCGATGTCCAAGTGGACTTCATCCCCATTCGAGGCCGCCTTCCGTTCCTGGGAAAGCTGAGACCGACGACACACGGACCGACCGCACTGACGATCGACCTCGCCGCTGACGCTGCCGACTTCCTCCCCGGCTGATAGGTCGACCTGCGTTCGCCGCTCTCCAGACCGCGGGGTCCTCCCCATGAACACGAGCTCGGCCCTGGTCCCCGCGGCACCCACGGACCGAGCGATGCGACCCGCTGACGCCTCGGACCCGGTCGCCGGCGCATCGATGGCTGGGACCAGTCAGGACTCCGCGACCAGCGCTATCCACGCGCCATCACCGACGGCCACGATGACCCGGCCGTCGGACGCGATCGTCGTGGATGGCCAGCCGCTCGTAGGGAACCAAGTCCGGCCGCCGTCGGTCGAGAGGAGTTGTAGGGCGACTGGCTCGGATCCATCGGGACCGGACTGGGACCCGTCCAGCACGACCGTGTCGCCGAGGACGGCCACACCCCCGACCTCGAACCCGAGGAGGGGCTCAACGGGCGACCAGGCGCGCCCATCGGCCGAGGTGGAGATGCCGGTCGAGCCCTGGTAGCCGCTGATCGGATCGCCATCGGCCACACCCACTTGCAGGTAGCCCGTGGCCGTGGGCCAGACGCAGGCGGCGTCGGGGGGACCGCGGTCGATGGGGACCTCGCCGACCGGCTCCCAGTCGACACCGTCGGCTGACGCCACGAGGGGCGAGCCGTAGTCGAGGCCGATGAGCCGTTCGACATCTTCCGCCACGCAGTCGAGGCTGTCGAGACTCGGTGTGATGGGGTGTCGCGTCCAGTGCAGCCCGTCTCCCGTCCGCCAGGCCACGATCCCGTTGTGCGCCGGCGCCGCGCTCAGGTACCCGTAGCTGCCCGCGGGTGGTCCGGCGATCGGTGGCGTGACGGCGCCGCAGCAGCCGTCCCAGTGTCCGTAGACGACGAGCTGGCCATCGACGTTGACCGGAGGCGTGAGCGCCAGATATCCGGGCACCGTCGGTCGTGACGGCAGGGCCATCATCCGATCGTTCGGTGCGCGGCGCCATGTCTCTCCGTCGCGCGAGATCCAGCTCGCGAGGCGCTCGACCTCACCGTGCGGCACAGCAGCGACGGCCACGAGTCGGCCATCGAGCGCGTCGAGGTGCGGCTGGAGCCGCTTCAGGAAGGGGAGCGCGTGGGACGTCCACGAGGCGCCATCGGTCGACACCCAGACGGTGGGCAACCCGGCACCATCCTCGCCCAGCGCGGCGAAGCCGCGAGACCAGGTCGTCACCTCGGACAGTCGGCCACGGGGAGCTTGGGAAGGGATGGTCTGCTGCCAGTCGAGCGACGAGGGGACGGTGAGGTCGGCGGCCGGAGTGGGCGACAGCGACGGCTCGGGGCTGGCCGCATGGCCCACGGCCGAAGCGAGCGCCGTGGCGACGAGCACAAGGAGTGTCGCGGACAAGATGGTGCGCATCGTTCCCCTCATCGTTCGGAACTGACCAGTGCGGTAGACCAGGAGCATACGGAATGCTCTGCTGATCGTGGGATAGCAGAACGCGCAATTCAATCAGGGAAAACCCTGAGCCTGAGTCAGGGAAAACCCTGTATCACAGTCCCCTCAGCCAGGCGGCAGGTCAGCCAGCCCTCACGCTCGGCAACCGCGGCCAGCACTCCTCCGGCTTGCGTGTCTCCTGGCGAGGAGAAGGCTCACTCACAAGCGTGGTTCACCTCGGCCTGAGCGTCGGACTTCCGCGAACGCGAGGAGACGATCATCCGGGTTCGGTCCCTTTTCTTGGCGGAGACCCAAGGTCCACACTTGGGTACGGTCCATATATTCCTGCGAGACGTACCCGATGGTGACACACCAAGGCGGCGCGCGGGTGTCCATCCCGCGTCTCGATCTAATAAGCCGTGGACGACGGCATCTCCGAGCTGCGACGCATCGGCGGGTTGCCCGCACCCGAAGCCGCGGCCGACATCTGGCGTGGGATCTGGTTCGAGGAGACCCACAACTCCACGGCCTGACGACATACGCGAAGTCCAGGCGACGCCAGTCCTCCGACTAGGTCCCGCATGACATCGCACGTGCTCGATCATCCTTCCCGCGAAGGGCGGACTCCGCTCGACTCTGCGGCTTCAGGTCGCCGGGCCGCCTCACGTCGCCGATCGTCTCAGCGGGTCGATCCAGCGCAGGCCGGCGAAACGTCCGAAGTCGGTGTCGTTGGAGAAGAGCTCGGCATCCAGCTCGATGGCGTGTGCCGCGAGCTGCACATCGGTCGTCAGGTTCGCCCCGGTCCCGATCGCCTCGAGGAGTCCGAATGCGATCTCGAGGTGACTTGGACCGGGCACGACGAACCTGACATTCGGCTGGGCCAGCCAGAGCCGCACGCGATCGGTCGCGTCGACGACCGACATCGCCGACTCGAACACGCGCCCGCTGGTCGCGATCCGGATGTAACCGAACACGGCTGGTGAGGTCAGGCCGAGCAGGTCCGACCCGTTGAGGGCATCTTCCAGCCATGCCCGTGCGGGCTCGTGCTTCGGGAACCCGGTGACCGTCGCATAGAGCAGCAAGTTGACGTCGGGGATGATCACTCCGTGCGTCGAGGTGCGTCGAGGATGGCTTCGTCATCCAGGTCATCGGCGAGCTGGTTGAGCTTGGCAAGGTCGAAGCCCGTACGGATGGCCGACTCGTGGGGCGACAGTGTGACCCTTTCCCGCTGTGTCTCCGGGGTGAGGGCACGTCGGAGCGCGTCGTTGACGACCTGTTTCATGGGGCGCCGTTCCCGGTGGACCGCTTCGTCGATGAGGCGTGCGACATCGCTCTCGAGCGTCAAGGTGGTTCGCATGGATAGCATCATGATGCTCTTTCGGAGTCAGGTCAAGATGCTTCACGCTCCAGATCACCTTGAGCCTGCGGTCGAAGAGCCCTACGTCCGTTCCGGAGAACCTTCTCTCGTTCACCTGAGCGCTGGCGGCTCGCGTCGACCGAGCGACGTCACGATCAGGCCGGCCGCGAACAACGCTGCCGCCTGGACCAAGGCGGTCGTGGATCCAGCGGGACGGACCAGCCAGGCCCACCACTCGGCCGTGCGCGGAGTCTCGCCACCGAAGAACGCCACGATGACGACATAGGCGACCGGAAGGACCCCCGCGACATCGCTGCCCACCAGCCATCGCAGCATGAGCGCGAGGCCGACCAGCCCGATGGCGTTGCGGGCCGCCTCGACACCGAGGTGGGTGATGGTCGCGATATCGAAAACGACCGCGACGCACGCGAAGCTCCCCGTGATCCCCAGGACAAGGACGGCATCGACGCCAGCGACGGGCATGACGGCCACCCCCTCGAGCCGCTCGTCGCCCCTCGCCAGAGACCAGGTCACGAAGATCGCCAGCACCACGGGTGCCACCAGAGAAACTGGCAGCGCGTACTCGGCGAAAGCCGCCAGGGACAGCATCGGGATCGCCAAGTCGCCGACCACGACGAGCAGGACCAGCAGGGTCACGACGGTGACGGCGCCAGCGCGGGAGCCGCGGACCTCGAGCCAGTACCTCATGACGGCTCGAGTGGCGGGTCGACCGAGCAGGCGCCCATCGCTGCGACGTTGGCGGTCACCCACCGACGCTGCGCCTCGGGCGAGGAGGCGAGGACGGCGTCCACGAGTGGGCGTACAGGGAGGAGGCTCGTTGGGGCGGCATCCGCGTAGATCTCGGGATCCGGTCGTGCGTCGCCTTCGTATCGACGGATCTCATCCGGAGGGACACCGCCGGTCATCGCGAACCAGACCCACAGGTACGGACCAGCCACCTCGGAGCGCCACGCCTCCGTCGCAGCGCATCCAGGCGCATCGGGGACCATTGCCCAAGCCATGTCCGCAACGAGATCGTATGCGTCGAGACCGGTCCACAGAGCGACGGTGAGCGCATCCGGCCCTGGCGTCTCGCGGGCCTCGGTGATGAGCTTGGGCGTCTCGAGGCCCATGGCGGACCAAGCGACCACGGCGTCGTCCGCGGCGGCCACTGCGGCTAGCAGCATATTCGCATGCTCCGGCCACGCACAGACGCGGACATGCGCCCCGTCGACGCAGGCAGTGGCGTCACCAAGGCGTGCCGTCGTCGGGCTCATCGGGATGGGCGACGCGATCAGTGCCGCCGCAGCGAGCGACAGCGCGACCGCGCCGAGGCTGGTCGCCTTGGTCGTCCGCGTCACAGGTCGGCTGGAGATCGACACCGCAGCTGCGATGAGGAGACCGCAGCTCAACACGACGATCGACGCTGCGACCTCGGGAGCGAGGACCGAGTCGTTCCGGCAACAGAGCTCCAGCGAAGTCCCGAACGGGTGGAGGAGCCACACCGGCTGGAGGACGCGAGGCAAGACGAACGAGGCGAAGGAGATGAGCGTGACGAGTGGCACCGCAGCCACGTGTGGCCAGGTTGCTCCGACGGCGAAGCCAGCCAGCGCCTGGGCGCTCAGCAGCGCGAGTGCGAGCACGATGATCAAAGGGTCGGGCAGCACGAGCCCTTCGTGTGCGAGTACCTGGATCGCCGCCACGACGATCACGAGGGCGCCGCCGACGACGGCGGGCGCGACAGACCAGGCCGCCACGCCAAGCCGGCGTCGGACGAACGGGAACGCCCAGATACCCGAGCGTCCCACGCGGACCCCCTCCCAGGTCGCCGCGAGGACGAAGACCGGAATCACCAGGCCGAGGACGTTCATCGCCCTGGCCGTCAGCCCCAGGGTGTATGGCTCCCGATGTGCGAACGTGATCGATTGCGTGACGTAGAGCCACACGAGCCCGAGCATGACCGGGGTGAGCCACGCGCCGGGCGAGATGCGTAGGCTCGTCAGGAGGCGCATCAGTCCGCGGCAGTGACGAGGCTGGCATAGGCCGCCTCGGCGGGTCGCACCGCCCCCGGCGGCGCCAGCCTCATGAACGCGTCGACGCTGCCGCGCCAGACGAGCGCGCCTTCGTGGATGACGACGACGTCGTCGAACAGCTCGTCCAGGTCATCGACTTGGTGGGTCGACACGAGGACCGTCATCCCGGTCGCCACCGAGGCCATGATCTCGCGGAACCGGCCGCGCTGAGCAGGGTCCAGTCCAGCCGAGGGCTCGTCGAGAAGCAGGACCTTTGGGTCGCCGATCAGGGCCTGAGCCAGTCCGAGCCGACGACGCTGCCCGCCGGAGAGTTCTTTGGCCGCACGGTCGGCGACATCGTCGAGCGCGACCCGCGCGAGCACCTTCGCGGCCTGCTCCCAGGCCGCGAGCCGCCCCAGGCCCTTGAGCCAGCCGACATACGCGAGCTGCTCGCGACTCGTGAGGCCCGCCATCGGGCGGATATCCTGGGGCATCCAGCCGACCTCTCGCCGATACGCTGACCGGTCGCTGCGTCGAACTGGGTCGAGCCGACCGATCGCCACCGTCCCGCGTTTGGCGGTGAGCGCCGTCGCGCCAATCGCCAGAAGGGTCGTCTTGCCGGCGCCGTTGGGTCCCAGCAGGACGCTGCGTCCGACCGGTACGTTCCAGGAGATGCCCTGGAGGACATCAGGGCCGGAGCGTCTGTACCGGAACCACACGTCGTGGAACTGGAGCCGTGGCGCATCGGCATCCAGTCCGATCGACGCGTCGCCTCCGTCGCGATCCTTCCCAACGGTCATCGGCGGAGGCGACTCTTGGCGCGCAATGCTCAACTCAGTGGTCCCAAGTGACCGTATAAGGGATCAGGTCGATGAGGCGATCCCCGTTGTAGCCACCGTTGTAGCTGAAGCCTCGGATCTGGAAGTGGAAGTCCTCCGCGCCTCCCATGTTGTTCGACCACTCCTTGGTCTGTTGGCTGTTGCGGCAGGCGTCAAACGTCCTGTCCCCGACAGAGTAGGGCGGGAAGATGCCAGCGTGTCGCCAGATGCGGAGCGTCACCCAGTCGTCAGGATCGTTGGTCCCGCTCTCGTCCCGGCACTTCACCTTGATCTGGGCGTACGTGTCAGCGCTCTGATTGCGCCAGACCGGGGAATCCCAGTACCGGTCCTTGTTGTAGACGCTGCTTTGCATGGTCCCGGAACCGAGCGCAGTCGCGGTCACAACGAGCAGCAGGACCACGCTCAGGAGCCAGGGCAGGAGCCTCTTCCAGGCCATCATCACATCCCTCCGATGCTGTGTCTGGCGCGTCTTCGTGTGCGTCCTGGACAGCTATCGACGCTAAGGCCCGCATCCGGACCGGTCAATCAGGGAAAACCCTTAGTCCGCATAGGGCATAGCCTCCCCTCAGCGCGACGGCAGGTCCAGCCAGCCCTCGCGCTCGGCCCGCGCCGCAAGCTCCGCGCGCGAGCGGCAGCCGTAGCGCTCGTAGAGGTGCGCCAGGTGCGTCTCGATGGTCTTGGCGGGCGACCCCGAGCTCGCGTCCGATCCCATCGTTCGAGTGGCCTTCGACGACGAGACGGACCACGTCGCGCTCGCGCTCCGACAGCGGGCGCCAGCGGCCGGCCACCGTCTCGAGCTTGACCACCTCGGGGTCGAAGGCGAGTCCAACGGCGGCCACCCGCTTGATGCCCGTGAGCAGGATCTCGGTGGGACTGGACTTCAGGAAGAAGCCAGCCGCGCCGAGATGGCGGGCAGCATCGATGTACTGGGGCGTGCCGAACGAGGAGAGGACGATCCAGGCGGTGGACGACTCGCGATCGATGAGATCGAGACCGGAGCCATCGGGCAGGCGGATATCGACCATGGCCACACGGGGTGCGAATTGCTATAGGGGAAAACCCTGACGTGCGCTCAGGGATTCTACCGATGGCGCACGCCCGGTCGCGTCCGTAGGCTGTCAGGGATATCCGTATTGGGGGCGAACGATGATGCGACCAGGGTCCGTCGCTGGTCTGGTATCGATCCTCCTGCTGATCGGGTCCCCAGAGGTGCTGGCGACCGCGGACAGCGGAGCACCGGCCGCCCAGCTGGAGGAGGCTGTCAACCTCGGCAGCATCGGCTGGGTCGACCGCGTCAGCGCGTTCCAGTCCGTCGATGCCGGAGCCGGCCGCCTCTACATTCCGCAGACAGGCAGGATAGGAGTGCCTCGATGAACAGTAACAAGCTCAGGCGATCGGTGAGTCTCGCGATGTCACTGACGCTGATGGTGGTGTTGGCCGCGGCCCTGCCAACGACCGCACAGCGATCACCGACGGACCGGGGTCTGCGACAGGCCCAGCAGGAGCCGTCGCCTTCGCCGCTCCCGACCGAGTCGGCGACGCCAGTGCTCGAGGGCACGTGGAAGCGGTTGGCCGATCCGCCCTTCGGGTCGAACTTCGGAGCCGGCGCGTGGACCGGGGAAACCGTCCTCGTGGTCGATGTGCCCACTGGGCGGGTCGCCTCCTACGACATCGCGACCGACACCTGGACCGAGCTCTCAGATGGTCCGGAGGGCGTCAGGCCCGAAGGGCTCGGCTCCAACAGCCCGACGGTCTGGACCGGCCGCGAGCTGCTCCTGTTCGACAGCATGGTCATCGACAGCGAGACAGCCCTGACCACGACCCACGCCTTCGACCCATCGACCCGCGCGTGGCGCGAGCTGGCCCCGATGCCCTTCGTGACGAGCTTCGCCGTGTGGGCCGACGGACGGGCCGTCATTGCCAACAGCCGGCGCCAGGTCGCGACCTACGAGCCGGCGACGGACGCCTGGACGGAGCTCCCCCCGGCGCCCGGCGCCAGGCAGCTCCAGGGGCTCTTCTGGAGCGGCACGGAGATCCTCGCGGTCACCACACCGAAGGATCGCGGCGTCGCCTCGGTCGCGACGCTCGACCTCGGGGCCGGCGCCTGGAGCCCACCCATCGAGGGCCCGGTGAGCGAGGCGGTCGCGAACGAGGGAATGTGGGCCGGCGACCGCCTCCTGTTCGCGAGCGGCGGCCCGTCGACCAGGACGGTCCCGGGCGTCGTCATGGACGCGACGTTCGATCCCGCAGCCGGGGCGTGGACGGTCCACGACTATGACTGCGTGGGATCGGCGATCGCCGTCTGGACCGGGGAACTGGTCATCAGCGGGAGCGGCTCGCATGCCCTCGACCCGTCCACCGGCCAGTGCTATGCCTTCGCTGGATCCGAGATCGCCGACGAGTTCAACGAGCGGCGCGCGTGGGACACGATGGTCTGGACCGGCCACGAGCTCGTCCTCTGGTCCGGCGTGGAGGGCGGCGAGGGCGGGCCGCCGGAGAAGGTCGCGATCTCGTTCACGCCAGGCGAGCGCTAGCACTCGCGTCGGGTCACCCCCCCGGGCCTCCCACCAATCACTCCGCTTTGTCGGATCCCGAGCCTGGAGGTGTGCTTGTGTCCAAGATCGATCTAGTCGTCCAAGCCCGGAACCGGCCCTTGATGCTCGACGCCGGGCCCAGCACAGATGGAGGGGGATCATGCACGCGAGACGAAGTGCACGCAGCGGCGCCTTTGAGGCCGGGATGCCAAGACCGTGGCTCTTGTGCACCGCGCTTGCGGTCGCCGTCGGCCTGACGGGTTCGCTGACGGTGGGAGACGCCCCCGTGCGTGCGGCGGACACAGGGAGCATCACGGATGGCATGCAAAGCCGAGAAGTACTCGGGCTGAGGTCCGACCGCGACTACGTCGCGGACCTCGTCGGCACGGCCGCTGACGTGGGCAGCGAGCGATTCGGCATCCCGATGACCTCAGCCGAGTTCGACGACGTGGACCTCGACGGCCGGATCCTGTTCTCCAACCGGGTGCATCGAGACGTCATGCCGTGGGTCGAGGAGCAGCCGGAGTTCGCTGGCAGCTGGATCGACCAGAAGCACGATGGGAAGTTCGTGATCCAGTTGACCAAGGCCAGGGACCCGCTCATCGAGGGCATCGGGTCGCGGATGCCCAAGGTCTCTCGCGGCTGGAGGGTGGAGGGGGTCGACCACTCCTGGACCGAGCTGGAGACTGCTGTCCACAGAGCACCGGAGGTCAGCCGGGAGGTCGACGCAGATGGACGCCTCGTCCTCTGGGGGATCGATTCGAGGCACAACCGTGTCCGTCTCGTGTACACGCTCTCGACGGTCGAGCAGATGCGGTCACGGAAGGACGAGCTGGTCTCGCGACTCGGCGTGCCCGTCGTGATCCAGTCAGGCGAGGCGCCGGTGGACCTGGACACGAGCGATCTCTGCAGCAACGGCGGCAGCAGGAACAACTGCTGGGACCCGATCCTGGCCGGCGTGCGCATCTACAAGGACTCCGTCGGGCACTGGGATTGCACGATGGGGTGGCATGTCTACAAGGAGAGCGCTGAGCACAAGAACCAGTGGCTCACGGCGGCCCATTGCGTGGACCCGAACGTGTCTCCGGGAACGATCGACGTCACCAAGATGTACCACAGCTCCTACTTCCACGGCGGTCACTATGTCGGCATCCTTCGGGCGAAACTCACGGGCCAGGACATGGACATCGCACGGGTCGGCCACCAGTTCGCGTCCGAGGCGACCGACCGCGTCTTCGGTCACGGTGCGAACGCGGTCGTCCACCTCCACCAGCACACGAAACTCTCCGTGAATGACCCCATCATGTTCTCCGGGGCCACCAGCGGACAGCTTGACGGCGACGGCACGGTTGGCGGTCTTGTGAGCATCCCGTATGACTGCTGGGACAGCAACTACCTGGGAATCGAGGTGTGCGGAGGCGCCGGAACTGGGATGCATGGCAAGTCCGGTGACAGCGGCGGTCCGGTCTACCGCAAGTGGATGGATGACGGTGTGGCCCACATCAGGCCCATCGGCATCCTCGATGCCAGCTGGCAGGACGGGAACGTGTGGACCGTACGGTTCGCGCTGCTGAAGGACGCCTTCGCGGAATGGAATGGGTGGGAGGTACGTGGGGCCAACTGGCCCTAGCTACCAGAATCCATCGAACCAGGTGGGCCCCACCGATGACCGGCGCGGGCGAAACGCATGCTTACGCCATGGGCGTGACAACAGCCAGCCTTCATCCTATGTCGTTCGTCCCGCGGACATCAGCTCCACCAGGTGCGTGGCTCAGGCGAACCGCTCCTCCAGCCGCAGACCTCAGCTGGGCCACTGGAGGCTAGTACTTAGTTGCACAAGTCAGCGTAATGAGTGCTGAGGTTCACCTGGTGGACCTCCCGCTTGTGCCACTCGAATGGGGTGGCCGTCTCGTTGTAGGCCCCGACGAAGCGGTCGATACCGCGTCTGACCTGTCTCGGTGAGGTGTGACTCGCGCCGGCAAGGGCGGCTCGGGAGAGGATGGAGAACCAGACCTCGACCTGGTTGAGCCATGAGGCATGGGTCGGGGTGAAGTGGAAGTGCACGTTCTTGTGGCGGGCCAGCCAGCGGTCGTGCTTGGGCTTGTGGGTGTTGAGGTTGTCGAGCACGACGTGGAGCTTGGTGTCGGGATGGGCCGCCACGACGTCGTTCATGAAGTCGAGGAACTCACGCCGGCGACGACGCTTGTGGTGCGCGGTCTGGACCTGCCCGGTGGCCACCTCGAGTGCCGCGAAGAGCGTGGTCGTCCCATGACGCTTGTACTCGTGGTTGAAGCCGGTGAGGCTCTTCCCGTCGGGCAGCCGCAACCAGCCCTGGGCGCGCTCGAGGCCCTGGATCGAGGGCTTCTCGTCGACACAGACGACGACCGCGTTCTCGGGCGGGTCGAGGTACAGGCCCACGATGTCCGCCGCCTTGGTGGCGAACTCGGGGTCGGTGCTGATGCACCAGCTGCGTCGTCGGCGCAGGCTGATGTGGTGGCGACGCAGGGTGCGCCACACCTGGTCGGCGCTGACATCACCGAGCCGGTCCGCGAGCAGCGAGCCCGTCCAGGTGGCGTGTCCTCCCGGGGGTGGCTCGTCGAGCGCAGCGAGGATCCGTCGCTCCGTCGTCTGGTCATAGCGCGCCCGGGCCCCGGGCCGAGGTGCGTCGATGAGCCCGCCCAGGCGGTCACGGGCGAAGCGGGTCCGCCACTTGCTCACTCGGGCCGGACGGGTGCCGAGCCGCCGGGCGATGTCGTTGGTGCCCTCACCCTCGGCGGCGGCGAGGATGATGCGTGCCCGCTCGGCGGTCCGCTGTTCGCTCGTCCCGGCCCGGGTCCAGGACCGGAGCGTCTCCGACTCGGTCTCCGACAATACGATGGGGGTCGCGGTCTTTGCCATCCACGCAGCATACAGCATAACGCTCTCTAACGCAAGTAAGTACTAGCCTCCCCTCAGCGCGACGGCAGGTCCAGCCAGCCCTCGCGCTCGGCCCGCGCCGCAAGCTCCGCACGGGAGCGGCAGCCGTAGCGCTCGTAGAGATGAGTCAGGTGCGTCTCGACGGTCTTGCGGGCGATGCCGAGCTCGCGTCCGATCTCATCGTTCGAGCGGCCATCGGCGACGAGACGGACGACGTCACGCTCGCGCTCCGACAGCGGCCGCCAGCGCCCGGCGGTGGTCTCGCGCTCGACCACGGCCGGGTCGAAGGCCGTGCCACCCGCCGCGACCCGCTTGATGCCCGCGACGATGTCGCGCGTGGGGCTCGACTTCAGGAAGAAGCCCGCCGCGCCGCGCCGGCGTGCGGCCTCCAGGTACTGGGGCGCCCCGAACGACGAGAGCACGATGCAGGCGGTCGCCGACGCGGGGTCGAGCAGGTCCAGGCCGGAGCCGTCGGGCAGGCGGATGTCGACCACGGCCACGCGGGGTGCCTGTGCCGCGAGCGCCGCGCGGGCGGCCGCGAGCGTCGCCGCCACGGCCACGACGCGGATGTCCGGCTCCGCCCCGAGCGCGCTGGCCAGCCCGTCCGCGACCAGCGGATGGTCGTCGACGAGGAGGACGTCGATCATGCCGGCCACCGCAGGGTCACGCGCGTACCGGGACGCGCGGGCTCGATCCGCAGGCTCGCGCCGATGAGCTCGGCACGCTCGGCCATGGACCCGAGGCCGAGGTGTCCCCGCGCGACGGCCTCGCGCGTCGCGACCGCGTCGATGCCCACGCCATCGTCGCGCACGACCAGGGCCAGCGCGTCGGGACGGAGGCGGACGCGGACCTCGATGCCCGCCGCGCCGCTGTGTCGGACGGCGTTGCCGAGCGCTTCCTGCGCGATGCGATAGGCGGCGAGCTCCACATCCGCGGGAAGGTGGACGACCGGTCCTGTGGGATGGGCCGCATCGTGCTCGATGGCGATGGGCATCCCGCTCTCCAGCTGGAGGCGCTCGACGAGGTCCTCGAGGGCGGCGATGAGCCCGAGGTCCACGAGCACGGGTGGATGGAGCTGGACCGAGATCTCGCGCAGCTGACTCGTGACGGCGCGGACGGCCGCGGCCTCCGCGGCCAGGTCCGGCGACGCATCGAGGCGGCGGGCCACCGCCGCCAGTCGCTGGAGCGGCTCGTCGTGGATCTCACGGGCGAGGCGCGCCCGCTCCCGCTCGACGGCCTCGATCGCGGCCCGGCGGCGCAGGTCGCCGAGGACCAGCCGATCGAGCGCGGAATGCACCCGTCCGCGCGCCAGCGGATAGACCAGCAGCAGGGGCACGACCGCGAGGAGCACGAGGCCCGGCGGCACGGCCGCGGCGACCGCCGCCGCGAGGAGGCCGACGATGAGTGCGAGGAACGTGACGTCGGCGAGCCGGCGCACATCGTATCCACCACGCCCCGCGAGGACGAGTCCCCCGAGCACGACGGCGGCGATGCCGACCGCCAGGCCGTAGGTCAGGAGGAAACGCAGGCCGTCGGCGGCCTCGAAGGAGGAGCTGTCCACCAAGCGCGCCCACGTCCAGGCGCCCGCGACGAGGACGGCCGCGGCGGCGATGAGACCGCCCCCAGCGGCGCCGGCGCGGACCGTAGGCGGCGAACCAGAGGCCGGGGATCACGAGCGCGGCCACCGCTGCGGTCGTCGACCAGGCGACGTCGCCGGTCAGCAGCACGGGGCGCGCGGCGAGGGCCACGGCGATGGCGGCCGCCCCTGCCGCGAACCGCGGGCCGGCCGGGACGGCGAGGACGGCCAGCACCGCGAGGGCGGCGGCCGCGATGGCCAGTGGGACGGTCTCGCGCAGGGCCGCGACCATGGCCGCGGCGCGGACCGTCGCGTGCTCGGTGACCATGGTCCAGTCCTCGGCGCTGGACCCGGGTTCGATCGAGACCACGCGATCACCCACGCGCACGCCCGACCGCCAGGCCGGGCTGCCCGGCACGACCTCGGCCACGAGCCCGTCGGTCCCGCTGATGGCGCCGGCGACGGGCACCGAGCCCAGGGCGCTCATGGCCGCGGAGATGCTCAGCGCGAGGGCGACGAGCGCGAAGCCGAGCGCGAGCCATCGCCCCAGCGTGCCACTCGAGGCCGCACGGTGCGATAGGGGAAGACCCTGAGCCGCGTTCAGGGTTTTCACCGATGGTGTGCCGCCGGTCGCGTCCATAGGCTGTCAGGGATATGCCGTATGGGGGTGGACGCTGATGTGGCCAAGAGCCGTCACTGGTCTGATATCGATCCTCCTGCTGGTCGCATCACCAGCGGTCCCGGCGACCGCGGACAGCGGAGCGCGGGCCACACTCGATGGCCAGCCGTTGCCGCTCGTCGAGGTCGCGGAACACCACTGCCACGACCTGTACGGTCCCGTCATCACCTGCTACCGAACCTCGGCCCAGCTGGAGGCGGCTGTCAAGGGCGTGATGGACGAGCGTGACGGGACCAAGGGCGTGGCGGCCGTGAGCTACGTGCGCATCTTCGAGCACGTCGACCGCCAGGGGGCGTCGATGTACGTCTCGGCGGACTACCCCAACCTCGGCAGCATCGGCTGGAACGATCGCATCAGCTCGTTCCAGTCCGTCAACGGCGGCGCCGGCAGGTTCTACCACGACGCCCAGATGTACGGGGTCTACTACACGTTCTGTTGCGGCGTCATCGTCGAGAACGTCGGCTCGACCCACAACGACAAGTTCAGCTCGGTCGAGCGTGCGTAGGTGGCCGCTGCATCGAGGCAGTCGCATCAGGAAGACAGGGGAGATAAGGGCATGGTTCAACGAATGATGCGGACGCTGGTTGCGCTCGCACTCGCAGCAGCGATACTGCTGCCGACCGTCTCCGCGAGCGCCACTGACCTAGACCCGGGATTCGAGTGGACGCTCCAGGATCCGGGACGGCGGGCGTCAGCGATCGAGGCGGATATCGCCTTTCGAGAGGCCCTGCATTTTGAGAGTTCCCGATCGTACGTCGAGTCGCTCTACGACGACCTAGCACGCACCGTCGGCACTAGAGCGGCCGGGGCTCTCTTCACGCCTGCGGAGCTAGAGGAGCTTCGCCGGCGCGACAACCTCGCGCACGACACGGCCGTCATCTCCGAGTACTACCGGACACACCCCCGTGCTCGTGACAACTTCGGTGGGGTGATGGTCGACCACGCCGCCGGCGGCGTGGTTGCCGTGTACCTGATCGACGGAAGCGATCAACCCTGGCGTGATGAGCTCACATACCCGGGGCAGCTCCGAGTCAGAGCAACGACGACGACCAAAGACGAGCTCGACACCCTCCAGGACGGCATCTTCCGAGAGCAGGGTGGTGACGACACCACAGGTGTGTTGGCGACCTTCACGTCGGTACGGCAACAAGCTGTCGTCGTCGAGATCGATGCGGGCAAGTCCAAGGCTCAGCGAGAGGCGACGAAGCGAAGCGTCCGTGAACGGTTCGGTACCAAGCAGGTGCGCTTCCGCGAGACGCGGAGGCCGAAGACCGCGGCTGCAGTCAAGGGTGGCTGGTCCTACTACCCCGCCGGCTGCACGCTCGGCCTTAAGGTGGACAGGTCCACCGGCGATCCAGACGTACGCTGGTACATCTCGGCCGGTCACTGCAGTTCACTGGACACGGTCCACTATCACAACGGCAATCGGATCGGACCAGCCAAGGAGCGGAGCTTCCACAACGGCGGCAGCGAAGATGCTCTGCTCATTCGTGTCGATGACAGCTCTCTTGGAGGGGCCTACACGGCCGCCGCCAAAGTGGTCCACAAGACCGGCGGCGTACCTTATGTCCTCGACGTCAAGCGAGAGACGCCCACCCACGATGTCGGCAACAAGCGCTGCATGACTGGACGTGTCACCGGCACCACGTGTGGGCTTATAGAAGACGACGACGCACCAGTGCTTGCGAGCGGGACGCAGCTGTACCACATGGTCCGGGTGGAAGGCATCGTGCGAAACATCGGCGACAGCGGCAGTCCGGCTTACTGGCACAACACATCCGACAACACCGTCAAAGGCGCCGGCTCGCTCAGCACCATCAACACGAGTACCGACCGGGCGTGGTACACGCCGATCGAGCGGTTCGAAAGTCTCGGCTGGAACATCACGCTGGCCAAGCTGACGAACAGTGATGGCTGCCGGATCCCGGGTTTGGGTGGACCATCTCCGAACTGTGATATCGATGCAGGGGGTGACTACTGATGAAGACACGGAAAACCCTTACCGCTACAGGGACATGCGTGATCATCGCGGCAATGATGTCCCTGGGTGTCGGCGCCCAGGACGCGCCACGCTCGGCCGAGCGCACCTGTGAGCCGGCCGACCTCACAGCCGTCCTCCCGAGTGATGCCGCCGGCGTCACGTTCGTCGGCACGTACCTGGGTGACGCCCTGCTCGATCCGACCGACGATGTCATGCTTCACTCGTGGTCGGTGGAGACCGTCTACGCAGGTACGGCGATCCCCCGGAACCTGGTGTTCTGGAGCCCCGCCTGCGAGTGGACGAACCTCACACCGGGGGTGCACTACCTCTTCTCGACCGCCTCGGCGTCGCCTTCGATCGCGCAGCCGAATCCCACGGCGCCCTCCGTCCTCGATTCGCTCGCCTGGCGCGTCCGGGACGATGAGCGAGTGGAGCTCGCACCGTTCGACACCTACGGGATCAGCGACTACGACGCCACCGTCGCGGGCATCGAGACGTTGAGCGATGCCCTCTCAGCAGTCGAGGCTGGTGAGGGCAAGCCGCCGGCGGCTGCGGAGCCATACGGCTTCGGCTGCACGGCACGGATCGGCCCTGACCAGGTAGCCGACGCCACGGGTACCACCTTCATCGGTCGGTATCTCGGCGATGAGCGACTGCCGAGTGGCGAGATCGAGGTCGACGACAGGCGCGTCCTCTGGTCGGTCGAGCGCGTGCTCGCGGGCGGGCCGCTCGATGAGGTCCTCACGTCGCGTAGTCCGGGCTGTCTGCCGGTCAGCCTCGAGCCCGGCAAGCGCTACGTGTTCAGCACTGCGTCGATTCTGTCGCCGTCAATCCCGGACTCTCTGGCGTGGCGAATCAAGCCCGGCGGTACTCTCGCCTTTGCTCCGTTCGCTGGCACGGGTCCCAGAGACTATCCGGACGAGGTCCGCGGCCTCGACTCGCTCGAGGAGGTGGCCGCCATGCTCGGCTTGCCCGACGCGACGGACGAGCTGCCGCTCCGCGCTGGTGACCGGACTCCGGGCTGACCTGAGCCCTCGGGGACTGACGTCGAGACAGGCGTCTGGCTCGACCCACAACGACGAGTTCACCTCGGTCGAGCGTGCGTAGGTGGCCGAACTGTCGGGTGAAAAGATCGATCGAGCTCCTTGGCGCATGTGCCAACCGATCCTGGTGGCATGCAGGCCACAACGCCAACGACTCGGACATCGACGGGCACGCCTCCAGAGACGCAGTCACTCAAGCGATGACCTTCACACCGGCCAACACGTCGCGCGGCGTCCGGATGCCAGCGGATTCGGCCAGTTGTGTGCGCTGAACAATCAACACTGAGCATGGAGGGCTCTATGGGATCACAATCATGTCGGGCGGCGTCCCGAGTATCCATCAGCATCTTCCTCGCAACCTTGCTTGTTGTTTCGGGCGGCGCTTCGGCCATGACCGCTGGTCCCGACAACGCTCACTTCTATGACCCGGCCAACATCGAGCGGTTCCGTACCTCGGTCGGCCTGCCGTCTGGAGCCGCGGTCATCGACGACTCGATCACGGACCATAGCCGGTACTCCAACCTCGACTGGGGTGTGCCCCTCACGCGTGCCGAGGCGGCAGAACTCTGGCAGCGCAACGAGCTACAGACCGGGTCGGACAAGGCGGTCGACTATGCGCTCGCGCAGGCTGACTTCTCTGGCATGTACTGGGGCCAGAAGAACGGCGGCACCGGCATCTTCAAGTTCACCGGCGATCTGAAGAAGCACGAGGCTGCGATAGTGTCGCGAGTCCCCCAAGGCCAGGTCGTCGAGGTGACTAAGGCCCCGATGACCCTGAAAGACATGCAGGCCATTGCAGACGACGTCTTCCGGGATGCCGACGGGCTGGCCGAACAGGGAATCCTCATATCGTCGGTACGGGTCGACCCCGTCAGCGAGAAGGTCTTGGTGGGTCTGCGTGAAGCCTCAGCTGGCGCCAAGCAGACGCTGGTTTCGATGTACGACACCGAACTCATCGGGACGTTCGTGGAAGGTGGCATCAGCGCGGACGCCTGCAGTGGCCAATTCGATTGCGGTGACCCGCCAAGCGAGCCATGGAAGGGGGGCATTCGGATCAAGTCCGCCTTCAACGACGGCAAGTGCACCTCATCCTTCCTCGCACGACAGAACTCGAACAACAACCTGGTGATGGTCACCGCTGGCCACTGCCTCGGCCTCAATGGCGGAGCCGGCAGGACCTGGTATCACAACGACCATCGGAACATCGGCCAGTCATTGAGCGGTTGGACGTGGGCGAACGGCGCAACCTCGGACGTCGGTTGGATCGACGTCTCCAACCCGGGTGATGTGTCCCCCAAGAACGAGTTCTTCGCGGAGGATGCATCAGACATCAAGCAGATCCAATGGGTGCGTCCGAACGACTACCAGCAGGTCGGCCTCCTGATTTGTCGAAGCGCCGTCGACTCCGGGTACTGGTGCGGCAAGATCCTGGGCCGGAACGTCAGCTCGAGGGACGTGGATGGCAGGGACATCGTGAACCTCTATACCGCCGACTTCGATGCGATCCCCGGGGACAGCGGAGGCATCTACTTCGTTGGTTCGTCCGTCTACGGAATCCACGCCGACTCATTGGACAATACGTCTCCGCCGGCGGGCAAGTCCTGGTACACACCGGCCGAACGCGTGGAGAATCAGGCAAACCTGACCATCTGCACCTCCAGCGGGTGTTGACGCCAACGACGACCGAGGTTTTTTCCTGGAGCCATCGAGCTTGCACGATGCCTCCGGGCGTCAGAGTAGAGGAGAGTCACATGATCAACAGGGCACTGTCCGTCGGGTCCTTCCTCGCCTTGTCATCGGCCCTGGCCATCGCCACGCCGACCCCCGCCACGTCGCCCCTCGTCCTCGATCGTACGGTCTCGAGTGAGGTCGACGGCCTCCGTCTCTCGATGAGCATCGACGGCAACCCGCTGGTCGCGGGAAGGCCGGCCTGGATTCAGGACGAAGCTCGAGAACCGCGGGGAGCAGGACATCGTCTGGGAGGACGGCGGCTGCGACGCGGCGATCATCGTGTCGGGGCGCATGACCGAGAACGAGTGGCGACCGAGTTCGGGCGACTATGCGTCAGGGGCCATCTCCCAGTTCGCGGCCACGCTCGAGAACGCCGTCCTCGACGAGGACCCCACGGTCCAGCTCGAGATCGAGCCCAAGGACGCCATCGGGACCGGGGGCTATGGCTGCTCGGACGTCCGGCAGTCGCATCGTCTCGTGCCCGGCGAAGCCATCACCGAGCGCCACCGCTGGGATGGCTTCGCGCAGTGGCAGCTGGGCCTCCCTCCGGTCGGCACCGCGACCATCAGCGGGGACTTCGACGACTTCAAACGCGCAGGGGCGGGCGGTCGACCGACCGAGCGTCTGCGCGTGACCCTCGATGCCCTCGTCGTCGGCGGGCTCCCTGACGAGGCACCCCAGCCGCTCGAGATCATGGACATCGCGTTGGCCGACCCGGCGTTCGGCGCGCTCGTCGAGAGTGGGCGTGACGGCGAGCCGCTCCTCCAGTACCGCAAGGACCTCGGGCTGTGGCAGGTGGGATCCCTCGTTCGAGGCCCGCGCCTGGTCGTCGCGCTCGTCGATCCATCGGCTCGTACCGTCGTGGCCATCATCGATCGTCCCTGGATCAAGGGCGAGGACGCTGCCGTCGACTCCCAGTGACCAGCGGGGCGAGCGCGCGGAGATTGCGGCGGACCCACCCCGCACTCCCGGGTTGGTTCGGAGAGTCTGGTCCACTTCATGTGCATGGATCGAGCAACCCCCGTGCGTCGATGTCGCGGTACATGTGGGTTTCGCGGGATCATCACCGCGGCTGGCTCCGAGTTCTGCGCGTGTTGGCAGCTCGAGCAGAGCACGTCCGACTTGGCCATTGACACTCAGGCATCGTCATGGAGGGGGAAGAATGTCGCGATCCCGAGCGGTTGTTACCGGTCTCGTCCTGTGCATCTTTTTCGCAGGCCCTGCGGTGCTCGGGTCCGACGGGGGTGGCGGGCACAAGGCGACGCTCGATGGTGCCCCGATCCCCATCGGACTTGTCGCGCAGTTCCACCGTCATGACTTGGACAGCCCCGTCATCACGTGCTACCGAACATCGCCAGAACTGGAAGCCGTTGTCAAGGGCAGGATGGACCGACCCGACCCAGCAGATGGCGTCACCGCAGTCAGCTACGTCCGCATCTGGGAGCACTCCGGTCGTCAAGGGGCCTCGATGTACCTGTCCCAGGATTACACTCAACTCAGCAGTATCGGCTGGAACGACCAGATCAGCTCGTTCCAGTCCGTGAATGCGGGCGCCGGCACCTTCCATCACGACGCCCAGATGACCGGCCTCGCGTATCCGTTCTGTTGCGGGCAGATCGTGGACAACGTCGGAAGTGCCCACAACGACAAGTTCAGCTCGGTCGAGCGCGACTGACGACCGCTTCAGCACTCAGGGTGTGATCGTCGCGCGAAAGGGCTGGACGAGCGGGATGTCGGCGAGGGCGAGATCGCGGACGGCTATCTCCAGCTCGCTCCGGATGTCTGCAGACACGTCGCCAGCGGTGCCGTCCCCGAACCACACGAGCGACCGCAGAAAGACCTGCGTCGGGAAGTCGAGTCGCCGGTCGAAGATCGTCGTTGCGTAGCCGATCACATCCGCCAGGCGGTGGCCCGCGCGCAGCAGCATCGCGATGTCCACGTAGTCTTTCCACTCCGACCGGTCGAGGATGGCCTTGGCCTTGGTCCCAGCAAGGTCGTAGACCGAGGCGACCACCAGTCCGTTTTCGGCGACCAGCGAAGGCTCGGCGACGGCTTGAAGGTCCAGGCCGCCGTAGAACGCGAGCTGGACGCCGCCGGGTTCGATGACCGCGAGATCGTTGTCGCGCATCTCCATCACCTCGAGGCGGCCGAGCCAACGCAGCTCATCGAGAAGCTCGCGTGCGGAGAACGAGTCGTGCGCGAAGAAGTCGAAGTCGACGGACCCGCGGTGGGCCAGACGGAGAGCGAGCGCCGTTTCGCCGTACAGCACGAAGGGCTCCGGGATGTCACCCAGCTTCGGCCACAGGTCCGCCTGTGCGTCGGGGAGGATCGACAGGTCCGGGTCGAGGTGCGGCAGACCGCCGAACCGGGTGAGTCGGGACCGCGTGCTCATCGGGCCATCGTCCGCACTGGAGGTGCAGCATCGGCCGGGAGATCGAGCACGAGTCGCCAGTAGTTGCGAGCTCGTTCGTCAAGAACGGACGAGGGCGCATCTCGAGCTGCCGCTCGCATCGCTGCTCTGCCGTAGCGTGCCTCGATGTCGATGACGTCATCGGTGGATCCGCGTGCCAGGACGCGAGCGATGAAGAGGCCCTGACGTGACAGTGTCCGCTCCGGCACATCCCACCACACCACCTTGCGCGCTATGGCTGCCAATCGGTCCGGACCTGGCTTCGCCGGGCGCCGCCGACGGACATACTCGCGCACTTCTGACGCACGCCAGACGCGACCGGACGAGAGGCTCTCGACAGGCGCCGGGAAGTCCGGTCGCGAGGCCAAGTCGCGCACGAAGTTGGGGGGCAGGACACCGGCGATGGAGGCAGCCTCGCGGGTGCCGACCAGGGAGTCCTGCGCGTAGAACACATCTCCGGTGTCGCGGATCGAGCATCCGCGTGTCGCCCTCCGGCGACGACACCTCCCACCCGACACCAGGCAGCCGGCGCGTCGAATACTGTCTCATGGAGACATGATAACGCAGTTATCGTTGCTTGCTGCGCCACTCTGATGCTTGAATGGCGTCGGGGTCGCCTTCGCGACAGGCGGTCAGGGATGCTGGTTGAGCAGCATCAAGATCCTGAAGTCTTCTCGAGCCTACCCGTCGGGCGGGTCATCGGGCGGAGCATCGCCGTTAGGGCTGCGGTCTCACCCGCCCGGTGGGTGGAACGACGGAGCAGCCGTCCTTTCACCCGTGGGCTGGGTGAAAGGACTACTCTCTGGGCCGCAGCGGTGCCCGGCTCCGTCGGTTCACCCGTGTGGCGGGTCACACTGCAGTGTCGTCCGCGCTCACACATATCGTCGTCGCCGAGGATCGCGAACCTCGCTGTCCGCGCTACGCTGTGTCTTGCTACCACGCATAGGGAGAGGGCGATCGAGATGACACAGCCGAACCACCGACCAGATCGACAGACCTTCATCGTCCACGCTGGCGATGCCGCCGAGTACGCGGCACTGCCCGAGTGGTGGGGCGCGCTCGACTCGGACACGGAATCCCGTGCCATGCGTTTCGCGCCCGACGGTGGCAACTGGATCGACGAGGGCGAGCTACCCGATTCGCTCGTGGCCGGCGGGTGTCGCTTGAGCGAGGTCGCCGCCACCATGGAGTTCAGTGGCCTGACGCATCCCGGCTTGGCTGCCGGCCAGCGCGTCCTGCTTAAGCCCGATGCGCAGCCACAGGATCGCTTCGCCATCGCCGTCTGGACCGGCGACGACGCGCAGCAGGTCGGCTTCCTGCCCAGCAACATGGCGGCCGAGGTGATGGCGGAGTCGATGCGCCGCAAGACCGGTTTCGCCGCCTTCGTGGCGGCCGAGGTTCGCGACAAGGCCTCGCAGCAGCGACGTGATGTGACCATCCTGCTTGGCCCCGGCATGGTCTGGACCGAGGAGGTCGCTGCGGGGTCTTGATCTCGCGGGAGACCCTGGCCCGGGCTGGCCCCGGGCTACTCGCGGTCGTCATCCTCGCGGGCGTGGCCTACGCGTCCACGCTGGTGCTGCCGGGCATCTTCGGCGCCGTCACGGTGGGGCTATTCCTGGGCATCTTCGTGGCCAACCTGTGGCCGAGTTCGGCCCTCGACCCCGGCGCCAGGCTGGCGCGCGCCTGGTTCCTGCCCATCGGTATCGTGCTGCTGGGTGCCCGCCTCAGCCTGGCTGACATCCTCTCCACCGGCCTGGGCGCCATCACCGTCTTGGTCATCGACATCGTGCTCGTGCTGACGGTCACGCTGCTGCTGGGCCGGGTGCTGGGAACGTCCGCCCGATTGGCCGCGCTCATCGGCGTCGGCACCGCCATCTGCGGCAATACCGCCATCGTCGCCACGGCGCCGGTGATCAAGGCCGAGGAGCGCGACGTCTCGTTCGCTGTCGCGACCATCACCCTCTTCGGCACGGCCGCGGTCATCGTCTTCCCGCTCATCGGCCATGCCCTGGGTATGTCAGACAACCTGTTCGGCCATTGGGCTGGAGCCGCCGTCAACGACACCAGCCAGGTGACCGCGACCGCCTTCTCCTACTCGGTGCCGGCCGGCGAGACGGCCACCATCGTCAAGCTCACGCGCAACACCCTGATGGTGCCGGTCATCTTCGCGGTGGGGACGTGGTTCGCCTCGCGTGACGCCCGATCGACCACCCCGGACGAACGCCGCAGCTTGGCCACCTCCGCGCGAAAGGCGGTGCCGCCGTTCCTGTTCGGCTTCCTGGCCATGGCCCTGGCCAACAGCGCCGGTCTTATCCCCGCGGACCTGGCCGATCTGTTCGTGCAGCTTTCGCAGGTCTTCATCGTGATGGCCCTCGTCGGTGTGGGCCTCAGCACCAAGGTGGCCTCACTTCGCGCCACCGGGCCGGTGCCATTCGTCATGGGGCTCGCGGTCGCGGTCATGCTGGCGGTCGTCAGCCTGGCGTTGTTGGTCGCCATCGGCATCGAATAGAGGTGTACGAGTCTGAAGAGACTCGACCGATGCACCGGCACGGCCGATCACCAACTCGCGCCCAGCAGGCCTCTGGTGCGACATTCCCGTTTAACGGGCCAACGTGACCTGCCTGACGCCATCGCCGGCCGAAGCGACAGTTGCGGCGCAGCTTCTTCCCGCCAGGCGGGCCGTGGTGCCAATCCGTCCCGGCGCAGCGCGAACGCGGGCACGCACGCGCAACGGGCACGGCCGTCCCGGTGTGCGGGAAGTGCGCCCACGACCGGCTGCGACCGCCGATGTCCCGACTATCGCAACGTTATGTGCCACCTGGCACGTATCGAGGTAGGATGAGGGTTGTGTCCCCCCAACAGGGGCTCGCTGACTCCATCGAGCTGATCGTGGTGGGGGCGGTGGGCCTGACCTCCCACGCACTCGCCCGGGCGGCGCCCGACATGGAGCTCACCTTCCCCCAGTGGCGGGCCCTGGTGATCGTGGGTGCCAGTGACGATGGCGTCCGGGTGGGCGCGGTCGCCGAGCGCATCGGCATCACCTCACCGGCGACAGGGCGATTGCTGCAGCGACTGTGCCAGCGCGGCCTCATCACCCTCAGCCCGGACGAGGACGACCGACGCGCCACCATCGCCCGACTGACCGACCTCGGAGCGCGAACCCGGACTGCCATCGTGGCCTACCGGCAGGACGCCTTACGCTCGCTGGCCCGGGGCATCGCCCCCGACGAGCGCGAAGAGCTTGAGCGTGCCGCCGCGGTCATCGCGGCCTCCTTCGCCCCCTTCACATGAGCCATCGCCCCGACTGGCTCAATGCCATCTCCCATCGGCTACGCGACATCAGCTACCTGCGCAAGTGGGTCGTGCTGGGCGCCATCATCGGGCTCATCAGCGGCCTTGGCGCAGCCCTGTTCTTCTGGGCGTTGGAGATCGCCACCCGGTTCTTCATGGGCACGCTCGTCGGCTTCACGCCATCGAGCCCACTCGGCGAGGGCGGCGCACCCATCGGCACGCCCGAGCGCTGGTGGCTGCTGCCATTGGTGGTGGCGCTCGGTGGCCTCATCGCGGGCTTGCTGGTGTACCGCTTTGCCCCCGAGGCTGAAGGACACGGTACCGATGCGGCCATCGAGGCCTTCCACCATGGTGCCCGCAGCATCCGAGCGCGCGTGCCGCTGGTGAAGACGATCGCCTCAGCCATCACCATCGGCTCCGGTGGCTCGGGTGGTCGCGAGGGGCCCACGGCCCAGATCGGAGCGGGCTTCGGCTCGTTCCTCGCCCGGCTCCTGGACCTGGACGCGCGTGACTCGCGCATCGCGGTGGCCAGCGGCATGGGTGCCGGTGTGGGCGCCATCTTCCGCGCCCCGCTGGGCGGTGCCGTCATGGCGGCCGAGATCCCCTACCGCGACGGCATCGAATCGGAAGCGCTGGTGCCGGGCTTCGTGGCGTCGATCACCGCCTTCGCCGTCTTCGGCTCGCTGGTGGGCTTTTCACCCATCTTCGGGGAGCAGCTGCAGGCCACCTTCAGCGACCCCATCCAGCTCATCTACTACGCCATCATCGGCCTGGCGGCCGGGATCACCGGCCGGCTCTACATCCACACCTTCTACCTGTTCCATCGGCGCTTCGGTAGCTGGTCGGTGCCGCGCTACCTGAAGCCGGCCATCGCCGGTCTTGCGGTCGGCCTCATGGGCCTGCTGCTGCCGGGCGTCCTGGGCACCGGCTACGGTTGGGTGCAGGCGACGCTGTCGCGAGAGACGCTGATGACGATCCCGCTGGGCGTCATCCTCATCCTGCCCTTCGCCAAGATCCTCGCTACCTCGCTATCGATCGGCTCGGGCGGCTCCGGCGGTGTCTTCGGACCGGGCATGTTCATCGGTGGCCTCCTTGGTGCAGGGCTGTGGCTGCTGCTCGAACCGATCGCGCCGCACGTGCCGCTGGAGCCAGCGGCCTTCGTCATCGTGGCGATGGTGGCGCTCTTCGGCAGCATCGCCCACGCGCCACTCGCGGTCATGCTGATGGTGGCCGAGATGACCGGGAACCTGTCCATGCTGCCACCGGCCATGCTGGCCATCGGCCTGGCCACGCTCATCGTCGGCGACCGCACCATGTACACCTCGCAGCTGCGCGGCCGAGCCGATTCGCCGGGCCATCGCTTCCGCATGGCGTTGCCGCTGATGGCCTCGCTGCCGGCCCGAGACACGGCCCGCAGCCCGCGTCTGGTCCTGTCGGAGGATGCCTCGGTCGAGTCGGCCATCCGGTCGCTCAGCCAGCGTCGTTTGCTCGGTGCACCGGTGGTGAGCCTGGACGGTGACCTGAGAGGGAGCGTGGACCTCGCGGAGCTTCAGGCGGTGACCGAGGCCGATCCCGGCCACACCCGGACGCTGGGACAGGGGGTCCGGCTGGAACGGACGGTGATCTCCGCGGACGACTCGCTCGACGATGCGCTGGGGTTGCTGGTCGACGCCGGACGCGACTGGGGACCGGTGGAAGAGGACGGCCGCCTCATCGGGGTGCTCTCCACGCGGGACATCCTCGATTCGTATCGTCAGGCCCTGGCGGGTAACGTGCGCCGCATGCGCTCGGTCGGCTCCAGCAAGGGCACCATCGTGGAGGCGGACGTGGCGCCGGGCTCGGCACTGGTGGACATGACGGTCGCGACGGCACCGTTCCCGCGTGAGACGGTGCTCGTGTCGATCGAGCGCAATGACACGGTCATCGTGCCGCGCGGCGACGTCACCATCAGGGGTGGCGACCGGCTCTCGCTCTTCACCACCGCCGCCACGCGTGAGTCACTCCTGGACCTGCTGGCCGACCGCCCCGCGCCGCCGCTACCCGATGCGGCGAGTGCCACGACCGACGGGAAGGCTGCTACGACCGACGGCCCGGCATAGCTCGTCAGCCGCCGCGGCATCCTGGGGCCGATCGACATTCCCGTTGAACGGGCCAACGCGACCTGCCAGACGCCATCTTCGGTCGACGGGATGACCATGGACCAGTGCATTCCCGCGTAGCGGGCAATGGTCCCGATCCGTCCCGATCCACGGGAACCGTGCACGCGCGCGGCGCCACCGGCCGGCGAATCGCGTGACAACTGGTCACGTTGGCCCGCACAACGGGAACCCGTACCGCTCCAGGCCCGACCAGGCACCCGACCGCCGCGACCGCCTGCTCCCCGCGACCGCCTGCTCCCCGCGACCGCCTGCTCCCCCCTGCCGACCGCCCACGGCTGCTCCTTCCCGAGGCCGCTCTACCCCAAGCTACTGATGAGCGCGGCAGCGGCCAGTGAGATCGACACTGCGGCGATGATCACCGACATGCGCGTGCGGCCCAGGCGCGAGGCCAGGATGGCACCCGGAAGCATGGCCGCCAGCGACGCCGCCAGGATGCACGGCACCAACACCCAGGTCGGGTCCACTTCATCGTAGAGTCCCGGCGTCAGCACCAGCACCACGGCCGCGCTCAACACTGCCGCGGCGGCCATGAAGATGCGCCCGAAGACCGACGAGCCCACAGCGACGCGCGGCTCGATGCGCGACAGGATGAGCAGCGTCACGCCCATCGGCCCCCAGCCCGCGCCGGAGATGCCCGACGCCATGCCGGAGGCCGTGCCGATGACACCGACCCGCGCCGTCGGCACATCACCGTCAGGCCGCGACACCTGCATCTGCTTCAGCGGCAGGCTCACCAGCAGCAGGATGGCGCTGACGATGATCAGCACCTCCACCGCCACGCGGATGGCCTCGGCCGAGAAGAAGGAGGCGACGATCGGTCCCAGCACGGCGCCGACGATGCCGCCGGCGATGAGCGGGATGACCAGCGGCCGCGACACGTTGCCCAGTCGGACATGGGCACTGGCCCCGAAGGGCACGATGAGCACCTGCAGGAAGAGCGAGAGGGGAGCGGCGAAGAGTGGGTGCACGCCCAGCAGCAGCACCCCTGGCACCAGCACGCCGCCGTAGACACCGACCGAGGTCAGCGCGGCGCCGGCCACCAGCGCGACCGCCGACGCGCCCAGGATGAAGCCCCGGTCCTCCGAGGGCACCAGCGCCACCGTCGCGGTCACCACCACGATGGCGACGAAGACCGCCAGCACCGACGCGGCGAAGAGGCGCGGGCCAACGTCGATGCGATAGCGGACGCGACGGACCCAGCCTGGCTCCTTCTCCCAGATGCCCGGCAGCTGGGCCGGCTTGCGCGACGGCGGCGGGATGGCCGCTTCCGTGTTGGAGGTCGTTTCGATCGCCCTTGTCTTGGTCGCCCTTGTCTTGGTCGCCCTTGGTTCGGTCGGCGTGGTCTCGCTCACGTCCCTTGTGCTCGCTCCCGTTCCCGTGTACCAGCCCGCGTCTGCGGGAGGCGCGGTTCCGTGGGTATACTCCCCGTTACCTAAGTATCCCGATAATGTCTATCATTTTGGTCGGGAAAGGGTAGCATAGCCACACGAGACCGTCGTCGGATCCGAAGCTGAGGTCAGCCCCCCAAGATGATCGAAACCAGAGCAGCGGGCGAGCGCGCCCTGCGGCAGCGAGCCACCCACCTCGACGCGCTCGAGTCAGAGGCCATCTTCATCATGCGCGAGGTCGCGGCCGAGTTCCAGCGGCCCGTCCTGCTGTTCTCCGGCGGCAAGGACTCGATCGTGCTGCTGCGCCTCGCTGAGAAGGCCTTCCGCCCCGCCAAGTTCCCCTTCCCGGTCATGCACATCGACACCGGGCACAACTTCTCTGAGGTCCTGGAGTTCCGTGACCGACGCGTGGCGGAGCTGGGCGAGCGCCTCATCGTGGCCTCCGTGCAGGAGTCCATCGACAAGGGCCGCGTGCGCGAAGAAGTCGGCAACCCGTCCCGGAACCGCCTGCAGACCACGACGCTGCTCGACGCCATCACCGAGCACAAGTTCGACGCCGTCTTCGGTGGCGCTCGGCGAGACGAGGAGAAGGCGCGGGCCAAGGAGCGTGTCTTCTCGTTGCGTGACGAGTTCGGCCAGTGGGATCCGCGGGCACAGCGCCCCGAGCTGTGGGCGCTCTACAACGGCCGCATCCGGCAAGGCCAGCACATGCGCGTGTTCCCCATCTCCAACTGGACGGAGATGGACGTGTGGCAGTACATCGAGCGCGAAGGCATCGAGGTGCCCTCGATCTACTTCGCCCATGAGCGTGAGGTCTTCCGGCGCGACGGCATGTGGCTCTCGACCGGCCCCTACCTGCAGCCGGGCCCCGATGAATCGGTCGAGCGCATGGTCGTGCGCTACCGCACCGTCGGCGACATGACCTGCACCGGCGCGGTCAACTCCGACGCTGCCGACCTCGAATCGATCATCGCCGAGACCGCCGCCGCGCGCATCACCGAACGCGGTGCCACCCGTGCCGACGACTCCTTCAGCGAGACGGCCATGGAAGACCGCAAGAAGGAAGGCTACTTCTAGCATGGATCTGCTTCGTTTCTCCACCGCCGGCTCGGTCGACGACGGCAAGTCCACGCTCATCGGCCGACTGCTCTATGACTCCAAGGGCATCTTCGAGGACCAGCTCCAGGCCATCGAACGCACCAGCGCGGCTCGCGGCAACCACCAGGTCGACCTGGCGCTGCTGACCGACGGCCTTCGTGCCGAGCGCGAGCAGGGCATCACCATCGACGTGGCCTACCGCTACTTCGCCACGCCCAAACGCAAGTTCATCATCGCCGATACGCCCGGCCACGTGCAGTACACCCGCAACATGGTCACCGGCGCCTCTACCGCGGACCTGGCCATCGTGCTCATCGATGCGCGCTTGGGTGTTCTCGAGCAGTCCCACCGCCACGCTTTCATCGCGGCTCTGCTGGGCATCCCCCACATCGTGGTGGCGGTCAACAAGATGGACCTCGTCGGCTACGACGAGGAGGTCTACGAGCGCATCACCGCCGAGTTCGCCGACTGGGCCGCCAAGCTGGACGTCCACGACATCCAGTTCATCCCCATCAGCGCGCTCCATGGCGACAACGTGGTGCAGCGATCCCTGGCCATGCCCTGGTACCAGGGCCCCTCGCTGCTCTATCACCTGGAGCACGTCTACACCGGTTCGGACGTCAACCTCATCGACGTGCGCTTCCCGGTGCAGTGGGTGGTCAGGCCGCAGTCCGATGAGCATCACGACTTCCGCGGCTATGCCGGCCAGATCGCTTCGGGCACCTTCAAGAAGGGTGACGAGGTCATCGTCTTGCCATCGGGCAAGCGCTCGCGGGTCAAGGAGATCCGCACCTTCGACGGCGAGCTGCCGGTGGCCTCTCCGCCGCTCTCGGTGATCATGCAACTGGAGGACGATGTCGATGTCGCGCGCGGCGACCTCATCTGCCGACCGCACAACCAGCCTGACATCACCAACGATTTCGAGGCCATGGTCTGCTGGATGGCCGACGAGCCGCTCAAAGCCGGCAACCGCTACATCATCAAGCACGCCACCCGCTCGGCCAAGGCTATGGTCGAGGACATGCGTTACCGCATGGATGTCAACTCGCTGCAGCGGGACCAGGCCTCGACCGAGCTGGGCCTCAACGAGATCGGGCGCGTGCGCATCCGCACCAGCTCGCCATTGATGCTCGACGAGTATCGGCTCTCGCGTGCGACTGGTGGCTTCATCCTCATCGATGAGGCCACCAGCGACACGGTCGGCGCGGGCATGGTCGTGCGCACCCAACCTGAACCTGAGATCGAGGCCGAGCTGGAGATCGAGGCCGAGCTGGAGCAGGGCCAGCAGGAGTCGGCCGCGTAGGGCTGGTCTATTTCGACCGACCGACCGGGCTCGGGGCCTCCAGGGCTTGAGGCCCCCTGACGCGGTCGGCCCTATCATCGGACGGTGACCGATCCGAGACCGTCGCCCGGCGCTGGCCCCTCGGTCTGCCCCTTCGTGGCGCTGGCCGAGGACCGTGACCGTCGGGCTGATACGCCCGACGAGAGCAATCGTTGCTATGCCGAGCGCGCTCCACGTCGGCGTGACCTGGTCCATCAGGCCGAGTACTGCTACTCGCCACAGTTCGCGGCCTGCCCCGTGTTCCTGGGCTGGGCGGCCCGCAATGCGGCTGAGCCGGCCTATGTGACCGAGGCGGCACAACGTGCCTGGGCTGGTGGCATCGCAGCTCCGGAAGACGAGTCGACGCGTCCATCCCCGGCTGACGATGGCGACGAGCCGCCCGAGCCTCCATCTCAGGGTGGTCTCTTCGGCCCGGACGACCCTGGGGAGGCGGCGGCTGCGCGGACCAGTGAGCAGCTCGACTGGGTTCCTGCCGCCGCCTGGGCCGAGGCGCCCTGGGACGAGCGCGCCGAGTTGGAAGCCGAGGAATGGGAGGCCCTGGCCGAGCAGGAGGTAGAGGAGCCCGAAGAAGCGGTCGAGGAGCCGCCCGACGAGGCCACCCAGGCGCCCAAGGTCCCGGCTGCGCTCCCAATGCGCCGCCGCAAGCGACCGGATACGCCCATCCGCTCACGTGGTTCGGGCGAGTGGTTCTACGCTGACCCTCCGGGCCACGAGGCGTTGGTCAAGCGCCGCTACGGGGTGACGCCGCCGATCCTGCTGGCGGTGCTGGGCTTGCTACTGTTGTCGATCATGGTGTTCCTGATCGCCACCCAACTGGGCGGGGGCAGCGCGGGCACGACGACGGCTTCACCCACGCCTCCGGCCTCACTTGGGGCGACGGCAACTCGTGCCCCCTCCAGCGCTGCACCGTCGGTCGAGCCGAGCCCGACGCGGGAGCCGGCCATCCGGAACTACACCGTCAAGCCGGGTGACGCGCTGAGCAGCATCGCCGCCAAGCGGGGAGTCGATGTGAAGGTGCTGCAGTGCTACAACGGCCTCAAGAACCCCGATCTCCTGTCGGTGGGGCAGGTGCTGCAGATCCCGCCGGAGGGCTACACCTGCGCGCGCGGATGGCGCAACGCCACGCCCTCGCCGGAGCCTGGAGCCACGGAGGAGCTTGGGACGAGCGAGGCGCCTCAGCCCACCGAGGCGCCGTAGCCCACCGAGAGGCGGCCCAGCGGCGGGCCGACCCTTCGCTCGACCGCGGTCAGCGCGGCGAGAAGTTGATGCTGGTGATCTTGCCGGTCTCGACCCGGAACGTGGCGTCGATGTGCTGCGATGGTGCATTCGGACGCAGCACGATCAGGTCGACCTCGTAGGTGTTGCCCGTCTCGCGGACCTGACCGGGCACCATCTGGAGGCCCTCGTCCGCGCGCAGGAACCAGCCGCCCACCTGCGAGATGCCACGCAGCGTGCGGGAGCCGTCACGGACATGCACGCGCATCTCTGCCGCCTCGTCCATCATGGCCACGGCACCCTGTCGGTCACCGTTGTTCAGCTTGTCGAAGAAGATCTCCATCGTGTCGGTCGCACCCATGGCTACAGACTAGGCGACCGGCGCCGATAGCGTCAGCTGATGCGTGCCGGCGACGGCGCCCGCCCTGACCTACGTCGCCCGCGCTGACCGACGCGACGGCGACCCCGAATGCCAGTCCCACGTGGCGGGACAAGTTGACCCAACGTGTGGCCGAACTGGCAGGTCCTTCCCGCCGTGCGGGATGAAACGCCATCGGTGCCCGGCACGCGGGAAGAATGTGCACGCCTGATGCCGATCAGGCCCGAACTGGTCGAGTTGTCCCGCCCCGCGGGAACCGAGCAAACGCGCGAGGTCGCCCGACCCCAGGCATCCAGCCGAACCCACGGATCCGCCCTCAGAAGCCGCCTCCGGCGCCACCGCCACCGCCACCGGAGCTACCGCCACCGAAGCCACCACCGCCACCACCGGACGATGAAGGCGGGCTGCCGATGGTGGAGAGCGCGGCGGTCATGGCGGTGAAGTCGGGTACGACGCCACTGGAGAACAAGCCCGCCGTGGGTGCGCGGGCGCCGCCGCTGATGCGTGCGCCCGACCGTGCCCCCAGGCTGTACCAGAGCGGGAAGTAGGTGCGCGTGGGCGATGCGCCTCCGGTGCGCACATCTTCCATCGACCGCTCCAGGACCTCCTCCGCCTCTTCGTGCAGGCCCAGCGCATACGACCACACCAACGCCTGGTCGGGTGTCTCCACCCACGGCAGCACCTTGCTGCTCACGACCTGGTCCATGGTGCGCGATTGCTCCAGCGTCTTCTGCAGCGTGCGTCGATAGGCTGCCAGTTGCGCGTACATCCGCGCGCCCTCCATCGTCCGCTGCGGCATGGTGCGGGCGATGACGAACATGGCCACGGCGCCCACGATGGCGGCGATGCCCACCAGTAGCAGGCCGTTGCTGGGCAGGGTCACGCCAAAGAACACGCCGGCCACTCCGGAGATGAGCACGAGCGCCCCTCGACGAGACCAGCGGTCGATGGCATCACCGGGCGACTCGCTGAACCAGCCGTTCTCCGCCACGGCATCTTCCACGCGATCGTCAAAGCCGCCCACGGCCTTGGCGAACTTGGGCACGTCCTCGGCATCGATGGTGCGGATGGCGCCGCCCAGTTTCTTCAGCTCCCCGAGCGCGTACTGCTCCGCCGCGCCAAGCGGCTGGCGGCGGTTACGTGCCAGTCGGGCATCGCGCTGGTCGGGCACGGTGATGTCGATATCCAACTTTGCCGGGTCATCGGAAGCTGCCCTGAAGCTGATCTCGCCGCGGGCCGCCAGGTCGACCAGCGCCGTGGTCAGGGCATGTCGCTTGGCGCGTCCATCCATCACTACCGAGGCAGCGGCCGGCGACATGCCCGGGGGCGGAGCCGGCATCAGGATCGACGCATCATCCAGATAGACCGGGTCCCGGCCGTAGCGCAGCCACGACCAACCGGCCCAGCCTGCCAGTCCGACCAGCAGCAGCGGCGCCAGGATCAGTCCGGCCACAGCATCGACCTGCCGAGCCAGTCGGAGGTCACGCGCGTGTTCCGCGGTCGCCGCCGCATCGATCTCACCCATGGCGCTGATCACAGCCGCATCGAAATCGCATTCGCGCAGTGCCGGACTCATCTCATTCTCGAAGATCGCCTGCCGCTCAGCGTTGGTTAGATAGGCGGCCTGGTAGCCCGGCGCGGCGTAGAGCTGCACCTGCCCGTGGCAAAGATCATCGGTGAGGTTGAAGAGGATGACCATGCCATCGTCGAAGCCGGCACGGCCGATGCCCCACTGGTCGATGAGGGCGGCAGCATCCCGTTCGGTACTCGCAGGATCGTCTGCCCCTGGCTTCACCTGCGTATAGACCACGACCTCGGCACCGGTGCGCTCCTCGATGCGGTCGATGGTGTCTTCCAGGCGCTGACCGATGTCGGGACTGATGACCTTGGCGAAGTCGTAGACGCTGACGTCGTCGATGGGGTCAGGGTAGGGCGGGCCAGCCGCAGGATCGATGGCGTCGGTAGGTCTTGAGCCAGAGGTGGTGGTGGGACGCTGCTGCTGAACGGGGTTCGTCCGCGGCGGCGTGGCCGCCGGTGCCAGCGTCGCGATGGGGTTGGTGAGGAGTCGGTCCTGGAGTGCGGTGACCCCGATGTTGAGAGCTCCCAGCCAGTCACGTTCTTGGGCGGGAGTGCGGATGGCGCTGTTGATGGTCTCGTCGAGCGCCTGCGCCTCAGCCTCTGGATATGCCGTTCCGAGCGCGACTCCGTTGCGTGTGACCGAACGGTCCTTGTTGACGTTCCACAGCATCACCGCGCCTTGACCGGTCTCGCCGCCGACGTCCCACTCCTTGAGAAGGGCAGCCGCTTCCTCCTGGGCACCCTTGCGGGCCCCCACCTTGTTCTTCTCCTGTGTGTAGACGGCGATGTCGATGCCGGTCTCTTCGAAGAACGCCAGCAGCTCGTCCTCGGCAGTCACCAGCTCGACATCGCTGAGGAGTCCGGCTTCGTCGACGATGTGGGCTCCCGACTCGCGCTCCACGTAGCGGGGCTGCTGTGCGGCGGCCAGTGGCGCCAGAGTCAGCACCAACAGCACCAGCAGGGTCAGCGCCTTGGCCATCGTGTGCCCGACCAGACTCGACGCGCCCGTTCGCGGTCCTGCCATCGACGGCATCATGCTCGCGCCTCGCCGGGGTCGCCGCTGTCGGGGACCAGCTCGGCGCGCACGCGGCGCACCAGCTCCGCCGACTGCTCGTAGCGGCCGAAGCTGGGCATGATGTACGTGCCATCGACGTACGGCCGCATCTCCGTTAGCAATGCCAACGACTGCTCCAGGCCGACCTCGGAGCCACGGTCACCAGCCGCTGCCATAGCGGTCCGCACATCGTCGGGGATGGTGATGCCGGGAACCTCGTGGTGCAGGAACTCGGCATGGCGAGCGGTGTGGAGCGGCAGCACGCCGAAGAGCACCGGTCGCGGCAGGCGGTCGCCCCAACGCGCCGCCGCACGTTCCATGAAGCGGTCCCATTGGGCGCGAGCGTAGATCGGCTGGGTCATGATCAGGTGCGCGCCGGCGTCGATCTTTCCGGCCAGGCGGTCGATCTCGCCGCCGATGTCCGCGGCCGTGGGATCCAGGGCACAGGCGATGGTGAAGCCCGCGGGCATACCGATGGGCCTGCCGGCCTGATCCTCGCCCCGGTTGAGGCGGCCAAGGATGCCGATGAGTCCGATGGAGTCGATGTCCCAGATGCCCGTGCCGCCGGGGTAGTCGCCGACACGGGGCGGGTCGCCGGTCAGCGCCAGGATGTCGCGGATACCCAGCGCGTGGGCACCCAGCAGCTCCGATTCGAGCGCCATCAGGTTGCGGTCGCGCGTGGTGAAGTGGATGAGCGACTCCAGGTCCAGCTCGCGCTGCACCGCGAACGCGACGGCCATGGCGCCCATGCGGATACGCGCCATGGCACTGTCGCTGACGTTGACGAGGTCGGCTCCGGCATCACGAATGAGCCGCGCCGCCACCAGGGTGCGCTCGATGCGGACCGATCGCGGTGGATCGATCTCGACGCTGATGACGAAGCGGCCCGTCGTCAGCGCCGTGGCCAGGCCGGTCGGCGGCGGCGTCTCAAGCGTGACGGGTTTCTTGTCATCGCCGGCGGTGCGCGGCCGCGGCGTCGCGGACGGCTGCGAACTCGGCATGGTCGGCGGGGCTGTCCCGGGTGTCTGATGCGCCGCCCTGGCCGTCACGCTCGCCGCCCCGGCTGCCAGCGCATCGGAACCAGCGTGGCGCGCGTACTGACCATCAAGCGCCTGCCGCATCGCTGCGATGTGATCAGGTGTGGTGCCGCAGCAACCACCGATGATCCGCGCACCGGCTGCCAGGAAGTCGCGCACTTCTTCTGCGAACCAGGCTGGGTCGGCCGCCCACACGAAGGCGCCACCGACGCGACCTGAGAGGCCGGCGTTGGGCATGATCTGCAAGGGCGTATCGCCGGCCGCCGACGCCAGCTGTCCCAGCGCGTCGATCCCGGCTAGCGGGCCGGAGCCACAGTTGACGCCGATGACATCCACACCCGCCTGCTGCAGCGCATACGCGGCCGCGGCCGGCTCGGTGCCATCGGCCATGCGCAGGTCCTCACCGAAGGTCACCGAGGCCACCACAGGCAGGTCGGACAAGCGCCGTGCCGCCTCTACGGCTGCCAGCAGGTGCGTGAGGTCGCTCCACGTCTCGAGCTGCACCAGGTCGATGCCACCCTCCAGCAAGCCCTCGAGCTGCTGCCTTACCGCCTCAGCTGCGACCTTCGCAGCGACGTGGCCGGGACCGTGCAGCGGCGAGCTGATGGGACCGACCGAGCCAGCCACCAGCACGTCTACACCGGCCACGTCGCGCGCCTCGCGTGCCAGCTGCGCCGCGCGCCGGTTGATCTGCGCCGTGCGATCGGCCAGACCGAGTTGCGCGAGGTGCACAGGGTTTGCGCTGAACGAGTCGGTCTCGATGATGTCGGCGCCCGCGGCGATGTACTCGCGGTGTGCCGCGCCCACCACCTCGGGCCGGCTCAGCACCAGCTCGTCGAGTGAGGCGCGCTGGGGGATGCCGCGACTGAACAGCAACGTGCCCATGGCACCGTCGAGCAGCAGCGGACGGGCGGCGATGCGCTCGGCGAATGAGCGGCGCGCGTGTGATTCGGCGGGGGTCGGGGCCATCGAGACGCAAGGGTACCGCGCCGGCGGCAACAGCCGATCTCCTCCACGGCGACGTACGATGATCCCGGACAGCCGCGTGCGCTCGATCGACCTTGGCTGCGCTGCCACTCACAGGAGGAACCGTGTCCGTCCCGCTTCGCCCAGATGGGCTGCCCCAGCCGCAGGATGCCTTCGATGAAGCCGTCGTCGGACTCGTCGTGGATCTCTTTGCGGCCTATCCGACGTGGGGGACCAGCACCGGCTACCACACCGTGGATGCCTGCTGGCCAGACCTGAGCGAGGCTGGTCGGCTTGCTCGCCTGCGTATGTTGCGCGCTCATGCGCGGCGGCTGCAGGCGTTCGCTGAGGCAAGCCTGACGCCCGATGAGCGCGTCGATCGGCAGGTCCTGCTCGAGGAGATCGAGAAGGCGGTCTTCGGTGACGATGTCCTACGTGCTGAGGCCTGGGATCCGTTGGAAGTGGTGTACCTCATGGGCGGGGGCCTGTTCGACCTCCTCTCGCGCGAGTTCGCGCCCTGGTCTGCGCGGGGCGCATCGCTGCTGGCGCGGATCGAGGGTCTGCCCTCGCTCACCCATGCCGCCCTGGAGGGGTTGACGGGGCTCCCCGACCGCCCCGTCTCGCTGTTGCACCTCGATACCGCCCTGTCTCAGCTGGCGGGTGTGGCCGACCTGGTCGATGCCGCCGTGACAGAGGCGGGAGCCCAGGCGGAAGCCGGTGAGGCAGCCGGCCTGCTGGCGCCGATGCGGGCGGCGGCGACCGCGGCCCACTCGGCCCTCGAAGCCTTCCGCACCGGACTCGACACCGAGGTCCGGCCGCGGGCTCGGGGCGAGGGGCGGCTGGGCCCTGAGCTCTTCACCCAGAAGCTGCGCCACACGCTCGGGAGCGATCTGGCGCCCGAACGGCTGCGTCAGCGTGCCTGGGCCGATTACCGCGCCGTGCGCGCGGAGATGCTGCGCCTCGCCCGTGAGTCGTGGTCGACCTGGTTCTCCGCCGAGCCGCTGCCGCAGGTGGACGATGGCGACGCGGCCGGCGAGGCCGCACTGGTCACACGCGTGCTGGACGCGATCGCCGAGCGGCATCAGCAGCCGGATGGGCTCATCGGCTTCTGTGAGGCGGAGATCGGCCGCATCGAGTCGTTCTGTTCTGCGCACGGCATCATCACGCTGCCCGATGAGCCGCTCCAGATCACCTGGACGCCGCTCTTCCTGCGCGCCGCCGCTCGTGCCTTCCTCGATAGCCCAGGCCCGCTAGACCGTGGCCAGAAGTCGCATTTCTGGATCACTCCGCCCGACGAGTCCGAAGGCCCCGAAGCGGTCGCGTCGTACCTCCGCGAGGAGAACGACTCGGCACTCCGAATCCTCAGCATCCACGAGGGTATCCCGGGTCACTACCTGCAGCTCGCGGCGTCCAACCGCTGCCGCTCACTGGCACGCACGGCTTTCACCAACGGCATGTTCGCCGAGGGCTGGGCGGTGTACGTCACGCAGGTGATGTTCGACGCCGGCTACGCCTCCGACGATCCCGGGTTCGCGCTGTCGCACTGGAAGATGTACCTGCGTGCCACCGCCAACGCCATCCTCGATGTCGAGACGCACAGCGGCGACATGACGGAGGCGCAGGCCATGGCGCTGATGGTCGAGGGCGCCTGGCAGGAGCAGGACGAAGCTCGTGGCAAGTGGCTGCGCGCCCGTCTCAGCTCCACACAGCTGTCGACCTATTTCGTGGGCTCGCTCGAGATGTGGGAGCTGGAGGTGGCGGCGCGCCGCCGTGCCGCGGTGACTGCCGGTGCCACGGTCGAGGCTGTGCCGGCGCAGCGCATCGCGGGCGGCATCGGTGATACGCCCGGCTTCGACCAGAGGGCGCACATGGAGGCCGTCATCAGTCACGGCACGCCGCCCATCAAGTGGTGCCGACGACTGCTCCTCGGCGATACCACCGCTGCGGACCACACCGGCGACGGAGGTGTCGCCGCTTGAGCGAGCTCCGTCCCGACTCCCCAGTGCGTCGACCGGACACGGCGCGGCCACGTGACGAGGCCATACCGGAGATCGCGCCGCCCAGCGCCGCGGAACTGGACGCCATCCGGCGGCACCTGGTCACGCTGCCTGGCCAGGAGGGTGCCCAGGTCAGCGTCGATGACGAGCTTGGCGTCACCTTCGTGCGCGGTCCGGGCAGCGGACCCGATCTCACCTACGCGGCCCTTCCCAGCTGGGATGTCGACACCTGGCCGGACGCGCTGGCGGCGGTCCGGAGCCGAATGCTTGACGAGGGCTCGTGGCCCTCGCTGCTGCTGTGCGATCAACTGGAGCTGAGCAGCGCACTCGAGGGGGAGCTTCGGCGCCGGGGTTGGATGCGTGTCACCGGGGAGACCGTGATGTGGGTCGGCCATGCCTCGGTCGTGCCACATCTCGACCCGCTCATGCGCATCGAGGCGGTCCAGCCGCGCTCGATCGAGACCCATGAGGTGCTCGAGCGGAGCATCTTCGGTATCGGCCCCGACCAGGCCGAGCGGCGGCGCTCAGCTTTGGCGTCGGCGCTCATCGCGGGACGGCTGCGCGCCTGGATCGTGTGGCTGGAGGACGAGCCGGTCGCGGTGGCGCGACTCTCGCAGGGGCATGGCAGCGCCGGGCTCCAGGGCATCGGCGTCGTCAAGGCGAGGCGGGGCCAGGGCTACGGCACGCTTGTCACCACCATCGCCACGCGTGCCGGTCTGGCCACCGGGAACCGCATCGTCTGGCTCTCGGTCGGCAAGGGCAACGCGTCCGCGCTGAGCGTCTACGAGCGTCTAGGATTCAAGCCCGCCTTCTCCTGGACGCGTTGGCTGGTCACCGAGGATCCACGCGGCCGCTGACTCGCACTGATGGGCGGCGCCGCCCATGTAGCGTTCGCCGCGGCCGGGAGATACATCTGCTCGACGTACTGAGCCAGCATGCGCGTGGTGGAGAAATCCCACAGCGAGGTGCCGGCAGCGCGGCGCATGCGATCGAGCCAACCCTGCGGCAGGCCCGCGGCGTCGCGGTCATACCAGAGCGGCACGATCTCCTTCTCTAGCAGTCGGTAGAGGTCCTGTGCGTCAGCCCAGTCCTGCGCGCCCTCGTCGGGGTTGGATTCACGGCCACCGATGGCCCAACCGTTGTCACCGTGGAACCCCTCGTCCCACCAGCCGTCGAGGATGGACACGTTGATGACGCCGTTCATGGCCGCCTTCATGCCGCTGGTGCCAGACGCCTCAAGGGGGCGCCGGGGATTGTTGAGCCAGACATCCACACCCTGCACCATATGTCGGCCGACACGCATGTCGTAGTCCTCGAGGATGAAGATGCGGCCGCGCAGGGCTCTTGAGCGACTGTGCTCGAAGATGGTCTGGATGACGCCTTGTCCGGGGCGGTCCGCCGGATGCGCCTTGCCGGCGAAGATGAATTGCACCGGCCGCTCCGCGTCGGTGATGAGGCGTGTGATGCGATCGAGGTCGCTGAAGAGCAACGCCGCTCGCTTGTAGGTGGCCATGCGCCGGGCGAACCCGATGGTCAGCACTTGGGGGTCGAGGATGTCGGTCAGCTCGCCGAGCGATCCAGGCGATTCGCCGTGGCGTGCGAGCTGGCGGCGCAATCGGATCCGGGCGTACTCCTGCAGGGCCAGCTTCTGCTGCAGATGCGCCTTCCACAGGCCGGCGTCAGGCACCAGGTTCATGCGTTCCCAAAAGCGGGTCGCTTCCTGCTCGTTCTCGAGGTGGTCCAGATCGCCACCCAGCTCACGCAAGACGGAGCGCATCGCCTTGCCCACCCAGGTCGGTGGATGGACGCCATTGGTGATACCGCTGATGGGGTGGTCGATGATGGGCGACCAGGTGTCGTTGGCGACGCGCCCGTGCAGCTGGCTGACGCCATTGGCGAGGATGGTGGTCCGCAGCGCAAAGGCGGTCATGTCGAACTGGCCGGCGTCTCCATCCACGCCCAGCCCGCGCTCCAGCACGCGCTCCACGTCCAGTCCGGAGGTTTCCAGCACCGGCGCCGTCAGCTCGCGCACGATGCCGATGCCGAACCGCTCATTGCCCGCCGGGACGGGCGTGTGGATGGTGAAGACCGCCTTGGCGCGCACTTGCGCCAGCGCGTCCTCGGTGCTGGCCCCCTCCGCCACCAGCTCGCGCGCCTGCTCCATCAGCATGAACGCGGAGTGGCCCTCGTTGAGGTGCCAGGCGGCGGGCGCGATACCCAGCTTGCGCAACGCGCGAACGCCGCCGATGCCCAGGATCAACTCCTGGTGCAGGCGCATCTCGCGTCCGCGCACGTAGAGGATGTGGCTGATGGGCCTGTCGGCCTCGCTGTTGTCGGGGATGTCCGTGTCGAGCAGCAGCAGCGGCACCCGGCCGACCTGAGCCAGCCAGACGGCCGCATGGACCGTGCGGCCGGGCAGCTCCACGCCCACGGTGAGGGGCTCACCGAGCGGGTCGATGACGCGACGAAGCGGCAATCTCGCCGGGTCGAGGTTGAAGTAGCCGTGCTCCTGGTGGCCATCGGCATCGATGGATTGGCGGAAGTAACCTCGTCGATAGAAGAGGCCGACAGCCACGAACGGCAGGGCCATGTCCGACGCGGTCTTGCAGTGGTCACCGGCAAGCACGCCCAGGCCTCCCGAATAGATGGGCAGCGATTCCTGCAGGCCGAACTCGGCGCAGAAGTAGGCCACCGGGCCAGCCAGGGCCTCACTGTGGTGACGTGAGAACCAATGGTCGCGGCCGTTGGCCAGGTACTCGTCGAAGGCCGTGAGGACGCCCTGGTACTGGACCATGAAGTCGGGATCCTCGAGCAACGAGGTCCAATCACGCGAGGCCAGCAGCACCGCCACCGGGCTGCGGAAGTTCTGCCAGACACGGCGGTCGATGCGCGCGAAGAGCGACCGGACTTCAGGGTGCCAGGACCAGTAGAGGTTGTAGGCAAGCCGGCCGAGGCCCTCAAGGCTGGGCGGCAGACGATGGTCAGGGATAGGCAGGGTGGGGACGGACGTTCGGAAAGACATACGCGCCGCATCCTACACAGCCTTGCGGGTCTTCGTGCCACATCCACACGCTCGCGCAAGCGTTTGCGAGCCGACCGCGTACCATTCGGCCACGATGCGTATCGCGATGGTGGCTTCCGAGTGCGAGCCCTGGGCCAAGACCGGCGGGCTCGCCGACGTGGTCGATGCACTCTCCCGTGCCTTGTCCATCCCCGAGCCTGCCGGGCCCGGTCACGAGGTGGACGTCTACCTCCCTTGGTACGCCGGGTTGACCCCTCCACCGGGGCTCGTCCCGCTCGAGTTGCGCGTGCCTGTGGGCAGCCCCGACGGTGAGCCACGCCATGAGACGGTGACGATCTGGAGCGGTGAGGCCGACGGTTACCGTCTGCGCCTGCTGAAGCACCACTCGTACGATCGCGACGGCTACTACATGGATGCCGATGGCGACTACGCCGACAATGCGGCTCGCTTCACGCTGCTCGGCCGTGCTGCGCTGGAGGCCATCCGCGCCGAGGCGCGACCGGTCGACGTCATCCACGGCCACGACTGGCAGTCGGCCCCGGCACTGCTGTCGCTGCGGCATCGTTACGCTGGCGACCCACTGCTGGCACGCTCGGCGACGCTGCTCACGTGCCACAACCTGGCCTACCACGGCTGGACGCCGAGAGCGCACGCCTGGCAGCTGGGACTTCCGGAGGAGGTGGGAACGGCCGACGGGGTCGACCTGCTGCGCGAGGCCATCTACACCGCCGACCTGGTCAATACCGTCAGTCCCAACTATGCGAAGGAGTCGCTGACACCCCGCTTCGGTGCCGGGCTTGAGGCTGCCCTGCGTGATCGTGGCGACGACTACATCGGCATCATCAACGGCATCGACACCGACCTCTGGGATTCCTCCACCGACGCGGCCCTGGCTGCGCCCTATGACGCCGCGGACCTCTCGGGCAAGGCATCGACGCGGGCCGACCTGGCCGAGCGCAACGGCATCGACCCCGATGGGCCCCTGCTCGGCGTGATCGGCCGTCTCGATCCGCAGAAGGGCTTCGACCTGGTGACCGCGGCCGCGCCGGAGCTGCTGGAGATGGGTGCGCGACTCATCGTGCTCGGCAGTGGCGATGAGCGACTGGTGGCCGGGCTGGTCGCGCTCGCGGCTGAGCATCCCGGTCGCGTCGCGGTGTTGGAACGCTTCGACCGGGATGAAGCTCGGCGCATCTATGCCGGTGCCGATCTCTTCCTGATGCCGTCGCGTTTCGAACCCTGCGGGCAGGGCCAGCTCATCGCCATGCGCTATGGGACCCCGCCAGTCGTACGTCACAGCGGCGGTCTCGCGGATACCGTCATCGATGCTGATGCCGATCCCGCCCGCGGGACTGGCTTCGTCTTCGGGCCGGCCGACCCCGATTCACTCCTGCAGGCGGTGCGCCGAGCCATCGCGGCGATGCAGGACGAGGCGCGCTTCGCTCGCATCCAGGCGCAGGGCATGGCCGTGGACCATTCGTGGCGGCTGCCGGCTCGACAGTATGAGGCTGCCTACCGGCGCATCACGGCCGAACGCCGCGTCAGCGGATGATGAGGAGCGCGTCGAGCGCGGTCTGACCGCTCTGGCCCTGGATCTCCAGGTCGTGCGTGCCGTTGCCCAGGGTCCGGCCCCAGACCACCTTGCGCTGTGCCGTCTGGCTGGCCTTGAGATCGACCGTCTGCCAGTCGCCGCCGTCGATGCGGACCCGGAGCGAGCCGCGGCCGGGACCCAACGGTGCCACCAGCGCCACGGCTTGGCCACTGAAGCTGGTGCTGAGGCTACCGGTGGTGCCACTGGCGACGATGAGCGAGCCACGGTAGGCCTTCTTGGCCGACTTGTTCTTCCATTCACCCGACGACTTGCGCCAGCGGCTTGACTTCGAGTCGCGCACGGTCAGGCGCGCCGAGATGGTCTTGCTGGTGGATCCGTTGCCCAGGTCATCAGTGGCCTTGACGCGGAACCTGTTGTTCTGTCCCGGCTTGAGCGTGACGCGCGACCTGCTGCTGTTATGGGTACCCGCGTCGCGCCATCGCGCCGAGCCGGTCTTTCGCTGCAAGCGGATGCTCTTGATACTGCTGAGCTGGTCGCCGGCGCTCCACGTGAGATACGCCTGCACGGCGCCTTTCGCCGGCATCGACGCGCGCCCGGCGCGCACATGCGGCGCCAGGCTCTTGATGGCCGGTCCGGTACGGTCGACCTTCAGGCGCAGGTCGCGGCTGTGCGCTGCGACGCCGGGTCCGTTCGCCTTGACGCTCAGCCCATAGATGCCATCGGGTCCGCCCGTCTTGAGGTCGAGGCGCAAACGCGAGCCCAATCCGCTCAAGTTGGCGAGGCGGGCCTGTCCGAAGACGGCCGTTCCGACCGGGCCGGGAAGATCGGTGACGTCCAGATCGACGGTGCCGGCGTAACCGCCGCCGCGCTGCACATCCACGCGCGTCGTGCGCCAGCGATCCTTGCCGCTGGCAGTGAGGTTCTCGTGATAGACCCACGTCCTGAGCATGTCAGGGCCGGTGAGGGCCTTTACGTCGAGGACCCGGTTGGGAGCGTCGGGGTCATTGGCTGACGACCACACCGGGTCGCTCTTGATGTTCCAATCCAGGCGGCCAGCGGCGCGCACCAGCTTGCGCATCTTGTCGGGCGGGGTGTCGGGGTGATCGGCCAGATAGCGGGCCACCGCGCCGGTGACGTGCGGAGCGGCCATCGACGTACCCGTCAGTCGCACCGTGGCGGCACCTGACTTGCTGGGCCAGGTGGATTCCACACACGTGCCCGGCGCGACGATGTCGACCTCCCGGCCATAGTTGCTGTAGCTGGCATAGGTGTCATCGCGTTCGCCCGAGTAACAGTTCGAGCCGCCGCCTCGGCCCCAGCCCACGCCGTCGCGATCGGTCATGGCGCCGACGCTGATGACCTCGTCGAAGCCGCCGGGCATGCTGAGGTTGGCGTTCATGGATTGGTTCCCGGCCGCCGCGACGACGGTGATGCCCAGCGCGGTCGCGGAGCAGATGCCCTGCTGCACCGGATCGCCCTCGGCATCCATGAGAACGACGCTGCAATCCTCGTCGAAGTTGAGCCGACCGCCCTCGATGCTCATGTTGATGACGTCGATGTCAGGTGTGTCGTTGTAGTGGGTAGCGATGGCCCATTCCAGGCCGCAGATGATGTCGGCTTCGTTGCCCACGGGTCCGTCGAAGACCTTCACCGCCCAGAGCCGTGCGCCCGGCGCCACGCCGACGGTGCCGACACTGTTGTCGCGCGCGCCGATGATGCCCGCTACATGCGTGCCGTGACCGCTGTCGTCACCCCATCGCCCAGGGTGGCTGAGGTCGGTGCAGTTGTAGCCACCCTTGATGTTGAGTTCCGGCTTGCCCTGCGGCGCCACGGGATCCATGGCAGCCGGGGTGCCGTTGCTGCCGATAGGGCCGATGCCGGTGTCGATGACCGCGACGTCGACGTCGATATCCGGCCCCGGTGTGGTGCCGTCCGTCCACGCCTTGACCCGCCTGATGCCGGCCGGCACGATCTCATCTGCCAGACGGATCTTGCGCGCCGGGCGAACGTTGAGGACCTTGGGGTCGGCGGCCACGTCGGCCACCTGTGCGGGCGTCATCCTCGCTGAGAAGCCGGTGACGGTGCTATCGAAACGCAGGCGAGCCTTGACGCCGTGGTCCTGCTCGATGCGATCAGTCGCGTTCTCCGCCCGAGCGCTGCGACGACCCATCCGTTGCCGCGCGCTCTGGCTGCTAGGCCGGATGACCTCGCCCGTATCTGCCACGGCGAGCGTGACGATGTACTGGCGCGTCTTGCCCTCGGGTGTGACATCGCTGTCAGTGGCGGCCACAGCGGCGCCCGGCAGCAGGGCACCCAGCACCGCGACCGAGACGATGATGAAGAGGGAACGAGCGGCCATCCGTCCGAGGGGCACGGAGCCTCCAGTTAGAGGTATCAGGCCACTAGGGTACCGCGCCTCCATCGATCGCCTCCGGATTCGGGTTGACCCATGGCACCGACCTCACGGCGATCCTGGGGTAGGACGACCCCCAAATGCGAACGAGGGGTCACATCACGGCTTCCGAGCATCGCCGATCAGTAACCCCCCGAACGTGTCCGCATGGTGCGGGGCCGCAGGGGGCTGTCCATACCACCCGTTGGTCACGGGGGAATGGCCCACATGGTCGATCGACTCCCCCGCACCCGCGCCGTGCCCATCGGGTGCATCCTTACGTCCAGCCACAGTAAAGTCGGCCGGGGTGCTTCGGGGCTGGCCACAAGGAGGTACGAACGCATATGGGACTGCTTGAGGGCAAGCGTGCCCTGATCTTCGGACTGGCCAACGACCACTCCATCGCCTGGGGCATCGCCCAGGCGCTCCATCGCGAAGGTGCCGAGGTGGGCTTCTCGTCGGTGGAGATGCTGATGGAGAAGCGGGTCAAGCCGCTGGCGGCACGACTCGGCGCCACCTTCGTCGAGCCCTGCGATGTCCAGAAAGACCAGGACATCGAGCGCGTCTTCGCCAAGTGGAAGGAGCAGTTCGGGCAGCTGGACATCCTCGTGCACGCCGTCGCCTTCGCCAACAAGGATGAGTTGGGTGGCGAGTTCATCCGCACCTCGCGGGAGGGGTTCGCGCTGGCGCATGACGTCTCCGCCTATTCACTGGTGGCGCTCGCGCGTGAGGCTCGTCCGATGATGCAAGATGGCGGCGCCATCCTGACGCTCTCCTACTACGGTGCCGAGAAGGCCGTCGTCAACTACAACGTGATGGGCGTGGCCAAGGCCTCGCTGGAGGCGTGTGTCCGTTACCTGGCTGTGGACCTCGGCAAGGAGGGCATCCGCGTCAATGCCATCAGCGCCGGGCCCGTGCGCACGCTGGCGGCGTCCGGTGTCTCCGGCTTCAAGAAGATGCACCGGCTGTTCGAGGAGATCTCACCGTTGCGCCGCCCCCTGTCGATCGACGACCTGGGCAATGCCGCGGTGTACCTCTGCAGCGATCTGAGTCGCGGCACCACCGGTGAGATCCACTACGTCGATGGCGGCTACAACATCATCGGCGTGCCTGAGGTGCTCGACGCCTGATCCACCTTCGGTGACCCGCCTGCCCAGTCTCGGTCCGCGTGGAGAGGGCTGGGTCCTGCTGCAGTTCGTGCTGCTCGGCCTGGTCGGGATCGCCGGCGCCAGGAGTGGCGGTGAACCCGAGGGTCTCGTGGTTTGGGCGCTCGTCGTGACCGGCTTGGGCATGGGCATCGGCGGAGCGGTCCTGGTCGTGCTCGGCTTGCGCGACCTAGGCCGTAACCTGACGGCGGTGCCGCACCCGCGCGATGGCGCCGAACTCGTCGAGACCGGCATCTACCGGTTCGTTCGGCATCCCATCTACGGTGGCCTCATCGCCATGGCGGTCGCCTGGGGTCTCATGAACGCGAGTCTGCTGACGCTGCTTATGGCCGCGGTCCTGGCCCTGTTCTTCGACCTCAAGTCGCGTCGCGAGGAGGCCTGGCTGCTGGCGCGCTATGGCCGATACGCCGAGTACACGCAGCGGACGCAGCGCTTCTTCCCGCGCCTCTACTGAGCGGGCACCCTGCCGCGTGTGCCCCTGAGCGCATGAAGAAACCCGGTGGCGAGGTCGGGAGGAGGGGGCCGACCTTGCCACCGGGCATAGAGTCCGCGTCGCCTGTTCCACCCCCGTTCGTGAGGGAGAGGGGTTCCTCACGAAATGGGCCGTGCAGTGGGACGGCATCGCTATGGGATATCTGAGGGGAATCTGCACCTACCCGTAGGTCTGGGCCACTACCTCTTGGTACCGCGGGGGCCCGTACCGCAGGACCAGACGCGGTCCAGCAGGGAGCGGTCCGGTGCGGACGCCGCCGCGGCATGCCCTCACATAGATGCCAGTCGGCCGTCCCGTGCACGTAGATGGCGGTCCCGCGAACGCTACCAACCGCGCGTGCCCGGGCCACCCTTGAAGGGGCCGACCACCTCGGCGGTGATCCAGCCGCCGTAGAAGTCGCCCGCCTGCGGCATGACCCGTTCGTCATCCACCCAGGCCTCATCGACACGCCCAGGGTAGAAGGCGATGTGAGCGGCGATGGCTTCGTAGCCCGGCAGAGGTTGCGGGTAGGTCCAGGCAGCATCGACCCGGACACGGCCACCGACGCCGATGGTGTAGTAGCTCGCGGTCCCCTTGTACTCGCAGACGGTATGTCGGTCGGTCAGTCGCAGCAGGTCCATGCGTACGTCTTCGGCTCGGATGTACCAACCCGGTGGGTGTGAGGTCTCCAGGACGCGCACGGCGCGTCGGGTGTCGGCCACCGCGACGCCATCGACCACGACGCGGACATGGCGGTCGGAGGCTTCGACGCGAGGAGGCCGCGGGTAGTCCCACACCGACTCGGTCGGCTGAGGTCCACGTGTCCCGGTACCGCTGTGGCTCGCGCGGACGTCGGTCATTCGGTCAAAGTCCATGCTGCGACTCTATGCTGACGGACACGACAGGGATGTGACAGGACATCGGCAAGGGGAAGCCATGGTCAGGCCGCTCAAGGTGGGAGTACAGCTGCCGGAAGTCGAGTACGAGCCGCGCTGGAGCGACCTCGCGACCATGGCCCGCATCGCCGAGGACATCGGCCTCGATTCGGTCTGGGTCGGCGACCACTACCTCTATCGCGATGACGCGGGAGCGCGCGGCCCTTGGGAGGCGTGGACGCAGCTGGCGGCCATCGCGGCGGTGACCTCGCGCGTGGAGATCGGGCCACTGGTGGCGTCGACATCGTTCCATGCACCCGCTGTGCTGGCGAAGATGGCCACGACCGTCGATGAGATCAGTGGTGGCCGGCTGATCCTCGGCCTGGGTGCTGGCTGGAATGAGACCGAATACACCGCCTTCGGATTCCCGTACGACCAGCGCATCTCGCGCTTCGAGGAGGCGTTCACCATCATCCGCACGCTGCTGCGAGAGGGCTATATCGATTTCGATGGCCGCTTCTACCAGCTTCGTGACTGCCAGCTCCTGCCACGCGGGCCACGAGCGGATGGTCCGCCGCTGCTGATCGGCTCCAGCGGTCCGCGCATGCTGCGCATCACCATGCCCCACGCGCAGGCATGGAACGCCTGGTTCGAGGACTACGGCAACGCCCCCGATGGCTTGGCCGAGCAGCGCGCCCAAGTCGATGCTGCTTGCCTTGACGTCGGTCGCGATCCGGCGCAGGTCGAACGTACCGTCGCGGCATTCGTGCGACGTCCCGGCGCCACCGGTCGGCGTAGCGCCGAAAGCCCTGCTATCGAGGGCGCTCCCGAGGAGGTCGCCGCCGCGCTGCGGGGCTTCGCGGCCGAAGGCATCGGCCATGTGCAACTCGTCATCGATCCCGCCACTCCGGCCGGCCTGGAGTCGCTGCTGCCCATCCTCGAAGCACTCGACGCCGGATAGGCCTGCGGATCGGTTCAGTCGGCCGGGTGACCCATCACGGTGTAGTAGGCGAGGTTGGGCTGCTGCACATCCATGCGGCCGATCTGGCAGATGATCGGTGCAGTGCTGTCCAGTTTCAGCGCGTACTGACCCAGCGGGATCTGGTAGCCATCGATGGGGTCGCTGATGCGGATGCAGCGCACCCGTTCGGCGCCCACCTCCTGCGGCGTTAGCACCGCAGGCTCACGGTCTTCGAAGTAGACCGTGATCACGACCTCCGCATCTTCGGTACCCGGATTGAGCATGATGAGCGACTCATGCCCGTGCGGCTCCGTGTCACCCGGAGGCGGGATGTCTCCGTCAGGGAAGTACCACGTCCCCGATCCGTGTTGGCTCACCCCTTCGCCAGCCTTGACTCGGTAAGGATCCTACGCATTCGCTCAAGCACCATCGCAGCACCCTTCGCCCCCAGCTCCCGGTTGGCATCCCTGGCGCTCTCCAGGTACCACTTTTCGGTCGAGAGGTAGCTCATGTCCACACTCTCGGGACAGAGCTCCATCATGATCGAGGTCTCCCCGATAGCTGCGTGGTCGAACGGGTACTTGCTGATGATCTCAGCGTCCATGAGCGGGTGACCGCTGATCCAATTGAAGGGGTTGGCGCCCCGCTCGTGGTCGGCGTAGTACGTCGACATCTGGTTGCTGCCCCACCAGCCTTCCCCGCGCTCCTTCTCAAGGAACTCGAAGAGGGCCAGGCGGGCACCGGTGCGGAAGGCCAGGTCGGTGGGCATGCCCTGCAAGAAGTTCTCCGACTGGTGGTGGATGAAGAAGTGGATGTTGCGGAACCCGATCCGCAGCAGGCTGCGGAAGATGTCCTTGGCCACAGGGATGAGGTGCTCGGCCTCCACCTGCACGCTGCCTTTGAGCTCCGGCGGCTCCACCGCGTAGCTGGCCGGGCCCCACCAGAACGTGGGCAGGACCACCATCTCCATCTCCTGCTCCAGCCGCTCGACGGTCTTCACGACCACCAGCGTGTCCATGCCCACCGACATGTGCTGGCCGTGGTACTCCAGCGGTCCGAGTGGCAGCACCACCGGCCAATCCTCATCGATGGCGGTCTTGATGTGGTGCGGCAGCATCAACTCATAACGCATCTTGGTCTCCCCTCCATCGTCAAGTCTTTGCCGTGCGACCTATCGGTCGAGCTCGATAAGCTCCATGTGGGTGGCATTGCTGAGCCACTCCGCGGGGCCCGACTCCGCCACCAGCATGCCGTTCTCCCAGCGGCAGCCGAAGTCGTCATCGTAGAAGAACGTGTCCGCTTGGAAGGTCATGCCCGGCTCGATGGTGTACTCACTGATGGACTCCATCCAGGGCTTCTCCACTTCCATCAGCCCGAGTCCGGTGCAGGGACCGTAGAGGTAGTGGCGATCCATGCCCGCCTCCTTCACGAACGCCTCGTACTTGATGGGCGACCTCCTTGGCCACCACCCCGGCCTGCACCCAGTCGAACGTCCGGTAGTGCATGTCGCGGCCGAACTCGATGAGCTTGCGCTGGCGGTCGGTCATCTTGCCCAGGCAGATGGGGCGTCCGACCGACGGTGAGTAGCCGTCCACTCGCCCACCCACGTTGATCTGGACGATGTCTCTCTTCTCGAACTGTCGGTGCGTACCGCGCGAGATCCCGTTCGAGGTCTTCTTGCCGCCGAAGGAGTAGGTCGTATGTGCTTCGCCCTCGGCGCCGTTGGCGTAGAGCGTAGCGACCGCGATGCCGGCCAGCTCCAGTTCGGTCATGCCCGGCTTCACCGCGTCCAGCATGGCCTCAAGCGCCAGCTCGCCCAGGCGGAAGCCTTCGCGCAGGCAGGCCAGCTCGGCGGCGGACTTGTGTGCCCGCAGGGTGGCGGTCAGGTCGTCGGCATTGACGATCTCGGCATCGGGAAACGACTCCCGCAACCCCTCGTACATGGCCATGTTGGTGCACAGATAGCCGGCGACACCGATGCGCTTGACGTCGGTCACCGATCGACTCGAAGACGTCTGCGTAGCTGTCGCCGGCGATGCCCGGGTAGACCGGGTCGGCCGTCTCCCGGTACTCCTTCATCAGGTGGATGTTGTCGATGACGCTGCGGGCCTTGGCGAACTCACCCGACTCCATGCCCGCCATCAGCGCGCTCTGGCCTGTCGGTGCGATGGCCACGCCGCCCATCTCGAAGAGCGGCCAGTAGGCAGAGAAGTACCGCACCACCGAAGCATCTGCTTCGGTGCCGTTGCCTACCAGCACGTCATAGCCGGCGTCGGCGATGAGCTTGGCCGCCCGGGCTCGCCGCTCAGCATATTCCTCGACGGGATCATCGGTCGGTCCATGATCTTGCCTCCTGCTTGCGCCTGCCTCGCTTCTCTTCGGGTTGACCGGAACGCGTCCCCAGCATACTATCGTTAATCGATTACAGAAATCGATTTCAATCGTCCTGTAGAGTCCTTGGCAAGGACGCGCACACCCACCATGGCCGACGTCGCCCGTACTGCGGGCGTGTCGACCGCCACTGTCTCACGCGTCCTGCGGGGAGATGTGGGTGCCAGTTCGTCTACGACAAGAGCGCGGGTGCTACGAAGCGCCGCTGAGCTGGGCTACATCGTGAATGGCGTCGCCTCGAGCATGCGCAGTCGGCAGACGCGCACGATCGGGCTGGTCATCGC